>NZ_JAHBRW010000001.1:430000-1630000 GCF_018398315.1 Chelatococcus sp. YT9
GTTACATCGCCGCCAAACAGTCCTTCAAAGCGCCCATGACCATTCGCGTTGCGGATCGCGAGGTCATCAAGGTGCGCTCCTTTGTCAGGCTGGCGACCAACCTGTCCCTCACCAGCGGCGCCTATGCCACGGATATTCCCGCCTTCAATCCGCAAAAGCTGTTCGCAGAGGACGGCCCCGGCGACGAGCAGGTGGCCGAGCCAGCTCCCGAAACCACGGACGCCGACGTATCGCTGGTCAAGTCTGACCTGAGCGGCGTCAGGGTTGCAGATGGCGCCCCCCACCTGAGCGACGACGAAGCGATCGTCCAAGTCGAGGAGGACGTGCGCGCCGCCGAAGAAGCAGGGTCCCGTCCGGCCTTGCCCATGCCGGCTCAGCTCATGCTGACACGCGCGCTCGGACAAGCTGGTCCCAGCATGGGCGCCTTGGCCTATGCGAGCCCGACGGACACACCCTTCTCCGGCCTCGATGTTCGGGTTATCCCGGAGAACGTCACGATTGCCCCCAAGGTCGATCCGATGAAACCTGCTTCCGGACCGCGCACCGAAGAGCGGCTCATCGTCATGAAGCGGGACGAGACGCTGGAGCAGATCCTGCGAGCCAATGGCGCGGCCCCCGATACCATCAAGGCGATCATCGCGGCGCTCGGGACGGACAAGGCGCGCGCCCTCGGTGAGGGCCAGCAGATCAAGCTGTTGCTCGCCCCCCTCACCGCCGAAGACAAGAAAGCTACTGTCGTGCGCGTCACCCTCCTCGACGAGCGCACCACGCAGGCAATTGTCGCGGTGAATGATCAGGGACGCTACGTGCCCGTGGATATCCCGCAAGAGGCGGTCGCCAGCGCGGAGCCCACCGAGGATGGCGAGGAGGATGGCGAGGAGGACAACGGCTCCGGCACGCGCCTCTACGAAAGCCTGTACGAGACCGCCCTCAAGAATGAGATTCCGGCGTCCGTCGTCGCCGAGCTTGTGCGTGTCTTCGCGTCAGACGTCGACTTCCAGCACCGGGTCGATCCCGGCAATTCTGTTGAGATCTTCTACGGCGAAGGCGAGGATTCGGACGCGCAGCGGCCAGAGATCCTTTACGCCTCGCTGACGATCGGCGGTGAGACGAAGCGCATCTACCGTTTCCAGTCCCCGGAAGACAATTCAATAGAGTATCTGGACGAGGAAGGGCGCTCGCTCAAGAAGTTCCTGATCCGTAAACCGATTTCCTCCGGCATCATGCGGTCAGGCTTCGGCATGCGCTATCATCCCATCCTGCACTATTCGAAGATGCATACGGGTGTGGACTGGGCAGACAAGATCGGCACGCCGATTCTTGCTGCGGGCGACGGCGTGATCCTGAAGGCAGGCTGGTCATCGGGCTATGGCCGCCGCATCGAAATCCAGCATTCGAACGGCTACGTCACCACATATAATCACCAGTCCGCATTTGCCCGCGGCATCAAGCCCGGCATGCGCGTCCGCCAGGGGCAGGTTATCGGCTATCTCGGCGCAACCGGCCTCGCCACCGGTCCGCACCTGCACTACGAGGTCATGGTCAACGGGCATTTCGTGAACCCCCTGAAGATCAAGCTGCCGCGCAGCCGCGAACTCGACGGCTCGCTTCTCGCGGAGTTCCGGCGCCAGCGCGACCAGACACGCGAGTTGCTGACGAAGGCCTCCCCCGCAGGCAAGCTCGCGCAGGCCGGCCAGTAAGCGCCACTGCCCGGTCGAGGCGGCTGCGCCTGCACGGGGAGCCTGCTTGGGGTGAGGCCGCGCATCTCGGAGCCCTGCGCCTGGCGCATGGCTCTTCTCAGCAGTTCCCCCTTCTCCCCCTTTGTCTCGCGCGCGGGATGCTCTAGGCAGACATCACCCATGGCCACGGGATGCATGGCCTCATGGCATGGCAAGCGCTGCTTCATGTTCTGAGCCCGCGACCCAGGGAGCCATTCCTTCCGTTCGGTCCGGACCTTGCTGGACCCAACGCACCCGCCTGATGATCGCTCTGCGCTGGAAGCAACATGCTGACGATCCTGCCCATCATCCTTCCGGTCTTCGGCCTGGTCGGTCTCGGCTTTCTCGCGCGGTATTTCAATTTTGTCACTGAGCGCGTTGGCGAGGGGCTATCGGAGTTCGTCTATGCAATGGCGATCCCCTGCCTCATCCTGGCAACTCTCGGAAAGGCCACGATTCCGGCAACCCAGCCCTGGGGCTATTGGGCCGCCTATTTCGGCGGCGCCGCGATCGTGTGGATCGCGGCTGCGCTCATCGTGCGCTACGTCTACAAGCTCGACGCGAGCGAAGAGGCAGTGGCGGGCTTCTGTGCGGCACAATCGAATCTCGCCTTGGTGGGTATTCCGATCATCAGCCAGACCTATGGAGACGACGGGCTCGTCCCCCTCTTCCTCCTCCTCGCCGTCCATCTGCCGATCATGCTGTCCGTCGCGACAGTCCTCGTCGAAGGCCGGGATACCTCGGTCCCGCTACTCATCAAGCGCCTTCTGGCAAGCCCCATTGTCATTGCATTGTTCATCGGCGCAATGATCCAGTTCCTACCCAGGGACCTCGGGGTGATGCAGGTTGCCTGGCGCATCATCGATCCCATCGGCGCGACCGCAACCCCCTGCGCGCTGTTGGCCATGGGCATGAGCCTGCATCGCTACGGCCGTTCTATCAGATTCGGAATCCCGCTCATCCTTGCGACGCTCAAGCTCCTGGTGCATCCCTTCGTCGTCCTCGTGTTGGCGACGAAGGTCTTCACGATGCCACCCGCCTGGGCGGGCGTGGCGGTGCTCTTTGCGGCAACGCCCACCGGCATCAACGCCTATCTCTTCGCCGAGCGCTATCGCAGCGGCGTGGCGATTGCCTCCGGCGCCATCAGCCTGTCCACCGTGCTGGCGCTCTTCACGACTGTCTTGTGGCTGTTTGTCCTAGGCGTCGGGTAATTTCACTGCCGGGCCGGAACGAAGCCGAGCCGCTCGCGTATCTCGGTCGGTGTGATGCCTTGCGCTCGCAACTCTCGCAGGGCTGTTGATCCGCGGCTCTTAGCAAGCTTCTCGCCTCCCCGATCCTGAATGAGATCGTGATGCAGGTAGGCAGGCGTCGGCAGGCCGAGCAGCCTCTGCAGCAGGCAATGCAGATCTGTTGCGGCTTCAAGATCCTTGCCTCGGACCACATGGGTTACGCCTTGGCGGGCATCATCGACGACAACGGAGAGATGATAGCTCGTGCCGATATCCTTGCGAGCGATGATGACATCTCCCCAACGTTCCGCTCGCGCCGCGATTGTCGATAATCCGCCTTCCGCGGTGAATTGCGGCCAAGTGAGCGGCGCTCCATCGCTGGCAGCCCTGGCAAGCGCGCGTGCCATGTCGAGCCGCCATGCCACAGGCTCCCCACGGTTGCTGAGCGCTTCCGCCTCACCGCGGGACAGCCTCTCGACCACCCCGGGGTGGCGCGGAGCTCCATCAGGATCACGCGGCCAGGGCGCCGCCCTGCCCTCCTCGAGACGAGCAAGGGCTGTCCCGATATCCTGCCGGCTGGCTGCACAGGGGTAAAGCAGCCCCATGGCGTCGAGGCGGGCCAGCACGGCGCGATAGGCGGCCAGCTCCGCTGACTGGCGCAGCACGGGGGTTGGCCATGTCAGTCCGAGCCAGCTGAGATCCTCGTAGATCGCCTGCTCGAACGTCGGCCGGCATCGCGTGAGGTCGATGTCCTCGATCCTGAGCAGCCAGATGCCTTTGAAGTCCGCGGCGAGCGCCTCGTTGAGCAGCGCGGAATAGGCGTGGCCAAGGTGAAGATAGCCGTTGGGACTTGGCGCGAAGCGAAAGATCGGCTGAATTCCCGACTCGGATGGGGCACTATGCAAACTGCACCTCCGGTTGCTTCACATAACCAGCGCGAACAATAGCCTGATGTTGCCGATCTCGACCGAAGAGACTTTGGCGGCGAACCTCGCCGCCCTTATCGCCCATGATCCGCTTATGGCTCAACTCGTGGCAGCCGGCGCGACGCCACCCTTACGACTGCGCCAGGCCGGATATTCCGGCCTCGCCAGCATCATTACCGCGCAACAGCTGTCCACGGCGAGCGCGGATGCGATCTGGCGTCGGCTGACGGAACGCTTTCCCAGCCTCGATGCCCGCGATATCGCATCCGCCCCGGATATGGATCTTCGTGCGGTCGGCCTGTCGGCCGGCAAGGTCCGGACGCTTAAAGCACTTGCCGCCGCCATCACCGAGGGCGGCCTCGCGCTCGATCGCCTGCACGAGATGCCGGCCGAGGATGCGGAGAAGGCGCTGGTGGCGGTGCATGGCATCGGCAAGTGGACTGCGGAAGTCTATCTCCTGTTTTGCACCGGCCACCCAGACATCCTGCCCGCCGGCGACCTCGCCTTGCAGGAAGCCGCGCGGCTGGCCCTCGGCGCGGCCTGGGAGCAGGAACGGAGGCCGACGGAGAAGGAACTTCGTGTGATTGCGGAACGCTGGCGACCGTGGCGGGGCACCGCCGCACGCATTCTCTGGGCATACTACCGCATCGCCAAAGGACGCGAGGGAATGACGCTGGCAAAGCCAGTCTGATTTCGCCCACCAATCTCAGCGAGCGGCAGGGATGTGCAAGCGCAAGCGACATGGTAAGCAAACCGCGCTTTGACCGGGCATGTCGCACGCCCGTCACGGAGTCAGCAGAGCAAAGGATCACGATGGCTCAGGATCTCAACGGACCACGTTTGCCCGCGAAAAGCGGAACCGCCAAACAGCTCGTCGTGTTCCTGCATGGCTATGGCGCCGATGGAAACGACCTCATCGAAATCGGTCGCCAATGGCAACCCTGGCTGCCTGACGCTGTCTTCGTCTCGCCTCACGCGCCGGAGCCCTGCATCGGCGCGCCCATGGGCCGCCAGTGGTTCCCGCTGACGCGCATGGACCCGAACGAGCGTTGGAACGGCGTTTGTCACGCCGAACCCACGCTCAACGATTTCCTGGATGCGGAATTGTCCCGTCAGGGCGTGAGCCCGGACAAGCTGGCACTCGTCGGTTTCAGCCAGGGCACAATGATGGCGCTGCACGTGGGATTGCGGCGCAAGGTGGCGCCGGCCGCCATCCTCGGATTTTCAGGGCTGTTCGTAACGTCCGCGAGCACCGCTCCCGATCCCGCCACCGACGGCCCGTTTGGCCGCCCGCCCGTTCTTCTCCTGCACGGAGATTCCGACGAGGTCATCCCCGCGCAGGCTCTGTTCATGTCGGCAGAAGAGCTGGCGAAGGCCGATGTGCCGTGCCAATGGCACTTGGCCAGTGGACTTGGTCACGGCATCGACAACGAAGGCTTAAGGCAGGGCGGATTATTCCTCGCCCAGTCCTTCGGCCTCCCCTACCCGGCGGCCTGACGCGAATCAGCCAGCGAGAACTTCCGCCTTGGCCTGGGCCATCAGCTGTTCCATCTGGTTGCGCAACTCCGCATCGGTCGACGTGACGCCGGCTGCGTCGAAGTCCTTGCGGAGCTTGCGGAACACATCATCCTCGCCAGCTTCTTCGAAATCCGCCAGGATGACGCTCTTCGCATAAGCTTCGGCGTCGGCGCCACTTTTGCCGAGCTTGGCGGCCGCCCAGAGACCAAGCAGCTTGTTGCGACGTGCGGTCGCCTTGAAGCGCAGTTCCTCGTCATGCGCGAACTTCTTCTCCGCTGCATCCCTACGCTCGTCCAGACTGGCCATCCTCGAAAGCTCCCTTGATCACCTGATATCCAGATCGCATATAGTTGTGCCAAGGCCAAGGCGCCAGTGCCTTCGCACTTGCGCTCGCCGGACGGAAAAGCCTACCGCCCGGCAAAGCCCAAGCCATGCAATATCATGGTCTTACGATGACCTATGTGTCACGCGTGCGGCATCTCGCACCGCAGCACGCGCCATTTTGCCTGCTGGGCAAGCCGCGCATCAAACGTTAAAGAGGTGTAGCCTTTCGCCATCATTGTGCAATTGCGGGCAATAAGCTAGGTTGCATATCACGGATTGGGGCAAGTCCGTTACGAGCGAAGGCCACGAACAGGCTGCCCGTCCGCACCGAGCCGCGGACTATTTATTAGGAGCCACGGCAGTCCATGGACTTCCTCAAAACACGGTATACGCCGATGAATCGCCGCCGTCGTATCTACGAGGGCAAGGCCAAGGTTCTCTATGAAGGACCCGAACCTGGCACTCTGGTACAGCACTTCAAAGATGATGCGACCGCTTTCAACGCCAAGAAACACGAGGTGATTGACGGCAAGGGTGTGCTCAACAACCGCATCTCCGAGTACGTTTTCCAAAATCTCAATGATATCGGCGTGCCGACGCATTTCATCCGCCGCCTCAATATGCGTGAGCAGTTGATCCGCGAGGTTGAGATCATTCCGCTCGAGGTTGTCGTGCGCAATGTCGCAGCGGGATCGCTCGCGACGCGCCTAGGCATCGAAGAAGGCACGCAGCTGCCGCGGTCGATCATCGAGTTCTATTACAAGAACGACGCATTGAACGACCCGATGGTCTCGGAAGAGCACATAACGGCGTTCGGCTGGGCGACGCCCCAGGAGATCGACGACATCATGGCGCTCGCCATTCGCGTCAATGATTTCCTGTCGGGCCTCTTCCTCGGCGTCGGCATCCGTCTGGTCGATTTCAAGATGGAGACGGGGCGACTTTGGGAAGGCGACATGATGCGCATCGTCGTCGCCGATGAAATTTCCCCGGATTCGTGCCGGCTGTGGGACATCAAATCCGCCGACAAGCTCGACAAGGACCGCTTCCGCCGCGATCTCGGCGGCCTCATCGAGGCCTATTCCGAGGTGGCGCGCCGGCTCGGCATCCTCGGCGAGAACGAAAATCCGGGCCACTCCGCGCCGCGTCTGGTGCAGTGACCCAGACCCTGTGATCGCTGGCTCATGCTTCGATCCGTCAATCGGGGGCCGTTCGGCCCCCGTTTCATTTCGCCGGCGCGCCGGATGACCGTGCGGTGGACAAATGCCTTGGCCCATTGGGCTGGGACCGGCTGTGGGCTCGCGCCCGCGATTGTCCTTGTGCTCAGCGTCACGCTCGCTTCCTGCGGGGGCTATGGCGCGGGTTTCGCCGCCCTGCCCGAGGCCTCAGGCTGGGAGCGTCTCCCCGTCGGCCGGTGGCTGGTCGAAGGTATAGCCCCCGACACAATGGTGGTCTGCCGCCGCCCCGCCTGCAGCGAGGACGCGATGGTGGCGAGCTTCCGCCTGCCCGACCGGCTGGAAGGTGGGGCCGACGCCCTGCGCAAGGCGATCTTCCCCAACGGTTTTCCACGGCCGGCGGAGACACGGCCAAAAGCCCCTTCCACCGGGGAACGGCGCAGCCCCACACCCTCGTCAGCCAAAAGGCAGGCATCTGCCAACAGTCATGACGAAGTCCGGATCCTCGACGGCACACCTTTCAGGGGCCTTGTCGTGACCATGCGCGCGACCGCTGATCCCGAGCGCCGAGTGGTCGCTGTCATCGTTGAGCGGCCCCGCAGCTCTGGCATGGAGGTCGTACTTTCGATCGCTGCCAACGAGACGACCGCCCGGACCAATGCACTGAGGGCGCTCGGCCAAACGCCCTAGGCAAGCGCCCTAGGCATGGACGCGCATAAGCCCCATCTGTGACATGCCGACCCTTGAGCCAGACGCCATTTCGCTCTATGCGAAGACATTCTGCATGTGAAGCCGTCTGCCGTTTGTGGAGAGTTGCCATGAAAGCCCGCGTGATCGTCACCTTGAAGACGGGCGTGCTCGACCCGCAGGGCAAAGCCATCGAGGGCGCGCTTGCGTCCCTTGGGGTGGATGGCATCGCCAGTGTTCGGCAGGGCAAGGTGTTCGATGTCGAGCTAGCCACCGCCGACCAGGCCGGCGCCGAGGCAGCGCTGAAGCAAGCCTGCGAAAAGCTTCTCGCCAATACGGTCATCGAGAACTACCGCATCGAAACAGGGGTCTGAGCCATGAAGGCGGCCGTTGTCGTATTTCCCGGCTCGAACCGCGATGGCGACGTCGCACGGGCCCTTCGCGCTGCAGGCGCGAGCGTCGCCTCCGCCTGGCATGCGGACGCCGACCTGCCCGCGGGCACCGATCTCGTGGTCCTACCGGGCGGCTTTTCCTACGGCGACTACCTGCGCTGCGGCGCGATCGCCGGCCGCGCGGTGATCATGGACGCGGTGCGGGCCCATGCGGCCCGCGGCGGCCTCGTGCTTGGCATCTGCAATGGCTTCCAGATCCTTTGCGAATCGGGCCTTCTGCCAGGTGTGCTCATGCGCAACGCCGACCTGCATTTCGTCTGCCGTCGCCAGCATCTGACCGTCGAACGCAACGATACGGCCTTCACCAAGGCTTATACGCGCGGTCAGGTCATCGACGTCTGCATCGCCCATGGGGAGGGCAACTATGTCGCAGACCCGGAAACGCTAGCGCGGATCGAAGGTGATGGACGCGTGGCATTCCGCTACTGCGATGCGACGGGCGCACACACGGTCGAAGCCAATCCCAATGGGTCTCTCAATGACATCGCCGGCATCTATTCGCAGAAGCTGAATGTGCTTGGCATGATGCCTCATCCGGAAAACCTGATCGACGACCTCGTTGGCGGCACCGACGGCCGGGGCCTGTTCGCCGGCCTCGCGGCGCTGGCAGCCTGAGATGAGCGGGGCGGCCAAAGGGCGGATCCTCGTCGGCATCGGCGGCTGGACGTTCGAGCCGTGGCGAGGTGTCTTCTATCCGACAGGGCTCGCCCAGTCGAAAGAGCTGCAATACGCGGCGAGCCATGTCACCGCGATCGAGATCAACGCAACCTATTACGGCTCGCAAAAGCCAGAGAGTTTCCGCCGCTGGGCGCAGGAAACACCAGAGCACTTCGTGTTCTCGGTCAAGGGACCGCGCTTTGCCACCAATCGTAAGGTGCTGGCAGAGGCCGGCCTCTCGATTGAGCGCTTCGTGGAGAGCGGCGTCACGGAACTCGGGTCGAAGCTCGGGCCGCTCTTGTGGCAGCTCGCTGGCACCAAGCGCTTCGACCCTGTCGATATGAAAGCGTTCCTGGATCTCCTGCCGGAGCGCCACAACGGCGTCGCGCTGCGTCACGTCATCGAGGCGCGCCACATGAGCTTCCGGGACCCCGAGTTCCTGGCGATGCTCCGGGAACGCAACATCGCGGCCGTGTGCATCGACGACATCGATTATCCGATGCTGCCGGACGCCACCGCGGATTTCGTCTATCTCCGGTTGGAACGGTCGCAGGAGAGTGAGAAAACCGGCTATCCCGAGGCCGATCTCGATGCCTGGGCGAAGCGGGCCGCGCTCTGGGCCGAAGGTGACGAGCCGGAAGATCTGCCTCGCGTCGCGCCGCCGCCGAAAGGCAAGGACAAGCCCGTGCCGCGCGACGTGTTTCTCTATTTCATCAGCGGCGCCAAGGTGAGAAACCCGGCCGCCGCCATGGCAATGATCGAACGGCTGGGCTAGAGCACAGCGCAAGGCTCTCCCCGCCCGCCGAGGTCACCGGTAACGATTAGCGACAGGTTCAAGATTCCATGCTCCGCAACGATATCGCCATCACGCCGCAACTCGTCGCCGAGCATGGTCTGAAGCCGGACGAATATGAGCGCTTTAAGGCCCTGATCGGCCGAGAGCCGACCATCACGGAACTCGGCATCGTCTCGGCCATGTGGAACGAGCACTGCTCCTACAAGTCCTCGCGCCTGCACCTGAAGACCCTGCCGACCAAGGCCCCCTGGGTCATCCAGGGGCCCGGCGAGAACGCTGGCGTGATCGACATCGGCGACGGCGACGCCATCGTCTTCAAGATGGAAAGCCACAACCACCCGTCCTTCATCGAGCCCTATCAGGGCGCGGCGACGGGTGTCGGCGGCATCCTGCGTGACGTCTTCACCATGGGCGCCCGCCCCATCGCGGCGCTCAACCTGCTGCGATTCGGGTCGCCCGAGCATCCAAAGACCCGCCACCTGGTTGGCGGCGTCGTCGCGGGTATCGGCGGTTACGGCAACTCCTTCGGCGTCCCGACCGTCGGCGGCTCGGTGAATTTCCACACGCGCTACGACGGCAACATCCTGGTCAATGCCATGGCCGTCGGCCTCGCGCGCGCGAACGAGATCTTCTACGCCAAGGCGACCGGCGTCGGGCGCCCGATCGTTTATCTCGGCTCCAGGACCGGCCGCGACGGCATCCATGGCGCCACGATGGCCTCGGCCTCCTTCGAAGCGGATGCCGAGGAGAAGCGCCCCACGGTGCAGGTCGGCGACCCGTTCGCCGAGAAGCTCCTGCTGGAAGCCTGCCTGGAGATCATGGCCAAGGGCTGCGTCATCGCCATCCAGGACATGGGCGCGGCCGGCCTTACGTCTTCGGCCGTGGAGATGGGCGCCAAGGGCAATCTCGGCATCGAGCTCGACCTCGATAAGGTGCCCTGCCGCGAGGAGGGCATGAGCGCCTATGAGATGATGTTGTCGGAAAGCCAGGAGCGCATGCTCATGGTGCTCGACCCCGACAAGGAGGAAGAGGCCGAGGCGGTGTTCCGCAAATGGGGCCTCGACTTCGCGGTCATAGGTCGCACCACCGATACGCTGCGCTTCGTCGTGAAGCACGGCGGCGAGGTGATGGCTGACCTGCCGATCAAGGAGCTCGGCGACGAAGCGCCGATGTATGATCGCCCGCATGTGCCCTCGCCCAAGCTGCCGGTCATCGCCGCCGAAGCGGTCAATGCGCCGATCCCGCCGCGCGAGGCCCTGGTGAAGCTCATCGCCACGCCGGATCTCGCTTCCAAGCGCTGGGTGTGGGAGCAGTACGACCACATCATCCAGGGCAACACCGTGCAGACGCCGGGCGGCGACGCGGCCGTCGTGCGCATCAAGGACGGCCCCAAGGGCATCGCGCTGACCACCGACGTGACCCAGCGCTATTGCGAGGCCGATCCGGTCGAGGGCGGCAAGCAGGCGGTGGCCGAGGCCTGGCGCAACATCACCGCGGTCGGCGCCAAGCCCCTGGCCTTGACCGACAACCTCAATTTCGGAAACCCCGAGCGGCCGGAATATATGGGCCAGTTCGTCGGCGCCATCCAGGGCATTGGCGAGGCGTGCCGGGCGCTCGATTTCCCCATCGTCTCCGGCAATGTCTCGCTCTACAACGAGACCCAGGGGCGCGGCATCCTCCCGACGCCCTCGATCGGCGGCGTCGGTCTCATCGCGGATGTCACGAAGGCCGCGAGCCTACCCTTCAGGGCGGCGGGCGAGGCCATCCTCATCGTCGGCGAGACGGCGGGATGGCTCGGCCAGTCGGTCTACCTGCGCGACGTCTGCGGCCGTGAGGAAGGCGCGCCGCCGCCGGTCGATCTCAGCGCCGAGCGTCGCAACGGCGATTTCGTGCGCGAGCTCATCCTCGCCGGCGAGGCGACGGCCGTGCATGACCTGTCCGACGGCGGCCTGGCCGTGGCGCTCGCGGAAATGGCGATGGCCTCCGGCATCGGCGCGACGATCGAGGCCCTGCCTGCGACCATGCCCGCCCATGCGTTCCTCTTCGGCGAGGATCAGGCGCGCTACGTCGTGACGGTGCCGGCCTCGAAGGCTGACGACGTCATCGCTGCGGCCGCGCAAGCCGGCGTCCCCGCGTCACGGCTCGGCACGACCGGCGGCGAAGCGTTGCAGTGGCCGGGCGAAGCGCCCATATCAGTAGCTGATCTCAAGAGCCGGCATGAGGCTTGGCTCCCGGATTACATGGCTGGTAAAGTTTAAGTCTGAAACCAACATCCACGAGGACCTGATAAGCCATGGCAATGGATGCCCACGACATCGAGGTGCTGATCAAGGCCCATATTCCCGATGCCGTCGTCGAGATCCGTGACTTGGCGGGGGATGGGGATCACTATGCCGCGACGGTGATCGCGCCCTCCTTCAAGGGCAAAAGCCGCCTGCAGCAGCATCAGACGGTTTACGCCGCCCTGCAGGGCCGCATGGGCGGCGCGCTGCACGCCCTTGCGCTGACGACCTCGGCTCCCCAAGATTGAGCCCAGACGATTGACCTACGACCGAGGCGCGCATCTTGTGCGCCGACCCAAGGATTGATTCCATGACCGATGCCCGCGCGTTCATCGACAATGCCGTGAAGACCAACGACATCGTGCTGTTCATGAAGGGCACGCCGCAGTTTCCCATGTGCGGGTTTTCCGGCCAGGTCGTCCAGATCCTCGATTATCTCGGCGTCGCCTATCAGGGCGTCAACGTCCTCGACGACGCCGATGTCCGACAGGGCATCAAGGACTATTCCAACTGGCCGACCATTCCTCAGCTCTATGTGAAGGGCGAGTTCATCGGCGGCTGCGATATTGTGCGCGAAATGTTCCAGTCCGGAGAATTGCAGACGTTCCTCGGCGAAAAGGGCATCGCCGTTCGGCAGGCGGCGGGCTGAGGACGAACGATTTTCCGGCAAGGCAATCTCGGCGTGTGACATCCTTGGTAGGCTGTACAGCAGGCTGCCAAGGAGATGTATGACCACAACCCTTGATCTCTGGATCCCCTTCCCGAGAGCCTTCGGCTCTCGCCGGGGATGACAAGTGGGCCGTCATACTTGGGCCGTGATACGCTTGGTGTCATCCCCGGCGGCGGCGTAGCGCCGGGAAGGGGATCCATGAATACTGCCGACCCTCGTTCTTCATGAGGCGTTCATGGGCCCTGTCCCTCTCCCACGGGGAGAAGGGGCGCTTCTATCGAGCCGGGACACTCAGATAAGGTTGACTGACCTCCGACCCGTCACCGCGCCATCGCTGCCTTGATCAGCGCGACCGCATCGTCGGAAGCCCATTCTGCCGGGCCTGCGAGGCTCGCGAGCATGCAGCCGTTGCGGTCGACGACGACGGTGGTCGGCATGCCGAAAGCTTTCCCTGCCTCCTTGAGCGCCTGGAAAACCTTCGCTTCCGGGTCGGCATAATAGCCGAGCTTATGGATGCCGTTCTCGGTGAGCCAGGCCTTGGGCTTGTCGAGGTTGCGCGTGTCGATATTGATGGCGACGACCTGGAAATCGTCGCCCCCGAGCTTCGCCTGCAATTGGTCGAGGGCCGGCATTTCCTTGCGGCAAGGCACGCACCAGGTCGCCCAGAGATTGACGAGCACCGTGCGACCAGCGAAATCAGCCATGGTCACTGCCTTGCCATCCTGATCCTTGAAGGCAAGGGCCGGAATCGGCTTCGGGCGCTTTTCCACCTGCACCGCAGCGACCTCGCCGCGCGCCAGCTCGTCGAGCCGGGCGGCAAGCGCTGTGTTCGCCTTGCACAGCCCGACGTCACCCTGCGAGCTCGGCGTCGCGAGGGCATAGACAAGGCCGCCGGCAACGGCGAGGCCCAAAAGAGCCGCCAGCGCGAGCGAGGCTTTACCGCGCGTTGCAAGAAACTGAAAACCCATATCGCCCCTTCGACCAAAATTTGAGCAAACGGCATGCCTCGGTGCGATATACGAGGTTAGACAGGCGAAATGAAGTGCAGCCGCCAGGACAGCGTGATCGCCACAAGATCGTGATCGACGAGCAGCCCCCACCCGACCTCGGTGCCGCGAAGGGCAACCAGGGGCGGCATGCTTTGCAAACGGTTAACGGATTTGGCGCAGTTCATGGGGTGTGTTGCGATCCGATCCGACTTCGGGGCTCGCACTTGGGCCGGGTTTCGCTATAGTGCCGCCGCTATTCGGAGATTGCTTGTGATCGGAATCCTCTCTTCTCGCCCAGCCGCCCCATCGCCGCATCCGGGTGTCAACCGCTCGCGCGGCATCCGTGTCGCCGTTGTGGCGGTGGTCGTTGCCGTCGCCCTCGGCGCTTGCGGCCGGCGCGGGGCGCTTGAAATGCCCCCCGATCCGAACGCGCCCAAGACCGAGCAATCTGAGACGACCGCACCGTCGCTGACCCCCTCCCCCATCGGAGCTCAGCGGGAGAAACGATCAACCGGTTATGTCATCCCCAACAGGCCGTTCATCCTGGACAAGATCCTTTAACATCCCGGAGCGGTTTGAGATCCTCGTCTATCCCCCCGCGAGCGCTGAGCGCCCCCGCGGGCGACATCAGGGAGCCTCGGTTCACCAAAGCGCACGTGCTTTGGTCGATCCGTACTCCAGTCCAGGTTTATCGAACGTCCGGTTATCGAGCGTCCCATGCATCATTTTGCTTATTCCAACGGCGTCATGCATGCCGAGGACGTGTCCATCGCCCGCATCGCGGATGAGGTGGGCACGCCGTTCTACTGTTATTCCACCGCGACGCTCGAACGGCACTATCGCGTCTTCTCGGAGGCCTTCGGAGAGCTGCCCTCGATCGTCTGCTACGCGCTGAAGGCAAACTCCAACCAGGCTGTCATTGCGACGCTGGCGCGCCTCGGCGCTGGTGCTGATATCGTCTCGGAGGGGGAGCTGCGGCGAGCACTCGCGGCCGGCATTCCTGCCCAGCGCATTGTGTTCTCCGGCGTCGGCAAGACGAAAGACGAGATGGCCTTCGCGCTGAAGCAGGGCATCCTCTGCTTCAATGTGGAATCGGAACCCGAACTCGAGGCCCTGTCGGAAGTCGCGCACGCGCTCGGCCTTGCCGCCCCCATCTCGTTGCGCGTCAATCCGGACGTCGACGCCAAGACCCACGCCAAGATCTCGACCGGAAAATCCGACAACAAGTTCGGCATTCCCATCTCGCGAGCCAGGGATGTCTATGCCCGTGCCGCCACCCTGCCCGGAATCGCGGTTCATGGCGTCGACATGCATATCGGCAGTCAGATCACCGATCTCACGCCAGTGGACAACGCCGCGAGCCTCCTGGCTGAGCTCGCAAGGGATCTCATGGCCGCCGGCCATCATCTCACTCATGTGGATTTCGGCGGCGGGCTTGGAGTACCCTATGAAGAGGACAAGGTCGCGCCGCCCGATCCCGTCGCTTATGCAGCCATCGTCAAGCGCCATGCCGGCAATCTCGGCCTCACGCTCCTGTTTGAGCCCGGCCGGCTTATTGTAGGCAACGCCGGCATCCTCGTGACGCGCGTGCTTTACGTAAAGACAGGTGACAGCCGCACTTTCGTGATTTGCGACGCCGGCATGAATGACCTGATCAGGCCGACGCTCTACGAAGCCCATCACGACATCAAGCCGGTGGTTATTCCAAAGCCCGATGCCGGAAACGTGATTGCGGACGTGGTCGGGCCCGTCTGCGAGAGCGGCGACTACCTGGCGCTTGGCCGCCGGATCCCCCGTGCCGCCGCCGGCGACTTGTTGGCCGTAATGACTGCGGGCGCATACGGTGCGGTGCAGGCGAACACCTATAATACGCGCCCGCTCGTGCCGGAAGTTATGGTGCGTGGTGCCGATTACGCCGTCGTCCGGCCGCGCCCCACTTACGACGAATTGATCGGGCTTGATCGTCTGCCCGCGTGGCTGTGATCGGCGCGTAGCTTTTTATCTGACGCTGACGTGCTACCTTATAGCCTTGGGGAACCCCAGGGCCGTCGGCATTTGCCGGCCGCCAGCAGTCGTGACCGGATGGTGAGACCGGTCGACGCGTCAGGAGATCCGGATGCAGGACGCTCCACCGCCCATCTCGCGTGCCAGGGCTGGCCGGGCTCGAGGCCCGGATAGCGCTGTTGTGCGCCTTGAGCGGCTGATCGGCCAATCACGCCTCGCCTTGGCGTGGGAGCGGGTCTGGCCTGCCCTGTGGTGGCCGGCCGCTGTTGTCGCCGCCTTCCTCGTCCTGTCCTGGCTGGGCCTCTGGACGTTCGTTCCCGCCCAATACCGCATCGTTGGCGTCGGCATCCTTGTCGCCGCTTTCGCCGCGTCGCTCTGGCCCCTGGTACGGGTCTCATGGCCGACGCGCGCTGCCGCGCTGAATCGGCTCGACCGGGATGCGCCGGTGGCCAACCGGCCAGCGAGCACATTCGACGACACGTTGGCCATAGGCCAGAGCGATCCGGCGACTGTGGCCTTGTGGGAAGTGCACCGGCGGCGCGCCCGGGCCGCTCTCGACAAACTGAAGGTGGCCGCTCCGGCCCCGGGGATGGCCAACCGGGACCCGCGCGCCTTGCGGGCGATCCCGTTGCTGGCGCTGTTCGCCGCGGCGTTCGTCGCCGGCCCTGAGATCGGTTCGCGGCTGATGCTCGCCTTCGACTGGCGTAACACACCCGCCGCGGGACCCGCTTTCCGTATCGACGGCTGGATTGACCCGCCGTTGTATACGAGGGTTCCACCCTTGATGCTGGATTTTGCCCGGAGTTCAGACGCGCCTCTTGACATTCGCGTGCCGGTCAAGAGCACGCTCGTGCTGCGTTTTGCCGGCCAGGGTGGGATCAAGCTGTCGCCTGGACAAGGGCTCGAGGCCCTGCCCCCCGCCGCGGCGCCTGCGCCAGGTATCGAAGAACACCGTTTCACACTGACCAGCAGCGCGAGATTGACGCTCGAAGGCCCCGGGGGCGCGCGGACACTGACCATCGCCGCGATCCCCGATCGCCCCCCGCAAATCCGCCTTGCGGGTGAGCCCGAAAATACGCGACGCGGCAGTTTGACCCTGCGCTACCGCCTCAGCGACGACTATGGCATAGCCTCCGCAGAGGCGGTTTTCGAGCGGGAGGACGGCAATACACGACGCTCGCTCGTGCCACCGCCCAATGTATCCTTGGCCCTGCCGGCGGACCCCGCCGCTGACCAGGATACAGAGACGGTCGCCGACCTGTCGTCCCACGCTTGGGCAGGGGCGCGCCTCAAGATGACCCTCGTTGCCAAGGACGAGGCCGGACAGGAAGGCCGCAGTTCGTCCGTAATGGTGACATTGCCTCAGCGGCCGTTCACCCAGCCGTTGGCACGGGCGCTCGTCGAACAGCGGCGCAACTTGATTATGGCGCCGGATGACGCGCGGCGGGTGCGCACCGCGCTTCAGGCGCTGATGATCGCCCCGGAGGATTTCACGCCATCCGACAGCCAGTTTCTCGGTCTGTCCGTAGCCGAGAAGCGCCTTGCTGCCGCGAGGAGCGACGAGGACCTGCTCGAAGTTGCCGAATTCCTGTGGACGATGGCGTTACAGATCGAGGACGGCGACCTCTCCCAGGCGGAACGGGACCTGCGCGCCGCCCAGGAGGCGCTGCGCCAGGCGCTCGAACGCGGCGCGAGCCCGGAAGAGATCGCGCGGCTGACGCAGGAGCTGCGCCAAGCCCTGAACCGCTTTCTCAACGAGTTCGCGCAGCAGCAGATGCGTCAACAGCAGCAGGGGCAGCAGTCCCCCGGGCAGCGCCAGCAGCCATCCCGCACCATCACGCAGGACGACCTGAACCGCATGCTCGACCGGATGGAGCAAATGGCCCGTCAGGGTGCGATGGCCGACGCCCAGAACCTGCTCGACCAGATGCGCGATATCCTCGAGAACCTGCAGGGTTCGCGCCAGGCCGGCAATGACGCGATGAGCCGCGAGATGCAGCGGTCGCTCAACGAACTCGACGAGATGATTCGGGACCAGCAGGCGCTACGCGACGATACATTCCGTCAGGATGGCGGGGACGGCTCCGAAATGAATCAGCGCCAGCGTGGGCGTAATCAGCAGGGGCAGCGGCAACAGGGACAACGCGGCCAGCAGGGGCAGATGGGGCAGCGAGGCCAGAACGGAGAGCAAGGCGAGGGACAGGACGGCATGTCCGGCGACGAGCTTGCCCAGCGCCAGCAGGCCTTGCGGGAACGTCTCGAAGAGTTGAAGCGTCAGCTCAAGGGCCTTGGCATGCAGGGCGAGGAAGGCCTCGATAACGCCGAAGGTGCCATGCGCGATGCCGAAGGCCAGCTTGGGCAAGGCGAGATGGGTAGCGCCCTTGATTCGCAGGGTGAGGCGCTGGAGGCGCTGCAGCGTGGTGCGCAAGGTCTCGCCCAGCAGATGCAGCAGGAAGGCGAAGGCCAGGGCAACGAACAGGCCGGCAACGGCCAGCCTGGACGCACTGGCCCCAACGGCCAGCGCGACGAGGATCCGCTCGGCCGCCCGACACGAAACCGGGACTGGTCGGACGGACGCGTTCGCATCCCAACCGCCGAGGAATCAGCCACAGTGCGTGCGAGACGCATTCTTGATGAACTGCGCCGGCGCCTTGGCGACCAGTTGCGTCCTCAGGACGAGCTCGACTATCTGGAACGTCTGCTCAGAAATCAGTAGGACGTTCGCGCCAAACACTCGCTGGCCCTGAGAGCCGCCGGCCGCGTGGCAAGCATGGAAGTGCCACGACGGCGGGCAGCCGAACGGTGTCGCCAGCTGACGAAAGGACAATCACATGGCCTTCGCGGTCCCTATCGCACTCGGCGCGGTCGCCGTCGTGCTTGTGCTCGGCCTGACCAATATGATGCGCGGCGGAAGCGGCGAACGTTCGCAGAAGCTCATGCAACTGCGCGTCCTGCTTCAGTTGGTGGCCGTTCTGGTCATCATGGGTATTGTCTGGATGCGCGGAGGCTGAACGCACGGGAGATCGGGAAAGGAGCGGATCCCCAGGCTCGATGCGAGTTCCAGGTCTGGGACAAGCCTAGCCATGCTAGGCAAGCGTTGCTGTGGCGCCACGCCCTTCACGAAATCTTTACATTTCCTGTACGGCTGCTAGTGATGCGGGTACGTCATTGCTACAATTGGCTGCAGTTCGTTCCTCGGAAAAACAGCATGCGATTTCTCTCGGCGCTTATGATCGCAGCGGCCTTTTGCGGCCCAGCCACCACATCCAGCCTTGCTGCTGACTTGCCGGCGCCACACACGGAAATCTCGTCTGCTGCGCCACCGCCGGTGTCGATCCTCCAGCCTCGCTTCCTCTCCGAGGTTCGCTTCGGCGTAAGCGCTCAGGATCCGTGGAGTCCCGAGGACGGCTCCGTCAACATCACGGGCGAAGTCCTGACGGGCAAGCTGTTCCAGGCCGACAACACGACACTCGATCTCTTCATCCCGAGGTTTCATATAGGCGGCAGTGCCAACACCGCGGGTGCCACAAGCTTCGCTTACGCCGGCTTCACATGGACCGTGCCGATCACGTCGCAGCTTTTTGTCGAAGCGAGCTTCGGCGGTGCAATTCACAACGGGAAGACAGGCGACAACGTCGGGCCAAATCGCGTTGCCCTGGGCTGTTCGCCACTTTTCCGCGAATCGGCCTCCATCGGGTGGCGTTTCGATGAACATTGGAGCCTGATGGCGACGGTCGAGCATCTTTCGAACGCAGGTCTCTGCGACCAGAACCGCGGCTTGACCAACGTCGGGGCGCGCGTCGCCTATAGCTTCTGATCAGCAACGGTGATCGTGGCGGACTAGGTTCCAGCCGCCTTGCTTGTTGCGACAAGTTGTGCGCGTTTTGCAGCGGGGGCGCAGATGCGCCGATTCGTCTCTCCACCGCATGATCGTGAAGCATGGTCCGCCTTAATCGCATTTACACAAAAACCGGTGACGACGGATCGACCGGCCTTGCGCGTGGTCCGCGCCGCCGCAAGCATGACCTCCGCGTGGATGCCTACGGAACCGTCGACGAGACCAACGCCGCGATCGGAATCGTGCGGCTGGCCGAGGTTCCTGCGGAGCTGGATGCAATTCTGGCTTACATCCAGAACGATCTCTTCGATCTCGGAGCAGACCTCGCTACACCGCCCGATGAGGGGCAGCCCGACCCCGCGGGCGCGGCGCTGCGCATCACAGGGGGCCAGGTGTCGCGGTTGGAAGAAGACATTGATCGGCTGAACGCCGATCTGCCGGCCCTACGCTCCTTTGTATTACCCGGCGGCGATCCCGCCGCAGCCCACCTGCATGTCGCGCGCACGGTATGCCGGCGCGCCGAGCGGCTGGTCGTTGCCTTGGCCGACACACCGGGAGAGAACGTGTCCGCGGAAGCGATGATGTATATCAACCGCCTGTCGGATCTTCTTTTTGTCGCTGCGCGCTACATCAACCATGCAGGCCCCGGCGACGTGCTGTGGGTGCCCGGCCAGAACCGCTGACAGGAGGGGTCAGATGTTTGTTCCCCTCTATGACGGCGTGCCGATGCGCAATATCCGCGTACCCTATGTCACTTACGCGATATTGCTTGTCTCGACGCTAGCCTACGGGCTGGTGGCGCTCGACTGGCTCCCGATGCCTGAAACGTCGATAACGGCAGCCTTCGGGCTCATACCGGCCGTTCTTTTCGGCGATGTGGTGTTACCGGAGGAGCTATCGCTGGTGCCGGTCTATACGACCCCCGTCACCAGCCTGTTCCTCCATGTCGGCTTCCTGCACCTCCTGGGGAATATGTTGTTCCTGTTCGTTTTCGGGGACAATGTGGAGGATGCCCTAGGGCACCTCCGCTTCCTCCTCTTCTTTGCGTTGTGCGGTGCCGCGAGCGGTCTGGCCTACGCCTTTTCGGTGCCCGACTCGGAGCGCCCTCTGGTCGGAGCCTCGGGCGCAGTTTCCGGTGTCATCTCGGCCTATCTCATTCTCCACCCGCGTGTACGCGTATGGGGGCTGTTTTTCTTCCGTATCCCGCTGCATCTCCGCGCCTATTGGGCGATCGGCTTCTGGCTTCTCATCCAGATTGCGCAAATTTGGATCAACGCCGATGATTCCGTGGGCTGGATCGCGCATGTCGGCGGTTTCGCAGCCGGTATCGTGCTCGTCATTGTCTTGCGCCGCAGAAACCAGCCGCTGCTGGGCGCAGGGGATGGCCCACAGCTGACGGGCGATGTTTGACCCGCAAGGGAGCCACGGCGTTGACAAGTCGGAATACGCCTCGCTAGGGTCGCCAGCGTCTGAATGCCTTGCCGTCGCAACCGTTATCCGCGCGTTTTTTTGGCCTCATATCGATGGATCCGCGTCGTTTTCGCTGACTACGATTAAGAGGCGATGGCCCGGAGTATTTGATCCCTGGGCTTGCTGCCCTGGCGAACAGCTTAGGGTAGCATGGGATGTTTGCGAGCGGGGCGAATGATCGCTGCGAATACCCGCGAGATACCCGTCGGCATTCTCGGTCTTGCCCCCGCGACCCTTGGTCGATAAGGGGGACAGGATATGGGCGGACGAGCGGTGCCCGCGGAGGAGAGTTAGCTCGATGAAGATCCTAGTGCCAGTGAAGCGAGTGGTAGACTACAACGTGAAGATCCGCGTCAAGGGCGACGGGTCTGGCGTTGATCTGGCCAACGTGAAGATGTCGATGAACCCGTTCGACGAGATCGCGGTGGAAGAAGCGCTGCGGTTGAAGGAAGCCGGCAAGGCGACCGAGGTCGTGGCGGTCTCAATCGGCCCGGCTCAGTCGGCTGAGACAATCCGGACGGCACTCGCGATGGGAGCCGATCGGGGCATTCTCATCAAGGCGGAGGGGCGTGTCGAGCCATTGGCGGTGGCCAAGCTTCTCAAGGCGATCGTCGCCAAGGAAGAGCCCGGCCTGGTCATTCTCGGCAAGCAGGCGATCGACGACGATTCCAACCAGACCGGCCAGATGCTCGCAGCGCTCCTGGGGTGGGCGCAGGGCACCTTCGCGTCGAAGGTCGAGATCGGCGACGGCACGGTCGACGTGACCCGCGAAGTCGACGGCGGCCTGCAGACCGTCGGCCTGAAGATGCCGGCGATCGTGACGACGGATCTCCGGCTCAATGAGCCGCGCTATGCCTCGCTGCCGAACATCATGAAGGCGAAGAAAAAGCCGCTCGACGAAACGACGCCCGAGGCGCTCGGCGTGGACGTGACGCCGCGGCTGACGATCGTAAAGACGAGCGAGCCGGCGGAGCGCAAGGCAGGCGTGAAGGTCGCATCGGTGGCCGATCTCGTCGACAAGCTCAAGAACGAGGCAGGAGTGCTCTGATCATGACGACATTGCTTGTCGCCGACCATGACAATGCCAGCGTGAAGGACGGCACGGTCCGCGCCCTCACCGCGGCGCGGGAACTGGGCGCTCCGGTGCATGTGCTGGTTGCCGGCGAGGGCGCCCGCGCCGCCGCCGAAGCCGCCGCGAAGCTCGAGGGTGTGGAGAAGGTGCTGCTCATCGAGGCGCCGATCTATGCCCATGGACTTGCCGAGCCGCTCGCCGACCTCGTGGTCAGTCTGGCCGGGGGCTATGACGCGATCGTCGCGGCCGCTTCCACCTCGGGCAAGAACGTGCTGCCGCGGGTGGCCGCGCTCCTCGACGTGGCGCAGATCTCAGACGTGACGAAGGTGCTCGGGCCGAAGAGCTTCGAGCACCCGATCTATGCCGGCAACGCCATCGAGACGGTTGAGACGTCGGAGCCGAAGATCGTGCTGACGGTACGCACGGCGACCTTCGCGGCCGCGAAGGAAAGCGGAGCCTCAGCGCCCATCGAGAGCGCCAGCGCTGCCGCGGATCCCGCCCTGTCGGCCTTCAAGGGCGAGCAGGTGGCGGCCAGCGACCGGCCCGAGCTCGGCTCGGCCAAGATCATCGTCTCCGGAGGCCGGGCACTCGGTTCGTCGGAGAACTTCACCAAGGTCATCGAGCCTCTGGCCGACAAGCTCGGCGCGGCGATTGGCGCCTCGCGCGCTGCGGTCGATGCCGGCTACGCCCCGAACGACTGGCAGGTTGGCCAGACCGGCAAGGTCGTGGCGCCAGACCTCTATGTGGCGGTGGGCATCTCCGGCGCGATCCAGCACCTGGCCGGCATGAAGGACTCGAAGGTCATCGTCGCCATCAACAAGGACGAGGAAGCTCCCATCTTCCAGGTCGCGGACTATGGCCTCGTCGGGGACCTCTTCACCCTCGTCCCGGAACTTGCCGAGGAACTCGGCAAGGCCGGGAAATAAGTTCTGTCACTATTCGGGTCTCGCTGTGGTTCCATGACACCGCACGGACAAGAAATGCTGGTAGAATTGTGTGATCCAAATGCTCGTTGCGGACATCCGTGACGAGCAGGCAGGCACAGGAATAGGGACGGTGCCGCACGGAATTGCTGCCGTGGCGGCATCATCATCGGACGAAGAGGCGGCAAAGGCATTGATGCGGCCGGGTTCGCAGAAGATTATGATCGCAGAGGCACAAGAGGTTAGGCATATGACGATCGATATTCGTAAGGTTGGCGTCATCGGTGCCGGCCAGATGGGCAGCGGCATCGCGCATGTGTGCGCCATCGCTGGATACGACGTCGCCCTCAACGATCTCAGCGAAGAGCGCGTCAACGCCGGCCTCGCCACGATCAGCGGCAGCCTGCAGCGGCAGGTGAGTAAGGGGCATCTGAGCGAACAAGACAGACAGGCCGCCGAGGCTCGTATCAAGCCCGCGCTGACATTTGAGGCCCTTGGTGATTGCGACCTCGTCATTGAGGCTGCCACCGAGAACGAGACGGTGAAGCGCAAGATCTTCGTGGACCTGTGTCCGGCGCTCAAATCCGACGCGATCATCGGAACAAACACGTCGTCGATCTCAGTGACGCGCCTGGCGGCTGCGACAGATCGTCCCGAGCGTTTCATCGGGATCCACTTCATGAATCCGGTCCCCGTGATGCAGCTCGTGGAGATCATCCGCGGCATCGCGACGGAAGACCCGACCTTCAAGGCCACGCAAGCCTTCGTCGCACGGCTCGGCAAGACAGCGACGCTGGCGGAGGATTTTCCCGCCTTCATCGTCAACCGCATCCTTCTGCCGATGATCAACGAGGCCATCTACACGCTCTATGAGGGCGTTGGATCCGTGGAATCGATTGATACGGCGATGCGCCTTGGGGCCAACCACCCCATGGGCCCGTTGCAGCTTGCGGACTTCATCGGCCTCGATACCTGCCTGGCGATCATGCAGGTGCTTCACGACGGCCTCGCCGATTCCAAATATCGGCCCTGCCCCCTGCTGGTGAAATATGTCGAGGCCGGCTGGCTTGGCCGCAAAACGCGGCGCGGCTTCTATGACTATCGGGGTGAGAAGCCGACACCGACGCGCTGAGCCGCCCTATCCGCACCTTTCATGCAGATCGCACACGCGGCCGTGAGTTCTCCTCGCGGCCCGTTTGCGTTTGCCATCTTTCACATTAGCGACACAGCTCTTAAACTAACGTCCGCAGGCTTCATTCTCGCAGTGAGCGATTCGCCTCGGAGGCGGTGCGGTGACGATACACGTCCCCCATCCAATGTCGCCGGAAGGTTGTCCGGCCCTCGTTCTCAATGCCGACTATCGGCCATTGAGCTACTATCCCTTGTCCCTGTGGAACTGGCAGGATGCGATAAAGGCGGTCTTCCTCGACCGCGTGAATATCGTCTCGGAATACGAAACCACGGTCCGCAGCCCCACCTTCGAGATAAGGCTGCCATCCGTCGTTTCGTTGAAAACCTACATTCAGGCGTCGCGGCAACCCGCCTTCACGCGGTTCAACGTTTTTCTGCGTGACCGCTTCACCTGCCAGTATTGCCAATCGCGCGACGACCTCACCTTCGACCATGTCATTCCGCGCTCGAAAGGCGGCCAGACCACATGGGAGAACGTCGTGACGGCCTGCGCACCCTGCAACCTGCGGAAGGGCGACCTTCTCCCCCGGCAGGCGGAGATGTGGCCGGCCCAACACCCCTACCAGCCGAGCGTGCACGACCTGCATCACAACGGCCGGCATTTCCCGCCGAACTATCTCCATCATAGCTGGATGGACTATCTCTACTGGGATACCGAGCTCGAGCCGTAGGGCACATCGATTTCCCGATCTGACTCCGCGCGAAAGTGACGGCATCTCCGCTCGAAAAATCCAGACCATTTCGGTGGGCTTTGCAGGCGTGGGTTTTCGCCTGCCCATGCTGGTGAATGGCAGAGAGTGTGTGGGCTATATTACGCAGCGTCAGTACCTCCGAATGCCCGCTCCCAAAAATTTCTCTCGGAACATATTTTTTGAAAATCGAGGGAACCCGCTCGCGACTTGGCCGTTAGGTTGTCGGTGCTTGATTCCCCCCAACGAGCACTCTTCCTCTTCGACGAGCCCCCTCGTCCCTGAGGCAAGTTTGCCCGCCCGCCTCCCCCGCGGGCGGGCATCTTCGTTTTCGGTCGGTTGAACAAATTGCCGCGCTTGCTTCGCCGGCATTCCTCCCATGCGTCCTGACCCCTTCCTCCACCGGCCCGACATAGCTAACGTTCGGGCGATGCTGGCCGCGCCTACGCGCCGCCCGCTCGACCATTCCCTTCTTCTGGCCCGCTTGCGCGACGTAAAGTCCCGGCGCGCCGTGTGAGTTTGCGCGATGAGCATGCCATTGCTTCGCAATGATAACGCCCCCTCCCAAGGGGGTGAGCAACCTCCCACGGCCAACGCTGAAAGCGCTCGCCCCGCTGGCGCTCCTCCCCCACCCAGCACGCAGGGCGAAGCGCCGCCACCAACGGTCAAGAACGCCGTTTTTATCATCGGAGCCCTGTCGACCATCGGTCCGATGGCCATCGACATGTACCTGCCGGCCTTTCCCGCCATCGCTAACGCCATGGCAACAGACGTCGGGATGGTACAGCTCAGCATGGTGAGCTTCTTCGGGGCTCTGGTATTCGGGCAGCTGATCTATGGTCCCGTTTCGGACGCCGTTGGCCGCAAGAGGCCGATCTACGCCGGCCTTGTGCTGTTCGTGATCGCCTCTATCGGCTGCGCGCTTGCCCAGAGCGTCGAGATGCTGATCGCGCTGCGCTTTGTCCAGGGTATCGGTGCTTGCGCCGGCATGGTGCTTGCCCGCGCTATCATCCGCGATATCCACACGGGCCGTGAAGCGGTACGGCTGATCTCCTTGACCATGCTCGTGCTGTCGGTGTCGCCGATGCTCGCGCCTCTTGGCGGGAGCTTGCTCACCCAATTCGTATCCTGGCGGGGAATTTTCCTCGTCATTGCGGCCAGCGGGGTCATTTGTCTTTGGCTGATGTGGTGGCAACTTCCTGAGACGCGCCCCCCGGAGCGGCGCACGCGAGGCGGATTGCGGGCGGCTCTCGGTTCCTACCGGGTTCTGCTGAGTGACCGGCGCTTTCTTGGCACGGCACTCATTTGCGGCTGCGGGCAGGGCATCATGGTGTCCTATCTCACCGGCTCATCCTTCGCATTCATCGAAGTCTATGGCATGTCGCCGGTTGGCTACAGTGTGGTCTTTGCCGTGAACGCCTGCGCCCTCGTGGGTAGCGCTCAGATGAATGCGACACTCGTGGGCCGGATCGGATTGCCGCGACTGATCCGCGCCGCAACCCTCGCCGTATGTGTCTGCACGGTGGCCTTGGCGGCCCTGGTCTTGCTCGGCAACGCTCCACTGCCGCTGTTCTGGGGCATCACGATGGTGCTGTTCGCCGGGCTCGGCTTCCTGAATCCAACGTCGGCCGTCTTCGCGCTCGAGCCCCATGGCGCGCGCGCGGGCGCGGCGTCGTCGATGCTGGGCGGCATCCAATTCAGTCTGGCGACGATCGCGGGCGGTGCCGTCTCACTGTTCTTCGACGGAAGCGCGCGCCCGCTGGTCATAGCCTTCGCCATATGCGGCATCGGGGCGGCTGTCCTCGCGCATTTCACGTTGCGGCGTCCGGCTTCCGCGCAGGCATAGTCTCGACCGCTTCAATAGGGCGGCCGCGGGATCGCCATATGCGCCGCCTTCAGGGCGTCTGACCAGCGCTGGCTCAGATCGGTGAAGTAAGGCTCGCCGGCTTCGATTCGATGCGACAGCCCGACGACATGGGCGTCCCGCCGGATCATCAGCAGATCGATCGGCAGCCCCACAGCGAGGTTAGACCGCATGGTGGAATCCATCGAGATAAGCCCGATCTTGAGGGCATCATAGATGTCCGTCTCGAAGGTGATGGCGCGATCAAGGATCGGCTTGCCGTATTTGTGTTCGCCGATCTGCAGGAACGGCGCATCAACGCCGCACTCAATGAAATTGCCGGCGGAATAGACCATGTACAGCGTCATCGGCCCGCCTTTGATCTGTCCCCCGAAGAGGAAGGCGGCATCGAACGCGAGCTGTGCCTCCCCAAGCGCCTCACCAATCTCGTGGCGCACCTGCCGGACGGCATGGCCGACAAGCTGCGCGGCATGGAACATGGTAGGCGCATCGACCAGCTTCTCGCGCAGGTCGGCGCCGGGGACGGTGACGCCTTCCCGCAGCAGGCCAAGGACGGATTGCGAAATGGAGAGATTGCCCGCGGTCGCGATGCCGAGCACCCGCTCACCGGGCACATCGATCACATGCAGCTTGCGAAAGGTCGAAATATTGTCGAACCCGGCGTTAGTACGTGTGTCGGCGATGAAAACGAGACCG
The DNA here is from genome assembly GCF_018398315.1 of Chelatococcus sp. YT9. Lineage (NCBI taxonomy): Bacteria > Pseudomonadati > Pseudomonadota > Alphaproteobacteria > Hyphomicrobiales > Chelatococcaceae > Chelatococcus > Chelatococcus sp. YT9. The sequence goes on from NZ_JAHBRW010000001.1 coordinate 457,171, forward strand.
TCTTGAACCAGGATACCCGCGCAATAGGTCATCAGGCGCATCCACTCCGCAAAGGCCTTGTTCTATGTGCCGGATCAGACAGGCACTTCAAGCCTGTGCCTGCCATTGCGCGGCCTTCTGCACAGTGAGTTTGACGTCCATGCGCTCCTCGCCCCCACCGTAGCGGCTACCACGCACGGGGGCCGCGCCGAGATAATCAAGGCCAATGGCGACGCGCACATGTGCATCGGTCGGGCTGATGCCATTGGCCGGATCAAACCCGACCCAACCCAGATCCGGCACCTTGGCCTCCACCCACGCGTGAGCGGCGTCTTGCGCCGTCACGCCATCGTTGCGCATGAAATGGCCTGACACGTAACGGGTGGGAATGCCGAGATGGCGAGCCGCCGCGATAAAGATATGGCTCAGGTCCTGGCACACGCCGCGCCGAAGCGCGAACGCCTCGGCCGCGGTGGTGGTCACCTCGGTGGGGTGCGGATCGAATGCGATATCGCGATGGATGCCGGTCAGCAGCCCGTGCAGCAGCGCTAGGCTATCAGGTCCATGATCGGCAAGAAGCCCATCGGCAAAATCACGGATGGCGCTGTCGGCTTCCGTCAAAGGGGTCGTCCGCAGATAAACAGCATCTGGAAAGCGCTCGACCGTGCCACGCACGACGCCTTGGGTATCAACCGTCTCAACCTCGCCATTCACGGAGACCGTCACGCCGGCCAGTGGGCCCGCGAGCGACAGGGTGTGCGTGATGTTGCCGAGCGAGTCCTCGCCTAGCCGCAGACGGCCGTCGACATCGACCTCCACCCGCCAGCGCATCACGCGCATGCCTTCATGGGAGCGGGGTGTCAATCGGAGGATCTGGACCACCGCGCGCGCCGGAATGGCATAGGCATAGGTCGTGTCATGAGCGATGGAGATGCGCATCGGTTCGGCCGATCTTCGTCCCGGGCGGCAGAGAGGCGTACAGATTGTAGGACGGGAAGCGCCTCTTTGGGAAGGATGGCAGCAGGAGAACAATGCGGTATGGCCCCTGCTCCCTCCTTCCGGAAAGCCTCCACGGCCCCAGCGGCTACGACAGGTACTGGTCGGCGATCGCAGCGCCAAGCTTGTTGTTCTCAGCGAGGAAGCTCGTGATGAACTCATGGAGCCCCGACTGAAAGATGTCCTCGATCCGCATGTTGCTGAGCTTCGTCAGCATGCTCCCCGCCAGCCGCTGGCTGGCACCACGCCTGCCGTAGGAATCCGCCATGAGGTCAACATGGCGAGCCACCGCGTCGTAGCAGTAGATGAGGGAGCGGGGCATCTGGCGATTGAGAATGAGAAGGTCGGCAACGAGCCACGGCTTCACGCTCTCGCGATAGACCCAGCGGTAGGAGGTGAGCGCCGAGACCTCGCGCAGGATGGTCGTCCATTGAAAATAGTCCAGGCTGCCGCCAACCTGTTCATTTTCCGGCAAAAGCACATGGTATTTCACATCGAGGATGCGCGCCGTGTTGTCCGCGCGTTCCAGCGCCGAGCCGACGCGCAGGAACCAATAGGCGTCGCTCCGCAGCATGGTACGATAGGCAGAGCCGTCGAACGCAAGCGCCACGCCCTTCACCCAATCGAGAAAGCGGGCAAAATCGTCCGGGGCCATGGATTTGCCGTCGAACTTCTGCAGCTCGTGCCAAGCGTCATTGATGGCTTCCCACATCTCCACGGTCAACGCGGTGCGCACGGCGCGGGCATTGGCGCGGGCCACCGCAAGACAGGAGCGGATGGAGGAAGGATTGTCGGGACTGAAGGCCAGGAACTCCCGCACGGTGAACTCGTTGGCGACGTCGTAGCGCATGCGGAAGGCCTGCGCCGCTCCCGCCGTCGCCAGCGCGCTGTCCCACTCCGTGCCCGTCGCGCCATAGCTGACAGGCACGGAGGTCAGCCGCATCGTGGCGTCGAGGATCCGGGCAAGAAAATCGGCGCGCTCGATATAGCGAGCCGTCCAGAACAGGTTGTCGGCCGTGCGGGACAACATGGGCGGAACCTTGTTGCGCTGCGCGCTCAGGTACGCCATCGGCCTCGCCACGGCTGGGTCGTTCGTGAGCTGCCTCACCGAGGAGGTATCGGAGTCATGCATCGAGCACCCATGTGTCCTTGGTTCCGCCGCCCTGGCTGGAATTGACGACGAGCGATCCCTCCTTCAGCGCGACACGGGTTAGCCCGCCCGGGACGATGCGCACCCCGTTCGTGCCGGTGAGCACGAAGGGACGGAGATCGATATGGCGCGGGGCAACTCCGGAAGCCACGAAGGTGGGACAGGTGGACAAGGCGAGCGTTGGCTGCGCGATGAAATTGTCGGGTGCGTGCTTGAGCTTACGGCGGAAGAGCTCGAGCTCCTTCATCGACGCGTGCGGTCCGACGAGCATACCGTAGCCGCCGGAGCCGTTGACCTCCTTCACCACGAGCTCGCCGAGGTGGTCGAGCACATAGGACAAGGCTTCCTTCTCCCGGCAGCGCCACGTCGGCACATTGCCCAGAATTGGCTCTTCGCCAAGGAAGAAGCGGATGATCTCCGGCATGTAGCTGTAGATCGCCTTGTCGTCCGCGACACCGGTTCCCACGGCATTGGCGAGCGTTACGTTGCCGGCCTCATAGGCGCTCATCAGGCCCGGCACGCCTAGGATCGAATCCGGCCGGAATACGAGCGGATCGAGAAAATCGTCATCGATGCGGCGATAGATGACATCGACGCGCTTCGGCCCGTCGGTCGTGCGCATATAGACGACATCGTCGGTGACGAAGAGGTCGGATCCCTCGACGAGTTCCACGCCCAGCTTGTCGGCGAGGAAGGAATGCTCATAGAAGGCCGAATTGAACTGGCCTGGTGTCAGCAGCACCACCGTCGGGTCCCGCCCCGCGCTGCTCGGAGCCACCGAGCGCATGGTGGCGAGCAATGCATCGGGATAGGTTTCCACGGGTGCGACCCGGTGCGCGGTGAAGAGATTGGGGAAGAGCCGCATCATCACCTCCCGGTTCTCCAGCATGTAGGAGACGCCGGACGGCGTGCGCACGTTATCCTCGAGAACGTAGAAGGTGCCCTCGTCGACACGCACCAGGTCGATGCCTGCCATGTGGACGTAAATGCCATGCGGCACCGGCCGTCCCACCATCTCCAGCCGGTAATAGGGATTGCGATAGACGAGCTCCGCAGGCACCACGCCCGCCTTGATGCTCTCGCGCGGGCCATAGACATCCCGGAGGAAGGCGTTGAGCGCGTTAACGCGCTGGCGCAGGCCACGTTCGACAGCTTCCCACTCGTTCTTCATGAGGACGCGCGGGATGATATCGAAGGGGATGAGCCGCTCGCTCATTTCCGCCTCGCCATAGACGGCGAAGGTTATGCCTATACGGCGAAAGAACAGCTCTGCCTGACTGCGGCGGGTGGCGAGGAGGTCGGCCGGGGTGTCCGCTAGCCAGGTCCTCAATCGCTCATAGGCGACGCGAACATTCGTTTCCCCGGTGTGCGTGGTGAAACCATGCATCTCGTCGAAGGCCGTCATTCGGATCGCCCTCCGTTTTTATGGCAGCCGACTGGCTTGCCCCACGATACGGTTTTGCAATGCGCGTGCCAACAGTCGCATCGACGGCGTCGCCTGAAACGTCCTAAGGGCCCCGCTAAGAGGGCAGGAGCTGCGATTGAATAATAAATAGGCAATTAGGCGAGCGTGCTGATCGCTCAGGCAGTGGTGAGCTTCCGGAGGGACCGCAGCCGGCGAAGAACCCACCCGACCTCGCGTCAGCAAAGTCGGGTGGGGCCACGAGGCCAGGAGCAGGGCAGAACCGCCGTCAGGCGTCCATGGCTTCCAGCTCATCGATCAGACCGGCGATCATCGACAGGCCGATCTGCCAGAAGGCCGGGTCGCGTGCATCGAGCCCGAACGGCGCCAGGAGCTCCGTGTGATGCTTCGTGCCGCCGGCAGAGAGCATGTCGAAATAACGCTCGACGAAGCCATCGGGCGTACGCTGGTAGACCCCATAGAGCGAATTCACGAGACAATCGCCGAACGCATAGGCGTAGACGTAAAACGGCGAATGGATGAAATGCGGGATATATGTCCAGAACGTCTCGTAACCTTCGCCGAGGCGGATCGCCGGCCCCAGGCTCTCGCGCTGCACGTCGAGCCACATCTCGCCAAGGCGGTCTGAAGTCAGCTCGCCCTGCCGACGCTCGGTGTGAACCTTGAACTCGAAGCTGTAGAACGCGATCTGGCGCACGACCGTGTTGATCATGTCCTCGACCTTCGCCGCCAGCATCGCCTTGCGCTGATGCGGCTCCGTAGTGGCGGCGAGGAGCTTGCGGAAGGTCAGCATCTCGCCGAAAACAGAGGCCGTCTCCGCCAGGGTCAAGGGGGTCGGCGCCATCAGCGCGCCGTTCGGGGCTGCCAGCACCTGGTGGACGCCATGGCCAAGCTCATGCGCCAGCGTCATCACATCCCGCGGCTTGCCCTGGTAGTTGAGCAGCACATAGGGATGCGCGGAGGGGACGGTCGGATGCGCGAAAGCGCCCGGCGCCTTGCCCGGGCGCACAGGGGCATCGATCCAGCGCTCGTCGAAGAAGCGCCGGGCAATATCCGCCATGCGCGGGGAGAAATCGCCATAGGCGCCGAGGACCGTATCCCGCGCCTGTAACCACGGGATCGCGGGCAGGTCGAGTTTCGGCAAGGGCGCGTTGCGATCCCAGTGGTTCAGCGCATCCATGCCGAACCAACGCGCCTTCAGCGCGTAATAGCGGTGGGAGAGGCGCGGATAGGCCTCGCGCACGGCCGTGACCAGCGCCTCGACGACCTCGGGCTCGACGCGATTGGCGAGGTGGCGCGAGTCGGCCACGCCCGAAAAGCCGCGCCAGCGATCCGAGATCTCCTTGTCCTTGGCAAGGGTGTTGGTGATCAGCGCGAAGGTCCGCAGGTTGGCTTTGAATACCTCCGCCAACGCGTCAGCGGCGCGCTTGCGCACCTCGCCGTCCGGATCCTGCAGGCGATTCAAGGTCGGCTCGAGGGTCAGCTCCTGCCCATCGAGCTTGAAACGCAACGACGACATGGTCTCGTCGAACAGGCGGTTCCAGGCACCCCGCCCGGTCACGGACTTCTCGTGGAACACCTGCTCAAGCTTATCCTCGAGCTGGTAAGGCTTGTCCTTGGCGATGTCCTCGATCCACGGGCGCCAATGGGCAAGCGGACCATCCTTCATGGCCTCGGCCAACACCGCCTCGTCGATGCGGTTGAGCTCCAGCGTGAAGAACAGGAGGTCGGAACTGGCCGTCGTCAGGCGATCCTGGGTATCTCCATAGAATTTGGCGCGGACCGGATCGGTTGTATCGCCGGCATAGACGAGCGAGGCATAGGCCATGATCCGCCCAAGTAGATCCTCGAGCGCCTCATAGGCTTTGAGCGGCTCCGCGAGTGCCGCACTTGGATCAGGGCCCCGGGCTAGCGCATCGAGCTTCCCACGATAAGTGTCGGCGAATGCCTTGCTCTCAGTGCCAGCCTTCGCAAGATCCGCGGCAAACTCCTGCGAGTCGAGACCCGGATAAAGCTGCGACAGATCCCATTCCGGCAGCTGGTCCACGGCATTCACAGTCGACATCGTCTCTCTTTCCTAGAGGCTTTTGGAGTGTGGCCGCCGTTAGCGCCACAAGCGCGCGCAGGGTGCCAAACAGGTCTTAATAATTGGGGTCCGCGGACCTTTTGATCAATGGCTGAGACGTTGCGATTGATCAGCCAAGGTTTTCGTACGCGTCATTAACAAGAGCTTTACATTTGATGTGGAGCATTGGCTCGAAACGACACAGCACGATTCGGCAGCAGTCGAGAGCCGGGGAAAGATGCTTGCGTGGGCGGGCTTGCGCGCAACGCCTTCTCCTCGATCCCCGACTTCACATCAGGGTTGCATGGCCCAGGGGGTATCGCCACGGGCCATGCGTCCATTCCCGCTCTCCTCCAACCAAAAACGGCCTGCATGACGAGCATCCTCATCGTCGATGACGACCCTGTACAGCGGCGCCTTCTCGAAGCGATGGTCCGCCGCTTCGGCTATGAGGCGGCGATCGCCGAAACGGGGCAAGCGGCCCTGGACAAGCTGAGCGAGCAAACGGCGTCCCCCTTTGATCTCGTTGTGCTCGACCTCGTGATGCCGGATCTCGACGGCATGGGTGTTCTAAGCGCGATGCGCGAACGCGGGATCGACGTCCCGGTCATCGTGCAAACGGCCCATGGCTCGATTGAAACGGTGGTCTCGGCCATGCGCGCCGGTGCTGCCGACTTCGTCGTGAAGCCGGTCGGCGCCGAGCGCCTCCAGTTCTCCATCAAGAATGCGCTGCGAACCGGAGCGCTCGAAAGCGAAATCCGGCGTATGTCGAGGCGCGCCGCGGGCGCGCTGTCGATCAAGGACATCACGACCCGCAGCGCCGACATGGGGCGCGCGCTCCGGCTCGCCGAGCGTGCCGCGCGCTCGATGATTCCCGTGCTGATCGAGGGGGAATCGGGCGTCGGCAAGGAAGTCATGGCGCGGGCCATTCAGGGGTCCGGGGAGCGTCGGGGCAAGCCGTTCGTTACCGTGAACTGCGGCGCCATCCCGGAAAATCTCGTTGAGTCCATCCTGTTCGGCCATGAAAAGGGAGCCTTCACCGGCGCGACCGACAAGCATGTCGGCAAGTTCGTCGAGGCGAGCGGCGGCACGCTCTTTCTTGATGAAATCGGCGAGCTGCCCCTGGATGCCCAGGTGAAACTGCTCCGCGCCATTCAGGAGGGCGAGGTCGACCCCGTCGGCGGACGCAAGTCGATCAAGGTTGATATCCGCCTGATCTCCGCGACCAACAAGAGCCTCCTCGATCTCGTCAAACGCGGCCAGTTCCGTGAGGATCTCTATTATCGTCTCAATGTCTTTCCCATGACGCTGCCGCCGCTCCGGTCGCGACCAGAGGACATCCCGGGTCTTGCCATGACGTTCCTGGCGCGTTTCGCGGCGGAGGAAGGCAAGCGCGTACGCGGCCTTTCCCAGGACGCGCTGGACATGCTCACCCGCTACACCTGGCCCGGCAATGTTCGCCAGCTCGAAAACGTGCTGTTCCGCGCCGTCGTGCTTGCCGATGGAGATGAACTCACGATGGCGGAGTTCCCGCAGATCGCTGCCCAGATGGAAGGATTCGAGGTGCGCGTTCCGCCCGCCCCGCCTGCTGAGGCCGTGCCAGCCGCGCCCCCGTTGAAGGAGGTCGTGCGCGTGGAGGTTCGCGACCCCAGCGCGATCGCACTGCTCGATGGGCAGGGCGAGCTCAGGCCCCTCGAAGAAGTTGAGGCAGAAGCCATTCGCTTCGCCCTCCGCCATTATCGCGGTCACATGTCCGAAGTTTCGCGGAAACTCGGAATTGGTCGCTCTACGCTTTACCGAAAACTCAAGGATATGGGGTTATTGGACAACGTTGACGGGGGCGAGCCGGCCACCGACCCAGGCTAGGGAATGTGTCCCTTTCGACACGGCGCGCCGGCAGTTTGCACCAAACCCCGCCGACCGGCCTCCAGCGGGTTGTCACGCTCCCTGGATACCGCCATGAAACTTTTCTCAGTCGCGTCGATCGTGATGGTCGCGCTGATAGGGATGCTGCGATGCGGATTGTTTGCACCGGGACTTTGATACTCGGTCTCGGAAGCCTCGGCCTCGGTCTGTCCATAGTCCCCGCCATGACGTCCCAGGCTTTCGCCCAGGATGTGCCGCCGGCCGTCACCGATAATGCCGCGACACTTGCGCCGCCCTCCGTTTCGTCTGTCAGCGAACTGGCGCCGGCAAACCATCTACCCGCCGCACTGCGGCGCGAGGTCTCCGCCCAATCCGCCTCGAGCGTGGGCGTGATGGCGAAGCCCGAGCTATTCCATGTTGAGCCGGAAAGCGAGCCTGCAAGCCAGAGCGACGGGATGCCCACCGGTTCCCTCGCCACACCTGAGGACAGCTCCGCCGTAGTCTTTCCGGAGATTACCGTCCCTGACGTGGTCGTCTCCATTCCTGCCGAGACCAAGGGTCCTATCGCGGGATATCTCGAGACGAGGCCGGTCCCCGGACCCACGCGGCTCGGCAAAGCGGAACGCGAAGCCATCGGCGCTTTTTACGCCGAGCGCGCCTTCATGCCGCTATGGCTGAACGGCGACACCTGGACGGCTGGTGCCCGCGCCTTGATAGCGACGCTTGAAAAGGCCGGGGAAGATGGCCTGGACGCAGCCGATTACCCGATCCCGATCATCAATGTCCTTCCGAAGGCCGATCGCACGGAGGCGCTCGCGGAAGCGGACCTGAAGCTTTCGGCACTTGCCGTCACTTATGCCCGCGACGCGCGTGGGGGCCGCCTTAACCCGCGCCGCATTTCAGCGCTGATGACGCCGACCCTGGATCTGCCCGGCGCGGACGAGGTGTTGCGTCGCTTGGCGGACGCCGCCGACACAGGGAAAGTGCTCGCCGGCTACAACCCGCCGCAGCCCGGCTATCAAGCCCTCAAGGCCAAGCTCGCGGAGATTCGCGCAGCGCATCCCACCACGCCGATGGTCCGTGTTCCGCAGGGCCCCGCGCTGAGGGTCGGCATGCGTGATCCGCGCGTGGCGCTGGTACGAGCCCGTTTCGGCTTGGAGGGCAATGACGCGATTGCCTATGACGAGCGTGTCGCAGCGGCTGTGGCCACGTTCCAGAAGGAAAACGGCCTACCCGCGAACGGCGTGTTGAATCGCCAGACGGTGGCGGCAATGTCGCCCCCGTCAACACAACGGCTCAACGAAGCGGACATCCTCGTCAATATGGAGCGGTGGCGCTGGCTGCCGGCCACCTTTTCCGACCGCTACCTGATCGTGAACATCCCTGCCTACAGCATGGATCTCATCAAAGACGGAGAGGTCGAACTCACGACGCGGGTGATCGTCGGCAAGCCGGAGTCGCCGACGCCGGTCTTCTCCCATGTGATGCAGCACGTCATCGTCAATCCCTACTGGAATGTGCCGCCCTCGATCCTGCGCAAGGAATTTCTCCCCGCTCTTGCCAAGGACCCGGACTATGCAGCGCGCCGCGGCTACCAGGTGATCCGGCGCGGGAATTCCATTTCGGTGCGGCAACCGCCCGGCGAGCGCAATGCGCTCGGCTACATCAAGTTCATGTTTCCGAACGACCATGCGGTTTATCTGCACGACACGCCGAACCGTAGCCTTTTCAACACAGAGCGGCGCGCTTACAGCCACGGTTGCGTGCGTGTGGAGCAACCATTCAGGCTTGCCGAGTTCGTGTTGGGCAAGGATTGGCCTGAGCAGCGCATGCGCAAGCTCATCGGCAAGGGCGAGCGGCTGATCAAGCTCCAGGAGCCCCTCCCGATCCACCTCGTCTATTTCACCCTCTCGGTGGATAAAACCGGCCGCGTGACGACGCGCAATGACATCTACGGCTTCGATCGCCGCATGAAGCAGGCTCTCGATATCACCGGCTAAGCACCCCGAGCTCGGGCCGGCGCTGCCCTCTGCGTCGAGCCGGCCAACGCCCTGCGCAGACCCCGCTTGTCAGGCCCGGGCGAAGCTCCCGGCCTGCGCCATATCCCAGTTGTCTTGATAGAATGTCGCTGCGGCCCGTCGTTCGATGAGGTCGTTCGGCTCCGCGAAATAGTGCATGCGATCGAACTGCCTGAGCTCGGTGGAACTGATCCGGTGCACCAGATGGTGCGGGCGCAGGTCGTCGGGGTGGCTGAGCCCGGCAGCCCCGAGCATGTCCGCTAGCGCCTGAACCGTGCGCTCGTGATAACTCCTGACGCGCTCAGCCTTGTCAGGGACGACAAGCGCCCGGCTGCGCTTCACGTCCTGGGTGGCGACCCCGACGGGGCAACGGTTGGTATGGCAGCTCAGGGACTGGATGCAGCCGAGGGCGAACATGAACCCGCGGGCGGAATTCACCCAGTCAGCGCCGATGGCGAGAACCGCGGCGACGTCGAAAGCGCTCACGAGCTTTCCGGCAGCGCCGATCCGGATCTTATCCCGCAGTCCGGCGCCAACCAGGGTGTTATGCACGAACAGCAAGCCTTCACGCATGGGAACGCCGATGTGATCGCTGAATTCGACGGGCGCGGCACCTGTACCTCCCTCCCCGCCATCGATGACGATGAAGTCGGGTACGATCCCCGACACGCGCATCGCCTTGACGATAGCCATGAATTCCCAGGGAAGGCCAATGCAGAGCTTGAAGCCGACAGGCTTGCCGCCCGAGAGTTCCCGGAGGGTCTGAAGGAACGCCATCATCTCCAACGGCGTGTTGAAAGCCGAATGGCGCGCTGGTGAAATGCAGTCGATGCCGACCGGCACGCCGCGCGTGACCGCGATCTCCGGAGTAACCTTGGCCCCAGGCAAAACCCCCCCATGTCCCGGCTTGGCACCCTGGCTGAGCTTAAGCTCGATCATCTTGACCTGTGGCGCCTTGGCCTGCGCTGCGAACCGCTCCGGATCGAACCGGCCGTCCCTGTCCCGGCAGCCGAAATAGCCGCTGGCGACCTGCCATACGATATCGCCGCCGTACTCGCGGTGATAGGGACTGATGCTGCCTTCTCCGGTGTCGTGATAGAAGCCACCGAGCGCCGCACCCTTGTTCAGCGCACGGATGGCGTTGGCGGACAAGGCGCCGAAGCTCATGGCCGAGATGTTGAAAACGCTCGCCGAATAGGGCTGGCTGCATTGGTCGTTGCCAATGGTGATCCGAAATTTCCTGGGATCTGGGGTTTCAACCGGCGTCAGAGATTGCTGGATGAACTCGTAATCATTGGCATAGACGTCCAGCAGCGTTCCGAAGGGATGGTCGGACGGCGCCTCCTTCGCGCGCCGGTAAACCAGCGAGCGCTGCGCGCGGGAAAAGGGGGCGGCCTCTGTCTCGCTTTCCAGAAGATACTGGCGGATCTCCGGCCGAATCATCTCGACCAGCCACCGAACGTGGCCGATGACGGGATAGTTGCGCAGCACTGAATGCTGCTTCTGGACGAGATCCCATATTCCCAGCAACGAGAGCGCGGTGAACAGAGTAAGCAGAATAAAGCCCCAGAGATTGTCGGGCATCAGCCATAGCGTGAAGAAGAAACCCAACACGCACAGGACAAATGCAGTGTAGCGACCAAAGCGGACTTTCATTGTTTCCCCGTACCTCCGCAATGGGCCACATAGTGGGGCCTAGACCAGGATGACAGCCCACGGAGCCGAGATGTGGCGTCCGTGACCAATCGAATGAAGCTGATGCTGACACAGAGAACCAGAACAATTCGAACCAAACAATTCGCCGGCTGGCGATCGCGAATCACTCTGCCACTCCGGGCGAATCGTTTTGTCGATTAAGCGGCACTGAGAAGGCGTCGGCCTTGAAAAAGGCTTTTTTTCAACGTCTGTTGCCCGACGAAGCGGCATCTTGCTCAACCTGCAAGCTGCAGTTAACCTGCCATTAAGTCTTCTCGGCAAGAGTCTCCGCCTATTGTTCAGCCGCCACAGTTCTCCATCTGCGTCGCAACCGACGCGGGCGATTGTGGCTTCGCAACAGACGAGTTCACTTTTGCGACTTGTTCACCCAGAACAGGCCACTCGGTGGCGCCGACTGTCTCGTTTGATCTGCGGCTTGGTCGCCGCGGGCAGCGCCCTGATTGCCGGCACTTCTGGTCTGCAAAATGCTGTGGCGAACGGCGATACCCGCACGATTTCCCTGGTCCATGCCCATTCCGGCGAATCACTGACCGTCACCTTCCGTCGCAACGGCTCCTATGATCGGGACGCGCTGCGGCAGCTTAATCATCTGCTGCGGGACTGGCGCAACCAAGACACCACGACCATGGATCCGAAGCTTTTCGACATCCTGTGGTCCGTCCATCGGGAGGTGGGCTCCAACAGCGCGATCCAGGTTTTTTCAGCCTATCGGTCGCCCGATACGAATGCCATGCTGCGCCGCCGCTCCAGCGCTGTCGCCAAGAACAGCCAGCACATGGAAGGCAAGGCAATCGACTTCAACCTGCCTGACGTCAGCATGGCTAAGGTTCGAGCCATTGGCATGCGTCTGCAGCGCGGCGGGGTCGGCTATTATCCGAACACGCCTTTCGTGCATCTGGATACGGGAAGCGTGCGCTCGTGGCCGCGCATGCCGCGTGTCCAGCTCGCTCAGCTCTTCCCCGATGGCCGCACCGTCCACATCCCCGCTGATGGCAAGCCTATGGCTGGTTATGACCTAGCCGTCGCGGACATCGCAGCGCGCGGCGACCGCGTGGCCGGCGTTGCCTATGCCGACGCAAGCGCTTCGACAGGACGTCGCCGCAGCTTGTGGGCAGCCTTGTTCGGTGGCGATGAGGAGGAAGACGAGGAGGTCGTCGCACCGGCGCGTACCCCGCGCCGCACTGTGGTGGCAGCTCGCCAGCCGGCTCCCCAGCCTGCCGCCCAGCAACAGGTGGCCTACGCCAGCAGCGACAACGCGAGCACGACGAGCTTCTTCCTGCAATCGGCCAATCGGCCGCAATCCACGGCAGCAGCTCAGCGGGCGCAGCCCGCACCCGCTCAGCAGGTCCCACAATCCGCACCCGTGCAAGTTGCGGCCGCAGTCCCTACACCACCGCGCGTGACGCAGCCGGCCATGTTGCAGCAGCCGCTTGAGCTTAACGCGCTCTCCAACCCGCGCGCCGCCGCGCCGATCATCCCGGCGCAGCTTCCTGTCGCGCGTCCGGACGATCTGACGCCGCCCACGTCCAGCCAAGCGGTCGCGTCTCTGGCTCCGCCGCCCACGCCATCTTTCGCCAATATTCCGCTGCCGCCCCAACGGCCGAGCGAGGCGAATGCGGCCGTGCAAACGGCCGCCCAGGCAGCGGCTCCTGCTGTAACCGCATCGACGCTGGTCGCCTTGCCGTTGCCACCGGCGCGCCCGGCTATGCAGGCGATGGCTGACGCAACGCCCGCGGCTCCACAGAAGCCTTCCGAAGCTCAGATCGCGCTTGCAGCCATCGCGCCTATCACCGCGGCGGAAGCTTCACCCGCGGCTGCGCCGATGGTGATGTCCTTCGCGCCAGTCTCGCATCCTACCCCGCCGACACGCCCTGCCGCGCCTCAAGCAGTACGGACTGCGCAGATCGAGAACGAGACGTCTAGCCAGCAGACCTCGACGAGCCAGGCACGGCAACCGGCCGAGCCCGCCAATCCCCTGCAGCCCTTGTTCCGGGCTGAAATCACGCACACGCGTCTGGCGAACAAGCCAACAGTCGTTGTCGCACAGCCGCGCCTTGTGGCTGTGGCCGACAGGCCCGTTGCGCAGAAGCCGGCACAGGTCGTGGCAAATTCCTTTGCGCAGAAATCCGGCGACGACCTCAGCATCACGCGTTTCAGCGGACCGGCGGTCAAGCCGCTCGATACGGTGCAGTTCTCGACGCGATAAGCGGCTCTGCCGGAGGTCAGTCCTCCCTCGCCTGCCCCCTATAAAGTCACTCGGGAGTAGGGCTCGCCCACGGGGTCTCGCGGCCGTGACCTCGCTTTGGTCCGGAAATCGGATGCCCCCGTTTCGGCAGCCGGTCCGGAACTCGGCAACAGCCGAGTTCCGCTTACCCGGAAAAGGGCGCCAAACCACTGAGATGTCCGGGACAAGCCCAGCGCCTCACGTGGAAGCGCTTGTCGTCTCAGCCTAGCCCTGCATGCCCAGGGCCTGCATATAAAGCTCGAGAATAGCGTCTTCCTCGGCACGCTCCTCCGGTGGCTTCTTGCGCAAAGCCACCAGCTTGCGCACGGCCTTGGCGTCGAACCCCCTGCCCTTCAGCTCACCATAGACTTCCTTGATGTCGCCCGCGATCGCCGCCTTTTCCTCCTCGAGGCGTTCGATCCGCTCGATGAACTGCTTTAGTTCCTCGGCGGCAACGCCCGAGTCCGCAACATCTGTCACCATGTTTGTGTCACCATATCCTTGGTCAAAAAAGAGAGGGTCGCGGCTCACCACAAGCCGAGCCACGCTGTGGCTGGAACGATTACCCCGTTTACCGGCAATTGGAAAACACCAGAACCATGGGCGAATAATGGTTGATGATTTCCCAACCATCGTCGTCGCGTGCGCTACGCTCAGCCTAACCGCAACGGGGGCTCTCGCGTCAGGGCGCGGCTGGGGTAATGCGCAATACCCATCGCGGAAAGGGCTGGAAGGAGCGGCGCGATCACCGCTGCAAGCCTGTCACCCCACGCCTCGGCACCCTCCCGGTCCGCAATGAGATCCTGCCGCACCTCGATCAGCGCGTTGGCAAGGCCACGTGCTGTCGCATGCCGAGCGATCACATCTCCGGCCAAAGCGCCGTCGTACGGTTCATTGTCACCCACTGTCAGATCCCCTGCCCGGCGCAGGGCCGCGATCAAGGGCAGCGGCAAGCGGGGATCAGCGTCCCACAGCACAGCGACCTCCCACGGGCGCGGCCTACCCCGCCAGATTGGCGTGAAGCTGTGGATTGAGATGACGACCGGCACTACACCCTGCGCGATCGAAGCGTCAATCGCCGCCGCGATAGCAATGTCATAGGGTCGATAGAAACGCGCGACACGACGCGCGATCTCGTCGTGATCGATACGGGCGTTTCCCGGCACGATGGCCCCATCGGACAGTCGCATCACCAGCGTCGGATCATCGAGCCCACGATTGGGATCGATCAGGAGCCGGGAGAAATCCGTGAGCAGCGCCGGCGCATCCAGGCGAGCCGCCAGCCTGCGAGCCACCATGGCGGCACCGATATCATAGCCGATGTGCCGCGCGAGTTCCGCCGGCGGCATGCCGAGGTTGCCATATTCGGGTGGGATGGCGTTGGTGGCATGATCGCAGAGCACGAGGACGCCGCTCGCGATATTACCAGCTATGCGTTCGATGGGATGTTCGCCGGCAGCAAGCGGGCCCGGCATGAAAGGTGAGTTCACGATCGATGTCATTGAAAAATTGGTGGCACGCCGGACACAGTGCCACAGGCCAGAGAAGGCAGCGAGTGCCATAACGCCGCCGGAATGCTTTTCTATCCCGCAGAGGCCCTGACGACCGGCTCCGCGCAAGCCCCGAACCCTGCTGCGCCCGCGTTGACATGACAGCGCGAAAGCAGGCACATGGGGCATATCAGAAAGTCACTGCTTCGCCATGAAACTTCCTTATCTGTCCATTGTTCGGGGCCTCCTGGTACCGCTGTGCCTAGGCATGGGTGCAATCGCGCTGGCGAGTCCGGCGAAGGCGGATCTGCGGCTATGCAACATGACGTCGAGTCGCGTCGGCGTGGCGCTGGGCTATCGTGACGGCCAGGGCTGGGTGAGCGAGGGATGGTGGAATCTTGGTGTGCGCAGTTGCCAGACCCTCCTGCGCGGTCCTTTGGCGGCGCGCTTCTACTATGTTTACGCCGTCGATTATGACCGGGGCGGCGAGTGGACCGGCCAATCGTTCCTCTGCACGCGCGAACGAGAGTTCAGCGTTCGCGGGACGGAGGATTGCCTGGCGCGCGGCTTCGATCGCAACGGCTTCTTTGAAGTCGATACAGGGCAGCAGAAGAGCTGGACGGTACAACTCACCGACGCGAACAGACCTGGGAGCAGACCGCAATGAGACGCATGCGCCGCGTAAAGATCCTAGCGACACTCGGGCCTGCGTCCAATGATCCTGCGATGATCGCCCGCCTTTTCCAGGCAGGCGCCGACATCTTCCGCATCAATATGAGCCATACCGCCCGCGAGGACCTGCCGAAGCGCGTGGCCGACATCCGCTCCGTGGAGCAGACATTCGGCCGGCCGGTCGGTGTCCTCGTCGACCTGCAAGGGCCGAAGCTGCGCATCGGCATGTTCGAGAACGGCTCGGAGGTGCTGAAGCAGGGTGATACCTTCGTCCTGGACGGCAACGACAAGCCGGGCAGCGCCAAGCGCGTCCACTTGCCCCATCCGGAAATCCTCGCGGCCCTGGAGCCGGGTCACACGCTCCTGATCGATGATGGCAAGATCAAACTGGTCGTCGAGAGCGTCGCCAAGGGCAAAGCGACCACGCGTGTCCTCGTCGCCGGCAAGATTTCGAACCGCAAGGGTGTCAGCCTGCCTGACACGACTATCCCCGTGTCCGCCATGACAGCAAAGGACCAGTCGGATCTCGAGGCGGCTGTGAATGTGGGGGTCGACTGGATCGCGCTGTCTTTCGTTCAGCGGCCAGAAGATATCGCGGAGGTGCGCAAGGTCACGCGCGGGCGCGCCCTCGTGATGGCCAAGATCGAGAAGCCGCAGGCCGTCGCACGCCTCGCCGAGATCATCGAGGCCTCTGATGGCCTCATGGTCGCGCGCGGCGACCTGGGCGTCGAGATGCCACTCGAAAAGGTACCAGGGATCCAGAAGCTGATCACGCGCTCGGCGCGCGCCCAAGGCAAGCCAGTCGTCATCGCAACACAGATGCTCGAATCGATGATCACGACCCCCGTGCCCACCCGCGCGGAGGTCTCCGACGTAGCGACCGCCGTCTTTGAAGGCGCCGACGCCGTCATGCTGTCCGCCGAAAGCGCATCGGGCGACTATCCCGTGGAGGCGGTTTCCACCATGAACCGCATCGCGGAAGAAGTGGAAGCCGACCCGAACTACAGCACCATCATCCACAACCAGCGCACGGAGCCTGAGGCGACTGCGGCCGACGCTATCGCTAACGCCACGCGCAGCATCGCCGAGACGCTGGGGCTCAAGGCTATCATTGCGTGGACCTCCTCCGGCACAACGGGTCTGCGCATCTCACGCGAGCGGCCGGCGACCAGCGTGCTCGCGCTGACGCCCAATATCAACGCTGCTCGCCGACTGGCGGTGGCCTGGGGGGTACATGCCCTCGTGACGGATGATGCCCGGAACCTGGACGATATGACGGACCGGGCATGCCGCCTCGCCCGCGAGGAGGGCTTCGCGGAGAAAGGCCAGCGCGTCATCGTCACAGCCGGCATCCCCTTCGGCCATCCCGGCGCGACCAACACGCTCCGCATCGCTTTCATAGGCGCCGACGGCAGCGCCTAGAGCGTGGTCATCTTAGATTGAGGCATATCCGCTGTTTCTGAGATAATTTGCTGGTGCTCCGGCTGGCAGACCAACTTGCGACGATCAGATGTCGCGGCCGTTGACCTCGATCTCGAGCTGTGCGGCCAGCTTCTCGACATCGGGCAGGTGTGGCGCGATCGCCAGCGCCTGCCGAAAGGCGGCCAGAGCACTCTTCTTGTCTCCGGCCTTGCGGAATAGAACACCAAGACCCGTCCAGGCCGTAAAATGGCGTGGTTCCTGCGCAACGGCGCGGCGCAGATCGAGGATAGCCCGCTCGTCGTCGCCCAGCGACGTGAAGACCACCGCCCGCTTGTTCCAGGCTTCCGCCCAATTCGGCTGGAGAACAACCACACGGTCGAGCAACTCGATCGCCAGTTCATCCTTGTCGGCACTAGCGGCCGCAATGGCGCGGCTCATGAGGAGGTCGGCCGTATCGCTGCCCGATTGCAGCCACCGCCGCTCGATGAGCCGTGTGATGCCCTTGGTTTCCTCTTCATCCTGCGACGCTGCCAAACGCGCAAACAGCTCATCGAGCATCGCCCGCCGCGAATCCGAGGGGGGCGCATCAGCCGAGGCTCCGGGGGGCACGGGTTCCCCCCCTCCCGGCCGGCCTGCATCCGCCTGAGCGAGGCCGCTTAGCGGCGCGAGGGCCGCGATAAGAAGGGACGCACCAAAAGCCGTCGCGAGATGAAAGGACGCATTCCGCATGGCATCAATGTAGGCCCGAAGGCCGCCCGGGTCAAAACCACGCCAGCGCGTCCCCTCGCACGAGTGTGTGAGTGGCCCCTGCCGGAAACGCAAAAAGCCCGACCATTTGGTCGGGCACCTCAAGCTTAGCGACAGCAATAAGCCGAAACGCGATTAGCCCTGACGAGCCTTGTAGCGCTTCTGAGTCTTGTTGATGACGTAGATCCGGCCCTTGCGGCGCACGAGCTGGTTGTCGCGATGACGGCCGCGGACCGATTTGAGCGAGTTGCGGATTTTCATGTCCGTGGTCTCCGACAAGCCAGCCTTGGAAGCAAAGCTCCCGCGACGTGGCCAATGAAAGTGATGGTGGGCGCGACAGGGATCGAACCTGTGACCCCTACGATGTCAACGTAGTGCTCTCCCGCTGAGCTACGCGCCCTAAGTCCACAAAAATCAGCCTGGTGGCCGACCCGAGCAGACGAGTGACTGGTTCGCCACCTGCTGGCCCCTTTTATGCGGCACCCAAGAGGCGCGCAAGAGGGGAAACACCGGCGAAACCGGAAACGGTAGGGCTGGAAGGCCCGGCCCGCTTGCCGGAAGATGTGTACGGGTCACATCCGAGGCCGCCGATATAGCTCGACATGATCGGAAGCGCAAGCCACCCAAACGCTCCTGATGAAGCTTTTGTGGCAGGCCTGTGGAACGTCCACTCAAGCGGCCAGAAGTTTCTCCACCTCGTTGACGAGTTCGCGCAGGTGGAAGGGCTTGGAAAGCACCTTGGCCTCCTTCGGAGCCTGCGAGTCGGCATTGAGGGCGACCGCCGCGAAACCGGTGATGAACATCACCTTTATATCCGGATCGAGTTCTGTCGCGCGCCGCGCCAGTTCGATGCCGTCCATCTCCGGCATGACGATGTCGGTCAGAAGAAGCTCGAAAGGCTCCTCCCTCAACCTGTGGTAGGCTGAAAGGCCGTTGTCGAAGGAAGCGACGTCATATCCGGCGTTCTGGAGAGCCTTCACCAGAAAGCGCCGCATATCGTTGTCATCTTCTGCGAGAAGAATTTTGTTCATGGCGTTCAATACGCATTACCTCGAACCACGTTTCCTCCATAAAGCCGCGCTGACGTAAACAGGCGGTGAAGGACCAGGGCTTCAATGGACATGCAGGCCCAAAAAAGCCAAATTGGTGACGCTGCGATGCGCTTCTGACCTAACAATTGATTGTTGGCATGTCCTACCCTGTCGAACCGGAATTCGAATCGCCCTTTCAGGTCATGGAGCCTCGGGAGCAGACCGTACCTGCGGTCTTCAACGCCCCCCATTCCGGCCGCATCTACCCGAAGGCCTTCCTTGCGACCGCGCGGCTCGATCCGTTCAGCCTGCGCCGTTCCGAGGACACCCATGTGGACGCTCTCTTCGGTGCCGTGGTGGATCTTGGCGCACCACTCCTGAGCGCGAGCTTCCCGCGCGCCTATCTCGACGTCAATCGCGAGCCCTACGAGCTCGACCCGCGGATGTTCGAGGGCCGCTTGCCGCCCTTCGCCAACACGCGTTCGTTGCGCGTCGCAGGCGGCCTCGGCACCGTGCCCCGCATCGTCGGCGACGGTCAGGAGATCTATCGGGAGAAGCTTGCCGTCAGTGAGGCTTTGCGGCGGATCGAGTGGTTGTACAAGCCTTATCACCGCACCCTGCGACAGCTGATGTCGCGTACTCTGCGACAGTTTGGCAGCGTTCTCCTCGTGGATTGCCACTCCATGCCGTCGGTCGGCGCTTCGCGCGAGGAGCCGCTTCGGGCGGATTTCGTCCTCGGAGACCGCTACGGCACGAGTTGCGCGAGCAGCGTCACGCAACGAGTCGAACAAGAACTGCGAGGGCGCGGCTATCGCGTCGTGCGCAACAAGCCCTACGCGGGCGGGTTCATCACAGAGCATTATGGCGAGCCGAATGCCCGCCGCCATGCGCTCCAGATCGAAACGAACCGGGCGCTCTACATGAACGAGCGGACGCTGGAGCGCTCGACGGATTTCGAGAAAGTCGCCACGGACTTGAAGCAGGTCTTGATCAAGGTGTTGGCTGCACTTCCGGACGATTTGGCGCCCCGCGCCATCGCGGCTGAATAAAAAGCCTCGCCCGAAGCTCCTGCCGGCTCACACAGCGCTGCTGCGGACGAGAGCCATGCGCAAAACTTGTGCGACAAGAAAAAAGGCCGCCCACTTGCGTGCGCGGCCCAAGTCTAGGGAGGAAACGCCCAAGGAGGGCAGCGGGACAGCAACCTCAGCTGCCGTACCGCACTGCAACAATATGCCATCGCACCGCACAAAAAACAAGGGCCTTGTCGAAACTTTTGCGCACATCCTTAAAAAAGGAATTCACTGTCTTAGGCTTAGCTGGTTAAAGCGGGTCACATCGTGTGTGTTGCCGGCGAGCCGTCCTTCAAACTCAGTGGGAGGCGCACCGTGAGCCGACCTCGCGGGTGGGCTCTCGCGGTATAAAGTCCATTGGCAAATCCAGCCGACAGAGGCGCAAGAATGACTGTCGTCGATATCGCCCGCTTTACCGATGATCTCGCCAGCCGCTCCGGCCAGGTGATCATGCCGTTCTTCCGTTCCGCGATCCGGGCGGATGACAAGTCGGACGGGCGCGACTTCGACCCGGTGACGGAAGCCGACCGGGCGGCAGAGGCCGTCATGCGGCAGATGATCAAGTCCACTTTTCCCGCCCACGGGATCTCCGGTGAGGAATTCGGCGAGGAAGAAACAGACGCGGAATATGTCTGGGTGCTCGATCCGATCGACGGGACCAAGGCGTTCATTTCAGGCCTGCCGCTATGGGGCACGCTGATCGGTCTGAAGCATAGGGGCCAGCCGGTCTACGGGCTCATGCACCAGCCCTTTACAGGCGAGCGCTTCGTCGGCGATGGGCAAGGTGCCCGGTATCACGGCCCGGCGGGCGATCGCGCCCTCAAGACGCGCGCCTGTCCAAGCCTGGCAGAGGCAACGATCTCGACCACATCGCCCCATATGTTCAAGGGCGAGACGCTAACGGCCTATAAGCGCGTGGAGGAGGCCTGCCGGCTGCATCGTTATGGCTATGACTGCTATGCCTACTGCATGGTCGCCGCCGGCCACATCGACCTCGTCATCGAGGCCGGCCTTAAACCCTGCGATATCATCCCGCTCATCCCCATCATCACAGGCGCCGGCGGCGTCGTGACGAATTGGGAGGGCGGCCCTGTAACGGATGGAGGCAGCGTCGTCGTCGCGGGTGATCCCCGCATTCACGCCGCGGCGCTGTCGCTGCTGTCGGCCTGAGAGGTCAGCGGCCCGGTATCCTCAGTACCGGGCACGAAGGCGTCAAATGCCGCCCAAACGGCCTCGCGAATATCATCCCGCTCCATGAGAAGCTCGTGACGAGCGCCGGGCAACACGATCGCATGGCCTGATTTGAGATACAGGCTGAAGCGTTCGATGGCCGGAGTCGAAACCACCGGGTCAGCGCCCCCGGCGATCACGAGCACCTGCGCAGTGATCGACTCGGCCTTCTTGCGCGTATTCAAGGCCGCCATGAAGCGGAAGGCTGCCCGCACCCAGCCGATCGTAGGATCACCAAGCCCGAGCTCAGGCATGGCCGCGACCACACCGGCGTTCCGCCCGTAGCGGACGGGATCAGATGTGAGGCGATTGTCGAGGAAGGGCTTCGTTCCAAGTGGTGTCGCCCCGCCTCCAGGGATGAACCAGCGGGAAAACCCGAAGAACCCAAGCCCTTCCGCAAGGCCGCGCACCACCCTGGGATGGCTGATCCGCGCGATCGCCAGCATGGGGGCAAGCGCCACCGTCCGCTCGAAGCGATCCTCGCCGGAACTCAGCGCATCGAAGAGGATCGCAGCCCCCATCGAATGCGCGAGCGCAAAATAAGGCGCCGGACAGTGGATGAGGAGCATCTCGTTGATCACGGCGTCCAGATCACGTCTGTAGCGCCTGAACGAAGCGACATGGCCCTTGCGGTAGTTTGCAAGCTGGTGGTCAGATCCCCCCTGCCCCCGCCAGTCAAAGGCCACAACGACAAAGCCCCGCCGTGTGAGATCCCCCACCGTCTCGAAGTACTTCTCGATGAATTCAGCGCGTCCCTGAAGAATGAGCACGGTTCCGCGGGGCCGCTTGCGCCCGCGCGGCGCCCACCGCGCCACACGCAGATTCACGCCGTCGCTCGTCGGCACCGTTGTGACGACGGCACCGGGCGGAATCGCATTGTCGGGCGTAGCGAAAAGCTCCACGGTGACCTCTCAACAACCAAGACCAAGCCGTATCCTACTGATTTCGCTATTCTAACGCGCGCGTGCCAGCCTGGCCACGATAGAGCACGCAACAGCTCTTGAAATGCCAGAACGTCCTTCCCAAATCCTTGTCATGCAGGCCGACAGCGGCTGCATAACGAGCGACACCCGGCCATACCGGCGGGTGCTCCGCATGTCGCTTCTAAGGAGGATATGCTATGCGTCAGTTTGATTTTGCCCCCCTTTATCGTTCCACGGTCGGCTTTGACCGGCTCTTCTCGCTGCTCGACCAGGCGTCGGGTGTCGATAGTGCATCGACCTATCCGCCCTACAACATTGAGCGGACCGGCGAGAACGACTACCGCGTCTCGGTCGCCGTCGCGGGCTTCACGGATGAAGACCTCAGCATTGAGGTGAAGGAGAACACGCTCTCCATCCGCGGCGAAAAGAAGGTCTCGGAAGGCGAACAGAAACCTGATGTCCTCTACCAGGGCATTGCCGCGCGCTCCTTCGAGCGCCGCTTCCAGCTCGCCGACCATGTGCTCGTCAAGGGCGCTCTCCTTGAGCACGGCCTTCTTCACGTAGATCTCGTACGCGAGATCCCGGAAGCCAAGAAGCCGCGCTTCATCCCGATCTCCTCGCAGACGGCGAAATCCGTCGAGCCCAAGGTGATCGAGCAGCCGAAGGTGGCGGCGTAAGCGTCAACCGGCATCGGACGTGGCGTCCGGTGCCAACCAGGCGGGACGGTGCTTCGCCGTCCGCTTGAGCCAAGATTGCCTGTACCAAGACCTCCAATCCTCAAGGCGCCTCCGTCGAGGCGCCTTTTTTTGCGCAAGCTCTGCCCTCCACATCGTCCAACCGTCAGAATGACGGCGCGCCGACCTCCGGCAAATCGGGTGGATCGATATCGACCGTCTCGGGTGAAGCCGGTTCGGACTTCGTCGCCGGAGCGGGCGCCGCCGGCAGAGGCGTTGCTTGTGCCACCGGCGGCGAGGCCGGCTTCGCGCTGTCGCCCTCCTCAGCATCGGACTGGAGATCCGAAGGCCTAGCGGGCGGAACAGGGATTTTCGGTAGAGCGGTCCTCGGCAACGTAGCCTTGGGGGTAATTCCCTTCGGCATGGGAGGCGCCGGGATCACCAGCGGATCCGGCTCGCGTGCCGCGTATTGGTCCCCCCCGCCGCGGCTGTCATACGCATCGTCATCCCAATCCGGGTCGCGCCAACGCGCCTGGGCTCTGGGCCGCTCACCCCAATCCGGCACGACTTCGGCGATCACCCGGCGACTTATGATAACTCCCTCATAGGCGTCGACCGTGAGCCGCAGAATAGTGCCCCGGCGATCCATGACCTCCGCGATATAAACGTCACCGCGACGCCGCAGCGGCGTTTCAAGGGAGAAACCTTGCCGCGATAGACTGGCTTCGACAGCGCGGCGTGGCATGGCGTCGTCGTCATAGGCGCCGGGCGGGGGCGCCCAGGGGCGGCGCGCCCAGGGCGCTTCCGGCACCGGGGCGGGCGGAATGGGCACCTCGAAGCCAGGAGGCCTGTCGTAATAATATTGTGCAGCAGCTGGCAGGACGCCAGCCGCTAGGGACAGCCCCGCCGCAACGGCCGCTGGGGCGATGAACGCGATCATTCTGCCAAATCGGCGTTTGCCGGCTGACCGCACAAGAAAGGCGGCGGGCAGTGCAGAACGGAGGGTCGGCTGGGCGGTGTTCTGGCCCGGCATATTTAACCTCGCACGATACTGATGTTGGGCCGGATTCTAGAATTGATTAAGGCGGGCATACGGCGCCTTTAGAGTTTATTCACGATGACCAGCAGCCTCGAGGAACACGTCAACCTCCTCGGCCGTCGTCGCGAAGGAGGTCACCAGCCGCACCAGGACTTCGTCGTCGCTAGGAGCCTGGTCAGGCGGTGCACTTGTGCCCGGCCAACGATAGTATACCGCTCCTTTAGACTGCAGCGCGTCATGCATGGCTCGGGGAAGAACCGCGAAGACCTCGTTGCCTTGCACCGGCAGAGCGATTCGCGCGCCACGCGCCGCGAGACCGTCCGCAAGCCTGTCCGCCATTCCGTTGGCATGACGCGCGAGATCGAGCCAGTGATCGCCGGCGAGATAGGAATCAAGCTGCGCCGCCAGAAAGCGCCCCTTGGAAAGGAGATGGCCGGATCGTTTGCGGCGCTCCGCCAGATGGCGTGCCCTGGCGCGGTCAAAGACCACAATGGCCTCGACGCCGAGACAGCCATTCTTGGTGGCGCCAAAAGACATGATGTCGACGCCAGCCTTCCATGTGATCGCGGCGGGCGTAACATCGAGGCGCAGCAGGGCGTTGGCGAAGCGCGCGCCGTCCAAATGAACCCCAAGCCCATGGGCATGGGCAATCTCGGCGATCGCCGAGATCTCGTGGGCCGTATAGGCGGTGCCCACCTCCGTGGCCTGTGTCAGCGACAGAGCCTGCGGAACGACGGCGTGGGGCGGCGGGGCATGTCCGCCGCTCAGAGCAGCCTCAACCGTCGTCGGCGTCATCTTGCCGCAGAGACCAGGCAGGCCGATGAGCTTCGCACCGCCGGTGAAGAATTCCGGGGCTCCGCATTCATCTGTAGCAACATGGGCATCAGCATGGCATAGCACCGCGCCCCACGGGTCTGTCATCGCGGCGAGGCTGAGCGCGTTGGCGGCCGTCCCGGTCGTTACCAGAAAGACCTCGACCTCCCGTTCAAAGATCGCCGACAAGCGCGAAGTGACCCTTTCTGTCAACGCATCCGTGCCGTAACCACTTGCCGTTCCTCGGTTAGCCTCGACCAGCGCCTCAAGCACCCGGGAGCTCGCCCCCACCACATTGTCACTGCCGAAATTCACGATCGTTCTCTCCTCGAGCGCATGGCCTCAGCAGCATAGCGAGTGCGACCCGCGTGGCAAAAGCGCCAACTGAGGGCTAGTTTCGAATGGACGCGAACGAATGAACATTCTGCGACTGGCGCGCAAACGGTCACAAAATTTCGTTCCCAACGCCGATCGGAGAACTTTGTGTATGCGCACGCCTAATTGGGCGCTTGTGCGGCGGAAAAAAATCTGGCATGTTCCGACGAGTTAGGACAGTGATACTGTCCCATTAGGCTCTGTCTTGCGAGCGAACTACAGCGGTTGATGGTTTGACGATGGCACGGTCGGTAAAAACGAAACGAGACCAGAAAGCGGCTACGCGCTTCACGCGCGGCTAGCGGGCTCTCGACGTTTCGTCGCCGCCCGCCGAGGTGCGGACGCGGCGCGCAGCGCGACCGGACCTCCCGAAAAGTCGATGGCTTGCGTCCCTCTGGGCCTCAGGTGGCCTATACTGGGATTTCAAGTCGTCCTGCGCACTAACGCAGTGTCGAGGGAGGAAGTCTTCCATGGTGAACGAATACAGACTTCGTGGGGGCGATACTCCCAAGTGGCCACTGAACCAAGCGCGGTCGGCCGCTGATCACGGTATGCCGACAGCGCAAGGTCTTTATGATCCGCGTAACGAACACGATGCCTGCGGCGTCGGCTTCGCAGTGGACATGAAGAACCGCAAGAGCCACGCGATCGTACAGCACGGCCTGTCGATCCTGAGGAATCTCGACCACCGTGGCGCCGTCGGCGCCGATCCCAAGGCCGGCGACGGCTGTGGCATGCTGGTCCAGATCCCACATCTGTTCTTTCAGGAAGAATGTGCGCGGCTCGGCATCACGCTGCCTGAGCCAGGCGAATATGCCATCGGCCATCTCTTCATGCCCCGCGACACCGAAGGGTTTCGCCTCGTCACGGAAATCGTCGAGCGCCTGATCACCGAGGAAGGGCTTTCGTTCTTGGGATGGCGCACCGTGCCGGTGGACAATTCCGGCCTTGGCGAGACGGTCAAGCCGACCGAGCCGCTCCATCGCCAGATCATCGTCGGCCATGGACCCGACATCCCCGACCAGGACGAGTTCGAGCGGCGCCTGTTCATCGCCCGCAAGGTGATTTCCAACGCCATCTACGACATGAAGGACGTGAGCACGGCCGGCTATTATGTCGTCAGTCTGTCGTCACGCACCCTCGTCTACAAGGGCATGCTGCTCGCCACCCAGCTCGGCGACTACTACGCAGATCTGAACGACCCGCGCTTCCAATCCGCCATCTCCCTGGTGCACCAGCGCTTCGCGACGAACACCTTCCCGACCTGGTCGCTCGCTCATCCCTACCGCATGGTCGCGCATAACGGCGAGATCAACACGGTGCGCGGCAACGTGAACTGGATGGCGGCTCGCCAGGCTTCGGTGGACTCCGACCTGTTCGGCAATGACATCGCAAAGCTCTGGCCGATCTCCTACGAAGGCCAGTCCGACACGGCCTGTTTCGACAATGCGCTCGAATTCCTGGTGCAGGGTGGCTATTCGCTCGCGCACGCCATGATGATGCTCGTGCCGGAGGCCTGGGCCGGCAATCCGCTGATGAGTGAAGAGCGGCGGCATTTCTACGAGTATCACGCGGCGCTGATGGAGCCGTGGGATGGTCCGGCCGCCATCTGCTTCACCGACGGCCGCCAGCTCGGCGCGACCCTTGACCGGAACGGACTGAGGCCTGCCCGCTATTTCGTCACCGACGATGACCTCGTGGTCGGCGCGTCCGAGATGGGGGTGTTGCCCATTCCGGAAGAGAAGATCGTTGAGAAGTGGCGCCTTCAACCAGGACGCATGCTGCTCATCGACTTGGAAAAGGGCCGCATCATCTCCGATGAGGAGATCAAGCAGGAACTGAGCACCCGCCACCCTTACGGCGAATGGCTGGAGCGGACCCAGATCGTCCTGGAGGAACTGCCGCCCGTGCAGGCGCGCGAATCCCGGACAGACGTGAGCCTGATCGATCGCCAGCAGGCCTTCGGCTACACCCAGGAGGACATCAAGCTCCTGCTGCCTCCTATGGCTGTCACTGGCCAGGAGGCCGTGGGGTCGATGGGCACCGATACGCCGATCTCGGCGCTGTCGGCCAAGTCGAAGCTGCTCTACACCTATTTCAAGCAGAACTTCGCCCAGGTGACGAACCCGCCGATCGATCCGATCCGCGAGGAACTCGTCATGTCGCTCGTGTCCTTCATCGGGCCACGGCCGAACATCCTCGACCTGGAGGGCACCTCGCGCCGCAAGCGGCTCGAAGTGCGCCAGCCGATCCTGACGAACGAGGATCTCGAGAAGATCCGCTGCATCGGCCACTACGAGGACAGGTTCGACACCAAGACGCTGGACATCACTTTCCCGGCGCTCCAAGGCGCGACCGGCCTAGAGGGTGCGCTAGGGCGCCTGTGCGAGCGCGCCGAGGCGGCTGTTCACGGCGGCTACAACATCATCATCCTGTCCGATCGCATGATCGGGCCGGACAGGATTGCGATCCCGGTTCTCCTCGCCACGGCGGCGGTGCATCACCATCTGATCCGCAAGGGTCTGCGGACCTCCGTCGGCCTTGTGCTGGAAACCGGCGAGCCGCGCGAGGTGCACCACTTCGCATGCCTTGCCGGCTATGGCGCGGAGGCGATCAATCCCTATCTCGCCTTCGAGACATTGCTGTCGATGCACGAGGCTCTCGACTTCCCCGAGGAGGTCGACGCTTACGAGATCGTCAAGCGCTACATCAAGTCGATCGACAAGGGCCTGCTCAAGGTCATGTCGAAGATGGGCATCTCGACCTATCAGTCCTATTGCGGCGCACAGATCTTCGACGCGGTCGGACTGCGGAGCGACTTCGTCGAGCAGTATTTCTTCGGCACGGCGACAAGCATCGAGGGCGTCGGCCTTACCGAAATCGCCGAAGAGACCGTGTTGCGCCATCACGATGCCTTCGGCGACGCTCCGATCTACCGCACAGCTCTCGATGTGGGTGGAGAATATGCCTATCGCCTTCGTGGTGAGGCGCATGTCTGGACGCCGGACACGGTGGCGACACTGCAGCACGCTGTGCGCCACAATGCCCGCGAGCGCTACCAGGAATTCGCCAAGCTCATCGATGAGCAGGGCAATCGCGCCACCAGCATTCGCGGCCTCTTTCGCATAAAGACCGCACGTGAGCTGGGGCATGAGCCTGTTCCGCTCGACGAGGTCGAACCCGCGTCCGAGATCGTCAAGCGCTTCACCACCGGAGCGATGTCCTTCGGCTCGATCTCGCGCGAGGCGCACGAGACGCTGGCGATTGCCATGAACTCCTTCGGCGGCAAGTCGAACACGGGCGAAGGCGGCGAGGAACCGGAGCGCTTCCTGCCGATGCCGGATGGCCGTTCAAGGCGATCCGCCATCAAGCAGGTCGCGTCAGGGCGTTTCGGGGTCACCGCGCATTATCTCGTCAATTCCGACGTGATGCAGATCAAGGTGGCGCAGGGGGCGAAGCCCGGCGAGGGCGGCCAGTTGCCCGGCCACAAGGTCGATGCCATCATCGCCAAGGTGCGCCATTCGACGCCGGGCGTCGGCCTGATCTCGCCGCCGCCGCACCATGACATCTATTCAATCGAGGATCTGGCGCAGCTGATCTTCGACCTGAAGAACGTCAATCCGGCGGCCGATGTCTCGGTGAAGCTCGTCTCTGAGGTTGGCGTCGGCACCGTCGCCGCAGGCGTCGCCAAGGCGCGCGCCGACCACATCACCATATCCGGCTATGACGGCGGGACGGGCGCGAGCCCCCTCACCTCGCTGAAGCACGCCGGTTCGCCTTGGGAAATCGGCCTCGCCGAGACCCAGCAGACCCTCGTGCTTTCCAATCTGCGCGGGCGCGTGGTGCTGCAGGTCGATGGCGGCCTCCGCACCGGTCGCGATGTCGTCATCGGCGCATTGCTCGGCGCCGACGAGTTCGGCTTCTCGACAGCCCCGCTCATCGCGGCAGGCTGCATCATGATGCGCAAGTGCCACCTCAACACCTGCCCGGTGGGGGTGGCGACGCAGGATCCCGTGCTGCGAAAGCGCTTCAAGGGCCTGCCGGAACACGTGATCAATTACTTCTTCTTCGTCGCGGAGGACGTGCGCGAGCGCATGGCCGAGATCGGCGTGCGCCGCATCGAGGAGCTCGTGGGCCGCACCGATATTCTCGACAAGACGGAGGCCCTGAGTCACTGGAAGTCGAAAGGGCTCGACTTCAACCGGCTGTTCCACCAGCCCGCGGTCGGGCCTGAGATCGCGACCCGGCATGCCGAGCGCCAGAAGCACCCGATCGACGATATCCTCGATATCAAGCTGATCCGAGAAGCAGAGCCCGCGCTTGCCTCCGGAGAGGCAGTGACGCTGTCGCATACCATCAGAAACGTGGACCGGACGACCGGCGCCATGCTCTCTGGTGAGATCGCCAAGCGCCACGGCCATGACGGCCTGCCCGACGACACCATCACGGTCAATCTGAAGGGCACGGCCGGCCAGAGCTTCGGCGCCTTCCTGGCGCCGGGCGTGACGCTGAAGCTCGAGGGTGAAGCCAATGACTATGTCGGCAAGGGCCTATCAGGCGGCAAGCTGATCATTCATCCCCCGGCGGAGACGAAGATCGTCGCCGAGCGTTCGATCATCGTCGGCAATACGGTGCTTTATGGCGCGACGGCTGGCGAGTGCTACTTCCGGGGCGTGGCCGGCGAGCGTTTCGCCGTTCGCAACTCCGGCGCCGTCGCCGTCGTGGAGGGCACGGGCGACCACGGCTGCGAATATATGACAGGGGGCGTCGTGGTGGTCATCGGCCAGACGGGCCGCAACTTCGCGGCCGGCATGTCCGGGGGCATCGCCTATGTGCTGGACGAGGACGGGTCCTTCGCCAAGCGCTGCAACCTCTCGATGGTCGATCTCGAACCGGTCGAGGAAGAGGAAGACCTGCTCGAGCGCCTCCACCATCATGGCGGCGACCTCGAGACCAAAGGACGGATCGATATCCTGGGCGATCTGTCGCGGCACGACGAGGAGCGGCTGATGCAGCTCATCGTCAACCACCGCGACTACACAGGCTCCACCCGGGCTCAGACGATCCTCGACAACTGGTCCGACTACCGCACCCGCTTCGTCAAGGTCATGCCGGTCGAATACCGGCGTGCCATCCGCGAGATGGAACGGGCACGCACCCTGCAGGCCGCAGAGTAGTCGTTTTTTCCTCCACGACGTCATCCCCGGGCTTGTCCCGGGGATCCCGACACGAGATTGCGCCTTCCGATCGAGATGGCCGGGTCAAGCCCGGCCATGACGGGGCAGAAGTTGGACAGGACGATGGGTAAGGTCACAGGTTTCCTTGAATACGACCGGCAGGAGCCGAAGTATCAGCTCGCCGGGGATCGCATTCGCCACTTCAAAGAATTCACGCTGCCGCTCGACGACAAGGATGTCACACGGCAAGCAGCACGCTGCATGGACTGCGGCATCCCCTTCTGCCATGGGCCGACGGGCTGCCCGGTGCACAACCAGATCCCAGACTGGAATGATCTGGTCTTCGCCGGCGACTGGGAAGAGGCCGCGCGCAACCTGCATTCGACCAACAATTTCCCGGAGTTCACGGGGAGGATCTGCCCCGCACCTTGCGAGGAAGCCTGCACGCTGAACCTGGAAAACGTGCCGGTCACCATCAAGACGATCGAGCAGACCATCGCCGACAAGGCTTGGGAAAACGGCTGGATCAAGCCGGAGGTCGCGGGCATTACCACAGGGCGCCGGATCGCCGTCATCGGCTCGGGCCCGGCCGGTCTTGCCGCGGCCCAACAGCTCGCCCGCGTCGGCCATGCCGTCCACGTTTTCGAGCGTGAGCCGAAGGCGGGCGGTCTGCTGCGATACGGCATCCCCGACTTCAAGATGGAGAAGCACCACATCGATCGCCGTGTAGTGCAGATGGAGGCCGAGGGCGTCGTCTTCCACTATGGCGTCAATGTCGGCGTCGATAAGGATTTCGCCGAGCTCGAACGGGAGTTCGACGCCGTGTTGATGTCGGGGGGCGCGGAAGCGCCGCGTGACCCGAAGCTGCCAGGCCAGGAACTTGAGGGCGTGCACTATGCCATGCCCTATCTCGTGCAGCAGAACCGCCGCAATGGGCAGGAAACCGTCCATGACGAGCCAATCCTGGCCGCCGGAAAGCATGTGGTGGTGATCGGCGGCGGCGATACCGCTTCCGACTGTGTGGGCACGGCCTTCCGTCAGGGCGCCCTGTCCGTCACTCAGCTCGATATCCGCCCGAAGCCACCGCTGATCGAGGACAAGCTCGCCATTTGGCCCTACTGGCCTACCAAGCTTCGCACGTCGTCGAGCCAGGCAGAGGGCGCCGAGCGAGAATTTCAGGCCGCAACGCTCGGCCTTGTCGGCAAGAAGGGTAAGCTCACGGGGGTCACCTGCGTGCGCGTCGACGAACGCCGCCAGCCCATTGCAGGGGCGGAGTTCGTCCTGAAGGCCGATCTCGTCTTCATAGCCATCGGCTTTGCCGGCCCTCTCACCGCCGGTCTCGTGGAGCAATCCGGCGTGTCGGTGGACAGGCGCGGCAATGTGCAGGCCGATGCCGAGGCATACCGCACGTCACGGGACAAGGTCTTCGCGGCCGGCGACATGCGCCGCGGCCAGTCCCTCGTCGTCTGGGCCATTCGCGAGGGGCGCCAGGCTGCCCGGGCGATCGACGAGTTCCTGATGGGAACGAGCATCCTGCCGCGCTGAGCGGCATAAAGCCAATCCACCCGGGATAAAATCGTCAACTTTTATCCCGGGTGGCCCTCTCCGGCTCGCGGGTTATTGGGCCACCACGGCTCACTGGCCGTCGGGCTCGGGCCAATGAAAGTCGTCGGAGCGCCCGACACGGGGCTCCGGCACACGACCCATCCCATAGACCCGTTCGATCAGCTGTCCGGAATAGCCAGACAGAGCTGGGCGCGCCCGCGCGAGTTGGCCGCCTGCGGCCATTTCGCGCCGGGTCAGGGGCAGGATGGGGCCGGCAATGGGACGCGGTGGCTGCAGGACAAGGCCCCCCGGCTGCTCAGGCAATGCCGGGAACGCGGAAGCCAGCGCATCGTCGCTTTTCACAGACGGCTGATCGGGCGCCGCATCCGTCGGACTGCTGCCGTTCGGGGGCAAGGCCAGAACGGTCGCGCTGTTACGCTCAGTGAGCAGCCGCCTGATCTCGAGCTCCACGAAATGCGCCGCCTTGCGTGCGCCGGCATCGGTGAAGTTGATGCCATTCGCGTTCCGCAGCCGTACCTGCTGCCCGTTGATGTCAGGGCCGGAGGCCGTGAAACGGTTCTCGTCGTTGGAGAAGCCCTCCCACAGATCCACGTAGTGACTGTCAGCCTTGACCGCGCGCTCGCGGATCAGCGCGTTGAGGCTCAGCATGTCGGCCGCATAGCGTGCCGCCTGCATTGGCGGCATGCCAACCCAGATCAACGGAACCTGCTTTGCCGCGAAGGCCGCTTCGACGGCATCGATGCGCGCGCCGTAAAGCTCCCGCCAGCGATCCGTCCCGAACTCCACCGTGGTGTCGCCGTCGCGCAGGACCTGCCTGTCGTTCGCGCCGATCATGATCACCCCGATCGTCAGGGGCGTTCCGTCCGCGAGACGCTCGCGTGCTGCCTTCGGCCAATCGAAGTGGTCATCGCGCACCAAGCCGGAGTTGGCGCGGACGTTGCGCGACACCTCGATCGTCGGCATCTCCGCGAAAGCATCCCTCAGACCGTCCGCCAGCGATTCTGCGAAGAAGTCTCCCATCACGAGGATGAAGGTGTCGGCCGCGGGTTTGGCCTCCTGCGGCTGGTCACGCACGACAACTGGCGCGGGCGCGGGAGCACGGCGCGGCCGGGCTGAGCGGGCCGGCGCGCGTTGTGGCTGCCGACGCGGTGCGACTTGTGAGGGTTGTTGAGGGCGTTGTTGCTTGAAAATGCCGTCGAGGAAGCGCGTCAGCGGATCGGCCTGCGCCAGGGCCGGCGCCGAGAGGGACACCAGAGCATATGCCAGGAGCGGGGCCCCGAAGGCAGCGACGAGGAGGAGAGAGGCACCCAGGATCACTCGACGTCGCAGCTTGAGATGCATCGCGCAGCTCTTCCCGTAGCGAAGGTACTCTCAGGATCCTTCTGGTTGATCTGTAGCGAGCGACCATAGCGGTTGGTGATGAAGATATCACCGCACATACCGCAACGGCTCGCCCAGGCCGGAATACATACCTGACCGACGCAGCTTACGCCCGATAGACGCGCCCGCACGATCACATTTCGCGAAGGCCCCAGCAGTGCGTCAAGTCGCGCGGCCGTTGCCGCTCCGACGCAGGCGCTCGAGGAGCGTGACGCTGGGATAGCCATCCGCAGGCAAGCCCATCCGTTCTTGATAGGAGGCGATGGCGGCACGCGTCTGCGAACCGAGCTTCCCGTCCGGCTCGCCGACGTCATAGCCATGGGCCGCCAAGTGCTTCTGCAACTCGACGCTCTGCATCCGATCGAGCGGAAGATCGTCGGTCGGCCAGGGTGCCTGGATCGGCGCACCGCCATAGAGGCGATCGCCGAGATGCGCGACGCCGAGCGCATAGGAGTCGGAATTATTGTAGCGTTTGATGACGTTGAAGTTCTTCGTGACCAGGAAGGCGGGGCCCCGTGCGCCGGCGGGCATGAGAATGCGCGCCTCGCCCTGGGCCGGCATCGCCCGGCCGTCCACGCGCCGTACGCCCGCCTGTGACCACGCGGCAAAGCTCTGGTTGCCGGCGCCATAGGTGAGCCCCTTTGGAACCTTGACCTCGAAGCCCCAGGGCAAGCCGGTTTCCCAGCCATGCTTCTTGAGATAATTGGCTGTGGATGCAAGCGCGTCCGGTGTGGACGTCCAGATGTCGCGGCGACCGTCCCCCGTGAAGTCCACGGCATAGGACATGAAGCTCGACGGCATGAACTGTGTCTGGCCCATGGCCCCGGCCCAGGAGCCGACCATTCCGTCGCGATCGATATGACCCTGTTCAAGGATGACCAGCGCCGTCACAAGCTCGCCGCGGAAGAAGTCTCCGCGATAATTGGCGTGAGCCAAGGTCGCCAGCGAACGGATCACGTCGTTGGACCCCATATAGGAGCCGAAGTTGGTCTCCATGCCCCATACGCCGGCGACCACCCGCCGATCGACGCCATAGGTGGCTTCGACCTTAGCGAGCGTCGCCGCCGAATCCGTCACCGCGCGCCCGCCCCGCTCAAGCCGTTGCTCGGACACCGCGGAGGCGAGATACTCCCACACCGGCTTCACGAATTCGGATTGCTTCTTCGTAAGCGCGATCACCTTGGGATCAGGCGTCAAGCCGGAAAAGGCACGATCAAAGGTGCGCCGCGAAACGCCGCGTGCCTTCGCGCTTTCCCAGACTTCATTGGAGAAGGAACCGAAGGACGCGGATGGCACCGCGGTCGCCTCCTGTGTGGGCACGGTTGGCCGCGAAAGGCGGGTCGTGGTGGTTGGCGCGCTGGCGGCCGGGCTTATGGATGACGTCGTCAAATAGCTGTCAGAGGAGCAGGATACCTGGGCGAGGCCAACGAGAACAACAGCCGTGACATGCAGGCTCGGCCAAGCAACGAGGTGCCCCGCCAAACGTCGGCCCCGACCCGCACGAAACGCCATCACAATGCTCCAACTGGACAGTGAACCAACTCTCGTTCCACTCACCTCCAGTGGTCGCCTGAGATCCTTTCGATTCCGTTGACATCAGACGATTTGTCGGCGACAGGCCGGCCTGCGGTCAGCGCTGGAGCCGCAATCCCACGAGAAAAATATTCGCGGTGTAGTCAGAGCCGGGCGATGTGCTGTCCAGCCGTTCGTGGGTAAAGCTCGCCCGAAAGGCCAGCGTCCGGGTCAGCTTCCAGTCGAGCCGCACGGAGCCGGTCATGCCATGCTCCCGCAGATAGACATCCTGATAGTTGTTATTGGAGAAGGCCAGCGCGCCGGTCACCGTCAGGTTGCGTCGCAACGCGTGTTCCACCTCCGCCCCCGCCTGGCTGACGATCACGCCGCTCGATCCGACGACAGATGTCTCCCCGATGCTGCTGCTCGCGCGCAGGCGCAGCTTGGTCAGCGGAGTAGCCGTCCAGACAAGCGATGCCTCCCCGATGGGACCGTTGAGGTCCGCCAGCCGCGGGTCATCATAGACGCGATGCTCGAGCCCGGCGGCGACCTCACCGGTGACCGAACCCGAAAGGTTGATGGCCGTGCCGACGCGCAGGCCTACGCCATTCGAATTGCGGGCATAGCCAGAGCTGTCGAAGTGCTCGTCATACCGGCGCTTGTCGAGCCGTCCCTCGACAAAGGGAGTGAGGAACGGGCTGAGCTCATATCCTGTCCGCAAGCGAACGGCATATTGCGTGTAATTGCGATCTTCCTGGCTTATCGAGGTTCCATCGGCGAGTTTCGCGTTCCCATAGGTGCTGCGATCCACGTCCCCGTAGAGTCCGACAGTCAGGCGGTTGAAGGTGTGGACGAGCCCGAGTGTGCCGCCGAAGCTCGTCGTGATCGGCTGATTGACGACGCCATTCGGCAGGTTGGGGTTGCCTGGCTGCTGCGTGGTGACCGCATAGCGCCCTTCACTTTCAATCTGTGTCCCACGCAACACGTCAATCCGCAGGTTCACCCGGCCCGTCCCGGATGGCCTGTTGACATCGGTCATCCCGGGGAAAGCATCATAGGATCCCCGCAGCGTGCCAGTGAGCGAATGGCGTAGCCAATCGGACTCGAGCTTGAGCTCTGCCATGGTGCGCACCATGGTCGAGCCCTTGACCCCCGTGGCAATCCTGCGCGGATTGCTGTCATAGCCGACGTCGGCTTCGATCGCAGGCAGCAGCTTGAGCCCGCCGAGCATCAGCCCGAGTTGCTCATAGGGGTCTATCGGCTGCTGGCGTCGGCGGCGTAGTGTCGGGTTGGAGCTTGCGGCCGATGCGCCGAGATCCGCATAGACACTCTCATGGACCCTTGGATTGGCGAGTGTCGTTGGCCGACGCGTATTGGTGAAGCTGGACGCCTGAAGCGGACCGGAGCCCAAATCGCGGTTGTTCATCAACATCGGCGACGGGTCGAGAAACGGCGCGATCTGATCCGACGATGGTGGGGGGAGCACAAACGGGCCCGAACTCCCACGCATGAGCTGGAAAGGCGCGTCGTTCTCACCGATACCCTGCGCCCGTACCGTTCCTGGAAAACCGGCGAGAGCAATGGCCGTCGCGATCAGAGGCTGTGCGATCGTGGTCACTCGAAGAAATCGGAGCCAATCACACACCAAGATCAAGCGCTCGTCGCTGCATGAGACGGGACATGCGCGCGAGCCGACATAAGACGAAGACAACAAATGCCCGCGCCGCCTTCGCATGGTTAATGGAAGGCTAGGTCGTTAGGGTTAACATTTGGTAAGTAGGCCCTGGCGGCGAACGCGCGCCTTACGCCCGGTTTCTCTCAGAATATGCTGGCGATGACTGGCAGCCGGCAGACAGTCTGGGCGACCGGCTTGACATCTCCTCGGCGCAACTGCGGAAAAGCCGTTAGGCCGGTCGGCGTCCAGAACTTACCGCAGTGGGAAAGGAGGGGATCATCCCTGAAGCCTTAACGAGGCTGCGCGGGATTCTGGATCATGCCCCTCCAGGGAGAAGCCGCCGATCCTGAATAACGGCTGCCGGCGACCCGTGACCACCTCGCTCCCGTGGGCCCAAGCCTTCAAGGCTGCGGCTAGTCCCGGGCCAAGCCGTAGACTTGGACCCGGCACGCGGAGGTTGCCAACGGTCGGCCTAGATTTGTCCGTTCTACGTCGGCGCGTCGCCGCTCCTGCGCCGCGCAGGACCAGTGGCGTCTTCAGCGAACACGCTCTTGGTGATTTCCGAGAGCCCCGCAAAGGTACCAACGAGCGAGGCGGCCTCGATCGGCAGGACCATCACCTTCTGATTGGGCGCGGTGGCGAGCGCCTTCAGGACATCGACATATTTTTCCGCGACGAGGAAATTGGCGGCGGCAAGATCCCCACGAGTGATCGCATCACTGATCATCGTTGTAGCGCGCGCCTCTGCCTCGGCTTGCCGCTCACGACCCTCGGCCTCGCGGAACGCAGCTTCGCGCCGGCCCTCGGCGGCCAGAACCTGCGCCTGCTTCTGGCCCTCGGCACGCAGGATCTCGGCTTGCCGCTGCCCTTCGGCCTCCAGGACCGCCGCTCGCTTCTCGCGCTCGGCTTTCATCTGCCGCGCCATGGCGTCGGCAAGATCGACGGGCGGCTCGATATCCTTGATCTCGACGCGCGTGACCTTGACGCCCCAGGGCGAGGCGGCAGCATCAACCACCCGTAGCAATCTCTCGTTGATCTGGTCGCGATGGGAAAGGAGCCCGTCGAGGTCCAGGGAACCGACGACCGTCCGGATATTGGTCATCGTCAGGGTGAGGATCGCTTGGGAAAGGTTCGAGACCGCGTAGGAAGCGCGTGCGGCATCCAACACCTGATAGAAGGCGACCGCGTCCACCGTGACGCCGGCGTTGTCGCGGGTGATCCCTTCCTGGCTTGGAATATCGAGCACCTGCTCCATCATGTTCACGCGGTGACCAATGGACTCGGCGTAGGGGATGATGAGGCCGAGACCTGGCCCGAGGGACCGTGAATAACGCCCGAAACGTACGACGGTGTAGTTGTAACCCTGCGGAACCGTCCTTACGCCCAGCACAATCGTCAGGATGAGCAAAGCAATTAAGGCAATGGCAAAAATATCGTAGCCGAGCAACGGCATGGCGATCCCCCTTCGAGGCTATCCCGAGGGAGTGTCGACCAAACGTTTTCCGCGCACAAGTCATGATATGCACGCGAAAGTAGTCGTCGTGGGTCATGCTGAGCAAAGGGTTTCGGAGAGCCCTCCGTTTTCGCGACGACCGTCGCCTGTCGCTACCGACACTGATTGAGGCTTAGCGCACGGAACATCCAAGCTGACCTGCCTCAGTCTGCGGCAGGCCCGATCCATCCCTGAAGCTCACGGATCGCGATATGGCTGATCACCCTCATCCCCTCGGGCGAGTCGTTGAGACAGGGAATGGCAGCGAATTTTTCACCGCCATGGTGATGGAAGATCTCGCCGTTCTCGCCCGCGATCTCTTCGAGGGTTTCGAGGCAATCGACAGAGAAACCGGGCATGACAACCGCCAGCCGCTTGACGCCGCGCTGGGCGAGCGCCTGCACCGTCGCGTCCGTATAGGGCTGAAGCCATTCCGCGCGACCAAAACGTGACTGGAAGCTCATCATGAACTCGTCGGCCGAGAGGCCCATGGCTTCCCGCATCAGCCGCCACGTTTTCACACACTGGCAGTGATAGGGATCGCCCTTCATCATGTATTCTTTTGGAATGCCGTGGAAAGAGGCGAGGATGACCTCGGGCTCGAAATCGAGCGCCGCGATGCTTTGCCTGAGCCCAGCAACGGCGGCCTCTATATAAACCGGATCATCATAGTAGGGTGGCGCGACCCGCAGACTTGGTTGCCATCGCATCTGCATCAGGGCCTCGAAAGCCTTGTCGCAGGCAGTCGCTGTCGTCGCTGCCGCATATTGCGGATAGAGCGGGACCAGGAGAATGCGATCGCAGCCCTGCTCCTGAAGGGATGTCAGAGCCGCTTTCATGGAGGGATGTCCGTAACGCATCCCCCATTCCACCACGATGCGGTCATCGAGCTGCGACAGCGTCTCCTGCAACTTCGTTGCTTGCGAGCGCGTGATGGTCTTCAGCGGGGACTCGTTCAACGCCTTGTTCCAGATCGTCTCGTAATCCTTGCCCTTGCGGCCGGGACGGGTCGTCAAGACGATCCCATTCAGGATGAACCACCAGAGAAGACGCGGTGTCTCGATGACGCGGCGATCTGAGAGGAACTCCTTGAGGTAACGGCGCATCGACCAATAATCGGTCGCCTCCGGCGTACCGAGATTGGCGATAAGCACACCAATGCGACGCGGACTGATCGCCGGATGATCCAGGGGGCGGGGGGATGCCGTGGCAACCGGTTTGTCCAAACGATCCTCCGTCGGTCACGATAGCTTTGCATTGAACCAATCAAAACCCATCAACCTGATCGATTCCTACAAGTCAAAGCCAGATTGATCGGTCGTTCAGCCATGATGCTCAGGTCAGATGTCGTGGCGCGGAGAACAACTGGACAAACTGCCACAGCAGCGTCCTCTCGACGGCGGCTGTCGTCGACTTACCGCTGGAGGAGCTCCAGAATGGGTTGAAGACATCCACTCTTCAGACAGTTTGAGCAGTTGGGCACGCCGGCTGCGTTATCGTTCCCGCGGTCACAAGACCTACGCGACACCGCCTGTCGTGACTTCCGCTCCGTCCAGCCGATCACAAACTCGAGATCCACCAACCACGGCCGAAAAGCTCGCCTCAAGCGACATCAGCGACATGTTCAGGTGCGCGACAAGGTCTTGAGGGGAAAGACTCCTGCGCTCCCGCCAGGGTGCGGGGCCGCGGGCGAGGGCCGGATATTTCCCAAGGGGGAGGTCCACCGAGGTGTAACGGGGATCGAGATCAACCGTGAGCAATCCAGCGAAGAGGCGCGGGATAGCGCCAAGCCCGCGCATCAGTCCACCCGTATTGTCGAGCGAGAAGGACGTGCCCGCCTCCATCAGACAAAAATGATGGTTCTCGAACAATCCTTGGCGCTCTTGGGGATCATCGTCGAAATGGAGGCCGCCAACATTTGTCCCGAACGCATCGGCGAGGGTCCGCGCCTTTGAAATCCCGACGCTCTCCCGTCCGAAAATAAAAAACCGCGAGCCGTGGAAGTCTGCGATCAAAGTATCGCCGCCTGGATTTGCTTTCAGGCTATGGAATATCGTCTGTGCATATTGTCGCGACGTTATGCAAACGGCAAGGCCGTTGCCGCATAGCGCCCGGACTAAGCCGATCAGCAACGGACCGTTCTGAAAGGCAACGAGGCCAAGCCGGGGATCGCCCTCTAAAAGGGGCGCATCGATTCCACAGTCGGTCCACGTGTGGAGCCTTGTCACCGTGAGATCGAAATCAAACGAAACGAACCCCAATCCATCCGGCATCGGCGCATCCAGACTCAGTTCGCGGTGAACACTCGCGACCTATACCGCAATACTACACATAAGCGCTTGGCGACGCCACGAACCCTTCGGTTCGAAAGTTCATCCACCTTGCGTCGGATCTTGCCGCGGTGTGACCTCCCGATCAGAAGCTAAATGGTGTGGGCCTCTATTCCGCCGCCACGGCGAGCGGCGGCACGCCCGTGCGGAACCGCTCCAGCAACTCCGCCTCCTCCCGCTTTGCTGCCACGAGATGCCGCTGCTTGATATGCCCGAAGCCGCGGATCTTCTCGGGGATGGATGCCAGCGCCACGGCAAGCGCATGATTGCCGGCATCAAGCTTCTCGAGCACTTCGTCGAGAAGCGCCTCGTAGTCCTTGATGAGCTGGCGCTCGGTGCGCCGCTCTTCTGTTCGACCAAAGGGATCGAAGGCTGTGCCGCGCAACCCCTTGCAGGCTGCAAGGGCCCTGAATAGCGGCAGCATCCACGGGCCGAACGTCATCTTGCGCGGCCGGCCATGCGCATCCTTCGGAGCCAGGATAGGTGGCGCCAAATGGAACTCGAGCCGGATCTTGTCACCAGCGAAGGTGGAGGCAAGCTGCCGAGCGAAATTGCCGTCGCTGTAGAGACGCGCCACCTCGTACTCGTCCTTGTAGGCCATGAGCTTGAAGAGATAGCGGGCAACCGCCTCCGTGAGGGCGGTGGAGGACGTGATCTCGGCCTCCCGCACTCTCACCCGCTCGACCAGGCGGCCGTAGCGCGCCGCATAGGCATTGTTCTGGTAGCCGATGAGAAAAACGATCCGCCGGTCGATGATCTCGTCCAGTGAGTGTGACAGATGGCGGACCGGCGTCGGTTCATGGGCCTTGGCGACCAGCGCGCCGACGGCCTCCGGCTCGCAGACCGCCCGCCGCCCCCAGCGGAAGGCGGCGAGGTTCATCTCAACCGCCTCGCCGTTCAGCGTGATGGCCTTTTCCAGCGCCTCGGCGGACACCGGTATCTTGCCGTGCTGATACGCGAAGCCGAGCATGAACATGTTGGCGGCGATCGAGTTGCCCAATACCGCGACCGCGATGGCATTGGCATCGACGAAATAGGCCCCCCTTCCGCCCGTCGCTTCGGCGATGGCGCGTTTGATGCGCTCGACCGGCAGGACATAGTCAGCATTGCGCGTGAAATCGCCGGGGTGCACCTCCGCGGTGTTCACCATCAGCGCGGTCTCACCCTTGGCGACGGCCGCCAGCACTTTCTTCGAGCCGGTCACGACGAGATCGCAACCGAGAACCAGGTCAGCCTCGCCCGCGAAAACGCGGATGGCGTGAATGTCCTCCGGCGCAGCGGCCAGGCGGACATGGCTGTAGACCGCCCCACCCTTCTGGGCGAGCCCCGCCATGTCGATCATGCCGCAGCCGCGCCCCTCCAGATGCGCCGCCATGCCAAGCAGGGCACCGATGGTGACGACGCCGGAGCCCCCGACGCCCGTCACGATAATGTTGTAGGGCTTGTGGCCAAGTTCCGGCCGCACAGGGTCCGGCAGACGCGCTTCCCAGCCATCGTGCAGACCGTCCTGCGCCGCGGCGGCAGGAAGTTCCGCCTTGCGCAGGGTCGCCCCATGCACCGAAACGAAGGAAGGGCAGAAGCCCTTCACGCAGGAAAAATCCTTGTTGCAGGTGGACTGGTCGATCACACGCTTGCGCCCGAACTCCGTCATCTGCGGCTGCACCGACACACAGTTGGAAGCGACGCTGCAATCGCCACAGCCTTCGCAGACGAGTTCGTTGATGATGACGCGCCGGTCGGGATCGGGATAGGTACCTTTCTTGCGGCGCCGGCGCTTCTCAGCAGCACATGTCTGATCGAAGATCAGGACAGAAACGCCGGGCACTTCCGCCAACTCCCGCTGCACCGCGTCGAGATCGTCGCGATGGTGGCGCGTCATGCCGGCTGGCCAGTGCATCGACGGGGGATATTTGTCGGGCTCGTCCGAGACCAGGGCGATCCGGCTCACCCCTTCTGCGCGCACCTCAGCCGCGATCCTGTCGACGGTGAGGTTTCCTTCCACATTCTGGCCGCCCGTCATGGCGACAGCGTCATTGAAGAGGATCTTGTAGGTTACATTGGTTTTTGTCGCGAGCGCGAAGCGCAGCGCCAGGATTCCGGAATGCTGGTAGGTGCCGTCACCGAGGTTCTGGAAAACGTGCTTGCGCTTGGAGAAGGGCGCCTCGCCGATCCAGTTGGCACCCTCGCCGCCCATCTGGGTCACACCTTCCGTCGAGCGGTCCATCCACTGCACCATGTAATGGCAGCCGATGCCGGCGTAGGCGCGCATGCCCTCAGGCACGACAGTCGAGGAATTATGCGGGCAGCCCGAGCAAAAATGAGGCGTTCGCGTGCCGGCATCCGCCGTCTCTGCCAGGATCCGCTGGGCGTCGCGGATGTGGGCGACGCGGGCGGCCAGCTCTTCGCTGGGATGATAACGCAGCACACGTTCGCCTATCGCGATCGCGATATCGTTGGGATCGAGCGCGCCTTTCACCGGGAACAGCCAATTGCCCGCCTCGTCCTTCTTGCCGACACAGATCGGCTGATTGGCGGAGCCGTAAAGCTCCTCCCGCACCTGCACCTCGATGAGGGAGCGCTTCTCCTCGACGACGATGATGAGGTCGAGCCCCCGCGCGAAATCGATGAGCTCCTGCCGGCCGATCGGCCAAGGGCAGGCGATCTTGTAGAGGCGGATGCCGAGATCATTGGCGCGCACCTCGTCAATGCCGAGGTCGTCGAAGGCCTGGCGGACGTCGAGATAGCTCTTGCCGACGGTAACAATGCCGATTTTGGGGCTACGTCCCCCCGACGTGATGATGCGATTGAGGCCGTTGGCCCGGATGAACGCGAGAGCAGCGTCCCGCTTGAACTCATGCAGCCGCGCTTCCTGTTCCAGGATCTTGTCGAAGGGGCGTATATTCAATCCGCCCGGCGGCAGGGCGAAGTCCTCGGGGATGACGATGCCGAGCCGCTCTAGCGAACCATCTACCACCGCGGTCGATTCCACCGTGTCCTTGACGCCTTTCAGCGCGACCCAGGTGCCCGCGAAGCGGCTCATGGCAAACCCATAAAGCCCGTAATCGAGAATTTCCTGCACACCCGCGGGATTGAGGATCGGGATCATGGTGTCGACGAAGAGAAACTCCGTCTGGTGCGCCACGGTCGAACTCTCAGCCGTGTGGTCGTCACCCATCAGCGCGATCGCGCCCCCATGCCGTGACGTACCGGCCATATTGGCGTGGCGAAACACATCGCCTGAGCGATCGACGCCTGGCCCCTTGCCGTACCAGAGCGTGAACACGCCGTCGAATTTGCCGTCGCCGCGCATCTCAGCCTGCTGTGTTCCCCAGCAGGCAGTGGCGGCGAGATCCTCATTCAGGCCCGGCTGAAATACGACGTCGGCAGCTTTCAGCGCCCGTGCAGCCCGCGCGAACTGCAAATCGAGTCCACCGAGAGGCGAGCCCCGATAGCCGGAAACGAAACCAGCTGTGTTCAGCCCCGCTCGCCTGTCGCGCTCCTTCTGCATCAGCATCAGACGCACGATGGCCTGCGTTCCGGTGATGAACACGCGGTCCTTCGTCAGATCATATTTGTCGTCGAGATGGACATCGTTGAGGCGCACGGCCAAGCTATTCGCAGGATCATGGGCCTTCTCGCCCCCCCTCTGCGACCCGGTGCCATGAGACATGAAATCATGCGTCATGTTTGATCCTCCTGCGTCTTCACGAGACGCCGACGATGCCGGATTGGTTCCGATCTTGCGTCGGATTACGTCAGTAACGCTGACATAAAATCCCCGACCCGTCAATCATAACAGATGAGGAGTAAACGGTGACGAAACAAGGCTCTCGGGGGTTTTGACAATCTCGTCTTGCTTTCGCCGCACTGAAAGGCAAAGCCTTTCTGCACATCGCAATCGGCCATACAGGACAGTTGATGCCCCGTTTCCCCTATCTGGTTCCCCTTATGGGAGCCGCGGCGTTATGGTCGACCGCTGCGAGCGCGCATCCTCACGTTTGGGTGACCGCCAAGAGCCAGCTTGTTTACGACGAGAAAGCCGACATCACGGCCGTACGTCACAGCTGGACTTTCGACGAAGCCTATTCGAGCTATGCCACCCAGGGCCTGGATACCGACGGAGACGGCAAGCTTTCGGCTGCCGAGCTTACCGATCTTGCCAAGGTCAACGTCGATTCATTGAGTGAATTCAACTATTTCACGAAGGGCAAGGCGAACGGCAAAACAGTCGCCTTTGCGAATCCGACGGAATACAACCTCAATTTCGAGAACGGCCGTTTGACGCTC
Source organism: Chelatococcus sp. YT9 (assembly GCF_018398315.1). Classification (NCBI taxonomy): domain Bacteria; kingdom Pseudomonadati; phylum Pseudomonadota; class Alphaproteobacteria; order Hyphomicrobiales; family Chelatococcaceae; genus Chelatococcus; species Chelatococcus sp. YT9. The sequence goes on from NZ_JAHBRW010000001.1 coordinate 501,513, forward strand.
AATTTCACGCTGCCGGTGAAGACGCCGATGCCTGCCAATCGCATGCTGACCGTCGAGATCTACGACGGCACCTATTTCGTGGCTTTTACACTTGCTGACGGCGATGATGCGGCCACGACAAGCGGCGCCCCCAAGGGCTGCGCAACACAAATCACCCGGCCGAAGAAGCCAGACGAAGCGCAGCAGCAGCAACTGTCGGAGGCCTTCTTCGAAGCTCTGACAGCCAACGCCAATTTCGGCATGCAGTTTTCCAATCGCATCCTGGTTGCCTGCCCGTGAGTCCTGCCCGCGAGTCCTGCCCGTGAGTAATGGCGAGGCCCTGAACCAGCACGTCGATGCGGGCGCCAAAGCACGCGACGGACGGAGCGCCCTGGTGAGGCTGGGCGTTGCGCTCGCCGGGCTCGCCGTCGTGGGGGCAGCGTTGCTGGCGCTGGGCATGGTCCTCGAGGCGTGGCTCGCCCCACCACCGGCTCCGCGCAATCCCTTTGGCACGGGCTTGAGAGAGGCCGCGCCCGCCGCCACAGGCATCGGCGGATTTATCCTCGCCGTACAGGGTGAGTTTTACCAGCTTCTCATTCGCGCCATGCGAGAGATGAAGGACAACGGCTCTGCCTTCTGGTCGCTGATGGCGATCGGCTTCACCTATGGCGTCTTTCACGCGGCCGGCCCTGGCCACGGCAAAAGCGTGATAGCGGGCTATATCGTCGCGAGCCGCCAGTCATTGCGGCGGGGGCTGTCGCTCAGCGCGGCGGCCGCTCTCCTGCAAGCCGCCGTGGCGATCGCCATCGTTTCGATCCTCGCCCTCGTGATCCGCGCCACAGCCGCGACGGTCAGCGCCACCGCCAATGCGATCGAGCTCGCGAGCTTTGGCGCTGTCATGCTGCTCGGCCTTGCCGTGCTCTGGCGCAAGGCCGGCACTTTCGTCGCCATCGCAGGGCTCGGTAGGGCGCAGCAGGATTTCAGCCCGGATTGCGGGCACGTGCATGTACCGCCTCCCGCCGAGCTCGACCGCCTCCGCGACTGGCGCGACAGAGCTGGCGTCGTCGTCGCCGCGGGTATCCGGCCCTGCGCGGGCGCCATCATTATCCTTGTTTTCGCGCTCGGCCAGGGCCTGTTCGCCGCGGGCATAGCAGCGACGCTCGCCATGGCGGTTGGAACCGCGATAACGACGGGCGCGCTCGCGGCACTCGCCGTATTTATGAAGGGGCTCGCCCTGAAGGTCGCAGGCGGTCGTGGACGCGGTCCGGTGGTCATCGCTGCCCTAGAAGTGCTTGCGGCGGCGTTCGTGACACTGACAGGCGTCGCCTTGCTCTTTGGCCTCTGGACCTCAAGCGGGGGCTGATCAAGCCTGGGCAAAGGCGCGCCGGGCAATGATGCGGAAGCGCGGCGCCTCCTCCGCCTCGGGCTTGCGCGGCGGCTGACGGCATAGTGCCAGCTGATCGACCATCATGGGTCCGGCGGGTACCATCTCGTCATAGAGCTTCGAGAGCCCCGCCAGCACCTCCTCCACCTCACCCTCCGGCACCCGGTTGGTGAGCGTCATGTGGAAGCGAAATTCCTCAAAGACGTAGGGATAGCCGTACCTGTCGAGATAGCCGCGCTGCTGGCTTGTCAGCTTCTGCGGCTGCCGACGGGCATAGTCGGCCGGGGAGAGGCTGGCGCGAAAAGGCTCGAAGGCCTCCACCGTTGCCCGCTCCAGCGCCGCCAAGGGAGGGGCCGGCTGCGCCTCGACAAGCGCGATGAAGGCGCCCTCGCCCGACCGCCCCCCAATCGCCCTCGGCACGAGCCTCGGCAACGCGAACGACCGCCTGCTCCCGACGAAACGATCGAACGCCGCCCTCAGCCGCTCCTCGCTCTCACCAGAGGCCAGACGGAAGGGCGCCTTGATCGTCGCATGAAAGCCATAGACGCGAGGGTCAGCCGTCAGTTCACGGAAGCGCTCTCGGCTCGTTCCGGCCGGTACGAGCTGAGTGACATCCTCTCCGTTCTCGGCATCATAACCGAGAACGGCCGAGCCGAAGCGCCAAAGGGCGCTGTCGGCCGCGGGAGCGACATAAACGGCATAACGATCAGGTGGGGTCACGTCGAAGAGGTTCCTGTCAGGCGAGGCGCAGCGCTGCCGCGCGGTGAACGCGGCGCCCCAGCGCCACGAGAGCTCTGTCGGACCCGGGAGGCCCGAGCAATGAAAGGCCGATGGGCGCGCCATCCTTCTCAGCCACCGGAATGGTGACCTGCGGGAAACCGGTCAAGGAGGCTAAAACGGCAAGCCGCTGCGCCCGGGTGCGGAAATCGTCGAGCTCGACATCCCCGTCGCTCGCGAGCGGCGCGATATCCGGAGCCGAAGGTAAAAGGATCACGCGGTCCGACCCCAGGATCCGCGTTAGACGTGCGCGGAATTCGTCCCGCACGATGGCGGCACTCTCCACCTCGGCATCGGTGACGGCTTGCGCGAACGCGAAGCGCTCCGCCACGCCTGGGCCCAGCGGCGGACCATAGCGTTCGATCAGCGCGCCAAGAGAGAGCCACGCCTCACGGCCCTGCAAACGGCGAAAGGCGGTGACGAGCTCCGCGATGTCAGCAATATCGAGATCCTGTCCTCGAATATCCCCGATCCTGAGCGTCGCGCGCTGGACGGCTGCCCTCAGCGCGGCAGCGGCGGCAGGGTCGGCCAGCGCGAACAGGTCATCCGGAAGATGCAGCTCCGGCTCATCACCGAGCGGCGATGTGTCTTCTCCGAGCAGCACGTCCGCGACCGTCTCAAACAGGAGAGCATCCCGGGTGAACCATCCCGCCGTATCGAAGCTCGGCGCCATGGGCGCGGCCCCTTCGAGCGACAGCCTGCCGTGCGTCGGGCGAATGGAGAACAGCCCGCAGAAACTGCCTGGAAAGCGCGTCGATCCGCCTGTATCGCTGCCGAGCCCGATATCGGCGAGCCCTCCTGCCACAGCCGAGGCCGAACCGGAGGACGAACCGCCTGGGACGCGGCCCGGCGCAGCGGCGTTCACCGGCATGCCGAAATGGGCGTTCTTGCCGATCATCGAATACGCGAACTCATCGCAGATCGTCTTTCCGACGAATTGCGCGCCTGCCTCCAGAAGCTGCCGGACGAGGGGCGCGGTCGTCGTGCGGACGCCGGTCGCCGCGAGGAATATCGGGCTTCCCATGCTGGTCGGATAGCCTGCCACATCGAACAGGTCCTTGACCGCCAGACGCTGCCCGGCCAGTGGTCCCGTTGCCACGCTGGCCACCTGGACATCGGGATAGGGCATGAAAGCACGGAGCGTATCGTCGGCAACAGGCATCGTCTTGTCCTTTTCAGCGAGCGATTGCGTCCGATAGAAGCAGAACTGGTCGCGTCCCGCCATGCTTGAGGGAACGCGTCCATGATGTGCCGCGAAGGATCAGAGCCCTGAGACAGAAAGGTCGGGGTAGAGATAGTCCGGCAAGGTTGCGCAGAGGACAATTGGTTATATAGCACATAGGTCTATTTCAACTAGAGGCTGCATAACTTGCGTTCCGTGGGAACGTTAAGCAGGTGCCGCACCGTCCGTCGGAGCTGAGGCGACGCCCTACAGAAAGAGCACGACATCACGATGTCACCATCAGGCGTGGGCACATGTTGCCGCTGCTGTCCCTTTGGGGTAGTGAAGGGATAGCTTTCTCCAAGCCCTGTCTGCCGATCGATCGTCTGTCGAGGGAAACGCCCGTGCCGAACAACAACCGCCTCAACCCGAAAAGTCTCCTCACCGTGGGGAGCGCGATCGTTCTCGTCGCGGTTGAGCTCTTGTGCGTCGCGCTCGCCGGTGGATGGGCGCTCGCCGGGCTGTTCCAGCTCGGCACCACCATCGAATACGCCTTCATGGGCATTTTCACCCTGCTCGCCCTGTGGGGGATCGTGACGTTCTCGCGCAATGCGCTGAGGGTCGAACCGGTTTTTGGGCCGGATTCCCACTGATAATCGAGCGCGTCACGGCTCCAGCACCGTGCGACCACGCTCGCGCCACGATTGCAGGCAAAAGGGCTATAAGAACCCCGCGTTGTTCCTCAGCCCCGTCGAAAACGGCTCCATGGACTCAAGCAAAGCGATTCTCGACCGCCGCACCTTCCTCGCATCGGCCACAGGCGCTGCCCTCGTTGCCGCGAGCGGCTTTTCCTCGCGCGCCCTTGCCGCGAACGGCTTGAAACTCGGCGCTGCCGAACCTTTCTCCTATGATGCGCTGATCGCGCGAGCCAAGGAGATGGCCGGACGCCCCTACGTGGCCCCTCAGCGTCCACCAGCGGAGATTCTGGATAAGCTGACCTACGAGGAGCACGGCAAGATCCATTTCAACACGGATCACGCGCTCTTTGCCGATGGACCCGGCCGATACCCCGTCACATTCTTCCATCTCGGCAAGTTCTTCCAGACCCCGGTGGCCATGCATGTCGTGGCAAAGAACGAGGCGCGGGAGATCATCTACGACGATTCCTACTTCAACATGCCACCAGACAGCCCGGCGCACGCTCTGCCGTCGGGCAGCGGCTTCTCCGGCTTTCGGTTCCAGGAGAGCAGGCTCGACGACAAGCTGGATTGGCGCCGCAACGACTGGGTTGCGTTCCTCGGCGCTTCCTATTTCCGGGCTATCGGCGAGTTGTTCCAGTACGGCCTGTCCGCTCGCGGCATCGCGATCGATGTGGCGGTTGCCGGCAAGCCCGAGGAATTCCCCGACTTCACCCATTTCTATTTCGATACGCCCGCCGAGAACGGCGATTCGGTGACAGTCTATGCGCTGCTCGACGGCCCGAGCGTCGCCGGCGCCTATCGTTTCGTGATGAGCCGCAAGGCGGGCGTCATCATGGACATCGACACCCACGTCTTCCTGCGCAAGGACGTGGCGCGGCTCGGCATCGCACCGCTGACATCCATGTTCTGGTACTCCGAGGCCAAGAAGCCTACCGCCGTCGACTGGCGCCCCGAGGTCCACGATTCGGACGGCCTCGCGCTCTGGACGGGGGGTGGCGAGCGCATCTGGCGCCCCCTGAACAATACAGGCCGCACCAGCGTCTCCGCCTTCGGCGATGACAACCCCCGCGGCTTTGGGCTCCTCCAGCGCGACCGCGTCTTCGAACATTATCTCGACGGCGTTCACTACGAGCGGCGCCCAAGCCTCTGGGTCGAGCCGCTCGGCGAATGGGGCAAGGGCGCGATCGAGCTCGTCGAGATCCCGACGGACGACGAGATCCACGACAACATCGTTGCGATGTGGGTTCCTGCCGGAGAGGCCAAGGCGGGAGCCGACTACCACTACAATTATCGCCTGCATTGGCTCGCCGACGAGCCTTTCCCCACTCCGCTGGGACGCAGCATCGCAACGCGGCTCGGCAACGGTGGCCAGCCCGGCCAGCCCCGCCCGAAGGGCGTGCGCAAATTCATGGTGGAGTTCATTGGCGGCCCGCTCGCCAACCTCCCCTTCGGGGTCAAGCCGGAGGCGGTACTCTGGGCTTCCCGTGGCGAGTTTTCCTATATCTTCACGGAAGCCGTGCCCGATGACGTGCCAGGCCACTGGCGCGCGCAGTTCGACCTGACGGTCGAAGGAAGCGATCCCGTCGATATGCGCCTGTTCCTCAAAGCAGGGGACAAGGTTCTGACGGAAACTTGGCTTTACCAGTACAATCCCTTCGGTAATGTCTGATTTTTACACCCGTTCCTTCGGGCGCATCCGCCGAGAGTAAGTATCGTGTCCCTACTGAACCGACGTATGCTTGGCCAGATCATGGTCGCGGGCCTCGCCGCCCAGGCGCTTGGAACGGGCGGCCTGAGCACGGCTGCCATGGCGCAACAGGCTGGCGGGCTGAAGTTCGGCCGGTCCCGCCCCTTTTCCTATGACTGGCTGCGCAAGCACGCGGCTGAGCTCGCCGCCAAGCCCTACCAGTCGCCGCCGCGCCCAGACCCCGCGATCGTCTCCAAGATCGATTACGACGCCCACGGTAAACTCAAATATAAGGCGGAATACGCACTCTTTGCCGACGGCAAGTCGCCCTTCCCCATCACCTTCATGCATGTGGGACAGTTCTTCCCGAAGACCGTGCAGATGTTCGCGGTGGCGGGCGGAAAGGCCCGAGAGATCCTCTACCAGCCCGATTATTTCACCATGGGCGAGGATCACATCGCGCAGAAGCTCGCCGCGCAGCCCTCGGCCTTCGCGGGCTTCTGGGTACGCGAGCCGGGAAAGGACTGGGCTGACAAGGAGCCTTGGGCAACCTTCCTCGGCGCGTCCTATTTCCGCGGCGTGGGCGAACTCGGACAGGTCGGGCTCTCGGCCCGCGGCATCGCGGTCACGCCCGGTGCTGGCGTTCCGGAGGAATTTCCGGATTTCACGGCATTCTGGTTTGTGCCCTCGCCCGCCGACAGCGATTCGGTCACGGTCTATGCCCTGCTCGACGGGCCTAGCCTGACGGGCGCCTATCGCTTTGTCATGCACCGCACGCGCGGTGTCGTGATGGATATCGACGCGCGGCTGTTCCTGCGGCAGCCCATTACTCGGATAGGCATCGCGCCCCTGACCTCCATGTACTGGTTCTCGGAGACAGCGAAGGCAGCGGCCGTGGACTGGCGGCCGGAGGTGCATGATTCCGATGGCCTCGCGATCTGGACGGGTACCGGCGAACGCATCTGGCGGCCGCTCAACAACCCGTCCTCAATCATGATCTCCAGTTTCCTCGATGACTCCCCCCGCGGCTTCGGCCTGATGCAGCGCGACCGCGACTTCGACAACTATCAGGACGGCGTGCGCTATCAGCTGCGGCCTTCCGCCTGGGTCGAGCCCAAGGGCAAGTGGGGCAAGGGCTCCGTACAGCTCATCGAGCTGCCGACGGACGACGAGATCCACGACAACATCGTCGCCTACTGGAATCCGGCCAAGCCGACCAAGGCGGGCGACGTGCTTAATTTCGCGTATAGCCTGCACTGGCTGGCGGACGAGCCCACGCCATCCCCACTCGCTCGCTGCATCGCCACGCGGCTCAGCGGCGCCAATACCCCCGGGCAGCAGCGTCCGGAGGGCGTCCGTCGCTTCATGGTGGAATTCTCAGGCGAACCACTCGCGAGCCTTCCCCCGAATGTCGCCCCTGAGCCGGTTCTCTGGGCCTCGCGTGGAGAGTTCAGCCGGGCTTTCACCCAGCGCGTGCCAGGCAACAACCCCGCCCGCTGGCGTGCTCAGTTCGATCTTGCCGTCGACGGTAAGGAACCGGTCGACATGCGCTTGTTCCTGCGGTCAGGCGACACCATTCTCAGCGAGACTTGGCTCTACCAGTACCATCCGTTTTAGGCAGAAACGATGCTGAGGAATGGGCCGGACGAGCCTTTCCCGCCGGGGAGCGCCCCGAGCATGGCAGGCAGTGGTCCCCAGCCCTGCACATGAGACAGATTGACTCTGACGGCGCGTCGTGGTGAGTTTTGTTATGTTAGAACATTTCCCGCGCTGACGTCATGGCTCCGCATCATCACCATCCTGTCGCTCTCGCGCCAACGGCCTCGCTCCTGCGCCTGTCCGCTTGGCAGCGCCTTGCGATGAGCGCGGTGTTGATCGCGGCACTGTGGACAGCCGTCGCCGTGGTGACGGGATGAACGCCTTGCCAGCAGCTTCCTCCGCATCGACAGGCGCGAAGCCGGTTATTGGCTTCGACAATGTCACGCTGGGCTACGACCGGCATCCCGCTGTGCACCACCTCAACGGCGCGATAGCGACCGGCAGCTTGACAGCAATCGTCGGCCCGAACGGCGCCGGAAAATCCACACTCCTGAAGGGGATCATGGGCGCCTTGCGGCCGTTGGACGGAGGCATCCGGCTGGAGTGCCAACGCACCAATATCGCCTATCTTCCGCAGGCAATGGACATCGATCGGAGTTTTCCGATCACCGTCTATGACCTCGTGGCCATGGGCTTATGGCGGCAGACGGGGCTGTTCGGCGGCATTGGCGGTGCCCGTCGCCGCGCGATCGAGGAAGCGATCGCCGCAGTTGGGCTGACTGGCTTCGAGCGGCGTACGATCGGCACGCTCTCCGGCGGACAAATGCAGCGCGCGCTGTTCGCGCGGCTGCTGCTGCAAGACGCCGAGGTCATCCTGCTCGATGAGCCATTCACGGCCATCGATGCGAAGACCACGCTGGACCTGATCGATCTCGTGCACCACTGGCACCGGGAAGAGCGCACGGTCGTGGCGGTGCTGCATGATCTCGACCTGGTGCGCCGCGCCTTCCCCGAGACCCTGCTGCTGGCGCGCGAACCCGTCGCCTGGGGCAATACTCAGGAGGTGCTGGTCGCAGACAACCTGCTGCGTGCCCGCAGGATGATCGAAGCGCATGATCCTGACGCCGCGTCCTGCCAACGGTCCGCAGCCTGACATGCTTTACGATCTTGTTCTGGCCCCATTCGTCGAATTCGATTTCATGCGTCGCGCCCTCGTCGGTACGCTCGCGCTGGCACTCGGCGCCGGCCCGGTCGGCGTCTTCCTGATGCTGCGCCGGATGAGCCTGACTGGTGACGCCATGGCGCATGCGGTGCTACCCGGTGCGGCGGTTGGCTACCTGCTTTACGGGCTGTGGCTGCCGGCCATGACCTTTGGCGGACTCGTCGTTGGCTTTGCGGTTGCGCTGCTGTCAGGCCTCGTCGCCCGTGTCACCGCCTTGCGGGAAGACGCGTCGCTCGCCGGCTTCTATCTGATCTCGCTGGCGCTCGGTGTCACGCTCGTCTCCCTGCGCGGCTCGAATGTCGACCTGCTCCATGTGCTCTTCGGCTCCGTGCTTGCGCTCGATGACGCCGCGCTGGTCCTGATCGCCAGTATCACCACGGTCACGCTCGCCGCGATGGCCTTGATCTATCGCCCCCTCGTTCTGGAATGCGTTGACCCGACCTTTCTTGCCTCGGTGAGCCGAGCTGGGGGGCCGAGTCATCTCATTTTCCTCGCGCTCGTCGTGCTCAACCTGGTCGGCGGCTTCCAAGCGCTCGGCACGCTTCTCGCCGTGGGGCTGATGATGCTGCCGGCGACCAGCGCCCGGCTCTGGACTGCGGAAATGACAAGTCTGATCGTGCTGGCGACCCTGATCGGGATGCTCTCCGGCCTGGTCGGGATCATCGTCTCCTATCATAGTGGCCTGCCAACAGGCCCATGCATCATTCTCGTAGCCGGCGTCATGCACGTCGCCTCACTCGTCTTCGGGCGAGCCGGCGGGCTCGTCTGGCGCCTCATACCGCAGCGACATCTCACCGCCTGAAACATGAGCGGCGCCCGGTGGTCGAACACGGCGACCGGATCGCCTAAGCCTCTCGATCGCCCGCAGGGCAGGCACAGCCGGCCTGAGGGTTCTGAAGGACAGAAGGATGCCCACGAAACGTAATGTTATATCATTTGGATTTGCCGTCCTCCTGATGGGCGGCATCTCCCCAGTCCTGTCGCCCGCATGGGCCGCCGAGCCGCCATTGCCAGTCGTGGCGAGTTTCTCGATCCTGGGAGATTTCGTCCGCAATATCGGCGGCGATCGGGTCTCCGTCGAGGTGTTGGTCGGCCCGGACGGCGATGCCCATGTGTTCTCGCCCTCCCCCGCCGACGCCCGCAAGGTGGCGGCCGCCAAACTCGTCGTGGTCAACGGCCTCGGCTTCGAGGGATGGATGCCGCGCCTAGTCAGATCCGCTGGCTCGAAGGCTCCACAAGTCGTTGCAACGAAGGGCATTATACCACTCAGCAACGGGGAGGATGACGACGATGACCACGGCAAAGGTGGCCACAAGCACGCACATGGCCATGACCATGGCCCGGATGATCCCCATGCCTGGCAGTCCGTCGCCAATGCCCAGATCTATGTGCGCAACATCCGTGACGGGCTGATCGCCGCCGACCCAGCCGGGAGGTCGACTTACGAGGCAAACGCCGCACGGTATCTCGACGAGCTCACCGCGCTCGACACGAAGGTGAAGGCGGCGATCGCCTCCATTCCGAAGGAGCGCCGCCGCATCGTTACCTCGCACGATGCATTCGCGTATTTCGCCAACGCCTATGGCTTGGATGTTCTGCCACCGCAGGGCGTTTCTTCGGAGACGGAGGCGTCCGCCAAGGACGTCGCAGCGATCATCCGGCAGATCAAGGCGGAGAAGATCCCGGCGGTGTTCCTGGAGAACATCACCGATCCGCGACTGATCAACCAGATAGCGAAGGAAACCGGCGCGCGGATCGGCGGCACGGTCTATTCCGACGCCCTGTCCGGGGCAAACGGATCCGCCCCGACCTACATCGCTATGATCGAGCACAACGTCAAAGCTTTCACCGACGCGCTCACGCCCTGAGCGCCACCGCCGCCGGTTCTCTGGCATGGACTTGCCAAGCTTGCCGTGGGGCTTGAGCCCGCCGCTGCGGGTGAATATGTAGACGCCAACAATATTCCCGACGGCCGGGCCTCGCCCGGCCCAGATGCCGGCGCCATCCCGCCCGGCGTCACCATGAAGCGGAGCCACCATGTCGGACAAGATCCCCGTTACCGTCCTCACAGGCTATCTCGGGGCGGGCAAGACGACACTTCTGAACCGCATCCTCTCCGAGCCGCACGGCAAGAAATTCGCCGTCGTGGTCAATGAGTTCGGCGAAGTCGGCATTGACAATGACCTCGTTGTTGGCGCCGACGAGGAAGTCTTCGAGATGAACAACGGCTGCATCTGCTGCACCGTGCGCGGCGACCTCATCCGCATCATCGATGGATTGATGAAGCGCAAGGGCCAGTTCGACGCCATCATCGTCGAGACGACAGGCCTCGCCGATCCCGCGCCGGTCGCGCAGACGTTCTTCATGGACGAGGATGTCTCGTCCAAGACACGGCTCGACGCCGTTGTCACCGTGGTCGATGCGAAATGGCTGACCGAGCGCCTGAAAGACGCACCCGAGGCGAAGAACCAGGTGGCCTTCGCCGATGTCATCATCCTGAACAAGACCGATCTCGTGACCGCCGAGGAGCTTTCGGCCGTCGAGGCGCAGATCCGCGCTATCAATCCCTATGCGAAGATCCACCGCACCCAGCGCGCCGGCGTCGACATTGCCGAAGTGCTCGGCCGCAATGCCTTCGATCTCGACCGGGTGCTTGAGCTGGAGCCCGCCTTTCTCGAGGAGAGCCATCACCATCACCATGATGAGGACGTGCAATCCGTATCATTCACCATTCCCGGTGACGTGGATCCGGCCAAGTTCATGCCGTGGGTCAACGAACTTGTGCAACAGGAAGGGCCGAACATTCTTCGGTCCAAGGGCATCCTGGCCTTCAAGGGCGAGCCGAAGCGCTTCGTCTTCCAGGGCGTGCACATGATTCTCGACGGTGATCTGACGCAGGACTGGAAACCCGGCGAGAAGCGGCAATCGAAGATCGTCTTCATCGGCCGTAACCTGAACCGCGAGGCGCTCAACAAGGCTTTTCTTGCCTGCGCGGCCTGATCGCTTTAGCTGTCTGCCATGGCGTCATGTCCGGTCGGTTCCTTGATCCGCGCGATGTGCCGCCCCCTTTCGTTGCCAGAGTTGAAGAAAAACCATGAGCGTTGCTCCGTCACAATCCCTCACCGAGCATGTCGTGGCGGTGGAGGCTGGCGCCCATGTGATCGGGGCCGGCTGGCTGGGATCGAAGGCTGCCTTCGCCCTCGCCGACGGACAGCTTCTCCTCACGAATGGGAGCGAACATGCCCGCGTGGCCGCTCATCCCGGCGGGGGAATTCTCGTTGCGGTGAACGCGGACAAGACGATCGTCACCGGCGGTGACGATGGACGCGTGGTCGCGACCGCGGCCGATGGCACGACGCGCGAGTGCGGCAAGGAGCCAGGCCGCTGGATCGACGCGCTCGCCATTGGTCGCGACGGCGCGATCGCATGGAGCGCCGGCAAAGTTGTCCGCGCTCTCGACGGCAAGGGTCAGCTGCGCTCCTTCACCGCGCCCACGACGGCCCAGGGCCTTGCCTTCATGCCGAAGGGCTATCGGTTGGCGGTGGCGCACTACAACGGCGTGACGCTCTGGTTTCCCAACACGGACGCGAAACCGGATGTACTCGCCTGGAAAGGCTCCCATCTCAGCGTTACCGTCTCACCGGACGGCCAGTACGCGGTCACCGCAATGCAGGAGAACGCGCTGCATGGCTGGCGGCTGAGCGATCGAAAAGACATGCGGATGAGCGGCTATCCCAGCAAGACGCGCTCGCTGTCCTGGTCACACGACGGCAACTGGCTGGCAACTTCCGGCGCGGAAGCTGCCATCGTCTGGCCCTTCGACAAGCAGGGCCCGATGGGGCGCGCCCCGCGCGAATGCGGCGTGCGGCCGGTCCGCGTGGCGCGCGTGGCCTTCCATCCCCGGGCGCTGGTGCTGGCCAGCGCCTATGAAGACGGCACCATCCTGCTCATCCGGCTGACAGACGCGTCCGAACTCCTGGTGCAGGACGCCACGGGCTCTCCGATCACCGCACTCGCCTGGAACGATACCGGTCGCAGCCTCGCCTTCGGTGACGAGGCCGGCAATGGCGGATTGTTCACCCTCCCGAGCTGATCGGTGATGCGGTTCGGCCTCTTCGGACGCAAGGAGAAGCGCGGCGAGAACCCCGCGCTTGCTGCCATCAAGGCATGGGTGCGCCAGATTGCCGGGCTGCCCGAAGAGACGGTGATCGCCGCCAACGAGATCATCTGCGCCGATCCCTCCTGTCCGGGCACCGAAACCATCGTGCTCATCATGGAGCCGGGCCAGGAAACACGCGCCATCAAGATCTCTCTGGCCGCCGACGAGATCACGCGCGCCGATGTCGAAGTGGCGCTCGCAGCAGAGCAAAGCGCGTAAGTCATTCCGCACAGGCATTCCGTTCAATTGTCGCGGGGATGTGCCCTGAGACCTCAGGCCGATACCTTTCCTTAACCTTGCGGTCGAAAGATCGGTCCATGATGTCGAAAACGCCATGATATCCAGAACGCTGGGCCTCGCCACGGGTTTGCTCGCCGCCATCGCGGGCACACAGTTGCCCGAGTTCGCGCAGCAATATCGCCAGCGCCTCGGCGGGGCGATCGACGAGCTCAAGATTGTGATGCAGCGCTTCGACGCGGATGCGAATGCCGCGGGCCTCGACCGCGACGAAGCTTTGAGGCGCCTGGCGGGAAGCAGCGATGGCTTCACGGCGCGCCACGGCGTAAGCATGGCGCAAATCACGGTGCGGCTGCAGCGGCTAGAAGATCAGCAACAGGCCTTTCGCCAGGCCGGACCCCTCCACCGCCTCTTGGTCTTCGCGCAGGCCGCCGATCCGGACCTCACGCGTAATACCTGGCAGGATTTCGAGCCTGCGACGCCAGTAACCGCAGAAAGCTTCACGATCGGAGGGCTCGCCTTCTTCGCGGGTTATGGCTTCATCCGGGCCTTCGCAAAGCCCTTCCATCGGCGCAAACGAAGCCCGGCGGGAACGCGCGCTTGAGGCGGTGCCTCAGGCCTTCGCCGGAAAAACGACGAAAAATCCAAGGCCATCGCGGGCCGGCAGCGGCAGCAGCCTCTCCACAACGCCGCGACGCTTGCCGTCCAGCAGCAAGCGCCCAACGGGCTGAAACAAGGTCTCGCCGCTGGTCGCCGTTGCCGGATCGATCAGGATGGCGATGCTGTGTACCGGGCGGCCGCCGCGACCCTCGAGCAGCGCTATGACATGGGCCTCGGCGTCCGGACGGACCTTGCCCCTGAGGTCGATGACGGCTTCTGCGTCATCGCGGCCCAGCCCTCCCCGCAGCTTGTCGGCGTAGAAGTCGTCGAAAAACGGCATCGGTCTACTCAGTCCCTGCGGGCGGTGAAACGGCGGGAGAAGCCCCTCGATGCCGTCCCACCCTGCCCTGTTCGCGCCATCAGGATGGCGGGGAAAAGTTGCGGATTGTCCAAAGGAAAACCCGCCATTTCCGGCAAAGCGACAATTCACGCCGTCACTATGCGCTGGTTTTATCCGCGCACAATAACGTTTTTGAACTGCCAGGGATCATCCTGGTCGAGATCTTCCGGGAACAGAACGCCGCGGTCCTTGAGCGGCGTCCAGTCCGTGTAGGTGCCGATGACCGGGCCGAGATAAGGCCTCTGCACCTCAAGGCATCGGCGATAGTCCGTCTCGTCCGCTTCGACGATGCCGCGATCCGGGTTCTCCAGCATCCAGACGATGCCAGCGAGCACCGCGGAGGTGACCTGAAGGCCAGTCGCATTCTGGTAAGGCGCGAGCTTCCGTGCTTCCTCGACGGAGAGCTGGGAGCCATACCAATAGGCGTTCTTGCCATGGCCGTAGAGCAGCACCCCGAGTTCGTCGATGCCATCAAGGATCTCATTTTCCTCGAGGATGCGCCACTCCGGCTGCGGCTGCCACTGCGCGCCGGCCATCTCGTCGAGCGACAGAACCGCGTCGTCGCAGGGATGGTAGGCATAATGGCAGGTTGGGCGATAAGCGACCTTCTCCCCATCGCGGACCGTGAAATAATCCGCGATAGAGATCGCCTCATTGTGAGTGATCAGGAAACCGTGCTGAGCCTGCGGTGTCGGCGTCCAGGAGCGCACCCGCGTGCCAGCGCCTGGCCGCATCAGATAGATCGCCGCACCGCAGCCTTTCTCATGACGGCGCCCTTCCGGCGGCAACTCCTTCTCATGGGTGCCCCAGCCGAGCTCGGCAGGCTGCAGTCCTTCACCCACGAAGCCCTCGACCGACCATGTATTGACGAAAATCCCACGCGGGCGCGGCGTCTTGGCGCGCTGCGTATCGCGTTCCGCAACATGGATTCCCTTGACGCCGACCCGTTGCATAAGGCGTGCCCAGTCCTCGCGGCTCGCCGGCTCTCTGGCCTCGATGCCAAGATCTGCGGCCACGTTGACCAACGCCTGCTTGACTAGCCAGGACACCATGCCCGGGTTGGCCCCGCAGCAGTTGACGGCGGTCACGCCGCCAGGCCGCCGGCGCCGGAGGTCAAGCAGGCTCTCACGCAGAGCGTAGTTGGAGCGATCCGCCACACTGGCGTTGGGATTAGCGTAGAAACCCGCCCAGGGCTCCACCACCGTGTCGATATAGAAAGCATCGACGTCCCGAGCAAAGTCCATCATGGCGACGGACGAAACATCGACCGACAGGTTTACGATCATTCCGCGACCCGGGCCTTGCGTGAGCAGCGGCGTCAGGATCTCGCGAAAGTTGTCGGGCGTAAGAGCACGCGCGATGAAACGCAGGCCCCGCTCCTTCGCGATACCACGGATGTCGCCCTCCGGCGCGATGATGGTGAACTTGGCCTTATCATGCGCGATATGCCGCTCCAGCAGCGGCAGGACACCCCGACCGATGGAGCCAAAGCCCACCAGCACGATAGGGCCCTCGAAACGGGCGTGAACAGGCCAGTCTGTCATTCTTTTTCTCCTCGGCCCTGGAGGCCGTTACAAGGGGTGGACGGATTTGAGTCCAGATCCTCCGGTTGGGTATCGCATAGTCACAGTCATAGAGATTAAGCGGCCTGTGCAACCTCAAATTCAACAGGCGGCGCGATCAGCCTTCCTGTAGCAAGGATCAGACCACGCGCACCTTCCAACGCGCCCGCCCTGAGTTCGCGGGCGAGGAAGCGCTCCCGCTCATAGGGCCCCGGCAGGCTGAGATCCACCGTCCGGGCAGGAGCAAAACCAAAACGCCGATAATAGGGCTCATCCCCCACAAGGAGGACGGCGCGATGACCGAGCCCCGCGGCGCGCATCAGCGCGTCGCGCATGAGCGCGGATCCCAGCCCCCCTCCCTGACGCTCGGCTGAGACCGCGAGCGGACCAAGCAGCAGCGCATCGTGGCCGGAAGCTGCAGCCACGGACCATAGGCGCAGCGTGCCCACGAGCGTACCACCCTCGTCGACAGCGCTGAGCGCCAGGCCTTCGGCCGGCAAACGACCTTCCCGCAAACGCTCGCAGGTTTTCATGAACCGGTGGGGCCCGAAGGCCCGGTCAAGCAGAACCTCACGCGCGGGAATATCCGCGGCGATTTCATCGCGAATCATGATCATGGTCGTGGCTCCTTCGCACACGCCGTGTGGGGCCCAACCGGCCCGCGACATCCACCAGCCGGCCGGATGCCGGCCCACAGGATGCCGCGGGCCGAATGCGGTCTGATGACATCAGACCGGCGCCCGCCGTTTTTGTTCACCGTTGTGGAATTCAGGCTGCCGACCCGGCCGGCAGCAAGCGGCGCGGCCCTCAGGCCCACCGCATCCTGGATGCCCAGCGCATGGCCGGATAACCCCGGCCATGCCTGAAGCACTCTCAGATGTGGTACGATCGCAGCGGCGGAAAGCCGTTGAAGGCAACCGCCGAATAGGTCGTGGTGTAAGCACCCGTACCTTCGATCAGCACCTTGTCGCCGATGGCAAGGCTGACCGGCAGCGCGTAGGGCGTGCGCTCGTAGAGCACATCCGCAGAATCGCAGGTCGGCCCGGCGATGATGCAGTCGCTCGTCTCGTCGCCATCGCGCGGCGTGCGGATGGGATAGCGGATGGCCTCGTCCATCGTCTCCGCCAAGCCACCGAACTTGCCGATGTCGAGGTAGACCCAGCGCACGTCTTCTTCAGCGCTCTTTGTCGAGACGAGAACGACCTCGGCTTCGATGATGCCGGCATTGCCAACCATGCCGCGGCCGGGCTCGATGATCGTCTCGGGAATGGCGTTGCCGAAATGGCGCATCAGACCTTCGAAGATCGACGAACCGTAGGTCTCCACGGCAGGAACGTCGCGGAGGTACTTAGCCGGGAAACCACCACCCAGGTTGACCATCGACAGCTGGATGCCACGTTCGGCGCACGCGCGGAACACGCCAGCCGCGGAGGCGAGCGCCTGATCCCAGGCATGAGGATTGCCCTGCTGGGACCCGACGTGGAAGGAAACGCCATAAGCCTCGAGGCCGAGACGATGGGCGTGCTCCAGCACCTCCACCGCGAGCGAGGGCTCGCAGCCGAACTTGCGGGACAGCGGCCATTCGGCGCCAGCTCCGTCGCAGAGAATGCGGCAGAACACCTTCGAACCCGGAGCCGCGCGAGCGATCTTCTCGACCTCGGCCTCGCAATCCACTGCAAACAGCCGGACACCGAGCTCGAAGGCACGCGCGACATCACGCTCCTTCTTGATGGTGTTGCCGAAGGAAATGCGGTCTGGCGTCGCACCGGCCGCCATCGCCATCTCGATCTCCACGACCGAAGCCGTGTCGAAGGACGAGCCGAGCGAGGCGAGCAGCGACAGGACTTCCGGAGAAGGATTGGCCTTCACCGCATAGAACACGCGGCTATCAGGCAGCGACCTGGCAAAAGCCATGTAGTTATCGCGCACGACATCGAGATCGACGACCAGGCAGGGGCCGTCTTCGCGTCGGTTGCGGAGGAATTCGCGAATGCGCTCTGTCATGGCACTCTCCCAAAAATCACAAGGGGCGCGTCGTGCACCCGGCATGATGCGGAGACAGCTATCCACGCCGACGCGCTGTGGAGACGCGACGACGGTGACGGCTGCTAACCGACCGTGCTGCCTTGGATTGGATGGGAAAATTCCCTCCGCACGCCCGGCAATGAAGGACAAGCCTCTTCGGTAGCCCGGGCCGACCTGTGGAAAGCCGGCAGAGACCAAAAAAGCCCGTTCCGTCGTTGCTTTAAGCCGCGTCCCCCGCTTGAGAACGGGGTGCGCCGGTTTCGCCTCCGGCTGCCAGTCAAGTGTTCGGAACCAAGACCCGAGGGCCTGAAGTTCCGGGCGGCTGTCCGGCCTCTTGTCCGGATGCCCACCGACTAGCACACGGCCACAGGCACGTGCGAAATAGGGCAGAGCGGTACATAGAGTGGTTCGCCCCTAACCTCAAGGGCAGAATGAGAAAAAATGCAAAAATTTTGGGGCCGCGCCGCGTGCCCCACCGCTGCCTCACGCGGCATTCACTATCCCGCGAAATCTGATGGAATGAGCCTCTGATTGTTATTAGATGTGCGATCATCGAAACGGTCGCTTCCAACGTTTGGGCCTTATGAAAAAACTGTCGCGCCGCCGCCTTCTCGAATTGATGTCAGCCACCGCCGTGCTCTCGCCCGCTATGGTGCTGGCCCAGACGCCTCCCGCCTCCACCGATCAGCCTTCCGGAGGCGCACAGCCGCAGACATCTCCCCAATTCGTCTACGACGACGTGGTACGCCGGGCGCGCGAACTTGGAGCCGTGCCGTTCGAGCCCAACCCCCCTACGTTGCCGGAGCCGCTCTCGCGGCTGGATTACGACGGCTATCGCGACATCCGCTTCCGTCCCGAGCGTTCCCTGCTCGCGCAGGGCGGCGGACAGTTCCGCATGCAAATGTTCCATCCCGGCTTCCTGTTCAAACGGCCGGTCACGGTGAACATCATTCGCGAAGGCGTGCCGACACCGGTTCCTTATTCGGCTCAGCTCTTCGATTACGGACGCAACAAGTTCGACAAGCCGTTGCCCGTCAACACCGGCTTTGCGGGCTTCCGGCTCCACTATCCGCTCAACGATCCACGTGTCCACGACGAGCTCATCGCCTTTCTGGGCGCGAGCTATTTTCGTTTCCTCGGCCGCGACCAGCGCTACGGTCTTTCCGCACGCGGCCTTGCCATCAATGCAGGTGGAGAGGAGGAATTCCCGTTCTTCCGGGAGTTCTGGATCGACAATCCCGCGCCCGGCGCGGAGCGCGTTGTCATCTATGCGCTGCTCGACAGCGCCTCGATCACCGGGGCGTTCCAGTTCCTCGTCTATCCCTCCAAGGAAACGGTGGTTGACGTCACCGCGACGCTCTTTCCGCGCAAGACGATCAACAAGCTCGGCATCGCACCGCTCACGTCCATGTACTACGTTGGCGAGAACGACCGGCGCTTCCTTGATGAGTATCGCCCCGAGCTGCATGACTCGGACGGGTTGCTCATTCACTCCGGCACCGGCGAATGGATCTGGCGCCCGCTCCGGAATCCGCGGGAGCTGGCGACCTCCGCCTTCGTGGACAACAACCTTCGCGGCTTCGGCCTGCTGCAGCGCGACCGGATCTTCGAGCACTACCAAGATCTCGACCTGAACTATGAGCTGAGACCCGGCTATTGGGTCGAGCCCCGCGGCAACTGGGGCGAGGGCCACGTCGAGCTGGTTGAGATTCCGACCAATGAAGAGACGAATGACAATATTGTCGCGAGCTGGGTGCCGCGCGCGCCGGCCGAGCCGGGCCAGACACTCGTCTACCGCTACCGCATCACTTCGCTTGGCAATGCCGAGCAGCTCCACCCGGGCGGCCGGGCATTGAACACCTACCAGACGAAACCGAAGGCTGCCGGCTCGCCGGAAGAGGTCCGGCCCGGCACCCGACGCTTCCTCATTGATTTCGCGGGCGATGATTTGGCTTATTTCGCACGCGATCCGAATCTGGTCGAGATCGACGCGTCCCTCTCCGCGGGGCGGGTCGTGCGCACCTATCTCGTCCCGAACCCGAAGGTACGGGGCCTGCGCGCCGCGATCGACATCGAGGTGGAGCCCGGCCAGCAGGTGGATATCCGCGCATTCCTCCGCTCCGGTAACCGCGCCCTGACGGAAACGTGGATCTTCCCCTGGAAAGCCGAATGAGATGATCGTTGCAGTCATCCCCGAGGCGTTGCATTGCGGCGCCGCGGGGCGACGGCTGCGCTGCTCAGCCCGCACGCCGGGGGCTATGGCTCGCGGAGCGAGCCGGCGATCTATATGGAAAAACTCTGTACCTCGCGCAGGAGCGCGATGAAGGCCGCAACGCCGTGGGCAGCGGCGGCCTCGCCCTTCGCGGCGGTGGCAGCCGTAGCGTTACCGACGACACCGGCCGGATTGAGATCCTCCGCCATCCAGGCGAAACCGGCCGGCCGGGGATGACGCAGCCAGATGTGGTCCCGTTCCATATCTGCCGTCAGCGAATGGAAAGCCATTGCCTCACCCATGCGCACCTTGTCGGGGTAGAACGCCAGCATAAGCGACGTCTCGATGTCGCCGCCATGAATGCCATGGCGAATCTCGGCGGGATCGAACAGGCCGTCAGGATAGCCGAACCGCTGCCAGGAGACGCTGACGACCGTCAACCCCCAGCTCGCGCGTAGGATCTGCGCCACGATGTCGACGACAGGCGAATTGCCCCCGTGTGACGACACGATGACGAGCTTACGGCAGCCAGCCCGATAAACACTCTCCCCAATGCCGCGCCAGGCTGCGATGGCCGCTTCGGCGGACAATGTGAGCGTGCCGGAGAAGGTGAGATGTTCGGGCGAGTGGCCGATGGTCTGGATTGGCAGGAAGGAAACTGGGAGATCAGACGGCAAAGCGGCCGCGACTCGCGCGATATATGCTTCCATGATCATCGCATCGGTGCCGAGCGGCAAGTGCGGCCCATGCTGCTCCACCGCCGCCACGGGCAGGATGGCCGTCACGTCTTCTATGGCCACGCGGCTGAAATCCGTGGTCGTCAGATCCGCCCAGAAGGGTGATGGGAGCATGGCGCGATCCTTTCGCCTGAACCTTTGCAATAGCGACCATCCCGATAGCACACAAGAACGGACGATCCTGTGGCGCTCAGTCCGGGAAAAAAGCAGGGCGTTCCCATGGCCGAATGTCATTGCAACGTCATCACAAGGCGCCCATTATTTCGACGGCAATATTTATGCGGCAATGCCGATCGACCTGATGATTCCGCCCGCTGAGGAGAGACCAGGCCCATGAAGCATCCCGTCGCCAAGAGCATAGGTTGGGCCCTCGTCTATGCCGCGCGCCTCCACCGCAGCCGTATCGGCGAACGGCTTTCTTCGATGGGATTGTTTCCCGGCCAGGAACAGGTCCTGCAGGCGCTCGCCTCCGGCGAGCCCGCAACGATGGGTGAGCTGGCGGAACTCCTTCGCGTCAAACCGCCGACGGCCTCCAAAACCGTTGCGCGCCTGGCAGCGCAGGGGCTGGTCGAACGGCGGACAGAACCGGGCGATGCCCGCATCATCATCGTCAGCCTGACGCGGGAGGGCCTTGAGAAGGTCGCGGCCATCGACGCCCTCTGGCGCGACACCGAGGAGCAGCTGCTCGATGATCTCGACAGCAAGGATCGCAAACGCGCCCGCAAGCTGCTCCGGAAAATGGCGAAAAACTTAGCCGACAAGGGATCGAACGACAAAGCGCTACCCGGCGATGAGGAAGACGACGCCGATCTGGACGATCCCGTCGCTGCATAGGTGGAACGTGAAATGCCGGCACAGGCTGCGTATTGCGCAGACGAGCCTTGCAGCCCGCGAAGTCGCGAAGAGCTCCGGGATAGCTTATTGTAAGGGCATATTGGCAATTCGCTGGTCTGGATAGCAGGTCCCCTCTTCCGGGAGCCGCGATGATAGCTGCGAGCCTTGTCTTGAGAGTTCGCGACGCTGTGACCGCATTGTTGAAGCCCAAATCTGCAACGGACGGCGATGCTGAGACCCCGATGGCTGAGCGAGACCCGCTCGATGGCCCGTCACATGCCGCGCCAGCCGCAAAGCCGGCCCCGGTCACCGGAAACACGCTCCTCGCCATCGGACTTGGCTTGACGTCGGTCTTGGGCTTTGCCTGCATCGACACCTCGGCCAAATGGCTCAACCAATATTTCGATCCGCTGCAGACCGCTTGGGTTCGCTATTTCGGAAGCGTCGTGTTCGTTCTCGCGCTCTTGAACCCCTGGACGCGTCCCGGCGTGTTCCGGACCAAGGCCCCGAAACTCCAAGCCGCGCGGTCCACCTTACTCCTCCTGTCGACTGCCCTGAATTTCTTTGCCCTCGCCTATCTCGGGCTGCCGGAGGTAGCCGCAATCGCCTTTTCAAGCCCACTCATGGTGGCCTTGCTCGCCGGCCCGGTGCTGGGAGAATGGGCTGGGCCGCGCCGTCTCGCCGCCATCGCCGTCGGCTTCATCGGCGTGCTCATCATTACCCGGCCGGGCCTGGGAGGCTTCCAGCCCGCCGCGCTCCTTGCAATAGCAAGCGCTTTCTGTGGTGCCTGGTACACCCTGAGCACGCGCATGCTAGCGTCCCGGGATTCCCCGGAGACCACGATGGTCTACTCAGGGGTCGTCGGTATCGTCGTGCTGACGCCGATCATGCCCTTTGTCTGGACTGCGCCGCCATCCGCCCTTACCTGGCTGGTCATGGCGATCTGCGGCCTTGCCGGAGCGGTAGGACACTGGTTCCTTATTCTCGCTTTTCGGCATGCACCAGCCCCGGTGATCGCGCCCTTCAGCTATACCCATCTTCTTTGGGTTACGCTGTTCAGCTATCTGATCTTCAACGCCGTGCCGGACACCTACACCATCGTAGGCGCCGCCATCGTCGTCGCTTCCGGCCTTTACCTCATTCACCGCGAACGTGTGGTCGCGCAGCGGCGGCGAGCCGCGGCGCGGTCGAACGTCACTCCTTGACCGCCCCGGTCATTGACGAGACGTAGTGCTCCACGAAGAAGGAATAGAGGATAACAACTGGGAGAGAGCCGATCAGGGCGCCGGCCATCAGCGAGCCCCATTCGTAGACGTCGCTGCGCACGAGCTCCGTCAACACACCGACAGGGACGGTCTTGTTCTCCGATGACTGGATGAACGTCAGCGCATAGATGAATTCATTCCAGGACAGGGTGAAGGCGAATATTCCAGCAGAAATAAGGCCGGGCACTGATAGTGGCAAAAGGATCCGCGTCAGGATCTGCCATCGCGAGGCTCCATCTATCAGCGCACATTCTTCCAGCTCATAAGGGATGGAACGGAAATAGCCCATCAATAGCCAAGTGCAGAACGGCACGAGGAAGGTTGGATAGGTAAATATGAGCGCGAGCTTCGTGTCATAGATGCCGAATCCGAAAACCATCAGGGCAAGCGGAATGAACAGGATCGACGGTGGCACGAGATAAGCGAGGAAAATGGCAAGCCCGACGAATTTCGCGCCCGTGAAACGCAGTCGCTCGATCGCATAGG
The DNA here is from genome assembly GCF_018398315.1 of Chelatococcus sp. YT9. Taxonomy (NCBI): domain Bacteria; kingdom Pseudomonadati; phylum Pseudomonadota; class Alphaproteobacteria; order Hyphomicrobiales; family Chelatococcaceae; genus Chelatococcus; species Chelatococcus sp. YT9. The sequence continues at coordinate 524,481 of NZ_JAHBRW010000001.1, forward strand.
CCGCAAAGACCGAGGTCGCCAGCGACACGAAGGTCGCCACCACGGAGATGACGATGGTGTTCCATAGCCAGCCCGGATACGAGGTCTCGAACAAGAGATAACGGATGTGGTCGAGTGTCGGTCCCACCACCCAAAATGGGCTGAAATTATTGTAATCGGTTAGTTGATAGTTGGGCTTAATCGCCGTGATCGCCATCCAGTAAAAGGGAAACAAAAGGACGATCATGAAGACGAAAAGGGGGAGATAAACCAGGGCAACCCGACGCGGCAACCGGTCGAGATAGCGCATTCCGCCTTCGTCGCCGGTCTCGTTTGCTGATATCTTGGCGGCTGATGCAAGGGCCATCGGCTTCACCTTTCTTCAAATCCGGAGCATTTCCGCTGGCTTAAAGCCGCGAGCCCGCACCATCGCTTCGCTTCCAAGCAGCCGCATAGCGGCCGCCGTAGATCTTCTAGGAGCATGTCCTCGCAGGCCACACACCGCATCAGTCAGTCCCACCCTGTTGCCAGCGTCGACGTTGCAGCCCGAAATAGCTGAACAGGATCGCCGTCAGCAGGAACGGGATCATGGCAACCGCGATCGCCGCGCCCTCACCCAGCTGGCCGCCGGGAATGGCGCGCTGGAAGCTCAGGGTTGCCATAAGATGCGTCGCATTCAGCGGACCACCGCGCGTGAGCACGTAGATGAGCTGAAAATCGGTGAAGGTGAACAACACCGAGAAGGTCATAACCACCGCAATGATCGGCGTCAGCATCGGCAAGGTGATGTTGTAGAAGCGCTGCCAGCTCGACGCGCCGTCCAGCGTTGCCGCCTCATGCAAGGATTGCGGGATCGTCTGCAGGCCGGCGAGAAGCGAGATCGCCACGAAGGGAATGCCGCGCCAGACATTGGCCGCGATCACCGACGCGCGCGCATTGGTGGAATCGCCGAGGAAATTGATCGGCGCATCAATCAGTCCGATCTTGATGAGCAGCCACGAGATGATCGAGAACTGCGCGTCGAAGATCCACCAGAAGGCGATGGCCGACAGCACCGTAGGCACGACCCAGGGCAGTAGCACGATCGCGCGGAAAAAGGCTTTGAATGGCAGATGCTCGTTCAGGATCAACGCCAGCCACAGGCCGAGCGCGAACTTCAGGATCGACGCGGCGACGGTGTACAGCACGGTGTTGAATACCGACAACCAGAAGACGTGGTCGCCCCAGAGCGATATGTAGTTCTCCAGGCCAATGAAGATCCCTGCCCGGCCAATGCGCGTGTCCGTGAAGGCGAGCCAAACACCGAGCCCGAGCGGATAGGTGAGAAACACCAGGAGAAAGACTGCAGCGGGAAGCATGAAGAGGAGACCAAGGACATTGCGCCCCTGGCTGAGGTCGAACAATCGCGTCGGCCTCCCCGCCTCGCTTCTCGTCATGGCGATACTCATGTGTCGCTCCCTGATTCGTCTGTAGGCCAGAGCCATTCGGTTCGGAGCCGAAGCACGGGCACCGGCCATTTCCACGCGCAGCGCAAGGACCGAGACGGGGTCCATGAGCGCGGGATCACGCGCGGAGGCAACGGGTAGCCGCCTGCCCGCGCTACGCCTCACGTGAGGCAGCAAATCTCATGTCTTGCGCGGGGGCACCGCGGCCCCCGCGCTTCGCGCAATCAGCGAAACACGACCGCCTCAGACCTTGTAATAGCGGTTGGCTCGGGTCTCGGCGCGCTTGGCTGCCTCTTCGGGGGTCCGCTGGCCCGTGGCCGCTTCCGCCACCATGTCAACTACGATGTAGTCCGCCATGCAGGCTGCCGAAGCATAGCCGAGCGGGCCAGCATAGCCATTTGGCCGCAGCGTCTCCGAAGCCAGAGCGTAAGGCGCGTGGATAGGCGTAGACGTCCAGACCGGATTAGAAGCGAAAGCCTTCAGCGGCTGGCAGCAATAGGCGCTCGCCCCCGTAATCCAGGCGTCGAACTGCGGCTTGTCATACATGAACTGGAGATAGGCGAGCGCGGCCTTCGGGAACTTCGTGTATTTGAAGATCACCGCTGAGGTCGTCTGGTGCAGTTCGACCTTCTTGCCCACCGGGCCGACAGGGAAATTGGTTGTGCGAATGTCCGCTGCCATCTCCTTCAGCTTCGGATCATTGGCAGCCGCGTAGTAAAGCGACACGCCGTTCGCCGTCACGGAGACCTCGCCGGCGAGGAAGGCACGGTTGTTGTTGACGTCGAGCCAGCTCTCGGTGCCCGCGATGAAGGTAGGGTAGAGTTCCCGCACGAATTTCAGCGCAGCGATCGTCTCGGGACTGTTGATGACGACCTTGCCGTTCTCGTCCACCATTTTCCCGCCATGGCTCCACAACACCCAATGGCAGAAGTTGTTGCCGTCACCAACACCGTGGCCCAGCGTGAACCCAACCGGATGCCCCTTGGCCTTCAAGGCCTTGCACATCTCGAGAAAAGCGTCGGTCTTATCCGGGAACGTGGAGAAGCCAGCTTCCTTGACCCAGCTGTCGCGATAGCAGACCGCATTGCCGATCGCAGCGAGCGGTACGGCAATGAAGCGCCCGTCCCGCTTGGCGTAACCTTCGAGACCCTCGTACCAGCCGCCGTATTTCGCGCCGAGCGAATTGGCGAAGTCGGTCACATCGAGCAGCTTGTCGGGATATTGCTGGGCGTCGTCGAACCACACCCAGACGATGTCCGGACCCGAGCCGACATTGGCCGCGACCGCCGCCTTGGGACGGATGTCCTCCCAACTTTCCTTGTCGATCCGAACCTCGACCCCGGTCGCCTCCGTAAATTTCTTCGTATTCGCGAGCCAGGCATCTTCCTCGCCCTTGACGAAGGGCGACCAGCGCAAAACACGCAGCGACGCTCCCTTCTCCGGCTCATAGGTAGAACTTTGTGCAAATGATTGGGTACCGAGCAACGGCAGCCCCGCGGCGCTCGCGGCCAGGCCGCCACCCGCAATCATGAGATCGCGCCTTGAAATTGTCATCAGCTTTTCCTCCACGGAAAGCAGCCGTTTCAAGCCGGCGCCGCCTGCCCTCCCCATTCTTCAAACTCTCCGCGCCGGCAATTCCTTTCCAATGCTTTTGGAAGCCCCTGAGCCCGGCTCAAAGTCGCGCGCTGCCTGGTGTTCCAGGTTCAGGCGCACGCCAGGCATCGCTCTGCGCGCGCAGGCTCTCCTATGATGTCCGACAGGTCCAACTGCGCAGTTCTCGCTTTCGGCGAGCGGCTCGAAGCCTTGCGAAGAATGTACCTGCAAAGAAAAAGGGCACCGCGTTACCACGATGCCCTTGGTGTGTCAGATCCGGTTGCCGGTTTCCTGATCGAACAGGTGAACGAGGGCAGGATCGGGTGACAGGGGAAGCTTGTCGCCGGGTCCCACCGTCACGCGCTCACGGAACACACCAACGATGTCCTGCCCACCGAGCTTGGCGAAGACCTGGGTTTCCGAACCCGTCGGCTCGACCACCGCGACCTCGGCGGGAATGCCCTTCTCGGAATCGATGATGAAGTGTTCCGGGCGGATACCGTAGACCACGGGGCGACCATCGGAGCCTTGCGGAACCTCCTTCACCGGCAGCGCCACACCGCCTTCGGTCACGACCCGGGGGCTCCCGTCGGAAACGATCTTGCCCTTGATGAAGTTCATCGAAGGCGAGCCGATGAAGCCGGCCACGAAAAGGTTCGCCGGGCGGTCATAGAGATCAAGCGGCGCACCCATCTGCTCGACGATCCCGTCGTGCATCACGACGATCTTGTCGGCCATGGTCATGGCCTCGATCTGGTCGTGCGTCACGTAGACCGTCGTGGTCTTCAGCCGCTGGTGCAGCTCCTTGATCTCCGTGCGCATCTGGACGCGCAGCTTGGCGTCAAGGTTCGACAGCGGCTCGTCAAAGAGGAACACCTGCGGGTCGCGCACGATGGCGCGTCCCATGGCGACGCGCTGACGCTGGCCGCCCGAGAGCTGCCGCGGATAGCGATCAAGCAGCTTGGTCAGGCCCAGGATTTCCGCGGCGCGGTTCACGCGCTGCTGGATCTCTGCCTTGGGGGCGTTCTTGAGCTTCAGCGAAAAGCCCATGTTATCCGCGACCGTCATGTGCGGATAAAGGGCGTAGTTCTGGAACACCATGGCAATGTCGCGCTCTTTGGGCGGGACATTGTTCACAACGCGTTCACCGATGCGGATCTCGCCGCCCGTCACGCTTTCAAGGCCAGCGACCATGCGAAGGAGGGTCGACTTGCCGCAGCCGGACGGCCCGACCAAAATGACGAATTCGCCGTCCGTGATATCAATCGATACCCCGTGGATCACCGGCGTTGCGCCAAAGGCCTTACGGACCTCTCTGATTTCTACGGATGCCATCTTTGACTGCTTCCTCCACTTGCCGCTGTTACGGCCGCGCTTCGCTGGGCCTTCTTGCGAGAAGACCATACATGCACCACGCATGCCCATGCTAGGGATCATGCAATGGCTAGGCTAGCTATCACAACGACGAATTTCAATAATCCGACAAATCTGCCTACAGCGCTTTCCGGCCGGTGGGAATCAGGCAATCCCTAGCACTCGCGTCCGGCTGCAACTTTGGGCATGGTGCGGTCGGCAATACAGGATTCATGGGTGAGGAACCTGGACCAGGGGGTTGCCGGATGAATCCGGCCCCGACAATGAGGAGACGATCAGTGAGTGAGGTAAAGACGAACGGGGAAGCGGGTGCCGTGGAGCTTTTGATGACAGCGCCATTGCAGCCTATCGTGGCCAAGAGCCTGAGCGGTCGCTTCACGGTCCACAACCTTTGGGAAGCCGCCGACAAGGACGCACTGCTCGCTGATCTCGCCGGCCGAGTTCGCGGTGTCGTCGCCGGCAGCGCCGTCGACGCAGCGCTCATCGACAAACTGCCTGCTCTCGAGATCATCTCAAGCTTCGGTGTGGGCTACGACAAGATCGATGCCGCACATGCCGCCAAGAAGGGTGTCCTCGTCACCAACACGCCGGACGTGCTGAGCGACGAAGTGGCCGACCTTGCCCTCGGTCTCCTCTTGTCCACAGTCCGCCAGCTTCCCCAGGCCGATCGCTATCTGCGCGCAGGCCATTGGCTGGAAAAGGCGTACCCCCTCACGGCGACACTGGCCGGTCGGAAGGTTGGCATTCTCGGCCTCGGGCGCATCGGCAAGGCCATCGCCAAGCGCTGTGAGGCCTTCAACCTGCCGGTCGCCTACCATGGTCGCCGCCCGCAGGCAGACGTGCCCTACCAATATTTCGATAGCTTGGTCGGCCTCGCCAAAGCCGTCGACATCCTGATCGTCGTCATTCCAGGTGGCAGCGAAACGGACAAGATCGTCAATGCCGAGGTTCTCGCGGCGCTCGGACCAACCGGCATCCTCATCAATGTCGCGCGTGGCACGGTCATCGATGAAAAGGCGCTGATCAAGGCGCTCGCCGATGGTACCATCCAGTCTGCCGGTCTCGACGTCTTCGAGAAAGAGCCACATGTCCCGGCGGAGCTCATCGCCATGGACCATGTGGTGCTGCTGCCGCATGTCGGCTCGGCGACCCATTACACACGCGACGCGATGGGTCAGCTCGTCGTAGACAACATCGTGTCGTGGTTCGCGGGCAAGGGGCCGGTCACGCCGGTCGTGGAGACACCCTGGCCTCGCAAGGGCTGAGCAGGATCATGCGGCCGGGCGGATGACCCGCCCGGCTCGTCTTCGCCGTCTAGGGAAGGCGGCGGAAAGGTCAGAGCGCGAAGCCACCGTCGGCGAGATGCACTTGGCCCGTGGTGTAGCTTGCCTCGTCCGAGGCGAGATAAACGGCAAGCCAGCCGATTTCGTCTGCCGTCCCGAGCCGCGCCATCGGCTGGCGATCGATGAAGGCCTGCCGCACCGCCTCGATCGTCTGGTTCGTCTGTGCGGCGAGCGTCGCGATGCGATCATCCAGCGAGGGCGATTCGATGGTGCCCGGGCAGATTGCGTTGGCACGGATGCCACGCTTGATGAAATCCGCCGCAACCGCCTTCGTCAGGCCCACAACCGCCGCCTTCGAGGCGCCGTACACATAGCGATTGGGAATGCCGCGCACGGATGAGGCGCCGGACGCGATGTTGATGATCGAGCCCTTTCCCTTCTCCAGCATGCCCGGGATGAAGGCGCGGATCGTCCGATGCATGGACTTGACGTTCAAGTCGAACGAAAAATCCCAGTCAGCCTCCGAACATTCGAGCACACTGCCGTGGTGCACGAAGCCTGCGGCGTTCAGGAGCACGTCGATCGGCCCGATTTCCTTGGCAAGTGCCTCGACGGCCTCGGTCGAGCGCACATCGAGCGGACGGCAGGTAGCTTCGTCGAGGCCCGCCAGCTTAGAAGCATCGAGATCCGTCGCAATGACGGTTGCGCCCTCCCGCGCAAACAACGCGGCGCATGAGCGGCCGATCCCCTGGCCCGCTGCCGTCACCAGACACACTTTGTTCGTAAGACGCCCCGCCATTCCAGCCTCCTCCCTCTGTCACGGTGCAGCCAGCGTCCTCGCCATATGGACGAGGACACGGTCCGGCCTTACCTCTTCCCGTTCAATCACGAAGCCCGCCCTCGCATACCAGGCTACATTTTCCGAGAGCACTCGCCCGGTGCACAGACGCAAAGCAGGTAGTTCCAGAGCTTTGGCCCGCGCCAGCGCGTGGGCCAGTAGATCCCTTCCCACTCCGCGCCCCCGGAAGGCGGGATCAGTAGCTATGCTCCAGATGTAGAGATCATCTTGCCGAGGCATCAGGATAAGCACGCCCGCGAGACCTTCCGCCGCCACCGCCAGCCAGATCTCCCACGCCCCACTGTCGGCGAAGATTTCATCATAGTCGGCGAGCAGAGGCAGCGGCTCGGCGCCGAGCAAGAGCCTGTTACCGGCGAAGGCCCGGTGCTGCAGGGCGAGGACTGCCGCGTGATCGGCCGCAGTCGCCAAGCCGGCGGCGGAGCCGCTCACAGGCTCTCCCGAATTGCCGTCAGCGAACGGAGCTGTCCGCCCTTCGCATCGAAATTGGCGGGATCAAGCCACGCGTCAAAGGCTGCGCGGCAAGCCGGCCATTCGCTGTCGAGCATGGCGAACCACGCCGTGTCGCGGTTCTTCCCTTTCACGATCATATGCTGGCGAAAAATCCCCTCGAACGTGAAGCCAAAACGCTGGGCCGCACGCCGGGAAGGTGCGTTCAGCGCGTTGCACTTCCACTCGAAACGACGATAGCCAAGGCGGTCGAAAACATAGCTGGCAAGAAGGGCGATCGCCTCGGACGCCATTGGTGTCCGTTGCAGAAGCGGCGAGAAGAGCACATTGCCGACCTCGATGACGCCATGCTGCGGACGGATCTCCATCAGCGAGGCCCATCCCACCGCCTTCCCGCTCTCGGCATCGACCACGACATAGCACAGCGGATCGAGCCTCGCCTCGCGCTCCGCCACATGAGCCGTAAAGCTCGCCTCGTCGGCGAAGGGCTCCTGCATGAGATAGTCCCATAGGCGATCGTGACCGGCCAAGGCCTGCCAGAGTTCGGCTGCGTGGCGGGCGGTGTCTAGGGGCTCGAGACGGCAATAGCGGCCTGGCAGAACCTCCCGTCCGGGGGCGCCTACAGCGGGTTGGACCGCGGCCAGCATTTCGAGACCTGACGATGTCATGCCTTGCGGCGTCCCTTGGCGAGATCCTGCCGAAAAAAGCCGTTGATTTCGGAGAACGGCACCGCTGCGTCATAGATCTCCAGGCTGCCCTGCGACAGCTTGCGGGCAGACTGCATGAAGCTGCCCCAGGCCACGCGGCAAAGACCAGAGCCCCCGCTGATACACCGGACCCCGAGATCCTCGAGCTCCTTCATTGTGAACGGCGCGTGACTTGGCACGAGAATCTGCAGGCTCTTCGGCGCGATGGCTTTGACCAGGGCTGCGATCTGCTCGCGTGAGAGTACTCCCTGCGCATAGAGGCAGTCGGCCCCCGCCTCGGCATAGGCGACGAGACGGCGCAGCGCATCGTCGAAAGCATCTTCAGCGACTTGGAGACTATCTGTCGACGCTGTCAGAACCGCGCCCGCCGCGACATCGTCAATCGCAGAACGGGCCGCAGCTATTCGCTCGGCCGCAAGTTCGACAGGATAGAGCCGGCGATTGGCATCGTTTGTCAGGTCTTCGAGCGTCAGGCCCGCGACACCGGTCGCCATGCACAAGCGCACGTTCGAAGCCACGCCTTCAGGCTCATGGGCATAACCGGCCTCGAAGTCCGCGCTGACAGGCAGATGTGTCGCATCCACGATTTCACGGATGTGATCCAGCATCATATCCCGGGGCACCGCCCATTCGGTGTCGGGAAATCCCTGCGAGAACGCGATTCCCGCGCTGGTCGTGGACAGCGCCTTGAAGCCCAGGTGCTGGAGATAGCGCGCCGTGCCGATATCCCATGGATGTGGCATGACGAAGATGCCGCTCGTCTCATGGAGCTTGCGCAAAGCGCGCCGCCGCTGCTGAACGGTTGTGGTCACGGCCCCCTCCCACAGTGTGTGTCGCTTCGACCGACTCGTCCGTAACGACCGGTGCTTCAATGGCGGGATGCGATCGGTCGAAACCGGCGAACATCCCTATAACGCGACAAGCGCCCCGCCTGACGCTGCCTACTCACGGATGAAGCACAGCTCCAGGCCGGCAGCAACACCATCAGGACAAGGGCGCCTTGCACTGGGCGCGCAACTCGTTGCGAGACCTTTGCGACCCTCCGGGGCCGCCGCGGGCACGAACCCGCGGCATGGTCGATCCGATCAGTGGTTGTCGCGCGGAACACCGTAGGTCTCGGCGACCCGCTGGTATTTGACGGCCGGCTTCAGCACCATGCCCTCGGACAATTGGTCGACGATGCCGCGCTGGATCTCCTGCCAAGGGGTCTGGCTAGCTGGATATTTGAAGCCGCCCGCCTTCTCCAGTTCGGCACGCCGCTCCGCCACTTCCGCATCGGAAATGAGGATGTTTGCGCTGCGCTTCGCCAGGTCGATACGCACCCGATCGCCGGTTTTGAGGATGGCAAGGCCGCCGCCGGCTGCCGCCTCCGGTGAAGCGTTCAGGATCGACGGCGAGCCTGAGGTGCCAGACTGACGGCCATCGCCGATGCAAGGCAGCGAGGTGACGCCGCGTTTCAAGAGATAGGCCGGCGCCTGCATGTTCACGACCTCGGCCGCGCCGGGATAGCCGATCGGCCCGGCACCGCGCATGAAAAGGATCGAATACTCGTCGATGCCGAGTGATTCATCGTCGATGAGCTTATGATACTGCTCCGGGCCATCGAAGACAAAGGCCTTGCCTTCGAAGGCGTTGGGATCGTTCGGGTTCTTCAGGTAACGATCACGGAACTCGTCCGAGATGACGCTGGTCTTCATGATGGCAGAATCGAAGAGATTGCCCGACAGCACGATGAAGCCGGCGTCCTGCATCAGCGCCGTCTCGAAGCTGCGGATCACGTCCGTGTCCGTCGCCGCGCGGTCGCGGCAATTGTCGCCGATGGCGCGGCCGTTAACGGTCAATGCGTTTTCGTGAATGAGCCCGTGCTTCATCAGCTCGTTGATGACAGCGGGCACCCCGCCGGCGCGGTGGTACTCCTCGCCGAGGTACTTTCCGGCCGGCTGGAGATTGACCAGGAGGGGCACTTCATGGCCGACCGTCTCCCAGTCCTGCACATTGAGCTCAACACCGATGTGCCTGGCAATGGCATTGATGTGAACGGGGGCATTCGTCGAGCCGCCGATTGCCGAGTTCACCACGATCACGTTCTCGAAGGCCTCCCGCGTCATGATATCGGAAGGCTTCAGGTCCTCCCACACCATCTCGACGATCCGCTTTCCGGTCTCGTAGGCGATCTGGCCGCGCTCACGATAGGGCGCCGGGACAGCCGCGCAGCCCGGCAGGCTCATTCCGAGCGCTTCGGCCAGGGAGTTCATGGTTGAGGCCGTGCCCATGGTGTTGCAGTGGCCGACAGACGGGGCCGAGGACGCAACGAGCTCGATGAACTGCTCGTAGTCGAGCTTGCCTTCGGCGAGGAGCTCGCGCGCCTTCCATACGACGGTGCCCGAACCCGTCCGCTCTCCGTGGAACCAGCCGTTCAGCATAGGCCCGCCGGACAGGACGATGGAGGGAATATTCACCGTCGCTGCTGCCATGATGCAGGCGGGCGTCGTCTTGTCGCAGCCCGTCGTCAGCACCACGCCATCGAGCGGATAACCGTAGAGCACTTCGACAAGGCCGAGATAAGCGAGGTTGCGATCCAGCGAGGCTGTCGGACGTTTGCCCGTTTCCTGGATGGGGTGAACGGGAAATTCCATGACCACGCCACCAGCCGCAACGATCCCGGCGCGGGTGCGCTTGGCGAGTTCGATGTGATGACGATTGCAGGGAGAGAGATCCGAGCCGGTCTGTGCGATCCCGATGATCGGCTTGCCCGATTGCAACTCCTCGCGTGTCAAGCCGTAGTTGAGATACCGCTCGAGATAGAGCGCTGTCATCCCCGGATTATCCGGATTGTCGAACCACTGCCGCGAGCGCAGCTTCGATTTGTCCTGTCCGGAATTGCTCATCGCCAAAGCCTCCCACGTCTCATGAACTTTCCCCGCGCCCACACGCTGGGGTCGCTGATTTGATTTGCTCTAAAAATCATCATCAGAAATGACGACCAAAATCAATCGTCAGACGATTGCATTGATCGCAAGCCTGGGAGGGGCGTAGCACCTGCCTCTCGATGACCTGAGCGGTCATGGAGAGGCTTGATGGAACAGCCCGGATTGAAACGCCGCCTGTGGCGCGCTACGCCTGATCGACAGGAGAAAAATGCATGCCCACGATCGTTCCGGCTTTTGCCCGCATTGGTGAAGAAAACGCTTTTGCTGTACTGGCACGAGCCACTGCGCTTGCTGCGGAAGGCCGCGACATCATAAACCTGGGTATCGGTCAACCAGATTTCCCGACCCCGGCGCATATCGTCGAGGCCGCCATAAAGGCCCTCCGCGACGGACACCACGGCTATACTCCGGCCACCGGCATCCTGCCGCTGCGCGAAGGCGTCTCTGCCGATATCCACCGTCGCCTCGGGGTGACGGTTTCGCCGGACAACATCCTCATCGTGCCCGGCGGGAAGGTCACGATGTTCGCGGCAATCCTGATGTTCGGCGAACCCGGTGCCGAGATCCTCTATCCCGACCCGGGCTTCCCGATCTATCGTTCGATGATCGAGTTCACGGGCGCCACGCCCGTGCCGGTGCCTATCCGCGAGGAGAACGGCTTTGCCTTCTCGGCCGAGGAGACGCTCGGCCTGATCACCTCGAAGACCCGGCTTTTGATCCTCAATTCGCCGGCCAACCCGACAGGTGGAGTCACTCCGAAGGCGGAGATTGACAAGCTGGTAGCCGGGCTCGCCCGCCATCCCGACGTCGCGATCATGTCGGACGAAATCTACGGCCAGATGGTCTACGATGGCGAACAGCACGTCTCGCTGCTCACCTATCCCGAGATCAGGGATCGCCTGATCCTTCTCGACGGTTGGTCAAAGACCTACGCCATGACCGGCTGGCGCATGGGCTTTTCGGTCTGGCCGGCGCCTCTGCTCGACGCTGCCCGCAAGCTCGCCGTGAACTCCTATTCCTGCGTCAATGCGGCGGCGCAATGGGCGGGCCTTGCCGCCCTAACGGGCCCACAGGACTGCGTCGCGGAGATGGTTGCCGAGTTCGACAAGCGCCGGCGCATCGTCGTGGAGGGCCTCAACAGCCTGCCCGATGTGAGCGCGGCCACACCCAAGGGAGCGTTCTACGCCTTCCCCAACATCTCCCGCACGGGCTGGAAGGCAAAGCCTCTCGCCAACGCTCTTCTGGAAAAGGCAGGCGTCGCGGTGATCGGCGGGCCGGACTTCGGCATTCTCGGCGAGGGCTACATCCGTTTGTCTTATGCCAATTCAGCCGAAAACATCCGCAAAGCTCTCGATCGCATGGGAGAGTTCCTGAGCGAGCACCGCCCGGGCTGAAGGCGGATAGCGATCTAAACGCGATTGTCATCCCGGAAACGGTGCAGCCGTTGTCCGGGATCCATGAACACGGTGCTTTTTCATGCGCTACGGACGGTGTTCATGGATCCCGGGTTCGCCGCTTACGCAGCGCCCCGCGATGACGCGATCAATCGGCGACACACCGCATTTCTTTGAAACTACACCTTCACGCTGGCCGCGGCCGTATCGAGATGCGCGATGAGTGACGGGTCGAGAGCCAGCGCCTCGCCGAGTTCCTTGAGAAAGCGTGCTTCCTCCGGCGTGTCCGGATCGATGGAGAGGCGGGCAGCAGCATAGATCTGCGTGCCGATCTCGGGAGTCGTCGCCGCCGCTGCAAGGGTCGTGATGCTGGCCGGGTTCGAGAATTCCGTGTCGAGGAAGCGCGAGGCCTCCATGTCGAAGCCCGCCTGCTGGAGCCCCCCGACAATCCGTCCCCGCTCCTCCGGGTCGATATGTCCGTCGGATGCCGCCGCCGCGATCATGGCACGCACCAGGACAAGTGCCGTATCCTGCGAGGCCGTGCTCGCATCGAAAGCCGTGCCTGTCGGGGCGGGCAGCGCCGGGATGGTGGCCGTCGCCTCGCTTGATGCTGGCTGGCCGTTCTGCCAACCTTGGTAGGCTTTGTAGGCGAGAGCGGCGATGAGGCCCAGTCCGCCGATTTTGGCGGCGGATGTCGCGACTTTGCGGCCCGACTTGGAGCCAAGCAACAGGCCCGCAAGACCGCCCATCACCGCGCTGGCGGCGTTCTGCCCGGCCGGGCTCTGCAGAAAATCGCGCGCTTTCGTAACGATATCGCCGACATTCGGCGTTCCAGAGGCGCCGGGAAGACCTGGGATACCCGAGCTGGAACCGGCGGGGCCGGCCTGCGTGGGCCGGTTCGTCCCTCCGAGCTGGCTGAGAACAGATCCAAGAAGACCACCGAGGCCGGCGCTGGCGTCTGGGCCAAGATCGGGGCTGGAAGCGCCGCCGGACGTGGCCGGCCCGCTGGCCGGGCCCCTGGTTGAACCCTGAGGGCCCTGGGATGAGGCCGAGGCTACGAGGACGTCGAGAAGCTTCTTGGCGTCGAACATGGTCGTCTCCGGTTCACTGTCCGGAGAAAGTAGGGTGCCATGCAGCAAAGCGCCAGAGTTTCCAGGGCTGTTGCTGCACGAATATTGCGCTTCGCACGCCCTAGTTCGTCGTGGACCCGCCTGATACCGCGCCCGATTCCAGAACCTTATCCGATCCGGACATCTGTCCACTGCCTTTGCGTCGGGCCCGCCGTTTCTCCCGCCACTCGGCCAGATTGGCGATCATCATCAGCGCGGCCGGCGTGACGACAAGGGTGAGCACGGTGGCAAAGCCGAGGCCGAAAACGATGGCCGTCGACAGATGCACCCACCACTGGGTCGAGGGTGCGCCGATGGACACATCCCGCGTCACGAAGTCCAGATTGACGCCGAAAGCGATGGCGAGCACGCCGAGCACCGCTGTCACCGCCGTCAGCACGACCGGGCGTGCGCGCTCACGACAGGTCTCGATGATCGCGTCGTAGGCGTTCATGCCCTCCGCCCGAAGCCGGTCGTAGGTATCGATGAGAACGATATTGTTGTTCACGATGACACCCGCATTCGCGATGATGCCGATGCCGGTCATGACAACGCCGAAGGCCTGGCCCATGACCATGAGCCCGATGAGCACACCGATTGTCGACAGCACCACCGCCGACAGCACCAGGAAAACGCTCGAGAACTTGTTGAACTGGGCAAGCAGGATCGCGAAGATCAGGAACATCGCAGCCGCGAATGCCTTCATAAGAAATGCACCCGCCTTCTCGCGCTCTTCATCCTCACCCTTGAGCTTGAACGAAACGCCCTGGCCAAGATCGGTCTTTGCAAGCTCCTGCATAACGGCCTGCTGCACCGCTGCGGTCTGCACGCCTTCGGCAACGTTTGCGGTCACCGTGACGACGCGGCGCGCGGCAACGCGATTGATAAGGCCGACCTTCTTCTCAGGCTGACGCACCACGAAATTCCCGATCGGCACAGCGCCGGAGGCCGTGTTGACCTGAAGATCATCGAGTTGGTCGAGGCTACGCCTCTCCTCCGGGAAGCGCACGAGAATGTCGACGGACTTGTCGGTGTCGTTGGGCCGATATTCGGCGACCTTCACACCATTGGTCACAAGCTGGACAGCCGTTCCCACAACGGTCGGGTTGGCTCCGAACTTGGCGGCCTCAGCCTTGTCCACCTCGAGCCGCCAGTCGATCCCTGGCAACGGCAGGCCATCGTCGACGTCGCGCGTGTCGGAACGCGCACGCAGGATGGCGGCCGCCTTCTGCGCGGCAGGAAACAGCTTGTCCGGATCGAGCGACGTAATTTGCAGCGTGATGGGCTTGCCGGTGGGGGGGCCAGCCCGGGGCTGGGTGACCTCGATGATCACGCCCGGGATGTCCTTCGTGCGCTCGCGCAACTCCTCCATGATCACATGAGCGGGCCGGCGTTTCTGCCAGTCCACGAATTCGAATTGCACGGTACCGACCGTATCCTCGGTGACTTCGTCGGAGCCGCGCTGTCCTTCGCCGGAGCGGGCGTACACCGTGCCGAGTTCCGGAAGATTGAGCAGGCGCGACTCGACCTCACGTACGAGCTTGTCCTTCTCGGCGATCGAGAGATTGCCGCGAGCGCGCACCTGGACGAGGCCATAATCCGGCTCTACGGAAGGAAAGAACTCGACGCCGTTGCCATAGCGCCCGTACGTCACGACGACGGCGACCAGCAAAGCCACCGCGAGGCCGAGCGTCGATAGCGGATGGCGAAGCGACAGCCGCACAACGCGCATATAGAGCCCGCGATCAGCCACCCGCTCGTCATGCACCTCGCTCGCTCGCCCGAGAATGGCGCCGAGCGTCGGCGTGAAGAACAGTGCCACGACCAGCGATGCCGAGAGGGTCGCGATCAGGGTCAGCGGCATGTACTTCATGAATTCGCCGACGATACCCGGCCAGAAAAGCAGCGGCGAGAAGGCGGCCACGCGCGTCGCTGTCGCGGCGATTACGGGACCCGCCATCCGCTTGGAAGCCATGGAGTAAGCCTCCCGCGCGGGCATTCCGGCTGCCATGCGTCGCTCTGCGAATTCCGAGACGATGATCGCATCGTCCACCAGCATGCCGACCGCCAGGATCAGCGAGAACAGGACGACGATGTTGACGGTCAATCCCGCAAGCTGCAGGCCGAGGATCCCCGCGAGGAAGGACGCAGGGATAGCGATGCCGATGAACAGTGAGGCACGCCCGCCGAGGAACAGCAGCATGATGATGATGACGAGCAGAACGGCGGTAATCACGCTGTTCTGCAATTCATGCAGCATCGACCGAATGTCTTTGGATTTATCCTGCGTGAACGTCACCTGCACCGTTGACGGCCAGGTGGCGTGCAGGGCTTCCACGACCTTCTTCACCGCGTCGACGGTCTCGATGAGGTTGGATCCCGTCCGCTTGACCACTTCGATCGCAATGGCCGACTTGCCATTGACGCGGGTGATCGACACCGCGTCTTTGAAGGTCGGCCGAACTTCTGCGAGGTCGCCGAGTGTCACCACGGCCGAACCCGAGGCCGCGATCGGGAATTTTAGAACATCCTGGGGCTTCTCAATCAAAGCCGGGACCTTCACCGCGAAGCGCCCGGACGTTCCCTCCAGCGCACCGGCCGCCACAAGGCTGTTGCCGGCTGAAAATGACGTGATGAGATCGTTGAGCGAAATGCCGTAGCTCTTCATCAGCATGGGCTCGGCGATGATTTCGACGGCCTCGTCGCGTGCACCACGCAGATCCGCTGTCAATACACCTGGCACCTGCTCGATCGCACTTTTGGCGTCACGGGCGAGGCGCAGCAACGTTCGCTCCGGCACGTCGCCGCCCAACGCCACCACGAGAACCGGGAAGAGGCTGAGATTGACCTCCTGCACCACGGGCTCATCCGCGTCGCGTGGCAGATCGCGCTTCGCCTGATCGACCTTGGCGCGCACATCCGCAAGGGCTGCGTCGGAATTGAAGCCGGCCTCGAACTCCACCAGAACATAGCCGCCCCCCTCATAAGCGGCGGCGCTCATCTCCTTGACGTTGGACACCGATTTCAGCTGCGTCTCGAGCGGCCGCAGGATCAGCCGCTCAGAATCCTCCGGGCTGATACCGCGCTGAGTGACATTGACATAGATGATCGGCACGCGAACATCCGGCTCGGATTCCTTGGGAATGCTGACGTAAGCGGACCAGCCCGCCAGCAGCAGGAACACAAGGATCGAGAGCGTCAGGCGCGCATGCGATATCGCGTAGTCAACGGGATTAGCCATCGGGGTCCTGGAGAATGCTCAGCCCCACCTGAGGCCCGGCACCCGTCCACCTTCTTGATCAGAACAGCGCAGTCCGAGCGGGAAGGTCCCGGACCCATACATCATGTCCGTCCCGTGCCGCGGGATCGGAGCCGACGCTACATCTTGGCGAGCGTTTCAGCCTGGACGGTCTCCACTATCTCGCCTTCCTTCACGAAGTCCTGGCCTTGCACGATGACTGCCGCGCCGTCTGGCACTCCCTTGAGCCAGACCTGATCGCGGCCGTCCTGGACGATGACGACCTCCGAAAACGCGACGACGCCGTTCTTGCCGACCGAGCGAACCCCAAGGCGCCCTTCATTTGAGAAGGTCAGGGCTGATCGCGGCACTTTGGTCGCAGGCACAGGGGCGAGAGCGAGCGTCACCTCGCAGGTCACGCCGTCGGGGATCGTGCCTTTGGGATTGGCGACCTCGACGTCGATCCTGTAGGTGCGGGTCTGCGGGCTCGCCGTCGTGGAGACAAACCGAACCTTGCCTTCAACCTCGCCACCCGAAATCAGGCGCACGGTCGCCTTGTCGCCGACCTTGATGCCCGCCAGCTGGCGTTCAGCGACCTCGACGACTGCCAGCATGGGGTCCATGGAGACCACATCAGCCACCGCCGCGCCGACCTGCAATGCCTGCCCGCTTTCGATCGGGACCGCATTCACGATACCATCGATAGGCGCACGCACCTTGCTCTTGTCTCGCTCTGCCTCAGCTTGGGCGAGGCTCGCCTCGGCAGCGCGCAATTCGGCTTGCAACGACGGCTTCTGCAGCGAGGCCATGTTACCCTGCTCGATGAGCGTGAGCCTGGCTTTCAACTCGGCACGGCGCTGTTCCAGCTTGGCGCTGGCCTGAGCCACGACCGCCTCGCGCGCCTCGTCCGAGAGCACGGCCATCACGTCCCCTGTCTTGACGACGGAACCGCGGCGTACCTTGAGTTCGATGACTGTGCCATTGGCGCGTGCCGCCACCGTCACACGACGATCAGCCTCAGTGCGTCCAGACAGCACGATGCGACGCGCGTGCTTTTCCTCATGGGTTTCCACCACAGACACGCGGAAGCGGGGCACCGCCTTGGCGGCAGCTCCATCGGCCTTCTCCTGCGGCGGGTGCTCACGACCGATGACTCCGGATCCGATCCAGGCTCCAGCTCCAAGAATAACGGCCACGGCGATTATGTGACTTGCTTTCATCGATCTGTCTCAGTGGCCAGAAGAACATCCCCTGATAGGGGATGCGGAACCGCGCCTTGCCCGATGTCACCGCGCAAGACCCCGCCGATAACACACAAAAGAGCTTTGATTTCGTTATCGGCGTCGAAATCCGGAAAAAGGGCGCGCCGCATGAACAACCCACTGCTCATGCTCATGATGAGCCGGGCGGTTGCTGCGGCATCAACGCCTTCAGCCACTTCGCCCCGCTCCCGACCAGCCTCGATCAGGCGCTGGATCCCCTCCATGAGATCGCTATCGAGCGTCGCGTTGGCCGCTGCAATGGCCGGGTTCACGGTGGCTTCCGCCCATATCTGCACGCAGAGAACGGCCTTGGAACGTGGCGCTTCCTCGAAATGCTTGCGCGCCAAAGCCCGCAAGACGACTTCAAGCCGCTCTGTCTGGGCAAAGCTTTCGAAATCTTCGCGCAGCATCGCGCGGTCGCGTTCGACCAGCCCGGTGACGATGGCATCCTTGGACGGGAAATAACGATAGAGATTGCCGGGGCTCATGTTCGCTTCGCGCGCGACGTCCTGCACGGTCGTGCGATGAAACCCCGCCTGCGTGAAGGAGCGCTCCGCAGCATCGAGGATGCGTTCGCGCCTATCGCTGTGATCCAGTTGAATGTCGGACAAAGCGCACCGAGCGAGAATGAACGTTTATTCTCACGAGATGCGCTACGGGCTGCCCGTTGTCAAGAGCGGCGACTCACGCTGGCGCCGACGCGCGGTCAATCGCGCAAAAACGATGAGATGCGACGAACTCCCGTCGCATCCCAGCTGTGATCACTTCAAAGGATTAACGGCTGGCCCGCGAGGTCCCCGAACGATCGAGTATCGCCTGCCATTCAGGCTCAAGCCCGAATTCATGTGCGGACTGAACGGCGAGCGTGTGCGCAAGTCGGGTCCGAGCACGGTTCACCCTGCTCTTGATGGTGCCAAGCGCGCAACCGCAGATTTCCGCCGCCTCTTCGTAGGATAGCCCTGCTCCGCCCACGAGCACCAGTGCCTCTCGCTGATCATCGGGCAGTTCATCGAGAGCCTGGCGGAAATCCCGCAGGTTCATATGTCCATCCTGCGGCGGAGGCGACGCCTGCGTTGCCGCGATGCGGCCCTCCACATCTTCGACCTCGCGGCTGCGCTTGCGATACTCGGAATAGAATACGTTGCGCAAAATCGTGTAGAGCCACGCCACCATGTTCGTTCCTTCGGTGAAGGACGATAGATTGGCCCAGGCGCGGATCAGGGTTTCCTGGACAAGATCGTCGGCCCGCTCGGGGTTTCCGCAGAGGGATATGGCAAAAGCGCGCAGATTGGGGATGGCTTTCAGCAAATCCTGTTTAACGTTTGCACTCGCCTCCATCATTCTTGCCCTTCCCTGCGGTCGAGCTTGTCCAACAGCTCAAGAAAGCGATCTGGTACAGGCTGCTCAAGCGTTGTCCGATAGAGGTCCGAAAGCCGTTCGGCGAATTGAGCGGTGATCCCTTGCAACGCGGGAGAAAGCGCGCCGTCGATGCCACCTAGCGCTCCCGCGCCAGTGACACGCACGCCAAATTCGCCGTCGACTGCGGGATTCTCTTCTCTCACATCGCCACCAAAACGGCCCCCGGGATGCAACTCCTGCGTCTCTTCATCTGCAGAGCGACGCGCCCCCATATTGCTTCACTCCAGTCACTTTCAGCCACCAGAACCAGGAGGCTAACTTCGAACCCGGCGCGAGACCCAGGCCAAACATTCTTCGCTTTTCAGGAACGCGAAGCTTGGCCAATGGTTCCACTGCACACCCATCACTACCGCAGGGAACTTACACGGGCTGCATCACCAAGCAGTTAGACGAAAATAGGAATTTCTCAGCTTTCGCTCCACGCTCCACGGGCCGGGCATACAGCGCGCAGCCAGCGACACACTCAACGTACACACGACAGGGCCCAGGCCATCGAGCGAGGCACCGTACATGAGCGGGAGCGGGACAGAGGCCGCCCCCGACCCAGAAGTATAAGGCGCGTATTGCTGAGCGGAACCTCGAGCAAAGACATTACCGTGCTTGCGAGAACGGGCAGGCCTACGTGATCTAGTGCTCTCCCATATTCGGGAACTTCATTTGAGAGGACACGTTTCTTTCACAAGGCCCGTTCGGCGTGGCGATTATCAGCATCAGGCCGCCGACCCGGGAGTGCATGAAGCACGAGCCGCCAGGGAAAGGCATAATCTTTCTATGCAGAGGAACACACCATGATTAGCTGGGCGATAACATTTCTCATTATCGCGCTCATTGCGGCGGTACTTGGCTTCGGCGGAATTGCCGGAACAGCTATGTCGATTGCACAGATTATTTTCTATGTGGCAATCGTGCTTTTCATTATTTCCGCGATCGTCAGCATCGTGCGCGGACGGCAGTCGCCGCTGTAGATAACGCGCCGCTTGGCGCGGTGGGATCCGGAGCTTTCTCCACCAGCGTTCGAACTGGGGGGGGGGAGCGCCGGATCCCTCTCGTTTGGGCGCTGCCGACACGAGCGCCACATCGTTGTTCGAAGCGAAGGTATGGACGACGCTCAGCCGGCAGTATTGCCGAGATGTCTCCCACTGATCCTGAAGGTCCGCGCCGGCCGGTCTCCGGGAGAAACACCCACACCCTCAACATCATCCAGCGGAATGAGAATAGCCCTCTCCGCGCAATCCTCCGAGGTCACCTCCTGGGCGGACAACTGACGTATATAAGCGCGCGTAAGCCGATTCCGCAGGGGAGATAACTCGACCGCCGTTTCTGCGGGTCGGATAGAGACGGCGAGCCGCAACGTACCGTCCTCGACAAAGGCACCGACCCTTACCTTCATCGGGGCGGACGACTGGGCGGTACCTGCGCGAACCGCGTCGAGGTACGCGGGTAGCATCGCTGCGAGATAAAGGCCGATCCCTATCGCCCGATCGAGGTCGATCCGCGTCGTAACGGGAGGGACCTCCACCACGACGCTGGCGGGTGCGAGATCCGCGGTGCGCCGCAAGCCATCGACGATATCATAGAGAAGCTCCGCCACCGGAGCGTCACCCATCTCCCCATAGCTGTAGCCGACGCGATAGGCCACGGCCATGGCATTCACGTGATCCTCGATGAAGCGCACGTCATCCCGCTCCTTCACCGGGAGGCTCTGCTTATGCAGGCTCAGGAGCGACACGATGACTTGAAAGTTGTTTTTTACGCGGTGGTGCAGTTCCCGCAGCAATCGCTCCTTATCATCAATCGCGGAACTTAGTTCGGTCGCATGATGTGCGATGTTGTCCGCCATATGATTGAAGGCATAGCCGAGCTCACCCAGTTCCCGCGGCGCGCGGCTGAGACGCAGGGCACGGACCGAGTAGCGCCCGCTGCCGTAAACCCGTGTGACACGCTGGAGGTAGACGATCCACTGGATCACAAGACGGTCGACTGCCAGCAACGCACCGACACCCGCTGCCCCCATCATCAAAACGGGCGGCAACAGCGTTACCCAGAGGATATTCTGCTCGGCCGCAAAGAACGCCCTTTCCGGATATCCCACCAGAAGCGCAACCCCGGTGCGCGCCAGCGGCACCTTGAAATAACGAAAGCTGTCGCCGGAGATGGAGGTGCCCTCCGCCGTTGCAGCGTCGAACGGCATTGCGGGCAGCCATCGCTCTGGCAAGCTGTCCGAGCGCCATTCCGCAAGGATCGCTCCATCAGCCCCGAACAGCGCGGCGCCGTGGGCGACGTCCATGAAATGCGCGCTGAGTTCCGCGATAATGCGCTCTCTGGTCAGGAGCACGAGCAGCAGGCTGTCATTGCTCAGGCTGCTCGGCACCGCCGCTAGCAGATAGCCATCGGTGGGAATTTTCAGGCCATTATCGGTCAGGATCTTCTCAGCTTCGCTGGTGTCCAGCCTCTCCAACACGAGAGGGGCGCCCGTCGCCAATCCGGCGGTTATAGTCGCAAGACGTTCTGGCGAGGCGAGACGTGCAAAGGCCTCCTCGGGAACACCGATCGCGCAGGCAATCCGCCCCCGATCGATAACAGCCCCGCCGACATAACTCGGTTGAGCGCCGATGACGGATCCCAGCTCACGGTTGCATGCGGACCGGGACTGAACCACGCCCGTATTGGCATCGAGACCAGCGCTTGCGAGAATCATGTCCCGCAACGATTCGTTGACCTGAAGCGCCATCGCGGCGGCTGCACGCGTCGCATTCGCCACCTTCGCATCGCGAAGGGCGTTCACATTCGTCAGGATCCATACGAACGCAAGGACAACCGCCGGCAGAAGAACAAAGCCGAGGGTGACGACAATCCTGCTGCGAAGACTACGACCGAGGGTCACGGCGGGCCTCGACGTAGCGCGAAGCCGCATCCACAAGGCAGAGGCCCGCGCCCGGCGTCGCGATCGCGAACCGGCCCGCACTTATAAAGGAAGCGGCGGAGGCGCATGTGGGCCTATGTCCATCTTATTTTTTCAGGCTCCTCGCGCCGCCAACAAACATCAGCTGCGCATGCGATACCCCGACAACATACTTCATCCCATGAGAACGAATGCGAGGCTCTGAGCCACAACACCGCAAGCGTTGATATCGATAGATATCACCTATAGACGTCACTTGGGCTTCGTTTTCGCATCCAGATCTTGAAGAAGCTTTAAAAAGCGCTCCGGCGTCGCTTCGTTCAACACATCATCATACATAGACCGCAATTGAAGCCCAATTTGGTCTTGCAGGGAGTGCTTCTCGCCGTCGCCACCTTGTTCAGCCGGAATGGGCGTGCTCGCTGAATGCCCCGGTGCGCTCTCGTCAGCCGGCACGGTCCGCACAACCTGCGGACGCTCCTTCCGGTCCATCAGCACCTCCACTGCATATCAACAACTGCCCACTCGCCAAACCGGGTAGAACCCTGGTGCCGAATTAAACGCAACGGCGCCGCAAAGGTTCCGGACCTTCGGAACTTCTCAATGAAAGCAGCGTTCTGAAATTGGATTGCGCGCCACACTATCCCCTCGCGCTAGCACAAGCATTGCCGTTACACTGATTTTACGTCTCGTGACTCATGATAAGTCTGAACGCAAGGAAAAAGGGTTCGTTCATGTCCCTCTCTCAGGCAATTGCACCACACCTGCCGTATCTGCGCCGTTTCGCACGCGCCCTGTCTGGCACTCAAAGCGGTGGTGATGCCTATGCCGTTGCCACGTTGGAAGCCATCATGGCGGATCCGGCGCAAATCGACGACACGCAGGACCTTCGCGTCGCGCTGTTTCGCATTCTCTTGCAGGTCTGGAAGTCGGTCCCTCTCAACGAAGCGGCCAATCCCACGGCGGCTATGGACATTGAACCCGCGTTGGGTGCCGAGGCGAATGTTCAACGCAGGCTGGAGGCTCTACCCCCCCGTCCCCGTCTCGCCTTCCTTCTCCAGGCCGTTGAGGGTCTTTCAGTTCAGCGCATCGCCGAAACCCTCGATTGCAGCCAGCAAGAAGTCGCCGAGCTTCTGGCGCAGGCCAGCAAGGACATATCCGATCAGCTCGCGACTGATATCCTGATTATTGAAGACGAACCTATCATCGCAATGGATCTGGAGGCTCTCGTGGAAAGCCTCGGCCACCGCGTGACCAATATCGCCCGCACCCACCGCGAGGCGGTCAGCGCCATCGCGACACAAAAGCCTGGCCTTGTGCTAGCTGATATCCAGCTTGCTGATGGCAGCTCCGGAATCGACGCGGTGAACGACATTCTTTCGGAAATCGAGATCCCGGTGATTTTTATCACGGCCTATCCCGAGCGGCTGCTAACCGGCCTCCGCCCCGAACCGACCTTTCTGGTGACCAAGCCGTTCAATGCGGATGCGGTAAAGGCGATCATCAGCCAAGCACTCTTTTTCGACAGGCGCTCCCATCGCGCCGATGCCGTAGCCGCCCATGGATGACTGAGAGAGGATCCGGCACGGCCGGATCCTCACCTCGCCTGGCAAACAGCTCGCCCCCGGATTGCTCCGGGGGCGAGTAGCTTTCGGCAGGTAGCCAAGATCAATCCAGAAGTCTGCTCAACCCCGGAATGCCGCGCTGAGAAAGATCGGTTATTTCCTTTTATCGAGGAGCCTTCCGCCGACGAAGCCCGCCAATGCCGCGACCAACGTCAACTGGAACGGGGACAATGACTTGACGATGTCTTGCGTGCCCAGGAGTGCGAGTTCCTCGGGTGTTAGACCGCCCCTCGGCCGAGATTGACTCGCGCCCGTAAGCCCGACCTCCGCGGCAGCCCCTACTCTTATGCCCTGCGATAGGGCGCCTCTGGCCGGGGCGCGGGAGCGGCGGTTGAGCAAGATCCGCAGCCCGAGAACAACGATGGCGGCGACAAGAAACGCCCCCGCCATGATTGCAGTCGCAAGGATGTACCCATAATGCAGGCTCAGCCAATGGGTCGCGGAGATCGCGCCGAAGATAAACGCAATCACCACAAGGACCCCGACCAAAACCAGCAACACGATGTCGATGATGGTACGGCGCGCGGCCTCCTGAATCGGCGCGACCGCTCCAGCAGCGAATTGCCTGAGGAGCCCTATCATTACTTGCGGCTCAGAAGGCCCAACACCAGGCCGATGCCACCGGCGATCAGCACAGCCGTCAGGGGATTGCGCTCAATGTTCGATTCGAGCTCGGAGGCGGCAGTACGCACGCCGTGCTGCGCGTCCGATGCCATTTGGCGTCCAGTCCGGGCCACGTCGTCTGCAACAGAAGTCACTCGGCCAGCGACCGCTTCAGCTGCCCGGCCCACCGAGGTCCTCAACTGAGCCGCGGCATGGTCCGTCTCTCGCTGGACAAGCTGCGCGATGCTCGCGGACAACTGCGTGATATCCTCGCGGAGCCTGGCAATGTCGGCGGCATAGTCCCCTTCAGTCGGCTTGGTGACCATTAAGCTACTCCTTAGCAAGAATTCATATTCTTATGCTCACACCACCCGAGATCAACGCGGAAGCGCAAACGTAGTGAAGATCGGAATTTTTTCGACTGTTCACCTACTGCCGGCGTCTGCAAGAGTGGAGCGAACGGTTAGGCGCGGCCCTTAATTCTTGCCGAAAGGCCCCGCCCCTTCCCTCGTCAAACAATAAAGCGGCGCTCCCAGATCGGCCTAGTTGGTCTTCTTGAGCCAATCGTCGATCTGCCGCTCGGCTTCGTCCTTTGCGACGCCATAGCGCTCTTGCAGCTTGCCGGCGAGTTCCGTGCGCTTACCCTGGACGACGTCCAGATCATCGTTGGTCAGCTTGCCCCACTGCTGCTGCACATTGCCCTTGAACTGCTTCCAGTTACCTTCGATGCGATCCCAGTTCATATGGTGCTCCTCCAGAGTGGCGGCCAAGAGAGGAACGAGCCGAACCCGGGTAAGTTCCACGCTTCAATCGCAACCTGGGCCGGCAGCCGGCTTTGCCGGATTGGCGCTGGAACGGAGTGCTCCGAAGGTTCTGAGAGAAGACGGCGGAAAACCGCGCTCCCCTTCAATGTTGAGATAACTTTCAGCGACCGGCCGCTGACTTGGCAGAGGGCGCTACAGGATCACTCCCCTGCGACGTGTCGTCCTCGTCTGCGGCTCGGGCCTTCTGGGCGGGCGACTTCTTCGACCCGCTCTTTGCGGAGGCAGCGTTCTTGGGCGAGGTCTTGCCCGCGGCAGGTTGGGCCTTTGTCTTGGCGGCTGGCTTCTTGGCGGCTGGCTTTTTGGCAGCGGTCTTTTTGGCGGCAACCTTGCTCCCGCCCTTCTTGCCACCCCCAGCTTCCCGGCGGGCTTTCAGCAGGGTGAGCGCTTCCTCGAGCGTCACCGCGTCGCTCTCGGTACCTTTTGGCAAGGTCGCATTTGTCTCGCCATCGGTTACATATGGCCCATAGCGACCGGCCTTGACGACAACGGGCTTCCCGCTCTCGGGATCATCCCCGAGTGGACGGCCCGGGTCGCTCGAGCCTCTGCGGCCGCCGCCCTGCTCCTTGGCGACGATGAGATCGATGGCGCGGTTGGCACCGATCTCCAGCACATCGTCGTCGCGGCCAATATTGGCGTAGGTCTTCTCATGCTGCACATAAGGGCCGAAACGGCCGATATTGGCCAGGATCGGCTTGCCCGTCTCGGGATGCGTTGCCACCTCCCGCGGTAGCGAAAGGAGCTTCAATGCCATTTCGAGGCTCACGACGTCAGGCGCAGTTCCCTTCGGAAGCGTCTGCCGTTTCGGCTTCTCGCCCTCGCCTAGCTGCACATAGGGGCCGTATCGGCCGTCACGTAGGGTGACTTCAAGGTCAGTGGCCGGATCGCGGCCGAGCACCTTCGGGCCCCCGCCGGCCTCGCCGGCACCCTCTGCGTCGCCGTTGCCACCTGCGGCCAGCTGGCGAGTATAGCGACATTCCGGGTAGTTCGAGCAACCAATGAACGAGCCGAACTTGCCAAGCTTGAGCGACAGCCGGCCCACTCCGCAGGAGGGGCACATGCGTGGATCGCCGCCGTCGGCGCGTGGCGGGAAAATATGCGGCCCGAGTTCCTCATTGAGGGCGTCGAGCACCTCTGTCATGCGCAGGCTCTTGGTCTCATCCACTGCCACGATGAAGTCGCGCCAGAAATCCCGGAGCACCGCCTTCCAGTCGATCTCATGGTTGGAGACCTTGTCGAGCTTCTCCTCAAGATCCGCGGTGAAGTCGTACTCCACATAACGGCGGAAGAAGCTTTCGAGGAAGGCGGTGACGATGCGCCCCTTGTCGTCGGGCACCAGGCGCTTCTTGTCGAGGCTGACATATTCGCGGTCGCGCAGCACCGCGAGTACGGCGGCATAGGTGGAGGGCCGGCCGATGCCGAGCTCTTCCATGCGCTTGACGAGGCTCGCCTCGGTGAAGCGCGGCGGCGGCTCCGTGAAATGCTGAGTGGCGCGGATCTCGCGCTTTTCGAGATTTTCACCGGCTTTCATCGCCGGCAGTCGGCCGCCGTCCTCGTCGGCCTCGTCGTCCTTGCCCTCCTGATAGAGCTTCAGGAAGCCATCAAAGACCACGACCTGGCCGGTCGCGCGCAGATCCAGCACGCGCGAGCCGACACGCGCTGCGATATCAACGGTTGTGCGTTCGAAAGTCGCCGACTCCATCTGGCTGGCGATCGTGCGGGTCCAGATCAGCTCATAGAGGCGGGCTTGGTCTGCATCGAGATAACGCAGCACATCCGCCGGCAAGCGCGAAAGATCGGTGGGACGCACGGCCTCATGCGCTTCCTGTGCATTCTTGGCCTTCACGCTGTACTTGCGGGGCTGCGGCGGCACATAGCGATCGCCAAATTCATTGCCGATGACGCTGCGGGCGGATGTGATGGCTTCCGGCGCCATATCGACGCCATCGGTTCGCATATAGGTGATGAGACCGACCGTTTCGCCGCCGATTTCGACACCCTCGTACAGCTTCTGCGCGATCTGCATGGTCCGCGCCGGTGCAAGCCCCAGCTTTCGCGAGGCCTCCTGTTGCAGGGTGGAGGTAGTGAAGGGCGGCTGCGGATGGCGCTTGGCGGGCTTCGCCTCCACGCTGACGACCTGGAACGTCGCCGCTTCGAGATCACGCTTGAAGGCTGCGGCTTCTTCGCCCTTGCCGATATCGAGCCGGCTTATCTTCTGCCCATCGGCACCCACAAGGCGCGCCTCGAAGGTCGCTCCATGCGTCGTCGCGAGCAGGGCAATAAGGGACCAATACTCGCGTGGAACGAAGGTTTCGATCTCGCGCTCGCGGTCACAGACCAGCCTGAGCGCGACTGATTGCACTCGACCCGCGGAACGGGCGCCCGGCAGCTTGCGCCAGAGCACTGGTGACAGGGTAAAGCCGACGAGATAGTCGAGCGCCCGGCGCGCGAGATAGGCGTCGACCAGCGCCTGGTCGATTTGCCGGGGATGCGCCATCGCGTCCAGAACAGCATCCTTGGTGATCGCGTTGAAGGTCACGCGTTCGACCGGAATGCCACGCAGAGCCTTTTTTTCGCCGAGCGCCTCCACCACGTGCCAGGAAATAGCCTCGCCTTCGCGATCGGGGTCGGTGGCGAGGATCAGCTTGTCAGCCCCTTTCACGGCGCGCACGATCTCGGACATGCGCTTGGCGCCGCGATCCTCGAGCTCCCATACCATCGCGAAATCGGCGTCAGGATCAACCGAACCGTCCTTGGCGGGCAAATCGCGGATATGCCCAAAGGATGCCAGAACCTCGTAGCCACTACCCAGATACTTATTGATTGTCTTGGCTTTGGCCGGAGATTCGACGACAACGACCTTCATGAATAAGAGTCCTTGGCAAAGACAGATGTTGAAACGCACCCCGGCGGGGACTGGACAGCGATTGGTCCTAAGTGGGTGAAACGGCCCTACAAGTCAAATTCCACAGAGACGCGCCAGGTCAAAAAAAGCTCCGAAAATCGGCAGAACGTACGCTCTCCCTTGCCAAGCGTTACGATATTTCTTCAACGGCCCGCCCGCCCCGCGGCGCTGTCCCTCAATGCGGCTGCCCGTAACGCTGCGGCTACCGGCATTGACGCGGGCGAGCCCGTCACTACCCTGAGGGCTCACACGCACCCGAGGGAACCACGGTCCATGGCAGACAGCAAGCAGCCCGCGCCGATCGTCCGGCAACAGTCGCCGCTGAATGTCGAGTATCCCTTCTCCCGGTTGTCAGACTGGCTCATCCCCAGCGATCAGTTCTATATCCGAAACCATTTCCGCATGCCGGATTTGGCTGCGGCAGACTGGCGCCTCGCAGTGACAGGGGCAATCGACACGCCGCTGTCGCTCGATCTCAACGCGCTGAAGGCCTTGCCGAAAGCGGAATTCGCGGCCGTGATGGAATGCGCGGGCAATGGCCGCGTCTTTTATGAACCCGCCAAGGAGGGGCTGCAGTGGCAGGACGGTGCCGTGGGCAATGCACTCTGGTCGGGCGTGCTGCTACGGGATGTCCTGGCGCACGCAGGCGTCCGGACGAGCGCGGTCGAGGTGGTCCTCGTTGGCGCGGACCGCGGGTTGGTCGACGCCGGCAAGAAGACCGCCTCACCTGGCGAGATCGCCTTCTCACGCAGCCTGCCCATAACCAAGGCCCTCTCAGACAGTGTCCTCCTCGCCTATGCGATGAACGACCAACCGCTCATGCCGGAACACGGCTTCCCACTGCGAGCGGCGGTCGGGGGCTGGTATGGCATGGCCTGGATCAAGTGGCTCGTCGAGATCCACGTGGTCGAGCGACCCTTCACCGGCTACTGGCAGACGCGCGACTACATCCAATGGGAGCGGACACTTGGCGAGCCCATGGTCGCACCCCTGACGACCATGAACGTCAAGTCGCAGATCGCGCAGCCCATCAATGGCGCGGTTGTGGAAGCGGGCCGCCCGTTGCGCATTCATGGAGCAGCGTGGGCGGGTGAGCATGGCCTCGGAATCGTCGAGGTCGCGACCGGCGACAACCCGGCGTGGCAGGGCGCGACCCTCATTGGTCCGGCCACGCCGCACGGCTGGCGCTTGTGGGAATTCATCTGGACGCCGCCTGCCCCCGGCCGCTACCACATCAGGTCACGGGCCACGGATACTCTCGGCAATCGCCAACCCGAGGTCCCTCAGCCTGACCGCGAGAGCTATGCAGCCAACTGGGTCATCCCGGTCATGATTGAAGCGACGACCGGCCCCGAGGAGCCGGCCGACAATTTCGTGATCTGAGGGCAGGACGCGCAGACAGCGTCGCGCGCGATGCCGCGCCATAGGAGCTTACTCAGGCGCAAGCCTTACATCGTGGGGGCCATGCCGCCCTTGGGTGGCGCCGCCAATGAGAACACCACGCCCTGGGGGTCGAGCGCCTGTGCGATCCACGATCCTCCAGGCACCTCCATCGGCCCATTGATAACCTGCCCGCCGCCCGCCTTGATCCTGTCGATGGCTTCGTCGATGTCTTCGACGTTGAAGTAGAAGGTCCAGAAGGGGGCAGGCACGGCTGGGGGCTTGTCCATCATCCCGCCGACAGCATTGCTGCCGTAGGCGAAGAGCTGGTAGATTCCCATGGGGCCCATATCGAGGCTCTCATCCTTCGTCCAACCGAATAGGCTGGAATAGAAAGCGAGGGCCGCCTTGTGATCGGTGGTCATCAGCTCATGCCAGCCCACATGGCCGTTGGCCCCCGGCGCCGCATCCGGCTGGTCCTCCCCCTGGCCCTTGAACAGCGTGAAAACCGCACCTTGGGGATCCGCGACGACGGCAAACCGCCCAACCTCCGGAATGTCCTCCGGAGCACGGTAGATCTTGCCGCCAGCTTTCGCGACGGCGTCCGCCTTGGCATCAACATCCTCGACGCCGATGTAACCCATCCATCCCGGCTTGGCGCCGGCATCGCAGGCATCCTGCGGCAGAGTCATCAGGCCACCGATCGGCTGCTCGCCCACATGGAGGATGGTGTATGGAAAATCGACCATCCCGGAATCCTGCATCGTCCATCCTACGACGCTCTTGTAAAACGCCTCGGCAGCCCCCTTGTCGCTGGTGGCCAGCTCATACCACACGAACTTGCCTTGTGGCCCCGCCATCGCATGTCCTCCCATTTGCAAAACGCTTCAGAACAGCGGAAATCACGCCTTTCGGCGATAATGCATTGTCATCACCGGCTTCCACGTCCCATCCTCGGCGAGAAAGCGGGATGACAGCGTACGGTTGTTATCGTCTTCAATTGTGATGATATCCTGATAGCGCGTGCTCTTGGTGGGGTCCTCGAACGCCGGCCCCACCGTATCGAGCGTCAGGATCTTGCCTGTCGGGTCGAGCGTGCCCTCATAGACCCAAAGATGTGTCATCATCGAGCCGATCCAGGTTCCGACATAACGCTGCTTGGCTGGATCGTAACCAAGAGTCAGCTGGTTTGTGCCTGCTCCACCGCCTGGCATCTCGCCGCTCCCCTCCGAAATCAGCCAGACGCCATGGAGCATGCGCGCCGTTTCGGACCAAGGCTCAGGTGGCGCCCCGGATGAAGCCTCCGAGCCGTCGTCACAGGAGGGCATGGATACTGTCCACTCACCGACAAGTTGCTCGAGCCAGCGATGTTCTTTCTGAGGTTCGACTTTCATGAAAGTGCTCATCCTTGTGAATGACAACAGATGGACTGCGATTGATCCTGATATTCATCGTGACGGCGCACGAAATCCATTACGGTCTTCTCATTGCGTCCCTTCGGCGCCCGATCGAGCACCATCATGGCGCCCAGGAGCTCCTCAAGGCCCCGCGCGTAGCCGGAATAAGTATGGAACACATCTCCGGCTTCGTTTCTCGTGAAAGCGCTCAACCCGTGGAGTTCATTCAGATCCCCGAACGGTGGCATCATACCGAAATTATAGAATATACTGCCGCTGGCGAGCTCTTCCGGCGAAAAGGATACATGAAAATCGAAGTTGAAGTCATTACCATAGGATGAAACCCATGGCAGCTGCCAACCCATTCGCTGCTTGTAAGCCTGCAGCTTCTGAAGCGGAGCCCGCGACACAAGCGTCAAGGTGACGTCATGATGCTCCAGATGGGGCAAGGCGCCATCGAGATGATCTGCGAGGAATGAACAGCTTGGACAGCCGGCTTCCCAGTCCGGTCCGAACATGAAATGATAGATCACGAGCTGGCTGCGCCCGGCGAACAGTTCCCCCAGATCCCTCGGCCCACCCGGCGTATCGAAGACATAGGCCTTCTCGACCTTCGTCCAGGGCAGGGCCAGCCGCGCGGCGTTCACCGCATCGCGCAGCCGCGTCATTTCCTTTTCCTTCTCCAACAGGGCCTTGAGCGCGGTGAGCCATTCGTCGCGCGACACGACAGGATTGCCTTGCATTGCGGCCTCCTTGCAGCAGATATGAGCTTATGGCTTGACAATTACGTTGATATCAACATTATTAAGCCATGTCAAAGCACGTCGAGATACCTTTTGAAACGACTATTCTGGTGCGAGATACGTGCCTGTGCCTCCATGTGCAGCGCGCAGCCCGCGCATTGGCGCGGCGTTTCGACGAGGCGCTCCGGCCTCTTGGGCTGACGAACGGGCAGTTTTCATTGCTGATGTCGCTCAATCGGCCACATCCACCGGCAATCGGTTCAGTGGCTTCACTGCTGGCGATGGACAGGACGACGCTGACGGCTGCCCTGAAGCCCCTCGAACGGCGCGACCTTATCACGATTGCCCCGGACCCTAAGGATAAGCGCAGCCGCCTCCTGTCTCTGACAGCCGGTGGCAAGGCCTTGCTGGCGGAAGCAGTCCCGATCTGGAAACGCGAACATGCCGTTGTTGATGCCTTGCTCGGCCCCGGCGGCCCTGCACGTATTCGCCACGACCTAGCCCGAATTGCCTGATGGCATCGTTATACCTTGCATCCACGGGATGGACCTAGGCGAGGACGGTCTGCGGTTCCCAAGTGCTGCTCTGACGAGCAGGGGTGTGGAAATCCGCGCGCCTCTCCCTGGGTGAGCTCGCCTGATATCTCTTGGGCACAGTTCAACGCTCACAGATCACCGTAACGAGAATGACCGGATACACATATCTGGCCAAGCATGGAAGGAAACCTCATGATCAAGAGCATATTTGTGAATGTACCTGTCAAGAATCTTGATTCATCAATCTCATTTTTCAAGTCACTAGGCTTCACGTTTAACGCTCAATTCACGGATGAGACCGCCTCCTGCATGGTCATGAGCGATACCATCTATGCAATGCTATTGACGGAAGCGAAGTTCAAGGAATTCACCCCACGCAATATCTGTGACACGTCGAAGGATGCCGAGGTCCTGATCGCCCTATCCCTGGAAAGCCGCGAAGCTGTCGACGCTTTAGTGAGCAAGGCGGTCGCCGCGGGTGGGAAGACCTATAGCGAACCGAAAGACTACGGCTTCATGTACCAGCATGCTTTCCAGGACCTTGATGGTCACGCCTGGGAAATCTTCTATATGGATCCGAGCTTCGTCCAGCCCACCTGAGACGTCTTCTTTATCCCACCGATGTCTCGACTGCCGCAAGGCCGCCTGCAGCAGCCTTGCGGCATGCTTCACACCGAGAAGCGCTTGGCGTAATCGTCCTCGACACCCTCGAAGAGCTGCCAGAATGACGGCGGGGTCAGTCCGGCCAGCCTGTGCGCCAATACGGCCAGGTGCGGCTGCCAGCCGCCGGACACATTGACCATGTCCTTGATCGCGCCGAGACGACTGTGCGTCAGGACGAGCCGCACCTTGTCCCCGATCTGCGAGAGCTCGAACCGAACCTCCGACTTGTCCTCAATGCCATCACCCCACGTGAAGGCAAGGACATGCGGTGGCTCGAAACAGATCATGCGATGGGGGCTGTCAATGCCACCTTCATATTCCTTGAAGCGGGCCGGCGTTTCCTGCTTGTGCGGCGACAGCGACATATGATCGAAGCGGATCGTGAAAATCGCGCCGGCTGCGCTGGGCATCGCGCCAGAAGCCAGCCATTGGCCGCGTTTGTCCGACTCGGTGAGATAAGCCCAGACTCGCTCGATAGGGCCAGGCAAGAGCCGCTCGAAACGAACCGTATGCGCATCAATCTTCTCGCCGGGCCGCTCGTCGAGTTGGAAGAGCCCTGCGAGGCTGTCGAACATCAAGGTCCAGCCGTGAGCGGTTCCTCCTTCAGCAGCGTCACCTTCCTTGGCGATTTCCTTCGCGATGTCGTCCCCTTCCTGGGTGAAAACCATGCGCGCGCGGTCACCATCTGCTTCGATTTCAACAGTTATCAGATCGCTATTGCGTGAGAACTGAGGCATTGCAAAGGTAAAGGCGAGTCTGTGGGGCGCGTCGACCTCAGTATACTCACCGACCGCCGTGTAATCCTCGCCGCCTCGCCGGTCGGTAACCGTCCAGTGGCCGCCGACACGCACATCCAGCTTGTGGTTGTTCCTCTCGCTTTGAGGGGAGGTGAAAAGCCAGCGCCGGGCCAGCGAGGGCTCGGTCCATGCGGCGTACAGGGCTTCAGGTGACGTGTTGAATGTTCGCACGAGGCGGAGTTTACGAGGCCCGGAAGTCACTGTGCGTCTCCCTCTTCTTCCACTTCCACGGCGGTGCTACGAGCGACCCTCTTCTCTCATGCGCCGCCAGCAGTGTCTTCAGCATTGAGCAAGGCCTCCAGCCCATCCAAGCGAGCGGACCAGAAGCGCTGATAAAACCGCAACCATTCGTCGGCCATCGCCAATGGCTCGGGAGCGATGCGGCAGATATGAGACCTGCCTTGGATACGGCGCTTCACGAGGCCAGCGCCCTCCAGCACACGGATGTGCTTCGAGGCTGCTGCGAATGACATGGCGAAAGGCTCAGCCAGTTCTCCGATCGCACGGTCCTGCTGCGATAAGGCGCGCAGCATCGCCCTGCGCGTCGGATCCGCGAGGGCATGGAAAACACGATCGAGCGACGCCGGCTGTTGTTCAACCATATGGTTTAATTAGCCGGTGCATTCCTATCAGTCAACCACTTGGTTTAATGATCGATGCGGCCCTCGCGCCGCTTCGTTGGGTCAGCGCAGGCGCGCATCGAAGCGGTCGCGCATCCAGTCGCCGATCAGGCTGACGGACAAGGTGGTGAGCACGATGACGGCACCGGGCACGGCCGCCATCCACCACGCGAGCACGATGTAGTTGCGGCTCTCGTTGACGAGAAGGCCGAGCGAGGTAAGCGGCGGCTGGACGCCGAGGCCGAGGAAGCTGAGGCCTGTCTCCAAAAGGATGACCTCGGGGAAGTTGAGCGTCATCTGCACAATGAGCGCGCCGACGATATTGGGCAGGATATGCCTTAGATAGATGCGTGGCGAGCCGGCGCCCAGCGCCCTGAGGGCCCCCGCGTAGCCGGCCGTCTCGGCATCGAGCACGAGCCCGCGCGCAAGCCGGGCGTAACGCTCCCAGCCGGCAAAGCCGACGATAATGACAAGGAGCCAGAAGCTCTTGCCGAAGAAGGCGACGACCGTAATCGCGAAGATGATGAAGGGAAGAGAGGCCTGGATGTCGACGAGCATCATGATCGCCTCCTCCCACCAGCCACGCAGACGCGCCGCCAGCATCCCGAGCGCTACCCCGATGAGCATGCCTATGAGCGTGCCGAACAGCGCGATGATGATGGAAAAGCGAATGCCGTAAAGTGTGCGGCTGAAGACATCGCGGCCGAGATGATCACTGCCGAAGAGGAAGGGATTGTCATAGCCGAGGAGAGCTGGCGGCTTCAAACGCAGGAGAGGCTGCTGCTCCGCGTAGCCGAAGGGCGCGATGACCGGCGCCGCGATCGAGGCCACAAGGATCACCGTGATCCAGATGAAGGCGACCGCGATCGCCAGCGGTACGGGCTTGCCCCCGCCCCGGCCGATCCGGAAGCCACGGCCGAAATCGATGACGCTCATCTCAGTGCCGCCTGCGGATTTTCGGATTGAGGAAGCCGTAGGCCAGGTCGACGGACAGGTTGGCGAGCGTCATCGTCGTCGCAAAGAGCATCACCAGCGCCTGCACGACGGCGAGATCACGCATGCCGACGACATCGACCAGCAGCCGTCCGACTCCGGGCCAGCCGAAGACCTGCTCGACGATGATGGAGCCGCCGACGAGGCCGCCGAGCGAGAAGCCGATGATCGTGACGATGGGGATCGCCGCGTTAGGCAGGACATGGTTCAGGATCGCCTGCCGGCGCGTCTCGCCCGCCGCGATCGCCGCGCGCACATAGGGCTGTTCAAGCACCTCGAGCACGGCGGAGCGCGTGAACCTGGCGATGACCGCCGCGCCGGAAAAGCCAAGCGTGATGACGGGCATCACAAGATGGGCGGGTGTCGCGCTGCCCGAACTCGGCAAGAGGCGCAATCCCACCGCCAGGAAGAAGATCAGCGTCACGCCAAGCACGAAATTCGGCAGACTGTAGCCGAGCGAGCAGAACAGCATCATGACCTGATCGAGCGGTCGGCCGCGATTGAGCGCGGCGATGATGCCGCCGGGAATGCCGATGGCGAGTACGAGCGCGAAGGCGGTGCCGGTCAGGGTCAAGGTGGCGGGCAAGCGCTCCAGCACCACGGTCAGCGCCTCACGCCCGTTGGCGAGGGACTGGCCGAAATCGCCATGCATGAGGTTGTTGAGATAGACGACATACTGCGTCCACAGGGTTTGATCGAGCCGCCAGCGGGCGCGGAAGAGCGCGATCACCTCCTCCGTTGCGTTGTCCGGCAGGAGCTCGCGAGCGGGATCGCCCGTCAGGCGCATGAAGACGAAGGCGAAGGTCATCACCGCCCACAGCGTGATGATGGCCCGCACAATCTTGATGATCGCGAAGCTGAACATGGGGCGTCAGGCGCGGAAGGTAACCGCGAGCGGCTGATGGTCGGAGGCGTCGGCATCGCGCAGCACCTCGGCCGACGCGACCTTGGCCCTGAGGCCGGGCGTCACCATGATATAGTCGATGCGCTTGCCAGTCCTGGCGTCCCAGTCGAGATAGATGGTATCGCCTTCATTCTCCGCATGACCGGCGGCCACCCAGGCATCACAGAAGCAGTCGGGCGGATTGAGACGGCCGTACATGCCGCTGGTCGGGCCGACGAGGAGCTCGTAGACCGGGCTGTCCGGCGTCAGATTGAGATCCCCCATCAGGATCGCCTCGGCGGGCACCGCCGGCGGCGGTTCCTCCAGCCACGAGGTATCGGGATGTCCGCCGGCCGACACCGGGCCGTCGATCAGGGCACGGCGATGCACGTCGAGCGTCGTCTGCGCGTGGATGAGCCGCTCCTCGTCGCAGAGATGCGAGAAATGGCTGGAATAGACGCGAATGAGGCCGAGCGGCGTCTCGATCGTCGCCTCCGTGACGCCGCGCTGGATGGCGTGGGCCGTGAGCGGGGTCAGCTTCGGAAACAGAAAGGTGCGCGTGGTGATGATCCGCCAGCGGGAGAGAATGGCATTGCCGAACTGGCGGCGGACATGCCGGCCGTCCAGATGCTTGTCGATGTCCACCGTCGCGCCGTAGACGGCGTGGTAGTCGCCCAGGCGCTCCACGATGCGCTCGACCTGGTGGATATTGCCCGAGCGCTCCCAATAGGCCTCGATCTCCTGCAGGCCGATGATGTCGGCGCCGATGAGCACATCGGCGACCCGATCGATGTCATAACGGCCATCGCGGCCCTTGCCGTACTGGATGTTGTAGGTGACGACGCGCATTGAGATGCCTCTTTCCATAGAATGGCTGTGGCGGTCAGGCGCTGGCCTGCCGCAGCGGCGGACCTGCCGGGAGGGATGTGGTTGCCATCACCGCACCCTCGGCAGTGGCGGCGGCGAAGTGGCACGCGGCCACATGGCTTCCTTCGATGGCGGCGAGACCCGGCAAATGCGCGCGGCAGACATCCTGCGCGAGGGCGCAGCGTGGATGGAAGGGACAACCTGCGGGGATCGCGGCGGGACTTGGGGGCTCGCCGGCGAGCCGCACCCGCTTGCCTCGGGCTCCGAGCGCAACGCGTGGCACGGAGGATACCAGCGCGCGGGTGTAGGGATGGGCCGGCGCCGCGAACACCGTCGCTATAGGCCCCTCCTCGACCACGCGGCCGAGATACATGACGGCAATGCGGTCCGCGATATGGCGCACGACCCTGAGGTCATGGGAAATGAAGACCGACGCAAAGCCGCGCTGGCGCTGCAGGCTGCGGATGA
Organism: Chelatococcus sp. YT9; assembly: GCF_018398315.1. Lineage (NCBI taxonomy): Bacteria > Pseudomonadati > Pseudomonadota > Alphaproteobacteria > Hyphomicrobiales > Chelatococcaceae > Chelatococcus > Chelatococcus sp. YT9. The sequence goes on from NZ_JAHBRW010000001.1 coordinate 561,723, forward strand.
GCGCGATGATCTGGGCCTGGACCGACACGTCGAGCGCCGAGACCGGTTCGTCGAACACGACGAAATCTGGCTCCGTCGCCAGGGCCCGCGCTATTACGACGCGCTGGCGCTGGCCGCCTGACAGCTGATGCGGGAAGCGCTCGCCTAGCGCCGGCGCGAGGCCGACATCCGCAAGGAGCTGTTCGATGGGCGGCGCGCCGGCAGGCCCATCCGCGCGATGAATGCGGAATGGCTCGAGAATCTGCTGGCCGATCGTCATGCGTGGATCGAGCGCGGCCAAGGTATTCTGGAAGACGAGCTGCATGCGCGCCCTGAGATGCCGGAGCCGGCGCTCCCCCAGTGCCGCGAGATCCTGTCCGTCGAACAGCACCTGTCCTTGCGTGGGAAGCTCCAGGCCGAGCAGGAGGCGGCCGAGCGTGCTCTTGCCGCAGCCGCTCTCACCCACGATGGCGAGGGTTTCCCCGCGCCTGATGGCGAGGTCGATATGGGCAACCGCGGCGATGGTACGGCTTGGCCCGAGCCAGCCGCCCGCGCTGAAGGTTCTCCCAACGCCCCGCGCCTCGACCAGCGCGCCGGCTGACATGTGATCAACCGACATACGATCAACCGACATGGCGGCGCTCCGGTGACAACGCGCCTATCGGGGGTAGAGGATATCCCAGCGCCTGCGATTGGGGAGGAACCTTCCGGGGAGCCGGTGGCATCCGGGGCTCGCTGCGATGGCAGGCCGCGCGATGGCTGCCGCTGACGACATCCGACGGCGGGCGTTGCGCGCAAAGCGCGATCGCATCGCGGCAGCGCGGCTGGAAAGGGCAGCCGGTGCCGGCGGCCAACCGATCACCCGGCGAGCCGGCAATGGGGCGCGGCGGTTCCGACTGGGCAAGATCGGGCATCGCAGCAAGGAGCGCCTGGGTGTAAGGGTGCCAGGACGCGCCGAGCACGTCCGCCGCTTCGCCCGTCTCCATCACGGCGCCGCCGTAGAGCACGACCACGCGCTGCGCCATCTCCGCGACAACGCCGAGGTCGTGGGTGATGAGCAACACGCCGAGCCCCGTCTCCGCCTGGAGATCTTCGAGAAGATCGAGGATCTGTGCCTGCGTGGTCACGTCGAGCGCAGTCGTCGGCTCGTCGGCGATGAGGAACTGAGGCCCGGCGGCAAGCGCCCCGGCGATCATCACCCTTTGGGCCATTCCACCCGAAAGTTCATGCGGAAAGGCGCCCATGACCCGGCCAGGGTCGCCAAGCCCCACGCGCGCCAGCATGTCGAGGGCAGCCGTCTCAGCCAGGCGCTGGCTCGTGGCGCCATAGCGCCGGAACTGGCCAGTGAGATAGCGTCCCACCGTCCACCGCGGGTCAAGCGAGGCCTGCGGATCCTGAAAGATCGCCGCAATCTGCCGCCCGCGCACTACTGCGTGAGACCCGGTAAGGCCGGTGACATCCATGCCGTTGAGCCGCACCTTACCCGCGAGTTGGCGGATGCCGCGCGGCAGGAGGCCGAGAATGGCGAGCGCCGTCAGGCTCTTGCCGGAGCCGCTTTCGCCGACGAGGGCGACGATTTCGCCACTCGACACGGCGAGATCGACGCCATCGACGAGAATGTCCCCGGCCGCCGAGGCGAGGGTGAGCCCCTCGACCTCGACGCGCACCATCGAACGTTCAGCCATGCCCGAGGTCTTTCCGACCAAGCTCATCCCGCGAAGGAGAGATTATAGGGCCGCAGGTCCATGAACTCGAAGCTCACCGGCTTCCAGTTGATGTCCCGACGGATGCCGTAGATCTCGACCGGGCGATAGAGCACCGCGCCGGGCGCCTCGTCTTCCCAGATGTCGAGGAGACGCTGGAAAGCGCCCCGGCGGTCGTCGCCGTCGGGCATGCTCGCGACCTGCGCGGCGAGATCGTTGAAGGCCTGGGGAGCCTTCCAGCCGTGGACGGTCTGCACGGAGCCCTTCGGACCCCAGTCGCTCGGCAGGGGGGTCGCCGCATCGGGCATCTGGAAACCGTTCGACCAGTTGCGGATCTGCAGGCCCGGCGCCAGCACCTGGCTCCACTGGTCGACGATCTCCATGCGTGCGTCGATACCGACGGCCTTCCACATCTCCAGCATCATCTGAATCGCGGCGACCGAATTCACGTAATAATCGTTGAGCGTACGGAAGGTAATCGGCTCGCCTTTGTAGCCGGCCGCCTTCACCAATTCGCGCGCCGCAGCCGGATCATGCTTGAAGCCCGGGCGTTTCGGGTCATACACCGCGCCATATTGCGGGATCTGGAACCCGTTGGTGATGCCGGCGACACCACCCCAGAGCGTCTTGTTGATCAAGTCGCGGTCGATGCTGAGGTTGAGGGCCTGGCGCATGCGCTTGTCGGAAAGAGCCGGCGCATCGGACTGATACACGACAAGGTGCACGTTCTCGATCTGCGACGAACGGGCCTCGACGTGGGACTGGGAAGCCAGCAGCGGCAGGTTGTCAGGTGTCAGGGCGCAGACGATGTCATAGTCGCCGCTGATGAGGCCGGCGGCGCGGGTGGCGACTTCCGGCACCACCTGGAAGGTGACGCGCGAGGCCGTGGGCCGCCCGAGATAGTATTCGTCAAACGCTTCGAGGACGACGCGATCGCCGGGGATGAATTCGACGAGCTTGTAGGGTCCTGTGCCGACCGGCTTCAGGCCGAAGGCTTCCGGCCCCTGCTCGCGATAGAGCTTTTCCGGAACGACCCAGGCGATCCACGAGGCAAGGCGCTTCTCGAGGCTGAAGTCATCGACCTTGGTCTTGAAGCGAACGGTTTTGTCGTCGATCGCTTCCACGCTCTCGAAATTTGCGGAGAACAGCGGGCCGCGTGGCACCATGGGCTTGGCGCCCCACGTGCGGTCGGCCGAGAACGTGAAGGCGACATCCTTAGCCGTGACCACATCGCCATTGTGGAACTTGATGCCGTCGGCGATCGTCACGGTGAGCGTACGCGCATCGTCCCGTTTCCAGGATTTAGCGATGGCCGGCACGAGAGCCGTCGCCGAGCCGGAGCCGTCCGCGAAGAAATCGCGCCGGATCAACGTATCGAATAGCGCGTTGGTGACACGATTGCCGACATTGCCGATGGCATTGACGGGCTCGAGCGTGACAGGCAGGCCCTGAACCGCTATACGCAGCTCTGGGCGCTTGGCCTGCGCCGATGCCCCGCTCGCCGCAAGCGCGGCCGCAGCGGCGCTTCCCGCCATGAATGAACGACGTGACAGATCCAGCATACCCATGTTCCTTGGATGAATATATATTGAATTTTAACTTATTTCATCCATGAATCAGTTTTATGACAGAGCAAAATTACATTGATAAAATACAATAATACTAGTTATATCCATATCGATCGCGAATATAAAAGAATTTATTATTTGTATTTGACTATGAATTCTTCTGCCGGCATCCGCCGGAAATCGGGCAGCGCCCGATGCAGCTTGTCATGCGGCCAGTCCCACCAGGCAAGGTCAAGCAGCGCCTGCGCGACCTCATCACGAAACCGCTGGCGGATTGTCTTCGCAGGTACGCCGACTGCAATTGCGAAGTCGGGCACATCCCGTGTCACGACCGCGTTGGAGCCCACAACCGCGCCGGTCCCGATCGTCACACCCGGCATTACGACTGCACCATGACCGATCCACGTATCGTGGCCGATCGTGATGCGTTTGCCTGCCCGCCAGTCGAAGAAGTCTGCATCGTCGGCCTCTCCATCGAAATACCAGCTGGACCGATAGGAGAAGTGGTGCAGAGAGGCGCGATCCATGGGATGCATGCTGGCGTAGATGCGGACATGCGCTGCGATATTGGAGAACTTCCCGATATCCGCATAGGCGATCTGCGTTCCCTCGACAGCATAGGAATAGTCACCCATGCGCGAGCGCGCGACATGGCACCTAGCGCCGATCTCGACATAACGGCCCAACTCGCTGTCCTTGACCTCCGCAGTCGGGTGGATCAGCGCCGTTTCAGACAATTTGGTCATGCAGCCCTCTGAAACTGTGCAACTTCAAACAGGCGATCAGCGACCGCATCGCGCACTTCTGCGTCGTGGAAGATGCCGACAACAGCGGTGCCACGAGCCTTCGCCTCGCGGATCAGCGCGATTACGGTCTGCCGATTAGCCGCGTCGAGCGAAGCCGTCGGCTCGTCGAGGAGAAGAACAGGATAGTCGACGACAAAGCTGCGGGCGATGTTGACCCGCTGCTGCTCCCCTCCCGAAAAGGTCGCCGGAGCAATGGACCACAACCGCCGAGAAATATTGAGCCGGCTAAGAAGATCGCCCGCCCGTGCTTCAGCCTGTTCCCGTGACAGCCCCCGCATCTGTGCCGGATCTGCGACGATGTCGAGTGTTGAAACACGCGGAATGACGCGCAGGAACTGGCTGACATAGCCCATCGTGCGTCGGCGAACATCCACCACGCGCCAGGGCTCGGCGCTGGCGAGATCGACCGCCGCGCCGTCGTGCATCACCAGGATCTCGCCACTGTCCGGCTTGTAGTTAGCGTAAAGCGAGCGCAGCAGCGTCGACTTGCCGGCACCGGACGGCCCGTGCAGGCATACGCATTCACCGGCATGAACCTTCAGGTCGAGGTCAGCGAATACGGGTATTCGCACGCCTCCTTGCGTGTGGAGGACGAAGCTCTTGCTGAGCGCCCTGACGTCTATTCTTGTCGTCATCGTTACAATCCTTGCGGCGCTCATGCCTGCAACACGGATGAGACCAAAAGCTGCGTGTAGGGATGATGGGGATCGTCGAGGACTTGGTCGGTTAGCCCCTCCTCCACCACGTCACCGCGCCACATCACCATCAGCCTGTCGGCAAGCAGCCGCACCACCGCAAGATCATGGGTGACCACCACCGCCGCTATCCCAAGATCGCGCACCAACCCGCGCAGGAGATCCAGCAGCCGCGCCTGCACCGAGACGTCGAGGCCGCCGGTGGGCTCATCCATGAAGACCAGGCGGGGGCGGGTCACCAGATTGCGGGCAATCTGCAGGCGCTGCTGCATGCCGCCGGAGAACACGCGCGGCTTGTCATCGATGCGGCTGACGTCGATCTCGACCCGAGTCAGCCAGTCCTCTGCCTCCCGGCGGATATCGCCGTAGTGGCGCGCGCCGATGGCCATCGGCCGCTCGCCGATATTGCCGCCGGCGCTGACCGCCATGCGCAGCCCATCGCGCGGATTCTGATGCACAAAGCCCCAGTCAGTGCGCATCAGCATGCGCCGCTCGGGTTCGGACAGCGTAAGAATATCGACAAGAGGCGCATCATCGCCGTCCCGCCGCAGGTCATAGGACACTGAGCCGCCGTCAGGGGCCATTCTGCCCGAGATGCAATTCAGCAGCGTCGACTTGCCGGAGCCGGATTCACCAACAATGCCGATGACCTCACCCGCGTAGAGCGTGAGATCGATGTTGCGGCAGGCGACGGTCCGTCCGAAGGTCTTGCTGAGACCTTGCACTTTCAGCAGTGGCTTGCGAGCTCCAGGTGACACGGGCGGCAGACTATCCGACACGGAAGCGAAAACCGCGCTCATGGCATCGTCTCCCCGGTGAGCGCGGCATCAACGTCCGGCTGCTCACCGACATGGCCGGCGGCCCGCCGCTGGCCGCAATAGTCCGTGTCGGAGCAGACGAACATGCGGTTGCCCTTGTCGTCGAGCACCACCTCGTCGAGGTAGCTGTCGGCCGCGCCGCAAAGCGCGCAGGCACCGTTCCACCGTTGGATCGCAAACGGATGATCGTCGAAATCGAGGCTCCTCACGCTTGTATAAGGTGGAATGGCGTAAATTCGCTTCTCGCGACCAGCACCAAATAGTTGGATCGCCGGATTGTGCTCCATCTTCGGGTTATCGAACTTCGGAATCGGCGACGGCGCGGTGAGATAGCGGCCGTTCACGATGACGGGATAGTCGTAGGTTGTCGCGATGTAGCCGAACTGGGCGATGTCTTCGTAGAGCTTCACTTGCATCAACCCATATTCGCCATAGGCGTGCATTTTGCGCGTCTCTGTCTCCCGCGGCTCCAGCCGGCGGAGCGGTTCCGGCTGCGGCACCTGGTAGACGAGGATCTGCCCCTCGACCAAGGGCGCCTCCGGAATACGGTGGCGTGTCTGGATGATGGTGGCGTCCGTCGTCGATTCGGTTGTCGCGACATCGGCGACACGCTCGAAGAACCTGCGGATCGACACCGCATTCGTGGTGTCGTCGGCCCCTTGGTCGATCACCTTCAGGACGTCCTCAGGCCCGATGACACTTGCCGTGACTTGGATTCCGCCGGTGCCCCAGCCATAGGCAAGCGGCATCTCGCGGCCGCCGAACGGCACCTGGTAACCGGGAATGGCAAGCGCCTTCAAAAGCGTCCTGCGGATCATCCGCTTGGTCTGCTCATCGAGGTAGGCGAAGTTGTAGTCGCTGGTCATTCCGCGGCCTCCCGCGGTTCGACCCGCGCCTGCTCCGCCCGCATCTTGCGCACGAGTTCAAGCTCTGCCTGGAAGTCCACGTAGTGAGGCAGCTTGAAATGGGTGACGAAGCCGACGGCCTCCACATTGTCGGTGTGCGAGAGGACGAATTCATCGTCCTGCGCGGGATAGAGCGCATCCTCACCCAGTTCCTTGCAGCGCAAGGCCCTGTCGACGAGCGACATGGCCATCGCCTTGCGCTCGCAATGTCCAAAGCTCAACCCGTAGCCGCGGGTGAATTGCGGCGGTTTCTCCGTGGAGCCTTTGAACTGATTGATCATCTGGCATTCGGTGACGGTGATCTCACCGATGTCGATGGGAAAGCCGAGCTCTTCCGGCACAATCTCGACGGACACTTCCCCGAGCCGCAATTCACCGACGAAGGGATGGCTGCCGCCATAGCCCCGCGTCGTCGAATAGGCGAGCCCGAGAACAAAGCCTTCGTCGCCGCGGGCGAGGTTCTGCAGTCGCTGGTCTCGTCCGGCGGGGAAGGACATGGGATCGCGGGTGACGTCGAAGACGGGTCCGCCTTCGCGATCTGGAATCTCCTCCTCGATCAGGCCCTCATGGGCGAGGATGTCGAGCACCGGCGGCATCGTTTCCGGCAGGGGCGCTTCAGCTCTTTCGGCCCGAGGCGCCTCGTCGCCCTCCGCCGCCAGCGCAAAATCAAGCAGGCGGTGGGTGTAGTCGTAGGTCGGGCCAAGAACCTGCCCCCCGGGCATGTCCTTGTAAGCGGCCGAGATGCGGCGGCGCACCGCCATTCCAACCGTTTCGATCGGCCGGGATACCGCAATCCGCGGCAAGGTGGTGCGATAGGCGCGGAGAAGGAAGATGGCTTCCACGCTGTCGCCCTGGGCCTGCTTCAAAGCGAGCGCCGCGAGTTCGGGATCGTAGACCGAGCCTTCGTTCATGACGCGATCGACGGCAAGGCGGAACTGCTCGGTAATCTGCGCGAGGCTGAGTTCGGCGATCGCGGGATCTCCGCGACGCTCCTCCGCCACAAGCTTGTGGGAATTCAGGATGGCGCGCTCGCCACCCTTCACCGCGACATACATGGCTACTCCTTAACCGCGATACCCCGGGGCATACCCACGACCGCGTCGCCGCACGTAAAAAGGACGTCCACACCGAGCGGATAAAGCCCCTGGTTGAGCGCCCAATCCCCCCAGAACCAGTCTGGCAAGCCGGCGATCGCGACCGTCCGGCGTCGGAGAATGCCGGGTCCTGACCACTGACGCTGCGGCCCCTCGGTCAGCGAAGGCACCGCCACAACAAGCGTGGCCGAGCGATCAGGATAACGCTCGTCGCCCAATGCAAAGGCCGCGAGGCGCGGCATCACCGCCGTATCGCCGATCAGCGCGAAACGTGCCTCTGCCGGCTCTGTCACGAGCGGCGCGCCGCAATGAAAGCGCAGATAGGTGGACACCGGCTCGCTTGTCAGCGCCGCGTCGCACCAGACAGGCGTGTCGAGATCGCACAAGGTCAGCACGACTGCCGCCATCGCCGGCGTGAGCCCCTCGGGCGCGCCCGGCCGCCGTGCGAACTGCTCGATCGCGCCAGGATAGGCGATGGCATTCAGCACATTGCGGAATACGGACTGACTGTCGAAAACCGGATTGGAGAAGCCAGGCTCAAGTCCAGCGGAATCGAATGCAAGCGTCATCGCGGATTGTCTCCCCGTGCCATCGTGAAGAACTCGACCTTGGTCGACGCCGCCTTGCGGCTGCGTGCATCTCGCCGAGCCGCCTGAGCCGCGGCAAGCGGCTCAAGAACGACCTTCTCAAGGTCCGCCCGGCGCTCCGGCACCTGCAACAGCGCGTCGAGAATCGCGGCGATTTCCGCGCAGCGGCGATCGCGCCCCTGTACGTATCCAAGACCAATGGTGCCATCTGCGAGTTGCAAGGCGCACCGGGTCACCGTCATTTCACCGAGGTTGAAAGCATTGCCGCTACCACCGGCGCGTCCCTGCACCATGACGAGACCAATCTCCGGCTGGCGCAGGAACTGATGCGCGGGGCATTCCGGTACCTTCGCGAAAGCGGCCTCCAGCTCCTCGCGCGGTGCGCGCGCAAGCACGCTCAGCCACGATTGCCTCGCCGCAACCCCGTTTTCATCACCCTGGCCGACTGCCTGCATGCTCGTCATCCGCGTCGGTCGCCTCCTGCCTTCCGCAGGTCAGGACACGAATGCGGGGCTCCCGCGGTCCGCTCGCCTGTCCTGGAAAGCATATCTTTCATGAAAGGTCCGTACCTTTCTGATAGCATGCGGATGTCTACGCCGCCAATATATCATTTGGATGACATTGCGGCGGGACACACGACGGGACTATGAGTGGGGTGTATACGCGTGTCATATCGCAACAGTACGACAGGCCGCGCCACCTATCCGCACGGGGTAAACGGACCGAAACGACATGGAAGCATCGCCATCCAGAGAAAGCTCACCCAAGGCGCGGAAGGCGGCCCCTCCCCTGTGGCAGAAGGTTGCAACGGCCCTTCGCACCGAGATTCGCGATCAGACACTGAAGCCCGGCGAACAGATCATGCCTGAGGCCGCGCTGTCAGAGCACTTCTCCGTCAGCCGCTTCACGACCCGCAGGGCGCTCGCCGAACTCGAGAAGGAAGGGCTCATCCGCATCGAGCACGGCCGCGGCCTCTTCGTCGCCGAAGATACCGTGCCCTACGCGGTGGGAGAGCGAACGCGTTTCACCGACAATATGCGCCGCTTCAACATCGCCGGGGACCGCGAGATCCTCTCGACCGCCATCGAGACGGCCGATCCGCTCGTCTGTGAGCGGCTTGAGCTTGCGCGCGGCGCGGACGTTCTTGTTATCGACACCCTGTCGTCGGTTGAAGGACGCCCCATGGGCCTCACACAGAATTTCTACCCGGCCGACCGCTTCCGTGGGTTCGACACCGTATTGCGTGAGACGGTTTCGCATACCAATGCCTTGAAGGCATTCGGCATTCACGATTACACGCGTAAATGCACATGGATCATAAGCCGGATGCCGACAGCCCGCGAGGCTCGCCTCTTGAAGATCGCGCGAACGCGGCCGATTCTTGAAACGCAGAAGGTTGACATCGACGCTAGTGGCCGCCCCATCGCCTTCGGCATCAGCGCCAACAGCGGTGACCGCATGCAGATCATCATTGAATAGTGCGTTGTGGGTGGGCAGCTGATCAGGAATAAGAATTGCGGATCGCGACAAGTATTTAGCCAGGCCAATATTAGCCAGCGTAATTTTATCAACACTATACACATAGTGCAGAAGCAGCCGAAAAGGTGCGAAGCACGATGTCACGGAACTGTTGCACGATATCCTTATAGCCTATTCATCAACGTAGCCTGGAGGCTGCGGGATCAACTGCGGCCCACGGTGTTGGCGTCCGCAGCCGCCGCTGCATCAGGCGGTGTTCATAATCGTCGAAGCTGCGACGGCTGATCTCTGATTGAACAGGGATGGCCAGGCGCAGCAGCGGGTAGCTTTTCTTGCTGCGGAGGGATTCTTGCTCAGCATTCGCGATGTCTCGCGCCAGTTTGCGACGAAGACGGCCGTCGACAAGGTTTCGCTGGATATCGACACCGGCGGCTTTATCGGGGTGATCGGCAGATCCGGCGCTGGAAAATCCACTTTGCTGCGCATGATCAACAGGCTTGTCGACCCCACCAGCGGTCGCATTGTCTTTGACGGCGTCGACGTCACAGCCCTGCATGGGCGCGAACTCCGCCGATGGCGTCAATCCGCCGCTATGATATTTCAGCAGTTCAATCTTTCCGGCCGGCTCGATGTGCTCACCAATGTGCTCATGGGCCGGCTTAATCATGTTCCGGCCCCGCGGGCGGTGCTGAAGATGTGGTCCGAGGAAGACAAGGCCATCGCGCTGTCGGCGCTTGAACAATTCGACATTGCGGGCCTCGCCGCGCAACGTGCCGAAAGCCTGTCCGGCGGCCAACAGCAGCGTGTCGCGATCGCCCGGGCGCTCGTGCAGGAGCCGCAGATAGTCCTCGCGGACGAGCCGGTCGCGTCACTCGATCCGCGCAACACGAAGATCGTGATGGACGCGTTGCTGCGCATCAACAAGCACTACGGCATCACGGTCCTGTGCAACCTGCATTCGCTAGATCTCGCGCGGACCTATTGTGATCGCCTCATCGGCATTGCGGCAGGCCGAGTCGTCTTCGATGGCGCGCCCGAAGCGCTCACGGACGACGTGGCGCGCGATCTCTACGGCCTGGAAGCCGAGGAAGTGCTCGGAAAAGCAACTGCCATACCGCGACCGCAGGCCGCGATGGCAAGCGCCCTATCGATTCCGGCTTGATCGACAGGACTTTTGGTTGATCAGACAGCGTACACGAATCCTGAAGCACGGCGGCAACGCCGAGCGTTTTCATACGAATTCGCATTCAAACTCCGCGAATGCATTCGAATACGTAACGTAGCGCACAATATAATTCACTCGGAGACCACAATGTTCAACCATCGTCTCGTTATCGCGGCCGCTGTCGGCCTCTTCACCACGGGTGCCGCGTTCGCGCAGGACTGGAAGTCTCAGTATCCGGAACTCACCTTCGCGATCATTCCTGCTGAGAACGCCTCCGGCGTAACTGAGCGCTTCAACCCGCTGATGGCCTATCTCACGAAGGAACTCGGCGTTCCCGTAAAGCTGCGCATTGCCAATGACTATGCGGCCGTCATCGAAGGCCAGCGGTCCGGCAACATCCACATTGCCTCCTACGGCCCCTCCTCCTTCGCCCGGGCGCTGATGACCGGCGTGAATACGGAAGCCTTCGCGATCGAGACCAACCTCGATGGCACGAAGGGCTACTACTCCGTCTTCTACGTAAAGAAGGACAGCCCCTATCAGAAGATCGAGGATCTGAAGGGCAAGAATCTCGGCCTCGTCGACCCCAACTCCACGTCCGGCAACAACGTTCCGCGCTTTGCCCTCGATCAGATGAAGATCGACCCCGCGGCCTTCTTCGGCAAGGTCGTCTACACCGGCAGCCACGAGAACGCCGTCATTGCCCTGAACCAGGGCACTGTCGATGTGGCCGCCAACTGGTGGAACGACGAGCAGGAATCGAACCTCCTGCGTATGGCCCGCAAGAACATGGTCAACGCTGACGATTTCCGCATCATCTTCAAGTCCGAGCAGATCGTGAACTCGCCGATCGCCATGCTCTCCAATCTGCCGCCGGACCTGAAGACCAAGATCCGCCAGGCGTTCATGGACATCCAGGCGAAGGACAAGGCCGCCTTCGACAAGATCTATGAAGGCAAGCAGGGTCCTTGGCAGCCGGTCGACAACGCCGCCTACAAGCCGATCATCGAGCTCAACAGCTTCGTCGACAGCCTGCGCAAGAAGTCGAGCTGACGAACGTCCGCCCACTCGGGCCATGGAAAAGCCATCCAGGCTTGGGTCCGTGATCCATGCACAGGAAGCCGCATTCATCGGGGTCATAGCGCCCCGATGAATTGCATGATTGCAGATTGGTCATGACCGCATCCGTCCCTACCCTGCCGCCTGCGCAGAGCCAAGCGCTCGCCCTTCGGTATGACCAGGAGGTTGCGAACAGGCGGCGCCGCGTTCTCCTCGGCATCGCGATCTTCATCGCTGCCATGGTGACCTCGGGGTGGATGACGGAGGTCGATCTCGGCAAACTCTTCCAGAATATCGGCGCTTTCGCCTCCTATATCGTCCGCCTTGGCCATCTTTCGAATGGCGACCCCGTCTGGACGGACTTCAATGAATGGTTTTGGGGCCTCGGCAAGTGGGCGCGCCTTCTCGGCGAGACGCTGATCATCGCCTATCTGGGCACGGCGCTCGGCGCCATCTGCGCGTTTATCCTGAGCTTCCCCGCCGCCCTCAATCTCACGCCCTCCCCCCGGGTTCGCTTTGTGGCGCGGCGCTTCCTGGAATTCTGCCGCAGCGTGCCCGAAATCGTCTTCGCGCTCGTCTTCGTCATCGCCTTCGGGCTAGGCCCCATACCTGGCGTGCTCGCACTCGCCATCCACGGCACCGGGGCGCTGGGCAAACTGTTCTCCGAGATCGTCGAGAACATCGATATGGCGCCGGTCGAGGGCATCCGTGCCACCGGTGCCGGCCGCGTCGCTGTGATCCGTTTCGCGGTTCTGCCCCAGGTCTTGTCGGGCTTCGTCAGCTACGCCCTGCTGCGCTTCGAGATCAATGTGCGCAGCGCCGCGGTGATGGGCTTCGTAGGCGCCGGCGGCATCGGCCAGGACCTTTTGGAAGCCATCCGCAAGTTCTACTATTCGGATGTCAGCGCCATCCTTATCCTGATCATCATCACCGTCATGATAATCGACATGATCACAGAGCGCGTCCGCCATGCGCTGACGGGGATGCCCTCATGAACGCGCCATCATCCCTCGTCCGCAGCACTCCATCCCGAGACCGCGTCAGTCGCCTGCGCGAGGATGCCCTGCGCGATCTGCCGCAACTGCGCGCCCGGCATGCTGACGCGTTCCGCCGCGTGTCGCGCAACGGCGCCCTTGGCGTGATGCTGGCTGCAGTGCTGCTTGCCATCTTCATCTACGGCTTCGCGGAACTCGGCTTCTCCTTCGCGAAAATGATCGCAGGTCTCGATCAGCTCGGCACCTTCGTCGTTCTCATGTGGCCGCCGACGCCCGGCACGATGAGCCGCTTCCTTCTTTTCATGCATGCCCTTGGCGAAACCGTAGCGATTGCGGCGCTCGGAACGGTGCTGGCAGCTTGCATCGCCCTGCCCTTCGGGTTTCTTGCCGCGAAAAACGTCGTTGCCAATCGTATCGTGCATTTTCTGTCACGCCGCCTGCTCGATACGGTAAGGGGCGTCGATACCCTGATATGGGCCCTGCTCTGGGTCAATGTCGTTGGGCTCGGTCCCTTCGCCGGAGTCCTCGCCATCATGTGCTCCGATGCCGGCGCCCTCGGGAAGCTCTTCTCCGAGGCGATCGAAACCGCGAGCCGGCGGCCGGTCGAGGGTGTGATGTCAGCGGGCGGCGGGCGCCTTGCGGCCGTGCGTTTTGGCATCCTTCCCCAGGTGCTGCCGGTGTTCGCGAGCCAGGTGCTCTATTTCTTCGAATCCAATACGCGTTCCGCAACCATCATAGGTATTGTCGGCGCGGGGGGAATCGGGCTTCATCTCTCCGAGCAAATTCGCACGCTTGAATGGCAGCATGTGGCATTTCTCGTCATTCTCATTCTGGCAACGGTTGCTATCATCGACACGCTTTCCACACGGCTGCGAACCGCGATCATCGGTGCGCGACCGACAGCCGTATGAGGGTGCGTTATAGCAGCCCGCGATCGGCACCGACCGCAACATGTGAGCGACGAATACCCTTGACCCACCCCGCGCGGTGGGCGAAAGCCTTTTTCTAGAGAGTTCCATGAACAAGCACGTTCCGCACACCCACTCCACTGGCACGCTTTCGCTGGCTGCCCGCCGCCTTGTCCTCGCTGATCGCGAGATTGCAGGCACCGTTCATGTGGAGCATGGTCTCATCGTCGGCATCGAGGAGGATGTGATTGCGGAAGGCGCGATCAACTGCGGTGATGACCTCCTGATCCCTGGGCTCGTCGAGCTGCATACCGACCATCTGGAACCCCATTTCACTCCACGGCCCAAGGTCAATTGGGATTCCTTCTCCGCCGTCTTCTCCTATGACGCGCAGATCGCGGCTGCCGGCATCACCACAGTGCTCGACAGCCTCCGGGTCGGCCGCGACTTCGATAACGCGAAGGGAGCCGGCTCCGCGTTGTTCGAGCTCGGCGAAGCCATTGCGCGTGCCCGCAACACGGGCCTCCTGCGCGCGGACCATTACACCCACCTGCGGTGCGAAATACCCTGCGAGGGCATGGTGGACGACGCGCGCCAATATCTCGCCCATTTCGATGTCCGGCTGATGTCGCTCATGGATCACACGCCGGGCGAACGCCAGTTCAGAGATGAGGAAAAGCTGCGCAATTACTATCGCGGCAAGACCACGAAAACGGAAGCTGATCTCGACGAATACTTCGCGGAGCGGAAGCGCTACGCAAAATTGTTCGCTGCTCCTAACAAGGAGGGGATCGTCGCGCTGGCCAAGACCCATGGCATCGCCATGGCGAGCCATGATGACACCACCGAGGACCACGTCGCCGAGTCGCTCGCGCTCGGCGTGGCGGTGGCCGAGTTTCCCACCACCATTGAGGCCGCGGCAGCTTCCCATGGGGCCGGCCTGTCGGTGCTGATGGGCGCGCCCAATGTTCTCCTTGGCGGGTCCCATTCCGGCAATGTCTCCGCGCGCCATCTCGCCGAAGAGGGACTATTGGACATCCTTTCGTCGGACTACGTTCCGGCGAGCCTGCTGGCCGGCGCGATCGCGCTCGCCGACGTGCCCGCCATCGGCGGCATTCCCGGCGCCATCCGTCTCGTTACGCAAACGCCGGCAAAGGTCGCGGGCTTCGCCGATCGAGGCGAGATCGCTGTTGGAAAGAGAGCCGACCTTTTGCTCGTGGCACTGGTCGACGGCTATCCTGTCGTCCGGGAGGTTTACCGGCAGGGCAACCGGGTCGCGTAATCATGAATGGCGAAACGGACGTGAGCCTGATGTCGCAAGCGCACATCGCACCGCGGGAGCGTATCGGCCCTGGCCGCCTCGTGCTCGTGGTCGGCCCGAGCGGCGCCGGCAAGGACAGTGTTCTGCGAGGAGCCCGCGCCCGTCTTGCCCATGATGCCCGCTTCGTCTTTCCGCGCCGCAGCGTGACACGCCCCCCTTCCGCCGATGAGGACAACCTCAGCCTCAACGAGGATGCCTTCGTTGCTCTTATCGATGCGGATGCCTTCGCGCTGCACTGGCGCGCGCATGGCCATCGCTACGGCGTTCCTCGGGCGATCGACACCGCCATCGCCCATGGCTCCACGGTCATCTGCAATGTTTCGCGCACGGTGCTGGATGCTGCGCGGCTGCGTTACCAGCACGTGACTGTGGTGGGGATTACCGCCTCGCGTGATATTCTCGCAGCGCGCATCTTCGGCCGTGCCCGGGAAAGCGAGGACGAGGCGACGAAGCGGCTGGATCGCGCCGCCGCGCTGCGCGACGTCCACGTTGACGTGGAGATCGACAATGGCGGCGCGCTCGATGACGCGGTGGCGGCCTTCATAACCGCGGTGGCACGGCCGAACTGAGTTGCCCGCGTTGCAGCGCGGGCTTCGTCTGGAAAAGCAAAGGCCGGGGACAAGCCCGGCCTTGCCAAGAGCGGCTACAGTCGCCCGCCCCCTAAGCCAGCGGCATCGCCGCATGGGGCACGTAAGGTTCCTCGAGCCGTGCTATCTCATCGGGCGTGAGGTTGAGCGACAGCGCGGCGATGGCATCATCGTAGTGGCTGAGCTTCGACGCCCCGATGATCGGGGCTGACACGCCGGGCTTCTGGATGACCCAGGCAAGCGCCACCTGAGCGCGCGAAACTCCCCGGGCGGTTGCGACTTCGGCCACCCGCTCGATGACCCTGCGATCCGCGTCCTGGGTGGCATCGTAGAGACGATGCATGACACGGTCCGTGCGCGTACGCTCCGTTTCCTCGTTCCAGTCACGCGTCAGACGCCCGCGCGCCATGGGGCTCCAGGGAATAAGCCCGACGCCCTGGTCCTGGCAAAGCGGCAGCATCTCGCGCTCCTCCTCGCGATAGAGCAGGTTGAGGTGGTTCTGCATGGTCACGAAACGCGTCCAGCCGTTGCGCTCGGCGATGTGCTGCGCCTTGGCGAAACGCCACGCCTGCATCGAGGAGGCTCCGATATAGCGCGCCTTGCCCGCTTTCACCACGTCGTGCAGGGCCTCCATGATCTCCTCCGCCTCGACATTCGGGTCCCAGCGGTGGATCTGGTAGAGATCGACATAGTCCATGCCGAGGCGGCGCAGGCTATGGTCGATCTCGGTCATAATCGCCTTGCGCGACAGGCCCGCGCCGTTGGGCCCGGGGCGCATGCGGTTGAAGACCTTTGTCGCGACCACGATCTCGTCACGGCGCGTGAGTTCCTTCAACGCACGGCCGATGATCTCCTCCGAGGTGCCGTCGGAATAGACATTCGCCGTGTCGAAGAAGTTGATGCCCGCTTCCACGGCCTTGCGCAGCAAGGGCTTGCTTTCATCCTCCGGCAGCGTCCAGCTGTGATCGCCCCGGCTCGGCTCGCCGAAGGTCATGCACCCGAGGCATAGACGCGAGATCTCCGTGCCGGTCGTACCCAATCTGCCATATTGCATCGCGGTCCTCCTGTACGGGTCCGTTATTGTTTGGCTTTGATGACCGCGGGCTCAAGGAAATCCCCGCAGCTATCCGACCGGCACGATATTCCCTGCGACAGGGAATATCGAGCGCGGCAGCTTCATGGCCCCGCGACCGCGCCATGCGGGCGACACAACACTCACTTGCGGGGACGCACTGGCCTAGCCTGAGTGCTTGCTGACCTATGTCATATCCCTGAAATCAGCAACGTGGCCTTATGTGCCGGGGTTCGAATGTGACGACGATCTCGTGATATGCACCGCATATTTTTGCGGCAGACGTTCACTGATCACATGGATATGATCGCCGCATAGGGATGATATATGAGTGGGAGTATAAAGTTGGACGCGATGCCCAGCGATGTGGACCACTCGGAAGGCAGCGCCTCGAGATCTCCGCCGGGCGAGCCGCCGCGCGAGATTGAGCTGAAGCTTTTGGCTCCTCCTGGCGTGCTCGAGCGAATCCATGACGCGCCGATCATCACGCAACACGCCCGAAACAAGGGCAACGTCCGGCATCTGGAAGCCGTTTATTTCGACACACCGGACCATAAACTCTCCGCGCATGGCGTTTCTCTCCGGGTGCGGCGCAGCGGCAAGCGGTTTATCCAGACCATCAAACTGCCATCCGACACCCACGAGCTGAGCCGTCCGGAATGGGAAACGCCGGTGTCCGGCATGGAGCCGGAACTCGGCTTGTTCCCCCTCGCCGAGATCGGCGACCCTATTGAAAGTCTCAGCGCCAGCGAGATTGGGCCCGTGTTCACCACGCGTGTACGCCGGTGGACGCGCATGGTCGCGCTCCCCAACGCAATGGTCGAGTTGGCTTTCGATGAAGGCACCATCGTGGCCGGAGACAAACAAGCTCCGCTCAGCGAGATCGAGCTGGAGCTGAAAGGCGGCGATATCGGCGCTCTCTATGACTTCGGGCTCGCGCTGCTCGATCTCGCGCCACTGCAATTGGGCACGGAGAGCAAGGCCGAACGGGGCTATGCCCTTGCGCGCGACGCCGCTCCGGCGGCCACACGCGCTGCACCGTCTGAACTCCGCCAGGGCGATAGCGTCGATGCATCCATCGCCAAGCTGCTGATGGGATGCCATGCGCATATGGCTCGCAATATGGCGGCGGCAGCGCATGGGCGGACGCAGGAAGGCGTCCATCAGATGCGTGTCGCCCTGCGGCGCATGCGCACCGCGTTATCCCTGTTTCACCGCGAGATTCCAGCTCCGTGCCTGACGAATCTCTCAGCGGACGCGAAGGTCATTGCGCGGTCCCTCGGCGACGCGCGCAATTGGGACGTATTCTGCACTTCGACCGTGCAGACCCTCGCGGATCTGAGCCTGCCCGGTTTCGATCCCGGGGCGCTGCGCTCAGCGGCCGAACCCATTCGCCAGCAGAGGTACACGGACGTGCGTGCCATGCTGGCCGCACAGCAGACGAACCGCTTTTCATTGTCGCTCGGAAGGATCGTGGCGCGGCGGGCCTGGCGCAATGACATCGATAGCGAGACCCTGACCATCCTCACCGAGCCGGTCGCTGCGCTCGCGGAGCGCGCCCTGTCGCGTCTGCATCGGAAGGCACTGAAGCAGGGCTCCAGCTTTCACGAGCTGGAGCCGGAAGCCCGGCACAGCCTGCGCCTGACATTAAAGAAGCTGCGCTACGCCACGGAGTTCTTCCTGCCGCTCTTCGCGAATGGCCATCAGGCCAAGGCCTATCTCAAACGTCTTGCCAAACTGCAGGACGCGTTGGGCGTCGACAACGATGTCACGACGACGGAACAGCTTCTTGACGCCATCATCGTGCGATCACAAGAACCGGCTGTTCATCGAAGCATCGGGCTCATGACCGGCTGGTTGGCGCGCGACCGGACCGAGGCGATGAAATCCCTCAGTAGCCGGTGGAAGGCTTTCAAACGAGCCGAGCCGTTCTGGAAAGCCTGATATCCCCCGTCACAGATTGATGGGAATATGGGTCACGAGCACGTAGCTCATGGCGAGCAGTGCAGCCATGGAGGCGAGCACCGCGACCGTGGCGCGAAGGCCGGTCTTGCGCAGGCTGGCGAAATTCACACCAAGTCCTAGAGCTGCCATCGCTAATACCGTGAAAACCGTGGCGGTCTGGCGGATCACCGGAATGACGGCATCGGGGATTACCCCGAGTGAGCGCGCAACGCTGAGCGTGGCAAAACCGATCACGAACCAAGGCACAAGCTTGAAGAAGGACAGGCGTACCGCACCTTGACTGGTATCCCGCGAGGCGAGCGCGGCGGCGAACACGACTGGGCCGAGCATCAACACCCGGATCAGCTTGACCAGTGTGCCGATCTGCGCGCTGACGAGGCCGACCGGCATCGTTGCCGCAAGCACCTGCGGCACCGCGTAGACCGTCAGACCCGCCATAGCGCCATACTGGAGTTCCGTCATCTCAAGAAGCGGCACGCTGAGCGGCAGCAACAGCACCATGACGACGCCGAGCAGGGCCGTGAAGGCGACCGCCGCTGCCACATCATTGCCGTCTGCCCGCATGACCGATGCGACGGCCGCAATCGCCGAGTTGCCGCAGATGGAATTGCCGGAGGCAACCAGCACCGCCATGGTATGCGGCAAGCCGCACAGGCGGCTGAGCGCATAGCTGACGAACAGCGAGCAAACCACGACACCAGCGATGCCGATGAGCAGCGGCCCGCCCGCCGCGATGATCGAGGTCGCGCTCAATGACGCGCCGAGCATCATGACCGCCACTTCAAGCAAGGTCTTGGCGCTGAACTGGATACCCGGGGTGAAGACTTTGCTCGGAGACCAGACGGCGCGAATGCCGGCGCCGATCAAGATCGCTAGAACGAGGGCCTCGATATAAGGGTGCCCGCTGATGCGGTATTCGACCGCCTCGATAAGCCACGCAATGCTTCCGATGGCCGCGCATAGCACGACCCCGGGCAAGACGGTGAAGGCGGGCAGCTGGCGCCGATCCGAAGCGAGCGCAGACACGAACGAGACCATTTTCCTAATGTGAATTGATTTCGCCGGGATGCAAACGCATAGTTCTCATCCCGACATGACTTAAATTCATAGGGATGGGCGATGGCCCTAAATCTGCATCTCCTGCGCCTGTTCACCACAGTCGCTCAATGCGAGAGCTTCTCGCGGGCCGGCGATGCGCTCGCTATCAGCCAGTCCGCCGTCTCGAAGGGGGTCCGCGAGTTCGAGCGACAGGTTGGAGTTGCCCTGCTCGACCGCACGCGCGGCAGCGTCGTCCTGACGGATGCCGGCCAGGCTCTGCTTCATCACGCGACACTTCTTTTCACGATCGAGAGGGGGGCGGAGGCGGAGCTGCAGGCCTTTCGCGGCATTGAGCGCGGCGGCCTCCATATCGGCGCCAGCACGACGATAGCGACTTATATATTGCCTCCGATCCTCGGCCTTTTCCACGAGGCGCACCCGACGATCCAGTTGCGGTTGACGAGCGCGAACACGCGCGACATCGCGAATCTGCTCACCTCCCGTTCGGTCGATCTCGCCTTTGTGGAGGGGCCTGTCGATCTTCCTGGCCTGACGCTGACACCCTGGCGCGTCGACGAGTTGGTGATCGTCTCGGCGCCCTCGCATCCACTCGCCATGGCGCGGAAGGCGACTGCCCGGGATCTGGCCCGACATCGTCACATCGTCCGCGAACACGGTTCCGGCACCCGCGACGTCGTCGACAGCGCGCTTCGCGATCTCGGCGTCATACCCACTGAGACGATGGAGGTCGACAGCACCGCGGCCATCATGCAAGCGGTCGCTGCCGGGCTCGGCATCGCCGTGATTTCGCGCACAGCCGCCGCTGACATGCTCGCGCTGGGCAAACTGCAGATCATCAAGCTGCCTGGTGTAACCATCGGCCGTTCTTTGAACCGCCTCACGGTCGCCGGACGGCCGTTGTCATCGGCTGCGCTGATGTTCGATCGCTTCGCGGCCAGATCCGAGGCAGATCACGCCAAACAACAGATTGATTATGTTATTTAAATAAATCTACAAACATGATTGACTGAGTGGAGAATTTACCGAATGGCCTCGCATGATCCTGACTCTCAAGCACAGTCTTCTGAGACTATTGAGCTTGGCTTTCGAGCCTCCCGCCATCCCGTCCCCGGGTTCGGGTGACCGCTGGATCGGTCGGCGGTTGACGATCATCGCGGTCGATGACCAGGGTCTGACGGTTCAGGACGGACGGGGCACCATCGAGACGCTTCCCCTCAGCTACGGCCTGCAACAGGCGCTTTCAAACACCATGCGCGATACGGGACGCGACACGCCCGCCGGCTTCGTTCTCCTGCGCGAGCCCTTCGACGTGGATGGCCTGCCTTTCTGGCGATGGGCCGTCCTACCACACCCGCTGGAACTATGAAGCCGCCGCCTTAAATGCGTTACGGCCGGCGCGGCTGAGCACATCGATGGCGATCACAAGCCTTTCAGTCTTGGTGATATGACCCACGCCGCGGCCCACGTGGCGCGGAAAACATCTCGTGCGGTTTACGGATTTGAATTTCCTGGGCGCGAATGCCATCACAGAGTGGAGCTTCAGATCCATCAAACGTGGCTGCCGGCAATGGCAGCCAGAGAGAATGCCGCGCCATGCAACGGATCACCGTGACGATTGACGACGACCTCCTGGCCGGCATCGACGCCTACTGTGAACGCAAGGGATACCAGAGCCGCTCCGAGGCCTTGCGGGATGTCATTCGCGCCGAGTTCTCGCGCAAGGAGACGATGGAAGAAGCCTTGCCGCCCAGCAGGGCACAGGGCCACGGTGTTCTTTCCTACGTTTATGAGCATCACACCCGTGCGCTGGCGAGCCGGCTGACCTCGAACCACCACGACCACTCGGATCTGTCAGTCGCGACGATGCACGTCCATGTGGACCATGATCTTTGCCTCGAGGTGTCAATTCTCAAAGGCACTGTCCACGCCATGCAGCATTTCGCCGACAGCGTTTCAAGCCAGCGCGGCGTCCGCCACGGCCATCTGCATGTGATGCCAGCCGGCTCTGATGACACGCATGACCAGGGGCGCTCTCATTCCCATCCACCCGGCGCCCATAGTCACCATCATCACGACGATTGATCGAAGGCCGGGCGCGCGCGCCGCGCCCCCGTCACAAGCCCATAAAATACTGGGCCTCAACAACATTTCGATCAGCATCGCTAAATGCCGATTGCACCTGCAGTATGATATTTCTATAAAATCATCATACTTGAGTGGTAGCAACAGGTGAGGCTCAGCAATGCGCAAGTTGTTCCGATGGATCGGCGGGGCAAGTTTCGCACTGGCAGCCGCCTGCATAGCGCCGGCGCAGACGGCGAGTGCCCAGACGCTCAACTTTTCCTGGCCGCAGAATGTCGGCCCCCTTAATCCCCATCTCTATTCGCCGAACCAGATGTTCGCGCAAGCGATGGTCTATGAGCCGCTGGTCCGCTACCAGGCGGACGGCAAAGTCGTGCCGTGGCTCGCGCAGTCCTGGGACGTCTCCGAAGACGGCAGAACCTACACTTTCAAGCTGCGGCCCGGCGTGAAATTCTCGAACGGCGAGCCTTTCAACGCCGAGGCTGCCGTCGCCAATTTCGATGCGATCCTCGCCAATCGCGAACGCCATGCCTGGCTCGAGCTGGCCAACCAGATCGTGAAGGCCGAGGCGATCGACGAGGCGACGCTGCGGCTGACCCTGAAGGATGCCTATTACCCGGTATTGCAGGAACTCGCCCTCCCCCGGCCATTCCGCTTCATCGCTCCCTCGCAGTTCGGCGAGAAGGGCAGCACGATGGACGGCATCAAGGCGCCGATCGGGACCGGTCCCTGGACGCTCGATGCGATCAGCCTGGGCGAACATGACATCTTCAAGCGCAATGCCAACTACTGGGGTGAGAAGCCCGCGTTCGAGCGGGTCGTCATCAAGGTCATTCCCGATCCCAACACCCGCGCCGTCGCTTTGGAAACCGGAGAGATCGACCTGATCTATGGGGCCGACGGCCCCATCTCGCCGGATACCTTTGCGCGCTTCAAGCAGGGCAAAACCTACAACGCGCGCCTCTCCGAACCGCTGGAGACACGGCCGCTGGCCATCAACACCAGGCTGGCGCCGACCAATGAACTCGCCGTGCGGCAGGCGATCAACCATGCCGTCGACAAGAACACCATGATCAGGACGGTGCTCTACGGCACCCAGAAGCGCGCCGACACCCTGTTCGCGCCCAACGTGCCCTATGCCGACATCGGTCTGAAACCCTATGCGTACGATCCCGCTCAGGCCGAGATGCTTCTCGAGAACGCCGGTTGGGTACGGCCGAAAGGGAATCCGATCCGCGTCAAGGACGGCAAGCCGCTCGCGATCGAGCTGAACTTTGTCGGTCCCGACGCCGTGGCGAAATCAATGGCGGAAGTGATTCAAGCGGATTTGCGGAAGGTCGGCATCGACGCCGTCCTCGTGGGCGAGGAGGAGAGCAGCATCTATGCCCGTCAGCGCGACGGGCGCTTCGGCATGATCTTCAATCGGACATGGGGGGCGCCCTATGACCCGCATGCCTTCCTCAGTTCGATGCGGCTGCCTTCGCACGCGGACTATCAGGCGCAGCTCGGTCTACCGAACAAGGCCGAGATCGACGCTGACATCAGCGAGGCCCTCATCTCCACGGACGAGGAGAAGCGCCGAGCGCTCTACGCGAAAATTCTCACCAGCCTCCACGAGCAAGCCGTCTATCTGCCGCTGACCTATGTGACAGCGATAGCCGTCGCCAAGCCAACCCTGGCCGAGGTTCCCTTCGGAGCGATGTCGAGCGAAATCCCGTTCGACAAGATCAAGCCTGCAAGCCACTGAGCTGCCCAAATGGCCTCCTTCATCGCCCGGCGTATCCTGCTCCTCGTTCCGATGCTGCTCGGAGCCTCCCTCGTCATCTTTCTGATGCTGCGCCTGGGGCCAAGCGACCCTGCGCTCGATTATCTCCGGCTGTCGCGTATTCCGCCCACCGACCAGGCACTTGTCGAAGCACGCGCCATACTCGGCTTGGACAAGCCGCTGCTGACCCAGTATCTCCTCTGGCTGTGGGATGCGCTGCGGCTCGATTTCGGCACGTCCTATGCCTTGCAGCGACCCGTCTTGCCGGAGGTGCTGCATTTCCTGCCTGCAACGCTTCAACTCGCCGGCATCGCGCTCGCCTTCACCCTCCTCGTTTCCGTGCCGCTCGGCATGTGGGCCGCCCGGCATCGCGACAGGTGGCCCGATCAGGTAGTGCGCGGCATCGCCTTCCTTGGTGTCTCAATGCCCAACTTCTGGCTTGGCTTCCTGCTGGTGCTGCTCTTCTCCCTGCAGCTCGGCTGGCTGCCACCGATGGGCCGCGGCACTCCCGCGCATCTCATCATGCCGGTCATCGCCATTTGCTTCATGTCGCTGGCCATCAACGCGCGGCTCCTACGTGCCAGCATGCTTGAAGTCGCAGGCCAGCGGCATGTGTACTATGCGCGCCTCCGGGGCCTGAGCGAGGGCAAGGTCGAGCGCAGCCATGTGCTGCGCAACGCCATCCTGCCGATCATCACCGCGACTGGCATGCATGCAGGTGAACTCATCGGCGGCACGCTGGTGATCGAAAGCGTCTTCGGCTGGCCGGGTCTCGGCCGCTATGCGGTCTCGGCCATTTTCAACCGGGACTATCCCGTCATCCAGTGCTTCACACTCATGATGGTGCTGATCTTCGTGCTGTGTAACCTCCTCGTCGACATCTTCTACGCCTGGGCTGACCCGCGCATCCGCCTCAATGCCGGGAGCGCCGAATGACAGCGCTCGTCGAACACGACAGCGGCGCCTTAGCACCGCCCCGCGGCTTCTTCGCCAGCATGCGGTGGAGTTCTCGCATCGCATGCTGCCTCGTCGCGGTCCTTCTTCTGACTGCCATCGCCGCGCCCCTGATTGCGCCCTACGATCCGAATGCCGTCGACCTGCCAGGTCGCCTTCAGGGGCCGAGCCTCGCTCATTGGATGGGCACCGATCATCTCGGGCGCGACATGCTCTCCCGCCTGATCCACGGTTCCCGTGTGTCGCTCGGTGCGGTCGCCATCGCGCTCACAGGGATCATCGCGCTCGGCATCCTCATCGGCGGTACCTCGGCCGTGCTTGGCGGCCGTGCCGACCAGCTCATCATGCGCTGCTGCGACGTGTTCCTGACGTTCCCCACCATCGTGCTCGCCCTCTTCATGGTGGGTATGCTCGGCACCGGCCTCGTCAACGTCATCATCGCGATCGTGCTGTCGCACTGGGCGTGGTACGCGCGCATCGTGCGCGGGCTTGTTCTCTCCTTCAAACGCCGCGATTTCATCCTGGCGGCACGTGTCGCCGGCGCCAGCCGCACGCGCATCTTCATCGAGCATCTCATGCCGCCGACCATCGCTCAGCTCGTGGTGCTGGCGACGCTCGACATTGGCCATATCATGCTGCACGTCTCCGGCCTGTCGTTTCTCGGTCTCGGCGTGATGGCGCCGACAGCGGAATGGGGCGTCATGATCAACGACGCACGGCAGTTCGTCTGGACGGAACCGATGCTGCTGTTCTGGCCGGGTCTCGCGCTGTTCGTCGCAGTGGCCGCGTTCAATCTCGCGGGTGATGCCATTCGCGACAAGCTCGATCCGCATCTCGCAGCGGAGCATCAGCACTGATGCCCACGCTCACGATCGAAGACCTCACCATCACGACACATCGGCATGGCCGGCACATCCCGCTCGTCGACGGGCTCACGCTCACCCTGGAGACAGGGCATATCCTCGCCCTCGTGGGGCCGAGCGGTTCGGGCAAATCCCTCACGGCAAGCGGCGCGCAGGGCGTTCTGCCAGCCGGGGTGGCCCGCAGGTCCGGTCGTATCCTGCTGGATGGAGAGGAAAAGCCGGCCGCGACACTCCGCGGACGCACCATCGCCACCATCATGCAGAACCCGCGCAGCGCCTTCAATCCGGTGAAGACCATGCGCGCCCACGCGGTGGAAACGCTGGCCGCCGTTGGCCATCGGGACGCCGGCTCCGAAGACGCCATCCGTGACACCATGGCGGAGGTTGGGCTGGACGATCCCGCGCGAATCCTCGCGCTCCATCCGTTCGAGATGAGCGGCGGCATGCTCCAGCGCATGATGATCGCGCTCGCGCTCTTGTCGCGCGCGCCTTTTCTCTTTGCCGACGAGCCGACGACGGACATCGACCTCGTCGTGCAGGCGCGCCTGCTCGATCTCATCGAGCGCGTCGCCCGGGAGCGCAATCTCGGCGTCCTCCTCATCACCCACGACATGGGCGTTGTAGCACGCCTCGCCGATGGCATGGCTGTCATGAGTGCCGGCCGGATCGTGGAACGCGGTTCGGTGCGCTCGATCTTCGACGCGCCGGCGCACCCGATCACCCAGAGCCTCATCGCCGCGCATCTCGCGCTCTATGTCGAGGAGGAGGTGGCGTGACCGCTTTGATCGAAGCGCGCGGCGTCGGCCGTAGCTATCGCACCTTTTCACTGGTCGGCCGCGCCGCGCCGAAGACGGTGCTCGATAGCATCGACCT
The DNA here is from genome assembly GCF_018398315.1 of Chelatococcus sp. YT9. Taxonomy (NCBI): domain Bacteria; kingdom Pseudomonadati; phylum Pseudomonadota; class Alphaproteobacteria; order Hyphomicrobiales; family Chelatococcaceae; genus Chelatococcus; species Chelatococcus sp. YT9. Next base: position 588,025 of record NZ_JAHBRW010000001.1, read on the forward strand.
GGCGATCCAGCCGGGCGAGACGCTCGGCTTGCTCGGCCGGAGCGGTTGCGGCAAGAGCACCCTGGGCCGGCTCATCCTCGGCTTGGAGAAGCCGGACCGTGGCGATATCCGCTTCAAGGGCACATCGCTCAGCGCGCTCGGCGGCGCGAGCCTCGCCGCCTTCCGCCGCGCTGTGCAGGTGGTGTTCCAGGACTCATTGGAGGCTGTGAACCCGCGACACAGCGTGGAACGCATCATTGCCGAGCCCCTGCGCCACCTCACCGACCTCGACGAGCGCCAGCGGGCCGCGCGCATTCGCGAGCTCCTGGTGGAGGTTGGGCTCACACCCGATGATGCAGCGAAACTGCCCGCGCAGATGAGTGGCGGACAATTGCAGCGTGTCTGCATTGCCCGTGCCCTCGCACCGCAGCCCGAGCTCATCGTTTTGGACGAAGCGGTCTCGAACCTCGACCTCGTGCTGCAGATCCAGACCATCGACCTGTTCAAGCAGATCCAGGCGACGCGCAGCACCGCCTTTCTCTTCGTCACCCACGACCTCAGGCTAGTCCACCGTTTCTGCAAGCGCGTGGTCGTCATGGATGGAGGCCGCATCGTCGAGGATGTACCGGTGACACGCCCGCTTCACTTCAAGCACCCGGCCGCACGCGCCCTGCAAGGCGCAGTGCTGCCCGCGAGACCGGCCCAACGTCACGAACAGCCGACGCCCTGATCGAGCGCGCCGCGCGACACCGTCTTCGCACGCCTGGATGAAGAGCGAGAAACCGTTCAACGAATTGCATTCAACCCTGCGCGAGCCGCGGCAATATCGGTCTCCGCGTCTCCTCCGCTGACGCCGATACCGCCAGCGACGCCACCCTCTGCCCCGATCGGCAATCCGCCCGGCAAGGGCGACAGCCGTCCACCGAACTGGATATTGGCCCCGAACCCCGGCTGGCCGGGCTGCACGACGGCCGCGAGTTCATGGGTCGCGCGCTGGTGAGCCGCCGCCGTCCAGGCCTTGTTGACGGCCATCTCGACGGTCGTCAGCCGCGCGCGGTCGTCGCGCAGGAGGACGAGCGGCGTGCCGGTCGCGTCGACCACGCAGACCGCGAGCGCATGGCCGCGCCCGGCGCCCGCCTCGAGCGCCGCCGACGCGGCCTTCAAAGCCTCGGTCGTCTCGATGCTGATGATCTGACGCATCGCGATCGCCTCAATGACCGACCGCGAGGCCCGACGCCACATCAAACCAGCGCGTGCGGCCGGCGTGAGACGCCTTGAGGCTGACCGTCTCGCCGGGTTGCGTCGTGACATCGGCCGGCAGGAAAGCGGTGACGAGCGTATCACCGATATCGGCGCGCATCAGGCACCGCGAGCCGAGGAACTCGACCGTCCTCACCACTCCGGTCAGCTCGGCCTCGTCAGCCCGGCAAAGCACGAGATCCTCGGGCCGAATGCCGGCACACAGCTTGCCGGGGCCTGCCTTCACGGTCGGTGGAAGCGCGATCGCGACGCCCTGCCCGCGCAGCCGGCCATCGCCGATGTCGCCGTTCAGGATGTTCATGCCAGGCTCGCCGAGAAAGCGCGCCACGAACAGATTGGCTGGCCGGTCGTAGAGCTCGCGCGGCGCGCCCACCTGCTCGATGCGCCCGGCCGACATCACGGCGATGATGTCCGACAGGGTCATCGCCTCACCCTGATCGTGGGTGACGTAGAGCATGGTGGCGCCGAGCCGCTGGTGGAGATCCTTCAGCTCGGAGCGCATCTGCACCCTCAGCTGCTGGTCGAGGTTCGAAAGCGGCTCATCCAGGAGATAGATGGTCGGCGTGCGCACCATCGCTCGCCCCAGCGCGACGCGCTGGCGCTGACCGCCGGAGATCTCGCGGGGGAACCGCTCCAAGAGCTTGTCAAGACCGAGCATCCGCGCCGCGTCCTTCACCTTCCGGTTGACCTCCGTCTCGGTGGTGCGCCGGCGCTTCGCTCGAAGGGGGAAGGCGATGTTCTCGAAGATCGTGAGATGCGGATAGAGCGCGTAGGACTGGAATACCATGGCGATGTCCCGGTCCGCCGGAGGGACCGTCGTCACATCCCTCTCGCCGATATAGATATGCCCCTGGCTCGGCAGCTCCAGTCCAGCGATCATGCTGAGCGTCGTCGACTTCCCGCAGCCAGAAGGGCCGAGCAGCGTCACGAACTGTCCCGGCGCGATGGTCAGGTTGACATCGCCGACCGCCGTGACGGAGCCGAAGCGCTTGGCGACATCGACGAAGCGGACCGAACGCGCGGAGGCGCCTACGGCGCGCGATGCGATATCCTGGCTGTGCACGTTCATTCCTTGGCTCTCACATTGCGAAAAAGCGTCTGGGCGGAATAGCGTCTGGCTGCCCGTCATCCGGCGGGCGGATCGCGCTGGCGCCGGTGGGGGTCACCCCTTCACCGAGCCTTCCGAGAAGCCGCCGATCAGATACCGTCGATAGACGAGGAAGAGGACGACGGGCGGCAGCGTGGCGATGACCACGCCCGCCATCAACGCGCCCCAGTCCCGCCCGTGGAAACCCTGGAAGAAGATGAGGGCAACCGGCAACGTGCGAAGATCGGGCGATTCCACCATCGTCGTGGCGGTGATGTAGTCGTTCCAGGCATAGAGGAAGCCGAAGGCGGAAGCCGCGATCAGGGCCGGGCGCGCGCCGGGGATGATGACCTTCCACACCGCCTCGAAACGAGAATACCCATCGACGAGCGCCGCCTGCTCGAGCTCGCGCGGCACGGTTGCGAAATGCGCCCGGGTCATCCACACCGCGAAGGGAATGACGTGGGCGGCATAGAGGATCGGGAGCGCGAGCCGCGTGTCGAAGATCCCGAGCCGCACGAAGATAACCTGCGTCGGCAGGAGAAGCGCGTAGCTCGGGATCGACATGACTCCCATGAACAGGATGAGCAGCGCGCGCTTGGCCGGGACGGGATAGCGCACCAGCGCGTAGCCGGCGGTGCCTCCGACGGCGACCGCGAAGGCGACAGCGACCACGGTGTAGAAGGCGCTGTTGAGGAAGCTCCATTGCACGCCTTCCGCGAGAAGGCGCTGGAAATGCATCAGCGTGGGCTCATCGGGGATGAGACGCGGCGGCACCGCGAAAATGTGGTTGTCCGACTTCAGCGACGTGGACACCGCCCAGATGATCGGGCCGAGCACCACCACGGTGGCAATCGCCGACGCGGCGAGAAGGGCCGCGCGGCCGGACAGGCGCATGCTCTGGTTCATGCCTCACCACCCTTCCTGTTGCCGAGGAGTTGGACATAGCCGACGATGAGCACGAGATTGATCAGGAACATCACCACGGCGATGGCATTGCCGCGGCCCTGGTCCAGCTCCACAAAACCGGTGAGGTAGAGCTGGTAGGCGAGCGTCGTCGTGGAGCGGATGGGTCCGCCCGACGTCAGTCCGATGATGACCTGGACCTCGTTGAAATAGCTGATCGTCAACATCGACAGGACGATCAGGATCGACGGCGCGAGCAACGGCACGGTGATGCGCGAGAAACGCTCCATCGCCGTCAGGCCATCGACGGCGGCCGCCTTGTAGAGATCCTTCGGGATCTGACCGAGGCCGGCCGTCAGGATGATGGCGGCAAAGGCGAAGGTCCGCCAGACCGCGACCGCGATCACCGTCGGCATCGCCCACGTCGGATTGGACAGGAGGTTGGCGGGCGGCATGCCGAAGGTGGCTAAGATAGACGCGAAGAGACCGCCCGGCGACGGCAGGAGGATCCACTTCCACAGGAGCGCGACGACGATCGGGCTCATCGCCCACGGCACCAGCAGAATGGTGAGCAGGATGCGGCCACGCGCGCCGAGCTCACGAACCGCCAGCGCCGCGAGCAGCGCCAGCGGAACAGCAAGTGCCAGCGCTCCGAAGGTAAAGATGAGCGACCGGCCGATCGCCTCCCAGGTTACGGGATCGGCGAAAAGTGCCCTGAAATTGTCGAGCCCGGCGAAACCTTCATCGCCGAAGAAGAAGATCTTGCGCAGGCTCGAGTAGAAGCCGAAGAACGCCGGCAATATATTGACGGCGATGACGACGAGTACCGCCGGACCAACCAGCGTCGTGCCGATGCGGCGCCCGGCACGTGCCGCATCCTCGATCGATCGGGTGAATGTTGTCGTACCAGACGCTGGAACGCTGACCATCTGTCGCGGTTTCCTACCAGTTGAGCGACGTCTTGGCGCGCGCGAGGATCGCTTCGACCTTCTCGTCCGTGCCGATGATCTCCTGCAGAGACGTATTGAGCACTGCGAAGATCTTGGTGATATCGGGCACGCGCTGCGGGAAGACGAAAGCGCCCTTGCCCGACAGAAGCTCGAAGAAATTCCGCGTGACCGCCGCCTCTGGCTTCTCGAACCACGGGTCTTTCATGACGGAGCGCCGGTCGGGAATGAGACTCGCGTCCTTCGCCCAGCGCATCGACGCCTCGGGCGTGTATAGCGATTCCAGGAAAGCGACAGCCGCCTCGTTGTTCTGCGACGTGGCGGCAAGGCCGACCGTCCAGTAAGGCCCGAGCAGCACGGCGGGCGGGCGCCCACCGAAGGACGGCCAAGCGGAAATAGCGAGTTCCTTCGGATCGTAGCCGGCGGCGATCTTCTGGTATTGCTGGAAGCGCGGCGCGAAGGCCTGCGCCATGGCGAAGCGACCGGCGGCGAACTGGTCCTGGATGTCGTCACCCATCGCGTTCAGCAGGGTTTTCGACACCGCGCCCCTTGCCACCAGCGTCCGCACCACATTCGCCGTCTCGATCGCCTGCGCGCCTGTGAGATCGATACGCCCGGTCGTCTTGTCGAAGATCTCCGGGCCGAAACCCGTCATGATGTTGATGAAGGCCGACACGCTGTTGTCGCTCGTCGGCAGGCCGAAGCCGATGCGGTCACCCTTCGTGAGCTTGGCAGCCGCGTCTGTGAACGTGTCCCAGGCGAGCGGCGGCGCGTCGAGGCCGATCTCCCGCAAGGCGTCCTTGCGGTAGAAGATGATCTGCGCCGGCGATGGCCAGATCGGCAACGACACGCGCTTGCCGTCGAAGACCGACTTCTGAGTGAAGACATCGAACATGTCCGGCAGCGCGTCGCGCTTGAAGTCCGGTGTCAGCACCTCGTTCAGATCCGCCAATCCCTTGCGGTCGACGACGAGGCTGAGGAAGGTGTCGCGCAGCCACACGAGATCCGGCGCACGCTTTTGTGCGACCGCCGCGACGAATTTTGTTTCGAGTTCCTGGAAGGGTTGCGGCTCGACGACCACCTTGACCTTGTTCTTCGCTTCGAATTCGTCGATCAACGCCTTGAAGACCTTCTCGCGCGGCGACTGTCCTTCAGCGCTCATGAAAGTCCAGATGCGGACACTGCCCGCGCCCTGCGCGAAGCCCGACCGCGCAATGAACGGCATTGCGACTCCCGCCGCGAGACCGCCCTTGAGTGCCGATCGACGATCGATCAGCCTGGATCCTGTGCCTGCCATATCCCCACATCCTCCCTGACGGACAGATTCTCGTCCTGTCTGACTAATTTTGAGCTCGACACGCCTACAGGCGCAGTGTTCCGAGAAAGCGCGCCCGGCCGTTCAACAGATGCCGGCGGATTGCGAAGCGCGCCTGGTCGGGCTTGCGTTCCACGATCGCGTTGATGATCTCGCCGTGCTCGGCCGCAATGATTTCACGGCGCTCACCGAGCGTGAGAATGCCGCGCTCACGCGTCTGCCCGCTCCAGCGAAAGATGTGATTGGCCAGCGCGCCCACGCCATCCAGGAGCTTCCCATTATGCGCCGCGACGGCGATGGAGCGATGGAATTCGGCGTCCTCAGCCTGGCCGTGCTCGCTCTCGAGCTTGGCCATCAACGCGTCCTGCGCCGTATGAATGCGAGCCAGATCAGCATCATCGCGCCGCTCCGCCGCCAGCGCCGCGACTTCGCTTTCGAGGGCAACACGGAACTCGTGCCAGTCGATGAGATCCTGGACCGAATCGATCGCCGAGAGGCGAACAAGCTCCGCCGGCAAGCCGCGAGCCGTGAAGGTGCCGGAGCCGCGGCGCGAGACCGCCCGCCCCTCCGCCCTGAGGCGGGCCAGCGCCTCACGAATGCTGGCGCGTGACAGGCCGAAGCGCTCCACGAATTCACTCTCCGACGGCAGGCGACTGCCCTCGGGCACGTTCTCACGTTCGATGTAGGCGACGAGGTGCCTGTAGGCCGCATCGACCCGGCTCTCCTGCTCGCTGATATCGGACATTGACGCGCTCCAAGTTATCGGACTACAACGATACTAGTCAGACAGATCGGCGTTGACAAGTGCCTTTGCACAGAACCGACAAGCGCCGCGGACGGAGACCGCCCACCATGAGCACACCGACGGCAGCACGGCCAGGCAGCCGCATCACACGCGTCGAGATTCACGAATTTGACTATAAGGTTGAAGGCCTTGGCCGTGATGCCAGCGGCAACCGCTGTGTCATGAAAGGTGCCACCAGCGAGGTGCCGTCTTTCGCCCTGTCCATTGAAACGGCCGACGGGCAGCGGGGTGAATATTGCACCGCCCACAGCGGCAAGAACGGCGTTCTTGTCGGACAGGTTCGCGGCCTCGCCGCGCATATCCTCGGTGAGGATGCCGAGGCGCGCGAGGCCATCTACAACAAGCTCAAGCGCATGCACCGACATTTCATGGCCGTCGGGCATTCCGCGCTCGACATCGCGCTCTGGGACCTCGCCGGCAAATCCGTCGGCAAGCCTGTCTGGCGGCTGCTCGGCGGCTATCGCACCCGCCTGCCCACCTATGCCAGCACCCTCAACGGCGGCCGCGCCGGCATCCTGGACAGCAAGGAGGCCTATGCCGACTTTGCCGAGGAATGCCTGGAGCTCGGCTTCCGCGGCTACAAGATCCATGGCTGGGGCGAAGGCGACCGCCGCGAGGAGGCGGAAAACCTACTCCACTGCGCCGCCCGCGTCGGCGGCAAGATGACGTTGATGTACGACGCCGCCAGCGAGCTCAAGACCTTCGCCGACGCCATCTATGTCGGCAAGGCCTGCGACGAGGGCAACTACTACTGGTACGAGGACCCCTTCATGGACGCCGGCTGGTCACCGCATGCCGCGCGCCAGCTCAAGGAGCATGTAAAGACACCGCTGCTCCTGACCGAGCACGTGCGCGGCCTCGAGGCCAAGGTGCCCTGGCTGACCGATCGCGCCACGGACTTCATCCGCACCGATCCCGACTACGACATGGGCATCACCGGCGCGATGAAGATCGCCCATCTCGCCGAGGCCTTCGGTCTCGATTGCGAGATCCATGCCGCCGGCCCTTCGCAACGCCATTGCATGGCGGCGATGCGCAACAGCAACTGGTACGAGCTGTCGCTGGTCGCGCCGGGCGTGCGCAATCCCATGCCGCCCGTCTTCGGCTCCGGCTACAGCGACGAGCTGGAGGCGATCGGCGAGGACGGCTGCATGCCCGTGCCAGAAGGCCCCGGCCTCGGCGTCGACTACGACTGGGATTACATCGCCCGGCACCGCAAGGCGCTCCACGTCTTCACCCCCGAGCGCTGAAGAGGGCGCCGAGGCCGCCACCGCGGCATACGAACTCCATGTCCACGACCATAAAAAGTCCGCGACAAGCACGAGTCCATGAAGAGCACATCATGACGCAGCATTGGGACTTCATCATCGTCGGCGGCGGCTCCGCCGGCTGTGTCCTCGCCAATCGCCTCTCGGCGCCGGGCGCCAACCGGGTGCTCCTGCTGGAGGCGGGCGAAGACCATCTTCCCGGCGAGGAGCCGGATGAGATCAAGGATGTTTATCCGTACCGCGCCGCCTTCAATGCCAACTACCAATGGCAAGGGCTGAAAGCCTATTTCGAGCCCGTGCCGCACAATGACCCGCGCCGGCCGCCGCTGAAACCCTACGGCCAGGCACGCGTCATGGGCGGCGGCTCGACCATCAACGGCGAGCTCGGTAATCGTGGCACGCCGGACGACTATGATGAATGGGCGGAACTCGGCGCGGCCGGCTGGGACTGGGCCTCGGTCCTGCCCTATTTCCGCAAGCTCGAAACCGACCTCGACTATACCGGCCCGCTTCATGGCGCGGACGGCCCGATCACCATCAGCCGTGTGCCCGAGGCGATCTGGCCGGGCTTCACCAAGGCGGCCGCCGGCGCCTTCAAACGGCTGGGCTATCGCAACATCGAAGACCAGAACGGCTGTTTTGACGACGGCTGGTTTCCGATGGCCCTGACGACCGATCGCAAGCAGCGCCGGTCGGCGGCGATGGGCTATCTCGACGCGACGACCCGCGCCCGCCGGAACCTGACGATTCGCGCCCGTGCCGTCGTCTCGCGCATCGTCGTGGAAGAGGGCCGCGCGGTCGGCGTCGAGGTCAACGGCGAGGTCGTTCGCGGCCGCGAGATCATCCTCGCCGCGGGCGCCCTGCGCTCACCGGCGATCCTTCTCAGGGCCGGCATCGGCCCCGCCGCAGACCTGCGCGCCATCGGCGTCCCGGTCGTCCATGATCTGCCCGGCGTCGGCGCCAATCTGCAGGAACATCCGTCGATGTCGATGTCGGCCTGGATCAAGCCCGGCGCGCGCATGGGCGAGACCCCGCGCCGCCATGTGCAGATGGCGCTGCGCTACACCTCGGACCTGCCGGACGCGCCCGCCAACGACATGTTCACCGTCGTCGTCGCGAAATCCGCGTGGCACCCCATCGGCCGGCGGATAGGCTCGCTGTTCAGCTGGATCAACAAGCCCTACAGCCAGGGCTGGGTGAAACTGACCTCCCCCGATCCGAACGTCTATCCGGAAGTCGCCTTCCAGCTGCTGACCGACCCGCGCGACCTCACGCGCATGAAGGCCGTCTTCCGCAGGATGGCGGCAATCTTCGCGACGCCCGAGATGCGGGCGGCAGCGCTCGACCCCTTCGCCTCGACCCATGGGGCCATGGCCGCCCTTGTCGGACAGATCAGCGCCCGCAACTGGCTGATGACCATCGGGCCCGCGCTTCTGACGGACGGGCCGGCGGCCCTGCGGCGGCAGGTCATCCAGCGGCTTATGGCGCCCGGCCCGACGCTTGCGGCCATCCTCGCGGACGACGACCTGCTGGAGGTCACTGTCCGCAAACACACCATCGGCGGCTGGCACGCATCCGGCACCTGCCGCATGGGCGATCCCGCCGACCCGCTCGCCGTCGTCGACGCCCGCAGCGGCCGGGTCATCGGCGTGGGCGGCCTCAGCGTCGTCGATGCCTCGGTCATGCCGACCGTGCCGCGCGCCAATACCAACCTGCCGACCATCATGATCGCCGAGAAGAAGGCCGACCAGATCCTGGCGCGCCACGAGAGCGAGAAGGCCCGGAGCTACCAGCTGTCGGCTTGAGCAAGCGGCCAGCAACTTCCGCCCTGGCCATCTACTCCTGAGGATCGTCGTAGCGGGCGCGGGGGCGGATGAGGCGGCCGTCCTCAAGCTGCTCCAACGCGTGGGCAATCCATCCCGCCGTGCGGCCGACCGCGAACAACGTGAAGGCCGCGCCGCGCGGCAACCCGAGCGCCCGCCGCAGGGAAACGAGCGCGAAATCCACATTCGGCTTCTTGCCCAGCGCGCCGACGGCGGCGATGAGCGCGTCGCGCTGTCCATCAAGCGGGAGCCGGCCGAGCAGCGCCAGGGCGCGCGGGTCACCATCCGGATAAAGCGGATGGTCGAAGCCCGGCAGGAGGTCACCGCGCCACAGGCGCTCATCGACCACGCGCGCGGCATCACCCGTGCGCTCGATCTCGTCGAAGAGGATTTCGACCAGGCTCGTCGTGCCGCCGTGGCGCGGCCCGCTCAAGGCCGCGAGCCCGCCGGCGAGCGCGGCAGCGAGTGAAGCGCCGGTGGAAGCCACGACGCGCACCGCGAAGGCGGATGCGTTGAGCTCATGATCGGCGAGCAGCACGAGCGCCGCGCGCAAATGGTCAACGCTCTGGTGACCGGGCGCAAGCCCCCATGCCTCCGCGAGGACATCCGCGATCGGCGCGGCGCGCGGCGCACGGCCGACCGCGGCGGCAGCCATCGTCCGCAGCAGCGCGGCAGCATTGGGCCAGATGAGACGCGGTTCGCGCCGCCAGAGCGTCGCGCTGGCGCCGGGCATGAGGGGAAGCAGCACGCCGCAACGCTCCGGCAGGGAACGCGCCGCCATCAACCGCGACAGTTCACCCCAGGCGTCCCCCACCGCCGGCATGGGCGCTGCGAAGGGATCGCTGTCGCCGCAGCCCCAGAGCAAAGCGGCCACCGCCTCGAAGGACGCGGCCTTGGCGAGCTCCGTCGCGTCATGGCCGCGATAGCTCAGTTGGCCACCTTCTATACGCGTGACGTGCGACGTGAGCACGGGCAGCCCCCAGTCGAGCGTGCTCGCCGCGATGCGCTCCGGCTTGCGCCCGCGCCGCTTGCGCGTGACGAGACCATCGATATCGGCGGCGCTGTAAAGGCTGCGTCGCGGATCGTCCGCATCCGGCACGGCGCGCACAAGTCCGCGGCTCACATAGGCATAGAGCGTGGCCCGGCTGACCCCCAGCCTCTCCACCGCCTCGCCCGCATCGATGACGTCCACGTGGCCACCTTATATTGATCATATCAATCAATATTGACGATTTATATCAGTACATCAAGCTATCTCCGACAAAGGAGACACGCAATGTCTATTGGACTTGATGACGTCGTCGCGGCCGAAACCGCCCTGAGCCACGTCGATGGCGAGGCCGGGCGCCTGATCATCCGCGGCTTCGACCTTGAACAGCTCGCCGGACGCCAGAGCTTCGAGGCGGTGACGAGCCTGTTGTGGCGCGGTCTGTCGGCGGCCGGCGACGAGGCCGAGGTCAGCCGGGCGCTCGGGGCCGCCCGTGTCGCCGCCTTCCCCGTCGCCGAGCGCCTGCTGCCGATGATCGCGGATTTGAGCCCGGTCGAAGCGTTGCGACTGATGCTGTCGGCGCTGCCCGACGCATCGCCCGTTCCGGGCCACGTCCTGGTGACGGCGGCCATGCCGGTCTTCGTCGCCGCCATCACCCGCCATCGCGACGGACTGGCCCCCGTCGCGCCGGATGCCGCGCTGGGACAGGCGGCGGATCTGCTGCGGATGCTCCGCGGCCGAGCCGCATCGGATGCGGAGATCCATGCGCTCGACACCTATCTCGTCACGGTCATCGACCACGGCCTCAACGCCTCGACCTTCACCGCGCGGGTGGTTGCCTCCACGCGGGCGGGCATGGTGTCGTCGGTGGTCGCGGGGCTCTGCGCGCTCAAGGGGCCGCTGCACGGCGGCGCGCCCGGCCCGGTGCTCGACATGCTCGATGAGATCGGCACGCCGGAGCGGATCAGGCCATGGCTGGAACAGGCGCTCGACAACGGCGAGCGGCTGATGGGCTTCGGGCACAGAGTCTACCGCGTGCGCGATCCCCGGGCCGACGTCCTGAAGCAAGTGGCGGCAACCCTTCGCGAGGGCGGCAACCGCATTCGTTTCGCCGATGAGGTGGAAAAGGCCGCGCTCGCCATCCTAGCGGAGCGCAAGCGCTCGCGTCCGCTGCAGACCAACGTGGAGTTCTACACCGCCCTGGTGCTCGAGGCGCTGGCCCTGCCGCGCGAGACATTCACCCCGGTCTTCGCGGTCGGACGCGTTGCCGGCTGGGCGGCGCACGTCCTGGAGCAGGAGGCGGCGAACCGGCTGATCCGCCCGCAATCCCGCTATGTCGGTCCGTTGCCGAAAAGGGCCGCGTGAACCGGCACGGGAATGCAAGCCGAGCTTTATGGAGCTGCCATGGCAGCTCCACTCCAGACGTCTTTCACACTGCCTTGAAATCCTCGGACTGGGCCTTGGCCGACAACTCCTGCAGCACGCTGAGGAAGACGTCGAAACGCGCATGGCCTACTTCCTGCGCCCATTCCCTATGGAGGCCGCGCAGGCAAGCGAAGATGGTCGCGGCAACCGCACCGCCTCGCTCTGTCAGATGGACGAGCCGCCTGTCGCTCGTCTCCGCTACGCGCCGCTCGACATAACCAAGGTCCTCGAGCTGAGCGATCAGGTAATTCATGGCCTGCCGCGACATGCGCTTCTGCCGTGCCAATTCCGACGGCCGCACGCCATCTGGAAGGGGATAGGAGAACACCGCGAAATGCGCATCCTGGAAATCCGTGAAGCCGGCTTCACGGATCGCCTCGAGCATTTTGCCGCGCACATGCTGCCAGGTCACGCGCAGCAGAGCCCCAAAGAAGGGCGGCCCCGCATTTTCACTGCCGTTGGAACCGGCCGTATTCCTAAATTCACACAATGCTCGTCATCCGCCGCTCTTGACATCAGGTGTAAAGTGACTTTACGTCAGGATATGTAAAATCACTTTACAGAGCGAGGAACGACAATGGAAGCGCGCAGCGACAACGTGGTCCGCATCGGCGAGCTGGAGCTGAGATTCCTGGTCGATGAAAATCAGGGAACCGACAATCTCGTGATGTTCGAATTCACGGTGCCCCCCGAGGCCCGCGTTCCAGCACCCCATTTCCATCGCGAGGTTGATGAAGCGGCTTACGGGCTGGCCGGAACCTTCACGATGACTATTGACGGTGAAAAGCGGGAACTCCGTGCCGGCGAGACCATCTTTATTCCTCGGGGCACCGTGCATCATCATGAGAACAGACATGCCGAGACGGCTCGCGCGCTCGTGGTCCTGACCCCGGGTTCGATTTCCAAGCGCTATTTCGAAGAAATGGCTGATGCCATCAACGTCGCCGGCAAGCCCGACATTGAAAAGGTGAAGTCGATCATGCTCGCGCACGGGCTGGTGCCCGCCTGATCGGCCTTCCCCCAAAAACTGGCGTCAGATCTACGTCAGCCCGTCAAGCCCCAACGCGCCATTTCGCTCTTCAGGATATCCTTGTCGCCGGGATCGAGCACCGGCAATCCCGGCAGGCGCACAGGCCCAACGGGAAGGCCGAGGAGACCGAGCGCTTCCTTGACGACGGTGACATTGGCGCCGTTGCCGTATTTGGTGCGCAGGGTCTCGAACCGTGCGATCTCGGCCACGCGCTCTCGCGCCAGGGCATAGTCGCCAGCCTCGAGCGCAGCGTGAATTGCCAGCGAGCGCTTTGGATCGACATTGACAAAGCCCGAGGTGAAGCCCCGCGCTCCGAGCGCATAGAATGGCGGTGCCCAGCCCTCGGCCAATCCGCAAACCCAGATTGCAGTCCCGGCGCTGCTGGCCCGCACGCATTCCGCCAGCAGCATCAGATTCGTCGTGGCGAATTTTACGCCGGCGACGTTGGGGTGATTGGCGATCGACAAGAGATCGTCCGGCTTCATCGCATCCGAGCGCACATAGGCGACGAGCGGCAAATCGACCTCTTCGGCGATCGCGCGGAAATAGGCCGCCTGTGCCTGGGGTGCCGCGAAGGGGTCGAGCGGCTGATGCGACATCACGGCATCCGCGCCGATCTCCTTGGCGCGGCGCCCGAGCGCGATCGCTTCCTTAAGCGAGCGGCCCACCGCGGCTGTCACGCGACTCCGGCCGGCGGCCGTGGCCACTGCCGTATCATGCACAACGCGCACCTCGTCCGGTGTGAGCGCGTAGAACTCACCCGTATTGCCAGCCGCCACGACATTGTGGATACCGCCCGCGACGATGCGCTCGATGATTTCGGCGAGAACCTTGCGATCTATGCCCCCATCCCTGTCGTAAGGCGTGGCGTGCACACCGGAAATCCCGGCAAGCGCCGTCCGCAAAGCCGATCCCGATCCGTTGGCGTTTCCCATATCCTTAACTCCTAGAGCATTTTCAAGCGAAGTGGACACCGGCTCGCGTGAAGAAAATGCATGAAAAGAAAGACTTCGCGAAAAGAAATACTTGGAGCATGTGCGGTGAACCGGAGTTCACCGCACATGCTTTAGCGGCGTTCGAAGGCTGTCTGCACATGCTGTTTGCCCGACCGCACGATGTGATCGCGCATCGCCCGTTCCGCGCCATCCTCATCGCGCGCCTCAAGAGCGGCGAAGATGGCGAGATGCTCCCCGAGCGCGCGGCCTCGCTCGTCTGTGTCGCTGAGGAGAAATCGCCGCGCCGCCTTGTCGTAGATGAGCTGTCCGACGAGCAGGCGCTTGAGATAGTGGCAGCCGGAAGCCGCATGGATTGCGTCGTGAAATGCCTCATTGAGCTCGATAAGCCGACTGACCGCGCCCGACTGGGTCGCCTTCTTCATGCCTTCGGTGATGCCGCGGATCTGGGCGAGGGCCTCGTCGGTGATGCGGGCGGCCGCGAGCCGCGCGATCATGCTTTCAAGAGCTGCACGCGCCAGCGCCATCTCCTCGGCCTGCCCCGCATCGAAGGTCACGCGAATGCCCCGTCGCGGCTCCGTCCTCACCAGACCCTCATGCTCGAGCCGACGCAGCGCCTCCTTCAAGGGCGTCGTCGACACGCCGAGCTCGGCCGCGACCTTGCGCTCGTTGAGCAACGTCCCTGTCGGCAGCCGCCCCGCGATGATCGCCTGGCGGAGCTTTTCGTGAACATGTTCACGCAACCCCTTCAACAGGTTGGGATCGAGGGACTCCAGAGAGTGTAGCAAGCGGACCTCTTCATAATGCGCTCCCGCGGGACAGCGGCGAGGTGATATCTGACGCCTGATATATTGGATCTTGATATATCAAGATTCTTAAGCTAGGTCTAGTCAAAGACGCGGTCGAAGCTCGGCGATCAGCGTCGCCGGAACTCGATGCGGCCCGGTTTTCGGGGCTTGGCCCGGTTCTCAGGTGGGATCTTATCGAGGTGGCTTTGCTGGTCCCCTAGAGAGTTCCCGATCAAGAAGCGACGGGCATTTGGAGGGCGCATATGAAGATTGATCGTCTGCGAACCTATATGACGCGCGACAAGGACCGTCCGCGCCTTCTGGTCGCGATCGACACCGACGAGGGCATCACCGGCTGGGGCGAATGCTACAATCACGGGCCCGACCGTGCGTTGGCGCCGCTGCTCGAATATCTCTTCACCTTCCTCGAAGGTCGCGACCCGCGCCGCATCGAGTTCATCATTCAATATCTGCTTCAGCAATCGCGCTTTCCACCGGGCGCCATGACATTGGCTGCGATCTCGGCGATCGACCATTGTCTCTGGGACATTTCCGCCAAGGCCCTCGGCGTGCCGGTCTACATGTTGCTCGGCGGGAACGCCCGGGACAGAGTACGCGTCTACGCCGGCGTCTACACCGCACCCGACGCGCCCGCAGCACGGGACGAATTCGACCGACTCAACGAAGGCTGGGGCTTCACCGCCTTCAAGCTGAGCCCCTACCGCATCAATATTCACCAGAACAGATGGGGCGAAGTCGTGCGCACGAGCGCGGAATATTTCCGCAGCCTCCGGGAAACCGTACGCAATGACTACGAAATCGCCTTCGATGCGCACGCGCGCATCTTCGAGCCCCACCAGGCGGTCCAGCTTGGTAATGCGCTCGCCCCTTACGATCCCATGTTCTTCGAGGAACCGGTGCGGCCGGAGAACGTGGAAGTCTGGGGCGACATGAAGCGCCAGATGACCTGCACTCTGGCCACGGGCGAATCCCTTTACAATCGGTTCGAGTTCCTGCGCCTCCTGAACGTCCGCGGCGCGGATATCATCCAGCCGGACATCTGCGTCATCGGCGGGCTCCTCGAGATGCGCAAGATCGCAGCGATCGCCGAAGCCCATTACGTCACCGTCGCACCCCATAACCCGATGGGGCCCCTCGCCACCGCGGTGAACCTGCACTTCTCAGCCGCCCAGCCCAACTTCCGGATTCTGGAATATCGCCTGCCACAAGGTCCGGGCTACTTCCTGCAAGGCGGCGGCGAGGAAAAGCCCGTCGAGCGCGCGGGGCTCGAAGGAACGTGGTATGTAAAGGACCCCTACCTGCCGAAGGACGGGTACCTCGAACTCCGCCCGGATCGGCCAGGCTGGGGCGTCGAGATCGACGAAGATGTCCTCAAAACCGACGCCTACGTGCATTGGGAGCGCCGTGTAGCAACACGGCCCGACGGCTCGACCGCCTTCCCGTGATGGCAGCCGCGGCCTTGGCGCGCATTCAGTCGCAATGGGCCATTGGCCGCGTCGGGATTTGAGGTATTGTTTTCGGGCGAGGGCGGGCCACCCAACGAGCCTGCCCACAATAATCAAAACCACGTGCATCGAAGGGCAGAAAGCCCGGCACCACCAGTCCATCGAGGGAGGACACCTTATGAGATATCGACTTCTGGCCGGGCTCGCGGCAGTAGCGCTGATCACTGGCGCTAATGGCGCGTTTGCGGCCTCCCCATCCAATGCGCTCGTCATCGGCACCAATCTCGGAGCCATCCCGGCGCTTGATCCTGCCGCCATCAACGCGCGCACAGTGTCGGAAGTCGTGTCGAACCTCTACGATAATCTGGTCATCGTGAACCCGGACGATCTCACCACAATCCGGCCGATGCTGGCGGAGAAGTGGACGATCTCCGACGACAAGCGCACGATCACCATGACCATCCGCAAGGGCGCGACATTCTCTTCGGGCAATCCCGTGACCGCCGAGGACGCCGCCTGGTCGATCCAGCGCGTCATCAAGATGGGCGCCGTCGGCTCGACTGACGTCGCGCTCTGGGGTTTCACCAAGGACAATGTGGACAGTCTGGTCCAGGCGACTGACCCGCAGACGCTGGTCATCAAGCTGCCCGAACCGGTCTCGACGGATCTCGTGCTGTATTCGCTGGCCGGCGCGTCGCTCGGCATCGTCGACAAGAAGACGGTGCTTGCCAACGAGAAGAACGGCGATCTCGGCCAGAACTGGCTGAAGAGCAACAGCGCGGGCAGCGGGCCCTTCAAGCTCACACAATGGCGGCCAAACGACATCCTGCTGACGGATGCCCGCGCCGACTATTGGGCCGGCGCACCCGCGATGAAGCGCGTCGTCATGCGGCACGTGCCGGAATCCGGCAATATGCGCCTGCAGATCGAGGCGGGCGATATCGACGTGGGCCAGTATATGGCCAGTGGAGATATCGAGGCGCTGGAAGCCAAAGGCGCGACGATCGATCCTGGCCCCGGTCTCGGCTTCTACTACATCGCGTTGAACACGCAGGATCCTGACCTTGCCAAGCCGAAGGTGCGCGAAGCCTTCCAGCATATTCTAGACTGGAAGCCGCTCGCGGCCACCACAATGAAGTATAACGGCTTCCCATGGCAGTCGATTATTCCGAAGGGAATGGCCGGCGCGCCCACAGGCGAACCCACGGGCCATGAATACGATCCCGAAAAGGCCAAGAAGCTTCTGGCTGAAGCCGGTTATCCCAATGGCCTGAAGAAGACGCTCTTTCCGTCATCGGATGCGCTGCTGAAGATGGCCGTCGCGCTCCAGGACAGCGCGCGCAAGGCTGGCGTCGAGTTCGAGATCGTTCCCGGCGAACACACCCCCGACTTCCGCGCCCGCAAGTTCCAGGTTCTCGTCGGCAATTCTGGTACGCGCCTACCCGATCCGTTCGGCACGCTCGTGCAATATGCCTATAACCCGGACAATCGCGACGAGGCGAAGCTCGGCGGCTACTACCTCTGGCGCACCGCGCTCGATGCACCGGAACTGACGAAGCTCGTCGACCAGTCAAAGGCAGAAACCGATCCCGAGAAGCGCAAGGCGCTCTTCGAGCAGGTGGACAAGGGCTATCAGGCTCTCCCACCGACGCTGATCGTCACCCTCCAGCGCACGGACCCTTACGTCATCAAGAAGGGTGTCTCCGGTTATGTCGGTCACCCCACCTGGTCGACACGTTGGTTTGATGTGAAGAAAAACTAAGCTCTGCTTCGAGGCGCCGGATGACGACTTACGAAGCCTTCAATAGACCGCAACGTTTCCTGCGCCTGCGCCAGTTCTCGGGCAAGGCCGTTTCCATCGTGGTCACTCTGGTCGGCCTGCTGCTGCTGACCTTCACGATGGGGAGGCTCTTGCCCGCGGACCCCGTCCTTGCTGTCACCGGCTCGGAGGTGGACCGGGCCACCTACGAGCGCGTCTACAACGAACTCGGCCTCGGCGAACCCATCTGGAGGCAGTTCGCGTCCTATATCGGCCGCATCGTGACAGGCGACATGGGACAATCGCTGACCACGGGCCGCCCTGTCGCGCAGGACCTTCTCACGGTCTTTCCAGCAACGATCGAACTCGCGCTTGTCGCCATGCTGTGCGGCACTTTGATCGGCGTTCCGCTCGGCATCGTCGCCGCCATCAATCGCGGCAAGCTCATCGACCATATCGCGCGCATCGTCGGCCTCGCCGGCCATTCCATCCCGATCTTCTGGCTCGGTCTGATGGCGCTCTTCGTCTTCTATGCCAAGCTGCAATGGGTGTCGGCCTCCGGGCGCATCGACATCCTCAATGAGGGGCTCGTGCCGCCGATCACCGGGCTCATGCTGCTGGACACCGCCTTGCAGGGGGAATGGGACGTGTTTCGCGACGCGCTATCCCACATCATCCTGCCCGGTGCGATCCTGGGCTACTATTCGGTGGCCTATATCAGCCGCATGACCCGCAGTTTCATGCTGGAACAGCTCGGGCAGGAATACATCATCTCGGCGCGCGCCAAGGGCGTTTCGCGACGCCAGATGATCTGGAGCCATGCCTTCAAGAACATTCGCGTGCAGCTGCTCACGGTGCTGGCGCTGACCTTTGGCGGACTGCTCGACGGCGCCGTGCTGATCGAGACCGTGTTCGGCTGGCCTGGCCTTGGCCAGTATCTCACCCGGGGGCTGAAGATGAACGACATGAACGTGGTGATGGGAGCTGTTCTGCTCATCGGCGTCGTCTTCCTGACCATCAACATCATCTCCGACAAGCTCTACCGCATCCTGGACCCGCGCACACGATGACGGCGATCATGACATCCCCCGGCGCGCGGCCGAAGAGCTGGCTCAAGACCGACACGCCGAAGGACGCTTTCCAGGCCAGCGTGCAGCAGCTCTATCAAGGCTGGCGCCGCTTCGCGATCCATCCGCTGGGGCTCCTGGGGCTCGGCATCATCCTCATTCTGGTCGCCACAGCCGTCGCAGCCCCCTGGCTGACGCCCTACGATCCTGCCGCCCAGAACATGATGGGGCGCCTGCAGCCACCCTCATCAGCCCATTGGCTCGGCACGGATGAGTTCGGACGAGACGTGTTCACGCGCGTCGTCTATGGCGCGCGGACCACGCTTTACATCATCATGCTCGTCACGGTGATCGTTGCGCCGATCGGTCTGATCATTGGCGCGTGCGCCGGCTATCTCGGTGGCTGGGCTGATGAAGTCCTGATGCGCGTCACGGACATCTTCCTCTCTTTCCCCGGCCTCGTGCTGGCGCTCGGCTTTGCAGCCGCCCTCGGCCCCGGCATCACCAACGCGATCATCGCTATCGCGCTCACCGCCTGGCCGCCCATGGCGCGTCTGGCCCGCGCCGAGGCTCTGTCGCTGCGCAACGCGGATTTCATCGCGGCCGTGCGACTGCAGGGCGCCTCGAGAACACGCATCGTCACGCGCCACATCCTGCCGATGTGCCTGCCGTCCGTGATCGTGCGCATCACCCTCAACATGGCGGGCGTCATCCTGACGGCGGCGGGCCTCGGCTTCCTCGGCCTCGGCGCGCAGCCGCCCATGGCCGAATGGGGCGCCATGGTCTCCACGGGGCGCGAATACATGCTGGATTCCCCCTGGGTCGTGGCAGCGCCCGGCATCGCCATCGCCGTGGTGAGCCTCGCCTTCAATCTCGCGGGTGATGCGCTCCGCGACGTGCTCGATCCGAAGGCAGGCGAATGACCGACACAGCGAAGGCCGCGACCAAGCCCCTGATAGAGGCCCAAAATCTTCGTATCGCCTTCGGCCGAGGCGAGGCGGCCGTGGAGGTCGTCCACGGCATCTCGTTCACACTCGGCCGGGAAAAGCTCGGTATCGTGGGCGAATCCGGCGCCGGCAAGTCGACGATCGGCCGCGCGATCATGCGCCTCTCGCCGCCTGGAGCGCGCGTCACGGCCGACCGGCTCACCTTCAAGGACGTGGACCTGCTCAAGGCCAGCGAGAAGGAGATGATGGGCCTGAGGGGCCGGCGCATCGGCCTCATCCTGCAGGATCCGAAATATTCGCTCAATCCTGTCGTGCCGGTGGGCGAGCAGATCGCCGAGGCCTGGCGGCTGCACCATCCCGGACGCGCAGGGGCGCGCGAGGCGGCCGAACGCACCCTATCCATTCTGGAAGCGGTGAAGATCCGCGATCCCAGGCGCGTCGCCAAGCTCTATCCGCACGAGATTTCCGGCGGCATGGGCCAACGCGTGATGATCGCCATGATGCTCATCGCCGGCCCCGATGTGCTGATCGCCGACGAGCCGACGTCCGCGCTCGACGTCACCGTTCGGCTGGAGGTGCTGACGCTGCTCGACGAACTCATCGAGAGCCGCGGCCTCGGCCTGATCCTCATCAGCCACGACCTCAACCTCGTGCGCCGCTTCTGCGACCGTGTCGTCATCATGTATGCCGGGCGCATCATGGAAACACTGAAGGCATCCGAGCTCGACAAGGCCGAGCATCCCTATACGCGCGGGCTCCTCGGCTCCCTGCCCTCCATTCACAGCGAGCAGCACCGCCTGCCGGTGCTCACGCGCGATCCGGCATGGCTTCTCGGCGCGGGGGCGGCACGATGATCGAGGTCGAGGATCTCAACATCCGCTTCGCCCATGACGCGCCGCTCGTCGTCGCGGGCCTGTCGTTCAAGGTCGCCACGGGCTCGACCTTCGGCCTTGTCGGGGAGTCGGGCTGCGGCAAGTCCACGGTTCTGCGCGCACTGGCGGGTCTCAACACCAATTATTCCGGCGAGATCCTGCTGGATGGCACCCCGCTGCCGCCTCACCGCCCGAAAAGCTTCTTCAAGCGGGTCCAGATGGTCTTCCAGGATCCCTACGGCTCCCTGCATCCCCGCCAGACGATCCAGGCACAGCTGCTGGAGCCGCTACGCAATCAGGGAATCCACAAGCCGATCACGGTGGTCGGCGAGGCGCTGGAATCAGTCGGCCTGCCGCGCGCCGCCGCCTTCCGCTTCCCGCATCAGCTCTCCGGCGGACAGCGTCAGCGCGTCGCCATCGCCCGTGCGCTCATGCTGGAGCCCGACGTCCTGCTGCTCGACGAGCCGACATCCGCGCTCGACGTCTCGGTGCAGGCGGAAATCCTCAACCTGCTCATGGACCTGCGCGCTGAGCGCAATCTCACCTATGTGCTGGTGAGCCACGATCTCGCCGTCATCGCCCACATGTGCCACGACATCGCCGTGATGCAGGGCGGCCGCATCGTCGACAGCTTCGATGCCGCGCAACTGCGCGCCGGCAATCTCACGCATCCCTATACGCGGGAGTTGCTGACGGCGAGCGAGGCCTATGGCGAGGGACCCGCGCCGCAGGTGCAGCTGGCTTGAACATGCGGGCGTGATCCCCTTCCCGTCGCTGCGCGACGCCGGGATGATACGCGGGAACCGCCCCCTGATCCCTCCCCCTTGGGGGAGGGTGGCCTCGCGCCAGCGAGGTCGGGTGGGGGCACGAGGCCGGGAACGATGCTCCGCCCGCCATGCAGCGCTTACCCCAAGCCCGTCGAGACACCCCCACCCGGCGCCTGCGGCGCCCCCCTCCCCCAAGGGGGAGGGATCAGCGCGGCGTCCAGGGCAGCGAGGATAGGCGCCGACCCATCCGCTTGTCGTCCCCGGCGTCGCGCAGCGACGGGAAGGGGATCCATCGCCGCCGCAAATGCTTGTCGAGCGCGACGCTATTCTAATGTCCAGCGGGAAAGCCGAGCTCCGTATAGATCCGCCGGCAGTATTCGCCGAAGTTCTCATGCGTCTTCAAGGCGACGGTGCGTTCGCCGGGAAACGTAATCGGAAAATAATCCGCCATGCGGGCAGGGCCTGCCGTCAGCACGGCGCAGTGGGTTCCCAGGAACACCGCCTCCTGGATGCTGTGAGTAACGAAGATAATCGTCTTGCCGCTCTCGCCCCAGATGCGCAGCATCTCGATGTGCATGTGCTCCCGCGTCATGGCGTCGAGCGCGCCGAACGGCTCGTCCATGAGGATGAGCTTCGGGTCATGGATCAAGGCGCGGGCGATGGCTGCGCGCTGCTGCATGCCGCCTGAGAGTTCCTGCGGATATTTCTCCGCGAACCCGCCGAGGCCGACCATCGCGAGGAGGTGCTTCGCCCGTTCGCGCGCCTCGCGCATCGGCAGGCCAACGATTTCCGCCGGCAGGAGCACGTTGTCCATGATGGTGCGCCACTTCAGAAGCAACGCCTGCTGGAACACCATGCCGACGTCACGCCCGGGGTTGAACGGCGTGCCCGCGTTGCCGATCGCGACCGTGCCGCCATCGGCCGTATGCAGCCCGGCGAGGATCTTGAGCACTGTGGTTTTGCCGCAGCCCGAGGGGCCGACGAGAGACACCATCTCGCCCTCGGCGATATCCATGGTCACGTCCGAGACAGCGAGGAATTCCCGCGAGCCGGAGCCATAGACCTTGCGCACATTGCGCAGACTGATGAAGGGCGCTCCGCTCATGCCAGCCACCGTTCGAGATTGGCCCGGACGAAGTCGTCGTCGCCGAGATCGGCATGCTCCACGCGCACACGGTCGATCTCGGCCTTCTGGCCCGGCCCGAGGCCCTCCTCGGGGTCGAGGCACCAGATGCCTTCGAGCAGGCCCTGCAGGCGCAGGATCTCATGGCAGCCGGCAATGCAGCCGTGGAAATTGTTGGCGACGTCGAAGAAGGCGGCGTTGCAATCCGTGACGCGCGCGTCGAGCGCCAGGAGATCGGCATCGACATGGCCGGCGTCGCGCGCCGCGCGACAGCGCTTCATCAGTTCCACGGCCTTCGATGTCCAGACCGACCAATGCCCGAGCAGGCCGCCGCGGAAGCGCACCCGCGCCGTCTCGCCGTTGCCGCGACGCACGTCGAAGGGCGTCACCAGATCGAGCACGATGTGGTCGTCATTGCCGGTATAGAGCGTCACGCGATCCTCGGCGCGGGCGAGCGCGACGCCGCGCGCGACATCGAGCGTGCGATAGCGGTGGAAGGGCGCCACCTTGATCGCCACCACATTGTCGATCGCCGCGAAGCGCTGCCAGAAATCGACGCCGAGCGTCATGCCGCCGACGGCGCTTTGCAGATAGAAGCCGATAAGCGGGATTTCCCGCGACACGGCCTCGCAATGGGCGATCAGCGCATCGACGCTCTCGCCCTTCATGGCGGCGAGGCTGAGGAGGCCCGCGTGGTAGCCGTTGGCGACGGCGATCTTCGCCTCGCGGATCGCCTGTTCGGTCGCGCCGCACAACCCGGCCACCATGACCAGAGGCCGGTCCGTCCAGGCCCGCGCCGTCTCGGCTGCAAGCTTCAGCACCGGCTCGTAGAGCCCGACATCGCGGATGGCGAATTGCGTGGTGTGCACGCCAACCGCAAGTCCACCGACGCCAGCATCGAGATAATAGCGCGTCAGGGCGCGCTGGCGGCGCTCGTCGAGCTGGCGCGCGGCGTCGAGTGCCAGCGGATGCGCCGGGATGACGGCCCCTTCACGCAGAAGGCCAAGAACATCCGGGCTCAGGTCCGTGTGATGCAATCCCATGATTCAGCCTCTTGCTTCAGCCTCTGCAACAGTTCATCGCGCCCTTTCGGCGCAGTCTTCAGCCGTATTCGGGCCCGGCTCCGGCCATGAATTCACTGCCAAAACCTGCGAGATCCTGCGCCCCGCGCACCATGCGCAGGAACGGGCGCTCCTCGATGAAGCCACGCGCGATGAGATGCGCGCGAAGGGCCTCGCGGCCCGCCGCAAGATCGATCACCAGTTCGCCGGGCTCGCCGGCCAGAATGCTGTCGACCAGCGCCGACGCACGCGCCTCGTCGGTCGCGAGGATCGGGCCGAGCTGGCGCGCCTTGCGGCCGTCGCGCAGGAGCGCAATCGCCTCGCCCTGCTGATGGAGCCGCGAGCCCGCGCGGCCGACCATCTCGTTCAGGACCGCCGCGCGGCTGAAACCGAAGACGGCCTCGTCAGCCGCGACGAGGGTGGCGACATCCCCCTCCCCGCTCCCACTCCGCGCAAGGTCCGGCGGCACAATCACCGGCTTGACACTCGCGAGCTTGCGGCGCAGGCGCACCAGATCGCCCGCCGGCCGAAAGCCGAGCTGTTCATAAACCGTGGCGCCCGCCGGCGTCGCATCGAGCCAGCAGGTCAGGGAGCGTTCGTCGGCAACCGCGAGGCAGCGCATCATCAGCGCCGTCGCCAGTCCCCGGCGACGCCAGTCCGCATGGACGAGCACGAGGCTGATCCAGGCTGCCGGCGGATAAGGTAGGAGCGCCGCCGTGGCGACAACCCGGCCATCAGGTGTACGTGCCGCGAAGACATCGGCCATCGCGAGGAACAGGCGCCAGTCATCCGCCGTCTGGTTCCAGCCGGCGGCATCGGAGAGGGCAAGCCCTGCCGCCTCCTCGCCTGGCTTGAGGCGACCGAGGCTGATCCCGTCTTCGGCTATGGCCTCAGTAGCGCCCATCCCGCACCTCGAACTTGGTCGGCTTGCCGTGGCTCGGCATTTCGCGCGCCACCCAGTCTGCCGTCCACTCGATCATCTGCGCCGTTGAGACGACAGGCTCACCGAACAGGCTGACCGCGAGTGAGGTATCGGTAAGCCACGCCGTGGGCGCTTCCGTGCCGGTGATGACCGGAGCCTTGCCGAGCCGCTCGCCCATGCGGACCGCGAGATCGCGCACCGCCAGGATCTCGGAGCCGCTGACATTGATCGGGCTCGTCGGCGTGGTGCAGTGCTTCAGGCAACGCAGCGCCTGCGCGGAGGCATCGCCCTGCCAGATCACATTGACATGGCCCATGGTGACATCGATGGGCTTGCCGGCGAGGACCTTGGAGGCGATGTCGTGCAGCACGCCGTAGCGCATGTCGATGGCGTAATTCAGCCGGAAGAGACGGCCCGGCGTCCCGAACTTCCCCGAGAAATACTCGAAGAAGCGCTCGCGGCCCACGCAGGACTGGGCATATTCGCCCGGCGGATCGGCCGCGACGCTTTCATCGGCGCCGCGCCCGTCTACGGGCACGAAGGGATAGACGCAGCCCGTCGAGAAGGCGACGATGCGCGAGGCGCGGAAAGCCTGTGCCACGATGCCCGGAACATGGACATTCATCGCCCAGGTCAGGCCGAGATCGCCCTCGGCGCCGAACTTGCGCCCCGCCATGAAGATGATGTTCTCGACCTTGGGCAGCGCCGCGACCGCCGCCTCGTCGAGCAGGTCGCAGACGATGGTCTCGATCCCGCGCGCCTCCAGGGCCTCTTTCAGGCCCGGCTCCGAGAAACGCGCCACGCCGATGACGCGCTTGTGCGGCGCGGCCGCCTTGGCGAGACCGGCGACCGTCGGCCCCATCTTGCCCCCGACGCCGACGATCATGATGTCGCCATCAATGGCGGCAAGATCGTCGATCAGGGCCTGCGAGGGCAGGCACAGCAGATCGTCGAGCTCCGCGATCGAGGTGATGCGCGCAGGCAGGGATGCCGCGGTGAGCACTGACGGGGTCGATGTCATGTGGACCTCTTTGGACCGCTTGGGACCTTATTGAACGCGGACGTCCTTGACGATGACCAGACGCTCCAGGAGGAGCACGAGGCCATAGAGCAGGATGCCGAGAAGCGTGAGAAGGATGACGGCCATCAGCATGGCCGGCGTATCGAGCGAAGACTGCACCTGGATCATCAGGTAGCCGAGGCCGCGCTCGGAGGCGATGAACTCACCGACGACCGCACCCGCAACAGCGAGAATGGCGCCGACCTTCATGCCGGAAAACACGTAGGGCAGCGCGCCGGGTAGCTGGATCTTGCGAAAGAGCTGCCAGCGCGTGCCTTTGAGCGAGCGCACCAGATCGAGCAGGTCGGGATCGACCTCGCCAAGACCACGTGCCGTCGTCAGGAGGATGGGAAAGAAGCAGATGCTGAAGGCGATCAGAATATTCGGTATGATCCCATAGCTGAACCACACGATGAACAGCGGTCCAAGCGCCACTTTCGGAATCATGTTCAAGGTCACGAACAGCGGCAGGAAGATAAGCGCCAGCCAGCGCGACCATGAAAACAGAAGAGCAAGTGTCACACCAATGATGACGCCGAGGCCATAACCGCCGAAAATCTCGGCCGCCGTGACAAGCGTATTGGAAACCCAGGCATACTGGTCTGAGCCGAGCGTCGCCAGAGTAGCGGCTGGGGACGGCAGGATGAAGGCCGGTATCGCGAACCAATCCACCGCCCATTGCCACAGCAAGAGCACAGCGAGATGCGCGGCGACAATCACGCCCGCCCGGCTCAACGATCGCCAGCGCGCCGCAGAGATCTCAGCGGATTGATCGCGGATGACAGGGATAGATTGCTCCGACACCGTTCCCGCTCCTTTCAGGATTGCCGGGAGGCTAGAGCAATGTCGATCACAAATCAACCAACTAGTTGATTATTTGATGAGGATGGAGCTCATCACAAGGTCGACTATATGGCGGCGCCGGGCCTTTACCGCCGCCTGTGCCATCAAGTCTTTCTTGAAAATGGCGGAAAGCGTCGGCGCATTGGAGAAGTAGAAATAGCCGAGGCCCGCAATCGAGATATAGAGCTGCATCGGGTCGATGCCAGGCCGGAAAACGCCCTCCCTGGTCCCCTTTTCCAGGGTCTCGGCGATCAGCGCGACGAACGGCGAATGCATCTCCGGCAGCATGGCGGACGCCTTCACGTGGCTGGCGCCATGGCGGTTCTCGTCATTGAGCAGCGCCACGAAATCGGGATGATCCTTGAGATGGTCGAAGGAGGTCTCGATCAGGCGTTTGATGGCCTTTTCCGGCGCCAGCCCGCGCAGATTGAGCGTGCGTTCCTGTGCACGGATCTCATCATAGATCCATTCGAGCACAGCGAGATAGAGACCGTCCTTGTCACCGAAATAGTGATAGACGAGCTGCTTGTTGACCCCGGCGCGCGCGGCGATCTCGTCGACCCGCGCCCCGGCCAGTCCCTTCTGGGCGAACTCGACACGCGCGGCGGCCATCAGGGCCTGCCGGCTCGCCACGGGATCGCGTCGCGCGCGCGGCGGTCGAGTTCCCGCACTGATCACCTCGGTCATTACGGCCTCCTTCAGCCCCACGCCCCGCCGGCGAGCTTATCATTACATCGCACGCTACCAACCAACTGGTTGAAAAGTATTTGACGCCCGCCAACAGGGTTGGTAGCGATTTATGGATCGCGCGACAAGCACGATGGCAATGAGACCACGACCGCGGCACCAAGGATCTGGCAGCATCGCGCGTGCTGCGGGAATTGTCAGCCGCGCTGGCATATCGGACGCGTGCTTTGACGAACAGAGGGGAATTGTCATGAAGATTGTCCAGATGATCGGCACCGCCGCGCTGGCCTTGTCGGTCGCCAGTGGCGCAGCTCAAGCAGCCGAGAAGCTCAATCTTATTCTGAATTGGACACCGACTGCTGACCACGCGCCTTATTACTATGCGAAAGCGCAGGGCTGGTACGAGAAGGCCGGCATTGATCTCAACATTGAAGTCGGCAAGGGCTCAGGTGTCGCGGCGCAGAAGGTCGGCGCCGGGCAGTCGGAGCTCGGCATCGCCGATCTCGCCACGGCGATCGTCGCGCGGGGCAAGGGCGCCGACGTCGTCGCGGTCATGAGCGTCTACGCCAATACGCCGCAAGGCTTCTACTGGCTCAAGAGTTCGGGCATCAACGGCGCCAAGGACTTCCCGGGCCGCAAGATCGGCAACCCGCCGGGTGACGCCTCGCGCGTGATGTGGCCGGCGTTTGCCAAGGCGGCCGGCATCGACCCGAAGGCGGTCAGCTTCGTCAACATCACGCCGCAGGCCAAGATGCCGTCGCTGAAGAGCAAGGCGGTCGACATCATCAGCGATTTCTACAACGAGCATGACCTCAAGGTGCGCGAATTCGGCGACGACCTCGGCTATCTCTCGTGGAAGGAAGTTGGCCTCAATCCTTATGGCAATTCCATCATCGTCAATGGCGCCTATCTCGCCAAGAACGAGAAGGTCGTCGAGGACTTCGTCAAGGTGAGCCAGAAGGGTTTTGCCGCCTGCGTGGCCGATGTGAATCCCTGCCTCGACGCGCTTGTCGCCGCGACGTCCGGCCTCGACCGGCAGGTGCAGGCCAACCAGTGGGAGCGCATCAAGGAGATGATGACGGACGAGTTCACCGTCTCCAAGGGCCTTGGCTGGATCGACGCGGATCGCGCCAAGAAGGACTACGAACTGGTCTCCACGATGATCGGTCTCGACAAGCCCTTCGACGCCGCCGCCATTTCCACCACGAAGTTCCTCGATCCGTCGATCAAGATGGACGCGAGCAAGGTGAAGAAGCAGTAAGGCCCCGAGGCCTCAATACCCCGCCGTGCGATCGACAAGGCCGCGCGGCGGCTTGCCGTTTCTGAGCGCCTCGATCGCCTGTGCCACCTGCGCCGCGGCCGTCGCCGGCACCGTCCAGCTTGCGGCATGCGGCGTGACGGTCACCGCGGGATGGGTCCAGAACGGATGGTCCGGCGGCAGCGGCTCCTGCCGGAACACGTCGAGCGTTGCCCCCGCAAGATGCCCCTCGTCCAGGAGGGCGATGAGATCCGCTTCGACGAGATGCTCGCCCCGGCCCGCATTGATGAGATAGGCGCCTCGTGGCAAGCGGGAAAGGCGCGCGCGGTCGAGAAGGTCCTCCGTCGCGGCCGTCTGCGGCAAGAGCGAGACGAGAATGTCGCTCTGTGCGAGACAGGCGGACAAACCATCGTCACCGGAGAAGACGTCCACGCCTTCGACAGGGCGGCCGCGCCGGCTCCATCCGCTCACGGCATAGCCGAGCGACAGGAACTGCCGCGCGCAGGCCTGGCCGAGCTCCCCCATACCGAGAATGCCGATTCGCGCGGGGACGACATCGGGACGAGCCCAGCGGCGGTCGCGTTGATGGGCGGTCATCACCTCCCAGCGGCGATGGTGATGCAAGGCGGCGAGCACCACATATTGCACCATGTTGCGCGTCAGGGACGGGTCGATCATGCGGATGACCGGGAGGTTCGTCGGCACCGTGGGATCGGAGAGAATATGGTCGACGCCGGCGCCCAGCGAGAAGATGCCCTTGAGATTGGGGAAGCTCGCGATGACGCCCCGGTCGGCCGCCCATGTCAGGACGAATTCGACATCGTCGGCCGGCCCGGTCTCTGGCCAGACACGCACGTCGAGATCGGGGCATTCGTGGGCGAGCGCCTCCAGCCATGCGGCCACGGGCGCGGTCTTGCGGATGATGACGAGGCTCATGGTTTCTCCCCTGCCGCGGCGGACGGTTGCTTAAAGCGATCCGGGCGGAACGCCTCGACGGGTGTCGGACTGCGGCCATCACAAATCAGTTCGCAGAGCACCTCGCCAACGGCCGGCGCGATCTGGAAGCCACCTCCGCTGAACCCGAAGGCGTGGAAAAGGCCCGGCACGCCGGCGCTCTCCCCGATGAAGGGGCTCTTGTCGGCGGTGTAACCCTCGATCCCGGCCCAGATGCGGATGACGCGGGCGTGGCGCAAGGCCGGCAGAATGGCCGCGGCACGGCCGCCGATGCGCGCCAACGCGCTACTGTCGGGACGGGAGGCGCCATCGCCGCTCGCCACGCCGAAGCCGCCGCCCATCACGAGATTGCCGCGCTCGACCTGCCGTCCGTAGAAGCCGCCGCCCTCGACGCCGATATTGACGCTGACGATCGGCGGAAGCGGCTCGGTGACGAGAATGGTCGGGTAGTCGACACGCATGGGAATATGGTCATCCAGCGCCGCCGCGATCTCCGCCCCCCACGCGCCCGCCGCATTGACCAGCCGGCGGGCGCGCACCGTGACGGCCTCGCCGCACCGCAGCAGAAAGCCGTCGCCCGCGCGCGTGATGGCGGTCACCGGGCAACGCTCGATCACGGCGCAGCCGGCCTGCCGCGCCGCCCGCGCATAGGCGGCAGCGACGAGGCGCGGGTTGGCCTGGCCGTCGCCGGGACAGAGCGAGCCGCCGATGACTTCCGGCCCGAAGCAGGGATAACGGTCGCGGAACGCCCTGCCCTCCAGGATCTCCAACCCGAGGCCGAAATCCGCGACGCGCTCGGCATAGGCGGCCAGCGCGGCTAGATCGGCCTGGGAACGTGCCAGCTTGATGTGGCCCGACTGCAGATATTCCCCGTCGATGCCGATCCGTGTCTTGAGATCAGCCCAGATGGGATGCGCGCGTTGAGCAAGATAGAGTTGCGCCGGCGAGCGGCCCTGCCGGCGGACGCCGCCGAAATTGACGCCGCTAGCCCTGGCGCCGCCGAGATCGCGCTCCAGCATCACCACCGGCACGCCGCGCTGGCGGAGCGCAAGCGCGGTCGAGCTGCCGATCAGACCGGCACCGACGACCGCGACATCCGTATCGAGATGCGTCACGGCTTCGGCTCACCGAACACGAGGGGCATGAGCTCGAGAGGCATGGGCTTGATCGGCGCCTGGCCGCGCAGACGGCCGACCTCGCCGGGCGATCGCCCGCTGTGGTGAGCGAGGAGCGCGCGGGCCGCCGGCCCGCACATCCGCCCCTGGCAGCGCCCCATGCCGATGCGGGTCAGGGCCTTCAGCCGGTTGAGCTCGTCGACGCCGTTCTCCCCGCAGGCGGCGCGCAGGGCGCCGACCGTTATCTCCTCGCAGCGACAGAGAAGGACGTCATCGGCGAGCGCGAACTGTGCCACACGTGGCACCGGAAAAGCCCGCCTGATCCCGGCGCGAAACCGGCGCCAGCGCGAGACCCTGGCCTCAAGCGCGCCGGTGGCAGCGCCATCAACCGGGAGACCGGCGTCCTCGCACAGGGCCAGAGCCGCCCGCGGGCCGGCCGCCTCGGCGGCATCCGCACCGAGAACGCCCGCCCCGTCGCCCGCGATATAGACGCCCGCAACGGACGTGCGCCCGGCCGCGTCACGCTCCGGCAGGCTCTCGTGCTCCGCCTCGCTGTAGCTGAAGCGGCATCCCAGGAGATCGGAGATCTGGGTTTCCGAGCGCAGGCCGTAGCCGAGCGCAACGGCATCGCAGGCGACACGCGCATCGCCCGCCGCCGTGCGCCAGACAAGGCCTTCGACGCGCTCGGCGCCCTCGGCCGCTGTTGGGACCACGCCATGGACGATCCGGATGCCCCGCGCCCGCAGCCATGCGACGTAATAGAGGCCCTTCGCCAGGGTGGCTGGCCGGTACAGCATGGCCGGCGCCCCGGCGAGCTGGTCCGTGAAGCGCGCGCTGTCGAGAATGACGGCGATGCGCGCCCCGGCCTTGGCATATTGATAGGCGACGAGATAGAGCAGCGGCCCGGTGCCGACGAGCGCGACGGACTCGCCGATGGTGCAGCCTTGTGCCTTCAGCGCGATCTGCGCCCCGCCCATGCTGAAGACGCCCGGCAGCGTCCAGCCCTTGAAGGGATAGATGCGATCGGTCGCCCCGGTCGCCAGCACGAGATGGCTGAACGGAACCTCCGCCGGCCCGGCGTCGCCCATGACATGAAGTTCACCGGGCACGGCATTCCAGACGAGCGTCCGCGGGCGATAGTCGATCGCCGGGCGAAGCTCCTCGAATGTCCTGTGAAGCCGCTCGGCCTTATGCGCCTCGAACCCGTAGAGCGCCTTGCGACCGCGGCTGAAGGCGGCCGGGGGCTGGCGATAGATCTGGCCGCCCGCGCGGTCGCCTTCGTCGAGGACGACGGGACGCAGGCCGGCGGCGACAAGGGCTTCGGCGGCCCGGATGCCCGCTGGGCCGGCGCCGACGACGACGGGCCGGATCTCGCGGGATAGTTGGCCGGTCATGTCGCCGGTCCCCGTTCGATCACGAAAGCCATGCCGTCTTCCAGCAGCGTGGAGCAGGCCCGGACCGAGGGCCCGTCCACTGTCCGCAGCCAGCAATCCTGGCAGGCCCCCATGAGGCAGAAGCCCGCGCGCGGCTGATGGTCGAATTCCGACAGGCGCAGATGCCCGGCTAGCGTCAGGACGGCCGTCAGTACGGTATCGCCCGCCTTGCCCGTGAACCGCCGGCCATTGATGAAAAAGGCGATGGACGGCCGGTCCTGATCAACCGCGCGACGCATGGCGCCCCTCACCGGTTGCGACCGACGAAGGATCTATGCCGGAGCCGGGCACGCTGTAGAGCCTGTCGAGCATGGCCAGATAGCCCGAGACCTCAGCCTTGATCCGCGCGTCATCCCAGGCGAGCATGGATGCCATGGCCTCCGCCGCCGGCAAAGCCGCCGCCCGTCCCTGATCCGCCGACCAGGCGAGGCCCGTACGGCGTAGAAGGACATCCTCAAGCGTCCGGGCCTGCTCGACGCCGACCGCGTGGCGGACGTCGGCGAGCGTGGCCGACCCCTCGGGATCGAGGCGCGCAGTGTTGGTATTCTCGGGGAAGTGCAGCGCGGCCCGCGACAGGATTCCGGGCTGGCCCGACGGCTTCGCGAAACGCGCGGCGGCGGCGACAAGATCCTGCCCCGTGGCGCGGTGCGCGCCGAGCGAGCCGTTGGTGAGCGCGAAAAGGCCTGGCAGCCCCTCCGCCGACAGGTCGTGGATCTTGCGATTGCGCGCGCCCATGGGCAGGCCCGGCTCGTAGGTCAACGGCCGCACGCCCGCCCAGGTGGACACGACGTCGTCCCGCGTGATGCCGAGTCCCGGCACCAGATGGTTGGTCTCGGCGAGCAGGAATTCGAGGTCGGCGGCATCGACAGCGATGGCGTCGCGATCGCCTTCGTAGAGCGTCTCCGTGGGGCCGAAGAAATGGAGGTCCCGCCAGGGCATGCAGTAGAACGGCCGCCCGGCGCGGGTCACGCCGGCAACGCCATGCCCCCGGCATTCCGGCGGCAGCTTCACGACGATATGCGCGCCCTTCGTCCCCGTGATCTTCGGCGATACGGCCTGGCCGGTCAGCGCATTGACGTCATCGACCCAGATGCCGGCGAGGTTGAGAACCACAGGCGCGGAAACCGTCGCCTTCTCGCCCATGGCAGCATCAGCCAGCGTCACATGATCAGCCAGCGTCACTTGCCACGTCTCGCCGTCGCGCTGGATACTGACCGCCGGCGTGTAATTACGCGCAATGCAGCCGAGCCGTTCGGCATCGCGCACCATGTCGACCGCCACACGCTCGGGCCAGTCGATCTGGTATTCGGTGTAGCAGGAGACGGCGCGCAGCTTGTCGAGATCCCGAAGCCACGGCACGAAAGGCTGCTCGGCGAGCGCCTTCTTCGCCGGCACGCGTTCGTAATCCAGCGGCACCCCGCCCTCGCCGAGGCTCCGCAGCAGGAGAAAGGCGCTGTCCACCTGCCACGGCGCATAGGGCCCGCCATGGTAGATGGGATAGTGCATGCGGATCTTGCGGACGCGCTCGGGCTGCGTCTTCACGAAATCGCTGCGCACCGCCATCGAGCGGCGCACCGTATTGACCGCCTTGATGAAACGATCGGGATGCCGGAGAAAAGTCGTCAATGGCCCGCCCGGCACGAGATAGCGCAAGCCACAGTGCAGGAGCCGGCTGGAGCGCGCCGTGCTGCCCGAGCCGAAGTCGCCTTTCTCGAACAGCGCGACCGAATAGCCCTGCGCGGCAGCCGCCTGGGCCGCCGCCGCGCCATTTATGCCGCCGCCGACGACGACGATGTCGAAGCGGCGGCGGTCCAGTGATGCCAGAGACAATCGCATGGTTCTATTCGGTCACTACATCATTCGACGTATGTTTTATTTACCAAAGCCCTGACCAAGTTTACTTCGTCAGCGTCGTCTGCTCGGTGATCAGCGGCCCGTAGGACAGCGAGCCATCGAGCTTGTAGCCATAGTCGAGGCCAGCGCGCCGCGCCCAGACCAGCTTCTGCTCGAACAGCGGCACCGCGCAGACATCGGCGATGATCTTGTCCTGCGCGGTCTTCCACAGCGCGATCTGCTTGGCCTGATCGACTTCATTGGCGGCCTCGTCGATCTCCTTGTCGGCGACCTTGCAATGCGAGAAGTTCGTCACGGCCGTCGGCGTACCGACCGCGCTGCGGGAATGATAGAATTCCTTCAGGTAATTCTCGGCCACGGGGAAGCGCGATGCGCCATAGACAACGATATCACTGAGGTTCTGACGGATCTGCTGATGGTAGGTGGCGTGTTCGACCACATCCATCTCGATGTCGATACCGACTTTCTTGAGCTGTGACTGCACGATCTGCGCCGGGCCGAGGCTGGTGACGTTCTGGCTGGCGATGACCTTCAGCTTCAGGCCGTTGCCGAAGCCGGCTTCCTTCAGGAGCTGCTTCGCCTTCTCGGGATCGTAGGCCGGCAGCTTGGCGTCCGGGTCGGCGCCGAGCGTCGCCGTCGGGAAGATCGTGGTCGGCGGCGTGGACACGAGGCGGCCCTTGAAGTCGACCACCTGCTGGGTGTCGATGGCATGGGCGATCGCCTGGCGGACGCGGATATCGTCAAGCGGCTTGTGCGTCATGTTGAGATAAGCCGTGCCCTGATAGGCAGGCTCCATCACGTCGAGCACCGTATCCTTCAGGCCCTTCATGCGTTCCGCCCACTTCTGGTCCTGCCGGCCATAGACCAGGTCGAGTTCACCGGACGTATAGGCGAGGTCACGGCTCGCATCGGAGCGAATATAGCGATAAATGATCTTGTCGATTTTGGGCGTGCCGCGGAAATAATCCTTGTGGGCCTTCAAGGTGACCGACTGGCTGGCCTTGTAGTCATCAAAAGCGAACGGGCCCGTGCCGACCGCCTTGGTGCGAAAATCGTCGCCATATTGCTCGACCGCCTTCTTGCTGACGATAAAGCCGCCTTGGAAGTTAACGAGGGAGTAGAGCAATGAAGACGATGGCTTCTTGAGCGTGATCTTCACGGTGAGGGGGTCGACGGCTTCGACACTCTCGATATTCGCGAAGTCGGAGGAGAACGAAGAACGCTTCGGGTCCGCCGCGCGTTGCAGCGAAAACACGACGTCATCGGCCGTCAGCGTGCCGAAATCACCGTGGAACTTGACGCCCTCGCGCAGCTTGAACGTCCAGACCTTCTTGTCGTCGGAAACCGTCCAGCTTTCGGCGAGATCGGGCTCGATATCGTCGAGACTCACCGAGCCGGGCTTGAAGCGCACGAGGCCGTCGAACATCCAGGCCAGCAGGATTTTTTCCTGCGTGGCGGCGCCACGGTGCGGATCGAGCGTGCCGAGATCGGACGCCGCCATGCCGACGGTGAGCACCTTGTCCTGCGCCAGCGCAGGCACGGCATGAAGAAGAGCTGTCGCGCTGATGGCCAGGCCGAGCGCGATGATCGCCGATTTAAAACGCATTATACCCACCCCTGTGAAGAACTAATCGCTGCTCAAAGGAACAGCGGCTACAACCCAAATAACTTCCGCTCTCGTCTGGCCGGGATTACGCCACCTGTGGGGCGCTTTACTGTGATAGCGAAAGCTATCGCCCGGATTGAGCATGAAGGCCTTGTCCTCGATCCAGAGTTCAAGCTGCCCCTCAAGAACAAGGCCGACCTGCTCGCCACGCTCAATCGTGAAGAGCTCCTCGCCCGTCGAGCCACCCGGCTCAATATAAGCGCGATAGACATTGATGCCCGCCGAAGGCTGCGGCGTGACGATCATCTTCTCGATGCCCTTCTCCGGGGCATTGAGCGAGGGATGACTGCCGGCGCGAGCAACGATGCCCTTCTCGTCGACGGTAGGCGCCTCGCCGAACTTCAGCAGCGTCTCGGACGGCACCTCCAGCGCATCGGCGATGAGTCGCAGCACCCTGACAGAGGGGGAACTGAGCCCCCGTTCGATCTGGCTGACGAGACCGACGGAGAGCCCGCACATCTGCGAAAGGCTGGAGATGGAAAGGCCACGCTTCTTCCGCGTCTGCCGAATCTGCTGCCCGAGCCACAGGTCGGCGACGCTACGCGCTTCATAAGTCGTCACTTTGCCTTCCATCTCCCAAGCCCGGAGCCGTCATTATGGTGAAACGCTCGCATTTGTGACTTCATCATTCAAGTGAAATTTTCATATTGACGATGACATCACCCGACCTCTAAGTTGGCCGCCATTCGCAGCTATCGGTGGTACATGCGCTCACGCTCCTTCCGCTCGCCTTGCGGCCGCGGTTGCCGCAATGCGGCGCCACGCCTCGGGGAAAGACGAGGCCCACATCCGTGTTGACCTTCATTCTCAAGCGGTTGCTTGTGGCCATTCCGACCCTGCTCGGCGTTTTGACCGTCGTGTTCTTCGTCGTGCGCGTGGCCCCGGGCGATCCCGCCATCGTTATTCTCGGCGAATCCGCCAGCGCCCAGGCACTGGCGACGCTGCGTGAGCAGCTCGGGCTGAACAAGCCGCTCATCGAGCAGTATTTTTCGTTCCTTGCGTCCGTGCTGCAGGGTGATCTTGGTCGTTCCATGATCAGCAACCAGCCGGTCCTCACGGAAGTCTGGCGCGTATTACCCTATACTTTCGAACTGACCGGCGCGGCACTCCTGATCGGTGTCATCTTCGGGGTTCCGCTTGGCGTGATTTCGGCGCGTTACCGCAACGGATGGGCCGACTATATCGTCCGTTTCTTCTCACTGCTTGGCCTGTCGTTCCCGGCGTTCATTTCCGCAATTCTTCTGCTCCTGGCCTTCGCCATAACGATCCCGCTCTTCCCGGTGATCGGCGAGGCGAGCTATGCCGATCCCGCGCAGCGGCTGCGGGCGCTGGTGCTGCCGGCGCTGAACCTCGGTCTGATCATGGTGGCCTATATCACCCGGGTCAGTCGCTCCAGCATGCTCGCCGTCATCAACCAGGACTACATCCGCACCGCACAAGCCAAGGGCGTGCCGCCGGGCATGGTCGTCGGCCGCCACGCCTTGCGCAACGCGCTGATCCCCATCGTCACCGTCATCGGCCTTTATCTCGGCGTGCTGATCGGCAATTCCGTCCTGACGGAGATCGTCTTCAACAGGCCGGGTCTCGGCAAGCTGATCGTCATCGCGCTCAACCAGCGCGACTATCCGACGCTGCAGGCTATGCTGGTGATCTATGCCGTCTTCATCGTCCTGGCCAACATCCTGACCGACCTCGTCTATGGCGTCATCGATCCGAGGGTTCGCAACAAATGAGCGCAGTTCCCGAGATCCGCAGGTCGGCCAGCAGCAAGGTCTGGCGCTGGGTCCGCCGTAACAAGGCGGCCTCGCTCGGCGCGGCCATCATGGTCATCGTGACGCTCGCCGCCATTTTGGCGCCCTGGATCGCTCCCTATGACCCGGACGAGCAGAACATCATCCTGAATCTGGGTCCCCCCACAGCCGAGCATTGGCTGGGTAACGACACCTATGGCCGCGACACGCTCTCGCGCATTATCTGGGGCGCGCGTGTCTCGCTCTTCGTCAGCCTCACATCAATCGCGCTGGCGATGGTCATCGGCGGCGCCTTTGGGGTGGTGGCCGGCTATTTCGGCGGTCGCACCGACCGCATCATCATGGCCTGTATGGACATCCTCTTGTCCTTCCCGAGCCTCGTAATGGGCCTGCTCGTCGTCGCCGTGCTCGGCCCGACGATGCTGAACCTCATCATCGCGATCGCCTTCACCGCCATCGCGCCCTTCGCGCGCATCGCCCGCGCGCCGACCCTGTCGATCAAGAACCGCGAATTCGTCGAGGCAGGCCGCACCATCGGCTTCTCCGACTTCAGGATCATGGTGCGATACATCATTCCGAACATCGCCGACGAGGTCGTCGTGCTCGGCACCCTGTGGCTCGCCACGGCCGTGCGCACGGAAGCCTCGCTCTCCTTCATCGGGCTCGGCGTGCGTCCGCCCACGCCGACCTGGGGCGGCATGATCCGCGACGGCTTCGAGAACATGCTCGACGCGCCTTGGCTCGTCATCTTCCCGAGCATCGCGATCCTCATCGTCATGATCGCGCTGAACCTGCTCGGGGATGGCCTGCGCGACGCGACCGACCCGCGCCTGCGCCACGAGTGAGTGAGCGCCAGCTTGGTGTGGAGGGAGTGAGACTGCGATGACAGCACCGGCCATCGCTGAAGGCTTCGCGCGATTCGTGCACGATCTCGCGCCGCCGGCCGTGCCGGCCGCCGTGAGCGAGCGGGCACGTCATCTCATTCTGGACGGCATCGGCACCGCCCTGGCTGCGAATGCGCGCGGCATGGGCGATGCGTTCATCGCGGCACTCGCGCCCTTGAGCGCGGGCGGCACATGCCCTGTCATCGGCAGGGCCGAGCGGTTTGGGCCACGCGACGCGGCGCTCCTGAACGGCCTCCTGATCCACAGCCTAGAGTTTGACGACACCCATATGGGGGCCGTCCTGCATCCCACCGCCACCGCCTTCGCGGCCGCCCTGGCAGCGGCAGAGATGACCGACGCGGCGGATGAGGCCATCGTCATCGCGTATATCGCCGGGCTCGAATGCGGCACGCGCATCGGCGCGCTGGCGCCGGGCCTCTTCCAGGCGGCAGGCTTCCACCCGACCGGCGTGGTGGGCGTTTTTGCCGCTGCACTCGCCGCCGGCAAACTGCTCGGGCTGACGATCCCGCAATTGGTGGACGCGCAGGGGCTGGCGCTGTCGATGGCGTCCGGTTCCATGCAGTTTCTGCAAGGCGGTGGCGTCGGCAAGCGCTTCCATGCCGGCTGGGCCGCGCAATGCGGTCTCCTCGCCGCCTCCATGGCGCGCGAAGGCATCGGCGGCGCGAAAGAAGCGTTCGGGGGGCAGCACGGTCTGTTTGCCAGCTTCACGCGCCAGCCGATGCCAATGGAGAGGGCTGCGGCAGCCCTGGCAACGCTTGGCGGCACATGGGAGACCCTGGCCGTCGCGGTGAAGCCATACCCGGCGGCCTATTACACCCATGCCTGCATCGAAGCGGCGATCGAGCTGGCTCTCGCCAATGCGATCGACGTCACCACCATCGCCCGCGTCGAGGCTCGCGTGCCCCCGCCAGTCCTGCCGAAGATCGCCGAGCCCCATGCGGCAAAGGCGCAACCTGGCGATGTCTCAGCCGCGCAATTCGCGCTGCCTTTCCTGGTTGCCGCGGCCCTCAAGGCACGCCATTTCGGGCTCGGTGAGCTGACGCCGCAAACCCTCGCGGACCCGGCTATTCTCGATCTCGCCAGACGCGTCACATGCACGGGAGACGCCACGCTGGACTTTCCGCGCTATTACGGCGGCGAGGTCGCGATCTCGCTCAACGACGGCCGCGTCTTGACGCATCGCGTCGCCATCAACCTCGGATCCGAGGACCGGCCTGTCGGGAAGGACTTCATCCTGGCGAAATTCGCGAGCAACTGCCAGCTGGCCGGTCAGCCTGAAGACGACGCAGTCGTAGCCCGTCTCGGCCATGACGTCCGAGGACTTGTGGCGGCGACCGGGGCGCGAGTCCCGGCTTGAGATGCCAACAGGCTTCAGCCATCCCGGCCGACTGCGCCATCGGCCACAGCCATGATGATGGACCGCATCAGGCCATTGAGCTGATCCCGATAGCCCGTGCGGGCGGAAGGGTTGCCCTCATCCGAGGTCATCACCACGGTGAGGTCGAGCGCCGGCGCGACATAGAGCATCTGTCCCCCATACCCCCAGGCATAGCGAA
Organism: Chelatococcus sp. YT9; assembly: GCF_018398315.1. NCBI lineage: Bacteria > Pseudomonadati > Pseudomonadota > Alphaproteobacteria > Hyphomicrobiales > Chelatococcaceae > Chelatococcus > Chelatococcus sp. YT9. Next base: position 627,665 of record NZ_JAHBRW010000001.1, read on the forward strand.
CATCCTGCCCCGCCATCTGGCGCAGGAACCAGCCATAGCCATAGGCGTCGCCCGTGAAGCGTGATGCCGTTCGCGGCTTCCAGGACTCGTCGACCCAGCTTTCGGAGATCACGGTCTCACCGGCGCGATTGCGCCCGCGATTGCGGTAGAGCTCGCCAAAGGCCAGCAATGCGCGCGGCGTCATCGCCATCTGGTTGCCGCCGAGATAGATGCCCTGCGGGTCACGCGCCCAGGAGGCAATGGCGAACCCCTCCACGGGCTTCATCCAGTCCTGCGCGAGCGCAAGCGTGGAGCGCCCCGTCACCCGCGTGAGGATGGCTGATAGGAGATGCGTCGAGCCGGTGGAGTACAGCATGGCGCCGCCGGGTTCGTCATCGAAATCCTGCTCCAGTGCATAGCGCACCCAGTTCCGGCTCGCGACCCAGCGCCCATAGTTGGGGCCGGAGGTGCGGCCAAGACCGGCTTGCATCGACAACAAATGGCCGACGGTCACCCGCTCCAGGCGCGGGTCAGGATTATCCGGCAGATCCCGCTTGAGCAGCGGAGCGATTGGCTGGTCCGGTCCGTCAAGGACGCGCCTGTCGATGGCGATGCCGACGAGAGCGGACATCACCGATTTGGAGGCAGATTTGATATTGGTGGGGCGTGCCGGAGAATGGCCGCGGTAGCCGCGCTCGGCCAAGATTTCGCCCCGCTGAGCGACGATCAGCGTTTCCAGCGCTTCGAGTTCACCGGCTTTGTCCAACAGCTCGCTCAGCACGACATCGCGGGGTCGTGCGACGTAGGGGCCCGCCTGACGGGGCGGCATGTCAGGTCCTGGAGGTGAAACCGGCGCCGCCGGTTCGGCCCGGGCGCGCGAGGCGGCGGCAAGAGCGAAGGCGGAGGCGAGAAACATCCTGCGGTGCATGAGCCTCGATTGACGGGTCATTTATGGCGAAATCGTGTGATCGGGCTCCCTTCGCCGACGGGCTCACGCCAAGTTGAGGAGCAGCCTGTCGAGCCGTCAGGGCGATGACTACCCTTTTCCCGTCGCGCAACACGATGAGGCGGGTTATGTGTCGGTTTCCGGACAATTCAGGTTGAGCGCCATGAACCAGCAAGCCCCCCTCTCCCCGATCGATCCTGTTAAGCTAGACAAGCTGGCCGAGGTGGCTGTGAAGGTCGGTCTGGGCTTCAAGCCGGGCCAAAACCTCTTTCTCACAGCGCCCGTCTCGGCGCTGCCGCTCGTCCGCCGTATCGCCGAGCATGCCTACAAGGCCGGCGCCGGCCTCGTGACCCCCTTCTTCTCCGACGAGGCGATGACGCTCGCCCGCTACCGCTTCGCTCCGGATGAGAGCTTCGACAGCGCCCCCGGCTGGCTCTATGAGGGCATTTCCAAGGCCTTCGGCGAAAACACGGCGCGTCTTGCCGTGGTCGGGGATAACCCGATGCTTCTTTCCGGCGAGGATCCGGGCAAGGTCGCACGCGCCAACAAGGCCAATTCCGTTGCCTACCAGCCCGCTTTGGAGAAGATCGCCGGTTTCGACATCAACTGGAACATCGTCGCCTTCCCCGGCGCCTCCTGGGCCGCTCAGGTCTTCCCGGGCGAGGACGAGGCGACGGCCGTGCGCAAGCTCGCGGACGCCATCTTCGCGGCTTCCCGTGTCGATACCGACGATCCCGTAACTGCCTGGGCGGCGCATAACGCGGCGCTCAGCGCCCGCACCCACTGGCTGAACGAACGGCGCTTCAGCGCCCTGCGCTTCAAAGGACCCGGCACGGACCTCACCATCGGCCTCGCCGATGATCACGAATGGCAGGGCGGCGCCTCCAAGGCCAAGAACGGTATCATCTGCAACCCGAACATCCCGACGGAGGAAGTCTTCACCACGCCGCACGCGCGTCGGGTCGATGGCTATGTCCGCAGCACCAAGCCGCTCTCGCACCAGGGCACGCTGATCGACAACATCGCGGTGAAGTTCGAGGGTGGGCGCATCGTGGAGGCCACCGCAAGCCGCGGCGCGGAGGTCCTGAACAAGGTGCTCGATACTGACGAGGGCGCGCGGCGTCTCGGCGAGGTGGCACTCGTTCCCCATTCCTCGCCGATTTCGAAGAGCGGCATCCTGTTCTACAATACGCTGTTCGACGAGAATGCCTCCTGCCATATCGCGCTCGGCCAGTGCTACTCCAAGTGTTTCATTGATGGCGCGAAGCTGACGGCGGACGAGATCGCCGCCAAGGGTGGCAACAAGAGCTTCATCCATATCGACTGGATGATCGGCTCGAACGAGATCGACATCGACGGCATCGGCGCGGATGGAAGCACGACCCCTGTGTTCCGCAAGGGCGAGTGGGTGTGAAAACCCATGTTGATCCGGCCTCAGATCCGGCTGTCAACGCCCGATGACGCGCAGCGGCTCTTCTCGATCTGGGAGGCCGCTGTGCGCGCGACGCACCATTTTCTAGCGCCGCGCGATCTGGCAGCCATCGCGGATATGGTGCGCAACCACTATCTACCCGCAGCCAAGCTTGCCGTCATCGAGGACGATACCGGACGGGCGTTCGGCTTCCTCGGACTGAACGGCAGTCACATCGACAGCCTGTTCGTGCATCCCGACCATCACGGTCAGGGCGGCGGCCGGACCCTGGTGGAATGGGCGGCGCGCAGCCGGTCAACTCTGACGGTTGACGTCAACGAGCAAAACGAGGGCGGTCGGCTCTTCTACCAACGGCTAGGCTTTGTCGAGACGGGCCGTTCGTCCCGCGACCATGACGGCCGTCCCTATCCTCTCCTGCACTTGCGGCGATAGTGGGCTGGGCACGACTGAGTTGACAGCCCGCCCTTCCATGAATGAGCCTGCATGTTTCCCATCGCCGCGACAGCAAGGGTCTTGTGTTCGGCGACGGCAACGCGCGGGAGTGTGGCATGTGCCGACTGAAGGAATTCCGGTTGTTCGTGGCAGCCTTTGAGGAAGCTTCCTTCTCGGCGGCCGCCCGGCGCGAGAATGCGACACAGTCGGGCGTATCCCAGCACATTCATCGCATGGAAGAGAGCCTGAAGGTTCGCCTGTTCCACCGTCGCGGAAAACGCGTGGTGCCGACTCCGGCGGGTGAAGCCTACTACAGGCATTGCGTGGACCTGCTGCGTTCCCACGCCGACGCGCTCCGCGATCTGCAGCGCTTTCGCGGCGAAGAAGGCGAGCTCAGGGTAGGCGTCACGCCGTGGATCGCCCGGCATGTGGTGCCGGCTGCGCTCGATAGCTTCGTAAGCGTCTATCCCAACGTCTCGTTGACCATCATCGAGGATGAAAACCACTCCCTGGCCGAGCGGGTGAAGCGCGGCGAGTTCTCCTTCGTGGTGATGCCGGAGACCGATCTCGCCGAGAACCCAACGGTTCTCCTGGAAAGCCCGGCGTATCTCGCTTATTGCCGCAGCCGCGAGGCCGACCTGCCGATTGTGGACCTGCCCGGCCAACTCACCCGCGTCAAGCTCGTGATGTCGTCGAGCTGGAGCCGCTGGCGCAAGGTCGTGGATCGCTACCTCGCTGACAACAGTTGCGAGCCCCGCCAGACAATCGAGATCACTTCCTTATCCGCTGCGATCAAGGTGCTGATAAACTCCGATTGGTGTTCGATCCTTCCAGGTCTCATCGTCTCAGCCGACTCAGACCGGGATCTGGTCGCAATGAAGCTTCTACCCGATGCGCCGGTTTTTCGGATCATGTCCGTCTGCGCCAACCGGCCCCTCTCCGAAGCAGGAAAAACTTTCCATTCCATGCTTGCCGATGAGATCACGGCATTGGGCCAGCGAGGATTTGGTGTGCCGGTTATTGCAGAGCGGGCACGCGGACGCCCCAAGAAGGTGGTCGCGCCCGCGCGCAGGGCAGCCAAGCGTCTCGCCGGCGATGCCGCGATTATTCGCCCCAAACATCCCGCATAATGCGCAGCCAGTTGCCCGACATGATCTTTTCGACGTCGCTCTCGGCAACCCCCCTCGCCTTCAGGCGATCGAACATGGCGCCGACCTTGCTCATGGTGTCGATCCCGTCCGTGGCGCGATTCTCGTAGGTGTACCAATCCCCCATGGGGCCGGTGACGTTCGGATAGATGCCATGCTGGCCCCACATCTTGGCCCATCCGGCGGGATTGGCTGGGAAACCTTCCGGGATATCGCCACCGAAGCCGACATGTTCAACGCCAGCGACCTTGATGAGATGCATGAAGTGGTCGACCACGTCCTCGACTGTCGGCCTTCTGTCGAAGCGCAGCAGCGGCGGCCACGCCACGGCGCCGGTCAAGCCGCCCTTTTCCGCCACGGCGCGGATCAGTTCATCCGTTTTGTTGCGCGGGCTCGGGTGCAGCGCGTAGGCATTTGCGTGGCTGAATACCAGAGGGCGCTTCGCGGCAGCGATATAGCCGGCGCTGGTAGTGAGCCCCGAATGGGAGAGATCGACGATGATGCCATTTGCTTCCATCGCATCGAGCCAAGCGCGGCCAGCCTCGGTGATCCCCCGATCACCGTCGTTGACGAAGGAAGCGCCGTAGCCGAAGGCGTTCCGCTCGTTGTATGTCGGCTGCATGATGCGCATGCCGAGGCGCTTGAAGGTGCCGAGCAAGGCGACGTCGCTCTCCACCATCAGGGAGTTCTGCGAGCCGATGATGATGCCGACGACACCCGCCGCGTGAGCCGCCTCGATCTCGCCCGCGGTGGTCACAATGGTGGCAACGTCCGGCATGGCGGCGACCGTGTTGCGTAACTCTTCCAGCTGCAGGAGGGAATCGTGAAGCCCGGCCTGGGGACGCGTGGCCGTGAGGTTGATGGCCGAAACCCCGCCCGCGAGCGTGCGCTGCATCTGCTCTCGCGTCACCGCCGCGCAGTTGAGGCCGTCTATGATCAGGGGGCCGGTCGGCTTATTGGCATGCGTCATCGTTTCCTCCATGAGGCTTTCTCAACAATTGTTCAGGGATTTGGCCGGCCGGGCTGTCTGAACACGCCCAGCACAGCCATTGGAACTAGAAGCAGGACATCATGTCTGCTCGTTCGCCAGCCGGGGGTCGAGCGCGTCGCGCAAGGCATCGCCCAACATGTTGATGGCAAGGATGGTGAAGGTAATTGCAGCCCCGGGGAATACTGAACTCGCCCAGGCCGTCTGCACGTACTTCTGACCTTCGCTGATCATACCGCCCCAGGTCGGCGTGGGGGGTTGCACGCCGAGCCCGAGAAAGCTGAGCGTCGCCTCGATGAGGATCATGCGCGAGAGCTCGTAGGTCGCAACGACGATCAAGGCGGACAGGACATTCGGTGCGATGTGCCTCAGGATGATGCGCAGCGGCGGGGCGCCTATGGCGCGCGCGGCCTCCACATATTCGAGCTCGCGCACGGAAATGACATCCGCGCGCACGATACGGGCGATCTGAGGCCAGGCGGATATGCCCATCAGCAGGATCAGCACCGGCACCGAGGCTCCAATGGCGGCCGTGACGGCGATGACGAGGAGGATAACGGGGAACGACAATTGCGCATCGATGGCGCGCAGCACCAGCGCGTCCACCCATCCTCCGGCATAGCCGGCGATCAGGCCCATCAGGGTGCCTATGACGCAGGCGATGATCACCGCTGCCAGCGAAATCGCCAGGGTTACACGCGTACCGTAGATGATGCGCGAGAGGATATCGCGGCCAAGCTGGTCCGTGCCTAGCCAGTTGCTGCCCTGACCGCTCAGAAAGGACGGGGGACGCAGCCGCCGGATGATGCTCTGCTGATAAGGATCGAATGGCGCGATCAGGCTCGGGAACAGGGCACAGACCAGAACGACGGCGAGGAACAGCAAGCTGATCAGTGCAACCGGCGAGCGGAGCTGGCGTCCGAGTGCGACGAGCTTGGGATTGCGCGCGCGTCCGACGGTGAGTGTCACAGCGCTCATCTCAGCCTCACGCGTGGATCAAGGACGGCATGGAGAAGATCGGCCGCCAGATTGGACAGCACGAAGATCACCGCGAAGAAGAACACGACAGCCTGGACTACGGGATAGTCGCGGGCATAGATGGCCTGAATGGCGAGCCGGCCCACACCGGGCCATGCGAAGACGGTCTCGGTCACAATGACGCCTCCCATCAGCACGCCGAATTGCAGCGCGACGACAGTTACGACCGGGATCAACGCGTTGCGAACGGCGTGATGCACGAGCACGGCCATTTCCGTCAGACCCTTTGCGCGTGCCGTGCGGACATAATCCTGGCGGATCGTCTCAAGCAGCGTCGAACGCATGACACGTGTCACCAGCGCCAGCATGGTCGAGGCTAAGGTCGTCGCAGGCAGGATCAGATGCCAGATCGTGCCGCTGCCCGTACTAGGCAGCCAACGCAGCCAAACGGAGAAGATGATGATCGACAGGATGCCCCAGTAGAAGGTCGGCACCGCCTGACCGAAAGCCGTCACTCCCCGTACCGTGAAGTCCAGCGGCGAATTGCGGAAGTAAGCCGAAGCAATACCAGCGGGAATTCCGATGACAACCGAAAGCGCGAGCGTCGCCAAAGCCAATTCAAGCGTCGCCGGAAGGCGCTCGATCAAGAGATCGACTGCAGGTTCCTGAAACCGCAGCGAGTTCCCAAAATCACCACGCACCGCGCGTTCGGTGAAAACGAAAAACTGCTCCACGACCGGCCTGTCGAGCCCGTTCTGCTCGCGAAATGCCTGCCGCGCTTCCTCAGAAGCATCGATCGGCAAAAATAGTTCGACCGGATCGCCGCTCAAGCGCGTCAGCAGAAAACACGCCAAGAGGATGCAGAAGAGCGACGGCAGTGTGTAGAGGATTCGTCTGATCACATAGCCGAGCATGGCGCCCTCATGTCACGAGGCCTAAAAGGCGTCCGGCCTGAAATGACAGGCCTGGGCCGGGATGACGGCCCCGTCCCGAGACACGCCGGGACAGGGTAGTCAGCATCGATCACGACATTGACATGCCGTAGAGAGCCCAGCGCTGATCGCCACGCGGCAGGAAGTCCTTCACCCGGTCAGTTACCCCATAAAGGTCCACCGCCTGGTAGAGGAACAGCACCGAAGCCTCGTCATGCATGATCTGAGCGGCCTTCTTGTAGATTTCAGCGCGCTTGTTGGCATCCACTTCTCTCGCGCCGGCATCGATCAATTTGTCGATTTCCGGATGCGTGAGATAAGAATAGCGCCAATCCGAGCGATACTGGGCCCATTGCAGGTCGGGATCATCCGCGGGAGCAAGGCCAACGAAGCCCATCGGTGCGAGCTCGCGCGCACTCAATTGCCGCAAGAACTCGCCGGCCTCCAGCGAGACCATCTCGGCTTTCACGCCGACCTCGGCGAGCATGCCCGCGACCGCCTCCGCAACTTCGCGATCCTGGGCATAGCGACCCGTTGGAAACTTGAACGTAATCGTCAGCCCGTTGGGGAAACCAGCCTCGGCGAGCAACGCCTTCGCCTTTTCGGGATCAAAGGGATAGTCCTTGATCGCGGGGTCAAAGCCAAGCTGCTCCTTTCGGAGCAACTGACCACTAAGGAGACGCCCCTCGCCTTGGAGAAGGCTGTCAAGGATAGCCTGCTTGTCGATCGCATAGTTCAGGGCCTGACGCACGCGTTTGTCATGCAGCGGGCCGGGATGCTCCGGCAGGTTCGAGAGCCCGATCGTGAAAATGCGGTAGCTCGGCACCGAAACGACACGCAGCCCCTTCTGCGCCTTAATTTGAGCCGCGGCCGATATCGGGATGTTGGTCGCGATGTCGAACTCGCCAGCGAGCAGACCGTTGGTCCGGGCCGTGTCGTCGGGGACGGGGCGCCAGACGAGCTTTTTTATGCCTGCCGGCACCTTGCCCCAGTAGTTCGCATTGGCGTCCATAACGATGCGATTGTCACGCACCCATTCCGTCAGGACATAAGGGCCGGTGCCGATCGGCTTCTTTCCAAAACCCTCTGCTCCACCCACCTCGGCCCAGTATTTCGGCGGCACGATGTAGATCTGGCTGAGAATGAGATGCAATGCGGGATAAGGATGCTTCAGGTAGAGCGTAACGGTGTGGTCATCCGTCTTCTCCGCGCGGTCGATGGGTGCAGCATAGCGGCCGTAAGCCGGTGTCACCTTCACATCGGTGAAGATCTTGAACGTATTAACCACTGCGTCGGCGTTGAACTCTTCACCGTTTGTATATTTCACGCCTTTCCGAAGAACGATTTTGACGGTCTTTGGATCAACCAGCTCATAGCTCTCGCCAAGCACAGGCTCAGTCTTGCCAGTCTTGGGGTCAACCCAGAACAACGACTCGACGATTGCGCTGCCAACATTGATCTGCTCCTGCGTCGTCGAGAAGTTCGGCCACAGCGAAACGGGATCGAAGCCTTGTGCTATCGTCAAGGTTCCCGCTGTCAGGGCCATGGCAGACGAGCCACGCCCGAGGATGCCTGCGATCAACGCCTGGCCGGCAAGCGCCGCATTGAAGGTACGCCTGTTTATCTTCATGCCTGTTCCCCTTTTGCTTCTTTGCCGTTGGTGCCTGACGCAGCGTCAGCTCGCTCCTCTCGCCTCCTTGAGGTCGAGGAAAATTGCTCCGTGCGGATCAATGCGTACCGACGCGGAAGGGCCAGCCACGATCGTGCATTCCCGTTCCTCGATCACCGCCGGCCCCGTAAAGCTCGAGCCGGGCATGAGCTGGCTGCGGTCGTAAATTGCCGTCTCCGCATAGCGGCCGAGTTCGGGGAAGAACACCGCGCGTTTGCCCTTCATCTCGGGCGTTCCCACCAGCGTGACGCAGGGGGTCTCAGGACCGCCGGCATGGCGGACGGGCGGTCCCGAGATGGTCATCCGACAGGTGATGAGCTCGACAGGCAAATGGTCATGAGCATGCCCGTAGCGCAGGCGGTGCGCTGCATAGAACGCCTGGGCTATGCCCTCGAGATCGCCCGCTGCGAACATGGCCTCATTGATTTCAACGGCAACTTCCCGCCCCTGGCCGAGATGGCGCAGATCCATGAAGCGGCGGATGACGGGGGTATCATGATCGCCAATGCCCGCTTCCGCGAGGATGGCGGTGCCCTCCTGACGCATGTCTTCGTAAACAGCCACCACGCGTGACCAATCGGCTCTGTCCAGGCTCGTGACATGCGAGCGGGCGAGGTCGAAGGCAACCGGACTGGCGACGAGCCCATAAGCAGAGGCAGCGCCAGCACCTGGTGGCACCACCACACCCTTCATGCCGAGGGCCCGCGCGAGCTCGTAGGCATGGACGGGGCCCGCCCCGCCAAATGAGAACAGATAGAAATTGCGCGGATCCTCGCCGCGCTCGGCGATGTGCACCTTACAGGCCGCAAGCATATTCTCGTTGACGACGCGGAACACACCTTCGGCGCAGCGCTCAACGCTCATGCCGAGAGGCCGGCTCAATCCGACCTCCACAGCGCCCCACGCCGCACTGGCATCGAGCTTCATATCGCCACCCAGGAAGTTGTCCGGATTGAGATAACCGAGAACCAGATTGGCATCCGTCACTGTCGGCGCCTTGCCACCACGCCCGTAGCATGCGGGCCCGGGTGCGGAGCCGGCGCTGCGGGGGCCGACCGCCAGAAGGCCAAGCCCGTCCACCTGCGCGATGCTGCCGCCACCGGCGCCGATCTCGATCAGTTCCACGACCGGAATGCGGATGGGCAAGCCGCTGCCCTTCTGGAAGCGCGAGACCCGCCCCACCTCGAATACATTGGACTTCTTGGCTTCATGATTGATGACGAGACCAATCTTGGCAGTCGTGCCGCCCATGTCGAAGGTTACGAGATTGGGCATACCCATGCGCCGGCCATATTCGATGGCAGCCAGCACACCGGCCGTCGGGCCGGATTCCAGCATGCGGATCGGCAATTGCTTGACCGTCTCGGCGCTGGAGACACCGCCCGATGACACCATGATGTGCAGCGGCCGCTCGTAGCCTCGCTCGCGTAACGTTTCCGTCGTCGCATCGAGGTAATGGCCGACGATCGGCTGCACATAGGCGTTCGCCAGCGTCGTCGTGCTGCGTTCATATTCGCGGATTTCCGGGGAAACCGTGCTGGAGCAGCTAATCAGCAGATCCGGCAATTCCTGCTGGAGGATCTCCGCCGTACGGCGCTCATGCGCGGGATTCCGGAAGGCATGGAGGTAAACGATGGCGACAGCCTCGACCTTTTCGGCGGCAAGCGTCTTCGCCAAAGCGCGCACGGCGTCCTCGTCCAAGGGCACCAGCACGTTGCCGTCGCGGTCCAGCCGCTCTGTCACGTCGAAGCGCAGATCCCGGTCCGCCAGAGGCGTCGGCATGTCCATCTGTACGTCATAGTTGTCGTAGCGAAGCTCGGTGGCCATCTCGACGGTGTCGCGGAAGCCGGCCGTCGCGATAAGTGCTGTCCGCGCTCCGCGCCGCTCAATGAGCGCATTAGTGATCAAGGTTGTGGCGTGAACCGCGATGTCCAGGGCATCGGCGTCGACATCCGCATTGCCGAAGAGCTCGGAGAGCCCCTGCCGCACACCTTCCGCCGGGTCGTGCGGGGTCGTGAGGCATTTCGCGATGCTCTGGTGACCGGTTGTGGGATCAAGCAGAACGAAGTCCGTGAATGTGCCGCCGATATCAAATCCGAGGCGTAATGTCTTGGTCATGGTGTTCACTCAGCCTCCGGAACCACGCCATAAAGCTCTTCCGCCTTCTCCCGGCTGACGAAGCCCTTGCGGATATCTGCGGCGAGCACCGTAGGATCGCGGCGGCTCGGGTCGCCATAGCCTCCGCCGCCGGGCAGTTTCAGCGTCAACTCCTGCCCTTCCTGCAGCGTGAAGGGCTCGAAAGGCGCCTGTTCGCCATCGATGAGGAACTCCCCCTTGCCGCCCGGCAATCCGCCATCGAGGCCCGGCGGCGGGAAGACGACCTTGTCCGGGCGCAGGGTGAGATTGGCCGGGCCCCGCAGGGTGCGAACGCGGATCACCTGCCCGAGCCCGCCGCGGAACTCGCCCGCACCACCCGAATCCGTCGCCATCGAGCGTTCGGTGACGACGAGCGGCGCGCGATTTTCAATGATCTCGATCGGCGTGAGGCTGCCATTGCCGGGAAAGGCCATGGTGGGGAAGCCGTCCTTGCCCCGCACCGCGCCAGTCCCGCCATTAGGCAGCACATGTACCGAGAAGGGTTCGTTCGCGGCATCCCGCCCAGAGCACGTCATCCACCAGAAGGAGCCCGAACCGGCCTGCACACGGTCCGGCACGAAGGGCCTGAGCGCGCCGAAGATGGCGTTGTGCAGGTGGAAGCTTGTCATCGATCGGGCTCGCACCGGCGCCGGGAAACGGGCATTCAGGATTGAGCCCTCCGGGGCTAGCGTCGTCACAGGCCCGAACAAGCCTTCATTGTTGGGGACTGTCGGAACGAGCGCGCATTTCACCGCGAACATGGAATGCGCGTGAGTGACATTCAGCACGCAATTGATGGAAGCATCGGCGCGCTGATCATCCGACCCGGTGTAGTCCAGGATCATGGCGTCGCCGCGCACCTGGAGATTGAGCTTGATCCGCGTCGGCTTGCGGAAGCCGTCGCATTCAATCTCGTAGGGGTAGTCGCCATCCGGCAATGCGGTGATGGCATCATGCATGGCCTGCGCGGAGCGTGACAGGATCTGCTCAGCCACACCGTCGAGCGCCTTCACACCATAGTCGGCGATGAACTGACCGATCCGCTCCTCGACAACCGTCGCCGCTCCGGTCATCGCGCCGAGGTCGCCCAGCACCAGTCGCGGGTGGCGGGTGTTGGCCGCGATGACGTTCATAATAGGCTGGTTGGGTTTGCCAGCTTCGTAGATCTTGCAAGGCGGAAGCCGGATTCCCTCCTCATAGACATCGCGGGCTATGAGCTCATCCATCCGTCCGCCGACGTCGGAGACATGGGCCGCCGCCGCGTAATAGGCCACGATCTCGCCGCGATGGAAAATCGGCTTGATGACGTAGAAGTCGGGGAGATGACCGTGACAGATCCACGGGTCATTGGTGAAGAGCACGTCACCTGGCTTCAGTGTCTCAGCCGGGAACTGCTGCAGCATGGTCCGTGCTGCACTTGGCAGCGAACAAGTGAAGGCTGGAACACAGATCTGGGCCTGCGCAATCGAACGTGCCTGCCGGTCCAGCAGAATAACCGCATAATCCCTAGAGTCTGCAACAATAGTAGAAAATGCCGAATGGAGAAGCGCAACGTCAGCCTCATCCATGATCGAAATCAATCTATTCCAGAGAATTTGCAGATGAACGGGATCAATCGCCTCGCGTTCATCACTGACTACTTCAACATCATGTGTTTGAGCATAGGCCATTGATCAATCCGCAGCAAGATCCGGTAGCTTCCGTCCGGCTCAACTGTGGATCGATCAAGAAAAAGCGTCCAATTATAAATCGAGGCATTCGATATCAGAAAATGCGATGACTAAGCCGCATGCGCATATCGGCGGGTTTTTGGGCATTCCCGCGGCCTGCCGGCCGGCGCGTCGACCCGAACACCGCTAAATGACTGCCACTACACGAGGATATTTTTAGCCTTGCGGAACCGACCCGCATAATCTTTGGGCGCCACCAGGTCGCACCAAGGCAAACCAGCGGATTGAAACGATAGGGCACGGCACACCGATACCCGGACGAGGGTATGCCATGCGGTGCCATTGGAGCCATCTCTGCGCACCCGCCGCCCGGCCTGTCCAACTTTTCCCCAACCAAGCAATTGACAGCTACCCCGCCCCTTCCTTATATCGCATCCGCGTCGATGCGGTTGCATCGCTTTGGCGGAGTAGCTCAGCTGGTTAGAGCAGCGGAATCATAATCCGCGTGTCGGGGGTTCGAGTCCCTCCTCCGCTACCACCATTGCAGTGTTTGGCAGCTCGCCTGGTTTTCGGCGAGGCAGATTGAGCAGTTCTGCCAGTGCGCCGTTGACGGTGAGGTCAAATTTCCCACGCCCTTCGCGCGGCATGACTTCGATGCTTGTAACAAGCGACCGAATGGCATTAACCGCTTCCCTGCGATCATCTTCGTTGGAGTGCAGCGCCTCCTGCAATTCGGCGATCCTACGGCGATAAACCTCAATCGAAGCCGGATGCAATTCCACGACATCGCTGGCATCCAAAATCGCAGCCAGATCGGAGGCAAGGCGCTCCTTTTCCGCCTCCATCTCGATTAGTCGCGACTTCATGCCTGTCGTTGCAACACCATCGGCTATAGCGTCGATGATATTCGCAATTTGCCTTTCGAGATTGGCAAGCCGTTTACCGATCTGCTGCCGGTCATGCCGCATTCTCGTATTGAGGCGCTTCCTTTCGGCATGATACTCAACGAGGAATTCAGCAATCGCATCGGGAGCGAGTAGCCGCTGCTTGATGCCTTCAAGCACACGGCGTTCGAGGTCGGGCACACGGACAGTGCGGTTGTTCGTGCAAGTTCCCCGTTCCCTATGCGCTGTGCAGGCGAGTTGATCCTGCGACTTGATGGTGTAGGTAGCGCCACAGCAACCGCATCGCACAAGACCGGAGAACATGTGCTTCGGCCTTCGACGTTTATGAAGCCGGGTTCCACCATAGAGCTTCTTTCGTGCCTGGGCGGCGTTCCACAATTCGTCGCTGACAATGCGAAGATGGGATGCCTCCACCACCTGCCATTGTTCCGGCGGGTTCGGGCGGGAGACGCGCTTACCGGTCTGCGGGTCCTTGACCATCTGAATGCGATTGAAGACCAGGAGTCCGATATAGGCCTCGTTGTAGAGTATGCCGCTGCGACGCTTGAGATTGCCATTGATTGTCGAGGCTCCCCATTCTCGACCGAATGGTGAGGGAATACCGTCGCGGTTCAAGCCGGCAGCGATAGTCCGGGCAGAACGCCCCGAAGCAAATTCCTGGAAGATACGGAGAATGACATCGGCCTGCTCTTCGTCCACTTGACGAAGGCCTCTGATGGGCTCCCCTCGCTCGTCGAGCTTCTTGACCACACGATATCCGTAGGACAGGCCTCCGGCGGAGTATCCGTTGATGACGCGGCCGGACTGGCCGCGCCTTATCTTGGCAGCGAGGTCACGCAGGAAGAGAGCGTTCATAGTGCCTTTTAGGCCGACATGCAGCTCGTCGACCGTTCCCTCCGAGAGGGTAACGATGCGAACGCCAGCGAAGCGAAGCCGTTTGAACAGTGCCGCGATGTCTTCCTGATCGCGGGACAGCCTGTCGAGTGCTTCGGCCAGAACCACGTCGAAGCGCGCATCCTGAGCATCTACGAGAAGCGTCTTTATCCCCGGTCGAAGGATCATGCTCGCGCCGGAAACTGCGGCGTCGGTATAGTTTTCCACGATCTGCCAGCCTTCACGCTCCGCACGCTCACGGCACAGCCGCAATTGATCCTCTATCGAGGCCTCCCGCTGATTATCGGAGGAATAGCGGGCATAAAGCACAGCGCGGGTCATGGCAGTTCCTTTCGGTCAGTTTTTGACGGCATCCTCCGGCGTCGGCGGCACATCCGGCGCGCGGTCCAGAAGCTTCGTCAGGTCGCCGCGCTTCGCCGTACCGGCACGCGCTTTCAAGAAATCGTCAGCCGTCTCTATGGCTCCGATCTTCTGCGCCACGGCTGAGATGATCCATTGATTGAGCGATACACCATCCTCCTGTGCAAGACGTGCCGCCGTTTCCTTTAGTGACTGCGGCAGTTGCAGTGGATATTTGTAACGTTGGGCCTGTGTCATGTGTTCAGTCTCCTAACGATCTCTCCCGGTGTTGCGACGGTCACGCCCAGCTTGAGGGCGGGGCGGAAATCCTTGACGTTATGTGTTACGACGGCCTCGGCCTCTCCGTTCAGGGCCGCCTCAAGCACCATCTCGTCTGCGGCGTCGGACAGCATGGGCCGCGTTCGGAACGAAATATCAACGCCCACGGACACGGCGGCCAGCGCGCTCATGACCGCCGCAACATCCTCCAGGCTGTGGCCTGTCGCCTTCCGGATTTCCTCCCGGCTCAGCACCGCCTCATATTCCAGAAACAGGGCCGTCGAACAAAGAGGCGTCAGGATGCCCCGGTCGACGAACCGCAAAAGCTGGTTGCTCGCTCCATTGCGACTGCGAAAGGCCGCCACGATCACATTGGTGTCCAGAACCAGTCTCATAGAGGATAATTTATAGACATCCCATAAGATGTCAACATTGTACTTACCGCACCCAGTCATGCGAGATGTCCCGTAGCGATACGGGTCATAGCATCATCCGTCATTGTCACCTGCTTCGGGGGGCGCATTGTCATTGGCGGCATGGACGGCTTTCTCATGGTCCTCGCGTGCCATCCGTCTGCCGATCAGCCGGGCAATGGACAACACCACCGTATTCAGCCGCCCGGATATATCGCTTTCGCTCACGGTTTCCTGTCCGCGCGGAGTACGATTGTCATTGGCGGGTTTCTCTCCGCCCAAGCGCTTTCCATCACCGACCATCACCGGCCTCTTCCTCCGGTCGCCACCTGGCAGGATCGGCAACCCAGCGGTCGATATCGGATTCCCGCCATCCCGCGCCATTGGTGCTGATCTTGAGTTGGGCTGGAAAGGTGCCCTCGGCGATCTTGCGATAGATGGTGGACCGGGACAGGCCCGTCCGGTCGCGGACAGTGTCAAATCGGATGATGCGGTCTGGTTGACGCATGGCTGCCTTGCCTCCTTCTGGCTGTTTCTGACGATTGCAGAGACCAGACAGGAGAATGAATTACCGTTGCGCAACAGATATTTAGGCGCGGTAGGGCTATAGCGTACAATCGGCGGAAAATAGGATGGTTCTACATGCCGATGTCCAGCCCCCGGCCTCTGCCCAAGCCTAGACCGAGGGCAATGTCACGCCCGACGCCCATCCCTGAGTCGAATGAGATGCCGAGTTCACGCTTGCGGCTGGCAAGCAGGGATTCGAGTTGGGGGTCGCGTTGCAGGCCATCAACCATATTGCCCAGTTCAGCCCGTGCCGCCCTGTGGCCAGAATAATTCCCCGCCGCATAGTGTTGCTCGCTGGTCTGCTTGAGGTCCCGGAACCGCTCCACGAAACGATCGGCGCGCAGTTCGGGGTTCTGCCGCATCTCGGTTTCCTGTTGCAGGGCATGCCGTGCAGGCATAGCCCGCTCTGCATTGCCGGAGGCGACATCGGCAGCAAAGTCGGGGTTTCTCTTGTAGACAGCTTCCGCATCATGGGAACCGTGCGGGCGAAGTTCATCGAACCCGGCACGGGCCTCGTGCAACTCCTGCACCTGCTCGGGTGTGGCGGCGATATCCCGCTCTTGCGCCCTGAAGATCGCATCGACGGCACGGGCATGACGAACAAATGCCCGCCCACGGGCACGGCGCAACGCCTTCTCCGCGTCCTGCTCAGCTGACGTGGCTTCGCGGCCCGCGTCCTTCCCGACAGCCTCCCTTTCCGGCCCGGCTCCGGCCCTGGAGCCCGGCACGCCATCGCCGGGGGACCGCAAACCATCGATGATGTTCTCGATGCTGTCGCGGACATTCTCCGGTACGATTCTGCGCATGATCTGGGCGACACGGGCGCGGAAACTGATGCCGCGCCGCTCGGCATAGTCCTGCGCCGGGTCGATCTGCTGTTCGTAGTCGGTCGCCATGTCCTTGGCGCGGTCGCGCGACAGGGTGTCGATGAGCTTGTCCTGACTCGAAAAATCGTCGCTGCCGTAATGCAGGTCCATGCCGTCACGGTGGCGCGACAGGGCGACATAGCTGCCGTGGGCGTCCATGCCCGGCGTTGCCAGCACATGCGTCCGGTCCACCGTCATGCCTTGGGCCTTGTGGATGGTCGCGGCATAACCGTGGTCGATGCGGTCGTAGTCTTTCAGGTCAAACGAGATGTCGCGCCCGTCATCGGTGCGCACCGTCATGCTCTGCGCACTGACTACCTCGATGGTGCCGAGCGTTCCGTTCTTCACGCCAAGCCCGCGCTCGTTTTGCAGGAACATCACGCGATCCCCGGCGGCAAAGCTGCGTTCGCCGCGCTCGACTGTCACGCGCACATCCTCTCCAAGATCGCCAGCCGCCCGCATCCGGTCGCGCGCTGCCTCGTTGAGTTCGCGCACCTCGGCATTGGTATGGGTGAGGATGATGCGGCTGCTGTCCGGTGCCGCCTGCCGGTCACGGTCCCATCTGTCGATCAGATCGTCACGCGCCTGCTCGCGGGTCTGTGCTTCATGCACCATGTCGTGCGCGTCATAGGCGTGGATCGCATCTCGCGTCCTGCCGGTCGCAAGATCGCGCGTTGCATCCCGCTGCCAGTCCTCGCGCTGGCGGCGAACCTCGCCGATCTCCGCGCCGCCATGACGCTCATGGATCGAGCGGAAAGCCGCGCCCGCCTCAATGGATTGTAATTGCTGCGGATCGCCGACCAGCACGACCTTTGCGCCCGCTTCTTGCGCATGGGAGAGCACGCGCTCCATCTGCCGCGTGCCGACCATGCCCGCCTCGTCGATGACAAGAACGTCGCGGCTGGTCAGCATCTCGCGGCCTTGTTTCCAGCCATGTTCCATGCTGGCGATGGTGCGCGATGCAATACCCGATCCGCTTTCCAGATTTTCCGCCGCGATGCCGGACAGGGCAACGCCGCGAACCTCGTAGCCCGCTGCCTCCCATGCCTCGCGCGCGACGCCTAGCATGGCGCTCTTTCCGGTCCCGGCATAGCCGACGACAATGCCAAGGTTGCGCCCGTCCGTGACATGCGCCAGCGCCTCGGCCTGCTCGCTGGACAGGACAAAGCCGCGCTGTTCTGCGCGGGCAAGTGCTGCCTCTCTATCGGCTTCGTTCACCTCATGGCGCTCGCGCTCCGCCATCAATTCCGCAGCGCGGTGCAGGCGCTGTTCGGCCTCGATCATGTCGCGGGTGGTGAACCGATCCTCGCCGCGTCCGTCCTGCCCAAGCTCGACCAGATCGGGCGCACCGCGCATCGCGCCCATGACCTCGTTGAACTGCTCGATGCCGTCACTGTGCCGGTGCGCGAACATCGCCATGTCCCGGCGCGTGAAGGTCGATTGCTGATGCGTGATCGCGTCCAGCGCTACCGATGGATCGGCGATGATGCGCGCGCCATTGTTGCGGGCGATCTCGCGGTGCATGTCGGCGCGGTCTGCGGCCTCGATCCCTTCTCCCTCGATGCGCTGCGCCGGTGCGCCGATCTGGCTTTGCGGCTCAAGCCCGATGCCCTGCGCCTCAAGGCTGCGATGGTCGATGCGGGCGTCTATGTCGAGTTCGGCAAGCCGCTCGTTGACATGCTCGGCCCAGCGTTCGCGCCACCGCTCCACCATCTCGGTGCGGTTCCAATCCCGCACCTTCGGGCCGAAACCGTTCTCGTCCACGCTGCGCATGGTGAGCATGACATGGGCATGGGGCTTGGGGCTTCCGTCCTCTGCAAAATCCCAATGCACATTCAGATCGGCGATCATGCCCTGATCGACAAATTCGGCCTGCGCGAAGTCTCGGGCAAGCTCGATGCCCTGCGCCTGCGTCATCTCGCGCGGAATGGCGAACTCCACCTCGCGGGCAAGCTGGGCGTCCTTGCGTACCTCGAACGCCTCCACATCGTTCCAGAGCCGTTCGCGGTCGCTCCATGCCTCAGGTGCGTTCTCGGGCAACAGCACCTCGGAGTGGACGACGCCGCGCTTGGCGGAAAAGTCCTGCACGCGGTCGATGCGTTCGTCACGCAGTCGCGAGGCCGAGCGGTAGGCGGCGGATGCCACCGCACTCGACCCGGCCTTGCGGCCAATGACCTTGACGTGAAGATGATAGATCGCCATCGCGATCAAGCATTGGCACGGCCAAGCGCACGTCGGAACGACGTATAAGCGCGCCCTCCCTCGAAAAAATCTCGGGATGGACCGGCCCGTGCCAGACCGTCCCGGCAACATTACTGCGTTCAGCAGCCAGCACAACTATCCTTACTGCATCAACCACTTGCCACCGGGAAAGGGCATGAGAATGCGGAAACCGAGAGACTATGACGCGGAACTGAAAGCGCTTGAAAACAAGACACGGGAACTCAAAACCCGCAAGGTGCAGCAACTCGGCGAACTGGTCATCGCCACCGGGGCGGACAACCTCACCGCCGAGGAACTGGCGGGCGCGCTGGTCGCGCTGGCCGAAACCAAAGATGCCGCTAAGAGGGAGGCGTGGGCCAAGCGCGGTGCTGCGTTCTTTCATGGTCGGTCGCGGCGAACTGCATCAGCGCCTGATCGCAACACTGGCGGCGCTCCAACGCAACCGGGCAGCGCGCAACCGGCATCAGGCGCAACGGGCGCGGCATGATATGCGAAGCTGGCAGGTCGAACGCCGCAAGCGCACGCGGCATCTGATCGAACTCGGCGGCCTCGTCGTCAAGGCGGGCGTCGTGGACCTGACCAATGACGACCGCGCCATGATCTACGGCGCGCTGCTCTGGATGGCCGACAAGCTCAACAGCGAGGACGGGGAACGGGCACGGAAACTGTGGGTCGAAAAGGGGAAAGAGGCGTTTGCAGCGGAAGGGCCAGCAGGCGCCCATGACAGAACTCAACGGCAGTAGGATCAAGCATGACCCGATGGCGGGCGGCGCGGAGACCCCACATATCGCAGCGCTGCCCGCCATCGCGCGAATCAAGCCGCCTCTCCCCAGGAGCGCCAGGCAAGCTGATGATGGCGCGAAATCCGGCATAGCGATAGCAGTCAGGTTCAAGCCTTGTCTGAAGCCAATCCCGAAGTCTGCCGGAACAGGTCGATTAGGTGCGTCCGTGTAAGCAGGGTGCACTCCACACAGTGCTGAACACCAACAATTGGCCTGCCGCCGATCCCGATTTGGAAGACAGTTCATCAAACACCGCCTGCCATTCCTCTGGCACGAATGCGGCCTCGTAGATGCGGTCGATCAGAGTTGCATCTTCGGACATTGCCCCCCTGCCCGTCAGAGCGCTTGGGTTATTTTGATGAACCGTGCTCGATAGCGCAACGTTCTCCTCTATTGTAGAAGCTCCCTGGTTCGCGCCCTTCTTCACAAGCGCACGCAGGCTCATCATGTCGTCGGTCACCCACCGCTCAACCTTTTGGATAGTTTGCCACGAAATACACCAATTCGCTTTGACGTGATGTGGATGTCTTGTCGAAGATGTGGTGAAGGTGCGTTCGCGCCGTGGAGTTGGCGATACCAAGGGCGCGGGCAACGCCAACCGTGTTCAGGCCCTTGTAGATGTAGCGTAAGACTTCCGTCTCGGTCGTCGTCAGGCCGCATGCTTCACGAATGACGTCGATCTGGTCCTGCGGCTCCCTCGATCTACGAATGACGATTATTGCATTACGCTGGTAATCAGCATCCTCCGTCGAGGTTATGGGCAGGATCGAAATCGCCGGTTCCCCATCGACATGTGGAAGGTACATCTCGGCAGGAGATCCGGCGGCTATAAGCTGGCGAATGCGAGAGTCCCAATAGGCGCTGCCGGTCGTGAACCGGTCACAGGCTATATAGACACCGGTACACTCGACTTCCGGCGCCACACCCATTGCGACCACATGCAAGACATGATCAACGACCACTGCCGTTTCAATTTCGGTCGTATCTGTTGACTTTACTATCGATACCACTGAACCGGGAAAGTCGGTTCGTTCGAGTCTTTTTTCCAGATTCACCTGCCGCCCTTTCGTCTAGCGGCTGTGCCCCGTCCCAAGGTACAGCAGTGGATAACGGTGCGAGTATGTGCGAAGGAATTCGTCCGGACAGTCACCAAATGATAACTGTCCGGACGAATTCCTTCGCGGCTGTCGCATGCCGTCGGCACCGGCGTTCGCGATGGATCGCAGATCGAATTGTTGGAGAAGCGCGCCCGCGCTCAATCGTTGTCGATCGTGCGCCTTACTGCAACATAGGCAATGTGGCCGTCAATCCAGACGTCGCCTGCCACGGAAAGCCCCCGGTCGCCGATGTAACGACCGTGAAATATCTCGGTTTCTCCGTTCGCAGCACGCAGGACAACGCGTCCCACGCGCGCATTGAACTCGCCGGGGGCGCTCGCGCGTATCGAGTAGCTACCGGGCGGGCATGGGGCTTTCACACACATGATAGGGCTGTATTTGACACGAAAGCTGCCCGAAAAATCTGGCTCTTCGGCAGGGAATCCATCGGTACTGCCGGATATGCTCTTCGCGGTGCCTCCGCATGGCATCTTGATGCAAGTCGTCGCCGCCTCGGCCGGCGACATCAGCAGGAGCGGCAGGCCCGTGGTTGCCGAACTCATGACGATCACAGCTAGTGCGATGGAGAAACGGCTATCGGGCCTCGGGTCGGCCGAACGGGTCATCGGATTTATCCTCTCAGGTTTCAACGGTACATCGCGCCTTGTCTTCGATCGCCACATCCTGCGCCAGGAAAGACCTATTCGATCCGCCGACGCAGCGGGCCGTTGGAGATCTGATAGGTCTGATATGAGACATCACCGAAGCGTCGCACCCAGCGTTCTTCGCTTTCCTTGCCGAGTTTGGGAATTCCGAGCGCGGCGTCGGTCATTGTCTCCTGCCCGAGATTCCGGTCGATGACGACGACGAACAACGGCTCGTCCGTTGCCGGTCCCTGTCGCTGCTCCACGTCCCAGGGGAGGCCGCCGTCGCCGTCTTCGTTCGCGATGCCGGCTGCCATTGCCAGTTGCAGGGCGACATAGGCCGGCGTCTGGTCTTCGACCTGTTCGTCGCCGAACGGGGTCGGCGAGACGGCAGGATAGCCGGTCGAGGGTTCTCTGACAGGCTCAGCAAGTTGCACCCATTCCGCATGGTTATCGAGAAGGTCCAGATCGAGGCACCGGCGCGCGCGACAGTCGTCGCCGGCAGCCTCCGCATCGGGGATTTCACGCCTGCCTGCCGCGACGACCATGGCTGCGGCCTTCGAGCCCGGCTGGAAAGCGATGCGCCACCCGACATGCGGCCCGACGCCGAAGGTCTCCGGCTCCGCCGTGTTCCCGGCGCCATATGCCTCGATGGTCTCCTCTCGAATGGCCGGACCGAGATTGTAGCGCCGGACGTCGACCACCGAGAGCGTGGTTTCGCCAAGTTCGACCTCGCCGTATCGAAGCATATAGCGGACCCGTCCAAGCGGCGGTTCCTGCGCTTCCAGCAACAGCAGGGACTTCTCGACGGCGGATACGTCGGTGTCCTGGCGGGTCATGCCCTCGTCAGGGCCAAACAGGCTGTCAAGGGAAGCCATCACAGCGCCGGGATCGTGCGCAACGAAGCCATTGGCGGTGACGTAGGCAGTAGCGGCCTTTTCGACATCCGTCGTCTGTGCAACCGTCGGCGTGGTCGCGATCAGGGCAAGGACGACCACGCCGCCGCATACGCAATTCCAGCCGTGATCGCGGCGGCCCGCCAATGCGGATGAGTCAGGCATCACGGATACTCCTTTCCGCATTTGTGCGGGCGCCAGGTGTAACCACCTGACTGCAAAATGCTCTAGAGATGCTTCGCCGCGTCGACTGGCACCGCGGCGCCTTCCGATGCTTCGTAGAACGGAGGTAGTGTGGTCACACCCGCGATCCCAGCGAGCATGCCGCCCGGGAAAATCTCGACGATCGTGCGTAGGCCGTTGACCGCGCTGTTATAGAACCTGCGCGCGGCAGCAATGTTGTTCTCGACATCGCGATAGGCCTGCTGCGCCTCGATCATCGGGCCGCTCGAAGTGAGCTCGGGATAGTTCTCCGCAAGAGCGAATATGCGCGCCAGATCCGTGCTGATCTGGCCTTCCGTGCGAAACTTCTCTGCGATCTTGGCGAAATCGCGCTCGCCGACCTGCGGCATTGCCCGTGCGCGCAATTCGGTCAGTTCGTTGAGAAGGCCTTTCTCGTGATCGAGGAAGCGCTTGGCGATCGCCAGCACGTTCGGGATCAGATCATGGCGCTGCTGCAACTGTGCATCGATGCCGCCCAGCGCCTCACCAACCTTGTTGCGGCGGGCCACGATGACCGCATACCAGCCGTAGAGAACTGCCGCCAGGGCAGCAAGGATGATGAGCATCGTCGTCATATCCGGGCACCTTTCGTCATTTTGCGGGTTGCGCGCGTCTCGACCCGAAGCGCAGCGTCTGCGTCTCCAGTATTTTGTCGACAAGCGAGAACACATTGGCGAGATCGCCGAGCTGGTAGGCGAGCTGGGCCTCGGCGTCGTTGCGCGCCAGATCGTGCGGCTCGAAGAAATTCATCACGTTGCTCAGGTATGGGAACGTGACAAACAGACGGTCGCCTTCGGCAAAAACGCCCGGCGTCAGGAACATCTGGCCGTCAACCAGAACAAGAAGCCGTTCCATCGTCGCAGGCGTCAGAAGCGCGCGCGCGGACACCTCGTCATCACCGTGGACGATGTAGGTTTCATCGAAGAGCGGGTCTTCAAGGCCGATCCGGCGCAGGCCCGCCTTGCGCGGTTGGCCAGCGTCGACGGTTGGAAGGTTCTGGAGTACGACGGTGGTGCCTGCAAAGGGCGTATCGGCCTCGATCTCCACGAGCAGACCCCGGAACACGGTCTCTAGCGATTTCCCGCCTTTCGGCTTCCGGCGCCAGCCCTTCAGTTCCAGGTCGTCGATCCGCAGGCTGCGCCCATGATGCAACCCCGCGATGGTGTCGTCGGAACGGCGCTGATCTGGCTCGTGCGCCGGCAGAAGCCCTGTCTCGGCCAGGCGATCGAGCATCGGAGGCGGAGCCGAAGGCAGGTACTCGAAATCGCCGAAGCGCGACAGGAGCTTCGGCAGTACCGTCTTCTTGAAATCGCCAGCATAGCGGTTCGCTGCCGGCAGGCGATCCGCCAGCATACGGGCGCCGATCGGGCCAAAAAAGAAGACCACCGCCATCGGAATAAGGACCGAACCAGCGCCTCCCCTACCGCCATACCAGACCGCCACCGCCCCGAGAATGCCAAGCGCGATGCCCACCGGCACGTACAGCCGGCGCCTCTTGGTGATTTCCTCGGCGATCGTCTTTCGAACCGTCTCAAGTTCTCCCAGTGCCTCCCGGATTTCAGGTGTGGCAAGCGCAGCCGCGCGGGCCTCATCGGAAGCCAGCGTCCGTCCAAAGGCGCGATCCTCGGCAGTGATATTCTCCGCCACTCCCCGCGAAGCCTTCTGGCGAAAGCTCTTGTAGACGAAGAAGCCTATCGCGCCGACGATCGCAAACGGCGCCAGGCTCATGATCACCGACAGGATGGCGAAGAAGACGAACCCGGCGGTGGGGAAGCTGCCCGTCGAGGTCATCACCATCGACAGTGTCATCACCGCGCCGACCCCGAGAAAGATCAGCGGCCCCAAATGCACCGCATTCAGCACCCGGCGCAGAAAACGTTGTCGTTCGACCGCGGATATCCTCGCATTCGGTGAGTCCGTGTCGGGCTGCTCGTTCCTGTGTTCCGCCATACTTTCCGTCCAGGCATCGGCTGACGATCGAACGGTAAAGATACGAACGAGGACGGCAGCACCGCATCGTTCATTTGAAGGATTTGGTGCGACTGTTTCTCTGAAACGATGCAATCCGGCTTCCGACGCAAAAGCTGTGGCATCGAAGAGAGAGGTTATGGGGTCGCGGCAAAGGGCGCGCTTCGAAGTTTCGCAGGATCTGCTGATCCTGTCCCGCAACGCGGCCGCCGCCAGATTGATCGCGGAACGTTCACAACTCTTCGAGATTGACGGGTATCTCGCGGCCGTGGATACGATGACGACGCGCGCTATCCGCCGACTGGTCGCAGACGTCTGTTTTCGTATCGACGGCACACCCGGTCGGGGCGGCAAGCTGACCCTTCCGTCGAAGGAGGGTTCGGTGCCGCTAAGGGTCGTCGTCGTGCCCGCCGGCCGCCGCACGACCGAACGCAAGGCCATCGTCAGGATCGAACAGGCTGCCGTGGTGGCGACGACGGATGAGGATGTATCGGCGCTGTTCGATCACTACCGTCTCAGCAGACGCGAGGCTCAGGTCGCTTCGTGCATCGGCAACGGCCATTCGGTGTTCGAGATCGCTCGGCACTTCGGGATCAACGTGACCACGGTCCGTACCCATCTGTCGAAAGTATTTCGCAAGACCGGCTGCCATCGACAGAGCCAGCTTGCCGCGCTGGTCAACGGGCTGTTGCTACCAGATCGTTGAAACGCCGTGCCAGGCCACTTCTCATCAAACGCATCTGGAGCGTGTGGCGAAGCTCGATCATCTCCTTCAATCGAAGGAGGCAGTGCCACTCAAATGAACGCATAGTCCCGGTTATGCCAATGGATGGAAATCGAGGTGCATCATGCGATCGACCGCAATACGACTGTGGATGACTGGTGCTGCCATCGCAATGCTGGCCGGATGCGTTGTGGTCGAGCCTGAAGGTGGTCCCGCGCCAGGCTCCGGCGCGCAGGGTCCTGCGCCCAGTCAAGGTCCTGCGTCCAGTCAAGTCATGTGCACCATGAATTACAGGCCGGTTTGCGGCCAGATCGATAATCTCCTTCCGAAGACCTACAGCAATTCATGTGTGGCCAGCAATGCCGGCGCCACCATCATCAATAATGGCGAATGCAAACCGACATTCAGCGTCATAGGCAGAAGGGGGCCTCTGAAACCGAGGCCGGGCTACAAACGTCTGAAGGGTTTCGAGGAATGACGCGCGACAAACATTTCGCGTGACGGAAAAAGGACGATTTCCGAGAAGTGTGGCGCGTGCATTGGCCTGGCCCCGCGAGACAGAGCCGGGTTCGAACCGCTCCGGCCTCCCTTTCTGCCGATCATCCTTCATTTGAACGATGCGGAACGGTTGCGACGCTGCCAGGCTGAGGTCGACGAACACTGG
Source organism: Chelatococcus sp. YT9 (assembly GCF_018398315.1). Taxonomy (NCBI): domain Bacteria; kingdom Pseudomonadati; phylum Pseudomonadota; class Alphaproteobacteria; order Hyphomicrobiales; family Chelatococcaceae; genus Chelatococcus; species Chelatococcus sp. YT9. Next base: position 653,458 of record NZ_JAHBRW010000001.1, read on the forward strand.
AGGGACGAACATTGGAGGCGCGCATGATTGCCCGACCCGCAATTGTTCTTGCACTCTTGTTTGCGGGCGTTGCATCGGCGCCGGCGCAGACGATCACCGGCGACTGGCTTACTAGCAGGGACAACACGGTACGCGTATCTTCCTCCAACGGACGGTATGTCGGCACCTTCACCTCCGGTCCCAACTCTGGGAAAATGGCCATGGCTGTCCTGAGCACCGCGCCTGGCCAATATTCAGGCAAGCTGTTCAACCACCAGGGCGGCACAGGACCGATGGACGTCAAGGCCAACATCCGGTCGGGTCAACTCAATCTTGTGGCTTGCACCAGCTTTGACGACGGCTATGCCTGCCTGACCGTCGAGACGTGGCGGCGAGCATTGCAACGGCCACCGCAGCTCGCCCCCGCGATCAGGGACGAGATACGCAAACCAATGCCGCGACCGGTCATTCGGCAGCCTGACATTCGTTTGCAAAGGACACCCTGATGACACGCGGGCTGACCCCGGTCGATCGTCCCGATACCCTCTGGCGCCCTGGCGTCGTCGCGGCGACGGCTGGCCTGGCATTCTGGGCGCTCTCCGTTCCCGCGTCGGCCCAGTCGATCAGCGGAGAATGGATCGATGTCGAAGACCAGATCGTGCAGGTCTCGAAGTCCGGGACCGAGTATCTAGGACACTACCGTACCGGACCGGACAACGGAAAACTGGCGTTGCAAGTTCGCCCGTCCGGGACAGGCGGCTATCAGGGCCAGAGCTATGTATATGATGACGGACCGAGGGTCAGCCATGTTTCCGTCAGGATCGGCGGCGGGGGCCTCGAACTGACGAGTTGCATCGGTCCCGACCACAGGAGGCCTCGATGTAGGACGGAAACGTGGCGGCGACAGCTGCGGCGGCCGCCGCAACTCGCTCCTGCGATCAGGGACGAGATACGCAAACCAATGCCGCGTCCGGCCATCCGCCAGCCCGACATGCGCCTGCAGAGGACACCTTGATGATACGGGGGATGATACGTGGATTGCAGTTGATCGATCGCCTGGGCGCCATGATAGGCCGCCGGCATACGGCTGCCGCGATCGCCGGCTGGGCGATGGTGTTGCTCTCCACCTCCGCCATGGCCCAATCGATCAATGGACGATGGATCGATGAGGAAAACCATACCATCGAGGTCTCGGAGTCCGATCCGCAGTACGGCGGATATCGCGGATATTATTCTACGGGACCACATAGTGGAAAACTGGCGCTGCAGGTCCGCCCGTTTGGCACACATGGCTATAAGGGTGTGCGAACTCTCTATCCTGCCCGGGGCGGAACCTTCTCACGTGCCGTTGGTACTGTCTTCGCGCAGGGCGGGAACCGCCTGGAACTGAGGAACTGCATCAGCAATCCATGTCACCTGGAGACCTGGCGGCGTCCGACGGTGCAAGCCGTCGACAGGAAAGCGATAGTCCCAATCGACCCGAACAGCAAGATGAGACTTCCGGGATCGAAGCATGGGTGCACGGTCTATCTTGATCCGAACGGAAGCGGGCAACGGTGGGATGCTTTCGTCACCATTCCGCGCGCCATCGCGACGAAGCGGACGTACAAAAAGCTGTACAACGCCGCCAGCGCATGGGACCGTCGCATTTCTTCCCTGAAATGCGAGGCCAGTTCCCGGGTCGATTGTTACATCGCGATCTACAGCGGTGCGAACCGGAGCGGCGACAACGCGATGCTGTACGGGCGCATGGGTCTGGTGAACCTCGTGCAATATGGCTGGGACGACCGGATCCGATCCCTCGAAGTCTTCTGCAGCCGGAAATGAAGTCGGCCGTCATGAATATTGGCACCCGGTTCATACTGGCGCGGGCGATACCCGGTTCGATTTTATGACGGGGTCGTTCTCATGGAGCTGAAAGGGAAATTGGCGGGCGTTGCAGCCGTGCTTTTTCTGGCAACCGCGGCAATGGCAGCCGAAACAGGGCCGGTCGGCGCGGACGAGCCGCCACTGGTGGTCAGCTACCGCACTGTCGATTGTGACGGACCGCCATGCCTCCCGATTCGGAATGCGTCGCGTCCGCCGGATTTTCGGGGGACGTTCAGGCTCTATCAGCACGTCGTCATGTGCCTACAGTCCTGCGGTCGTCGCCCCTACGGCTCCTTCCAGATCTCTGCCGAGGGTTTTGCCAAGAGCGCGAAGACAGTCGTTCTGCATGGCGAGCGCCGCAAGCATGATACCCCGCACTATTACACTCACCGCGTCCGGGCCGGCGAGATCCCCGGCACCGTTACGTTGGAAGGCGATTGCTGGTTCGATGAGAAATCGGGGAGGTTGGAAATCCTGGTCAGGGCGGGCGTCCCGCGGAAATGGGAATCCCGCATGGTCGATAAATGATTCTGGGACCGCTCGAACTCGTCAGTCGTCCGTGCCTGCTGTCCTCGACAATACTGAAATGGCACTCTGATCGCTCAGCCGCCGTCGCCGTCCTGCCCAACGCGCTCCATCCGGAAGCCCATCGGCGAAAAGGTATCGTCGTCCACGCGCGTATAGGTGGTCGTGGTGCTGGCCGTCATGCCGTCGCCGGTGGTTTCCATCCTCACTTCGCAGCTTCCTGCATCCGTGCCTGACATCGCGGTCCAGGTTCCGGAGACATCCTGCTCGCTCCAGTCGGCGTCCTGGGAGCGATAGCGATTGATGGTCCTGAACGATCCGTCGGCGCCAAACGTGTATGCGTTGTCGACTTCGCTTTTCGTCCCGAACATCTCGACTTCCCCACGACCGGTCCAAGCTCCCGTCAGGAACGCCGCGCAGTCCAGATCGCCGGCACCGGCCGTCCTGCCGACACCGAGAACCGCGATAATGGACAGGGCGGCAATATGTGCTTTCATCGTGCATCTCCAATCGAGGAGCATTCTGACCGGCCTCGCCAAGCGAGGGCATCATTCGATTGAATGACGACGGTGCGAATTCGTCAGGCGATGCTCCGCCTATGTCAAAGCTACGTCTCGCTGTTCCGTTTTCAACTTCCGGCCCCCTGGCAGGCATGTTGGCCGTCTGCACGGCCCTGACCGTCACGGTCGCACCTTCGGCTGCAGGAAAGGCTGCGACGCGGTGCGCCTGCCAGTCTGCCGTCTTGTGCGGCGCCGACGAATGCCACCCCGCCGACGACGGCTACTGCACCAACTCCTTCATCGCGTTCGCGACAGACCCCCCGGAAATCAACTTCTGCATCGGAGAAGACTGCATGGCCGGGCCTGCCGCGCTCCTGCGGCCGCGCGAGGAAGAAGTCTGGCTGCATGGCAGCTTCGGGCATACCGCCGCGCCGGACCAGAACCCGACCTCAGTGACGTTTCTGCTCGACCGGACAACCGGGATCGGCCTGATCCAGGCCTCCGACGAACAGGGCGTCGATCAGGTCTCGCTGATCTGCGACCTCGGAGACAAGAAATGACCCGCCACCCGTCGCGGAGCATGGGCCTTCGACGTGCCGGGAGCCTCCCTGCTTGCTGCCGCCGCCCTGTGGGCGCCGATGGCGGCCGCGGCCGCGGTCGAGGACATGATCGTCGAGGAGATCGCATGCCTGCGGGCACCTGATCCGACATCCGTTCTGCTCAGCCTTTCTGACGAAGGCCGCATACGCATCGGGGATCAGGTCATGGCGGACAGCTTTTCGTGCTGGGCGTTCGCCGAGCCTTTGACCATAGGTTCGATGGACTTCAGCCATGTGTGTGCTTCGCATGAGGATCCCGAGACCGTCGAACAATACCCGGCTCTCTATTTTCGTGGACCGGGCACATCGCCTGGCACCAGCCTTGGCCTGGTCACCGGACTGCCATCCGGGATGGTCGCGCGCTGGGCTTCCGAATGGCTGCCCGCAGAGGCCGGCGAATACATCGTCGAGCCGATCGCGATGATAGAGGGCGGGACGGAGATTTCCTGCAATAGTCTTTATCGCAACGGCGCGCCTTAAAGCCTCGACCGCGATGCAGACATGTCTGCGCCATTCGTCAGGCGGGCGACTGCTCTCTTTCAGCCGACATGCGCGATTGGCTGGAATTCGAGCTGGCTTGGTCTCCGGAGTGATCGATCGCAAATCCTCCGACGTTTGGCCTGCTTCCAGAGCCGATTCACCGTCTGTCCTTCAAATGAATGATGCGGAATGGGCTTTCTCATCGCATGCTCGTTCTATCGAAACAGAGATTGGGGTCGTCCGCCATGATTTCGTTCCGCCGTTTCAGCGTGTGGTTGGCCCTCGGCCTGGCAATCTGCGCCACCAACCCGGCTCACGCCCTCGAGTTGAAGAAATACAATGCAAAGCAATTCAAGCAGCTGGCGGATCAGCCTGCGTTCAACAGGGGTAGACTTGTCGGGCTGATGTCAGGTTGCAGCTTCTACGAGCATGCCAATGCCGCCGGAAAACATTGGCGACGAGTAACCACTACGCAGACGGAGTGGCAGGGAGATCAGGTCCATATCGGCAAGGCAAACTTTCCCGCGGACGCCGATGGCAGAATCTCGTCGGTCAAATGCGATTGGGAGCCCAGGAAGGAGGAATGCGGTGCGCTGGTCTTCACGGGTTCCAATCAAACCGGGAACAGCACATATATCCTGGGCTCGTCCGGAATCGTGAATTTGACAGGCGCCTACAACGACGCGCTCGCGTCGGCGACGATCATTTGCGACCTAGATTGAACCTTCCGCATCGAATCCCGCCGACGTCAGGGTCGGGGGCACTTTCGCCCACCGTCATCAAGATAGCACACACGATGTGCAAGCGGCGAGCGCCTTCGTCGCCAGTGCCGGGACGACGCTGAAGAGGCGGTTCGATGCAATCGGCGCCGGAAACCCGGCAACAGGCCGGCGGCACGATCGCTTCCGGCCGGAGCGACGACTGTGGAGGTAAGGATGGGAAAGTTGCTTGCTCTCTTTCTGTTCGCATTCGGCTGCACGGCCGCAGGCGGCGCCATGGCAAGAATGCTCCAACCCTATCATGCACCCCACATGTGTCTCGATTTTGTGGGCGGCAAGGGCCACTTGCGGAACTGCAATTCGCAAGATTCCCAGGATTTCAAGTTCCCGACCGGCGGCGGGACAGGCCCGATTCAGGTTGCAGGAGCCTGTGTCGCGATGGCCGGGGAAGGTCAACCGCTGATTGGTGCAAACTGCCGTTCAATGTCAGAACAGCAGTGGGTTCTAAACGCCGAGACCCATACGCTGCGCAATCCGTCTTCGGGTCTGTGTATCGATGTCCGTGGCGAAGGCAGGGAAACCGGAGCTGAGGTGATCGCCTACCGCTGCACCGGTGCAGCCAACCAGCGCTGGAAGCTCACTCAAATTCGTGTCGCGCCGCCGCAGCTCGTTACCCTGAGACCGCTTCACGCAGAGAGCCTTTGCGTTGACTTGGAAGGCGGCGGGTCACGTATCCTGTTGTGGCGGTGTCACGGACAGAGCAATCAGAAATTCCAGCTTCCACAGGGAGTGCGGGAAGGACCTATCCGCATCGAGGGCAGCAAGTGTCTGGGCACCGGTTCGGGCCGTAACGTGGCCGCAAACGCGGTGTTTTGCCATCAAGGCAATCCGATCTGGTTCGCAGACGGGACGGGCCAGATCAGGAACAAGAGGTTCGGCACCTGCCTGACAGTTCCCAATCGCTCGCAGCGAGTTGGGACCGTCCTTGTTCTCGACGCCTGCAACCAGGGCGCCCACCAGGTCTTCATCCGGAAGTAGCCATCGCGCAAGAATCGGAGAATGCCATGAAAGAGATTATGACACGCGCAGCGATCGCTGCGATGCTAGCCGCCATGTCAGCGCTACCAGTTCAGGCGCGGGAGTCATGGAGCAACCATGTCCACATGGCGCGCCTGGATTTGAACGGCACTTACGGCTGCACTTTCTACAACGCGCCAAACGGCAGTGGCGCGCGCTGGCGTATCGACGGAAAACTGAACCAGACCTATGAGGGCAAGCCGTTCTTCTCAAAACGTGTGGGTCACATGCCACCCGGACTGCTTCCCACGTCGCTTCAATGTGACGACAATAAATGGGTGCGGTGTCAAATTATTGTTCACAGTCAGGCCTTGTATCAAGGCCAGACAGGCATCTTCCACGGACGGCAAGGGCTGGTGAACCTCGCCGGCAATGGCTGGCCCAGAGGCCAGGTAAAATCTTTCGACATCCGTTGCCAGCCCGCGCCGGCATCCGCCGCCGACAATGCCAAGACCAGGCTCAAGTTGAAGAGATCGATCCCAACTGCAGGATGGAAATAGCGGGTACAATGCACGGTCGCATCACCTAGCTGGCCCCCAACGCCGACGCCCAGTGGCGGAAGGTCAGGGAACAGCTTCTGAACCTCCCTGAGTACAGGATAGGTGGAAAGCCATGAGATCTCTTGCCTGGGGCGCGTTTATCGGCGGAAGCATCGCTTCGTTGCTGATCCCGCCGATCATGGCCGACGCACGCGATGGCTCTCCCAAACCGGCTCGCTTCGCCATGCCGTTCGAACTGGTCGACAGTGCGGGTCAGGTCGTTTTCAAGGTCGAAGAGACTGCAAACGGCCCGATCCTGAAGATGACGAGCGGCAGCAAATCCATCCATCTTGGGATGAATGCCGGGGGATCGGCCCTGCAACTGAGTTCCGGTTCGGATGTCGCCTCGGCTGCGGCGGGAAGCAACGCCAGCATCTTCAGGTCTAAGGTTGGCAACGTACTGACCACGCTCGGTACAGAGGAAGCGGATACCGGCATGCAGATTGATGTCGGTGAAATGGAACAAGTCCATATCGGGATAAAGCCAACGAAGAATGCCGCCGCTCGCGTGTTCAAACCGGACGGGAGCATAGCCGTGCAGCTTGGATCAAACCCGGCAGCGCAGGGTAACGGCACCCTTTATGTCTATGGCGCAAACGGAGAACCAGCCGCTCATATCGAGGCGAAGGAAGACGGGGGATACCTCGGCATTTCAAATGGAAGCCAGCCGCTGGCCAGTCTTTCTCCGGGTCGGGATGGCAGCGCTGGAAAGATCGGTATTTTTACACCTGACGGCAACCAGGTTTTTGCAGCGGGAGCCGTTGGAGGGCGCGGGGTGGCCTGCGCGTATGGAAACAACAGGCAGCAGTGTCTCAATCCATGATGTCAGCGTTGCCAGCGGGGAACCGGGCGGATTACTTCTGAAACCTCAACAGCCCTGTGCAACAGATTGGCGCGCGGCACACTGGTTCTGCCGATGGCCGTCTGGCCCGCGCCGCAACGCGGATCGGATCCGCCATCTACTGAGAAAATGCCTCAATTGCTGATCATACACCAGGACTGAAGACTCGCCCCCGTCCTGTTCAAACACCGGCCTCATTAAAGTGAATGATGCCGTGGCGTTGCGAAAGAGCGAAGGCCACCATCGCGCGGCAACGCCGCGCAATGCATCTTAAGGCGGGCAGAAATCAAGGCCGAGAGATACAATATCTGCCGGCAGGTTGATCCCTGTCGGTCTGTGGTCATGTGCGCGGACTTGTCATTCACCGGTCAAAAGTTGTTCCAACCCTATCATATGAGAAGTGCCACCCGGTGGCCTTGCCGGTAATTTTCCGCCGATCGGGACGACTCGCGCGCTATGCGGGCTTGGAGAAAGGCGGGCCGGCATGGCGAGTATCAGGGAAACGACGAGGAACAGGCACGACGCGAAGATCGATCGGCCGACACACCGGAGGCTGCTGTGCGCAGCAGCGCTGATGGGCTCGACCGCGCTTGCAACATTGCCGGGCACCGCGCTGGCAGCCTGCGTCAACACCGGCGGATCGGACTATCTCTGTTCGGGCGCCGAAACAGCGGGGCAGGTCGTCAATGACGACAACGCCGCGGTTACGACCGCAGCGGACTTCAGTGTCGATAGCGATATTGCCACCGCGCTCACGATTACCGGAAACGGCGCCATCAGCTATCAGGACGCGAACGGCTCGAGCCTGTCCGGCGCCCCGGAGGGGCTCCATGTCGAATCGACCGGCGACGCGGGCGCTACGGCCGGAAGCGTCACGGTGGAGACGGGCGGTGCCATCTATGGTTCCGACACCGGCATGTTCATCGGGAACGACGGCTCGGGCGCAACGCAGATCACATCCACCGGACAGGTGACGGGTCTCAACAACAGCGGCATCACGGCGATAAATAGGGCCGCTGCCACCGATCTGGCCGTCGAGGCGGCGACCGTATACGGTCGCAGTTTCGGGATAGACGCCTTCAATTCCGGCACCGGCGCCACCACGATCACGGTGACCGGTACCGTCCATTCCGGCCTGGGTGTCGGAATCAATGCCAACAACGGTCTGACGGCCACCGATCTGACAATCGAAGCGATGCAGGCGAGCGGCGCGGCGTCGGGAATCGTCGCGAACAATTCCGGCAGGGGCGCGACCAGCATTACCGTGAACGCCACGGTGGATGGATACGACAACTACGGCATCTTGGCCTACAACGGCACGACCACGACCGCGAACCTTGCCGGCGACGGCCTTGTAATCGATGTCCAGACGGTCACGGGGGGCACCTACGGGATCACCGCCGCCAATTCCGGCGCGGGCGCGACGCGCATCATGGCTGCCAGCGCCTGGGCCGGCGATGTCGGCATCTACGCCACCAACGCCGTCGTCGATGCCGCCGCGTTCGCGGCTGATCCCAACACGGCGGCCTTGGCGGCCAACGCCAACGCCACCGATCTCATCATCGAGACCGGAATCGGGACGGTCGAGGCGGGCATCCTTGGCATCCAGGCGCTGAATTACGGCACCGGGGCGACCGTCATTACCGCCGCCAACACGATAAGCGGAGAAGACGAGGGTGGCATAGCCGCAATTAATACGGCGACCGCCACCGATCTCACAATCGACGTCGTGGATGTCAACGGCCGCCACTACGGCATCATTGTCGACAATCGCGGCACCGGCGCGACCAGCCTCAGCGCCAGCGGGACGATCACCGCCAGCGGCGACGGCTTGCTCGTCTTCAACGACACGACCACGACCGCGAACCTTGCCGGCGACGGCCTTGTGATCGACGTGCAGGAGGTTTCGAGCGACAATCTGGGCATCGCCGCCGCCAATTCCGGGGCCGGCGCGACGCGCATCGTGGCGGGCGATATCTCGACCTCCGGCGCAGCGGGTATTCTCGTGACCAACGCCGTCGTGGACGGAGACGATTTCCTCTCGTCTCCGCTACCGGCGCTGGACGCGGCGGCCGGCAACGCGAACGCCACCGACCTCATCGTCGAAGTCGGCAATGCCAGCGCCGCCAGTTACGGCATCTATGCCCTCAATCACGGCACCGGGGCAACCAGCATCACGGCCAGCGGCGCGGTGGACGCCATCAATGAACTCAGCTTCGGCATTCATGCCCAAAACGAAGAAACCGCCGCCGACCTGACGGTCGAGGCGGTGGATATCAGCGCCGGACTCATCGGCATCAACGCCGTGAACGCTGGCACGGGCGCGACAAATATCGCCACCACCGGCGCGGTGCAGGCCGCGCGAGCCGACGGCGTCGGCATTTATGCCGAGAACGAAGGAACCGCTACCGACCTGACGATCGAGGCGGTGGATGTCGGCGGCGGACTGGCCGGCATCCAGGCCGTGAACGATAGTGCCAATGGCGTCTTCGGTGCGACCAGCATCACTGCCACGGGGATGGTCGAGGGCTATTTCGGCATTATCGCCGAGCACGCGGGAAGTGCCACCGTCCTGACCATCGAGGCAGCGGATGTCAGCGGCGACATCTTCGGTATCGCTGCCGCGAACAACGGCAGGGGTGCGACCAACATCATCACCACCGGCGCGGTGCAGGCCTTGAGCGGCACCGGTATTTACGCCCGGAACGAGGGAATCGCCACCCATCTGACCATAGAGGCGGGCGTCGTCAGTTCGGGAGGCTTCGGCATCGTGGCCCAGAACGAGGGCATCGGCGACACCCTTATCGCCGCGACCGGCACGGTCGGGGGCGGCCATGGCGGGATTGCCGCCTTCAACGGCGTGAACGCCGACGACCTGACGGTCGAGGCCGCCGATGTCAGCGGCAGCCTATACGGCATCGCCGCCGCCAATACCGGCGAAGGCGCGACCCGCATCGTCGCTGGCGACGTCACGGCGTCCGGCGAGGACGGCATCGGCATTATCGCAACCAACGCCCTCGTGGACGGAGACGATTTTCTGATCGACCCGCTTTCGGCGACCGATCCGGGCGCCGCCAATGCCACAGCCACCGATCTCGTCATTGAGGCGGAGAACGTCAGCGGCGGCTTTGGCGGCATCTTTGCGTTCAACGCTGGCACGGGCGCGACCAGCGTCACCACAACGGGCATGATAGAGGGTGGCTCCGGCGGCATCTCCGTCTATAATGGGGAGACCACTACCGACCTGACCATTGACGTGGCTGATGTCGGCGGCACGATTATGGGCATCTCCTCCCTGAACTTGGGCACGGGCGCGACCAGAATCACCGCCACGGGCGCGGTCGAGGGCGGCATCGCCGCCGTGAACGAGGGCACCGCCACCGATCTGACCATCGAGACAACCGACGTCAGCGGCGATACCTATGGCATCTATGCCCTGAATGGCGGCACGGGCGTGACCAGCGTCGCCAGCAGCGGTTTGGTCGAGGCCGAGGGATTGGCCATCCTTGCCGGCTCGACGACGGGCAATGCTGTCAATGTGCACAATCTCGCCGGCGGCACGCTGCGCAATGCGTCCGGTTCCTCGTCGGATGCGGCGGTTATGGCACTGGGCGGCGCGGTGACGTTGATCAACGATGCCGATATTGTCGGCACGGTATCGCTCGCCGGCACGGTGACGCGCTTCGAGAACAACGGTGCCTGGAACAGCGCTGGCGGCACCAGCACGTTCGGCGGCGCTGCCGGCAGCGAACTGGTCAACGCCGTGGGGGCGACCGTCATCGGCGGTATCGATGGGGCGTTGGCGGAGACCACCATGCTGGCCGACCTGCCCCTGTTCACGACACACGGCGCCGTGACACTCATTGATGGTGGCGCGGGCGACGTGATCAACGTGGACGGTGCGGCGGATTTCCATGCCGGGTCCGCGCTTTCCGTCGATGTCGGCGGGATCGGTGGAGCGGATCGTTTCCTGGCAACCGGTACCGTCGACCTTGATGGCACGGCCTTGAACGTCAACAGCGTCGGCGTGCTCGGTTATGGCATGCGCCACAATGTGCTGACTGCGGAAAGCGGGCTGACAGGCACCTTCGACACCATAACCGGCCTGCCCGCACCGACGGCCTTCCTCGTCGTGGAAGAAGGCTATGACGCAAACAATGCCTGGCTCGAATCGATCAAGTATCGCGATTTCGCCGATGCCGGTGCGACCCCGAACCAGATTGCCACCGGCCAGGGACTCGATACAATTCCACCCGGCAGTGCCTTGTTCACTGCCGTGGCGAACCTGCCGACAGATGCTGCCGCACAGCATGCCTTCGATCAGCTTTCGGGGGAGATCCACGCGTCCGCGCAAACGGCGCTGATCGAGGATAGCCGATTCGTGCGCAATGCCGCCAATGACCGTATCCGCGCAGCCTTTGGCGATGCTCGGGCTTCGGTGACTCCGGTTCTGGCCTATGGCCCGGGGGACACGCCCATGGTGGTTGCCGCCGATCATGCCGGGCCTGTGTTCTGGAGCCATGGCTTCGGGTCCTGGGGCTCGACGGACAGCGACGGCAATGCGGCAGGTCTCGACCGCAACACCGGCGGCCTGCTGATCGGCGCGGACGGGCTCGTCGGCGAATGGCGTCTTGGTCTTCTGGCAGGCTACAGCCATTCGAGCTTCGATGCCGATGACCGTGCGTCATCGGGCTCGAGCAACAACTACCATCTCGGCCTTTATGGCGGCACGGAATGGGGCAATCTCGCTTTCCGCACCGGTGCGGCCTACACTTGGCACGATATCGACACCAACCGCACGGCGGCTTTCCCCGGCTTTGCAGACAGCCTCTCGGCCGACTACAATGCCGGCACCTTCCAGGCTTTCGGCGAGTTGGGCTACGGCCTCGCGTTGAGCAGCGCTACCCGCTTCGAGCCCTTCGCCAATCTCGCCCATGTCAGCCTGCGCACCGACAGCTTTACCGAACAGGGTGGACCGGCGGCACTGTCGGTAGACGGCGGTACGACGAGCATGACGTTCACCACGCTCGGTATCAGGGGCGAGCACACTGTCGCGCTCGGCACGGTCGATGCCACCCTGCGCGGCATGATCGGCTGGCGGCATGCCTTTGGCGATACGACGCCGGAGAGCGTACATGCCTTCTCGGGTGGCGACGCCTTCACCATTGCGGGTGTGCCCATCGCCCAGGACAGCGCGGTCATCGAGGCTGGTCTTGACCTCAACCTGACGCCCGAAGCGACTTTGGGTTTCTCCTATTCCGGCCAGATCGCCTCCGATGCCTCCGATCATGGTTTCAGGGCGAGCCTTGCCGTGAGGTTCTGATAGGTATCTGCGAGCAGAGGGAGCAAGCGAATGGTTGAAGGATGGTCTGCCGATAAACCTCGAAAGCCGCCGCCGCTCTTCGGCGTGGAGGGAAACGACGCGATCGATGCGAAGACGTTGGAACATGAGATCAAGGCGGCCGCCGCCTCGATCCGATCCGTACTCGACGAGAACGGGGCCAAGGGTGCCGTTCCGTTCAACTTCGGGATCGCCACGGCGCTCTACGGCATGTGGGTCAAGGATGGTCAGGAAAGCCAGTATACGACCCATCTGCAGACCTTCGACCAGTTTGGAAGTGTCGTCCAGGACTATGAAGCGCAGGGGTTCGCCCCGATAGATTTCATGGGCTCGGGCCGGATGTTCGAACCGTGGACTGTGCTGGTCGCCCCCAAACCGCGTGCCGGTTACTACGTATTGTCGACGACCAACGCCGACGATTTCTGCAAGAAGGACACAGAACTTTTCGAGTCAGGGTTCCGCATCGTCTCGTTCAATTATCGGCATGGCAGAAGCTTCAATGCGACTTGGCGGGGCGGCGGCGGCGGAGCTCAGTGGATTCACTGGGATATGAGCTATTTCGATTTGCTGAGTTGGAATGCGCATTACCGCTCGGAGGGGCTGCGCATTGCGGCCATCGATCGCTACGGCAATGGCGGTGCGCTCTATGCCGCCGTGTGGCAGCCGGGCGACGGAGAGCAGATTATCGAAGCCCCAGGCGGTCAGAATATCTATTTCGGCCAGCCGGCGCGGCTGAACGTCTATCGCTATCGAAACCGGGGTCTGCACGTAAGGGCCATGGGCCATAACGGCTATCCGATCGTCGTCTTCCGCCCGACTGACAGCCAGGCCGCTCCGGAATGGTTCGCCTCCTCACCATCCAACTTCAAAGCCAGGAACGACTGGATGCGGGAGCAGGGCTTTCGTCTGGACACCGTGGGCCATGCATCGTGGCAGTTCGGCTAGCATCGGTGCGCGGAGTATTGGCGATACGGCGGCTCGTTCTGGCACTTGGGCTGTTTCTGGCATGGGTGCCGGGCACCAGCATCTCGCGCGGGCAGGACGGGACACCGCTTCTTCCAGGCGGCGCGTCATCCTTGCAGGAAACCTATGGCGACTGGCGTGTCGCCTGCGTGGTACGTGAGACCGAAAGGCTGTGCAGCTTGTCTCAGCAGCACAGCCAGCAGAACGGCCAACGCGTCCTCGCAATCGAAATCGTCCCATCGGCAGAGAATGCGGCCAACGGCACCCTCGCCCTTCCGTTCGGGCTTCATCTTTCGGCGGGCGTGACACTGACTGTCGACGATCAACCGATCGGCGGCGCATTGCCGTTCTCGACATGCTTGCCTGCCGGCTGTCTTGTGCCGCTGGCGTTGGACAGCCAGACGATCGAGCGGGCAAACGCGGGAAGCAGACTCGCCATCGGCGCAACCGCAAGCAACACCGGCGCACCAATGTCGTTCACTCTGTCACTCGAAGGCTTTGCGGCGGCGATGGCCAGAACCCGGGAGCTGTTGCAGTAGAACTTGGATGACGTTGCGCTATCGAACAATGTTCATCAAAATAACCCAAGCGCTCTGACGGGCAGGAGAGGCAATGTCCGAAGATGCAACTCTGACTGATCGTATCTATGAGGCCGCGTTCGTACCCGAACTCTGGCCCGATGTCCTTGAAGGCATTGCAGCGATTTCGGGTTCGGTTTCCGGCTCCATCCTTGTCTTCGATAATCCCGATCTGCCACCTCGCTACAAGACTACCGCATTGACAGAGGCCTCACTTCAGGCCTTCGTCACGACAGACCAGTGGCAACAAAGTCGGCGTATTCCGTTTTATTTTCCTGAGCTTTTGACGGGACGATATGCGCGCTTCTTCTACGTGCACGATCTGTTGGCGCCAGAGCAGATCAGCAAAGACTCGGTCGAGAAGGCGCTTCAGCAATTGGCTCTTGGTGAACAGATCACTACCATAATTCCCATGCCCACACGGGAAGTCGTGAGCTACACGTTCGAACGTCGAGTCGGTGAGGGACGCCATGAGGCTGAGGCGATCGCTCTGTTAGACCAGATCAGGCCACACGCAGCACGTGCTGGAATGATATCCGCGCGGCTGGGACTGGAACGCGCTCAGGCGACGGTGTCTACGCTCGAAGCCTTGGGCATTCCGGCAGCCGTGCTGACCCGTACAGGGAAAGTTCGGGCGACCAATGGCCTGCTGGACTCTGTCAATGACATTGTTCTTCCTATCGCTTTTGGCGGATTGGCAATCGCTTCGGCACCTGCGAACAAGTTGTTTCAGGACGCTATCGTGCGAGCCCTCGACCATGTGGACGAATTCGTGTGGTCGATTCCGGTTCCAGCACGCGATGATCAGCCGGCGCGGGTTGTGCATGTCCTCCCTCTGTTGCGGACCGCGCGGGACCTGTTGTTCGGAGCGGACATTCTCGTTGCGATCACGAAGATGCACCCGGGCAATCTCGTTCCATCTTCCCCCATACTGATGGGTCTGTTCGATCTCACGCCGTCCGAAGCCCGCATCGCAGCCGCCTTGGCCTCGGGCAAATCCTTGCGGCAAGCCGCATCCGAGATGGGTCTGAGTTTCGGGTCAGCGCGCACATATCTGGCGCACATCTTCACCAAGACCGGAACCAACCAACAAAGCCAGCTCGTCTCTCTGCTCAAGTCGTCACAACCGATAGCTCCCCTCTAGATCACTTTCCAGCCCGGATAACGGGCCTTCAATTCCTCTTCCGTCCCTAGTTCCCTGAGGAAATCGGTGAAGCTCGGCGCGACATAGCCGACATTATTCCAGCCGTAATTGGCGTGCTTGCCGAAAACCTGCTTTCGCACATAGGGCAGATACAACACGTTGCCGAAGCTCTCCGGGCGAAGATCGATCAGCACGGCAGACTGGTTGTCGCCAGTCAGCGGCAGCAGATCACGCGAGACACGCGGGCTGACGCCCTGGAAGTCCGGATGAGGGTAGCAAAATCTCCTCACCACCCCGAAGGTCAACTTCGCATCGAGAACCGGGGTGAAATGCATATGAATTTCGTTACGCTTGGGAAACTTGCAGGGGAAATAGCCTGCTCCTATCGACTGCACGATGCCGATGGTTGAATATTTCAGCAGGAACTCCTTGTAGTCTTCCGGCAGGCTTCTGCCCATGATCTCTTCCAGAGCAGCGACATCTTCCTCGGAGCTCTCCTGGAAATAGACAGGACCTCCCGCCCTACGGAGTTCCCACATCGCGAAGACTTTCGGGTTTAACGTCTGCAGATCCATGGTCTCTCGCAAGTTAATTCCATTCAGGGTACGAGCTTATTATGGCAGTTTCTCGGAATCCTATTCCACAAGCCGACTTGCGGCAAACCACCCCATTGTAGCCATTCGCTCGCACGTCAATTTTGGAGGACTATAGCGTAGACGTGGTTCTCTGTTTCATCGGCTTCGGAGCCGGAGGGATTCGAACTGCTTGCCGTAGCCAAAACTTACGCCTCAGCCTTATGACAGCTATGGCCTCAGCAAATGAATCTCGTCGCAGCACTGTATTGGCGGTATCCCTCCTCCGCTACCAACGTCATAGACGACGCATCCGAGCCGATCAGGCTCGCCAAGTGTCCGTTGATGCTTACCTCATATTCCTCCCCTGCACGGCGTGGATTGACAACCACGCTCTCGACCAGAGCGTGAAATGGTTCGGCCAGATCGAGGCTGATCTCGCCGTCCTTCGACACGATCGCCGCCAGCGCCTCCATGTTCTCCCGGAAGCGCTCAACGGCTTGCGGCCGAAGCTCGATCACATTGGTGGTTTGACCGGCCAGAGCCAACTCCGCCGTGAATTTCTCTTTGTCGGCGCGCAGCTCGACCATACGTTCGGCGACGTCCTCCTCCGAGATCACGCCCTTGGCAAGGGCATCGACCAGCCGTTTGATTGCAGCATTTGCGTCCGCCAGTCCTTTCTCGATCCGAGCCCGGTCACGTCGAGCTCCTGCCTCGGCTTGGCGCCGCTCCTCGCGATAGGCCTCGACATATTCCCTAATGAGCGTCGGGCTCGCCAACTGGATCCTGAGGGCATCGACGACCAACCGCTCAATCTTCTCGACGTAGTACCTCGCGCCGTTGTCGCAGGCCTTACTCTCTCGACGTGTGCTGCATTGAATGCGCGGCCCCGAACGATCCCGACCAATTATGGTCATCCCCCCGCCGCAGCCGCCACATCGCAGCAGCCCCGACAACAGACGCTTCGACCGCGGCGCGTGAGCGGCATGCGCTCCCCCTCGGCTTTCCTTTCGACCGCGAACCGCATCGAAAGTTTCCTGATCCACGATCCGGAGATGCGGGGCATCCGAGGTGAGCCATTCGCTCTCAGGATTCACACGCGACACACGTCGGCCAGTGCTCGGGTCCTTGACCATCCGGACGCGGTTCCAGATGTTGCGACCGACGTATAGCGGGTTCTGCAGAATGCCGTGCCCACGCTGGCGGTTGCCATTTATGGTGCTGCCATTCCATCGCTGACCACGCGGCGGCGGCACGCCTTCGCTGTTAAGCTTGGCAGCAATCGTCCTAGGCGACACGCCTGATCGATATTCCCGAAAGATCCGTTGAATGATCGCGGCCTCTTCCGGCACGATCTCCAGCTCGCCCGGCTTGCCCGAAACGGGGCGATAACCGAAGGCCCGTCCGCCAGCATGGCGACCATCGCGCACGACGCCCTGCATGCCACGTCGCACCTTCCGTGCCCCCTCCTCCCGCTGCATCTGACCCACGAGGCCATGGATGCCGATGGCGGCTGTGTCGACCCGCCCGCCATTGACGGCGACGATCTCAATACCGAGGAACTCAAGCTGCTTGTGGATGCCTGCAAGATCCGCCATGTCGCGAGACAGGCGGTCCAGCGCCTCCACGACGATGACATCCATGCCACGCGCGCGCGCCATCTCCATCATGCGCGCAAGGCCATCGCGCCCGAAGACCGACGCGCCAGATCGCGCACGATCGTCGAACGTCGCCGTCACGACATATCCATTCCTTTCAGCGAACCGCCTGCAAAGGGCGACCTGGTCCTCGATGGAACGGTCGCTCTGCAGGTCGGTCGAAAAGCGCGAATAGATCGCCGCGCGCATTTTTCTAGTGCCTGCGACGGTTGTCATTGGCGACCTTCCCCTCCATCGCGGCAGCATCGATGCGCGCTTGCCGACGCGCGAGCGCCCGGACAAAGTGTATAAGCGCAGGCGCGGGCTCGCAGCTTGCGGGAGCGCTCGCCCCCGCTACCGCAATCCGCGTCGTGCGATTAGCATTCTCGTTGGCAACAAAAGTCATGGCTCGCCCTCGTGGCAGCCTCTGGGAACCCGGCGTTATCGCTGCGGGGTAGTCTAGGCGGCGTGGCGGAGTCTATGCTGCGACTTCCGTGATGAAAATGCGTAGGTCGGTGGGTCGACCCGTCCGTAAAAATGCTCCCCGCCTCACGCCGTTCCTGCGACAGATCCGGTAAACGTCCGCTGGCTCTACCAGCCCCCAGACGGTTCCGTTGGCGTTCGATTCATCTTCAGTGCCCGCGGTAGCGTAGGATAATTCTTCTGCCACCTCTGAAATAGCAGACCAGACATCTTCCAGGGCAACGATGCGCTGCGCGGCCCGCCACACTAGACGCTGAAATGCGAATCTGTTGCGACCGCGCGCTCCAAGGCACTTTCCGATAGTGGAAATAGACCCGTGGTCGCCTTCAGTCGCGCCCAGCATTCGCAGCGGAATGCCCCGCTCTAGTCTAAATCGGCGCTCGCCAGCTGGGCCAACTGCAGAAGTTACACCTCTGCGAAAATGCAAAGGTCGATAAGGATAGTCGATGTAGCAGGATGTTCGGCCAGCTCGGGATATTGGTCGAACCTCTCCGGCATAGGAGACGAAAGAACCGCCGGCACCATCAACCGAGTAGGTAGCGCTTACACCGATCTTGGATAGGGAAATGCCAAAGGCATACATGGCAACAGCGTGAGAGGCCTCATGAAAACAGGCGGCATTCATCTCCGATACTACTGTAAACATGTTATGTTCGCCAAGTTGGTCGTTCTGAAACATGCCCGTCGAGTAGGCGCACTGTGTCTCGGCAAGAACGCTGCTGAAGCTGTCCATCCTCTCCCCCATCGTGACAAAGCTTCGCCGCGGGCTGCTAATGCAGCGCGCGGCCGGTCAAATTGTGTTGCTACGCTTGTGACGTTGGAAAGTTAGTGCACATCGGGAGCGGCTACAATATCTAGCGGGCCTGGCTTTTTCGATGCGCAATCTCTAGAGCCGTTGATCTGCCTCACCGTCGTTTCAGCACAAGTAGAATAAACGTGCCCGACAGCTATGTGAAACAAGGCCTTTCCGCATGCCGGGGGAAAGGGGCCACAGCGTCACCATTTGTTCACCACAATCGAATTTTCCACCTTCATCCCCATGGCACGTGCAGTATGCTTATGGGTTTGGAGGCCCGTGCAGGACTCGAACCCGCATCCGCCAAGTAGAAACTGGCGATCTGTCCGGTTGAATTAACGGGCCGTCTCAGGTCACGCGGCAACTGCCTTGGGCAGGGTCTTCGCCCAATCGGGAAATTCGACAACCGCCTGCGGCCGCAGCAGCGCATCAAGCCGGTCCAGCGCCGCCTGCGCTTTGATGGCCTCGTCGCGCGCCGCCTCCATGACGAACAGCGCCTCCTGGTCGGGTTCCTCATCGCTTCCGAAATGATTGAGTAACCGGATGGCAGCGCCCAACAGTACGCTGACGCGGTCGTTCGCCCGCACTATGTCTTGCAGCGCGTCCTCCATCACGACACCAGCGCCAACGCAGGCAGCGGTCGGTTGGCGCGCCACCACATCTCGAGCCTCTCGTGCAGATCGAATGTCATGGCGACTTCCGCGTGAACGCGCTCACCATCGTGGCCGATAATCATCATGCACTCGACGATTTCCGTCAGAAGGGCCGCCAGGTCGGCGGCCCCCGCGCCCTCCGATAGGGCGCATCTTAATCTCGGAGTGCTGGTGGGGGTGACGTTGGCGCGTGCGGTCATGACAGTCTCCTCGTTTCTGGGTGGCGTTAGACGGTTGCTCATACGAGCCATATCGTCTAACGCTGGTAATTATGACGCGCATCGCCCGGAAGTCAAGTCAAAATGACTGAAAATAATCAGAATGAAATATCTGCCGCCCAATGCCGAGCCGCTCGAGCCCTGTTGGGCTGGTCGCAAGGCCAACTTTCAGATGCGTCACGGGTGTCGCGAGCCACGCTTGCCGAATTCGAGCAAGGCAAGCGTGTACCGTACGAGAGGACGCTGAGAGATATCGAAGCCGCCCTCACGGCCGCCGGCATCATCTTCGAATCGGATGGCGAGATGATCACAGGCGGCCCCGGCGTCCGACTCGCCAAGCAACAAGACGAAGGCATCCGGCCCGACAAGCTCACGAGTGAGAACGATGGCTGACACGCACCCGAGCCCTCCCGTCGTTATCCGGCCGGTAGCCATACCTAGATGACCTTGCAGCGCTGCACGGGCGGATATGCGCGACCTATGCGCTCTTGGACTTCACCCTGTCCGACGTCACCGCCCGCGCCGGCCCCGCTCAGCACTCCTATAAGATCTCCCGCCGGATAGCGGCCGCGCGCCGCGCAGAGCCGCGCCTGGCGCCCTTGCTGCCCCGCATGCGTACATATACCCACATCCGGCGCCTGGCCGCCCATGGCGTCCTGACGGCGGCGGGCGAGGTTCTGGAGTATGCTCTCTACCGGCCCGATGCAGCCAAGCGGCTGGCGATGGAGACGGTCCGCATAGACAGGCAGAAGCTCGAGCGCCAGGCCGCGGAGTTCGACGCCTACGTCGCCGAGGTGCGGGAGGTGGTCCGAGCCGCTTTGTCAGTCAGCGCTTCCTCCGCAGCATGCCAACCACGGTGATAACCGCGCTCCTCTGCCTCACTCAGTAACCGGGTCAATGCAGCCCGTTCGGCGTCGCTACGGTCGCTGCCAAACCACCATACCGTGCCGCGCCATATAACGCGCGGCAATGTCCAAGCGACAACCACCATCACCAGCGCCCCGCCGGTTTGCAGGGCCTGCGCCACGACGCTTGGCCAACTAATACCGTCCAACATCCCGCGCCCCGCCCAAGTCAAGTCTAACCCGCCGAGTATCAGCGCATTCAGTAGACGCTTCGGTCAGCTTCTCACAAGCCTCGCGACGTCAATTGTGCACGGTGTTAAGCGGCTCGCAAAGTTGTTCCCTGAATCGCTGGTGTCGTGGTAGCCGTACGAAAGCGGGTTGGGAGCCACACATATGCCTATTCTGGAGCATCTAATTGTCTGGGCCATTATCGGGCTGCTTGGAGGGAGTTTAGCGGGTCTGGTTATAAAATGGGATCGTCGCGGATTTGGGTTCTTGCGCAACCTCGCGATCGGACTCGTCGGCGCGATTATCGGCGGCCTCCTATTCCGATGGTTCATGATTTTTCCGGCGCTCGACGGCATTGCAGTTTCCCTTCGAGACATTGTTTCTGCCTTTGTCGGCTCGCTCGTGGTCCTGATCGCGTTTTGGGCTTGGAATCGCTTCGGAAAGCAGCGCGTGGGCTGAATGCCCCGCTTACGCTTCCGCTACCGGGCGCGCTTGAGGTCTTGGTAGATCTTGCTGCGGCTCTGGCCGGTGCGCTCGGCTGTTTCGGTGGCGAATTGTTTGTTGCCACGTCCGGTAGCTGGTAAAGTGTCCAGATCTTGGACGGTTTTTTCACCAACATCCCTCTCCCTCTTCCGCTTCCACGCCTCCTCACGAATTCGGACGATCATGTCGCAGAGTGGATCCGCTTGACGGAGGACAGGCAGAGAGATGGTGGCGCGTCCGACAAACCGTCACAGCCCGTGACGGTTTTCAAGGGGGGCAGGGGAAATGAAGGCGGCATTAACGCCGCCGCTCGCGAACTCGGCATCAATCGCATGGATGCGCATCGCGCAATCAAAGTGGCTTCTCTCCCGGAACAAGCCAAAGCCGTCGCTCGGGAGACGGGCTTAAGCAAAAAGCGCGGCGCGCTGCTCGAGGCTGCCAAAGAGACTAGTGACGAGGCCAAGGTCGCGAAGATGCGGGAAATCGCAGAGCGGGAGGGACGCAAGCGCCAAGAGCGCGCTGAAGCCCGTAAGGCGCCGCCCCACACCGACTCCGCTGCAGAGCCAATCACCCCCGGCGCCTCGTTCGGTGTCGCGCAGGTCGGGGTGCGCATCGTCGATGACTATGTGAAGCGGACACGCAGCGCGGTCCAGCTTCTCGCCGAGCTTGACGCGATAGGTGACTATTCGATCAGGGCGCTTGCGGACGCGATCCGTACCGCCCTCCGCCAACGCAACGAACCCATCTAACCATCCCCACGGGGGATGCGGACCGCCGTCAGAGGATCCGGGTTACGAGTCCGGTCTAGAAGGAAAATGAGAGCTGGTCGAGATGGGAACGCCAGTGAGCACAGACATGCTCAAGGCGTCCAAACCGCCAGCGGACGTAGGCCCGCACTCTCACCACCTTCGACTTCAACATGTTGGCCATGTTGTCGTCTCCCTGGTTCGAGGCAGGGGGGAGCCCTGCTGCCCCGGTCTTGCTTGCGCAAGACCGTGCCCCGTGCGGGCGCAGCAAATGCTGACGAACCAAGGCCACTCTGACGGCGGTCCAAGTCAAGCTGAGCATGCATAGCTTTTATTGTCCAGCCACAGCTAGGGCGCCCCGTAAAAAAGTAGGGCTTGCAAAACGTTAACGGCCAAGATCAAGCTCTTTATGGGGACAATCGGGGGATTTAACCATGCCACCTATAGATGCGTGGATCGAGGCGGCCAAAGCCGCAGAAATGGAAGACTGGCAGGCCGAGGAGGCGGACAGGCGCGAGGCCGAGCTGACAGCGCACGAGCCCGAGATCAGCAGGGAAATGTTGCTCGCGGGCGAGGCGGCGGCTGCCAAATATGGAGGCCACTGCAAGCACTGCAGCGGGCCTGACCCCATCGACCTTGCAGTCGAGGTCTATCTCGCGATGAGGCGAGCAGTCAGCCCATAGCTATGGCGCCGTGCGCCATAGCCTCACCGCCGAGCGCTGCACTCCAGCGTTCCGCCGTGGGGCAACTCACGACCGCAGCGGCTCGGCCATGATCAACGCCTCTTGTGAACGCCGCACATCAAGTAGGTCGCAAAGGGGCTTCACAACAGACCCCATGCTCGATACCGGCCGACTTCCTTGTAGGACTCATTGATACGCTCATGCTTGAACGCATCATGCTCTGCCTGGTTCGTCCCCAATCCCCCTAACCGCCCATCCACGCCGGCCGGATCACGGCCGGCCAGGGAATCCTGAGGAGCACCGACTTCCCCCTTTCCCCGGTAGTGGAAGTCATTTCGGCACCGAAACGCCAGCGATATCCCAGGAGGGCCTGCACCCGTAGATCTGGTCAAGGGGGAGGACCCGAGGGTGTGGCACATCCGCCACACCCTCGGTCGGCCATCGTCCCAAAATCAGGCCCGCTTCCAGGCGGCGAATGCCGCCTCCATGGCGTGCTGCCGCACCGTCACCGCGGTGACAGCGTCAAGCCGCCCCTCGAGCCCCGCGAGGGCCTCGTCTATGCCTTCCTCGAGGTCGACCATGTCGCCGACATTACGCGGTGAAAACGAGCCGTGGAGCGTAGCCCGTGCCGCCTCGGCCAGCACGAGCGCCTGGCCGAGCGAGCGAAACACATCGGATAGTTCGGACATCATTGATTCCCGTCATGAAGCGAGCCGTCTTGGCGGTTTTTGAAACTGGATCCGACTGCCCTGCCCATCTCGGCCTGCGCTTGCCGCGACGCAGGGCCGATCAGGGAGATCTTCCGCAACAGCCGATCGACGAAGCTTTCCGCATCCGCAAATGAGGACACGTCCACTTGCGGCCGCGCCACGACGTCAAGGGACGCCTTGATGTCATTGCCCGCTTCCTCCGCCTTGGCCTTGGCCTCGTCGAGGGCCGTCGTGTCGACGGTGGGGGCGGCGATCGGAATTGGCTGTGTTGCAGGTACATGCGGCCCGCCCTCCGGCACTGGCTTGCCGCCAAGGCTTTCCGGCCTTCTGGGGGGAAGCGGTGCCGGCGCGGTCTCAGGCGCGGGCATGCCGTGCCTACCAAAACCAAACGTGGTCAGTCCCGAACCAACCGGTTCGGCATTGTCCATGCTGCCCCCGCCCATGACGTCGCGCAGGCGCTCTTGGGAGCGAACAACGGCACGCAATGCCGCGAGTTCCTGCTGCATTTGGGCGTTGCGCTGCTCGGTACGCCTGACGACTTCCTCGAGGTGCGACAGCTCGGCTTCGGCGACGTCACGCGCCATATATCGGCCGGTCTTCTCATCGAAGACGACACGATTGCCGCCAGCGTCGGCATTGCGCTTCCGCAAGCGGTCGCGCTCGTTGACCATCTCACGCTGCTTGCGGAAATGCTCCTCGATGGCCGCCTCGCGGCCCTTCCGGGCCGCCTCGTCGCCGGTCTCCCCGAGCCAACTATCCAGCCCCTGGCGCCACACCCTGCCGCTTAGCCAGGGCGCGTTTCGGTCAAACCAATTATCGCCCCCAACGTCATCCAGGACGGGCGCGCCCATGTCGATCTTGCCATCCGGCCGAAGGCGCCCTTCAAGCTCGGCCGCTTTTTTCAATTGGGCGTCGTACCGTCCCAGCACGCGCTGAAACAGGCTGTCGCCCTTCTCGATGCTGTCGACGAGGCTGTTGACCTCTTGCGCCGCTCCACCGGCGATCACCTTGAACGCGTTGCCGGCACGGGCCGCGAGGACGTCGAGCGCCTGCGTCGCGCGGGCAATCTTGTTGACGTCCGTGTTGATGGCGGTATCGAAGTTCTTCTGGACCGAGCCGAGGTACTTGGTCCGATCGGCGACCATCCCGAGAATCCGGTGCAGGCCTTCCATATTGCCCGTGAGCCGGGCAATATCGTCGCCGTACTCTTTCCCATAGATGTCATTTAAGATGGATGCGCGCTTGAGCGGATCCTTGATCGCGGTGATCTTTTCGAGCAACTCCAAAGTCGTTTCCAGAGGTTTCTTGACGAAACTCTTCTGGAACTTCTTGATGTTGATGCCGAGCGCCTTGAAGCCCTCTTCGGCATGCTTCGTGAACTCTGCACCGAGCGTGAGAGAATTCACGAGCGCATTGAAGGCGGTGGCGGCCACGTCGGTACGCGTGCCGATTTCCTTGAATGCAGCCCCGAAGGAGATGACCTGCTCGGCGGTGAAGCCGGCTTGATCACCGACCGCTCCCGCCCTGCGAATGAACTCCAACAAGTCCGGTTCGCTCGCCGCAGCGCCATCGGCAACGGTGTTGACCGCGTCACCGATCTCTTCGATACGAGCCTGGTGGGCGCGGAAAATGTTTCCAAGCTCGGCCAACGCCTGGCCGGTATCCTCCGCCGTCGTGCCCCATGCGGTCGTTGCCTTTGACGCATATTCGGTGAAGCGGACGAGCTCATGCGCGGGCCGGCCGGCAAAGCCAGCCGAGGCGAGCATCGCGCCGATCTCCTCCTTTGTCTTGCCCGTCGCGCGCGCGATATCGAGCACCTTTTGCTCGTATGCCTTCAGCGCTGCGCCGCTGGCATCGGTCGCGCGTGCGACTTCCGTCATCGTCTTCTCGAGCGAGAGCGACGACTCAGTCACCTGCTTGATCGCGAAGCCCGCACCGGCCGCGCCGAGCAGCGGGCCGCCCATCCCCACGAGGACGCCACCCGCGGCACCATAGGCCGCAGAGGCCGCGCCGCCACGGACCAAGGGGGCGTGAGCCGAGGGCGCCATATGATGCGCCCTTGCCTCCACACGCTTCTGGAACGACAGTGACGTGTTGGTCTGGTCGATCGCCGACTTCAGGCGCCTTTCGGCCGCCGCAAGCTTGTCGATCGGCACACCTGCCGTCTCCATCGCCCGCTTGGCGGCGACGATGGCGGTCCTCTGGCGCTCAAACGCCTGAGCGGCACTCCGCACTTCCCGTTGAGCCCGTGCGAAGGCCGTCGCCATCTTTTGTGTCGGCTTGTCCACGGCCGCCATCTCGCGCGCGAGACGCTGCACTTCAGTCTGAGCCGATCGGAAGCGCGTCCGCGCCGCTGCGAAGTCAGCCTGGATGCCGCGGAAGGACTCGACCTTGCCGAGTTGGCCCTGCAGTTTACCAAGGTCCTGCGACAGGCGTTGCACTTCAGCGGAAGCGCCGCTTAGCTTCTTCAGCCCCTTGCCGGCGTCGCCCACTTTACCAAGGGCGCCGGCGGCTTTGCCCGCCGGTCCCGAGAGCTCGTCTTTGAGCTTCAGGACCAGATGACTGGTTTTCGTTGTCATTAATCAGCGCCTCTATGTTGGGCGGCGGCCTCCGCCCACCAGGCCACCAGTTCTTCCCATGGCCATGTGAGCATCTCGGACCGCTGCTGCCCGAACACGCGGGCCACGACCGTCATGATGGTTCGGGAAGTTCCGGGCCAGGCTCTCAGGCCACGGCGTCCCTGAACCGCCGGGGCAAAAAATCCAGCGCGACCTTGTTCACCGCTTCCGCGTCATCGTCGTCGAGGTGGTCAAGCACCACGTCGGGCACGTCGAACATCGGAAAGCGTGGCGCCGGCTGGTCAGCGTCGCGAGCCGCGGTCAGCGCCTCCGCATAAGCGGAGACCTCGGCCACCGTGAGCCGGCGGACGGTGACAGCGTCGTAACGAACGCCGTCAAGTTCGAGAGGATATTCGAGAGCGACGGTCCGCGAGCGGGGTTTCCCGCCCACGAAAGTGGGTGTAGCGGTCATGAGAGATCCTGAAATGGAAATGTCGTTGTGCCCGTCCGGCCAAGCGATCATGGTGACGGGATGACGCGAGCTGAATTCCAGCGAACAGCAAAGCCGCATCTCATCGCGGATGTGCGGCTGTACTCGACTGCGGAGGTGACGTTGTACGATCTAGTCGCTGATGTTCGTGCCTCTGTCGAACGTCATTCGATGGTCGAGATGCCGGTCGACCAAGCCGCTGATTTTGTTCACGCTGCCAAAACAACGTTCCTGAAAGAAGATGTGGGATGGGGTTGGTGGTGGGAAAGCCTGTCGCAGCCAACATTCCACGTTGTTTATCAGGCTAGCCTATACTCTTCAGTGTTGCTTCCGGCGCTACTCGGCCCCAAAGCACAAGTGGTCTTGATCGTTCCGACAGGGACCCCTCGGCAGGCCACGCCCGCGTTTACGGGTACGGCTGAGGAACTGGTCGAGGTCTTGAATGACCTTCCAATGTTCGAGTTCGTCATCGTCGATCCGCATCTCAAATGGATCATATGCGATATGCACGATGGCGTGCTCTGCTTCTGCGGTGCCGTAACCGTTGCAGAATAACTGATCCGTATTGATCCGGGCTGGAACCCAGTGCGCTGAATCAGCCTCTTCTCCCCCGTGTGCTCATTTGGCGGATGAACGGGCTGCGGACCCAGTGCGCACGGGTCCGCACGGTGCGCACCTTCGTGCGCATCCCGGAATCCTTGGTGCGCGCCATGTTTGGCCCAGAGGTGCGAACCTCGGAATCTAGGCTAGAGCTAGCGAAATTAGGGGCTGCCGCCGCCGCGCCCCCCGTCGGGGTGGTGGCCAAGGACCCGTGAAACAGGATGTTTCACGGTCGCCGTCGGGTCCTTCCCCGCGGGGGTGCGCACCGCGACGGCGAGGCATCCCGACGAACGACCGGCTGCAGAATTCTCCTGGGGGGTTCCGCTTCCGCCTAGACGCGCGGGAGCGCGACGCGGATGAGGTCCTCGCTGTAGCCCATCGAGGTCCACATTGGGGCGTGGCAGCCGCCGGGGAGTAGGTCAGGCGGGATAAGGCGGCGGATATCTTCGTCCTGCATGATCCGGTCTTTGTGTAGCTCGCGCGCGACCGTCTGGATCGTGCTGAATACATCGGGCCGCGTTACGAGATCGATCGCGCGCTTTTCAAAATGCCTGTAAAAGGCCAGCGCGGTTGCATCACTTGCTCCTGGTTCACCCTCGAAAATTGCCGCGAATGCGCGGCAGTTGTCACAGCTCCGGCGCTCTCCTGCGCGCGCGGCTTCGATGTGGAACCGAAGATAGTCCGATTCCGGCCGCCATATGTGCCGCCTCAGCCACCCCTCTGCGAGCGGACCGGCAAGAAGGATCACCACGTCCTCATGATTAAAGCTTGGCCCAGGCGGCCGGCCGTGGCCTGACGCGAAGCGCGACGAGATATCGACACCGCATGACGTAATCATCCACCCCAGCAACAAGGCGACGACTGCATGGCCGGCCTCGTGAGTAGCAATGGGCCAGAGGTGGGAGGTGCTGAAATGCGCGGACCGATCCGCCTGCCTGGCGAATGCACCTTCGCCCTGAATCTGCCCCATCTCATGCGGTGGCGCATCACCCAAAAACGGCTCTTTGCAGCGTGCGCAACAGAACTCCCCGCACATCATCGGCGATAGTACTCAGGTGCGTCTATCCTCGCCAATTCAGCGTCAGTCAGGCTGCGACCGATCACGTTCCCAGCAAACCAGCCGTCGCAAACTCCTTCGACCCGCCGCAAGGTGGACACCAGCACTGAGTGGCGGCTGCGTGGCGTCATCCCGTGAAAATCCTGTGGCAACGGTAGGGCGTCTCGGCGATGCTCGACCGCCTCAAGCTTCTCCGCCTCCCAACGACCGGCTTCCGCAAGCTTCTGGTTTACCGCAGCCACCGCCGCCTCCGCCTTTTGCAATCGCGCCAGCAGGGCGACAATTGTGTTGGCGGCCGGTGCGTATTCTTCGCGCAACGCGCGGGCAACGGCCTTCGCCTCCGCCTCAACAGCTTCTTTTTCGGCCGTCAAAGCTTGCTCGGCCTCTCGCTCGAGCGCTTCGCCGTGCCTGATCTCCAGTCGGCTGACCAGAGCACCGGCCCGGTCGAGCTCGACACGAGCATCAGCGAGCGCGTCGTGGGCGGCACGTGCTGCCTTCGGGCTATCCAGCAGGGCATCGCCATAGCCGGCCTCGGCCGTCGCGAGCGCGCTGGCCGCGGCGCTATATTCCGCGCGGGCCTTATCGAGGCTTTCGGCGATGATGGTGGAAGTCGCTTTATCATCGCGCGCGACCGAGATCAGCGCAGCGAGACTGTCGAGAATTTTCATAGGGATCCTCAATTGAGGGAAGCTGCGCGGGTCAACGCGGCGGAGACGATCGGATCGAGATGCAGAACCAGAGTGCCAGCGGGATTGGTCCGGTTGCAGGCCGCGGCGATGATGCGGGAGTGCGCGGTGCCTGGCGGGGCGCCAACGATCTGCGGGGGAGCGCCTGGCGCGGCGACTAGATAGGTGTCACGGCCGGCATAAAGCTCGCCTGGCTCCCGCCGAAGGAACGCACCATCCTCATCGAGGCCGTCGCGCTTGTCGCTGAAGTGGTATGCGAGGCGGACAGCCCGACCTGTCATAGCGCCCGCACGAGTCAGCGCGCCAACAATTGCAACTTGCGCAAGCCTGCGTTTGCCCAGGAGCGCGGCGTGCCCTTGCCCCGCTGGCGGGGTGTCGCCTTCCCCGAGCGCGAGGGCGCCGCGCTGCACCCATTGACAGAGCGCGCCCAAAGGCACGCCCGTCGCCTGAGCGACGACGGAGAGTGTCAGTTGCATGGTGAAATCCTGTTTTCGATGAATGACGTGATGGGGAAAACAAAACACCCGGCTTCCGCCGGGCGTGAGTTTGCCAATAGAGCGAGGGGGTGCGAACCGACGGTGAGGCCGGACCGCCGGTTCGCTATCGGCCTGCTGTCTCCGGACGGCTGGCCGAATGAAAAAGGCCACCCGGAGGCGGCTTTGAAACTTGTGGGGAAATGGGGCCGCCCTCGTGAGGTGCGGCCCAAGTTCAGAAGTTCCCTAATACTCTGTCCGTCGGGAAGCTGGAGAGGTGTCCCCTCACGCAGCGACTGCCGGCTTGACGTTGTCGTTGGCGGGTCCGGTCGGGCGTCCCATCGGTTTGATGATAGCGCCGGCATATCCAATCCCGGTCCACCAGGACGGATCGAGGGGCTTTCCGTGCTGCTCCGCCCAGATGATCGCGGCATAGACTCGGAGTGCGCGCCTCAGGGCTGTGCGCAGACGATCGGCGCCGGAGCGGGCGCGGGCCTTCTCGTCTCGGCCGACGCCGATCTGCTCCAGGGTATCCCAGTCGCATAACGCAGCCTGCAGCCAGCTAAACAGATCGTCGCCGAGGCACTGCCTCAGGATGGCTAGCCGCCGCTGCGAACAGCAACGGGCATCGGATGAGGATAGATCCGCGACACCTGCGCCATCGACGCGATGCGCGACGGTCGCGCCGACAAGCCGGAAGATCGCGCCGTGCTCCCCGTCGTGCTTCGGCTCGCCCGTCTTCTCGTCGAGGGGGATCTCCCGGACCACGCTACGCCACACCGATCGACCGGCCGGGGTCGGGCACGTCACGGTCCGCGTGATGACGCGAAACTCCAGCCGCTTCTTCACCTTGTTAGCGCCGTCGTCGACTTCCACCGTCCTATATTCCGACTTGATCTCGGCGAGCCCATAGGTCCAGCGCGCCGCGTCGACCTCGGCGAGGGTCATCGGTGCCCCCTCGACGTACTGTCTGATCTCCCGCCACCAGCGGGGCACATCCGGTCGGGCTACGGGTTGCCAGTGCCACCGGGCCGATTGTGACCGCTGCACACGGCCATACTGATGACCGTCGCGCTTCGGATCCTGCGCCTGAGCCGAGTCATTGATCACGAGCTTACGGTCGATGCTCATCGAAGGATCCGGCCCGGATGGATCTACGCCGTCCGGGCGCCATCGGTTGGTTGTGTCGATGATGCCTTTTTCGATGGGCGTGACGTCTGACCAGGCGTTGATCATGGACTGAGCCTCGACGGTTGCCCGGTCGAAGTCCGAGACGATCGCGCGCGCCAAGGCCAGGAAAGCGGGCCGGCTGTCGCCGTCCGCTTCGTCAACAACCGTCGCGCGGGGGTTGCTTATGGCGGTGATGAGCGGAGGAACCTGGCGGACAAATGATGCTGCGGGAGCTCGAGCAACCCCGGGCCCGTCGTCGGGAACGCGGGTCAGCCACCAACGTGACGACGCGCCGCCGGGCGGGCCGTCGTTTGAAAACACGACAACGCGCGAAATTCGCGCTTTTGGTTCGATCATAGGGAACGTCCGTGTTGCAGCGAGGCTGCGACAAGCCAATGGCCTTGAGGCCGGTTTTTGTAGAGGGCCGCTAGGGTGAGTGCGGCGGATGGCTCGGAAGGGCTTCTGTATTGGTTTTGCTTTTGGGCCGGTCGCGATCTTTCACGCGGGACCATGCACAATGTAGCCGGAGACAGCGACGGGGTCAAGCGCAACTAAGAACAATGCACGGCTGAGGGGGCGGTGTCAAATTCGTGCGTCCATATTTTGGACGCACGAATGTCTCCCGCCTGAGATCGTGGGTGTCCAGATTCTGGACACCCATCACCGGAATTCCGGGGAGAAAAATTCCTGTTGTGCGGCGAGACAGGTGGGAAAAGTTTTCCACCTGTCTGAGGCGAGATGGGTGGCCAAACTTTGGCCACCCAGAGCTACGCGGCCTCAGTAGTCCATCCCGTACTCGGACAGGGTAGTGTATCCGGCCTCGGCCAGCGTCTCGCGGGCAACCCAGGTCCAAATGTAAGTGCCGCTGTCCCGGTCCATTACCAGCAGAAGCAGGGACTCGTCGTCGGCATCATCGATCCCGTCGATGTGGTCGAAATCAAGATTCATGGTGAGACCCCAATATGCGAGGGTTCGTGATGCGATGCCCCAGAACCGCCTTCACCCAGACCTGATATGATAGCCGCCCAGATGCGATCTCGTTCTCGAGATTCTCTGCGGCGGGCCGGAGATCTTCCGGACCGACGTGCTTCGCGATGACGCGGGCCGCGGCTTCCGATGCATAGAATCGATCGGAACGTGCTGCGACCCAGGAGCCGTCGCCGGCGAGATATTCGAGCAAGTAGGTGGCATGACCATCTCGATCGACTGCCGCTCCCAGGAAACGGCAGGGCATGAACTTGCGTGATCCGTCGCCCGTAGAAATGAAGGCATACCCGTCTCGGGACCGAGCCTTCCGTTGTGATGATTTCAAGGGGTCACCGTGGGTTTGTCACCGCTTGTCCCTTACGCGCGCGAGGCATACAGAAAAATTCACATAGAGAGAGTGAAAAAAATCTATGCCTCGCACGCAAGGGACAAGCGGTGACAGATTGCAAAAACGACTAATTGCCGCCGTCAGTTGCAGCGCGTGAAATCAGCGATTTGATCTCGGCCCGCCGCCTCGATTCATCGGCTGCGCGTTCCTCGAAAATACGGTGAACGCTCGGGTTCACACGATATTCCGATATTTTGCCGCCTCGCCGGGGAGGCACCGCATCCAGCCAGCCCATGAGCTCAAGCTGTTCCAAGGCTTTGGCAGCGCCTTCGGCCCCCAACCTCCTCAAGGGCCGGCTGCCGCGGCATATGTCCCGCACTGTAATGCTCTGAAAGCGACCCGCCAGGATGTACCCCGCCGCTTCGGCAACATCGTCGTGATCGTCTGTTAGGCCGAGGACGTTCGCGTAGAAGGCAACAGCGTGACGGAACAGAAAAGTGTGCAGGAACTCACCTGCCCGTCTTGTCGTGCCTTCCGATATCTCTTCCGGCAGCTCGTGACTGGTCGCCTCTGCCGCATGGAATATCAGGCATAGCCGAGCGAAGAACGCGTCATACTTCCCTAGATGCGCTCCAAACTTTCGATTGACCATCTCCCATGCCTGCGCAAGCGCGAGGTGCCGCTCCTCCAACTCATTGCGCAGCGCCTGCGCCGCCTCGCAAAAGCGGATAGGACGCTCGTCCCCCACAGGGCCGTGATGAGGCCGACACTTATGGAGTCGGCGCACCAGGGCGCCATAGGCGCCCGTATTGCCCTCAAGCGGTTCGTGGCTACCAACCGTCGCTGGACCGAGAACAACCGGCAGCAGGCGCTGCAGGAGGCCGTCGTCGTGCGTGTCTGAGGCGATTGCTCGGATAGGCTCGGGCTGAATGCCGCCCAGGAGACTCACCGACAGGTTTGGGACATGGACCAGCCCGCGGCCGATGCGATTGGTCGTGTGTGCCCCACCGTTGAATGATTGCAGCCAGAAGCCGCGATCTGCCATCGCACCCTTCGTTGTGCCGTAACGCTCCATCGATCCGAACCAAGCGCTAAGCTCGTCGCGGAGAAGCAGGACGCCGCCCTGATTGTCGCGAAGCAACTCCTGCGTCGCCTCGACCGTGGTATCCTCAAGCATCACCCGCTTCTGTATCGGGGGCGGCGTAACGGCCCGCTCAGCCTTGGGCAGCCGTGCGTGCTCCGCAACTGCATTCAGATAATCACTGACGAACCCGGTATCGATTTCACGCAGGGGGCGCGCCGCTGTTGCAATCATGGGTGACTTCTTCGTGCTTGGCGCTCCGACAAGCGCAACCCACAGCCGCGCCGATTCCGTCCAGTCCGGATCGCTCCGCTTAACCTGCAGCTGAACGCGATCCGGCAAGGCAGCGGCGCACACGGCCAGCGCCGCGATCGCAAGGCCGCCGGCATCAACCCCCATCTGTTTGGAGCGGGCTTCCGCAAACTCCTCGATGACCGGTGGAAGTAGGCCCTTTGGAAGGGGCGGCTTCTGCCGCTCGGCCCAAAGGTCGACAGGCGTATTGTCGTTCGCCGCCGGAGGTGGCTGCACCGGGAGGCCCACCGCCATGCGAGCGTAGCGGGCAAGATCGGTGGGCCGATATTGACTGTCACCACTTGTCACCACCACGGGGCCGCCATCCATGGCACGGAAAACGTTGCAGTGGATCCCGGCGATGGTGCATCCGACCAGCGTGCCGGACTCGACTGTCCCTCCGAACTTTTCTGAAAGCGCTTCTAAGATGTCGGGATCACCATCGTTCGTCACGCGGCCACCCGCTGCGCACCCGTGATGCGCTCTTGAACCATCGTCGCAATCTCGCGCCGCGTCTCCTGGGTGAATGTCGCGATTGGCTCGGGGTCCCGGTTGCATCGCGCGGACCACACAAGCAGTTCACCGTTCCCGGCTCGCGCCAAGGTCAGGTCTCTAAGGCGAATGCCGTGAGCGTTGAGGGTGAAGCTCGCGAGCAGCTCAATGCCGCCCTTCGTCAATCGGCTCGGCGTGAAGACCGCCAAATTTTCGATACGCATGTAGATCTCTTCCAAGAAATGGGAGATACTGCCTCAATCGAAATCAAGGTCAGCGATGGCGCGGATCATTGCCTCGCGCCAATTTCCCAAGTGAATAATATCAACTACTTGCGTTCGTCTATTGAGGCCAGCACGGTCCTCCGCTACCATCTGCACCCCCGCGACGCGAACAGATGGGAACACATCGCATTCCAGCAAGGCTGAAAGCCTTCCCTTGATATCGACGGTCAGATTCTCCCCTGGTCTGGCTGGGTGGACGACCACGCTGTCTACCAAGGAGCGAAACGCTTCCAGCCCGGCCTGATCGTCACGAAGTGACGTAGCAAGGCTGGCGGCTAGATCTTCGAGGTGCTGACCATAGCGGACGAGCACGCCAGGGTGCAGAGCGATCACCTGGTCTTCCTGGTCGGCTAAGGTGAGATCGGCTTCAAAGCGCCGCATGTCAGCCTCCAGATCCCTCAACCTGTCCGATACCATCGCCGCCGGCACAGACCCATCGGCGATAGCATCTATGATCCTGTCCATCGCTCGTTTGGTCTCGCCAAGCTTCCGCTCGATGGCGGAGCGGTTTCGCCTACTGGAAGCCGAAAGTCTTTTCATCTCGGCGTGGAAGGTGGCGACATACTCCGCGATCACCTGTGGATCACGCATTTCATCGCGTAGGCCTTCTACAACGGTCTTCTCGATTATGTCGGCATAGTAGCGGCGGCCGTTTGTGCACGAACCGCTTTCGACGTGGCGCGAGCAGCGCACCCTAAGGCGCCCTCGGTCCTTGTCATGGACGCGCATGCCTGATCCGCATTCCCCACACTTAAGCAGGCCGGATAGGAGATGCTTTGGCTTCTGTCTGTGAGATGCTGGTGTATGGGACCGTTTCAGCTTTCGTGTCCGCGCAGCGTCGACAAGATCCTGTTCCACGATGCGCAAGTGAGGCACGTCAGCCGTGAGCCATTCGCTTTCAGGGTTTGGCCTGGAGACACGCTTGCCAGTGTCGGGGTCCTTAATCATTCGGACCCGGTTCCAAACGAGCTTACCGGCATAGATATCGTTCAAGATGATGCCGTAGCCTCGCGCCATGTTGCCGTTGATCGTCGAGGCGTTCCATACCTGCCCACGCGGCGGCGCTATGCGATCTCGGTTGAGCCCGGCGGCAATGTCGCGCGGCGTCCTGCCTCCTGCATACTCGGTGAAAATGCGGCGCACCACGTCCGCTTCATCCGGTACGATTTCCATCTCGCCTGGCTTGCCGGCAACAGGGCGATATCCATAAGCTTTTCCACCAGCATGGCGACCTTCACGCACGATTCCAGATTGGCCCCGCCGAACCTTATGGGCAAGATCCGCAAGAAAGAGTGAGCCCAATAGGCCCCGCACTCCGATCTGCACCGCGTCGGCCGTGCCCTCGTGCACCGCCACCACCTCGACGCCGATGAAACGAAGGCGCTTCCAGATCCCTGCCAGATCTTCCTGATCTCGCGACAGGCGGTCTAGTGCCTCAACCACGACGACATCGAACAGCCCGCCTTTCGCGTCGCGCATAAGGGCTTCGAGCCCCTCGCGGCCGAACAGCGAGGCGCCGGACCGAGCTCGGTCGGAATATTCCCGGACAACGGACAGCCCATTTCGTGAGCAATACGCCCTGGCAAGCGAAATCTGATCGTCAATCGAGCGGTCCTTCTGAAGATCGCTGGAAAAACGCGCGTAGATTGCTGCGTGTCTACTTGCCTGTCCCATCAGCTTGGTGCGCTCGTTCTGCTTGCTCTCGCTGGTTGGCATATTCGCGTCTGGCATCCGCCCGCGCAAGGGCTCGTGCGAGTTCCAGAACAGCGGGGTCGATCGGCCGGCCGCAAGAACGTGCCAATGGAGCCCTGCCGTCGTATGGCCGGGATCTGCTCAATCGCGCCTCCACCCTTTCTTGTCCAGTACAGCTTGGAGCTCGACGCGTGCCTTCTCCGGCAACCCGTCCCAGCCGAACCAGCGATCCGTTGCCCAAGCCGTGAAGGCCATGGCGTCGTCAGCGGCCTTGCCGGTCGCCTCGTCAATCATCGCCTCAAGACTGCCGGGAGCGACGCGCGAGCCGAGCTTGTGCCCCGTGGCCTTCTCGAACCCACGGCGCATGTCAGGGTCATTCCACGCATAAGATATGAAGTCGCGCCAGGCGAGTGCCTGTAGATCTTCCATCGTCTCGATCATCAGTCGTCCCTCCCTGGTGGAAATGGTTCGGAAAAGGCGCCCCATGCGGCCATAGCCAGACAGATAACCGCCTGAGACATCACCCCGCCTGCCGCGAACACAACGGCGAAGGCTACGAAGATGGCTGCGAGAAGGATGTTGATCGGGAGCGGGGTCATGGTCAGCCTCCCGCCCGAGCGCGGATTGCGGCGGCTGAAACACGTCCCGTCCGCCACAGCAAGGCATCGATGACCGCTCCGATATAGCCGCGCCTAATGGCCTCGATCTCGACTTCGACGGCACAAGCTTCGCACTCATTATGGACAGCGCTGCGAAGGCAGTCCTGCGCCTCTTCCGCCCATACCTGATTGAGGTCGCGGTCTTTCTCCGCCGCTTCGGCGCGGGCTTTCTCTGCCCATAAGCTGTACCGCAGCTGAGAGTTGATCGACCGGATAAAATCTAGCTCCGCCTTCACCTCATTCGGAGGGTTGGCTTTGAGTATGAAGGCATCAATCGCGGGGCATGTTAGAGGCGGCTCGATCTGGCCGGTATCGTCCTGAGAATGGGCCTCAACGCTTGGCGGCTCCAGGGGTTCGGGGTGGCCGGTGCTTTCGTGGGACTCACCCTCCCACCATGCCCATGCAGGCCATTCGCCTGGAGCGCCGAAAAGCTGGGGCAAGGCGTTCTCGACAGTGGGCACGAGCTTGTTCAGAGCCGCGTCAGACCGGTGATAAGCCGCGCTCCTGATCTCGTCGGTGCAAAGCCTGTCCTTCGCCGCGTAGGCGTCACCGGAAACGAAGCTTGAGAAAACCATGTCTATAACGATGCAGCCGATTTCTTCTTTGATCTCGGGCGGAAGGCGGCGCCATGTGCACCGGGGATTGAAAGTGTCGAGCGGGTTGATGTTCATGCCGCGTCCTCCTGGTACGCACAGGCAGAGCAGGTCGTCGCGAGGCGCGCGCCGACGAAAGTGTTGTCACAGGCGTTGCAGCGATGGAGGTGGACACCGGGGCTCCAGCCGCCCCGGCTGTGAGGTGGAGCGGCGGCCTTCTTCCGCTTCTTTGTCTTTTTGAACCAGACCGAGGCCAACCCTCGCCAGAGCGGGACGCAGTGCGTAGCGGCGAAGACCTTAGCTTCCTTCTCCGCTTCGTCGCCGAGCTGGACGATCGCAGCGGTCAGATCGGCGGCATCGAAGGCCTCGCAGTACTCCTCATCCGTCATCAGCAATTCGACCGCTCGGATCTGCTGAGCCGATACAGGTGCGCATTCGGCCGCCCGCAGGACATCGAGGACCCATTTCGCGCCCTCCTCGCCGTGATTTCGGATAAGACGTTCAATAGCGGCGATCGCCATAGTCTCGCCCGGCTTGAAGGCCTTGGGCTGCGTCCTGACGATCGCGATCCCCACCGCCGCGCAGACGCGCTCGATGCCGAGTGCATCTTCGTCTTTCGCCGCGAGCGATGCCGCATGGATCTGCGTTCGGGTGACGTTGAGCCGGTCCCGGTTGTGGCCTAAGAACGCCTGAGCGCGGTCGACCAAGTCAGGTGCTTCGACGACCATCACCGGTATCTTCTCGATCGCTGGATGGCTCATCGCGGCAATAGCCGTGTGCTGTCCGTCGATGACCTCCAGGCCCTCCTCAGTCCAGGCGGCAACGGGCGGCTTGAAGCGTCGCCAGTCCCATGTCGCAACAATGCGCCGGATCAACGTGATGGATCGTTCGGACAGCGTCCGCTGATACGCCCCGTCAACCAGGAGATCGGAGGGGGACAGCCACGTGCATTCCGGCGGTGGCGTCGGTGGCGTCGCTGGGACAATGCCGTCGATCGCCATCGCGTGGATCGGGCGACGCATTGTCATGGCAGCGCCTCGACCATCTTGACGGCCTCGAAGTCCGATCGAAGGACGCCCACCACCCGCCCCACAATCAGCTTTTCAAGCATGAAGTCGGCGGGGTACGGGCCATCCATCATGAAGATGGGCTTCCCGGTTGTCGTCATCTGTGGCGAGATGGATTTGAGGTTATAAGCGGGCTCGTCAGTGTCAGCAAACGTGACGCCGCGCGCCACCTCGAGGACCGCGATCCTGCATCGCCCTCGGCTACTCTGGATCAGATACATCTCGCCAAGGGCGAGATCCCGATTCCCCGAACCGACGACCGCAAATTCGCCGACACGGATAAGTGGTTCGCTGTCCGGTGAGCCGACTGGATGTGCAGTGCAACCTGCCGGCAGCTCGTCATAGACGAGCAAGGCGCTGTTGACGCCGAAGATTGGCGAGAGGCTGGTCATTGCCGCCCCTCCATCCTGCCCGAGAGAACGCGGCGCACATTTTCATAATGCCGGATGCCTGCTTCATGAAGGGCGAAGATATTATATCGCCTTCCGCTTGGCTCAGTGATGAGAAGGCCATCAGGTTCGGCGCTGGGCTCGACCGAGAAGCCAATTGATTGGTACGCGCTAATGGTCTGGTAGGCCGCTGCGGCGTCCCTGTCGTCTATGCTGAATTCTGAACTTGGCGTCGGGGAAAGCAAAGCTGGCCTCCATCGGCTGGCGATGAGGCAAGCTACCCGCTTAGGGTTAACGCTGTCAACCCGTTTACGTGTTAAAAGTGTTATCGGCGCACATGCCGCGCCACCACCCTGTGGCAAACTGGCCATTCCGCCCGGTCAAGATCAAGCTCTTTTGCTGGGCTCCACTGCTTCACTTGCCATTTGCTCTGCCGAGGCCGCACAAGCCTTTTCATCATCGCACGCCCCTCGCCTAAATCGCTCGCGTAGAAGATGCATGTCGTGCCGCTCACGGGCGGCAGGCGCGGGTGCACGATGGCGAGATCACCCGGCTCATATTCCGGTGCCATCGAATCGCCGACCACATAAATCGCATACCCGCCCTCGATCCCTTCCAGGGGCTCGGGGCGCTTCATGAAGTCAATCGGATCGTTCGCGATCAGGATCTCGCCGTCTTCCTCCATTGCCGCGTACACAGGGATCTGCCCGGATGGCGCAGCCACCACCCGCGGCTTGATCGGAAAATCCACGGCGCCGACCGAGCCCCCCGCAGTCTGTGGCGGCCATTGCGTCGTGATTATTCTGCCATGGAGCGGGATCCCTAGCGCCATTGCGACTTCCGGCGCTATACGGGAACGCGCCACGAGCCCGCGCTCGATGCGGTCGATTGATGACTGGGTTGTCCCAACGGCTTCCGCCAGCTTGTCCTGGCTCCAGCCCTTGGCCTCGCGCGCCGCACGCACGGCTTCCCCGAATTCATTGTCCATGGTCAACCCCGAACACGTTTTCCCTGTTATTCACACTTTTACCCGATATCGTTTTAACTCGCACAACCCTATTGCGCATTATTCGTTTCAGGGTTAAAAATGCGGCATGACGCGATTTCGGAACCCTTCTCTACAGCGGGCAATCGAGATCGTCGGCTCGCAATCGAAGCTGGCGAAAATGATCGGTGTCCGCTCCCAGGCCGCGATCTCCAGGGCTCTCCTTGGGGAAGTGAAGCTGTCTGCTGAATTGGCCGTGGCGGTCGAGGCTGCCACGGCCGGACAAGTCCCACGGTGGCAGTTGCGCCCGGACCTCTGGGCCGCCCCATGGTCAACATACTCGCTGCCCGAACCTGAACAGAAGCAGGAGGCGCGCGCGTGAGCCATCAGGCGGTCGCTTGGGCCAAGCGCCAAAAGATCGTTGGGGGAGCGGTTAAATCAGTTCTGATCCTGCTCGCGGAATATGCGCAGGAGAAGACGCATGTCGCATGGCCATCGCAGGCAACGTTGGCGCGGGATCTCGGCATCTCGTTGCAATCCGTTCGCCGCGCCTTGGCCGTGCTCGACACGTACAAGGTCATCAAGAGGACGATGCGGACGAATGAGGCGGGCGGGCGCACGTCCGATCGCATCAAGCTCCACGTCGGCCGCGAGTTCTGCATTACACGTGATCAGGCTCGTGTCGTTCGCCTCGATCGCGAGGTGAAAAAGCCGGTGGTTGACGCCGCCCCCCCTATGTCCCCACGGGACAGGGGGTATGTCCCAGTGGGACAGGGGGTATGTCCCCACGGGACACTGAACCACCATAGAACCTCCATTGAACCTCCACTAAGACCTAGCCAAGAAGGGGAGCTGACCTTTCAGGAAGAGGCTCCACGTACGCGAGAGGACGGACAGGGTCGCCCAACGTTGACGGTTGTGCCCGGCGGCCTCTCATCTTCTGGCTGGGCTCCCGATGCCAGCGGCACCACGGCGATGATCGGGGTGTGCGCATGAGGCCGCTTTTCGATCATCAGGTGAGCGCGCTCGCGATGTTGCGGCACTCGCTCGCCTCGGGAAAACGGCGCCCGATGCTCCAAGCCCCGACCGGATTCGGCAAAACGATGCTCGGCGCGGCCGTCGTCGACGGAGCGCTTCGCAAGGGCAACCGGGTTGTGTTCTGCGTCCCGGCGGTCTCGCTCATCGACCAGACAGTTGAAGCCTTCTGGAATGAGGGCATCCGTGACGTGGGCGTCATCCAGGCAACGCACCCGATGACGGACGGCACGCGGCCCGTGCAGGTTGCCAGTGTGCAGACCCTCGGGCGGCGGCGGCTCCCGCCCGCTGATGTCGTCGTGATCGACGAGGCGCACGTCATGTTCGATCTGTACCGGCGATGGATGGCGGACGAGGATTGGCAGAAGGTTCCGTTCGTCGGGCTATCCGCCACGCCGTGGGCTCGCGGGCTTGGCAAGTACTACGATGATCTGCTGATCGCCGCGACCACGTCCGACTTGATCGAGCGGGGCTTCCTCTCTCCTTTCCGGGTATTCGCGCCGTCGCATCCTGACCTCTCTGGCGTCAAGACCATCGCGGGCGACTACCACGAGGGACAGCTATCCGAGGCGATGGATAAGGGCTCCCTCACGGCGGATATCGTGACGACTTGGCTCCAGCGCGGCGAGAATAGGCCAACGCTTTGCTTCGGCGTTGACCGCGCCCATGCTCGTAAGATCCAGGAGCGCTTCGAGGCGGCTGGTGTCCCCACCGGCTACATCGATGCGCACACCACGACTGACGAGAGGAACGATATCCGCAAGGCGTTCCACGCGGGCGATGTCAAGATCGTCTGTAACGTCGGTTGCCTGACGACCGGCATCGACTGGGATGTCCGGTGCATCATCCTTGCCCGTCCGACCAAGTCGGAAATGCTATACGTCCAGATCATCGGGCGCGGTCTGCGTACCGCTGACGGCAAAGATGACTGCCTGATCCTCGATCACAGCGACACAACCCTGAAGCTCGGCTTCGTCACCGACATCCGTCACGAGCATCTAGACCTCGGCAAGCCGAAAAAATCCTCGGGCGGTGAGCGCGACGAGAAGCCCGAGGCCCTTCCGAAGGAATGCCCGAGCTGTGCCTACCTGAAGCCAGCGAAGGTTCATGTCTGTCCGAACTGTGGCTTCGCGCCGCAACGTCAATCGACCATCGAGTGTGCCCCCGGTGATCTCGTCGAGCTTGCCGCGCGCGGATCGGCGAAGCGCAAGTCTGACGCGACCATGGACGAGAAGATCAGCTTCTATGCCCAGCTCAAAGGGCACGGACAGAATCGCGGATATCGCAGCGGCTGGGCCTACCACGCCTATGTCGAGAAGTTCGGCGTCAAGCCCAACGACCCGCGCCTGTCCGACGTGCGACCGCAACAACCGGGCGACACCGTGCGCAATTGGATCAAGGCGTACAACATCCGGAAGTCTATGGGCCGTAAGCTTGCCGCGCGGGGTGCCGCCGCATGAGTCGCACCGCCCTCAAAGACCGCGCTCGCGGAAAATGGATCGGTATCCTTACGCAGCTGGGTGTCTCGTCAGAGTTCCTGACAGGCAAGCACTGTCCCTGCCCTATCTGCGGAGGGAAGGACCGGTTTCGCTTCGATAACAGGGACGGCCGCGGAACCTACATCTGCTCGCACTGCGACGCAGGTGACGGCGCGACCCTCATCATGAAGGTCAAGGGCTGGGACTTCCGGCAAGCGGCCGATGAAATCGAGGCGATCCTCGGTGACATTCCGGTGCAGGAGTTCAGGCAATCGAGGGACGACAAGGAGAGCCGTGAGGCCAGCGTCAAGCTTTGGAAGGCTACGACGGCCATTCAGCGCGGCGATCACGTCGACCGGTACCTCAGGGCGCGGGGAATAGCTCTGGACGAGTTCCCCCCGTGCCTACGATCGGTGACAGAGATGCTTCATTCGGCTGAGAAGCGCACGATGCATCCCGGCATGGTCGCCGTGGTCACCGCAGCTGTCGAAGGCGAGAACGGCACCCTGCATCGAACATATCTCACGCTCGACGGACGCAAGGCCGCGGTAGAACCGCCGCGCAAGCTCATGCCGGGCCAAGCCCCCAACGGCGGCGCCGTCCGGCTAGCCGAGTTCACGGATACGCTTGGTGTCGCCGAAGGCATCGAGACGGCCTTGTCGGCATCGATCCTTTTCAAGGTGCCTGTCTGGGCCGCGCTCGACGCCGGGAAGCTCGCATCGTGGCGACCGCCCTATGAGGCCCGGCGGATCATCGTTTTTGGCGATCACGACGCCAGTTTCACCGGTCAACAGGTGGCCTTCTCTCTGGCACGGCGGCTGGCGAATGACGGTCGGGAGGTCTCGGTTGAGATCCCCCGCGACATCGGCACCGACTGGAATGACGTTCTCATGATGGAAAGGGCAGCAGCTTGAAGACAGTCCATGAGCGCAAGGCAGAGGCAGAAGCGAAGGCGGAACGCTGGGAACGCAGCGCAGACCGGCACCGGCTTGCTGCCGAGCGTGCCCGCGCGAAGGGGCATCATGACCGTGCCGTCAAGCATGAGGCCCTGCATGCCCGTGCCTTCCGGCTGCTCACGAAGGCCAAGC
Organism: Chelatococcus sp. YT9; assembly: GCF_018398315.1. NCBI lineage: Bacteria > Pseudomonadati > Pseudomonadota > Alphaproteobacteria > Hyphomicrobiales > Chelatococcaceae > Chelatococcus > Chelatococcus sp. YT9. The sequence continues at coordinate 696,149 of NZ_JAHBRW010000001.1, forward strand.
GGGCGGTGACACGCTATGCACCGCTGTCTGCCCATGCTCTCGGTGCCGAGCGCCTTGCCGAGCGCATCCAAGGCACCACCGCAAGGCTGAACCGCGAGCGCAAGGACGAGGCGAAGACCATGCGCCGTCGCCGTCATCGTCGGGAGGATCTGCACGGGAACGACGGCCGCGTTGAGATCGGGCACAAGGACGTTAAGGACCCGTACGAGCCTGACAAGCGCCTCCGCGTCACCATCAACGTCCGCGAGAGCCCGCTGGAGATCCTGAAGTCCCGTCGCCGCATCGACGATGCCGAGTATGAGGCAGGCCAGTGGTTCCGGTCAGCCTACGAGCGTGCTTCCATAGGCCCGATGACCGGCTTCGATCCGACACGGGAGCCTGTCGACGGCGGTGGGTTCGCTGATCCCTTGTCAGATCGAGCGATAAGGGCCGCGCAGGATCTGCGCGAGGCGGTGGCCGTAGTCCGCCCCCAAGGCTATCTCATCCTTGCCGCGGTCGTGGGCCAGGGTCGGGCTATCGCTGAAGTCGCGAATGTATGGGGCCGCACCGTCGTCCGGATCTCGGAAGGGCAGCAGCGGCGGCAAAAATCAGCCGAGGCGATCGTTACGTCACGGTTGATCGAGGCATTGCGTGACCTCGCTGCGCACCGGGGCACGAGCGGGCCAAGCAAGGCGCTGATGCGGGCCGCGCGAGAACTTGGGATTAATGATACCGAGGTCGCTTGACGCGGTGCACCGAATTGAGTACAAATCAGGAACTTGGATTTTTGCGCCCGGATCGCTTCATGCGCCTCCGGGCGTTGTCGTGTCAGGCTTTCACATTGGCCTTCTCCAACAGCTCGGACATTTTGACCCGCCAGTCTTTCCCGGTCGCTTTGAACCGGGCGACGGTAGCTGGATCAAGGCGCAAGGTCACCGCCTCCTTCGGTGCGGCGACCCTTGGCCGTCCCCGAGCACGCTTGATGCTGTCCATCAGTTCCGGGAAGGCTTTCCCGAACGGCTTGGCTTGAGCAAGCTGCTCGTCGGTTGCTTCGGGTGCATCGGGATCGCTGGCGATCTGCCGCTGGATCCGGGCTTCTTCCGCATCGGTGATGTGCTTGGTTCGCTTCGTCATAGGATGCTCCTTTCCTTCCGGCTTGCCGGCCGCATCGAGATAACCGACAGCGCTTCCGAGCCGAGGGGGCGAAACACCACGGCGATGATGATCTCGCCCCGGAATTCGCCGATAGCCATGAAGCGGCCAGCCTTTGCCGGGACCACCATGGACGAAGCGAAGAACTCGATATCGAGATCGGCAAAGTCGAGCCCGTGCTTCTCGAGGTTGGTTTGCCGCTTGGCTTCGTCGTAAGTGATCATCATGTATTTTTTGTACACGGAAAATAGGTAAGCGTCAAGAATATTCGTGTACGAAAATTGAGAGAGTTTTTGCGGTCACAAGCCCCGGTGGGCTGCCCGGTCTCATAAGCCGGATCACGCTCGATTCGACCCCGAGGGCCGCAACCATCTTGGCGAGACGGTGCCTCCAGACGGTGGCCATCGAAAAGCATCCGGCGCTGAAAGCAGGCTAAGGCCGACGCCGAGGTTTCTTGCCATCGCGTCCCCGGACTGCCACTGGCTCCTGATCAGAGACATGCAGCCGGCTTATGGGTGACGTGCCGCACGATGCGCGGCCAACGTCACCACCCCCCGGAGACAAAGCCGAAACGGGTCGGGTTCCTAGGCCGATCACGACGGGACAAAGGCCGGGGAATTCTTCCCACCTGGAAGAATTGCCATGCACGCTGTTGTCATTGCCCTCTGGTGGCATGCCGCCTATCGGGCATGGGCTGAGCTATGGGGATCCGAATGAAGCAAGGCCTTATCGTCACCCTGGTCGTGCTCGGTCAGATCCTGTCGGTCATTGGCGTCGTACTCTGGCTTGCCGTCCTCCCGACGATGGGCCTCATGTGGTGGGCAGGCTGGCTGAAATGATGGGCCATCGCGAACCGCTGATTAATGGCGACGAGTTCGACTACCTGACCCGCACCCGCCATTGCTACAACCGGCCCCGCAATCTGCCTCAGATCAAGCGGAACTTCACCAAGCGCATCCGTCGAGCGGCCAAGGTCGAGACACTGACCGAGGCTGAGGATGCTTGGCGCGACCCTTTCGACAATGGTCACTTCTCGTACTTCGATGAGCTTCGTTTCGTCGACGAGGATGACGACGACAACATATGGCCCGTCCATTAGCCTGAGCCTGTCACGTGACAACGGATCAGCAGCGCCTTAACCGCAAGCGTCAGCACGACGCAAAGCGCAGAGCCGAACAGCCTTGGCGAGCATGGTACAGCCTACCCATATGGCGCCACCCACAAACGGGACTAAGAGCACACCAGCTGAGACGCAAGCCCCTATGCGAGCGCTGCGACCAGCGAGGCATCATCACCCCGGCTGACACGGTCAACCACGTCAAGCCTCACAAGGGCGACTGGTCACTGTTCATCGACCCGACGAACCATCAGAGCGTCTGCAAGGCCTGTCACGACAGCATCGTCAAGGCTGAGGAGATGAGAGGCTACCCCATCGGCAACGACGTGAGCGGCAGGCCCATCGATCCGTCGCACCATTGGAACCAAGACTGACCACCGACGCACGATCGTTTCATCAGAAACCATCGGCGACGTGTCGAAATGGATCATGTTGCATCGCACAAGGAAATGTTGCGGCGCGGTAGGGGGTGGGTCGATCTCTCGACCGATTGGGGGCCGCGACCGACTGGGGCCTCGACTTGAGCAAAACCCGTATAAAAAAGGTTTCACATGGCGAAACGCGGCCGAGTTCCGGCGGCGTCATTGGCCGTTGCCTCGATCCCGACGATCGAGACCATCGAGCGTCCTGATGCCCCATACGATCTGACTGACGAGCAGGCAGACGAGTGGTGGGCGGTAGTCAATCGCATGCCGGTTGACTGGTTCCCCCGCGAGACGCACGGGATGCTGGCGCAATATTGCCGCCATGTTGTTCGAGCTCGACGCCTCGCCCAGCTGCTCAACAAGCTGGAGACATCCGAGGATATCGACGTGAAGGAATACCGTGACCTTCTTCGATCGGAGGAGGAGCAATCGCGGGCCATCTCGTCGCTCGCCACGCGCATGCGTATCAGTCAGCAGGCAACGGTTCGCGCTGAACAGGCACGCAAGCCCACGACGATGAAGCCACCGTGGCAAGACGTGTAAGGGCCAAACCCGTTCGGACCCGTGCCGAGCGCAACATTGCATGGATCGAGGAACACTGCCGGGTGCCGGAAGGTCGCCTTGTCGGGAAGCCGGTCAAGCTTCGGGAGTGGCAGCGCGATATCATTCGCGGCATCTACGACCAGCCGACGCGTCGCGCGATCATCAGCTTCGGCCGTAAGAATGGCAAGACGGCGCTCAGTGCCTTCCTTCTGCTGCTCCATCTGTGCGGGCCAGAGGCGAAACCGAATTCCCAGCTGTACAGCGCGGCTCAATCACGTGAGCAGGCGGGCATTCTGTTCAACCTGGCTGCCAAGATGGTGCGCCTGTCGCCGACGCTCAGCGCCTATGTGAACCCGGTCCAATCGAGCAAGCAGCTGCTATGCGCTGAGCTGGGCACGATCTATCGAGCCTTGTCGGCTGATGCTACGACCGCATACGGGCTATCACCCGTGTTCACGGTCCATGACGAGCTTGGCCAGGTGAAGGGGCCGAAGTCGGAGCTGTACGAGGCGCTTGAGACGGCGACCGCCGCGCAGAGTGACCCGCTCTCGATCATCATCTCGACGCAGGCGCCGACTGATGCGGATCTTCTGTCCGTCCTGATCGACGATGCCAGGACCGAGGCAGACCCTCGGGTGCGCTTGTTCTTGTACTCGGCGCCTGAGACGGCGGACACGTTTAGTGAGGAAGCCATCAGAGCCGCCAACCCGGCTTTTGGCGACTTCCAGAACGAGGTGGAAGTGTTGGCCATGGCGGAAGACGCCCGACGCCAGCCCTCTCGCCAACCGGAATTCGAGAACCTTGTCCTTAACCGGCGCGTCGAGATGTTCGCGCCATTTGTGTCCCGCCCGGTGTGGCAGGCAAACGCTGGCGACGGTGTTGTTGATTTCGATGGGCTGCCGGTGTTCGGTGGCCTGGATCTGTCCGAGACGACCGACCTGACGGCCTTCGTCATGGTGGCGCCAACGGGCGGCAAGTGGCATGTCCGGCCGACGTTCTGGCTTCCGGGTGAAAACCTGAGAGAGAAGGCCCGTAAAGATCGCGTCCCGTATGACGTATGGCGGGATCAGGGCTTCCTCCAGACCGCACCCGGGCGGACTGTCGATTACGAGTTCGTCGCCGAGTATCTGCGCAGTGTCTGCGACCTCTACGACGTGCGCCAGATCGCCTTTGACCGGTGGAACTTCCGGCACCTCAAGCCTTGGCTGGTCAAGTCAGGTTTCAGCGATGCCGAGATCGAGGCCCGATTCGTTGAGTTCGGCCAAGGCTTCCAGTCGATGAGCCCAGCGCTTCGCGACCTGGAGGCCGCGCTTTTGAACGAGCGTCTTGTCCACGGGATGCACCCCGTTCTGACCATGTGCGCCGCCAACGCGGTGGTGCAGCCGGATCCAGCCGGAAACCGGAAACTGACCAAGGCCAAGAGCCGAGGCCGCATTGACGGAATGGTCGCCCTGGTAATGGCCATGAGCGTGGCAGCGACCCACGAAGAGGAAGTCATCATGACATCACCGTGGGACGATCCCAACTTCAGCCTGGTGTCCGCCTGATGTGGCCATTCAACCGCTCACAGCCCATGACGCCACCGGTTCAGACCGAGTGGAGGTCAGCGAGCATCGAGAACCCGACCGTAAAAGTTAGCGAAGAGAACTTCCTCGCGTTCTTCGGGCAGTCGTCAGCCAATCTGCCGAGCGTCACGATCGACAGCGCCTTGCGGGTGCCGGCGGTGCTGGCGGCGGTATCGTTTCTCTCGCGGACGCTGGCCTACCTGCCGCTGCACGCGTATCGAGACACCGACAAGGGCGCCGTCAAGGTCGGGGGCAAGCTTCAGACGATCGTGCGCGACGCGCCGAACCCGGAGATGGGCAGCTTTAAGTTCCGGCAGTATTTCTGGCAGCAGGTGTTCACCGGTGGGCGGGGGCTCGCCTGGATCGAGCGCAGCGGGTCGTCAGTCGAGAACATTTGGCCCATCAATGCGAAGAAGGTCACGATCAAGCGCCGCGGTCTCAAGCTTGTCTATCAGTTCGAGGGCAAGGAGTACCCGGCAGAGGACATCATCGACGTCGCGTTCATGCTGAAGGATGACCAGACCGGGCATCATGGACCGATCCAGATGGCCGCGAAGGCAATTCAGCTCGCTCTGGCGATGAACGATTACGGAAGCCAGTTCTTTGCCGGTGGAGGTGTGCCGCCGCTTGCTCTGACGGGTCCGCTTGCGGCTGGCGCTGATGGCATCAAGCGTTCGATGGATGACACCTGGCGCGCGATCGAGGCCGCCAAGAAGTCAGACAAGCCCGTTTTTGCGATCCCGCCAGGCTACGAGCTGAAGCCTGTCGGTTTCGATCCGGCAAAAGGCCAGATGATCGATGCCCGCCGCTTCCAGGTGGAGGAATTTGCCAGGGCTTGGCAGCTGCCCCCGGTATTTCTGCAGGATCTCACTCGTGCGACCTTCACCAACGCCGAACAGCAGGACCTGCACCTCGTCAAGCATCTCATCGGCCATTGGGCTGGCGCCCTCGAAGACGAGATGAACCTGAAGCTGTTCGGGCGTGGACGCGGCTCGCGGTATGTGCGGCATAACCTCGACGGCATCATGCGCGGTGATCTGAAGACCCGTATCGAGGCGATCGCCCGTGCCGTTCAGACGGCGCAGATGACGCCGAATGAAGCCCGCGCCCTTGAAGAGCGTGCCGCGCATAGCAACCCGGCCGCTGACGAACTTCTTGTGCAGGGCGCCACGGTGGTTTTGGGACAACAGCCCGAGCGTGGGATTGGCGATAACGGCGGGCCGCCTCTGGACGACAATGGAGAGCAGAATGCCGCAGCAGCCTGAAGCGGAAATCCGCTCGCTCGTGCGTGACGTCGAGCATCGCGCTGACGATGCTGGCAAGATGACAGTGGCGGGCTACGCTGCCGTGTTCGGTGAGATCGCCGATATCGGGGGGCATTTCCGCGAAGTGCTGACGCGCGGCGCCTTTGAGAAGACATTGGCATCGTCGGACGTCCGCGCCTACTTCGGACACGATCGCGGCCGTGTGCTCGGTCGGAAATCGGCCGGCACGCTACGCCTTCGGGAAGACGAGAAGGGCCTCGCTGTCGAGATCGACTTGCCGGACACCTCCGATGGCCGGGATGCCAGGACCCTTATTGAGCGCGGCGACATTTCCGGGATGTCCTTCGGCTTCGTCGTGACGAAACAGGAGTGGGACGAGACAGGCGAGACGCCGCTCCGCACCATTCGTGAGGTAGTCTTGGATGAGGTGTCGATCGTGTCGGAACCGGCCTACGACGGCACCTCGATCGCCATGAGATCCTTGGACGCGGCCCGGAAGGAACGGCGCCAGCAGAATTTCAACGCTGCGGCTCGACGCCTCGGCATGAAGGTCACCCTCGACTTGACGTCGAGGAGTAAAGCGAGGGCCTGAGCCCCGCCCAACCGCACACCTGGCCCGCTTCGCGCGGGCTTTTTTATTGGAGGATGGCGATGGACAATCGCATCAAGGAATTGCGGGACCGGCAGGCGAAGCTTGTCACCGAGGCCCGCGAACGTCTCGACCAGATCAACGGCACCACGGACGAGGCCCGCGTCAAGGAGCTGGAGAGCCAGCACGACGCCGCGATGGCAGAGCATGACCAGATCGAGGCTCGTATCAAGCGCGAGGAGACCCTTGCCGCGATCGAGAAGCGTGACGAGGAGCGTCGTGCCCGCATGCGTCCGGCGCCCGGTGACGGGGAGGCCCGCGGCTCCGATGACGGCACCCCGCTGGAATATCGCCAGGTATTCCACAAGTTCCTCGCGGTTGGCGGCGACCCGTCCGAACTGAACTCGGAAGAGCGCGCCGTTCTTCGCCGGGGCGCCGAGGCAAAGGCTGAGTTTCGCGCTCAGACGGCCGGTACGACGACCGCGGGCGGCTTCACGGTCCCGACCGAGCTTGCCGGCTTCATCATCAAGACGATGAAGGCCTGGGGGCCGATGTACGATGAGGACATCTGCACCGTCCTCAACACGTCGAGCGGCAACCCGATCAAGATCCCGACCGTCGATGACACGGCCGTCACTGCTGAAAAGCATACGGAAGCAACGGCCCTCACGGACGACGGCGGCAAGGACGTCACCTTCGGGCAGAAGTCCCTTGACGCCTACGTCTACGACACCGAGTTCATCCGCTTCTCCATGGAGCTGGCGCAGGATTCGATCTTCAACGTCGAATCCCTGCTGGGTGACCTGCTCGGTGAGCGCCTCGGCCGCCTGGCTAACAAGGAGCTGACGGTCGGCGACGGCACTGGCGACCCCAACGGCATCGTCACGGCGTCCAGCCTCGGCAAGACCGCCGCCGCCACCGCCGCGATCACCAGCGACGAGATCATCGATTTTCTTCACTCGGTGAATTCGGCCTACCGGCGCTCTCCCAAGTCCCGGTTCATGTTCGCGGATACGACCCTCGCGGCAATCCGTAAGCTGAAGGACGGTCAGGGTAATTATCTCTGGCAGATGGGGGACATCACCACTGGCGAGCCCAGCACCCTGCTTGGCTACCGCTACAGCATCAATGACGACATGGATTCGCTTGGAGCGGCCAAAAAGGTCATGCTTTTTGGCGATTTCAGCAAGTATTTCGTCCGAAAGGTCGGATCTCCCGTCATTGGCGTCCTTCGCGAGCGCTTTTGGCCGGATCTCGGCATCGCTGGCCTCATCCGCTTCGATGGTGAGCTTGGCGACACTGCCGCGGTGAAGCACCTCATCACCGCCGCTTCGTAACCAACGTTGGCGCCGTACATCGCGGCGCCAACCCCTTCCGAGGTGATCCCCATGAAGATCAAGATGCTCGTCGGCATCGCCGGCACTGACTTCGCCCTGTCTCCCAATGAGGAGACGGATCGCTTCTCGACCAAAGAGGCGACGCGCATGATCGATGCGGGCATGGCTGTTCCCGTCAAGGATGACGAGAAGGTCGAGCGCGCTACGAAGAAGCCCGCGCCGGAAAAGCGGGGCTGATATGTGGTATCCGGCGACTGTCGTTATTCCCCCGGACGGCACGGACCCGCTCACCCTTGAGCAGGTCAAGCGCCAGTGCGGCATTGCCTTGTCCGATACCGAGTTGGACGACACGCTGGAACTCATGATGAAGGCCGCTCGCGGCCATGTGGAGCGCTATTGCTCGATCTACGTTCCGTCTCAGACGGTCGTGGTGAAGTGCGACAGGTTCTGTGATTTTGCACGGGTGCCGGTGGCGCCTGTCCAGTCTGTGGAAACGATCACGTACGTCGACACGACGGGCGATGACCAGGTCCTCGATGACGAGGCATTTGAGCTTCGCAACGACGGGATGACCGTCTCGATTGTCCCGGCTCCCGGCACACGCTGGCCAGCGATCCAGCCCGGATCCCGAATTATTGTCCGTGCCGTCGTCGGTTTCGAGACGGTGCCAGCCGAATTATTGTCCGCGATGCTTCTCCATGTCCGATCGCAATACGGCATGACCGGCTCTGACGTGAACCTGAAGAAAAAGGTCGTCGACGGCATCGGCTCCCGCGAATGGGACATGACAGGAGCGGTTGACGCGATCACCCGCCAGGCTGTGGCGAACTTCCTCGAGCCCTTCCGTTGCTGGCCACTCGCATGATGAGCCCAGCTGACATGATCGCCGATCTCGACGCGATCTTGGCGGAAGACGGCACCGACATAGTGTTCCGGCAGATCCATAAGGCCCCGACGCCTCACGTGGACACCCCGATCAAGGGTCATGTCCGGGACGTTGACAGTAGTGAGAACGGCAACGGCGTGGCGGTCGCCCGCTCGGTAGTGATCATCTCGCCAACCGGCCTTCCGGCTATCCCGAAGCGCCTCGATCAGATCCTCGTCGATGGCAAGGTCCGCACCGTCCAGCTGCCGCGCGTGAAGCGGGTACAGGGTCAGGTGGTGCGCATCGAACTCGACTGCGAAGGCGTGCCGGGCTGATGGCGGTCAGGGTGCGCACGCAGTTCGTCAACCGCGACATTGTGGGCTTTGTGAAGGCTGGCCTTGCGCCGGAAGTCGCTGCCAAGATGCGCGCGGAAATCGCCCGACAGGCGCTTGCCGAGGCTCAGTCTCAAAACCGGTCTGTGCTTGGCCGTGTGCCATCCCATGAAACCTTCGTCGATGGGCGAAAGAGCACGGCTCTTGAGAGCGTCAAGCCAACCGGCTCGATCATCTTCGAATTCGATCTCCTCCAGGGCCTCTTTGCCTGGATTGGCGAGCAGCTTGTCCTTCATTCGCCTGTCCTCACCGGGCGCTACAGGCAGTCTCACATCTTTTACGCGGACGGGACGGAAGTTGAGCCCGGCGCCGCCCTCCCGGAGGCAGGCGAGTACGCTTTCGTCAACGATCTGCCCTACGCGCGTAAGATCGAACGGGGTCTGTCCGACCAGGCTCCGGACGGAGTGTATGAAGCCGTTGCTGCTCTCGCCAACCGCCGCTTTGGGAATGTCGCCCGTATCCGCTTCACATTTCGAACGGTCGTCGGCTCGACGAAGGACGCCAACACGCGCCAGCCGGCCATCGTCATCACCTTGAAGTAGGTTTCCGATGCCGAGCAGATCAGTAGCCAACGCTGTGGAGGCGCGGCTTACCGCCCTTTGGACGCGTTGCCCCGTGTTCGACATCAACGACGAGGCCATCGGCCCGGAAGACGGCTCGTCTTATCTGGAAGTCCAGTACCCCGTCGCGAACCGGGAACAGATCACCATCGGCGCGCCGGGCGGCAACGTCTTTCGCGAGGAAGGCGCAATCCGCTTTGTTCTGCGCATCGAGCGCGGTCAAGGGCGGGATACAGCACTCGCTTGGGCCGATGAACTGGCGCTGATGTTTCAGGCGAAGCAGTTCGACGGCGTCACCACTTGGGCGCCCTCTCCTCCGACGCTCGATGGTCGCAACTATGCCGGCAACTACTTCACGGTGACTTTCGCCGTTCCTTACTTCGCCGATACGCTCGGCTGACCCCTTCGACAATTCACCGGCGGGCTGATCGCTCGCTTTTCTCGGGTCGCATGCGGCTCCCGCACGACCATAAAGGAGGCCCGCATGGCCGATCTGCAGTCAACTAACCGCGTTAAGCTCGCCAAGGTCCGTGAAATCACCGCGGGCGTCACTCCTCCGAACCCGGCGTTCAAGGAGATCCTGCAAACGTCGAGCGGCCTCAACGCCGCGCCTCAGACTGTCACTTCGAACATCATCCGTTCCGATCGCCAGGTGGCTGATCTCATCCTCGTTGGCCTTCAGATCGCTGGCGATGTGGGCGGTGAACTCGCGTTCGGAGCAGCGGACGATGATTTCGAGGAAGCGCTTCAGGGCACGTGGGCCAGTAAGCCGGCGATCGTCGTGGCGACCGTTGACACCGAGATCTCGGATGTCACAGCGACCACCGTCACCGTCGCCTCGGGTGGCGCGGCCTTCAAGGCTGGCCATCTCGTCGCAATGAGCGGCCTTCCCACGCCAGCCAACAACAAGCTGGCCCGGGTCACCTCGTCCACTGCGACGACCATCGTGTTCCCGGCTGCCACCTTCGCGATCGAAGCTGACCCCATCCCGGTCGGGGCAGCGGCTCGCGTCGTGGGGTTTGAGGCTGCATCGGCTGACGTGGCGGCCGTGACAGCAGGCGGCAACGGCCTGACCGCGACGGCCCTCGATTTCACCACGCTTGGGCTCAACGTCGGGGAATGGGTGAAGATCGGTGGCACCGCGGCAGGCACCCAGTTCGCGACCGGCGCGAATAACGGCTGGGCTCGCGTCTCGGCCATCGCAGCGGGCAAGCTCTCCTTCGATCAGGTGCCGGCCGGCTGGAATGCCGACACGGGCACGGGCAAGACGATCCAGATCTTCACGGGCGACTTCCTGAAGAACGGGACGACCAAGCGCTCGTCCACCTTTGAGCGCCAATACCTCGATCACTCCCCGGTCAGCTACGAGTATTTCCGCGGCCTGGAGGTGAACACCCTCAGCATCAACGCCCCGGCGCAGCAGATCGCCACGTACACCAAGGGCTACATCGGACGCGAAGCCGAGATCGTTTCATCTCGCGCATCCGGCGCAACGGACGTTCCATCGACGGCGGGTGATGTGCTCAACACCTCATCCAACGTTGGGCGCATAGGGATTGGTGGCGTCGAGGTCACCGGCCCGAATTTCGTCATGTCGGCAACGATCGAGATTAACAACAACCTTCGGGCTCAGAACGCTATCGGGTCAATCGGCGCGGTTGGCATCGGCAACGGGGAATGCTCGGTGACCGGCACGCAGGAGCTCTATTTCGGCGACAAGTCGATTTACGAGGCTGTTCTCGGCAATACGCCGTCGAACTTCAGCATTCTGTTCGGCCGTGAGGACGGGACGCGTTCCTCGATCCTGATCGACCTGCCTTACACGAAGTATTCCTCCGGCGCTCCGGGCGTCAGCGGCAAGAATGCCGACGTGATGCTGTCAGCCAACTTCCAGGCCATCCGTCACCCGACGCTTGGCTACACCATGGCCGTCCAGCGCTTCCACTATCTGCCGGCATAACCCGGCTCCACCCACGTCGTGAGGTCCTGGACGGATCCCTCGCGATAGGCGGGAGGCGGGTCACAGCGCCTTCCGCCATCCTTTCTGTGACGAGGAGACTTTTTCAATGGATCTGAAATCCGCGAAGGTGAACAGCGTACTCATCGAAGCTGGCGAATGGGTCAAGGACATCCCCGGTATGGATGACCTTGCGCTGAAGGTGCGAGGCCTGGGCTGTATCGAGGCCAAAAACTTCATGAGCAGGCGCGTTCGGGCTCTTCCGAAGGGTACGATGAATCGCGACGGGACGTTCCCTCCGGCGCTCCAGGAGCGGCTCCTGACGGAGCAGTGCATCGAGGTGCTATTGCTCGATTGGGAGAACCTCACCGAAGACAAGACGACGGTCCCTTACAGCAAGGAAAAAGCTCGAGAGCTACTGACCAATCCGGATTATCGCCCTCTCAAGGATGCCGTGTTGTGGGCCGCGAATACGCTGGCCAGTGGCGAGGCGCTGGCTGATGGGGAGATACTGGGAAACTCACCGCCTACGTCGAATGGCAGCACGGCTGGAGCCGAAATCACGACATCCTCGTTGCCAATTACGAGCGAATAGGCCAGCCAGTTCCGGAGCATTTGCTTCCTCCCGATCTCAGTCTGATCGAGGCTGAGATCGCCGAGGCCTTCAATGAGTTGGGATCTGATCGCCAGATCTTCTTCGGTATCGGATGCATCCCCTTCACCTCCATCGATCGGTATGCCGAACGCTACGGCTTCGACACGCTGGAAGAGTTCGATTTCCTCAGGCGTGCGCTGCGTGCCATGGACGCGAAATTCTTGGAACTCAATTCGAAACCAACGAAGAAGGCCTAGGAGGGGCGCGACGTGGCCCTTCCTAGGCCGAAGGTCAGAGTATAATTCCCTCGTTGTGGCAGTAGTTGGTGGTGTATCTCACGGCGAAGTCGTCACCGCCGACCAGCCTGGCAGAGCCGAGGTATTTTCCGCTCGCCTCGATCAACCCAGCAGCGAACGGCTTCATGCCCGTGTACGCGCCGAAGCTGTTCTTGGCGTTTAGAAAACCGCACGCAACCACAGTCCCATCCGCGCCTCTTGTGGCCTTTATTTCACCAAAATGCGCGCTGTAGGGGTCTTTCAAATCCCGCTTTACCGCACTCTGAATGGCATCTATTTGCGCTTTATTCAAAGTGATGGGGTGCATCGGCACCCGTGGATTTGTTTGAGCGGCCTGGTTTGATGTGTTGCATGCCGCGAGAGCGACAGTTACCGCCACAACTGACAAAATGCGCATGTTCCCCCCGATGGTGACTGCGAACGGCGCGATATTACAACGGTATCAGAATGCGACAAGTCGCCTCTGAGCGGCTTTTTCTTTTGAGGTGACGCATGGATTTGGCTAGCGCGAAAGTCGTCCGGCTCGTCGAGACACGCTACACTTCAGAAGGTGCCGAGAAGGCGATTGGCGACGCTCAACGGCTCGACGCGAGCCAAGGGAAGGTTGGCCGCTCCGCTGAAGCCGTGGCGGTGTCGACTGACAAGAGCACGAAGTCTGTTCTCAGCGCTGATGACGCGTACAAGAAGCTCTTGGCCTCGGTGGACAAGCAGTTCCGCGCCCAGTCGCAACTAGCGGCAGGCCAGGCGAAGCTCGATCGTGCCATGCAGCAAGGCGTGATTGAGGCCCGCGAGCATGCGCGGGTGATGGATCTCCTCCGGCAGCGCTACACCGTCCTCAATGTGGCAAACGACAACTATTCGGGCGCTGTCGGCGGGCTCGGCACCTCACTTGCTGGCCTCGCGGCCCGGCTCGGTGTCGCTGGAGCGGCGTTCGCTGCCGTTGCCACCGCAACAGCTGCTGCCTTTGCGGTCATCTCTCCTGGCAAGGTCATCGAGGTCACAAGGGAATTCGAGACGCTACAAGCCTCGCTGCGCACGGTCACCGGTTCCGCTGACAATGCCAAGGCCGCTTTCGCCTCGATCAACGAATTCGCTGTCCAGACGCCGTTCAGCGTCCAGCAGGTTACGGAAGCCTTCATCCGCTTAAAGTCCCTTGGCCTCGATGCCGGAGCGGAGGCGCTGACCTCGTACGGCAACACCGCGTCTGCCATGGGCAAGCCGGTCATGCAGATGATCGAGGCAGTGGCTGATGCCGTCACTGGCGAATTCGAGCGTCTGAAAGAATTCGGCATTCGCGCCAGCAAGGATGGCGAGCAGGTCGCTTTCACCTTCCAGGGTGTCACCACGACGGTGAAGAAAAGCGCCGACGACATCGCCAAGTATCTGCAAGGCATCGGCAACGCTCAGTTCGCTGGCGCCATGGCCGAGCAGATGAAGACCCTTGAGGGCTCGTTCTCCAATCTGGAGGACATGGTCCAGGCCTTCCAGCGTCGCATCGGCGAAGGCGACTTTTCCCAGTCGATCAAGGATCTGAACAGCGCAATCAGCGATCTGCTCGGCAACAACATGGATGTTGCGGAAACGATCGGCGGCGCCTTCGCGGCCGTCACGAAGGAACTCATCCCGCTCGTGGATGGTGTGCAAGTGGTGATCAACGCGTTTCGGGATCTCGCGTCCTGGGGTCAGGTAATCGACGAAAACCTGAACCTGTCGGGCATTGCTCAGCAGTTCGCCGATATGCAGCAAGCATCAGCCGATGCCGGCGCTTCGGTGCGGGAATGGCTGGTCGACGCCTTCGCCGCCATTCTGCCGGTGGCGGTGGGGACCGTGCAGGCGATCGTTGCGGCTTTCGATACGATGCACGGCGCCATGCAGGCGCTCGGCGCGCGGATCAAGAACGCCTTCCTGTCCATCATGGAAGACATGATCAACGGCGTCATCGACCGCATCAACGCCCTCACGGGCTCGCTTGCGGCGATCGGTGTCCAGATCGGACAGATCGGCAAGGTGAGCTTTGGTAAGTTTGAGGTGGACGCAGCTGCGTCCTTCTCGAATATCGGGACCGCGGCGCGGGAGGCCTATGAAAAGGGCGCGGCCGGAGCGACTGAACTCGCCAACACGATCTCCCAGCGCCAGCAGGAGCTGAAGGGCGAATCCATCCTGAAGGGCATGGCCGCCAATGTGGCCTCAACGTCTGGCGCCTTGCCCGGTCTGACGAAAAACATGAACGCAGCCGCTGGCGCCGCGAACAACCTAGGCGCAGCGACCAAAAAGGCAGCGGGCGGCGCAAAGGAAGCGGCGAGTGCTTATGAGAACTTAGTCCAGCGCACACGTGATCGCATCGAAGAGTTGGAACTTGAGCGCCGCTATGTGGGGCAGACCACCGACGCGGTGATCAAGCTGAAGCTGGCCCATGACCTTGAGCGAGCAGCGAAGAAGAGTGGCATCGAAGTTACCGCCGAAATGCGGCGCGAGTGGAGCTCACTCGGCGATGATCTGGCTGGCGCTACGCGTCGCTTGGATGACGCGCGTGAAGCAATGCGCGATTTGCAAGAATCCCAACGTTATACTGGCGATCTGTTCGCGGATTTTATCACGGACATGAAGGATGGCGCCGGGTCTCTATCAGACGCGTTCAAAAACTTGGGGGATGTGTTCTTTAACTCCGGTCTCCAAGCCCTCTTGACTGGAGAGGGGCCACTAGGCGGGGTGCTGGGGCTGTCTGCGACAGAGAAGGGACAGCAAGGTGGGCTTCTCGGGCTGCTTGCCGGAAACGACGTCAAGTTGTTCAGAGAGACGATCTCCAAGGGCGTCGAAGATGGGTTCACGAAGCCCCTTAAGACAATGGCACAGGGCGGTTACGGGCCTGACATGCAATCGACCGGCATGTTCGGGATCGATGGTAAAGCCCTTATGGGTGGCATTACGGCATTGGCGAGCCTGGGCGCCGCTTATGGCGGAGGGATGTCGGCGGGATCTCCGATGATGGGCGCGGCAACGGGCGCACTTTCCGGGGGCATTGGCGCCCTCTCATTGGCTGCCATTCCCGCATTGTCGGCGATCCCCATGATCGGGCCCATTCTCGCGATCGGCGGCGCGCTTCTGGGTGGCGGCCTCGGCTTTCTCGGTGGCTCACAGTCTCAGAAGCAGCGCAAGGAAGAGCTTCAGCGCCAGGCCGAGGAGAACTATCAGGCCGCCAAACCGCAGGTTGCTCAACTTGGACAGCTTTTCCGCGGTGACGAACTCGGCAACATCCAACAGCAGATCCAGGCCGGCATCGACAAGCTGAATGAGCTTGGCCCGGTGCTCGTCAATGCTGGTCACGTGGATGAGCTGATCGCCCTCCAGAACGACTACAACACCTTCGTCAATCGGATGAAGGACGAGTTCCGCGCCGACTTCACCGGCACCATCGACGAGCTGCGCGCCGGGCTCGGTGCTCAGGGGCCGTTCAAGCAGGCATCCGACGCCGTTAAACAGTTCGGGGATAGCGCCAAGTCCTTCGTTGCCGACACGGCGACCGCGTTCGGTGAAGGCGCCTGGCAGATCCAGAACGCGCGTGATGCCTCGATCGATTACGCCCTGTCGATGCTCGACCAGGCCAAGACGCTCACGGAAGTGCAGCAGTCCATCCAGTCGATCAACGGCACGGCCGCCGGCCTGTCGAAGGTGCTTCAGGATCTCGGTATGTCCGCCGAGGATGCCGCCAACGCCATCAACCAGCGTGTCGGCGCGGCCATGGATCGCCTTCGCTCTGCCTTCACCGAGGGGCTTGAGCGGCGCCTGAATGAGGCGAGCGATATGGGCTATCTCAACGAGATGGCCGATCAGATCGCGCAATACCGCAATGACTTGGCGGACGCGGCGGCGCTTGGGCTCGATGGCGCTCTTGCCGCACGGGTCTTCGCGGCCGAAGCCCAGCAGATCGTCAACGGCGCCGAACTCGCGGGCGATGCCTTCAACGCCCTCGTGCAGCAGTTCCCAGAATTGGCCGGCGTCGTGAAGGAGTTTTCGCAGGCGCTCGCCGACATGGGCAACGACCTCGCCGCCATCGCGCAGCGCCAGCAAAGCTATTACGATCGCATCTTCAACGCGGCCAACGACAACAGCACGCTGGAAGGCGCCCTGAAGGCCTTTGACCGCAATGCGCAGCGCGAGCGTGAAGCGGAGATGAAGGCCGGCGGACAGGCGATAACCGATCTGGAGCTTGCCCTTGCCGCTGAGCGTGTGAAGATCGTCAATGACTTCGCGGCCAAGGCGAAAGCGGCCGAGCAGCAGGCGGCCGAACAAGCGGCGCGGGCGGCACAGCAGAAGGTCGACGAAGCCCAGCGCGCCGTCGACGATGCGCGGTCGGATCTCCAGCGGGCCTATGAGCAGCAGGCGTCCACCATCAACGCGACGATCTCGCGGCTGGAGGCCTTCACCTCATCGATCCGCAAGCTGCGCGCCGACCTGCGCTTCGACGACAGCCTGTCGCCCTACAACGATCGCCAGCAGCAGCAGGAAGCCCAGGCCACCTTCCAGGAGCTGGCGGCGAAGGCGATGGCCGGCGATCAGACCGCGATGGACCAGCTCGCCGACGCGGCGCGCCGGTATCTCGAGGAATCGAAGGCCTATTACGGCTTCAATGAGGTCTATGCCCGGATCTTCGAGGAGGTGCAGTCGACCCTTGAGGCGGTCGGCAGCAAGTCGCAATCGGAACTCGACATCGCCCGCGCGCAGCTCTCCGCGCTCGATGCACAGGTCAGTGGGCTGCTTACGGTCAACGACAGCGTGCTGACGGTGGCGGCCGGCATCGAGAAGCTGAATGCGGCGGTTGCCGCCTTGGCCGCGGCGCAGGCCGCCCAGATCGGCAACGGCACGGGCACGCCGGACCAGCGCACGGCCTATGTCACCTCTCTCTATCAGAAATACTTCGGTCGCCAGCCCGACCAAGCCGGCCTTGATTTCTGGGTGAAGTCGGATCTGTCGACGTCGCAGCTCGACCAGGCTTTCGCCGATGCGAAGGCAGCCGGTGCCATGCGGCTCGGCGGCATCGTCGGGGCCTATGCCCGAGGCGGCCTTGTCGGCAACGGCATCTGGGACATGGACAGCGTCATCGCCCGCTATGCCGGCGGCGGCAACATTGCCCTGGCAGGCGGGGAGCATGTGACCCGTGCCCCTTCCGTCAACCCGGCGACCTATCCCGTGCTCGATTACATCAACCGTACCGGCCGCGCACCGGCCAATGACGACAGCGCCAAGGAGGAGATCCGGGCGCTCAGGGCGCTCGTCGAGCAGCTGATCGGCGTTTCGGTGCAAGGCCACAAGGCGGTTGCCCAGGCCGTCGTCGAGAACACCAGCGCCGTGAAGGAAGACACCCGCAAGGCTTCAACGGCGCAGATCGCGCGCCGAACCGGCACCAACGGATAGGCTCACCCTCCATGATCTATCTCGTCGAGATCGACGCCCATAACGGGGCGGCGCTGCTGACGTTTCGCTTCGCGACAGAAGCCTACATCACCAGCCCGTCTGACAGCCCGGCCAACACTATTTATGAGCCGCGCATCGTCGACCCCGGCTCCTTCTCCGCCAACCTCTATAATGCGGGACAGACCGGCGGCAGCGCCTCCATCGGCTTCGGCGATCTCATCTTGGCCAATGCCGATGGTGGGCTCGATGCCTGGTTTGACTATGGCTTCGATGGCCGCCGCATCGAGATCAAGCAACTGGCCGGCGTGGCCTCGCCCTTCTCCTCCGCCGTGACGGTGTTCAAGGGCACGATCGAGACGATCGACACGACCGACGCCTGGCAGACGCTGCGCGTGCGGATCTTCGATAACCGGCTGACGCTCGACCGGCCCTTGCAGGTCAACCGCTATGCCGGCACCACGCTTGGCGCCGGCAACACCGCCGAGGGCACGGAAGACCTGCGCGATCAGCCGAAGCCGCTCGCCTTCGGGGCGGTCTATGGCATCAGGCCGTTCGCAGCCAATCCATGGGATGGCGTGTTTCAGGTGGCGGATAATGCGGTCTATGGCATCCAGGTCTATGATGGGGGCTCGCAGCTGACCGGCGTCGGGAACTATGGATCGCTCGCGGCCCTGATCGCCGCGACCGTCCTGCCGGGACGCTACGCGACCTGTCTCAACCTCGGGCTGTTCCGCATCACGCGTTCAGCTTTTCAGCTCACTGCCGACGTGCAGGAAGGTGCGCTTTGGTATGAGCGCAATGTCGCTTTCCTCGTCAGAAGGATGCTGCAGCGGGCGGGGCTTACCACGGCGGACTATTCCGATGTCAGCCTGAACGCGCTCAACAATCTCAATTCTGCCGAATGCGGGATCTGGATCGACAGCGATCAGCACATTCTCGATGCCGTTCAGCAGGTCTTGAACTCGGTCGGCGCCTGGATCGCGCCGAATGCCAATGGTGTGCTGGAGGTCGGCCGCTTTGAGATGCCGGGGGCGCCCGTCACGACCTTGACGATGGATGACATCATCCGCCCGGACAACATGTCCTTTGAGGTCACCAACGATCCCGGTCGCGGCGTTCCGGTCTGGCGCGTCGTGGTGCGCTACAAGCGTAACTACACACCGCTGTCAGGCTCGGAAGTCTCCCGATGCACGGAGCAGAATGAGGATTACAAAGCCTATCTCGCCACGGAATGGCGGGAGCGGAAGGCCGAAGATGCCGCGATCAAGACGAAATACAAGAATGCCGGTGAGATGACGATCGAAACGTGCTTGACCCAGCCCAGCGACGCCCTGGCGGAAGCAACGCGACTGCTCTCGCTCTACAAGGTCAGGCGCGACCGGGTAAAGGTCGTGCTCTGGGCGGAGCGGGCGGCGAGCATCAAGCTCAATGACACCGTCACCGTGCAGGTGCCGCGCTTCGGCTATGCGGCTGGGCGGCCCATGCGGGTGATCGGGCGCGATGAGAACCGCACCGAGAACATCGTCACCCTCGATCTGTTCGGCTGACCCCCATGGCAGACAGCGCAATCGTCATCACGCAGGTCACCAAAGCCGGCGGGGCGGGGCAGATCACCTTGCTCGTCACGACCAGTGGCGGCGGCGAGGGCGACTGCCTGCCGTACATGACCCTGAAGGAAGTGGAGTTCTACGCTTCCAAGACCAACAATCGCGCCACCGCCACGAAGATCGGTGCGACCCCTGGCGCCTTCGTTCACGGCAACCTCGGCGTGTCCGAGACCTGGTATTATTGGTTCCGGGCGATCGACAACAACAGCCCGCCGCTCGTTGGTGAGTGGTATCCGTTTTCGCCCACTGACGGCGTGGTGGCGACGACCAGCAACCAAGTGCCGCCACCGAACTCTGTCGGCACGCCACAGCTGCAAGATCAGGCTGTCATCAACCAGAAGCTCGCGCTTCTTGCGGTCGCGACGGCGAATATTCAAGCGCTGGCTGTTGGCACCGCGCAGATGGGCAATCTGTCCGTCACTGACGCCAAGATCGTCAACATGTCGGTCGCGAAACTGTTGGCTGGCATCATCTCCGCCACCATCACCATCAACACGCCCGTCATTAACGGCGGCAGTATCCACGGCGCCCGCATTCGCATCCAGGCGACCGATGGGACGCTTGTCGAGCCCGGCATCATCTTCAACTCGACCGTCGCTCCCAACGTCTCTTCAGTGAAGATCAACCAGACCGGGGCGAATGGCGAGGCGGCGGTCTATGGCACCAACCTCGGCACGGGGCCGCAGTCGCACGGCGCGCGCTTCAACAGCATCCCGATCACCGGCCCCGCGGGCGGCTCGGCCCTGCTTGGCCTGCCGCCCGCATCCGGCAGCTATGCGGTGTTTTGCGAGAGCGGCAGCGTCGGGCCGTTCACCGGCTCGCATCCCGGTTTCATCGACAAGAGCGCGCCGGAGTTCCCGCCTGGCTCGATTCTGGTCGACGTCGATGTGATTGACCGGCGCGGCGTCGACGACACGGTCACGTCGGTCGCTCTGTCGAGCAAGGCGATGGACCCGGCGGCGATCGGCGTCTTGACCCGGCGCTATGAGTTGCAAGCCCATTCCGTGCACAGCGTTTGCGAACGCCCGCCGGATTACAACTACGGCCTGATGTCATCCACGCCGCAGGAGCGCCTGCAGGGCGGCATGCTCAAGCGTCGTCGTTGGGCGAGGAAATGGGACGGCGTCGTGATCAACGGCCTCGGCGAGGGGCAGGTTCTGGTCTGCGGCCGGGGCGGCGATCTCAATCAGGGCGATCTCATCTGCACGTCGGACCTGCCGGGCATCGGCATGCGGCAGCCGGATCTCGATCTCGGTGGCCAGTCCGTCCAGCTCGTCACCAACTACACCGTGGCCCGCATCCGCGAGGCTGTGACGTTCTCGCACCCCGACGAGGTCAAGCTCGTCGCCTGCATCTATCTCTGCGGTTGAGGCGCCATGGCCGACAACAGAATCATGCTGCTCTACAACGCCCTGTCGGACGGCGGCGCCTTCGCGGCCGGGTATGGCTCGTGGGTGACAGGTCTGCCGCTCGCCAATCTTCAGAACAACCAGCTGTTCAAGCGCGCCCGCTCCACCAATCTCACCCTCACGAGCACGCGCTTTCGCATCGCCTTCTCCACCCCCATCGCGCAACGGGTATTTCTGCTCGGGCCGCATAACGGCTCCGGCGGCATGCAGTATCGCATCCGTGGCTATTCCAACTCCGGTTATTCATCCTTGATCTTCGACACGGGATGGATAGGCCGCTCGGTCTCGTCGCTGACCCTGCCATGGGAGACCTTCAACTGGTGGCTCGGCGGCGCCGGCACCGAGAACGACGACCCGGAAGTCAGGCCCTGGATTATCCATGTCTTCGACGACCAGGTCACCGCGCAATATTGGCAAGTCGAGATTGACGACACCGGCAATGCGGCGGGCTATTTCGAGGCCGGGCGGCTGTTCATGGCCGACTGGTGGGAGCCATCGATCAACTACCAGTACGGCAATAACGGCCTGACTTTCGAGACCAATACAATCCGTGAGACGTCTGCCTCGGGTGTCGAGTATTCGGGCCGTCGCGGTCCTGCTGTCCGGGTTTTTTCGTTCAACCTGGATCATCTCCCCGAGGCAGAACTCTACTCCTCCGGCTATCGCATGATGCGCTTGGCCGGCGATGACCGTGAGGTCTTCGTAATCCCTGATCCGGCCGACGCCTTCATTCAGCGCCGCGCCTTCCTGGGCCGGCTGCGCTCCATTGGCGCCCTCTCGCAGAATACCTACCAGCGCGGCGGGACCTCCTTCGAACTCAAAGAACTCATCTAGACCGGAGGCCATCATGGCTTTTGACCCGACCGCACTCGCTGCGGTGGCGCGGCTCATCGCGCTCATTCCGGCGAATTTCAACGGCTTCAACCATCAAACCGTCTTTCCCCAAACGGGGAATGACATGGGCGTCGTCGCCAACGCGATCGCGGCCGAAGCTCAGCTCGCCATCAATGCCGCAGCCAATCTTGCCGGCACCTCGACGACCTCGACCGCGATCGGCACCGGATCGAAGTCCTTCGTCACACAGGCCGGCAAGTCGTTCAACGTCGGGCGCTACGTGCAGATCGTCTCAGCGGGGAACCCGACGACGCGGCAGATGTCGGGGCAGATCACGGCTTACTCGGGAACGTCGCTCACCGTCGACGTCACGACCGCCATCGGCTCCGGATCAGCCGCGGACTGGACGATTTATCTCTCTGGCCCCGCCGGTAAAGGCGAGCCGGGCGATCCCGGCGCAGATGGCGAAGATGGTGCGGACGGCGCGAACGGCAACCGCATTTGGGCCGGCACCGGCGCGCCATCGTCCGGCCTTGGGGCTCCCGATGACTTCTATATCGATACGGGCGCGCTGGTCTTCTACGGCCCGAAGGTTGGCTCGTCGTGGGGGGCGGGTACGAGCCTGAAGGGCACCAATGGTGAGGATGGTGACGACGGCGCTTCCGCCACGGTCGAAGTCGGCGACGTCACCACCGTTCCCGCTGGCCAGCTAGCGACGGTCACCAATGTCGGAAACTCGCTCGCTGCCGTGCTGGATTTTGAGATCCCGGCCGGCCCGTCTGGCGCCGATGGTGATGACGGCGCCGCTGCCACTGTCGAGGTTGGAACCGTCACGACATTAACGCCCGGCACTCCGGCAACAGTGGTGAATGGCGGCTCATCCTCCGCGGCGGTGCTCAATTTCGGCATTCCGGCCGGCGTGCAGGGTCCGGCCGGCCCCGTCATCGCGGCGTCCTGGAACTTCTCCACCACGACCACGGACGCAGACCCCGGCAACGGCAATGTGCGTCTCAACCACGCAACGCCTGCCAGCGCCACCTTCATCTATTTCGACAACCTCGATGCCGGCGGTGCGACGGTCACCGCCTGGCTCGACGCGCTCGACGATTCCACGACCACAGGCAATAAGGGCCGCCTTCGCCTAGTGGCTGTCGATACGCCGACAACCTTCGCGGACTATCGCGTGACCGGCTCAGTTGTCGATGGGACGGGCTACCGTAAGGTGCCGGTCGCGTATGTCGCCGGTAACGGCACGCCGACGAATGCGGCAAAGCTCGCCTTCAGCTTCGCGCCGACTGGTGACGCTGGCGCGGCTGGCGCCGGCTCAGGCGATGTGACGACGTCGGGCGCGGTGTCCGCTGGCAATCTTGCTGTCTTCGCCGACAGCACCGGTGATGTCCTCGAGGACGGCGGCGCTTTCAGCTCCTATTCCGCCACGCTCCTCGGTGGGGCCAACGAGGCGGACTGGAAAGCGGCGCTTAATCTTGAGATCGGAACGGACGTCCAGGCGCATTCCCCGACGCTCGATTCCCTCGGGGCGCTGGCGACCGCGGCCAACAAGGGCTTCTATGCCACCGGCGCGGGCGTCGTCGCCGAATACAACCTGACGTCTTTCGGCCGGACGCTCGGAGGCCTTGCGGATTATGCGACGCTGAAAGCGGCGCTCACGCTGGCCAAGGGTGATGTCGGCCTTGGCAATGTCGACAACACCTCCGACAGCACAAAATGGTCCGCCGCGGCGACGCTGACGAACAAAAACATCAACTTCGCCAACAACACCGTCAGCGGCATCACGACGACGCATTTCGCGGCCAGTGTCATCGACACCGACGCCAGCATGGCGGCTGACAGCGATACTCGCCTTCCTACGCAAAAGGCGACAAGGGCCTTCGTCGCGCAGTACATCGCTGCTCAAGACGTTGAGGTGGTCAAGGGCGGCATCAACTGCTCGACCAACCCGAACTATCCCGCCGCCGATGCGGGCCACATCTATCGCGTCACCGCGGCGGGTAAGATCGGCGGCGCATCGGGCCCCAATGTGGAGATCGGCGACCGACTTGAATGCTTTGTCGACAGCTCCGGCGCGGGCACGCACGCCAGCGTCGGCGCGAATTGGCTCGTCAGCCAAGTCAATATCGACGGGGCCGTCGTCTGCACCGGCAGCTCGGTCAATGGCCGCATCGCCACTTTCAACGGCACATCCGGCAAAGTTATTCAGGATGGCGGCAAGGCCCTGCCGACAGGCGATGTCGTTGGCACATCCGACGTCCAGACCCTATCCAACAAGACCCTGACCTCCCCGGCGATCTCGGACCCCACCGGTCTCGACAAGAACGATGTCGGTCTCGGCAATGTCGACAACACGTCCGACGTCGACAAGCCGGTTTCCGCCCTTCAGGCTTCCGCGATAGCGGCCAAGCCAGAAGCCTTCATCCTCGCCTGCAGCGACCTCTCCACGGCGCTCGCAGCCGGCACGGGCAAGGCCTACTTCCGGCTGCCCTATGACTTCACCCTCACGGCCGTCAAAGCCTCGCTTCTCACAGCGCAGGCCTCGGGGAGCATCTTCACTGTCGACATCAACAAGAACGGCACGTCAGTGCTCTCGACGAAGCTGACAATCGATAACACCGAGAAGACATCAGCAACGGCGGCGACGCCCGCTGTGATCTCGTCAGCCGCCTTTATCGCTGATGACGAGGTGACGATCGATATCGACCAGATCGGCGACGGATCGGCGGTTGGCCTCATCGTCGAGCTGATCGGAAACCAGTCATGAGCCTGATCATCAATCCCTATGTGTTCCGCAGCGCCGCGAATCTTGCGATCCCTTCTGTTTATTGGACCGATGGGGATACAGGCGCGGATCAGGGCTGCTATTACTCGACAGACGGCACGACATACGCCGCAATCACCCCCACCCTCCCGGCCAATGGCATCGGCGATAACGCCACTGATGGAGCGGGGCTATGGGTCGCGTGTCCACCTTCGAACGCGTCTCTGAACGAGATCTACGTTTCTGATAATCCGTTGGTTGGCTGGGATACATATTCGCTATCGTTCCAGCCGCGGGCCATTTGTTATGACGGAAGCAACTTCGTCATCTGCGGTTTTGGTGGGAATCTCGCCTATACGAGCAATCCGCGTGGATCGTGGACATCGTGGTCATCAGGCGTCTCCACGCAGTTGAACGACGTAAAATTCGGCAACGGGAAGTACGTTGTAGTCGGGTCTTTTGGGTACTTGCGCGCTGCGACCAGTCGTGGCGGCACCTTGACGAGCCGCTATGCTGGCGGACCATCAATCGGCATCCAGTGCGTTAAATATGACCCAGCTGGGGCGAGGTGGCTCGCCGGAGGTTCATCTGGAAATCTCTGGTATTCAATCGATGCCAATGCCGCCTCAAGCGCCTGGTCGAACTACCAGTCTGGATCCCGCGAGATAACATCCATTGAAATGACCGGATCTATGGCTGTGTACGTCACGTTTGGGGGCCGTAGGGGGTATACGACCACGCCGCAGACGTCCGGGTCCTGGACGGACAGCGGCCCGTTCGGCGGTACGGCCGATATGTGGTGCGTGAAATACTCACCTCTTCTGGGGCTATGGATTGCGTTGGGCGTCAACGTATTGCGCACGGCAACCACTCCATCGGGATCGTGGACCAGCCGCATGCCCGGTGGGACGTCGGGTTCACAGGCCGCCCGTAAGGGCCTGATCGTCACAGGCTAGCCGCCCTCTGAGGCGGCTTTTTCAATTCAGGAGGGCGCCATGCCCACGGTTTACGTTGAATACGGCTTCGCCGCATCTGCCGGCCTGACAGGGATCTCCCGCATCGACGCCAGTACCGAACGGATCTGGCGCGACGGCGTACAGATGGCTGAAGCGACCGTCTCAGCCGTTGGACGGCCTACCGGGCAATTTCGCATCTGCGGTCGTTCGCCCTCGATCTTCAGCACCCGGCGCGTGGGTTTCGTGATGGCTGGCGCCTCCTGCGTCGGCAAGGAAGCCAACCTGAACGCCGTCGTCCAGAATTTCATCACCAAAATAAAGGTCGTTGCAGCATGAGCGTTGAGAACAAGTTCATCATCACCGCCGCGCAGAAGGTTACCCTTGAAGCGCTGAGCAACCCGACCAGCATTCCGCCCGTCTACATCGCGCCGCGCGCCATCGACACGGCATCACCAGGCGTCGGCATCAACCTGAATCCCGATGCGATCGAATTCGAGGCGGGCGCCGTCGTCGAACTCGTCGGCAAGTTCGTGGCGCCCAAGCGCATCGTGGATGACGCGGACTATCAGGCCTATGTGCCGGGCATGATCACGTATCTGCTCGATCTGCCGTATGCACTGCTTGAGGCGGAGACAATCTTCGCGCCCGTCCTAGACTGATGTGAAGCGGAACCGACGGGGATGGATCAACCCGCCCCCGGCTGCTGGCTTGCGCCGGGGAAAGGGGCAGCCGGAGGCGGCACCTCTCGCCGGGGGAGCGGTTTTGAGGTCGCCCATCGAAACACGGCCTAAACCGCGCTGCAAGCGGATCTGATCGTCGGAGACATCCAAATGAAACTTTTGCTGATCGTGGCGCTAGTCGCCGCGGCTGTGAGCGCGTGCGCGTCTCGTGAGAGCAGCTACTGGGCTGGTGTTGCTCAAGGCGCAAAGCACGTCGTTGAAGGCGGCAACCGGTGAGGCTCGTCCCGAACTGGAGGCGAGTGCTCCGGTACGCTTGGTCTGTCCGGCTTCTGACGATCGCGTTCGTTCTTTCAGGCCTAGAGGCGGCCGTGCCGTTCCTCGATGGCGTCCTTCCCATTCCGCGCGGTGCCTTTGCGTTGCTCGCCTTCGTGGCGACCGGCGGGGCGTTCGTTGCGCGCTTGATTGCACAGCAGAGCGTTTCCGGAGAAACCTAGGCAGCGTCGTCCGCTTTAACGCCGGCCCATCGTTCCCCATCTCGAATTTTGTAAATCAGGCTAGGAGAAACATCGGCGATTATGGCAATCGAATGCGGGGCTATGCCCATAGATATAAGTTTTTTGATGTATGAAACGCGCTTAGCGGTGAGTTTCGCTCCTGGATTATTCTCGCCTACGAGGGGGATGAGATTATTCTCCCAGGCGTGCCGTGAATTTTGAGACTTAGACACCCATTCCAAATTGCCAGGTGAGTTATTGAGCTTGTTCCCGTCTTTATGGTTTACAACGAGATCCGGCTCATAACCATCAACGAAAGCCATCGCGACTAGCCGATGGACGAGTGCCTTGTACGTTTTTCTCTTGTGAACGAAGCAAACCTCTCGATAGCCCATTTTGGTTATGCTTGGCTTCAGCATCCTCTCTTTGAACACCGCCACCTTAGTGGTTAGCCGCCCTAAGCGGATATAGGTATACGGTGTTTCTTTTTTCGGTAGATGAACCTGGCCAGTATCGCTTACGAGCAGCTTGTATCCTCTAAAGTCAACTTCTTTCCAAATCTCCATGAAAAACCTCGCGATGCTTGCCCCCGTACTCAGCTTGTACGGAGAAACGCAACGCGCAAGACCTCATCAGTAAAAAAAGGTGTATATGTGATGACGCGCTTGAAAAAGCGATCGGCAGTGGCTGCGGCTGCCGTCGCGCTTGTCGGTGGGTTTGAGGGTCTGCGCCTCAATGCTTACCCAGACCCAGCAACGAGGGGGCCGCCGTGGACTGTCTGTTTTGGGTCCACCCATGGGGTAAGGCCGGGAGATCGCCATACGCTCGACGAATGTAAGGCGATGCTTACTAGGGATCTTGAGATCTATGCCAACGGCATCGAAAAGTGTGTGAAGGTGCCGTTGCCCGATACGCGGTATGTGGCGCTCGTTTCCTTCGCCTACAACGTTGGCGTCGGCGCCGCCTGCAACTCATCCGTGGTGCGCAATATCAATGCCGGCAATCCGAAAGCCGGATGCGACGCGCTTCTTAAATGGAACAAAGCGGCGGGGATCGTCTTCCCAGGACTGACGAAACGGCGCGAGCGTGAGCGTCAATGGTGCTTGCAGGGGGCGGACCTGTGAACGCCCTGTCCAGCGCCCTCGGCATCCCGCCTTTCGCGATCTATTTCGCCGTAGCGGTCATCGCCTTCGGTAGCTTCTGGGGCTATGGCGCCTGGAAGTATCACGATGGATACGTGACCGGGAAGGCGGAAGCTTCCAACGCCGCAGAGGCCGCCCGCCTTGTCGAGCGTGACAGGCAGGACAAAGCCAACGCCGACGCCCGCGAGGCCGCCCGCAAGCGCGAGGAATGGCTCGCCAAAGAAAACACCCGCCTCCAATCCCTCCTCGACGAGAACGCCAATGCGGCTGATCAAGATCCTCGCCGCGACGAGCCTGCTTTGTCCTCTGATGGCGTGCAGCGCCTCAACAAAGTTCGTCGCCTCTCCCCCAAGCCTATCTCCCCCACCGGGGAGCTTTGAAATGGATTGCCCGGATCCTGTCCAGCTTCCGAGCGGCCCGATGAAGCAACGGGACGTTGAACGATATTGGAGCCGGGATCGCGTCTCCCTGATTGAATGCGGCGATCGGCATGCAGCATTGCGTGACTTCTACCGGCAGCGCGACGGCGCCTTGAGGGTGAAGCCATGAGTGACGCCATCACGATCAGCAAGGATGAACTGCGGGCAATCGTGCAGGAGGCCGTCAAGGACGCTCTCCATGACATGGGCCTTCGCGCCGATGAGCCCGCTCATATCGATGAAGCCCGCGAGGACTTCCGCTTCATCCGTCGGTTGCGCAAGGCGATCGACAGCGCCGCCGGCAAGGTCGGGATGGCCATCATCCTGGCGATAATGGGCGGCCTCGGCTGGCTCATCATCTCCGGCGGAAAAGCCTTCCTCGGCAAGTAATCCCGCAACAAAAGGATCTGAGATGACCTTTCGCCACATAGCGCGGGGTAACGCATGAACACGCCTCTATCTGATGACTTGGCGATTGAGGCCGTCGAAGCACTGCGGACACACGGCAGCCAGAACGCAGCTTCAAAGGCTCTGGGCATCGCCCGTTCTACCTTCCAGAACCGCATCCACCACGCCGCGCGCCGCGGCTTCATGGGGACCGGCCCCGTCCTTCCGGGCTATCACATCTCCAAAGAGACAGCCGTCTACAACAAGGACGGCGACCTTGTTCGCGAGTTCGTCCAGCAAAAGCCGGATCATGGCGACGAGTTCGTTGTCCCGGCTGGCCACACGATCAAAGGTGTCAGCGCCCTTGTCGATGCGACCGGCAACGAGATCGTCAAATGGGTGAAGACCCGCGAGGAACGTGACCCGCTCCAGACTGTCGAAGCGATCAAGGAAGCCTTCGCTAACTATGCGAGCCCGGTGCGGCCGATCGCTGAACCATCATCTTGCGTGGTCGATCTGATGACGCTGGTCCCGCTTGCCGACTGGCACGTCGGGATGTCCGCATGGTGGCGCGAGACAGGCACGAATTGGGATCTCAAGATCGCTGAGGATGTCCTTGGCGCTGGCATCGATGGGCTGATCAGCCGGACGCCGCCATCAGGCGAGTGCGTCATCCTCGGTGGCGGTGACCTTCTCCACTCCGACAATAACCGGAACGAAACGGCCCGCTCAGGCAACGCCCTGGATGTGGATGGCCGCTATCAGAAAGTGCTGATGGTTGCCTGCCGACTGATCGTCCGCACCATCGACGCGGCGCTTAGGCGACACGGGCGAGTGACCGTGCGCATTCTTCCGGGCAATCACGACGAGCACTCATCCGTTGCCGTCGCCTATTTTCTCCTCGCCTGGTACCGCAACGAGCCCCGCATTACAGTGGACACGGACCCGTCCCTATTCTTCTGGAAGCGGTTCGGCCTCGTGATGCTTGGGGCGACGCATGGCCACACGGTCAAGATCGAGAAGATGGCCAGCATCATGGCCCATCGTCGCGCCGAGGACTGGGGCGCCACGAAATACCGCTTCGTGCACGGCTTCCACTGGCATCACAGCCGCAAGATGGTGAGCGAAGGCGAGGGCGTCATCGCTGAGATTCATCAGGCGCCCATCCCTCAAGACGCATGGCACTTCGGATCTGGCTTCATCTCGGGCCGGTCGATGCAGGCCATCACCTATCATTCCATGTTCGGTGAAGTGTCCCGCGTGCGTGATGTCATCCTTGATGCGGAGGCGGCATGATGGACGACACGAACCCGAAAGACCGCGCCGGCTCGTCCAGGGTCGACCTGTCGCTGTTCCCCGCTGCCGGTTTGATCCATGGCGCGCACGCCATGATGGACGGCGCCGAGAAATATGACCCGTATAACTGGCGTGAGAAGAAGGTCAGGGCTCGGGTCTACATCGCGGCGGCACAGCGACACCTGCTCGATTATCTCGACGGTGAGGACACAGCCGATGACAGCGGCGCGCACCACCTCGGGCACGCCATGGCCTGCTGCGCGATCATCCTGGATGCGATGGAGACGGGCAATCTTTTGGATGACAGGCCTGTGTCCGGTCGGGCCTCGGCGGTCCTGAAGCGCCTGGAAGCAGTGATCCGATCAAAGAAAAACCCGCCCCAACATGCGGAACGGGCCAAAGTCAGATAGCTGCAGAACTCTAGTATACCACCGCCACGCCGGAATGTCCCGCCGCCCTGTCCCTTACGGGGCGGGGCGGCTTTTGGCGTTTCACGGTCCCGACGAAATTCGTCGCCACCTCCGACGCTATTCGTCGGATGTCATCGTACGAAGTTCGTTCGATGTCGCGGTAGTCTCCTCAGATCTGAGGGCACCTCACCGCGAGGTACAGTGGAGCATACCCCAACGCATTCCGCCGTCTTTCTAAAGTACGAATTTCGTACTTTAGCTTTCATGGCTCATCAATGCCGAAATCAAAATCGGGCGATTCCGTTGGTTGCGGCAGCCCCGTAGGCAATCCCAATTCTGCTAATCGTCGCTCTAGCTGAACTACGTTCTCCGAGATTGTTTCAATTCTGGCCTGCACGGTCTGTTCTTCACGGCGCGTGAACTCCATTGATTCTTTGGATAGCCCGCCTTGAGCCAAGAGATTTCGGAACTGATTTAGTCTTTCGGTTTCGAATTCTAGCAATGATCTGTTCACATACAGTTCTGTGCGCAGAACGGCTCCAGGCGAAGGCTGGAAGAATCGCGCGCCTTCTCCCCCGATACCCGCCTCGGCCCCGTCCTCGATAAGGACGACCCCATTCTTACGTAAGGCAGCCACCATTGCAGAGAGGTTATTCGGCGACGGCACGCGTCGGCCCTTCTCAAAGTCCCGGACAGTGCTTTCGCTCAGATTAGCGTGCTTGGCCAAGTCTGACTGAGACCATTCGAGCAGCGCTCGCGCAGCGCGGGACTGGGTAGGCGTCATTGCTATCCACCAGAAATTATCATTTCTCACATACATTTCGCGTGTACCACACACGGAAACCATTGACACCCCGCTTTTATCGTCGGTAAGCTGTTACAGTTAACGAAAAGCGTTAATGGGAGACTAAATGCGACCAACAAAGACGCCTAGTACGCCAAAAAGCGGTGTGCCGGTAGTGCGAATCGGTACCCCCTTCACTGCAGAGGAGGTCGAGCAAATTGACGACGTGCGCTTCCACCTCCGGCACGAGAGCCGCACTGAGACTATCCGTTGGCTTCTGATGAAGGGCCTGGAGGCAAGCAAGAATGCAGAAAAGGCATCCTGAAACGAGCACGGCGACGAAGCTGAAGGGCCTAGGAACCCGCTTCGCCGCCGTTGAAACCCGACCGGCGCGTCAACGCCTGTCAGACGCCACCCAAGAGGTAGGAGCCTCTGAATGAACGACTATACAAATAGCAATTTTCCCGAATCGACGAAAGCACAGACTTTGCCGCCAGGCTTGCCGGCTGTGCAGATCGATAAAGGTTACGGCACCGACGCAACTATGCCGAGCCCCGAGATCGCGACACTCACAGGCAAACGCCATCACCATGTCATGCGCGACATCAAGACCATGCTTGAGGCACTGGATCTGCCAGCCACCAATTTTGGGGGCTACTATATCGGGGAGAACGGGAAGGAGCTCCCCTGCTTCCACCTCCCCCGCGATCTTACAATGACGCTGGTCACGGGCTACAGCATCCCGTTGCGCAAGAAGGTGATCGATCGGCTCGACGAAATCGAGGGAGCCCTTCGCAATCGCCCCGTGCTGGACTTCTCAGATCCGAAGGTGCTTCTCGGGGTGCTCAATCACCTTCAATGCCAGATCGAGGCAAAGGACGTTGTCATCGCCGATCAGAGCCAGCGGCTGACCAAGCTCGATCGGATCGAAGGTGCGGTCGACAATCTCGTGATCACCGACGCTGCGAAGGTCCTCAAGGTGAAGCCCAAGTTTCTCCGGACATTCCTGCAGGAAAACCGGTGGATCTATAAGCGTCCGAAGTCTCGGCACTGGCTGGCCTACCAAGCCCTCATGCCGAAGTACCTCGACCATCGCGATCATACGTTCAAGGACGACGACGGGGACGTGCACTTCTCCACGTATGCCGTCGTTACCCCAGCCGGCATGGTCAAGTTGGCGGCGATGCTCGACGAGCATTTCGCTGAGAAAGGTGAGGTGCGGTGATGGGCGCGCATACAGATGAAATTTCCCAGATCGCACTGCTGATCGAGATCGCCAGGCGCGCTATCGATGTGGAGTGGTACGAAGACGAGCGGAGGCAATGCCAGTCCGATCTGCGTCAGGCCTTCCAGGAATGGAAAGACGCGCGCCGCATCGACCATGTGGAGCGGGACACCCCGAATTGGGATGCGCTCATGGAGGCCACTGCCGAGCCGTTCGCCGAGCTAGAGCGGGCCAAGCGCCACGCTCGTAACGCCAAGAAGCGGCTCACCACGGCAATCCGGCGGATGAACACCACGGGAGGCCGGGCTTGAGCAACATTCGCCAGGAGGTCATGGCCACCCTCATCAACTTCATGAGGGAGGCTCGAGCCCAAGGTCTAGATGACTGGAAGGCGGCTGAGCAGCGTTTCCCCGGAACGCCTGCCGAGGTCATCGCCGAAGCATGGGGAGCCGTGAACGACGAGGAGGTCTCGCGGTGGTGGGCATCTGTCGAGCGCACCATTGAGGGCGAGGTGGTCCGGAACGCCATCGTCAAAGCTGGGAGCGCTGCCTGATGGAGACGACCAACCGTTCCCTTGCCGGCGCCGTGAGCGACATGGAGGGCAGCGTTAAAGGCTGTGAGGAGATGACGCAGGCCGTGATCATGATGCTGGACCGCGGCCTCACCAAGGGCATGACGCCGGGCGATTGCCGGGCTGTCGATCGGGCCTTGCACCACCTTCTGGACTACGCCATCGAAGCGCGAATCGGATGGCAGCGCGCCTCGCAAATCGGATCCTGAGATCAGGTTTCCGATCCCAGCACATAAAGAGAAGGCGCCCTTGCGGCGCCTTTTTTGTGCTCACCCATCTCTCCGGGTGGGCTGCCGAATGCGAGGCGTCACAAGGACTTGGCTATGATAGTTCTCCGGATGTTCCACAAGCGGGGAGGATGTTCAAGTCGAGCCTCCGCTACCAAAAATCTCAAAGGCACCAATACGCTAGACAAGTCGGCCGAGAGCACTGAGGCTCAATCGGTTTCTGGACACTTGTCCAGGCAGGGTTTGCGTCCAAGCTTCCTCATAGCCTCACACGCCCTGTCGAGCGTTCGCGGGACCCGTCCGCTCCCGCCCGGTGGCCGTGACTATCGCCAAGAAGGCCGCCCTTCGGACTTCAGTCGCATGCAGCCACCCTCGGCAGGTGGGCGCGCGCGGCCGGCGCGGAAGTTATCCGCGACCGAGGTGCGGCGGCGCCCTCCAAGGATCGCGGCCTGCACCAGCACTCGCGCTTGGGGAAAGGCTCGCCTTTGGTCGTGGTCGCCCGGACTGTGCCTCGGGCAATAGCGCGGCCTTAAGCGGGTAGGACGACCACCTTGGTCTTGACCGGTGTGCGGTTATAGAGGTGTATCATGTCCTGGCTGAGGAGGCCTACACAGCCACTCGTGATGCCGGAGCCGATCGATTCGGGGTCGCTGGAGGCGTAGATCGTGTAAAGCGTGTAGGCGCCGTTCTGATAAAGATAAAGAGTACGGGCGCCGAGCGGATTATCGAGGCCACCGGGCATGCCGCGGGCGTATTTGGCCGCCTCGGGCTGGCGCTTGATCATCTCCTTTGGTGGCGTCCAGGTCGCCCATTCACCTTTGCGCCCGACATAAGCTTCACCGCTCCACCGGAACCCGTCGCGCCCGACATTCGCCCCATAGCGGGTTGCGTTGCCGTCTTCCTCGATGCGGTACACGTAATAGTTGCTGGGATCGACGATGATCGTACCGGGCGCTTCCTTGGTCTCGTAGCGAACGGTCCGGCGATAATATTTCGGGTCGACCTTCCTGACATCCGCCGCCGGGATCGGGAACTTCTCCTCAGGCACGGGGCCGTAGACCTTCTGCGCCTCCGCGAGGCTCATGCTGCCGTCGGACGTCACGCAACCGCCCAGCCCGAGCGCACCGAGACCCACGGCCGAGCCGCACAGAAACGACCGGCGGTTGAGAACCCCCGATCGAAGCCCAGGCGAGGCCGTTTCGTCGATCTTTCCAGCAGAGGGATGCCCACCGTCTGTGATCATGATTCACCAGTCCCATATCCGATTGCACGACGAGACAATACGCCGACATAAACTGTTAAACATATTTGCGGCGCAGAGATTGCTCTCCCACGGACCAATTGGCAAGTCCAGGGTTGCGTCGCGCGGACCGCCATAGCCGCACTGCGCCATTACGGCAGGTGGCGCTTGAAGACGCCGCGCTTCCCCAATTCCGGCACCAATCCCCCTCCGCGAACAATCAGATGCCCAGAACGTGCGGACACACAGCGCGATAAGCTCTCAATGCAGGGACGCAGCTGTTTCAAAAAATCATATTAACTTGCCATGAAATCGTGAATCGCTCTTGACAATACCGAAGTACCGCTGGCCACAGCCGCGATGGAGTGGTATTTATCATTACCCGCCACAAAGATGGCCGGCGGGAATATCTAAATTCCAAATCTAAACTCAGAGCCAATCTTGGGGGGGCATCAGTGGCGACCA
The DNA here is from genome assembly GCF_018398315.1 of Chelatococcus sp. YT9. Taxonomy (NCBI): domain Bacteria; kingdom Pseudomonadati; phylum Pseudomonadota; class Alphaproteobacteria; order Hyphomicrobiales; family Chelatococcaceae; genus Chelatococcus; species Chelatococcus sp. YT9. Next base: position 731,117 of record NZ_JAHBRW010000001.1, read on the forward strand.
AAACATATAATATCGGCACCAACGGCTATAGCATCATAGCCGGAAATCTATCGCAACAGAATAATCTCGTCATCAAAGGAAATGGCAGCAACGCTAAGGTCGTCATTGAATCGACGAACATATTCGGCTTCAATATTCCAACGACCTTGAACGGGTCTGTCAACGGACAATCCAAATTCATCGCGACGCTGATTAATGATGGCGTCTCATTCGCTGGAACATCCGGCAACGAGAGTTTTGACGCGGCGAAATATCTCGGTGATGTCCGCTTCAACGGCGGCGCCGGAACCAACAAGCTTATCGGCGCGTCCGGCAATAACGTTTTTACCCATGACTACAACAATTCCGGCGTTGACTCTATTGTCGGCGGCGTCAACAAGACAGTTAACTGGAGCCTACTGTGGTGGAACTATAGCAAGACACATGTTGCCTCGAACGAGCTGGTGATCAACGGCACGTCGGCAGCTGACGTCTTCAACTTTTCCGGTAGCAACACCGCGTTTAAGGTATTTAAAGATAATACCAACAACCACGTCATCGACGCGAGCCAGTTCAACAATGGACACGTCAAGGTCAATGGCGGCGCTGGCGGTGACCAGGTCGATCTACGCATGTTCACGGGCGTCCTGACGTTCAACGGCGATACTGGCAACGACACACTGGTCTACAGGGACGGCTACAGTGGCATAGGGTCCACTTATAATGGCGGTGCGGATCGCGATGGCCTCGCGGTCGATGCCAAGACCTCGGGCAGCACCCTGATTTTATCGGACTCCGCCCTGACCAACGGCAGCTCGACCCTGCTTCACCTGTCGAGCGTCGAAGATTTCAACTTCGTCGGCGCGGCCGGCGATGACGACGTCGATGCCAGCCAGTTCAGCGGACGTGTCATCTTCCGCGGCCGCGGCGGTGAGAACGAGCTTCACGCCGGCAAGGGGGACAACGACGCTATTCACGAGCTGTCCTACGGCGGTCACGATACTCTGTTCGGCAACACGGTGAGCGGTCAGACTTCTCTGGAAATCGTCGGCGATGGACAGGCCAACATCCTGGCGTTCGCAGGCGATGCCAACACCTTCAAGGTCACGCACAATTCGTCGGAAGTCATCGACGCCACCGACATCAACGGCATCAAGACCGTCAATGCCAATGCTGGCGCCGACGCGCTCGATATCGCGGACTACAAGGGCAAAGTGGCCTTCAACGGCGGTGCCGGCGATGATCTGCTCACTGTGCGTGATAAGACAAGTGGCGCCGGCACCACGTATGACGGCGGAGCCGACACTGACACGCTGAAGCTTGTGGCGGCAATCGGCGGCAGCACCATTACCGTGAATACGACCAAACTGGTCGATTCCAATGGCGCCGATCTGGTTACCTTTCAGAATATCGAGCGCTTCGTGTTCGATGGTAAACTGGGTGACGACACCGCTGACGCCTCCACCTTCACGGGCTTCAGTGAGCTGAGCGGCGGCTGGGGGAATGACACGCTGAGGGCAGGCAGCGGCGGCAGCGCACTAACCGGCGGCTTCGGTGGCGATGATATCCATCTCGGCAGTGGCGTTGATGAAGTCTACTATACGGGAGATATCTTCCAGTCGATCTTCCTGGCCATGGACAATGTCACCGGCTTCGACACGACAACTGATAAACTCCTATTCAATACCGGCAACGCGATCCAGGCTGACGGAGCGGTGAAGATTCTCGGAGCGACCATCGGGGCCTTCGACGACGGCATCCTTCAGTTCGGCACCAACTCCATAGGAAACGCCGCTAGAACGACCTTCAACAATCTGTCTCTCTTCGCCGCCGCTGAGTTCGTGGCCGGCTATGCCGCCGACGATTCGGTCGTCGGCTTCCAGCACAAAGGCGAGTGGTACGTCGCTGAGTTCGGCGACGGCCTGATCATCGACAACATCATTCATCTGGCTGGCGTCAATCTCACCGGCACCAATCTCGCCGGCTATGTGAGCTTCGCCTAGAGTCAGTCCGACGTTGGCTCGAAACATCTCTTTCCAGCCAGCGCCGTGCCCTCGTCACTGGCGATATGCCGATCCTGAAAACTCGGAAACGTGCCCTCGAAGCGCGTTTATTCTTGCGCTGGCCTCAAAGCAGATCGACAGGACAGCGCTTCAACCCCCCTCGAAATGGCGGCGCAGGAAAGAGCCGACTTGCTCGATGGCGCGCGCGCCGTCGTCGAGGCGGGCGGACCAGAGCGGCCAAGCGTGGATCATCTCCGGCCAGATCTCCAGCGTCGCCCGCACATCGGCTCCGCCGAGCGCCCGGCTAATACCAACGGCATCATCGAGAAGCGTTTCACTGGAGCCCACCTGCACCAACGTCGGCGGCAGGCCTCGCAAGTCCGCATGGAGCGGCGAAACCAGCGGATTCCGCGGATCAGTGCCGGCAAGGTATGCGGATGCCAGGCCCTGAAGATAGTCCCGCTGGATCAGCGGATCGACCGAGGCCTTCGTGGCAAGGCTTTCACCTGTCATCTCGAGGTCGACCCAAGGAGAGGCCAGCCAGGCGCAGGCGGGCAATGCCTCGCCAGCTGCTCGCAAACTGAGAAGGCAGGCGAGCGTCAGGCCGCCACCCGCGCTGTCTCCGCCAATGGCGATGGCCCCTGCGTCATGGCCTTGGGACCGCAGGAAGCGGTAGGCGGCGAGTGCGTCCTCGAGGCCTGCCGGGAAAGGATGTTCCGGCGCCAGCCGGTAGCCGACCGCTAGCGTGCGCACGCCCGCTGCGCGGCCGACGCCGGTAACCATCGTGCGGTGGCTCTTGATCGACCCAGAGCAATAGCCCCCGCCGTGCAGGAACATGAGAACGCGGCTCGGGTCGCTACCTTCCGCCAAGGACCATTCGGCGGGAATCGTGCCAATCGTCACCGGCTCCAGGGTGATATCGGTCCTCACGGGATCGATGGCACAGACTTCATCCATCCGCGCGCGGCGCTCAGCCCACGTGGTCGGCCGTGGCTTCGACCGGAAAATTTCCTCCAGCGCTTCAATCTGCTTGTTCACAGCTCCTCCTGCCCAGGGAGCTCCAGTAGCTACCTCTAAATATCCGATCCTTGCAGACGATTGTATGCTTGCGAAGAAATCACCCCACCTGCGCTGCAAACTATCGATGAAACAGGTAGTTTTACAACCTGATCATGCGCTTATGCCGTAATTTTTATTCAACCAATCCGGTTCAGCTAATTTCAGCCAGGAAGCTCCCGACGGCGAACTAGCCGCAACCAAACTCTGCTCGACTCCCGATTTTTCGTGAGGCAAGCTTATGGTCGCCTAAGTTCCCCTAGCCGCGACAGGCTGCATTACTCTGAACTGCGGAAAATACACGTACTCACTGCATCGAGCCAAGAACCAGGCTCACGTTTACACGTAGTGACTTTCGACAGTGGAGGAATGGCGTATGTCATCGGATCGTTCATCCCAATCGCCCAGCAACAATGTGAACCGTCGCTCGCTCCTCATGGGGTCGACTCTCGCTGCCGCGGCGGCCACGATCGGAGCAGCAACGCGCAGCGTCGCGCAGACGGTGCCTCCTCCCGCCGCCGCCGGAAACAGCACCAAGGCTCCGAATATTCTTGTCATATTTGGCGATGATATCGGCGTCTCGCAGATCAGCGCCTACACCATGGGCCTGATGGGCTATCGAACCCCGAACATTGACCGCATCGCCACGGAAGGGGCGATCTTTACTGATTCATACGGCCAACAAAGCTGCACCGCCGGCCGTGCCTCGTTCATCCTCGGACAGGAGCCGTTCCGTACCGGCCTGTTGACAATCGGTATGCCTGGCGACCCCCACGGTATTACCGACTGGATGCCGACGATCGCGGATGTGCTCAAGACGAAGGGCTATGCCACCGGGCAATTCGGCAAGAACCACCTCGGCGATCAGGACCACCATTTGCCGACGAACCACGGTTTCGACGAGTTTTTCGGAAATCTCTACCATCTCAACGCCGAAGAAGAGCCGGAAGGGTACTTCTATCCAAAGGACCCGGACTTCCGAAAGCAGTATGGTCCTCGTGGTGTCCTCCACACCCACGCTGACGGCCGTATCGAAGATACCGGGCCCCTGAACAAGAAGCGCATGGAGACGATCGACGAGGAATTCCTGGCCGCGGCGAAGGATTTCATCGACCGGCAGCACAAAGCCGACAAGCCGTTTTTCGTCTGGTTCAATGCGACGCGCATGCACGTGTTCACGCACCTCAAGCCGGAGAGCAATGGCAAGACGGGGAAGGGTATCGAGGCCGACGGCATGGCCGAGCACGACGGTCATGTCGGGCAACTCCTTCAGCAGCTCGACGACCTCGGGATCGCAGACAATACGATCGTCCTCTACACGACCGACAACGGAGCCGAGCTCGCGCTTTGGCCGGATGGTGGTATGACCCCGTTCCACGGTGAGAAGGGGACGACCTGGGAAGGCGGCATGCGGATCCCCATGATGGTTCGCTGGCCGGGCGTGGTAAAGCCCGGCTCGCAGATCAACGAGATCGTCACGCTGATGGATTGGATGCCGACCTTCGCCACGGCCGCGGGGATTCCCGATCTCAAGGAACAGATGAAGACGGGCTTCACGTCAGGCACCAAGAACTTCAAGGTCCATCTAGACGGATTTGACCTGACGGAACTTCTCAAAGGTGAAGCCAAGACACCCCCCCGTGACGTGATGTATTATTTCGACCAGGGCGGCAATTTGAACGCCATCCGTTGGAACGACTGGAAACTGAGCTTTGCAACGGCCAGCGAGGGCAATATCGCGACCGCGATCCGCGAAACGCCATCGTGGGCGGTAATAGCCAATCTTCGAATGGACCCCTACGAACGGGGAATGAAAGAGGGCGGCGGAGCGATCGAGTTCCTGGCGCGGAATATGTGGCTGCTTGTGCCAATCCAAGGGAAGATCAAGGATTTCTTTGCCGACTTCGACGAGTTTCCTTACCAGGAGGGTAGCTCGCTCAATGCGAGTGGGATCAACTACGGTCTGCTCCGCCAGCAGGCGGCCCTCAAGCGTCTGAAGGACCTGGAACGGCTTACGCCAGCGCGTTGAGCAATTCTCTCGACGAGCAAGCTACACGCAGTTGCGCAACGGCCACCCCGTGCACAGGGGTCATGGGGTGATCTTCGCAAGCAATGCAGGCGTCAGTTTTCCATAACCGTGCCTCTATCACCGATCGGCCGCAGCGAGCGCGGCCTATCCAACTCCTCATCGACGGTTCAGCGGGTTAGCCAAATCGGCTCCCGGGAGCCGCGCCAATCTGGCATAAGAGCAGGATAGTTCTGCCGACGAGTGATTCCGAGTGAGCGCGAACCGCGCGATAGCCCGTGCTTCCCAACAGGAGGATGCCATGATCACGCGTAATCTCCTTGCCACATTCATGACCTTCAGCGTCCTGTCGGCCGGTTTTTGCCTGCCGGCGAACGCTCAGTCCGCGGCGCAGAGTGCCCAGCGAGAGCGCATGACCACATGTAATAACGAGGCCAAGGCAAAATCGCTGGCAGGAGATCAACGCAAGACCTTCATGTCGAATTGCCTGGCCGGCAAGACGGATGCCACTGAGCAAAAGGCCCTCAGCGCTCCACAACAACGCATGAAAGACTGCAACGCCGATGCCACCAAACAGGCGCTCACGGGCGAGAAGCGAAAGGCGTTCTTGAGCACCTGCCTCAAGGGCTGATCCGGTTCACCTGCACCGCGCCGTCTTACCGCCAGAGCAATGCGGCTTTGAGCGCGAGCCTGGTGTGCCGCAGATCTAGCGTTTCCTCCTTGGCGTACGGCAGTGCGGCCTTAAAGGCGACGTCTTAGGACCACGCCGGCCCTCGCGGCGCGGGAGCGAATCACCCGCGAAAGTGCTTCGCATTTTTTTATGATTGTCACGCGGAACTTTTAAGCCTTCTATGCGTATTGCGTTGGGAGGCGTCCATGGTTCCCGAAAATCATCTCATCGAAACCGATGTCGAGATCGTTCGCGCTACTCAGGCAAGGATCAAGAGGCATCGCGCTGCGATTGCCGACCTCCGTGCCAAAGGGCATTCCAGCGAGATGCTAGACGGGGTGCTGCGCTATCTCGTGGCCGCCCAGAGCGAAGACACATCGCCACGACGACGCGCGCCTAGGGTGATCGATATCGCCGTGCCACCCACGGATCCAGAATTCCACGCGTAGACCGCACAACGAAGCGCCCGCCCCTTCGACGAAGGGAGCGAGCGCAGCGCGACCACGCGGGTCTCAACGCAATCACGCCATTAAAACAACAGTTTAAGAGGAAGCAGGTTCCGCATCATCTGTTACGGCGCTCGCGGAAGCAGCCTTGTGACGGGTTCGCTGCTCTGTCACGAGTTTTAACGCGTCGTTGTAAAGGCCGTGAACGTCGATCTCCTCACCTGTTTCCACCCGCTTGGATATCATCGTCAGAACAAAAATGATCAGCCCGCTTTCGGCATCCTGCAGCGCGGGGTCCCGGCCAATGGCATCATCCACGACAATCCACGTAAGGCCGAGTTTCTGAGCCAGCACATCACCGAAAGTGATGCCGAGGCTTTGCAGTTTCCATGTCTCGTCAGGCTCGATCATGCCTGGCGTCAACAGCGCCTGGATGATCCTCAGCTTACCATCGATCGTCTCATAGCGATCCTGAAATTCTGGCTTGAAATGCCCGCGCACCCATTCCCGCTGCCGCTCCACATGGGCGGCATCGTCCCCCGCCAATGCCTCCGTACGCTGGCTCGTCATTGCAAGCTTCCTTTCACAAGCTGTTGTCCTCAAGTTGCCAACGCATCCGTCGACGGTTGAAGCAAAAACGGCGGCCGCTACCGCCACAGGCCTCACGCAGCACCACGGGTTAAACCGAAAAGGCACCTCTCCACCGCCCATCTCGCGCTCAAGGTCCGGCATATTGAGCCATGACATCCGTTTACGCCATTGATCTTCGTCCTGTGTCGATCCATCTGATGTGCATTGCATGAAAAGCCATGGCTCACTGTGCGTGAAGGGTTTATCACAACGCCGGAAGGTAATTTCGCACGGCTGCCTGTCCGCGGCTCACGATACGGACTTGATCCCTGGAGTATCTGACGATGACCACACCCGCTTATCCCGAGGTTCAGCTCTTCATTGACGGCTCCTGGACACGGGGAACGGAAGGGCAAAGCCTGAAGGTGCTCAATCCCGCGACCGGCGAGGCCATCGGAAGCTTCGCCAAGGCCGACAAGGTTGACCTGGACCGTGCGCTGAAGGCAGCCCAGAAAGGCTTCGACACCTGGCGCAAGATTTCGGCCTTCGATCGTTCGAAGCTGCTGCGTCGCGCTGCAGAGATCCTGCGCGAGCGCGCCGACGCCATCGCGCCGTTGTTGACGCTGGAGCAGGGCAAGCCGCTCCCTGAGGCCAAGGGCGAGCTGATGTCGTCCGCCGACGTCATCGATTGGGCCGCTGAGGAAGGCCGCCGAACCTATGGCCGCATCATTCCCGCCCGCGCCCCGGGTGTTCAGCAGCTTGCTATCAAGGAGCCGATCGGCCCGGTGGCCGCGTTCACACCGTGGAACTTCCCGGTGAGCCAGGTGGCTCGCAAGATCGCCGCAGGCCTTGCCGCCGGTTGCTCTTTCATCGTCAAAGCCCCGGAAGACACACCGGCTTCGCCTGCCGAGCTCATTCGCGCCTTCGCCGATGCCGGGCTGCCGGCAGGTGTCATCAACCTCGTCTATGGCGACCCGGCTGAAATTTCGTCCTATCTCATCGCCCATCCCACCATCCGCAAAGTGTCCTTCACCGGTTCCGTGCCCGTTGGCAAGCATCTCGCGGCGCTCGCCGGCACGCATATGAAGCGGGCCACCATGGAGCTCGGCGGCCACGCGCCGGTGGTGGTGTTCGACGACGCCAACGTCGCCGAGGCGGGCAAGATCATGGTCGGGTCCAAGTTCCGCAATGCAGGCCAGGTCTGCATCTCGCCCACGCGCTTCTACGTGCAGGACGGCGCCTACGACGAGTTCCTCGAGACCTTCGTCGCCGGGGCCAAGGCCGTGAAGGTGGGCGACGGGCTCGATCCCTCGACGACCATGGGGCCGCTCGTCAGCGAACGCCGCCGCCTCGCCGTGGAAGAGCTCATCAACGACGCCGTGCAGAACGGCGCGACGCTCGTCACGGGTGGCAAGCGCGTCGGCAATACCGGCAACTTCCTCGAGCCGACCGTGCTCACGGATGTCACGCCTTCCATGCGCATCATGAATGAGGAGCCATTCGGCCCTGTGGCGCTGTTCTCGCGCTTCTCGGAGTTCGATGCGCTCGTGCCGGAAGTGAATCGCCTGCCCTTCGGCCTCGCCGGCTATGCGTTCACACGCTCCAGCGAGCGCATGGCGGCGGTATCTGACGTCATGGAGACAGGCATGATCACCATCAACCATCTGGGGCTTGCCCTGCCGGAAGTTCCGTTCGGCGGCGTCAAGGATTCCGGCTATGGTTCCGAAGGCGGCATCGAGGCGGTCGAGGCGTATCTCAACACGAAGTTCGTGAGCCAGGTCGGCCGCTGAACAGTTCCGCTCCTGTGGCCGCGCTCAAGGTGCGGCCATAATTGCTTCCGACCATGAGGTCGAGGTTCAGGAGATCGCCCACCCCCGCGCCGGCCGGGATGGCGGGGTGACACTGGCGCTCCATTGGTCCTAGACCTGCATGCGTTTTTCGAGCAGGGCCTCCAGGTCTTCGCGGCGCGGAAGGCTCGGTTGGGCGCCCTGTTTGAGGCAGGCGAGCGCGCCGGCTGCGCACCCCTGGCGAATAGCAATTTCCAGCCTGAGCCCTGCGTCGAGCGCGGCCGCGAAAGCGCCGACGAAGGCGTCCCCCGCGCCCGTCGTGTCGACGGGGTCGACGGGGAAGCCGGGACAACGCGCCGACTGCCCTTCCACATGGGCGAGCGCCCCCTGCGGGCCAAGGGTCACCACAACGCCGAGGCCAAGATCAGAGGCGAGCTTCTCCACGACATCGCTTGCGCCGCCATGCAGGCCGGAACGCTCGGCGACCTGGCGCAACTCCTCTTCATTGACGATGAGGATATCAACCAGCGACAGAAGCTTTGTGGAGACCGGGCGCGCCGGCGCAAGATTGAAGATGCGCGTGAGCCCGCGCGCCTTCGCCCAGGCAAGCGCCTTCTCGGTCTCGCCCATCGAGACCTCACCCTGCACCAGCAAGCTGTCGCCCGAAGCGGTGACAATGTCATCCAAGGCAGCCGCCCTCACCTGCGCATTGGCGCCGGGTGACAGCACGATCTGATTCTCACCGTTGGCGTCCACGGTGATGAAGGCCGTGCCGGTCACGCCGTCCGCAGTCGTGACGTGGTCGAGGTGAACGCCATCCGCATGGAGATGCGCGAGGGCGAGGTCAGCGAAACTGTCAGTTCCGGCCGCACCGACGAAGGTAACCTCAGCCCCCATGCGCCGCGCCGCGAGCGCCTGATTGGCCCCCTTGCCGCCAGCCGCCACGATATGGTCCGCGCCGGTGATGGTTTCCCCCGGATGAGGAAAGCGCTCGACCTTGCTGATGAGATCGATGTTCACCGAGCCAAAGACGACGATCATGGGGCCTCCCGGATACTCTGCACGCGGATGACCGACACCCGCCACGCCGCTTATCGCGATTCGCCGGAAGTGTGGCACGGATTGCGGGGATGGACGAGGGTGGACAAGGGTAGGAATCGGTTTAACCGCATGGGGTTGCTGATCCTGGGCGGCAAGTATTCCACGGTGAAATATGTTTATTCGGACGAGACGGCCTCGCCCGAACAATACAGATCGAGTACATTCGCGCTGCTTCGCAACATCCAGCAGCTGTCCGAATTTACTTGATCGGAGCCAGCCTGAAAGTCCCTGGCCTCCCCTCCTCGGCAGGATCATACGCAGTTATGAAGCCTTCCTGCCAGACGGTTGAGCCCAAGGTCACAGCCTCAAAGCAGAAGCCTTCCGGATAGTCACGAAAACCGGGCTTGTCGCGCAGCATTTCGATCGCTTGTTCGCAATCGCGGCCAGAGGCCCTAAATGCCGATATGCAATTCGGTATCTTCACGATCTTCGTATGCGCGCACATACCACAGGTCATAGACTTGATTCATGAATTGCCCCGCGCCACCACCGGCACATAGTCTTCGAGCGCTGGGTCCGGCAGCTCGACCGTGCGGCCGAGTTCGGAGGAGCGGTAGAGCGCCATCAGCATCTCGACCACGGCGACGCCGTCATGGAAAGTCTCGAAAGGCATGACGCCGCGGCGGAAGCAGTCGACGAAATAGCGGTTCTCCAGCGTATAGCCATAGATGCCGGCCTCGTCATCGAGCACCGGCATCAGCCCCTGCTCGGCGTTCTGCTTCTCCACGAGGTCCTCGCCGGCATCCCCCTCCACGGCGCGCGACAGGAACACCTTGAGTCCTGTGTTCAGAGACGAGAACTCCATGGCATATTCAGGGCCGAGCAGTTCTAGGGTGATGCGTAGTCCCGGCCCGACATAGGCCCATGAGGTGGTCGCCTCGACGATCGCGGTCTCGCCGCCGGGGCCGGCGAAGGTGAGGATGCCACGCGCGAAATCCTCGGCAGGACGATTGACGTAGTCCACCCCCGGCATCGCGGCGGCGAGCTTCGCCGCATAGGCGGGCCGCGTCCATTTGAGATTGGCGACGGTAGCATTGACAGAGACGAGCTTCAGCGCGTCGCGCGGCTCATCGGGCGCCGTCAGGAGAAAGCGTCCGACCTCGACGCTATGGCACATCATATCCGAGAGCACGCCGCCGCCCTGCTTCTCACCCTGCCAGAACCAGGGCTCATGCGGGCCGGCGTGCTCCTCCGCAGCGCGGGCCAGATATGGGCGCCCAGTCGCCGGAGCGGCCCGGCGCCATATGATATCGCGGCCCCGCTGGACGGCGGTGGAGAACAGCTGGTTCTCGAGATAGCCGTGAAGAAGCCCCGCGTTCTCGGCGAGCGCCAGCATCTCACGCGCCTCCCGCAGTGTCCGAGCCAGCGGTTTTTCGCAAGCCACCGCCCGTATGGACGCCCGCCCCTCCGTCACCGCCGCATGGATGGCGTGCATGGTGGCGAGCCGCGTATGGTTCGGCGTGGTGATCCACACGGCGTCGATCTCGCCGGAAGCAAGCATTGCCTCCAGGCTGTCGAAGCTGCGGCAAGGGCCAAGATCAAGGCTCTCGGCCAGCGCAGCGAAACTCTCGCGCCTTGCCGCGCGCGGACTATACACACCGGCAACGGTGACGTTACGTACGCCAGTCAGCGCCTGCAGATGAAAACGCGCGATGAAGCCGGATCCGATGAAACCAATGCGCAGCAGGGGAAGGACGGCGAGCGGTTGGGCGGCTGTCATGGCAGTTTCCTCGGCAAGGCGCATCGCGAATGGTGTTGTCGAGCTTGATCCGCGTCCGGCCCCGCGAAATGCGCAGCCGAGTCGCAGAGACAGGCGTGGTATCGCGCCATTTTTGTAAAGCTCCCTGACGAAAGCAATCGAAAACTGCGTGTTCAAGCCGCGGGACGCCATCGCCGGACGGAATGGGTGTTGAGTTGACGCCCCGCGGTCAGTGATTTAGTCAATCTCCCGGACATTATCGATCCGGTTCACCCCTTGCGAGGTCGTCATGGCCACTGATGCGCCCTCAACGCCCGTCGCCCGGCAGATCTCGCTGCGCACCGTCATTCAGGCCGTGCTCAACCAAGGGGCGATCTCGCGCGCGCAAATCGCGAAAGTCACCGGATTGTCCAAGCAGACCATTTCCGAAGTCGTGCGCGAACTCGAGGAGGGCGGCTGGCTGCGGGAGCGCGGGCGCACGCAAGGCGTCCTCGGGCGCAGCGCCGTGACCTACGAAATCAACAACAGGGCTGCCTTCGTGCTCGGTCTCGATCTCGGCGGCACCAAGCTCCGGATTGCCGTCGCTGATCTGGCCGGCGCCGTTCTCGCGGAAGAGGAAGTGCCGACGGACCTGCGCGGCGGGCTCCATGTCGTCGAGCAAATCGCGGCGCTTGCTCGCCGTCTCGCAGCGGCGGCTGATGTTCCTCCCACGGGACTGCGCTTCGGCGTGATGGGGACGCCCGGCGTGGTCGATGCCGCGAGCGGCGCCATCACTGTCGCGCCTAATATCCCCGGCGTCGATCGGATCGACGTGGCAGGGGCTCTGCGAGAACGCCTCGGCATCACCATCGCCATCGAAAACGATGTCAATCTCGCGGTTAAAGGCGAGCAATGGCAGGGACACGGCGCCGGTGCCGGCACCTTCGCCTTTATTGCCCTCGGCACCGGTATCGGTATGGGCATCGTGGCGGACGGCAAGCTTCTTCGTGGCGCCCGGGGGGCCGCCGGCGAGATCGCCTACCTGCCGATCGGCGGCGACCCCTATGATCCCCGGGGATTCATGCTGGGAACGTTGGAGACTGCCGTCGGCAGCAAGGCCATCGCCGATCGCTATCGGGACTACGGCGGCACGGCGGGTACGACCGTGCGCGAAATCTTCACGGCCCTCGAAGCGGGCGACGACATTGCGGCCGTGACCATCGACGAGACAGCCCGGCTCATCGCGCCGGCCCTTGTCGCTGTACAAGCGCTCATCGACCCGGAGCTCATCGTGTTCGGCGGCAGCATCGGTGTCAGGACTGAGTTGTTCGAGCGCATGCGGCATCATCTCGCCCGTTGCGGGCATGTGCCGCCCCGGCTCGCCATCAGCCGGCTCGGCAATCGCGCCGCTTTGATCGGCGCCATCGGGACAGCCCTGACAGACCTCCACAACAGCCTGTTCGGGCTCGACGTGAAACCGGGCGGCCTCTCGCTACCCGCCGTCGCCGGAGGCGCGGAGACCTGAAGCGGCAAGCGTAGAAGTCAAGCCCCCTTCCAAACGACGACGGCCACCTCGTGGAGGCGGCCGTATATTCAAAGCGAAAAGCGAGGCGAAGGGGCGGCTCAGCTCTCCGATCGCGGAGGCTGCTGCGGAGCTGGTGCCGGGGTCGGCGTTTCCATGCTGCGGCCGACAGGGCGCATGGGATGGCCCGGCTGGCGGGGATCGTTCTTCGCGACGGACTGCGCCATGTTCATGACGTCGCGGCGGATGCTCTCGAGCAGATCCTGTCCCCAGCCGGTGTCGCCAAAGCCGATATGCTTCAACGCTTCCTTGATTACATCGATCTTAGCCGAGACCTCGAAGGTGTTGCGCGCCTCGATGCTGCCGATGGACCGCTCAACCGTGCGCAATTCACGCAGGAGGTCGTCTCGCAGCGACTTCTGATCGTCGGCGTTGATCAGCGGGGACGCAAGCATGCCGCGCAATGCAGCCCAACGCAGGCCGAGAGCCGCAACACTGCTCGATTGGTCCTCGGAATTTGGCGGAACATTGGTCATGGTTACGCTCCCACGAGGGTACGATCTACTGAAAGGAGTTCAGTGACGGCAGGACGCCGGCACCAAGGCGATGGAAGTCCGCTGACAGCGAATCGAGACAAAACTGAGATAACCGCATGGCCATAACATGTCATCGACCATCAGAACGATCGCTCGCCTGAAGGTTCGCATACCCTGTCCTTAGAGCATCGCGGCAGAAAGTGTAAGCGCCTTTGGCGAGACATAAGGCAGACCATTGGCGGACACACCCTTCCCTCATGGGGGTTATCCCCAATCCCCACATCCCCGGATCGTGACAGGCCATGAAGCGATAGGGTCACAAGCCGAACGAACGGCGCTCCGACGAGGCGCCGTTCTGGCGATTCGGGATGTCGGATGAGCCAGATAGGCGCGCCGAAAGCCTCCTCTCCGTCGATATCAGCGCAGACTGTCGTTGAGCCCGCTTTCTCCCGAGAACGATCCGACAATCGCTTGGCCCGCTGTCACCGAGCCCGCCTTACGGACCACGCCGCTTACCGCGTTACATCTGCGGCACCCTCATACAGATCAATGGTGCGTCCAAGTCTATCGCTCAGTTGCAGCTGATCTGGAACAAAAATCGCGGATGCCCGGTTGTCGTGGGTGAGAAATTAACGGAAGGAGACAGACATGCGCGGTATCATTCTTTGGATTCTCGGTGTCCCCGTGTCCGTGATTATCCTGTTGTACCTTTTCAATTTTCTATAGTGTTGTCCAACTAGTATAAATCGCGGATTAACGTGGCAGGGTCACTGTAACTTTTAGACCGACGGGGGATCGCCCGGGATGGCAGGGCTCCAAAGTGATGCTTCCCCCGTGCCCGCTTATGATATCGCGGGCAATGGTCAGCCCCAGCCCCGTGCCACCCGTTTCGCGGCTTCGTGAGGTTTCGAGCCGCTGAAACGGGGCGAATGCCCGCTCCACATCCTCAGCCGCTATGCCCGGCCCATTGTCTTCGACAATCACCTTCATCGTTTTTGGCGCGACCACGAGGCTCACCGTCACGGCGCCGCCGTATTTGGCGCCATTGCGGATAATATTCGCCAGAGCGCGCCGCATAGCGAGAGGCTGGCAGCGGCCCGTCGCGTGATCCGGCCCAATGTAGCGTGCCGCACCACCTTCATCGGACACATCATCGCAGAGGCTGATCAGGAGTGAGGCAATATCGACAGCGCGATGCTCCTCCCGCCTGGCTTCCTCGCTCGCGAAAGTGAGCGTCGCCTCGACCATCGTCTCCATTTCGGCAATGTCAGACATGACCTGCCGCCGCTGCGCCGGATCGTCGAGATATTCCGCCACAAGCCTGAGACGCGTCAGTGGCGTGCGCAGGTCATGGGAAATCGCCGCGAGCAACATGGTCCGTTCGTCGACGAACCGCTTCAAACGCACCTGCATTTCGTTGAAAGCCCGGGCAATGGCGGCGAATTCACGGATCGGCGGCGGCTCGATCGGCGTCATCTCGCGTTCGCGGCCAAGTCTTTCCGCTGCGGCAGCAAGGCGGTGGAGTGGCTTCAGCATGCTGCGGGCCATCCAGACGGACAGCACTGCGATAATGATCAGGCTCAACACAAAGAGCGTCAGGCTGCGGAGCCTGTCCCACTCAAACAGGCGCGCGCGGAACGGCGCGTCCTTCGGCTCGACGACCAACCAGCTCGTGCGAGCTTCGTCTAAAGGCACGCCGATCACGAAGCCCGGTGGAAGCACAGTCTCCCGCACAACGACCATATTGGGGGGCGCCGGCAGGGCATCGGCACCCGGAGGCACCACACTGACCAACGGCGGCCCAAAACGACCGCCCTCGCGATCAGACGGCTCCAGCGTTACGACCACCGGCGATTCACTGGCGCCGAGTCCGGCTTTCAGCAACAAAACCAGCCGATCAAACGGCCACTTGGCCGCCTCACGGAAGGGACCGCGCTCGAGGCGCGGCGGGCTCGGGCCAAACCAGCCCAACGGGTCCCATAGGGGCGACGGCGGCGGTGGTGGGACCGGGCGGCGATCGACGACCGAGAACCTGAGCCATTGCGCTGCTGGCAGCGCCTCCAGCACCGCGGCGCGTGCGTCTGGCGGCGTTTCTTTGGACCGCTTGTAGGCCTCGATCGTGGCATCGGCGATCCAGCCAGCCTGGAACACGGTAATATGAGGCCTCGGCACGAGCAGGAACGCGACGATGTTGACGAACTGCACCGCCGCAAGTGTCAGCGTAACCGCGACGCCGATGCGGGTCGCCAGGCTGGTCGCAGATAACCTGCGCCACAGGCTCACGAGCCGTCACCTCGCGCGACTGCACTCGTGAAAATATAGCCTCCGCTACGGACCGTTTTGATGAGCTGTGGGTCTTGCGGATCGATCTCGATCTTGCGGCGCAGACGGCTGACCTGCACGTCGATACTGCGATCAAACAACTGCCCGACCCGCCCGTGGGCAAGATCAAGCAACTGATCACGGCTCAAGACCCGTTCAGGGTGCTCGACGAAGGCCAGAAGTAGATCGAACTCACCGGACGTCAGATCTGTCAGCACGCCATCAGGCGAATGGAGAGTGCGGCGGGATGCGTCAAGCCGCCAGCCCGCAAAGCTGAAGTTGCCGCGCACGCTGCCTTGCGCCTCGGCGGACGGGCCGACACCCTGCATGCGTCGCAGAATGGCGCGTATACGGGCCAGAAGCTCGCGGGGATTGAACGGTTTGGTCACGTAATCGTCAGCACCGAGCTCAAGCCCAACGATACGGTCGGCGTCATGATTCATAGCCGTGAGCAGGACGATAGGAACCGGATTTTCGGCGCGCAGACGTCTGCAAAGGGAGAGGCCATCCTCCCCCGGCATCATAATGTCGAGGACGATGATATCGAAACGCCCGGCGGCAAGCGCCGCGAACATCCGTTCGCCATTCGCGGCCTCGGTGGTGCGCATGCCATGATCCGTCAAGAAGCGGACCAGCATTCCGCGTATCTGAGGGTCGTCATCAACGATCAGTACATGGGGCTGAGCAGTGGTCGCCGACATGCGCCATGCTCCTTCGCTTTGTCGATTAGGACGTATGGGCGCTTCTTAGGAGATCCACAAACACGGCAGCAAGCGGATTTCTGTAACGCTTCGTTACAAACGGAAACTCCGGCGTCATAGCCCATGGTGCGGCGCGCGCTAAACAGGTGTTGCTCGGGCCCTGATCCGGAAGCAACGCCGGAACTCCCCCAGCCGCGCGGCGTTTCCGGGCCAGGGCGCTCGGAAGAGCTTGCCCGCACTTCCTGAGACCGAGCACTGCTTTTTTGCCCTACAGGGCACGAGGTGTGTTGATCAGATGGCTTTTGTTCTCAGTCTTTGCACGAAAACCGCAATGCCGACCAAGGCCCGGCGCGCCTCGCCAGCGAGGGCGCGCAGATCCGCCACCGTTGTAAGCTGGGCGGCCACCATAGCCGTCGGTTTGGGTCTATGGATCGGTCTCGCTGTCCTGTTTGGTGAGCGCGACGGACGGGTTGCTGTCCTGACAAGCGACTGCACTGTAAGCACCTATCGCGATCCTATCACCGGCCGCAATCAGATGACGAAGTCGTCCGTCGGAGTCCTTGAAAAACGGCTCATATGCGGCACCAACTAAGTCAAATCCGGTGCGCTCCTCGGGGGCGAGGCCCTACGTGATCGAAACCATTGCTGTTTCAGGATCACTGACGCGCCTTGAGCACGCAGGCGCTAAACACCAAGCCGGCATCCGCTGGAGGCTCGCGCCTCCGGAAGCCTCCGCCTTCGGATTGATGTCAGCGTCGCAGTCGGCGGCCGTTTGCGCGGACCTTGCGGCGAAGTCGACGGACGACGTGTTCGGCCGCGCCACCTGTGGCTAGAGTGGCCGCGACTTCGACGAAGGCGGTGACCTTCTCGTCAACCATACGGTTCATTTCCGCCTCCGCGACGGGCCCGCCGCCAGCCAGCCGTACCATGCGCAACGCAATGACTTCCTGAGCCTCAAGGCCCAGAAGGGTCATGTCACGCGACAGCCGCATCCACGCTTGCCACATGCTCCAACCTTCATAATCCGTTTGTAAAGCGATCCGCTCCGCGCGCAGCGATGAGGACCGAGGCCAAGTTGGTCAGGTCTAGAGATGGCCAAAGCGGTGACAGCCAGGTCAGCTCCGGTAGGATATCCCCGCCCTTCCGAAGAAATGACGGGCGCGCGCTTCCGCTTGAACGTTATCCAAAGGCGTACTGCAACTCCAAAGGTGGCGAAAGCCTCGCCTCAGCTTATTCGCCTAACAATAACTGCGAATCTTTAAAAATCGTTCACCAAGCGGATCTCATATTCCAAAAACACATAGCGCAGTCATTAAAAATGCGTCCTTATGCGTCAGACGCAGCACTTATCCACTGGCAATCGTAGGGAGTAGCGCTTGGATTGAGGCCAGACATCTGCGTGACGTGATCCGCATGACGATCCCGCGCGTGACGGTGGTGCCTTGACTTCCCTCCGGAAGACGTTCGCCCTGTATAGGATGGAGCCAGCCATGCCGAGCGGGTCCATACCTGGTCCGAGTCTTTGCCCGTTTCTTGATCCAATTCCAGACGCCCTGCCGGCCCTTCGATCGAGTTAGCCGTATGTCCTTCGACCCGCAAATCCTGCTGCAGATCCTGCAAATTGCCTGGATCGACCTGCTTCTCTCAGGTGACAATGCCGTAGTCATCGCACTGGCCTGCCGCTCTTTGCCCGCGCGGCAGAAGCGCGCCGGCATATTTCTCGGGGCGAGCACGGCTGTCTGCCTCAGGATTATTTTCGCGTTGATCATCAGTTATCTGCTGGAGCTGCCGTTTCTGCGCATCGCCGGCAGTCTTCTTCTCCTATGGATCGCGGTGAAACTCGCGGTCGGAGAGGAAGACAGCGAGCACCATATCCGCGAGAGCACCAGTTTGTGGCAGGCGGTGCGCACCATCGCCATCGCCGACGCCGTCATGAGCCTCGACAATGTCGTCGCCATCTCCGCCGCCGCCCATGGTAATCCATGGCTCTTTATCTTCGGCCTCGTGCTGTCGATCCCGCTCATCATGGTGGGATCCACGCTGATCATGGCCTTGCTCGAGCGCTATCCCGTCTTCGTCTGGGCTGGGGCCTTGCTTCTCGGCTGGATTGCCGGGGAAATGCTCGTCTCGGACCCTCTTGTCGTGGCACAGCTCAGTTCGGTCGGCAGCGGCCTTGCGTTCCCGGACGCCGCGCATGACGGAGCGCTTATGCCGGTCTCGCAGGTGCTTTACGCGGCCGCGGCAATCGGAGCGCTCATCGTACTGGCGACCGCGGGCGCGTTGAAATGGTCACGCCGCCGGGAAGAGGAAATCTAAAGCGAGCCCACGACGGAAGAAGTTGCTCGAGGGGAACAGCTTTCCCTAGGGCAGTTTTGAAAGGCGCTGGAGAATACGCTGGGTGAGCTGGTCGCGGACGCTGCGATAGGCGTCAAGCCTCTGGTCGCGCGTCCCTTCCGTCGCCGTGGGGTCCTGGGTCGGCCAGTATTCGACGTCGAACGCATGCGTGCGCGTCAATTCGAGTGACTGGTGATGGGCCTCCGGGGAAAGGGTCACGATCAGATCGAAGCTCAGATCAGCCAGATCGTCCAGCGATTGCGGGCTGTGATCCCCGATCGCGACGCCGATCTCGTCCATGACCGCTACGGCGAAGGGATCAAGCTCGTCCGGCCGAACGCCACAGGAGGTCACATAAATGGTGCGGCCGAAAAAGTGACGGGCAATGCCTGCCGCCATGGGCGATCGCACGGCGTTGTGGGCACACATGAACAGAACCGCCCGTACCTCGCGATCCCCGGCAGGCGACGGCTCTGCCATGGGCTCACCCTTTCCAGTGCAATGCGAAGATCAGGGTGAAAAGGCGCCGGGCTGTGTCGAAATCAACCTCCACCTTGCCGTTGAGCCGGTCCCGCAGAAGTTCGGAAGCTTCGTCATGCAAGCCCCGCCGTCCCATGTCGATCGCCTCGATCTGCGCCGGCGTGGCGCTGCGGATCGCTGCGTAATAGCTGTCGCAAACGAGCTTGTAGTCCTTGATCACCCGTCGAAATGGCGTGAGGGAAAGCACATGGGCGATCACCGCCTCGCCATTCTCCCGGCGGATGTCCAGGGCGAGCTTCTTCTCCACCAGCGAAATGGTGAGGCAATAGGGTCCTCCATCATCCCCGGGGATGGCGAAGGAATTGGCTTCGATAATGTCCCAGATGGCGACAGCACGCTCGTGTTCCTGGTCGGGATTGCCCCGACCAATCGACACTTCATCGAGCGTGACGGAAACGAGGCGGCGGCGAAGCTTTGCGTCTCCCAACCCTGTCTCCTGTTTCAGTCTCAGTCAGCGGTTAAGGCGGATGCTGACCGAACGCGCGTGGGCATCAAGCCCCTCAGCCCGGCCAAGCGCGATCGCGGCCGGAGCAAGAGCCGCCAAGCTGTCGGGCGTGCACTGCAGGATAGACGTCCGCTTCATGAAGTCGAGCACCCCGAGCCCCGATGAGAAGCGTGCCGAACGCGCAGTCGGCAACACGTGGTTGGAGCCTCCGACGTAGTCCCCGATCGCCTCCGGCGTATGGCCACCGAGGAAAATAGCGCCAGCGTTGCGGATGCTTCCCGCGAGTTTGTCGGCGTCCTCCGCAACGATCTCAAGATGCTCCGGCGCCAGACGATCGACCAGTGGGACAGCCTCGGCCAAAGACGGCACATGGATGATGGCGCCGAATTCCCGCCAGCTGGCCTCGGCGATATCCCGGCGCGACAGCGTTTTGAGCTGTCCTTCGACAGCCTCTTTCACCGCGGCGCCCAAAGCGCGATCGTTGGTGATGAGGATGGATTGAGCCGCGGTGTCGTGCTCGGCCTGGGCGAGGAGATCCGCGGCGATCCATTCCGCATTGGCCGACGCGTCCGCCAGCACCAGGACTTCGGATGGACCGGCAATCATGTCGATGCCCACCCGCCCGAATACGTGCCGCTTTGCGGCTGCCACATAGGCGTTGCCGGGGCCGACGATCTTGTCAACGGGCCGGATTTTCTCGGTGCCATAAGCCAAGGCAGCGATCGCCTGCGCGCCGCCGATGCGGTAGACCTCATCGACACCCGCAAGGCGGGCTGCCGCAAAGACCAGCGGATTGACTGCGCCGTCGGGTGTCGGAACAGCCATCACGACGCGCTCGACACCGGCAACCTTGGCAGGAACCGCATTCATCAGCACGGACGACGGATAACTCGCCGTGCCACCCGGCACATAGATCCCGACGGCTCCGACTGCCGTCCAGCGCCAGCCGAGGGTCACGCCGAGAGCATCGGTGAAGCGCTCATCCCGAGGCAATTGGCGGCTATGATAGGCCTCGATCCGGTCGCGGGCTGTCTGGAGGGCTGCCAGCGTGTCGCTGTCGCATGCCCCCGTCGCCGCATCAAGCTCGTCTTCGCTGACCCGCAGGGTCTCCGGCGTTAAGGTGAGCCGATCGAACTGACGCGAGAAATCGATGACCGCCTGGTCGCCGCCTTCAACGACGGCCTGCACGATCCGGGCTACGGCCTTGTCGACCTCTTCGGAGACCTCGCGCTTCATGGCGAGGAGGTCGGCAAAGCGGGCAGGAAAATCGTCAGCCGTGCTGTCGAGTTCGAACGGGCCGCCCGCGGGCGAGGTGTCTGGCGCTTTGGTCATTCGTCTCTGGCTACATCAATGGTCTGGAACAGGGCAGATAAGTCCACAATCAGGGCATCTCATGATTCGGGCGTGCTGGGGCGTCCCAAACAGGCCCGAGATCTCGCAACTGGGCCTCGATGCACTCGACGCGCAGCTCAATGGCCGCTCCGCCGGAAAACAATAGCAGCACCAGACCTGATGGCGCCTCCGTCTCGATGAAATCGATGGCGAGCAGGTTGAAAACCTCTCCGTTGCTGGCCGGATCGATCTTGTTGCGGCGAACCCGCTCGACCTGATTGAAGTGCAGAGCGGCAAGCCTCCGCTGCGGCTTGCCCTCAGCGGGGCCCTCCCAGTCGAAACGGTGGAGCGCCATCGCGAAGCAACGCCTGTGCGGCAGGTAGGTCAAATCCTCGACGCGCAGCAGCGCATCCTGGAGATGGGCTGAGATGACGGACAAGTCTTCGTGGTCGAGGGCAATAAGCTTGATCTCGTCCATTTGCGGTCCCCATGCGTCTCTGAAAACACCAAAAATTGACGCACTCATGGTTTGTTATCCGCCGACCGGGGCTGACGCAACAGATGCGCCCGCTCCGGTGTCGATGAAACATTCCCCAGCATCGAGCGTTGAAGCACAAGACACAAACTGCGGGTCATGCCATCGGCTGCGCTATCCTGACTATTCGCCCCTGGAGACTGTATCTGCAGCTCATATGGGGTCGGGAGGAAACAATGTCTCTTCGCCTTTTTCTGTCGCTGTTCGCGATACTGGTAGCCGGCTGGATGGCAGTGCCCCAGACAGCGTTTGCCCAGTACGCACCTCCCGGCTACGGCCGTGACTATTATGATGATCGGGGACCGCCTCGCTATGATCCGCGGGAAGAGAGGCGTCGTGAAGAGTGGCGCCGCGAGCGGGAATGGGAGCGCCGCAACGAACGTCGGGGTGATTGGGACGATCGTCGCGGCGGCTGGGACGACCGACGCGGTCCGCGTCGCGGCGGCTATTGCGTAACATCCCGCGGAAGCTGCCCAGCCGTTGGGCCTTCGGGGGGACCTTGCCGCTGCGAGATCCCGGGCTTTGGGCGTAAACGCGGTATCATTCAGTAGGCATCACGGCATCGCTGAAAAAGAACGACCGCCGCGGTCCCTGCGGCGGTTGTTCTCTGCCTATCGCAAGCTGCGGAGTTCGGGACAGGCGCTGCCCTCAGCCGGACAGGCGCTCAATACGCGCGCCGCAACGTCCGAGCTTGTTCTCGAGCGCCTCGAAGCCGCGATCGAGATGATAGACGCGGTTCACCATCGTCTCGCCCTCGGCCGCAAGAGCCGCGATGACGAGCGAAACCGAGGCACGCAGGTCCGTCGCCATGACGGGGGCCCCCTTCAGCCGCGCCACGCCATCGACATAGGCCACGTCACCGTCGAGACGAATGCGGGCGCCAAGGCGGGCGAGCTCCTGCACATGCATGAAGCGGTTCTCGAAGATGGTCTCGCGGATCCGGGTCGTCCCTTTGGCCCGGGTCATCAGCGCCATGAGTTGCGCCTGCAGATCGGTCGGAAAGCCCGGGAAGGGCTGCGTGGTTACATCGACGCTGGCAAGACCGGCGCCATTGCGTTTCACGCGGATACCTTCGTTGCTCGCGCTGATCTCCGCTCCCGCCTGGACGAGCACATCGAGCGCCGACTGCAGGAGATCCGGCTCAGCGCCTTCAAGGAGGACATCGCCGCCTGTCATCGCGACAGCCATGGCATAGGTGCCGGTCTCGATGCGATCAGGCAGCACGGAATGCTCTGCACCTCCGAGGCTGGTCACGCCCTCCACGACGATTCGCGTCGTTCCAGCTCCGGTGATACGCGCGCCCATCTTCGCAAGGCAAAGCGCAAGATCGGTCACCTCGGGCTCGCAGGCCGCGTTCTCGATGACCGTGGTGCCTTCAGCCAGCACGGCAGCCATCAGCGCCGTGTGGGTGCCGCCAACGGTCACCTTAGGGAAGTTGATTTCCGCGCCGCGCAGGCCCCTCGGGGCGCGAGCGAGCACATAGCCCGCATCGATCTCGATCTCGGCGCCAAGCCGTTCCAGCGCCATCAGCAGAAGATCGACCGGCCGCGTGCCGATCGCGCAGCCGCCAGGCAAGGAAACCTTCGCCTCCCCCATCCGGGCGACAAGCGGGCCGAGCACCCAGAAGCTGGCCCGCATGCGCGACACGAGTTCGTAGGGGGCAACCGTGTCTATGATACTGCTTGCCTTGAGACGGATGGTCTGCCCCGTCTCGGCCGTCTGGCCGGGACGCTTGCCCGCGATGCTGTGGTCTACCCCGTGATTGCCGAGAATTCGCAGGAGCAAGCCGACGTCGGCAAGCCGGGGAACGTTGTGCAGTTCCAGCGTGTCCTCCGTGAGGAGGGACGCGATCATGAGGGGCAGGGCCGCATTTTTGGCCCCGGAGATGGGCAGCGTACCAACAAGCGGCTCGCCCCCCACGATGCGAATTCGATCCATCGACAATCAGTCCTCTTTCACTGGACGCTGCCCGCCCGCCCCATGAGAATCCACTCTAGTATTCAATCGCTGACCATCCGGCGCATGATCATGCTCAGCTGCGGTCGACGAAATTCCGGCCTGCAGGTCGGATACCGCCGCTTTGCGAGCCCTGCCCTGCTCCTTGCGGCGCTTGAGGTTGTCGCGCAAAGCCGCCGCCAAGCGTGCCTGCCGGGTCGTGTCGGTCTCACCTTTCGCCATGGCGGTCCGTGATCGGCCTCGTCATTCCGTCTAGTCTCACCCGTGAGCCATAGCCCAGCGCGGGGCGCAGAGCCCCCACGAAAAGCGATAGACATCTCCGGGCCGTGTCACAAGTGGCAAGGAACGCAGCCTTTGCGCAAAGGTCAGCGAATCCTTGACGCAAAAGCGTGAAAAGGACGGGATCATCCGATCCGCAGAATCCCCTGGGCAGCGCCTGGGATGAAGCTGTCCAACCGGAGGGGGTGGGCATTTTGTCCTTCCAGATTCTCGGCCTGCGGCGTCTCGACGTCTTGTGTCATTCGCGCCAATATGGAATTGCTCAAAATGTGACACGCATGGATTGCCTTGAAGCACAACCAGCGATGTCGCCTTGATGCAGGGCAGGACCGCGATTGCAGGCGATCAGGCTCGCAGAATGGGACGCCGCATGATCTACGACCATTTCTTCCGCTCCGCCCTCGACACCTTGCACGACGAGCGGCGCTACCGTGTTTTCGCGACGCTGGAGCGTGACGTCGAACGGTTTCCGCGTGCCATCTGGCACTCGTCGGACGGGCCGCGTGATGTGGTTGTGTGGTGCACAAACGATTATCTCGGCATGAGCCGGCACGCCGTGACGATTGAAGCAGCTACGCGGACGGCTGAGCGGATGGGCGTCGGCGCGGGCGGCACCCGCAACATCGCCGGGACCAGCCTGCCGATCGTCGAGCTCGAGAAATCGCTGGCCCGGATTCATGGCAAGGAGAAGGCCCTCGTCTTCACCTCCGGCTATGTCTCCAACGAGACGGGCATTGCGACGATCGCACGCCTCCTGCCGGACTGCCTCATTCTCTCCGACGAGCAGAACCATAATTCGATGATTGAGGGCGTGCGCCGCTCGGGTGCCGAAAAGGTCATCTTCCGGCATAACGACCTCGCTCATCTCGAAGCACTCCTGGCGGCGGCCGATCCGGCCCGGCCCAAGCTTATCGTCTTCGAAAGTGTCTATTCGATGGACGGCGATGTCGCGCCGATTCATGCCATCTGCGATCTCGCCGAGCGTTATGGCGCGATGACCTATGTGGACGAGGTCCATGCGGTCGGGCTCTACGGTGCGTCCGGCGGCGGCTATGCCGAGGAGGTGGGCGCACTCGATCGCCTTGACGTGATCGAGGCGACCCTGGCCAAGGGCTTTGGCTGCATCGGCGGCTATCTCGCGGCGAGCGACCTGATCATCGATGCTGTCCGGTCCAACGCGCACGGCTTCATCTTCACTACCGCCCTCCCCCCGGCCATAGCCGCCGCCGCCCATGCAGCCGTGGAACATCTGTCGACCAGCGGCGAGGAGCGCCGGCGCCATCGCGCCCAGGTGGCACGCACAAAGGCCGTCCTCAATGCCGCCGGGCTGCCGGTGAGGCCGAACCCTACGCATATCGTGCCTGTAATCGTCGGTGATCCCGAACTGACGAAGCGCGCAAGCGACATGCTCCTCGTCGATCACGGCATCTACGTGCAGCCCATCAACTATCCGACTGTGCCCCGCGGCACCGAGCGTCTGCGCATCACCCCGACACCTTTCCACAGTGACGATCTGATCGCCGGGCTCGCCGACGGGCTTGTCGCGGTGTGGCAGAAGCTCGGCCTGCCGCTGCGGCCCCAGGCCGCCGCAGCTTAAGTCCACAAGCAAGCGTGGAAGAACGCATTTAATGGCATTTGCGCGCTTGCGCGGGCGAATGCCTTGTGGCAGTGTCCGCCCGCTTCCAGGCAGGCACGCGCCGCCGGATCTTAGCTGCCGTAGCTCAGTGGTAGAGCACTCCCTTGGTAAGGGAGAGGTCGAGAGTTCAATCCTCTCTGGCAGCACCATCCCTTCCCTCTCTCTCTGGCAATCGCGTACACGTCAAATCCCCGCCCACGCGGAGGATGCGAGTGGCGGAGAAGGTGGCGTCGGAACGTTGCGTTCCATATTGCCCGTTGCGAAGGGCGCGGGTTTGGCCGACAAATCGGGCAGGTCCACCGTGCGGGGAGGCCCCCGCTAACATCAGGTCATCCCGCCATGTCGATCCAACCCGAGACCTTCGTGCGTGGACGAGCCCTGGCAGAGGCCTTGCGCTCGCCTGATCTCGATCATCGCGCCGAGATCGAAGCTTTCATCGAACCTTTCGAGGAAACGGACAGCCTGCTTGCCGCCACGTCGGCGGTCATGTCGCTGGCCGACGCCTTCGTGGGAACGCCGCGCGGACTTGCTGAGGACGCCGTGCGCCCCCTGGTCGATGCCGCGATCGCTGCGGGCTACAACGCGGAATACAAGGCACGGATGGACGAGAATCCCAAGGTTTGACGTAAGGTCGGCGCGAGGGAGGGACGGCCATGTACGCGATGCAACTCAGGGCGTGCGGAACCCCACTCGTCGGGACCGAACTGCCGGACCGGGAGCCCGGCCCGGGAGAGATCCGGCTGAAGGTTGCCGCCTGCGGGGTCTGCCGGACTGATCTTCATGTGGTGGATGGCAACCTGCCCTCTCCGAGGCTGCCCATCATACCCGGCCACGAGATCGTCGGCCGTGTGGAAGCACTGGGCGCCGGCGTCACACATCTGCGCATAGGCGAGCGCGTCGGCATTCCATGGCTCGGGCATACATGCGGCACGTGCCCCTACTGCACGGGCGGTCACGAGAACCTGTGCGACGCGCCGCTCTTCACGGGTTATACGCGCGATGGCGGTTTCGCCACCACCGCCATCGCCGACAGCAGCTACGCCTTCCCCTTGGGCGAAAATGGCGATGATGTCGCGCTCGCGCCGCTCCTCTGTGCGGGACTCATCGGCTGGCGGGCGCTCGTCATGGCTGGCGAAGGCAAAAGCCTCGGGCTCTATGGCTTCGGCGCCGCCGCGCATATCATCGCGCAGGTGGCAGCGTGGCAGGGCCGCGCCGTCTATGCCTTCACCCGGGTTGGCGACGTCTCGACCCAGACCTTCGCCAGGAGCATCGGCGCGATCTGGGCGGGTGGATCGGACGAGGCACCGCCCGCCCCGCTCGACGCGGCCCTCATCTTCGCGCCGGTCGGCGCTCTCGTCCCCGCCGCGCTGAGGGCTGTCCGCAAGGGTGGACGCGTGGTCTGCGCCGGCATCCACATGAGCGACATTCCAAGCTTTCCTTACAGGCTGCTGTGGGAAGAACGGCAGGTTATCTCGGTGGCTAACCTGACGCGCCAGGACGGCATCGATTTCCTGAAAATTGCCCCACGGGCCGGGATCACGACGACGACCCACCGATATCCGTTGACTGAAGCCAATCAGGCGCTCAACGATCTACGCGCCGGATGTTTCGAGGGCGCCGCGGTGCTGGTACCCTAGAGCAAATCGATAACAGACGAACGTGCTCTAAGCGCCAGCAGTCGTCTCCGGCAAGCGCCGCGGCGAGGCCGCATGGAGAACGACCGGCCTTTCGACACCCTTCAACACCACTGGCGGACGCGGATGAAAAACGAAGGCCTCCGGCCAGGCCGCCACGATCGCGTCTCGCGTATCCGAGCAGACGAGCACCAGTCCCGGGCTGGACCGAGCGGCCTGCGCCGCATCGACCTGTGCGACGATGCGGGCAGCCAGATTAACCGTAGCGCCAAAGATGTCGCCGTCGCGTGGAACCACCGGTCCCGTGGCAAGGCCCGCGCGCACCATGGGCAGGCCATCTCCAGCACAGCGGTTCGATATCGCGAAACTCGCCTCCAGCGCCGGCCGGGCGTCCGGGAAGAGCAGCATGACCCCGTCGCCAAGCGCCTTTACAAGCCGTCCGCCGTGCTTCGAAACCGTGTCCTGGGCCAAGGCTTCGAGACGGGACGCATAGTCCGCCGCATGCTCATCACCCATGACCTGGGTCAGTGCGGTGAACCCTGAGAGGTCGATGAAAGCGACCGTCGGCGGCTTGCGGTTGAGGGCTTCACCGAGGCCAGCCTCGCTGAGGATCTCCTGCACACGCATAACGACATTATCGAAGACAGCCTCTTCCAGCATGCGCCGTTGCAGCAGAAAGAGCGCCCGGAACCCCAACCGCTGCAATTGCAGACGCATGTCCGCGCCACGTTCCAGCATGGCGCGGCGCGAGATCCCGGAAGCCAGCATGCGCTCCTCGACTTCACCACGAAAGAGATCGCGCATCGTCTCGACACTGCGCCGCACCGATTGCCCGAAAATGCGCAGGACACGCGCGAGCGCATCGTCACTGAGGCCAAAAGCCCGCGCTGCTGCGATGAGCGACATCAACTCGATGTCGTCCTCGCGCAGCGGCTGGTCCGGCCGCAGGGCAGGAAGACCAACGGCGCTGCGGAGGCGCGTGGCGCTGGCCGCATCGAGATCCAACGAGGCCAGCAGGTCCTCGCTCCCTCGTGCGGAGAGCGAGACCGGGTCGAACATTAGCTGACCGGCGAAATCCAGAGACAGCAGGTCGTCCGCGATCGCCCTCGCCAGCACATGAAGGTCGAGCCCCGCGTCGCGCAGGGCGAGCGAAAGTCGCACCCGACTGATATCAGCTCTCGCGAAAGATCCATGCGATGGACTGACGATTCCCAGCTCGACAAGGCTGGCGATGTCACCCACGGCACAGCCCGTCAGTTGTGCGAGCTCAGTGACGGATACGGTCGCCATGGAACCCTCCCCACCAAGGTTCTTTAGCCGCCACACTAGGCGGAAGGACCACCGCCGGAAAGGGGGCGCGCGTGTCTCCTACTCGGTGATCTTTGTCGAGGGTGGGGTGGAAATCGCCAGCAGATCCAGCGAGCGAACGATGGAGACGAGCCCAAGCACGATAACGACCACCCGGACGATCATCTTCACGCGGCCGTCGAACGGTAGGAACTGGATGAGCCAGATAACGAGCCCGCAGATCAGGATTGTTACGATCGCATGCGTCAGAACGGTGATGATCATGGAGCTCCCTTGCAACTCGGCGTTTCCGTTCAGAGGCGGGCGGTATACCTCTGTCTTTGCCTTCCGCGCTTGAAGCCGGGGATACAAGTTCAGCGCGTCTCAAATGCCGGTCGACGATCACCTGGATAGCCAACGGATCGGCAAAGCGAATCGTGGTTCAGCCCACACTGTCTGGCCGAAAATTCTCAGCGTGACATATGCATCCAGCGCGTTGATGGACAAAGGGTCCGAACGCGTCGCGCGCTACCCTCTGGGGATGGTGGAAGGTCAAAGACGCCTTGCGCTTCGGCGTACGCGCGCCAGAGCCGGCTTGGGTTCAGGGCGTTTTATTGCGAAAGCGAGAAGCGCGATTGCAGCGAGATTGATCACCGCCGCGCCGACCAGATAGATGATGGTATTCATAGCTCGATCCCTTGCGCCACCCTCATAAAAACGACAAGGCAGCGCTTCTGTTCCACATTCCTACGCAACGCCTCTCAGCCATTGATCTCCCTTGCGCGAAGCCGCGGACGCGTTGACCTCCTCCCGACACCGGTCGATGATAGAGGGACGTTGATCATTTGGCGAGGTGGACGGCGGCGTCTGTGATGCCAATTCCACTACGCCTGACCGACATGCAGAACGAATAGACGACATGCGCGCTGAACATCGCCGCGCGATGCCGGGAGAGCGGGGCCAACGCGGATCATGACGACAGCCAGTGCAATTATGGCCACCCTGGGCCTGAAGCGCCACCCAACCTGCGGCTATGTCCAGGAAACCTATCGCAGCCGCCATAGCCTGCCGACCGCATCCTTGCCTGAGGGCTATGAAGGCGCAAGGGCCGTCGGTTCGGCGCTGTATTTCATGGTCACTGCCGATGCGCATATCGTGATGCACCGCATCCGCAGCGATCAGATCTACCACCATTACCTCGGCGATCCGCTCCACGTTCTCCTGCTCTATCCCGATGGCACCGGAGAAGTGCGGATCGTCGGGCCAGATCTCGAGGCGGGCATGCGGCCGCAGCTTCTCATTCCCGGCGGCACCTTTCATATGTCACGGCTCGAACACACGAAAGGTTTCGCCCTTCTGGGCTCGTCCGAATGGATCGGCGTTGAGCCGCCAGACGTCGAGCTTGGCGATTTCGAGAGCTTGAGCCGGCGTTATCCCGCGATGCGCGACATCATGATGGATTTCATGGCGAGCGCGGGACCGCCCAGTGGTCCGCTGCGTGAAGCCCTGCGCCACCGCGAGGCGCTACTGGACGAAGCTCTGAAAGAGACCTTCCCCGGCAGTGATACACCCTCCATCGCTTGACCCGTGGCGTCAGCTTGACTTTCAGTTGCGCGCTCCAGGGCCATCCAGCCCGCGACCGCCGGCGCCCATAAGGCTTCGGCCCACACGACCACAAGATCAAGGCATTTCAGAATGAGCTCATCGGATCGCATTGAGGACGCCGCCGCCATACTCGTGGAGGCCCATCGGACCGGCACCGCCGTCGAGAGCCTGCCGCCCGGCCTCGTCGCCTCGCAAGCGGAAGCTTATGCGGTGCAGGAGCGGGTGGTACAGCTGCTCGATTCGGACATCGTCGGCTGGAAGGCCGGCTTCGACGCGGGCGGCCAATCAATATGCGCCCCGATCATGGCGCGGGTGAGCCGCCATGGAGGTCCTGAACTTCCCGTGCGCGGCCACACGCCATGCGCCATCGAGGTGGAAATCGCCTATATCCTCGATGCGGATGTTCCTGCAGCAACGCCGGTTGCCGAGGCCGAGAGCATAGTCTCGCAAATCGCGCTTGGAATGGAGCTCATCCAGTCGCGCTACCGGGACCGCACGGCCCAACCTTTCCTGTCTATGCTCGCGGACGGCCTCGCCAACGGCGGCTACTACCTGGCGGCATCAAGTCCTCGCGCCGATGCGCCCGACCTGCAGGCGATGCATCTCACCATCATGCAGGACGGCGAGACGATCTGGGACAAGACAATCGCCCATCCACAGGTAGATCCGGCCGCACCGTTGCGCGCGCTGCTCGCAGCCCCGCCGAGCCATTGCGGCGGTCTCCGCAAGGGCCAGTTCATCACCACCGGAACTTTGAACGGAGCTCCTGCAGTGCCCGTGCCAAGCAGCATCGCGGCCATCACTGTCCTTGGCCCCCTGGCTACCAAACTCGTGAAAGTCTGAGCCGGCGGTTCCGGCCGGCGATTGGGCTCTACTGGGGCTCGTCGCCGGCCGCGTAGGCATTCTTGAGCCGCCGGCCTTCCATACGGTGGATCGTCGCGATGATGATCGGCAGGAGAAGCGCGACCAGGATGAAGCGTGCGAGGTGATGGGCACCGACAAAGATCGGGTCAAGCCCGAGAAGAAGCGCCAGCACCGTCATGACCTCAAGCCCCCCGGGGGCAAAGGCGATGATGGCCGCGGCAAAGGTCACGTCAGCTAGTTGCCACGAGACCAGGGCAAAACCGAGTGCGATGGCAAAGGAGACCACGAAGGATCCGACTGCTGCCGGGAAGGCTGCTATTAGGGCCTGCCGATTGACCGTCGCGAAGCGGGACCCGACAAAGGCCCCCACCAGGACCAGGGACAACGTGTAGAGCGACACGGGTAACCGGCCCTGCACGAGACCAAGACCATGTGCCAAAAGGCTGACGACGAGCGCTCCAAGCAGCATCGGCGCGGCGATCTTCAGACGTTGCAACACGAGTGAAAGCAAGAAGGACAGCGCCATGATCACGGCGAATGGCAACGGCGCCAGAACTTCGCCAGCCTGAGGCACCTCCGTCGCGCCGCCCGTTAGCACGATGATCATCGGCAGGATCAGCACAAGCACGAACAGGCGGAAGGATTGTACGACCGCAATCAATCCGACATTCCCACCGCGATCCGCCGCCACCGCCATCACCGTCGAAAGCGCCCCCGGCGCTGAGCCGAGAACCGCGTCGGCCAACGTCCATCCAGAGCTCCGCTTGAGCCAGAGCGACGTCAGCAGCAGAACGCCGAGAACCGATAAAGTGAGAAGCAGAAGGCTAACCGGATAGCGCGCCAACGCGCTGAGGGCCTCAGGCGTCGCGGTTGCGCCCATGGTGAAACCGGCGAGCAGAAAGCCAATCTCGACCAGAGGCCGTGCCATCGGCACGGAACGGCGAGTAAGGCACAGGAGAGCGACAGCCGTAACCGGCCCGGCGACCCAGGCGGCCGGAACGCCGAGCACAAGAAACAGCAATCCCCCGGCTGCGGCAAAGGCGATCTGCGCTACTTGACGCGCGGATGCCAGAAGAATGGAGCCGGAGCGGGTCATGCCACCTCAATGACAAGCGCGTTCGAAGCCGCGCGAAGGGATGAAAGACCTATCGCGCGTTCTCCGGCCGGCCGTCAAACGCTCATGGCGCAACCCGCACTCGCGGGCCATGCATGAGCCGCAGCCGCTGCCCTGCTCCGTCGGAAGGAAAGTTCAAGGTGCGAGACGCATGAGGGCGGAAGCGAGGCGGCGGGTCGCCTCCTCGAGATCCGATACCTTGCGCGCGAAGCAAAGGCGGAAGAACGCTTCGCCTCCGGCGCCGAACGTCGTTCCCGGTGCCAGCCCCACGGCTGCCTCGTCGACGAGGACCCTTGCAAAGCGCGCGCTGTCGGTGACGCCGTCAACCGAGAAGAAGAGATAAAAGGCGCCTTGCGCCGGTGCGAAGCGAACACGATTCGTCGCCGCCAGCCCTTGCGAGACAATCGTTCGGCCTATCCTGGCACGTTCAAACTGTTCGGCGACGAAAGCCTCGCCTTGGTCCAGCGCAGCGACGGCCGCTCGCTGCATGAAGGCGGCGGTACCTGATGAAGAATACTGGATCAGGTTTTCGATGGTCTGGCCAAGGCGGGGGTTGGCTTCCAGCCAGCCGACGCGCCAGCCTGTCATCGCCCAGTTCTTCGACATCGTCTGCACGAAGATGACGCGGTCTTCGTCATCGATGACATCGTGGAAAGACGGAGCCGGTGCGGGCCCGTCATAAACGAAGCGCCCGTAGATCTCATCGGCGATTATCCACAGCCCATGACGACGTGCCAGAGAAAGGACCGCCGCAATGTCCTCGGGCGTCGCCATCCAACTCGTCGGATTGGACGGCGAGTTGATCACGATGGCCTTTGTCGACGGCGTGATGGCGGCGGCGATCCGATCAACGTCGAGAAGCCAGCCCTCGTCGGTGTAGGTCATCGGCACCTCGACGGGTCGCGCGCCGGAGATGCCGACGCCGGCAACGAAATTCGGCCAGGCGGGCGTCGGCACGATGACCTCGTCACCGGCCCCGGACACCATCCGGAAGGCAACCTGCAGCGCGTGCATACCACCGCTGGTCACGAAGAAGCGCTCCGGTGAAACCGTGCGGCCATAAAGGCGCCCGATATAGCGCGCGATCGCCTCGCGCAGCTCCGGCAGCCCGCGCTGATACGTGTAGAAGGTCTCGCCGGCGGCCAGCGAGGCTACGGCCGCGTCGGAGATGAAGGACGGTGTGGGCAAGTCCCCTTCGCCAACCCAAAGCGGAATCAGTCCCTCTCGATGGCGCCCGTAATTGAAGACATCAACGATGCCGCTGATCGGGGCCTCCAAGGCCTCGCGTCGAAGAGAGGAACTCAGGCTGTCCGTTTCGGTCATGGCTGCGATCAATCGCCTCTATTCCTGCGCCGTCCGGCACGACGGAAGCGCACTCCACGCCCAGCTCTTAGCGCGGATCGGCCGCCAGGAACCATCAAATCTCGCGATCAATTGACTGACTTTTGTGATCAATCACCTCGTCGACGCCACCTGATCCATGCAACATCGGCGCAAAATCCATGATCGTGGGCGCAGGGCGCGCAACTTTGGCGCGCGGGAGCAGGGCGGTATCTCTCCCAGCAACCTCGTGAAGGTTGGCGGCACGCCTGGGAAGCGCCATAGTGCGCCACCGGCCTGCTTCGGCGCATGATATTCGTCCCGCGCACACAGACCTGGAAACGGAGTGGTTGATTGCAGTTTCGCCTCGTCGTTATCGCCTGTCTCGCCGCGTTGCTCGCACCGCTGCCAGTGGCATCAGCCCAGACAACCTGGCGGCACGGACTGTCGCTCGTGGGTGAACCCAAGTACCCGCCGGATTTCGCGCATTTCGACTACGTCAATCCTGCTGCGCCGCAGGGGGGAACCCTCCGTCTTGGCTCTATCGGCGGCTTCGACAACTTCAACCTCGCCATTGCCGGCATGAAGGGTGAGCTCGAGACCGGCATCAGCCGCATATACGACACCTTAATGACGTCGAGCCTCGACGAGATCAGCTCCGAATATGGCCTCGTGGCGGAAAGTCTGAGCTATCCCGACGACTTCTCCTCGGTCACTTTCCGCCTGAGACCCCAGGCTCGCTTCCACGACGGCACGCCCATCACCCCCGAGGACGTCATCTTCTCGTTCGAGACCCTGAAGGTCACGAGCCCGATGCACATGGCTTACTGGCGCAATGTGGCGAAGGCCGAGGCCACGGGAGACCGCGAGGTCACATTCACCTTCGACGAGAAGGGAAATCGCGAATTGCCGCTGATTGTCGGCCAGTTGCCCGTGCTGCCGAAGCACTGGTGGAGAGGCAAGACCGCCAATGGCGCTGCGCGCGACATCACCGCAACGTCGCTGGAACCGCCGCTTGGTTCCGGCCCCTACCGGCTGAAGAGCTTCGAGGCGGGACGCTATGCGGTCTACGAGCAAGTGCCGGATTACTGGGCCAAAGACCTGCCCGTGAACAAGGGCACGAACAATTTCGGCGAAATCCGCTACGATTATTTCCGTGACGCGACCGTGCTGTTTGAAGCCTTCAAGGGCGACCGCATCGACTGGCGCCGCGAGAACGTCATTCGCAACTGGATGACCGCCTATGATTTTCCGGCCGCCCGCGACGGTCGCATCATCCGCGAGGAATTCCCCATTCGCAATCTCGGCATAATGCAGGGGATGGTCTTCAACCTCCGC
Organism: Chelatococcus sp. YT9; assembly: GCF_018398315.1. Lineage (NCBI taxonomy): Bacteria > Pseudomonadati > Pseudomonadota > Alphaproteobacteria > Hyphomicrobiales > Chelatococcaceae > Chelatococcus > Chelatococcus sp. YT9. The sequence continues at coordinate 765,733 of NZ_JAHBRW010000001.1, forward strand.
CGGGAGAAATTTCAGGACATTCGGGTCAGGCGGGCCTTCAACTACGCTTTCGACTTCGAGGAGCTCAACCGCACGATCTTCTTCGACCGTTATGAGCGTATCAACTCGTTCTTTTTTGGCACCGAGCTTGCCTCGAGCGGCCTACCGCAGGGCCGCGAACTGGAAATCCTCAATGAAGTCAAGGACAAGGTGCCCCCGGAGGTTTTCACGACGCCCTATGCCAATCCGGTCGGCGGCAACGCCGAGGCGACACGCAACAACCTGCGCACGGCACTCGGCCTGCTCCGCGAGGCAGGCTATGAGCTGAAGGGTACCCGGCTGGTCAACGCGAAGACAGGGGCCCAGTTGACGGTCGAGATCCTCGGCTACGACCAGACCATGGAGCGCTGGGCGGCGCCCTACAAGGCCGCGCTGGAACGTCTCGGCATCGGGGTGAGCCTGCGGGTCGTCGACGCAGCTCAGTACCAGAACCGCCTGCGCACCTTCGATTTTGACGCGACGGCCACGCTGTTCCCGCAATCGCTCTCGCCGGGCAACGAGCAGCGGGATTTCTGGGGCTCGCGATCAGCCGACCAGCCCGGGTCCTACAATCTTGCCGGTATACAGAACCCCGCCGTCGATGCGCTGATCGAGCGGATCATCTTCGCCAAGACCCGCGAGGAACTGCTCGCGGCGACACATGCCCTCGATCGCGTATTGCTTTGGAGCGCTTATGTGGTTCCCCACTACTACTTTATGAAGGAGCTGACAGCGCGCTGGGATCGCTTTGATCATCCCAAGACCATGCCCTATTTCGGCGGAGCCGCCTTCCCGACGGTCTGGTGGTCGAAGGCTGCCACCTCTTCCAGCGATACCAGCACGTCGGGGAGAATCCCTTGAGCAAACGCTTCCAACCCACGCGGCGCGGCCTCATTCAGGCGGGGGCAGTCTTGGCCGGAGGCGTGCTTGCCGCCCGTCCCGTGCTCGGCCAGGCAAAGGTGGATGGAGCGGCGGACGCCGGTGAGGTGACCCGCCACGGGCTTTCGTCTTTCGGGGACCTGCTGTACCCGCCCGATTTCAAGCATTTTGCCTATGTGAACCCGAACGCGCCGAACGGCGGCACGCTCTCGCTGCAGATCAAGCAGAGCACCGGCAACCAGTCCTTCGACACCTTCAATACATTGAATGTCTATGTGCTGAAGGGAGACGGTGCTGCCGGCCTACCGGACACGTTCGACACCCTGATGGCCGTGAGCCAGGACGAGCCCGACGCGTTGTACGGCCTGCTCGCCCATTCCGTTCATGTTTCGGCGGATAAGCGGACCTATAGCTTTGTTCTGCGGCGTGAAGCGCGATTCCACGACGGCACGCCCGTCACGGCGCATGACGTGGCCTTCTCCCTCACGGTCCTCAAGGAAAAGGGGCACCCGACGTTTAGCGCCGTGCTTACCGACCTGGAGGAGGTGAAAGCCGCCGACGATTATACCGTGGTGGTCCGTCTCTCTGCCCGGCGCAATCGGGACCTGCATCTCATCATTGCGACCCTGCCTGTCTTCTCCAAAACTTACTGGGAGACCCGTGACTTCGAGGCCGCGACGCTGGAAGCTCCCCTCGGCTCTGGGCCTTATCGCGTGGGGCGCTTCGAGCCGGGGCGCTTTATCGAATTGCAGCGGGTCCCTGACTACTGGGGCAAGGATTTGCCCGTGAATGTCGGGCAGAACAATTTCGACCGCATTCGATATGACTATTTCCGCGATCGCGAAGTGGCCTTCGAGGGGTTCAAGGCCGGGACCTACAACTTCAACGAGGAATACACGGCGCGCATTTGGGCGATCGGCTATGATTTCCCCGCCTTCAGGCAAGGCCGGGTCAAACGCGAGCAGATCGAAAGCGGCGCGGCGATCCCGACTCAGGGGTGGCACTTCAACCTCAGGCGCGAGATGTTCGCCGATCCGCGGATTCGCGAGGCGCTGGGACTGGCATTCGATTTCGAATGGACGAATGCCAACATCATGTTCTCGTCCTACAAGCGACTGACCTCCTATTTCCAGAACTCGGCCAACATGGCCCACGGACTACCCACGCCGGAGGAAATCGCTCTGCTCGAGCCTTTCCGCGATAAGCTGCCGGCGGATGTCTTCGGCGAACCGTTCACGCCACCCGTATCGGACGGCTCCGGCTCAGATCGGAATCTCTTGCGCCGGGCCGACCAGCTTCTGCGCGAAGCAGGCTGCAAGCGTGAGGGCGGCGTTCTGCGTTTGCCCAATGGCAAGCCGTTCGAGATTGAATTTCTCGATTTCTCGCCCACCCTGCAGCCGCACACCCAACCCTTTCAGGCCAATCTCAAGAGGCTCGGCATCAACGCCCGCTCCCGGATCGTGGACGCCTCGCAGTACAGCCGGCGCACGAATGACTTCGATTTCGACATCGTCTCGGGCGCCCTGGCCGGCAGCCTGACACCCGGGGATTCGATGCGTGTCGTCTACGGTTCAGACGCGGCGCGCACGCCAGGCTCGCGGAACCTCAGCGGCATCGCAAACCCGGCGGTTGATCACCTCATCGAGGTCATCAGCAAGGCGGAAACCCGGGATGACCTCAAGGTCGCATGCAGGGCGCTGGACCGCGTGTTGCGCGCCGGTCGGTACTGGATACCCATGTGGTACCGCTCGGAGCGATGGCTCGCCTATTGGGACGTCTTTTCTCGTCCGGCGACTATGCCGAAACATTCTACAGGCGCGCCCGGCACATGGTGGTATGACGAGGAGAAGGCCAAGCGAATCGGATTGAAGGGATAAGGGCAATGACAGCGACAGGTCAGCAGCTCCAGTCATCCGCGGCAATGGTAAAGGTCCCGGGCTGAATGCTGGCTTATATCGCCCGCCGCATCCTTCTCATGATCCCGACGATTCTCGGAATCATGCTGATCTCATTCATTCTCGTGCAATTCGCTCCTGGCGGCCCGGTCGAGCGGATCCTCGCTCAGTTGCAGGGCACGGACGCGGGCGCGCTCTCCCGCATCGGCGGCGGCGGAGGAGATTTCGGCAGCCAGGGTGGGAGCGCTGGAGGCGGCGGCGCCTCCAACTATCGCGGCGCACAAGGATTGGACCCGGCTTTCATCGCCCAGCTTGAAAAGCAGTTCGGCTTCGACAAGCCTGCTCACGAACGTTTCCTGAAGATGCTGCGCGACTACGCGACCTTCGATTTCGGCAAGAGCTACTTCCGCGACGTCCCCGTCATTGATCTCATCAAGGAAAAACTGCCCGTCTCGATCACGCTCGGGCTCTGGATGACAATCCTGTCCTACGCGATCTCCATCCCGCTCGGGATATCCAAGGCCGTCAAGGATGGCTCACGCTTCGATGTCTGGACCTCCGTGGTCGTCATCATCGGCTATGCCATCCCGAGCTTTCTGTTCGCCATCCTGCTCATCGTGCTATTTGCCGGCGGCTCGTTCTGGCAGATCTTCCCTTTGCAGGGGCTCGTTTCCGAGAACTGGTCGAGCCTCAGCTGGCCGGAGCGGATTCTCGATTATTTCTGGCACATCGCGCTGCCAATCACGGCAATGGCGCTTGGCGCCTTCGCGACCTCCACCCTGCTCACAAAAAACTCCTTCCTCGATGAAATCCGCAAGCAGTACGTTTTGACAGCACGCATGAAGGGGCTGACCGAGCGACAGGTGCTGTATGGCCATGTCTTCCGGAATGCCATGCTGATCGTTATCGCCGGATTTCCCGGGGCCTTCATCTCCGCCTTCTTCGCAGGCTCGCTTCTGATCGAGACCATCTTCTCGCTCGATGGGCTCGGTCTCCTGTCCTTCGAGTCCATCGTCAACCGCGACTATCCTGTCGTGTTCGCCAACCTCTTCATCTTCTCCCTCCTCGGCCTCGTGGTGAACCTCATATCCGACCTCACCTACACGTGGATCGACCCGCGCATCGACTTCGAAACGCGGGAGGTGTGAGATGACCGAGGCCGCCCTTCCCCGCGACGTGCCGGCATCGCCGCAGCGCCTTGCCCCGCCGCTGCCCCCACGCAGCGGCCTTATCAATCTCACGCCGCTCAACCGGAGACGGCTTGCCAATTTCAAAGCCAACCGTCGCGGCTATTGGTCGTTCTGGATCTTCGCGATCGTGTTCGTGGTCACGCTGTTCGCGGAGTTCATCGCGAACGACCGGCCCATCATCGCCTTCTACAAGGGCGAACTTCTGTTCCCGGTCTTCGTCGACTATCCGGAAGAGAAGTTCGGCGGGTTCCTGGCGCAGACTGATTATCGCGCGCCGATCATCGCAGACGAAATCAAGGCAAACGGCTGGATGATCTGGCCGCCCATCCGCTTCTCCTATTCCACGCACAATCTCGACCTGCCGGTGCCCGCCCCCTCACCGCCCACCTGGATGCTCACGGACGCCCAATGCCGTCCCATCGCGGAGCGAACCGGCGGCAACAGCTGCTGGGACATCGAGTGGAACTGGCTCGGGACGGACGACCAAGGTCGTGATGTGCTCGCCCGCGTCATCTACGGATTCCGCTTGTCCGTTCTGTTCGGGCTGGCGCTTGCCATAATCTCATCCGTCGTCGGAATTGTCGCCGGGGCTGTGCAGGGCTATTTCGGCGGCTGGACGGACCTCATCCTCCAACGCATCATCGAGATCTGGAACTCGATACCCTCGCTCTACCTGCTGATCATCATCTCCGCCGTCATCACGCCCGGCTTCTTCGTGCTGCTCGGCATATTGCTGCTGTTCTCGTGGGTGGCGCTCGTGGGCGTCGTGCGCGCGGAATTCCTGCGTGCGCGCAATTTCGAGTATGTGCGGGCGGCGCGCGCGCTGGGGCTTTCCAACATCACCATCATGTTCAAGCATCTCTTGCCGAATGCGATGGTGGCGACCCTGACTTTCCTGCCCTTCATCCTCAACGGCTCCATCACGACGCTGACCTCGCTCGATTTCCTCGGTTTCGGCCTGCCACCGGGATCGCCGTCGCTGGGTGAACTCCTGAACCAGGGCAAGGCCAATGTGCAGGCCCCATGGCTTGGCCTGTCCGGCTTCTTCGTCATCGCCTTCATGCTGTCGCTGCTGATCTTCATCGGCGAGGCGGTGCGCGACGCCTTCGACCCGCGCAAGACCTATGCGTGAGGCCGCCGTGATGACAGCCAACACCCCACCCGCCAAGCCAGCGCTGCTCTCCGTCGAGGATCTGTCGGTCGCCTTCCGGCAAGACGGCAAGGAGACGCTGGCGGTGGACCATGTGTCCTTCGCGATCGCACCGGGCGAGACGCTCGCGCTCGTCGGCGAGTCGGGCTCCGGCAAGTCGGTATCGGCCCTCTCGATCCTCAAGCTCCTCGCCTATCCCGCTGCCAGTCACCCATCCGGCCGCATCCTCTTCAAGGGACGCGACCTCATGGCGCTGGACGAGGACGAGCTGAGGCAGGTGCGCGGCAACGACATCACCATGGTGTTTCAGGAGCCGATGACGTCGCTCAATCCGCTCCACACCATCCAGCGGCAGATTGGTGAGATTCTGCGGCTGCACAAGGGGCTAAGCGGCCAGGCGGCCCGCAGGCGCATCCTCGAACTGCTCGAACTCGTCGGCATCCGCGACGCGGAAAGCCGCCTCGACGCTTATCCACACCAGCTCTCGGGCGGCCAGCGCCAGCGCGTCATGATCGCCATGGCGCTCGCCAACGAGCCCGACCTCTTCATCGCCGACGAGCCGACGACCGCGCTCGACGTGACCGTGCAGGCGCAGATCCTCAAGCTTCTGGCCGACCTCAAAAGCCGGCTCGGCATGGCGATGCTGTTCATCACCCACGACCTCGGCATCGTCCGCAAGATCGCCGACCGGGTCTGCGTGATGAACGGCGGCCAAATCGTCGAGGCGGGGTCTGTCGACGAGATTTTCGACCGGCCGCAACATCCCTATACGAAGAAACTTCTCGCTGCGGAACCCAAGGGAGAGCCGCACGCGGCCGATCCCGCCGCGCCGATTGTCGTCGAAGCTGGCCCGGTGAAGGTCTGGTTCCCCATCAAGCAGGGGTTCCTGCGCCGAACGACAGGCTATGTGAAAGCGGTGGACGGCATTTCGCTGACCGTGCGCGAGGGGGAAACGGTTGGCGTGGTCGGTGAATCCGGCTCGGGCAAGACCACGCTCGGCCTCGCATTGCTACGTCTCATCCGGTCCGAAGGCCCCATCGTTTTTCTTGGCAACCGCATCGACGGACTGTCCTCCAGCGCCGTGAAACCGCTGCGCCGCGACATGCAGGTGGTGTTCCAGGACCCCTACGGCTCTTTGTCTCCACGCCTCTCTGTTGCGGAGATCGTTGAGGAAGGCCTCCTCGTGCAGAAGCGCGGCCTCACCTATGAGGATCGTCGTGAGGTCGTGGCCCGAGCCCTCATCGATGTCGGGCTTGATCCAGCGACGATGGACCGCTACCCGCATGAATTCTCGGGGGGGCAGCGCCAGCGCATCGCCATCGCGCGCGCGATGGCGCTCGAGCCACGCTTCATCGTGCTCGACGAACCGACCTCGGCGCTCGACATGTCGGTGCAAGCGCAGATCGTCGATCTTCTGCGCGCCCTCCAGGATGCCAAGAAACTCGCATATCTCTTTATCAGCCACGACCTCAAGGTCGTGCGGGCGCTCGCCTCCTCTGTCATTGTCATGCGAAACGGAGTGGTCGTCGAGCAGGGCGACGCACAAAGCCTCTTCGCCAATCCACGCGAGGACTACACCAAGGCCCTGTTCGCCGCCGCCTTCGCGCTCGACACGGCCAGCGACGGCACGGTGCGAGAGTAAGATACCGCGAGGCATTCCGAGCAGAGCCGGATGCTCGAAGTCCGGCACATGCCTCGGCCCGGGCCAGCTCCACTCTGGTCATCCCGGAAGCGGCAAAGCCGCTGTCCGGGATCCATGAACACGACGCGTATTCCATGGAAGACCCGTGTTCACGGATCCCGGGCTCGTTGCTACGCAACGCCCCGGGATGACCATCGAGGTTCGCTCTACATCACGGCCGTCCCTGCCATTCCGATGCGCCGGGTGGTTAGCTCGCAGTGCGATGACGCGGCCGCCCGGCCGGGCATGAAATCGCCCCTTTCATCGCGATGTTAAAGGCGACGTTCATCATGGCTTTGCCAAATACGCATCCGCGCGTATGGTCCATCATGCGATGAACGTTCGCGTTTCTAGCTGTAACAACAAGTGGTGCCCATGTTTCCAAAGCCCCAGACGTCCCTCACGCCCAACACCTATGACTACGAGTCGCTGCCGCTGGTGAAGCCCACGGGCTTCCGCGAATACGACGCGCGCTGGTTGTTCCAGAAGGAAATCAACCTCATGGGGGTGCAGGCGCTGGGCATCGGCCTCGGCACCTTGCTGCACGAACTCGGCACCAAGCCGGAGATCGTCACCGGGCACGACTTCCGCGGCTATTCCTCCTCTATCAAATACGCCCTCATCTCGGGCCTGATGGCAGCCGGCATCAAGGTCAAGGACATCGGCCTCGCCATGTCGCCGATGGCCTATTTCGCCCAGTTCGATCTCGACGTGCCGGCGGTCGCCATGGTCACCGCCTCGCACAACGACAACGGCTGGACCGGCGTGAAGATGGGTGCCCAGCGCCCTGTGACCTTCGGCCCCGACGAGATGGGGCGGCTGAAGGAAATCGTCCTTTCCGGCAACGTCAAGACCCGTGACGGCGGCGGCTACGAGTTCATCGAGAACTTCCCGGCGCGCTACATCGCCGACCTCACTAACCGGCCGAAGCTCAAGCGCCGCCTCAAGGTCATCGCCGCCTGCGGCAACGGCACGGCCGGCGCCTTCGCGCCGCAGATCCTCGAGGCGATCGGCTGCGAGGTCATCCCGCTCGACACCGAGCTCGACCACTCCTTCCCGCGCTACAACCCGAACCCCGAAGACATGAAGATGCTTCATGCCATGGCGGAGAAGGTGCGCGAGGTCGGCGCCGATGTCGCCCTCGGCTTCGACGGCGACGGCGACCGCTGCGGCGTGGTCGACAACGAGGGCGAGGAAATCTTCGCCGACAAGATCGGCGTGATGCTGGCGCGTGACCTCTCGACGCTGCATCCGGGCTCCACCTTCGTGGTCGACGTGAAGTCCACCGGCCTGTTCGTGACCGACCCCGTTCTCATCAAGAACGGCGTGAAGGCTGACTACTGGAAAACCGGCCACAGCTACATCAAGCGTCGCGTGCGCGATCTCAACGCGCTCGCCGGCTTCGAGAAATCCGGCCATTTCTTCTTCAACGCGCCGGTCGGACGCGGCTATGACGACGGCTTGGTCACCGCGCTTGCCGTCTGCGACATGCTCGACCGCAACCCCGGCAAGACCATGGCCGAGCTCTACCGCGAGGTGCCGAAGACGTGGGGCACGCCGACGATGGCGCCGCATTGCGCCGACGAGGTGAAATACGAGGTGGTCGACCGCGTCGTGAAGCGCTTCCAGGCCATGCATGCGGCTGGCGAGAGCGTCGCCGGCCAGTCGATCCGCGACCTCATCACGGTCAACGGCGTACGCGTCGTCTCCGAGGATGGCACCTGGGGCCTGGTGCGCGCCTCCTCCAACAAGCCGGAGCTCGTCGTCGTCATCGAGAGCCCGGTCTCGGAAGCGCGCACGCGCGAGATGTTCAAGGCGATCGACGACGTTCTGCGTGAGAATCCGGAGGTTGGCGCCTACAACCAGACATTCTGACCGACCGGCCTGACAAGGCCGCACCGGCGGAAAGTCAGCCAGCCCCCGCACCAAGAGCCGGAAAGCCGCATGTTGCGCCGCTTTCCGGCCGGACAATGGGGAACTGGCCATGGACACCGAACGAGAGGTTGCAAACCACTACAGCCGAGCGGGCCTCGAAAGCGCAATTCTCGATGCGTTGCGCGCCTCGGGCGCGGATGTCGATCATCTGACATCGGCCGATCTTCGGGGCGCAGACGAATTTCACCTCGGCTGGCATGCAGCGACCGCCGCCCTGGCGAGCGACCTCGGGCTGACAAAAGGCGAGCGCGTGCTGGATGTCGGCTCGGGGATCGGCGGCCCGGCCCGCTATTTCGCGGAGACTTACGGCTGCGTCGTATCCGGCATCGATCTCACCGAGGACTATGTTGCTGTCTCGACGGCCTTGACGCAGCGATGCGGCCTCGATGACCGGGTTTCGTTCACCCAGGCGAGCGCCCTCGCGTTACCTTTCCCGTCCAGCCACTTCGATGCCACGACCCTCATCCATGTGGGCATGAATATTCCGGACAAGACCGCATTGTTTTCGGAGATCCGCCGCATCTTGAAGCAGGGCGGCCGATTTGGCGTTTACGACATCATGCGGCTCGACGACGTAGAGCTTCCATTCCCCATGCCCTGGGCACAAACGAGTGCGACGAGCTATGTCGAGCGACCCGATACGTATCGCAATGCCCTGGAAAGCGCCGGCTTTGTCATCACTGAAGCGCATGATCGGAGCTTGCTGGCGCTGGATCTCGCACGCGCAATGCGGGACAAGGTCGAGAAAGAGGGAGCGCCGCCGCTTGGCCTCCATCTCCTGATGGGTCCGGCCGGCGGACAAAGGATGGAAAATGTGCTCGGCGCCTTGCAAAGGGGGCATATTGCCCCGATCGCTATGATCGCCCGGGCGCTCTAGCGCGCCGCAGACACGTGCATGCGATCTCAGGATAGATCATACCCCTTGCAATCAACAGAGCGGCGCCCCTGCGGTCGGAGCCGCTCTACAGGGGAAATCCAGACGCCCGCAGAGCATCCGCCAGGAGTTCGGGCGCGGTGAACTGGTGCACGGTGAAGCCCAACTCGCGCGCCGCCGCGACATTGGCCGCATTGTCGTCGACGAACAAGCACTCGCCGGCGGTTAGTCCGTTTTGCTCGAGAAAGAGCGTGAAGATCGCAGGGTCCGGCTTGACGAGGCGAACCTCGCCGGACACGACGATACCATCAAAGCCTCCGAGAAAGGGAAAGCGCTCTCGGGCGAGCACGAATTTCTCAGCAGAGAAATTCGTAATTGCATAGGTCGGGACGCCGCGCTGCGCAGCGCCGCGAGCAAGGCCACCGTGCCCTCGATCGCGTGAGGCACCATCTCTTCCCAACGACCGTCGAAAGCTGCGATCTCAGCTTGCCAATCCGGATAGAGCGCCGTTCTCTCAGCGATAGCCTCGGCCCAGGAGCGCCCGCGGTCCTGCTCGAGATTCCAGGCCGTCGTACAAACCTCGGTGAGAAAGTGCTCCATACGTGCATCATCGCCGACAAAGATCTTACGATAGAGATGCCGCGGGTCCCACTCCAGAAGAACCGCCCCGATATCGAAGACAACGACACGGGGGGGAGAAGCCTCAGCCTGCGTCGTCATCATCTCTCGTTCCCAAGACCCCAACTGCCGGACGCCGGCGGCTGGCATCACCTGTCACCATTCCACGGCGCTTGCCGCGCAAGTTCTGCTCTATCGGAAATCGGGATGGGGTGCCAACGCATTTCAGCATTCACTACTGATACACCGTGCCGTTGCTCGTGATGCGCGAGATGCGCGGCACCAGCCGCGGCGTCAATGTGCGCGTCTCCCGCATCGTCAGCACGCCATCGCGAAAGGCCGACATGGGAAAACCGAGCGAGCTCAGGACATCCGCCCAGCCGTCGATATAGGGATAGGTCACATCCCCAACGATCAAGGACGAATTCCTTATCGCCAAGCCTGCTGCTCCGGCGGGGAAGGTATAATCGGAGCCCCGCGTCAGTGCTGCCCCGCTGCGATTGGCATCGCTCCAGACCACCTTGGCGACACCATTGCTGTCGATATAGACGCTGGATAGCACCAGGGTAACCCCGCCGGTCGCGTAAGGCGCGAGAACAGCACGCGCAGCACTGAAAACAAGATCCCGCTCGCTATCAGTAACGATCTGCACTCGAGCGGTCAGGTCCGCCAGCGTATGCGCCATGATAGAGACCTTGCGATTGAGCGCAACGCCGTTGGTGATGACGACGAAGCCGACATAGATGAGGGCCATGACCGGCATGACCAGCGCGAACTCGATCGCCGCGATTCCCTCTCGTGAGCTCGCAAAACAACGGAGGTTGCGCAGCTTGCGTGTTTGCGGGCAGTACATTGGACCCGTCATTCGAATGGCTCCGTCCGGAATGCGGCTGTTGCCATGATCAAGCGATTGCCATTGTCGAGATTTGCAATGGCCGGGTTGCCGAAGGCGATGAACACCGGCAGTTCGAGCGCGGCCCGGACAAGCACGATCTGGTTTGCGCCACTGCTTTGATAACCGAAGCCCGAAACGTCGATCGCCCCGTCCCGTATCGGCATGTTCAAGTCCGCCTGATTGAAGCTGGACAGCACCCGCACATCGAGATGCAAATTGGCCTTGCACTCGTTCGCGCCGACCATGACGATCGGTGAGCCGTCGCAGATGCTGTTCCGCAGGCTTGTCAAGCGCGCGCTGTCGCTTGTACCACCTGTTTGCGAGCGACCAGTCAGCACAAGCCGCGCGCCGTCGTCCACGTTGGTTTCCAGCACTTGCTGCGCCCAGAAGATCAGTGCGGTCTGGATGATGGCAAAAGCGAGCGCCAGAAAGAGCGGCGCGACCATTGCGAGCTCGATGGCTGTAACGCCGCCCGTCTCGCGCGCGAATGGCTGCGCAGCCCGCAGAAGGCCGCGACGCGGCGCCTGGACTGCGTCGTCTCGCCTATCTGCCCTGCGCAAGCGCATTGCGATCCTCGATCTGACTTTTCAAAGCACGAAAAGCTTCGCTGTCGTCACCGATGACAAGCGTCGGCTCGCAGCTCGGCGCGCAGATAAAGCTTTGCCGCTGTCGCCCGTGCTGGACGACCACTATTCCTTCTGGCGAAGCCTCAACCCGCAAGAGCGATTCCCCCACCACGACACCGCGTGCATCGAGAGCGATCACATTTGTCGTGCCGAAACTCTTTCCCGTCACTACGAGTACGTTGTTCTTCTGTAACGACACATCCGCCACCGACGGATTACCGACGATCACGGTCTGAGCGTTCTCAGGCAGGCGAATGATCTTCGCCTGATTAGTTCTGACGCTGATCGTATCTGTTGGCTCCGCGTGGAGAACGCGACTATCGGGCACGATTGCCATGCCCAAAGCGACAAGGAAACCCGCCATCGCACCCTTTACCCGGGAACCAGGCGGCATGCGCAGGCCGGAAAGCATGCTCGTGTACTCGCCGGAAAGCAGACGGAACCGCAAAATCCGGCATGCCGACTGTCGATAAAACTTATGCATGGCTCGTGATCTTCAGGCAGATAGAGATACCCCCGACTCTACGACCCAGACAATGAACGTTCGGATAACCATCATCGCGCAACTTGATGAAGCGCAGCACATCTCACACGCCCATCAAAAGGCGAGCTATTATTTCCATGATGTGTATTTCCAAAAAACGTCCCTTATGATCCAAAATAATAATTGAATAGACATTTCTTGCGAAAAATTCTTATCAACTACATGTTGACCATGAGATAAGGAGATAAAACTCTGCATCTCTTTTTCCTTGAATTTAACTGAGGAGCAATAGTTGCAGTGTTAGGGTCAGTCATGGTTCCGGTAGCGCCAAACAACGAGAGGCGTCTGATGATGAGAACCTGGTGCAAGGAGCAGCAAAAATGGTAATGTTGTTTTCGCGTTTTCTGGAAGATGAAACAGGCGCAACGGCTATTGAATATGGCTTGATCGCCGCCCTGGTGGCTGTCGCCATTATTGGCGCATTGACCCAGCTTGAAACCGGATTGTCCGCATTGTTCAACGGCATTGGTGGTCGTCTCACGACAGAAGCCGCCAATACCGCGAACTGATTGAGGGACCACGAATACAAGTCCGCATAGCCAGACAACTGTGGAATACTGGCTCCCGGAATCATGCAAAGCGGTCGCGTGCCCTCATCGGCACAGCGGCCGCTTTTCTCATTTGAGCCTAGATAGACGCCCGTCGGCGATTCACGAACGCGTTTTTCTTTGCAAGATTATCATTCAGAAGATCAACCAACATGCTAATCGCACTTCTTATTCTATTCCCATTTTTAATGATACTTGCTGCCGTCAACGACATCATGACCATGACGATCCCGAATTTCATCCCTTTGATATTGATTGTCGGCTTCGCTTTCTTTGCTCCCGCCGCGGGACTGCCGGCGACCACGATCGGCCTTCATGCAACCGCTGCCGTTCTCATGCTTGGGGTCACATTCTGTTTCTTCGCATGCGGGTGGATGGGCGGAGGGGATGCAAAACTGGCGGCGGCAACCGCGCTCTGGTTTGGTCCGACCATGCCATTGCTGGATTATGCCATCCTCACGTCGCTGATCGGGGCGGGCCTCACGTTGGCGCTGCTGGCCGCTAGACGTATGCCGCTACCTCTCTTCGCGGAATCCTGGGCGTGGGCACGTCGGCTTCACGGCGCAGGCACGGGCGTTCCTTACGGCATGGCGCTCGCAGCTGCGGGCTTGATTGTCTACCCCGAAAGCGTAATCTGGAAAGCAATCGTCCTTTTATAGCAAAGCGTGTATATTATCGAAATTTATGATAATAGATCTGCAAGCGCGCAGCATCTTCATAAATTCTTATCGTAAGAGTGGGTGTTTTCAGATTTTATCTTGTTAACCATTAGTTGACATATTGGCGGGCATAAAAGGCCACACTCCTTTGTCTTGCCATGTACTGATATATCCGCCGATGGTTTTCAGCCATTCCGGCGCATCAGTAGGTATGAGTCCTTTCTGGCTGGCTAGATGTAGCGGACGTCTCCGCGGCCGGCCGCCCCTCAACCCTGTTCAGCGTGACGTTGGATCGCGGCTGCAATGAAATCAGCACGTTTCGTCGTTCTCGGCATAGCACTGGCCGCTGGCATCTCGGCGGCGTATCTGGCACGTGGCACGACAAGACCTCCGGCACCGTCACTTCCGGCACAGCCCGCTTTGCGGACTGTGGAAGTTCTGGTGACTGCGAGCGACCTCGGCATGGGCAGCACCGTCAAGGCGGAAAATCTGCGATGGCAGATCTGGCCTGCTGAGAGCCTTCCGGCCCACGCGATCACGAAGCGCGACACCCCGGAAGCTGTCACGGAGCTCACGGGCACGATCGTCCGTGCGAGCATAGCCAGTGGCGATCTCGTTCGGCGCGAGAGTCTAATAAAGGCAAATGGCTCCGGCTTCATGTCTGCAATGCTTCCGTCCGGCAAGCGCGCGATGGCGATCACGATTGACAGCCGTGGCAGCAGCTCCGCTGGCGGCTTCATTCTGCCCAATGATCGGGTCGACGTCATTCGTACCTATAGAGGCGAGCAGCAGGGCAGCAACGAGACGATCCTCGCGCAGACCATCCTGCAGAACATAAGGGTGCTTGCCATCGGTCAGATCGTGCAGGAAAAAGCCGGCGAACGTGTGGTCAGCGGCGAGAATGCGACGCTGGAGGTTGATCCGCGCCAGGCGGAGATCCTGACACGCGCTCAAAAAAACGGGCAGCTTTCGCTCGTGTTGCGCTCCCTCACCGATGCGAATGTCGCTGCCATCGCGATCGATCCCGAGGACAGCATGACAATCGTGCGTTTCGGAGTCGCGTCCCAGACAGGAGGACGCTGATCGGCATGCGCTTTCTGCCCGAACCAGGCCTTGCGACAATTCCGTCGCTCCCGCCATCCCCACATCGATGTTTCGACCGGAGCGTCCTGTTGCGAGCAATTCTCGCAGCGGTGACCGGCCTGCTTGTATTGCTGACCGCTCCGGCGTTGGCTGACAATGGATTGAGGCCCAGCATCAGCTACGAACCGGCCCAAATGCGGCGGGTCGAGTTGTCCATTGGACGTTCGACGATCATCAATCTCTCGCGGGACGCCAAGGAGGTCTTCGTCGCGGATCCGAAAGTCGCGAATGCGGTGGTCCGGTCGACGCGCAAGCTCTTCATCATTGGTGTCGGCGACGGCGCGACATCAATCATCGCGCTCGATGACACGGGCCAGCAGCTTGCCTCGATCGACATCACCGTCGGCCGTGACCTGAATGTCCTGCGGCAGACCATCAAGGCTGTCGCGCCCCACGCCGTAGTGGACGCGCGCGCGGTGGGAGAGTCCATCCTCCTCACCGGCTCCGTCGGTTCAGCCGTGGAAGCCCAGCAGATTGCCGATGTCGCCGGTGCATTCGTCGCAACGAGCTCTGCTGCGAGCGGAGGCGGAAAAGGGAACGTCATCAACGCCTTGACTGTTCGTGCCAAGGACCAGGTGATGCTCAAGGTCACCATCGCCGAAGTTCAACGCAATGTCCTGAAACAACTCGGTGTGGACTCATCCGGCACCTGGAATCTCGGGCGCATATCTTTGGACGCAGCGACGGCCAACGCGTTTCCCGTGCAAGGCTCGCCCGGCAACTCCGTCGCGTCAAACTTCGGCAGTAAGAATAGCGTCACGTTGCGCGCGCTCGAGCAAGCCGGCGTGGCCCGCACCCTGGCGGAACCGACCCTGACCGCGATTTCTGGCGAGACGGCCGCCTTCCTCGTGGGTGGCGAAGTGCCCATTCCGTCCGGCTATAGTTGCTCCGGGACAGGAACCTCCACTTGCACGCCCTCAATCGAGTTCAAGAAATTCGGTGTTGCGCTGACGTTCACGCCGGTCGTCCTGAGTGAAGGGCGCATGAGCCTGCGTGTCGCGACGGAGGTGTCGGAAATAGATGCGCAGAATTCAACGCGTTATGCGTCGTTCAACATTCCGGGTTTCAAGGTGCGCCGCTCTGAGACCACGGTGGAGTTGCCGTCCGGTGGCTCCATGGTCACCGCGGGGCTGATCCAGCAGAACTCGCGCCAAGCCATCACGGGCCTGCCGGGGTTGCTCAATCTTCCGATCCTCGGCGTCCTTTTCCGCTCGCGAGACTACCAGCGCCAGGAAACGGAACTCATGATCGCGGTGAGCCCCTATATCGCCAAGCCAATGAGCGCTCACGAAATGACCCGCCCGGATGATGGCTTCGCCGATGCCATGGATCCTCAGGGTGTATTCCTCGGTCGGGTCAATCGCATCTATGGGCCGAAAGCGGACAAGGCCATCAGGGGCGGCGCCCCCAATCGCATCGGTTTCATCAATGACTGACGACCGCTCCACCCATCCCGGCGGTCGCCGCGGACCAAGGCTCACGCGCCGTCTTGCCGTCTGCGCTGCACTGCCCCTCATCCTCTCGGCCTGCGGAGCGAACCGGCGGGTGGAAAGCCTCGATATCCCCTATGACTATCGACAGCGCCACCCACTCGTGATCACCGATCGGGCAGAGTTGTTGAACATTGCCGTCACGGGCCGAAGCCATCTCGATGGCCGCCAAGCTGCCGACATCCACGCCTTCGCCGGCAACTACCGGCGCTACGGCAAAAGCAATGTCCGCATCTTCGTGCCGGCTGGCACCGGGCAGGAAGCCGCTGTGCAGGCCACCCTTCGGGCGGCGCAGCGCGAACTTTCGGCGGCCGGCATCGGCGCGACCGCGATCGCCACGGCAAGCTACAGCCCCGGAGACGATGATGCCGTGCCGACCGTGCGCCTCAGCTTCATGAAGCTCGGCGTCACCGTCGCGAGCGCCTGCGGCCGCTGGCCCGCCGATCTTGCCAGCGGCAGCTCGACAGATGGGTGGACCAACGCCGCCTATTGGAACTTCGGCTGTGCCTACCAGGCCAACTTCGCGGCCCAGGTCGCCGAACCACTCGATCTTGCCCGTCCCCGCCAGGAAAGTGTGCCGGACACGCAGAAGCGCCTACGCGCCATTGGCCAACTGCGCCAGGGCAAGGACCCGTCGACGGTCTATCGATCGACGCAGCGTGTCGAGGATTTGGGCCAATGACGACTCCCGTCCTTCGCTCCGCCATTCCTCCACCCTCCGAGCCAACCGATCCACTGCCGCCGGCCATGCCGCCAGTGCCGCGAATCGCCGTGGCGGCATTCTGCGAAACCACGGAGACGACGGAGAGCATCGTCGCGGCTGCCCGAGACCGGCATATGCTGCGTGCGCAAGTCGCCATTCACCATGGCGGCATCGCGGCCGCGGAAGCAACGCTCGGCAATACGCATTCCCCCAATGTGATCATCGTGGAAACGCAGACAGGACGTGCCGAGACACTCCAAGCGCTCGATGGTTTGGCTCATGTCTGCGATCCCGGAACCAAGGTCATCGTTGTCGGCCATGTCAATGATATTCAGCTCTATCGCGACCTGATAACCCGCGGTGTTAGCGAATACCTGATCGCGCCGGTGGAACCGCTCGATCTCATCCGCACGATCACCAATATATTCAACCGGCCGGATAGCCAGGCCTTCGGTCGTATTGTTGCCGTCGTCGGCGCGAAAGGGGGAGTGGGCGCCTCGACAATCGCCCACAATCTGGCCTCGGCCATAGCGCGGGAGCTTGGTCTCGCCGCGGTCATCGCCGATCTCGACATCGCTTTCGGCACGGCGAGCCTCAATCTCAACCTGGATCCGCCGCAGGGCATCGCCGACGCGCTGGCTGCACCGGACCGGCTCGACAACAATTTCGTCGACCGCCTCATGGTGAAATGCACCGAGAACCTCAACCTTCTAGCGGCCCCCGCAGTACTCGATCGTCCGTGGGATCTCGACCAATCCATCGTCGATAAACTTCTCGGCACGCTGCGTTCGGCGCACCCGGTGGTTGTTCTCGATCTGCCGCATATGTGGACTTCCTGGGCACGCCACGCTCTCGTCGACGCGGACATGATCGTGATCGTCGCGGGTCCCGATCTCGCAAGCTTGCGCAACACCAAGAACATGGTCGACATGCTGCGCCAGGCGCGGCCTTCGGATCGCCAGCCCTATCTGGTCCTCAACCAGCTCGGGCTGCCCAAACGACCCGAGATCAGCGCTCCGGATTTCGCGAAGGCCGTCGGCCTCACGCCGTCCGCCACAATTGCGTTCGACGCCCAGCTTTTCGGGAATGCCGCCAACAACGGCCATATGTTGCACCAGGCGCAGCCGAATAGTCGAGCTGCGAGTACAATAAACGAACTCGCAACCACCATCATGGGTCGAACAAAGAAGAGCACAGATGAAGCTAAATTCTTGCAAGCTCTACTCGCCAAGCTTGCCGCCTTAAAAAAAGCGCGCACGCTGAGATGAGATACCACGCCCCTCGTTGACCACGGCAGCTCGCCTTCAGACGAGGTATGCGGCGCCGTTTTGAACAGTTGACCGTGAGTAAAAAGCAGCTTCCGGCCGTTACTTCATGGCGGCATCGATCCATGGAACACGCGTGGGACATCGCAACGCCGCGCAAGCTGCATCGGAGAGCCTCGCCGCGCTATAGGAGTATTGTTGCAATGTTTGGCAAAAGACCCGGCCAGGAAGCCTTAGCCCGCAAGCCCGAGCCCGCCGTCGCGGCGCCCAGTGCCACGGAGACGCGCCTCCCGCCATCGGCCCCGGTGCCAGCTCCCGTGCATACGCCGGATGTGCCGCTCCACTCCGATGGCTATTATCAAACGAAGAACATGATCTTCGCGGCTCTCATCGAGGCGATCGATTTGACGCAGCTCGTGAAGCTCGACGCAGAGAGCGCGCGTGACGAGATCCGTGATATCGTTACGGAAATTATCGGCCTGAAAAACCTCGTTATGTCGATCGCCGAGCAGGAAGGACTGCTCGAGGACATCTGCAACGATGTCTTGGGCTATGGCCCCCTCGAGCCCCTATTGGCACGCGACGACATCGCCGATATTATGGTAAACGGCGCGGATCGCACCTATATCGAAGTATCCGGCCGCATTCAGCGCACGAATATACGCTTCCGAGACAATCAGCAACTCATGAATATCTGCCAACGCATCGTCAGTCAGGTCGGGCGGCGCGTCGACGAGGCCTCACCTATCTGCGATGCGCGCCTGCCGGACGGATCACGCGTCAACGTGATCGGCCCCCCACTGTCGATCGACGGCCCGGCCTTGACGATTCGTAAATTTCGACGCGACAAGCTGACGCTCGATGATCTTGTCCGCTATGGCTCCATTTCTCCGGAAGGATCAGAACTCCTGCAGATTATCGGCCGCGTGCGTTGCAATGTCATCATCTCGGGCGGGACGGGCTCTGGAAAAACAACATTGCTTAACTGTTTGACGCGGTTCATAGAGGACAAGGAGCGCATCATTACTTGCGAAGACGCGGCAGAACTGCAGCTTCAGCAGCCCCACGTCGTCCGGCTGGAAACACGCCCTCCCAATCTGGAGGGACAGGGGCAGGTGACGATGCGTGACCTTGTGCGCAATTGCCTGCGTATGCGCCCCGAACGCATCATCGTCGGCGAGGTGCGTGGACCGGAAGCGTTCGACCTCCTGCAAGCCATGAATACCGGCCACGACGGTTCGATGGGTACGCTCCACGCCAACACCCCGCGCGAAGGCCTCTCCCGTCTCGAGTCGATGATCACGATGGGCGGGTTTTCACTGCCTTCCCGCACCATTCGCGAGATGATCTGCGCCTCCGTCGATGTCGTCGTTCAGGCCCAGCGCCTGCGTGACGGTTCGCGCCGCATTACCCAGATTACAGAAGTACTGGGGATGGAAGGCGATATCATAATCACGCAGGATCTCATGACCTTCGAAATCGTGGGCGAGGACGGGAACGGCCACATCGTCGGGCATCACCGCTCAACGGGAATAGGTCGACCGCGCTTCTGGGAGCGCGCGCGGTATTTCGGCGAAGAGCAGCGGTTGGCGCGGGCCCTCGACACTATCGAGCAGAAAGCCGGCATCGCCGGCGCTGCATAGACGATCGGGGATCGCGCGATAAGCTTGCCATGAGATCACACCATGAATGCTGACGCCCTTCTCATCGTCATACTGTCAACGATTGCGGCTGGCGCGGCGGCTTATGTCCTGTTCTTCCCGTATCTCTCATCGCGCGCC
Organism: Chelatococcus sp. YT9; assembly: GCF_018398315.1. Classification (NCBI taxonomy): domain Bacteria; kingdom Pseudomonadati; phylum Pseudomonadota; class Alphaproteobacteria; order Hyphomicrobiales; family Chelatococcaceae; genus Chelatococcus; species Chelatococcus sp. YT9. The sequence goes on from NZ_JAHBRW010000001.1 coordinate 785,627, forward strand.
CGTATCGAGGAGCGACAGAGAACCTTCGTCGCGCCGCCGGCGCAGCGCGCCCTTGAACGGGCGAACGGCGCCGCGAACCGACGCGATCAAATCGCCCAGAGCCTGCGGGATCTAGAGGCCCGCCAAAAGGCCAAGCACAAGGTCCCGCTTGAAACGCGGCTGGCCCGGGCCGGGCTAGCCTGGACCAAGAAACGCTTCTTTGCCGTCAGCATGATCGTCGGTCTTCTCGTCGGCCTCCTCCTGGGCGCGTCGTCCGGCAATCTGTGGGTCGCCGCCGGCGGCCTCTTCGTAGGCGCATCCGGCCTTCCGCGCTGGATCCTCTCCTATCTCACCAAGCGCCGTATAAACCGCTTCATCGAAGAGTTGCCCAATGCGCTCGACATCATTGTGCGAGGCATCCGCGCCGGCCTGCCGGTCGGCGATTGCCTGAAGATTATCGGCAGCGAAGCGGCGGAGCCGGTGCGCAGCGAGTTCCGCGCGATCGTCGAAGCCCAGGTTCTCGGCATGCCCGTTGCCGACGCCGTCGGCCGCCTGCCCGAGCGCATCCCGGCGGCGGAAGCGAATTTCTTCGCCATTGTCATAGCCGTCCAGCAGCAGTCCGGCGGCAATCTTTCCGAAGCCTTGGGCAATTTGTCCCGCGTCTTGCGTGAGCGTCGAAAGATGAAGGGAAAGATTACGGCAATGAGCATGGAAGCAAAGGCGTCCGCTGCTATCATCGGCGCCCTCCCCTTTATCGTCACCGCTCTCGTTTATATAACGAGTCCGAAATATATCGCCTTTCTCTGGACGACGAACACCGGAATGCTTGCGCTCTCCGCATCCGGCTTGTGGATGGCCATAGGGATTCTGGTCATGAAGAAGATGATCAGCTTCGATATTTGAATGCGATCAGCGTTGTAACAATTGCCGGGGGTGCATCATGGCAACTTTGCTCAGCATAATCACAGACCGGCAATTCATGCTCAGCATTCTGATCGCGCTTTGCGTCGGCGCGACGGTTTTGACGCTAGCCATGCCCCTGATGATGGCTGATACTTTAGGCAAGCGCATGAAATCTGTCGCCTCGGAGCGAGAGCGCATTCGTCAGCGCGAGCGCGAACGCCTCGGCGCAGCCCAAGCTCAGCGTGCGAGCCTGCGTCCCGAACCCAAAGCCTACATGAAGCAGGTCGTTGACCGCCTCAATCTTTCGCAATGGCTCGGCACTGAAACAGCGAAAATGAAACTGAGCATGGCCGGGTTTCGGGGTAATTCCGCGGAGATAAATTTCCTTTTCTTCCGGCTTATTTCACCCATCGGCTTCTGTCTTATCGCGATTACCTACATGTTCGTGCTCAAGGTCGGGCAATTCCCTGGAATGATCCGTTTTGGCATCGTCATCGCGGCCACCTATGCCGGCATCAAGCTGCCTGAGCTCTTCCTCGCCAACAGGACACAGAAGCGGCAGCAATCCATCAAGCGGGCCTGGCCGGACGCCCTCGATCTGCTGCTCATCTGCGTCGAATCAAGCATGTCCGTCGAGCAGGCCTTCCGCAGGGTCAGTCAGGAGATCGGCGCGCAATCCATCGCCCTCGCAGAAGAACTGATGCTGACGACGGCTGAGCTTTCCTACCTGGCCGAACGAAGGCAAGCCTACGAAAATCTTGGTATTCGCACAGGTGTGGAATCTGTGAAGAACGTAACGACCGCGCTCATTCAGGCAGAACGTTACGGAACTCCGGTGGGCCAGGCGCTACGCGTTCTGGCCCAGGAAAGTCGAGATGCGCGCATGAACGAGGCGGAGAAGAAAGCCGCCGCCCTCCCACCTAAGTTGACCGTCCCGATGATCCTCTTTTTCCTACCGGTTTTGTTCATGGTGATCATCACGCCAGCGCTTATTCAAGTGTTCAAATGGAAGTAGCGACTGGTCCCAATATATAACCTTGAGAACAGCCTCCGAAGAATATTCGCCTGCCTGACGCGCCGGTCGAGCATATCGGTGTTATGCGTCACTCTACAGATGGGCGCAGCGGGAGACCAAGTGGCCTTTCATAAGCCTGCCCGGCCGCCTTGGTCGACCTCGCCGAGGCCGGCGAGGTCGGCCGGATCGGCTTGTCACTGTTGACAGCTGACACCCGCGCACGTCTCTCGCGAGCCGCCGGCTCGTTGACGGCAGAGCGCGAGGATCGCTTCGCGTCGATTGCCGTTTGAGGCCCGCCCGGCATCTGCGCTGCACGCGCGGCAGCTTGCGGCTTGTCAACGAATTGCCTGAGATAGGCAACGCCGCGTGCCGCGGATTCAGGTGTCATGTCTTCCTTCAGAAGGCTTTCCGCCTCGGCGGCTTGACCCGACAATCCAAGCACGAGCGCGAGATTCTGGCGCACGCGCTTATCTGCCTTCGGACTCGCAGCTGCGAGGCGCAACGCCTTCTCCGCCTCTGGCAGGTTGCGCGACAACGCGTAGGAAAGGCCGAGGTTGGAAAGAATGGAAGGCTCGTCGGGCGCAAGGCGCAAGGCGGCCTCATAATAGCGACGGGCTCCCGGTTGATCACCGAGCTGGTCCGCCACCGTCCCCTGCGCCGAGAGCACGCGCCAGTCTGGTTTATCGGGTGTATGGGCCCGCGCGAGCACATCTCCCGCCTCACGCAAGTTGCCCACGTCGATCAGCGCGCGACCGTAGGCGGACAGAAGCGCCTTGTCTTGCGGCGCACGCAGCGCCGCCTGCCGCAGCACGGCCACTGCCTGCTGATGCTGGCCGATCTCACGCAGCGACCGCCCGTAAGCAAGTGCCGCAACCTTGTCATCGGGATTGGCCTCATAGCGTTTGCCAGCCTTTTCTGCGAGCTCGCGCCAATCGGCTTCCGTCGGCTCGGCGGTCTTGGCTGCGCGCTTCAGCGGGAAGATCGAGCCGGTGATATCGGCCTTTTGCAGATCCGGAATACACCCACCAAGGAGCGGTGACAGCATACAGGCGAAAGCCAGAGCGGCTATTGGCCGCCGTCTGAGCTGCCGCTGCACCGGAAATTGCAAGAGCGTCACGGTTGAAGGTGAAGGTTTCATGCGCTCTCGTCGACCTGGAAATTGCCTATCCCGGCTTGGACTCCATTCAAACTCGATTAACCCTAACGGCAGGTTACCAGTCGTATCCGCCAAGCAAAAGCCAGCCGCAATGCAATCGTGGCATTCCCCTATTGCTGGAGACCAATGTGCGATGACCTGTTACATTCGTGCTACGCAAAAAGCAGGCGTGATCGCTGCTGCGGGCGCGTCAATCAGGTTTGAGGATCGTCAGTGCATCCTTCCATCGTTACTTCTTCTGTCGCCGAATCGATTCCGGTGATCATTGTCTCCAGCGACTCGCTTCTCGAGGTGCTCGCTGCACTCCCCGCCGCAGCGCGGACGTTCGCGATCGCCCAAGGCTTCGCCGCCGACAATGGCAGCCACCTCGTCCTCCCCGACGCGGAAGGCGGCATAACTGCTGTGCTCTTCGGCTGGTCGCCGCTGAGGGCGGATGCGGATCCGTTTCTTCCCGGCAAGCTGCCGCCACTCCTGCCCCAAGGCACCTACCGCCTTGAACGGCTGCCGCAGGAGGCGGCGGCCAATGCCGCGCTCGGCTTCCTGCTGGGCACCTATCGTTTTGATCGCTATCGCGCAAAGAAGACGCAGCCAGCGGTGCGTCTCGTCCTGCCGGCGGGTGTGGACGGCGCGGAACTCTCCCGGCTCGCCGAGGCGGTTGCGCTCGGGCGCGATCTTATCAATACGCCTGCGAACGATCTGGGACCGGATGGCATCGAGGCGGCGGCCCGCGTGGTCGCGGAACGCCACGGGGCGACTATCGCGGTCACCGTTGGTGACGATCTCCTTGCCGGCAATTTCCCGATGATCCATGCGGTCGGACGGGCCTCCGCCGTGGCGCCGCGTCTCATCGATCTGGCTTGGGGCGACGCCGATCATCCCAAGGTCACGCTTGTTGGCAAGGGGGTGGCATTCGATACCGGCGGCCTCGATATCAAGCCGCCGGCCAGCATGGCACTGATGAAGAAGGATATGGGCGGCGCGGCTGCGGTCTTGGCGCTCGCAGAACTCGTCATCGGCGCCAAGCTGCCAGTGCGCCTACGTGTCTTGATCCCGGCCGTGGAAAACGCCATCTCGGGCTCGGCCTTTCGTCCCGGCGACATCCTGCCGAGCCGAAAGGGGCTCACCGTGGAGATCGGCAATACGGATGCGGAGGGACGGCTCATCCTCGGCGATGCGCTGGCGCTGGCTGATGAGGAAGCACCGGACCTCATCGTCGATTACGCGACCCTGACGGGTGCTGCGCGCGTAGCGCTGGGACCGGATCTGCCCCCCTTCTACACCGATGACGATGAACTGGCCGTGCGCCTCGCCAGCCTTTCGCGCGCAGTCAATGATCCGGTCTGGCGGATGCCATTCTGGCCGCCCTACGATGCCATGCTCACCTCGAAGGTCGCCGATGTGAATCATATCTCAGGCGGCGCCTTCGCCGGCTCGGTGACAGCAGCGCTATTCCTGCGCCGGTTCGTGGAGAAAGCCGGATCTTACGTGCATTTCGACATCTTCGGCTGGACACCGTCCGCAAGGCCCGGACGGCCCGAGGGCGGGGAAGTGCAGGCGGCACGGCTCGTCTATGCCTATCTCAAGGAGCGCTACGGCGGGTAAACTCCTTGAGCGCGGCAATCTCCAAGTTGTCATGCGGGCATCAGGCGACGTTCTCTTAACCTCGCCGCGAAGAAGCAATTGTGATCGAGCCATGCCAGCCGATATGAATACGGGTCCGTAACGAATGCCGGACCCGGCCGATGTCCGTTGAAATCCGTGCTTTGCAAGCACTCACATTGTGGCACGACGTCACGCTGGAGCTCGTGCGCGACGAGGACATCGACCTGTCCCTCAGGCAGATGGCTATCCTCCTCACGATCTATCTCGACACACCGCCGCATACGGTCCGCGGCTTGGCGCGCAAGCTCGGTGTGACGAAGCCGGTGATCACGCGCGCGCTCGACAGCATGGGCAAGCTCGACTTGGTGTCGCGCCGTCGCGACGAGAAGGATCGCCGCAACGTCGTCGTGCAGCGCACTGTCAAGGGAGCGCTCGCCGTAGAGCGCCTTGGTGATATTGTCATCGCCAAAGCGGCAACCTTGAGGCCATGAGGCAAAGGCGACGGCATTGAGGCCGCAAGATTGAAGCCAACGAGATTGAAGCCACGAGATTGCCGCGATAAGGCCCCAGAGATTCGCGACGCATAGGACACGCCGATGAACGCCTTCGATCCCCGCCTGACCGCAGCCCGACCGGATCTCGCAGCCTTGCATCTCCGTGGCGCGGTCGAAGCCGAGGCTTTTGTTGCGCCACGCCTCCTGCGGGTCACGGCCCCGACGGCACCATTGCGGCGTGAACCCGTGCCGGATGCGCCCCTCGACACCGAAGCTCTCGCCGGCGAGCCTGTCGCAGTGTTCGAGGAGCGCGAGGGGTGGCTTTGGGGACAATTACTGCGCGACGGCTATGTCGGCTATCTGCCGGCTGAAGCTCTGGGACGTCCGTCTCTGCCGCCGGGGCATGCCGTCGCGGTACTCCGCACCTTCGTTTTCCCCGGACCCAGCATCAAGCTGCCACCGCTCTGTGCGCTGCCCTATGCGGCGGAAGTCGCCGTGGCGGAGATGGGACCTGCGCCTTTCGCACGCTTGGCGGATGGCGGCTTCGTCATTTCGCGGCACATCGCACCGCTGCGCAGCTGGCGGGACCAGGACTTCGTTGCGACCGCCGAACGTTTTGTAGACGTGCCTTACCTCTGGGGTGGCAAGACGGTGCTTGGCATCGATTGTTCAGGTCTTGTCCAGCTCAGCTTGCGCGCGGCCGGGGTCAACTGGCCGCGTGATACCTACCGGCAGGAGCAGTCATCGGCTGCCAGCCGGGTTACGGGCGGCGAGCAGGGCCGCGGCCTGCAGCGCGGCGATCTCGTCTACTGGAAAGGCCATGTCGGCATCATGATCGACGCCGAACGCCTACTGCACGCGAACGCGCATCATATGATGGTCGCTGTCGAACCCCTGAGCGATGTCGTGGAACGCAGCCTGAGCAAGGGCGGCGGACCGATCACCAGCGTCAAGCGCCTCGCCTTTCCTGCGATTGCGGCCTGAAACAACAGGCGGGACTGGCAACCCTAGATTTCATCGGGCCGCGAGACGAAGCCGCGGATGATCCGCCTGATTCCCGCGGCGGCCGAAACGGTAATGTCCTTGGTTGGGCCATGCTGCTGCGGCGCATCCTCAAATCCTGAGGCATAACTCGTCACCACAGAAATCGCCGATACGCGCAAACCATAGCGGCGCGCCAGGATGACCTCGGGCACCGTCGACATGCCGACGAGCTCTGCCCCTAACGTCCGCGCCATGCGGATCTCCGCGGGCGTCTCGAAGCTCGGCCCCGAGAACCACATGTAGACACCCTCGTTCAGGGCAATGCCTGCCGCGATGGCTGCGAGCTTCAGCCGGCGGCGCAACCGATTGTCATAGGCGTCCGCCATATCGACGAAACGGCCGTCTTCCCGGTCTCCGATCAGCGGATTGAGCCCTGAGAAATTGATGTGGTCGGTGATGACACACAGGCTGCCTACGCGGATCGTCGATTTGACGGAGCCGGCCGCGTTGGTCAGCAGCACGGGCGGCTTTCCGAGAATGCCGAGCAGCGCGATGGGCAGGGCCATCGTCCGCGCATGGCCCGTCTCATAATAATGAGCGCGGCCAGCATAAATCAGCACGCGCTTGCCTTCCATATAGCCCGACACGAGCTGGCCGGGTTGACCGGCCGGCCCATTGTCCGGGAAGCCGGGGATGGCGGCATAAGGCACCTGCACGGCACCCTCGACATCCTCGATGATATTGCCGAGGCCGGTGCCAAGCACCAGGGCATGATCGAACGGGCCCATGACGCCCCGGTCCTCGAGTGCGGCGCGGGCCTGATACAGCAGTGGCGTGGACGTATCGGTCACGGATGTCATCCCCTAACGGGCGAGATTGGAAGGTCCGAACGCAAAGGGCAGGAGATCGCCTAAGCGAAAGCTCTGCCTGACGCGACGCCTGTCACCCACATGAACCGATGTGTCTGGTCCGGCGAATTCGCTGAGCCTCTGCCGGCACACACCACATGGCATCGTCAGCGCCTCACCCTCACCCACGACGACCACCGCGGCTATCCTGGTATCGCCGGCCGCAACCATCGCACCGATTGCCACGGCTTCAGCGCAGAGCCCGGCTGGATAAGATGCGTTCTCGACATTTGCACGGCAAACACGCGACCACTCGTCGACAACACGGCCGCACCGACCCGGAACCCCGAGTACGGCGCATAGGCATGGTCTCGTGCCGTGTTCGCGGCCGCAAACAGGGCCTCGACCTCACTCGCCGCGGTCCGGTCCATGAACGCCTCCTTGCACTCGTCCGCGTGTTACGAAGCAGAGCACATTGCATCGGCCGACGACATTCGCCATCTCTTGTGGCAAGACGCGTTGAGACAAGATGCGTTGCAACAAGGCACGTGGCCATCGTCTGTCTGGAGAACGACACGGAACGTGAGAGCAGACCCTAGAGCATCCAGCCGTGGAGACGCAATCTCTTTTCCGAAAAATCCTTTTATGAACAAATGGATAGACGAAAGTGGCGTTTCTGATCAGCAAAATCACGACGGATCCGTAGGCAGCGCAAGAGGACAGCACGGGACCGTGGGAGCGCAGCCGAGACGAGGTGGATAGTGAGTCTGTCGAGCGAAGAGATTGAGCGCTACGCGCGCCATATCATCCTGCGTGACGTCGGCGGTCCTGGGCAGGCCAAGCTGAAGGCGGCGCGTGTCCTGGTGATCGGCGCCGGCGGCCTCGGAGCCCCACTCCTCCAATATCTGGCGGCCGCGGGGGTCGGCACCATCGGCATCGCCGATGACGACACCGTGTCGCTGTCGAACCTGCAGCGGCAGATCATCCATGGGACGCCGGACATAGACCGCCTAAAGGTCGACAGCGCGATAGACGCGATCGCGCGCCTCAACCCGCATGTCGCCGTGGCGCCGCATCGGCTGCGCGTCAACGATGAGAATGTCGAGGCCCTGCTCGCCGCGTATGACGTCATTGCCGACGGCTCAGACAATTTCGCGACCCGCTACCGGGTTTCGGACGCAGCGTTCCATGTGGGGCGACCACTCGTCATGGGCGCGCTCGGCACGTTCGATGCGTCCCTCACCACTCTCCGGCCCCATGAATCAGGGCCGGACGGCAGTCCAAATCCGACATACCGGTGCTTGTTTCCAGAACCACCCGCACCAGGTACGGTGCCCACCTGCGAGGAAGCAGGCATCATCGGCGCCCTGCCCGGTATCATTGGATCGCTGATGGCGCTTGAGGTGATCCGCGCCATCGTTGGTTTCGGCGAAGGGCTCGTCGGCCGCCTGCTATTGATCGACGCGCTGACTATGCGCTTCGAAACCTTGAGCTATAGCTGGGATCCGGACAACGTCCTGAGTGGCTCGGGCAATCGCGAGAAGGCGCTCACGCCATAGCCGCCACCGCCGCGACGAGACGCTCTATATCCTCCGGGCGTGACAGGCGGTGGTCGCCGTCCTTGATCAGCGTCATCGTCACCGCCTCACCGGGCAGATGCTCTACGAAGCCGAGCACATGTTTCCACGGCACGTCCGGGTCTTCCATGCCCTGGAGGATATGGACGGGACAGCCCGGCTCGATGGCGCCATCGAGCAGCAGGTGGCGGCGACCGTCCTCGATCAGGCTGCGCGTGATGACATAGGGCTCGCCATACTGAGACGGTCGCAGGAACACGCCGTCTCGTTTGATGGCGTGCCGGGCCTCCTCGGGAAAGGCCTCCCACATCAACCGCTCGGTAAAATCCACCGCCGGTGCGATCAGAACGAGGCCCGCGGGCGCATGGGGCGAGCTTTCCGCGCGCAGGCGCAGCGTGGCGAGCAGCGCGATCCAGCCCCCCATCGACGAGCCCACGAGAATGGGAGCGCCTGTCGTATGGGTCGATATGACGGCGATACTTTCCTCCAGCCAGCGCGAGATGGTCCCATCTTCGAACCGGCCCGTGGATTCACCATGGCCTGAATAATCGAAACGCAGGAAAGCCCGGCCCTTCTCCGCCGCCCAGTCGTCCAGCGCTGTCGCCTTGGTGGCCCGCATATCCGAGCGGAAACCGCCCAACCAGACGACGGCTGGATCCGCGCCGGGGCGGGACAGCACCGCGATGTCGCGTCGCGCGTCACCCTCGCCGACGCCAAGGAATTGCAGATCCGGCGTGTTGCCCATAAGACTTTCTCCTGCACTAGCATGCACGAATCGATCAGGAGGCGTCATACACCGGTGACCCAACCGACACGAGCGGGAGCGCCGCTAATCCTGCCGACAGTGACCAACCATCCGCTCACCGGCCGCGCCATCCTGCAGATCGTGCCGGAGCTGGAGGCAGGCGGCGCAGAACGAACGACCGTTGATATCGCGGCCGGCCTCGCCGCCGTGGGAGCTCGCGCCCTCGTTGCGACGGAAGGCGGACGCCTTGTGGGCGAGTTGCAGGCGAAGGGGGGCGTCTGGATCCCCTTTCCCGCCCGCACCAAGAACCCGCTGGCCATGGCGCTGAACGTCCGCCGGCTCATCCGCATCTGCCTCAACGACGGCGTCGAGATCCTCCATGCGCGGTCCCGCGCGCCCGCCTGGGTGGCACTCGCGGCTGCCCGCGCGCTCAAGATCCCTCTCGTCACCACCTATCACGGCAGCTACGCCGGACGCTCGGCCGTCAAGGTCATGTATAATTCCGTGATGGCGCGCGGTGATGTGGTGATCGCCAACTCGATCTATACGGCGGATCTCATCCGCGCCGCCCATCCCATCGCCAACGGCCGCATCCGGGTTGTCTACCGCGGCACAGATCTCGCCCAGTATTCGGCCAGCGCGGTACCGCCCGATCGGGTCGAGGCCTTGCGCAGATCCTGGGGCGTGCCGCCGCACGAGCGCATCGTGCTGCTCGCCGGCCGCCTGACGGGATGGAAGGGCCAGACCGTGCTGATCGCCGGGGCTCGCAAGCTCCTCGACCGCGGCCTGCGCGACGTCGCCTTCGTGCTTGCCGGTGACCATCAAGGCCGCGACGGCTACGTGCGAGAGCTCGATCAGCAGATCGAGCGACTCGGCGTGAAAGGCATCGTCCGCCGTGTGGGGCACTGCGTCGACATGCCGGCAGCGTTTCTCGCCGCCTCCGTCGTCACCGTGCCGTCGACAGAGCCGGAGGCCTTCGGCCGTGTCGCCGTGGAGGCGCAGGCCATGGGTACCTGCGTTGTCGTGTCCGACCTCGGCGCGGTTCCAGAAACAGTGCTCAGCCCACCCCAGGTCCCGGCTTCGGAACGCACCGGCTGGCATGTGCCTCCGGGCAATGCCGACGCGCTCGCGGACGCCATCGGAGAGGCACTCGATCTCGGCGCGACGGCCCTGCAGGGCATGGCCGTGCGCGCTCGCCGTCATGTGGAGCGAAACTTCTCGCTGGAGAGCATGGTCAACGAGACTTTGGACATATATTCAGCGTTAATCGAGCGCAGACCGCTCGAAACATACGACACATTTGCATCACAGCCCCCATAGCCGCTGGACGCAGCCTGGAATCTGTTGACTTTCAGGGCTCTTGTCGTGAATGTTATTAGCTCAGCGTATTTTGTTAACCACATACCACCCGTCCTGGTAACTCCACGTGGCGCAGGCGCTTGAGGCAGCCTCGCCCACGCGGGAAACAGGGCTCAACCAGACGGGCAACAGGAGAGCACTCCCATTCGTAGGCCTATGAGATCCATCGCGGCTCCACAGAAGGAGGGTCCCCGCGCCAATCGAGACATTAGAGGTGTCCGCGAAGTCCAGCTGATCGACGAAACGGGTCAGAACCGCGGAGTTATGCCGCTCTTCGACGCGCTGCGCGCCGCCGAGGAAGCGGGGCTTGATCTCGTCGAGATCGCGCCGAACTCCGTTCCACCAGTCTGCAAGATCCTCGACCACGGCCGCTTCAAGTTCCTCGAACAGAAGAAGGCCGCCGAGGCACGCAAGAAGCAGAAGACCGTCGAGGTGAAGGAGATCAAGCTCCGCCCCGGCATCGATGACCACGACTATGAGGTCAAGATGAAGGCGGTGAAGCGCTTCTTCGAGGAAGGCGACAAGGTCAAGATCACGCTCAGGTTCCGCGGCCGCGAGATGGCTCACCAGGATCTCGGCTACAAGCTGCTCGTCAAGGTCAAGGACGAGATGTCCGAAATCGCCAAGGTCGAGAGCGAACCGCTACTCGAAGGTCGCCAGATGGTGATGGTTCTGGCACCACGTTGACAGGTGCCGAGGCGACCTGTTTGCCTCGCCGTTTGAACGACCCGCCGTAAGGCGCAAAAGCGCTGGCGGGTCAGTTGCCAAGCGGGCTCGTTTCTGCGATAAGCCCGTCCTTCGTTGGAACCGCCCGGCCACCAGGGCTGCCGTGGCGGTTCTTTTTGCTCACATGCAATGTGACAGCCGGACGGGCGGGCAACTGCCTGGGATGGCTGATGGGAGAGCCAAATGCCCAAGTTGAAGACGAAATCGGGCGCCAAAAAGCGCTTCAAGATCACTGGGACGGGCAAGGTCGTTGCCGCACAGGCGGGAAAGCGCCACGGCATGATCAAGCGCACCAAGAAGTTCATCCGTAATCAGCGCGGCACAACCACGCTGTTCGAGGGTGATGCGAGGAACGTGAAGCAGTTCTTCCTCCCCAACAGCCGCTGAGTGCCTTCCCGCAACGTTGAACATTTCCCAGGAGATCGATCATGGCCCGCGTCAAACGCGGCGTGACATCCCACGCCAAGCATAAGAAGGTTTTCAAGGCTGCCAAGGGTTTCTACGGCCGCCGCAAGAATACGATCCGCACCGCCAAGGCGGCTGTCGATCGCGCGATGCAGTATTCCTACCGCGATCGCAAGAACAAGAAGCGCACGATCCGCGCGCTCTGGATTCAGCGCATCAATGCGGCTGTTCGCGAGCACGGGCTGACCTACAGCCGATTTATCGATGGCCTCGGCAAGGCAGGGGTCGAGATGGATCGCAAGGTGCTGTCCGATATCGCCATTCGCGAGCCGGACGCCTTCAAGGCGATCGTCGAGAAGGCGAAGGCCGCGCTTCCCGCGGCCTGATCGCGAGGGGCGCTTCGACCGCCCTCTCTCGCCATACCGAGGCCTATCACGTTCGGCGGCAGCATTGCCGCCGGGCGTTTTGTTGCGTCTCGGGCTTTTTTCGTCCCCGGGCCGCGCCGACTGTCATCGACGTGCCATCGTGCCACCGGCAATTGCTCCAGCAATTGCCCGAGATGCGGGCTTCCGCATCATGAGGCCGACCGCGTCACGCCGCCGAGGGAAATGATGAGCGACCTGTCCGGGCTCGAAACCACCATTACATCAGCCATTGCGGCCGCCGGAGACGAGGCCACCCTGGAAGCCGTGCGCATCGCCGCGCTTGGCAAGAAGGGCTCGATTTCCGAGCTCCTGAAGACGCTCGGCGCCATGACGCCGGAGGAGCGGCGGGAGAAGGGGCCTGTTATCAATGGCCTGCGCGACCGGGTGTCCTCCGCGCTCGCAGCGCGCAAGACCGCGCTGGCCGAGAAGGCCCTGGAGGCGCGGCTTGCCTCCGAGCGTGTCGACGTCACGCTGCCCGTGCAGGAAGGCCCGGAGACCCGTGGCCGCATCCATCCGATCAGCCAAGTCATGGACGAGCTCACGGCGATCTTCGCGGACATGGGCTTCTCCATCGCCGAGGGGCCTGACGTCGAAACCGATTTCTACAATTTCACGGCGCTCAACTTCCCCGTCGGCCATCCCGCACGAGAGATGCACGACACCTTCTTCTTCGCGCCGGACGAGACGGGCACCCGCAAGCTCCTGCGCACGCATACGAGCCCCGTTCAGATCCGCACGATGCTGTCGAAGAAGCCGCCCATCCGCGTGATCTGCCCCGGCCGCACCTATCGCTGCGACAGCGACCAGACCCACACCCCGATGTTCCACCAGGTCGAGGGGCTCGTCATCGACAAGACGTCCCATCTCGGCCATCTCAAGTGGATCCTCGAGGAGTTCTGCAAGACCTTCTTCGAGGTCGACAGCGTCAAGATGCGCTTCCGCCCGTCGTTCTTCCCCTTCACCGAGCCGTCGGCGGAGGTGGATATCCAGTGCTCGCGCAAGGGTGGCGACATCCGCTTCGGCGAGGGCGAGGACTGGCTGGAGATCCTCGGCTGCGGGATGGTGCACCCGAATGTCATTCGGAACTGCGGCCTCGATCCGGACGAGTACCAGGGCTTCGCCTGGGGCATGGGCATCGACCGCATCGCCATGCTGAAATACGGCATGCCGGACCTGCGCCCCTTCTTCGAGGCCGACGTGCGCTGGCTAAGCCACTACGGCTTCCGCCCGCTCGACCTGCCGACACTGGCAGGCGGACTGTCGACCTGAGCCTTCGCTGAACGACAATACCCTGTCATGGCCGGGCGTGGCCCGGCCCTTCCGATCTCAAAGGCCTGACCTATTGATCGGCACCCTCGGCTAAGCCGAGGTGACGGGTGAGAGGATGAAAGATTATGAAATTCACGCTCTCCTGGCTGAAGGACCATCTCGACACCGAGGCTGACGCTGATGAGGTCGCTGCCGTCCTCAACCGCATCGGGCTCGAGGTCGAAGGCATCGAGGACAAGGCCAAGGCGCTTGCGCCTTATGTGATCGCGCGTGTCATCTCGGCGGTCCAGCATCCCAATGCCGATCGCCTGCGGGTCTGCATGGTCGACACGGGCGACGGCAACCCGATCCAGGTGGTCTGTGGGGCGCCGAATGCCCGCGCGGACATGATCTCGGTCTTCGCGCCACCCGGCACCTATATCCCCGGCAAGAACATCACCCTCGGCAAGGGCGTCATCCGTGGCGTCGAGTCGAACGGCATGCTCTGCTCTGAGGCCGAGCTCGAATTATCCGAGGACCACGATGGCATCATCGACCTGCCCGCTGACGCACCGGTGGGCACCAGCTACGCCACCTGGGCGAAGCTCGACGATGCCGTGATCGAAATCGCGGTGACACCAAACCGTCCCGACGCGCTCGGCATCGCCGGCATCGCGCGCGATCTCGCGGCGGCGGGGCTGGGGCGCCTCAATACACCGCCAGTCGCGACCATTCCCGGCGAGGGCTTCTGCCCGGTGGAGGTCTCGCTCGCGTTCGCGGAAGACGATATCCATCTCTCGCCAGCCTTCGCCCTGCGGCTCGTGCGCGGCGTCAAGAACGGCCCCTCCCCGGAGTGGCTGCAGAAGCGGCTGAAGGCCATAGGCCTGCGCCCCATCAACGCGCTCGTCGATATCACCAACTACGTCACCTTCGATCGTGGCCGGCCGCTGCACGTGTTCGACGCCGCCAAGGTCAAGGGCGACCTCGTCGTACGGCGCGCTGAGGAGGGCGAGGAGATCCTCGCGCTCGACGGCAAGACCTACAAGCTCGACCCCAGCATGGTCGTCATCGCTGACGACAACGGCATCGAGTCCCTCGCCGGGATCATGGGCGGCGAGGCGTCCGGCTGCGATGAGGCCACGACCGATGTGCTGATCGAGTCGGCGCTGTGGGACGCGCTGAACATCGCGCAGACCGGCCGTAAGCTCGGCATCATCACCGATGCGCGCTATCGCTTCGAGCGCGGGGTCGATCCCGCCTTCACCCTGCCGGGCATCGAGCTTGCGACGCGGCTCGTTCTTGATCTGTGCGGCGGCGTGCCAACGGAGGTGACGCTGGCAGGCGCCATACGCGACACCCACGCCCCCATCACGTTTCCCTGGAGCGAGGTGAAGCGCCTCAGCGGGCTCGACCTGCCACAAGGAGAGATGGAGAAGCACCTCGTCGCGCTGGGCTTCAGCGTCGACAATCAAGGTGACACGGCCCAGGTGGATGCGCCGTCCTGGCGACCGGACATCGAGGGGAAGGCGGATCTCGCCGAGGAGATCATCCGCATCGCAGGGCTTGACCGTGTTGCCTCGACGCCCTTCCCGCGCCTCCATGCCGCCGTCGCCGAGCCAGTGCTGACACTGCTGCAGAAGCGCACCCGGCTTGCCAAGCGCGCGCTCGCGGCGCGTGGGCTCGTGGAAGCGGTCACGTGGTCGTTCATCAGCCATGAGGAAGCGACGCTCTTCGGCGGCGGCGACCCACGGCTCGCGCTCGCGAATCCGATCGCCGCAGACCTCTCCGACATGCGCCCCAACCTCATTCCAGGCCTCGTGAAGGCGCTGCAGCGGAACGCTGACCGCAGCTTCGCCGACGTGGCGCTGTTCGAGGTAGGCCAGGTCTTCGCCTCCGACGAACCGGAAGGCCAGACCATCACGGCCGTTGCTGTGCGACGTGGCACCGCCCATGCAGCCGGAGTCGGTCGGCGTTGGGACGCCGAGGCAAAGCCCGTCGACGTGTTTGACGCGAAGGGCGATGCGTTCGGCCTGCTGACAGCCCTTGGAATCGCGACCGCCGGTGTTCAGGTCGTCTCGGGCGGGCCCGCCTGGTACCATCCCGGCCGCTCGGCGACGCTGCAATTTGGACCGAAGGCCACCATTGGAGCCTTCGGTGAGCTCCATCCTCGCGTCCTCGCGGCGCTCGATGCCAAGGGTCCGATCGTCGCCTGCGAGATTACTCTGGATGTGCTGCCCGCGCCCAAAGCGAAACCGACCAAGGTCAAGCCGAAGCTTGCTCTGCCTGAATTCCAGCCCGTGACGCGCGACTTTGCCTTCGTCGTGGATTCCAGCGTGGCTGCGGCGGATATCATGCGCGCTGTCCAGGGTGCCGAACGCAACCTGATCACCGACACCTCGGTTTTCGATATCTATGAGGGCGCCGGGGTGGGTGAGGGCAAGAAGTCGGTGGCCGTCGCCATCGTGCTCCAGCCGACAGAGAAGACCTTGACAGATCAGGATATCGAAGCGGTTTCGGCCAAGGTTGTCGCCGCCGTTGCCAAGAAAACGGGCGCCACGCTACGCGGCTGATTCCGCCGGCCTTGCCCGACCTGATATTCCCGGAACGAAAAAGGCGGGCCCAAGGCCCGCCTTTGCAATATCGTCGCTCCATATGGCAGTTCACGCCGGAGCGGACGTGCGGACCCCCGTCAGTGGACGCTGATGGGCTCCAGGTTGTGCTCCCAGGCATTGGCAATGGCCGCGTCCCTGGAATCGGTCAGGAGGATGGGCGTGCCATCCGCCCCTAGCAGGGCGAAAAGCTCCAAGCCCGGCTGAATCTCTGGTGCCTGTGGAAACAGGCGGTTGAATTCCTCGGAGCGCATGGCACGCACATAGGCAACCTTGCCCTCGCCCGCAGCCGCCAGCGCGTCGCTGTCCTGAACGTCGCCGATAAACTCAAACGCATCACTATTGGTCATCGCGCCCTCCTGGGGCCGTCCTGAGACAGGTTCCTGTCGTAACCAGGACATGCCCGAAGCTATTGATCCAGGGCCGCTTCTTGTCGCTCGTGCCACCTGCCCGAGCGGAACGCGCCCTAGAGTAGCGGTCGTAAACTTGCATTATTCGAGCCAACATCCCTGCAGGCTGCGCCCAAATCGTTCCCAAAACCTTCACAGCGTCATCCACCGTCACGGGAGATGATGTCGATTCGCCGTATCACACGTTCCGATTCAGGACGCACGAGATCGACCGACAGCAAGCCATTCGATAGATCCGCGCCCATAACCTCCATGCCGTCGGCCAGAAAGAACGTGCGCTGGAACTGTCGCGCCGCGATCCCGCGATGCAGGAAATGCCTGGTGCGGTCATCCACCTGCCGGCCGCGGATGCAAAGCTGGTTTTCCTCGAGGGTTATCTCGAGCTGGTCTTGGGTGAAGCCGGCCACCGCCAAGGTAATGCGGAGCTTCTCCGGCTCGTTGTCGCAACGGGGAATGCGCTCGATGTTGTAAGGCGGATAGCCATCCGTCGCTGCTTTGGCGACACGGTCCAATGCGCGCTCGATCTCGTCAAAGCCGAGCAGAAACGGGGACGACAGAGACGGTACCCTAGACATGAGCGAAGCCCTTTGTTGCGAGGCACTTCGTGGTGGAGCCCTTACGGCACTCCCATAATCGGGGAGCTCCCGATCACACGAGCGATATGGCGGCTCGCCCGCCGTGGGTCAAGGGCTATGCCTTCAACGCATACATAGCTTGCACGTGTGGAAGAATATCAGCCTGCGAAAGGGGCTTTGGTGGCTTTGATGATGGCATTTCGACGTCGAACAGGAACGGCGCGAGCTCGAATCGGAACGGTGCGCTTGCCCGACCAGGAACGATCAGGCGCTCAGCTCATTGAGGAGTGCGTTGATCGCCGCTCAGCCCGCTTTGCCCGAGCAGGCGGGTTTTAGAAGCCAGTTATCCACAGAATCGAGGGCATCGAGCCGGTCCTGTCCGCTGGTTGTTATACGTCTTTGTCTCCGCGGTGGGCGAAGGCTCCCTCACGCTGACCAGAAAACCCTTTCCGAGCGGCCGGTCACGCCTAGCCGCGACGGGGCGCGGCCGTGCCGCGATCCGCCGCGAAGACGGCGGCAGCTTATCGGTCGGTCGTGAGGGGGGATAAGGAAGGAAGTGGTGGAGCCAGGCGGAATCGAACCGCCGACCTCTTGAATGCCATTCAAGCGCTCTCCCAACTGAGCTATGACCCCACTGTCTCAAGAAGCACGCTAGGATTGGCTTATCTCAGCCGAATCGAAAGGCTCAAGGCCTTTTCACACTGCGCAGCCCCTTGGGCAACAGAAGATATGCGAGGCGATGGTGGAGCCAGGCGGAATCGAACCGCCGACCTCTTGAATGCCATTCAAGCGCTCTCCCAACTGAGCTATGGCCCCACTCGTCTCAAGCAGCGCGTTTGGGGACGCCCGCTTCAGGCCGCCAAATCGGCGGCCCGTGTCTATAATCACGTCCTGCGACGTTTCTCAAGTCTCTTCATCGTCGGCGATATCGCCGTCGATCAGATCGCTGACATCGTCGTCGGATTCCTCGTCCTCGGCGAGGAACGTCTCGTCCTCCTCGATGTCATCATCGAGCTCGATATCGTCGTCAGCCGGCAGGTTCTTGCCGGCCTCGGCCTCGTCTGCCTCGTCAAGAGACACGAGCTCGACTGCCTCGCCAGTGGCGGGCGTATCGTCCTCTTCCTCGCTCGCGGCCCTGCTCGGGGCCTTGGGCTGAGGCTCAAAAACTGAACGTGGAAACGATTCGCCCGTGAAGGGGGACACAATCGGGTCCTTGTTCAGATCGTAGAATTTGCGGCCTGTGGTCGGGCAGACGCGCTTGGTGCCGAGTTCCGGTTTCGCCACGGTATCGCACTCTCGCCGATGGAAAGGAAGCGATCCCGTTAGTCGGGGCTCCGCGCCCTGTCAAATCGAAAACGCGTTCGGACGCATATTTTAGCGCAGAAGAGTGCGAAACAACCCTCGGGAGGCCCCTTCGAGGTGACGGTTGCCCAGTCCCGTGATAGGCAATGCCCATCGTGCCGGGCGTCGGCTCGCCCTCTCAATCCACCTCACCGAGATCTGTCGTGTCGTCCCATTCGAGCCCCTCGCCCCTTGTCTCCCGCCCCTCGCCGTCGCTCCGCGGTCGCGTTGCGATTCCCGGCGATAAGTCGATTTCGCATCGTGCGCTGATTTTTGGGCTCCTGAGCGTCGGTGAGACGCATATCACGCGCCTGCTCGAGGGCGAGGACGTCTTGCGCACGGCTGCCGCCGTGAAGGCGTTGGGCGCCACTGTGAATCACACGGGCGAGGGCGCTTGGACGGTGACGGGGGTGGGCATCGGCGGCCTCATCCAACCAGCCGACGTGCTTGATTTCGGCAATGCCGGGACGGGCTCGCGCCTGATCATGGGCGTCGTGGGATCTCACTCCATCACCGCGACCATCGATGGTGATGCCTCGCTGCGCAAACGCCCGATGCGCCGTATCCTCGCCCCCCTGGAGGCGATGGGTGCTACCGTTGTTTCCGAGGAACAGGGCGGCCGCTGCCCGATCACGCTGCGTGGCGCGCAGGAGATGATTCCGATCACCTACCAGACACCGGTGCCTTCGGCCCAGATCAAGTCAGCGGTGCTGCTGGCGGGCCTCAACGCGCCTGGAACGACGACCGTGATCGAGCAGGAGGCGTCGCGCGATCACACCGAGCGAATGCTGCGCCATTTTGGCGCAGAGGTGGAGGTCACCGCCGCCGGCACCCACGGACGCCGCATTGCTCTGAAGGGCCAGCCCGAGCTGCGCGCGGCTCCGGTCGCCGTGCCGGCCGATCCATCCTCTGCGGCCTTCCCGCTCGTGGCAGCCCTCGTGGTGCCAGGATCTGAGGTCATTCTGCAAGGCGTGATGACCAATCCGCTGCGAACCGGCCTCGTGACCACGCTCATCGAGATGGGCGCCGATATCACCCTCCTTAATCATCGCACAGACGGCGGTGAGGAGGTGGCGGACCTCGAGGTGCGGTTTGGCCCTCTAAAGGGTGTGGACGTTCCTGCTGAGCGGGCCCCTTCGATGATCGACGAGTATCCGATCCTGGCCGTCGCGGCGGCCTTCGCCAGCGGCGAGACGCGCATGCGGGGGCTCTCGGAATTGCGCGTGAAGGAATCGGACCGGCTGGCGGCGGTTGCCGAGGGTCTCTTCGCTGCGGGTATCAAGGCGCGGATCGAGGACGATGACCTGATCGTGGAAGGAGTCGGCGGCACGCCAGCGGGCGTTCGCGGCGGCGGGACGGCCGCCACCCATCTCGACCATCGCATCGCGATGTCGTTCCTCGTGCTCGGACTTGGCGCCAGGGAGGGGATGGCCATCGACGACGCGGGCATGATCGCCACCAGCTTCCCGAGCTTCGTGCCGCTGATGCGCCGGCTCGGCGCAAATCTCGGCTGACCGTGATGATCCTGGCGATAGACGGCCCGGCTGCCTCAGGGAAAGGCACCCTCGCGAAGCGGCTCGCGGCCCATTTCAACCTCCCCCATCTCGACACCGGGCTTCTCTACCGTGGCGTAGCGATGGCCTTGCTTGATCGCGGTGAGCCGCTCGACGACGAAGCTGCCGCTGAGCGCGCGGCGCAGGCTCTCTCACCCGCATTGCTCGATGATCCCCGCTTGCGCGAGCGGGCGATGGGCGAAGCCGCCTCTGTCGTGGCCGCACAGCCGCGGGTGCGCGCCGCCCTGGTTGCCTTCCAGCGCACCTTTGCCGCAGCGCCGCAGGGCGCCGTTTTGGACGGACGCGACATCGGCACGGTGATCTGTCCGGACGCGGACGTTAAACTGTTCGTGACCGCCAGTCCCGAAGTGCGGGCGAAACGGCGCGCGCTTGAGCTGAACAATCGCGGGGAGCGGTCCAACGAGGCTGAAATCCTTGCCGATATTCGCATTCGCGACGCGCGCGACGCCAACCGCGCGGACGCGCCATTGCGCGCAGCGCCGGATGCGCAGGTGCTGGATACGTCAGATCTGACAGTTGACGAAGTTTTCGCCAAAGCATTGGCGCTCATTGCAATGGCAATACAGGATTGCACACACACAAGGGCGTGATCGATAAGGCCGTGCTGCATCAAGCAACTTGGCGTCGTCTGCCGTTGGTGTCACACTATCGTCTTTCGCCTCAACAAAGACTTGAGGGCGGGCACGATGTTGGCACGTGTATGCGAAAAGCTGCGGCTTGGCAGCTTGTTCCTCACGGGTACTCTCATTGCCTGTGGGATGATCGGCCTGATGGCCGAGCCAGTACAAGCGGCCGAGCAGGAGGTTGACCTCGCGCTCGTTCTTGCCGTCGACATATCCTACTCCATGGACGAAGACGAGCAGAAACTGCAGCGACAAGGCTACATGGACGCCCTGCGCTCGCGTGAGGTGCTCGAGGCAATCGGCAAGGGCGCCGTCGGCCGCATCGCCGTCACCTATGTGGAGTGGGCCGGACAGCGCAGCCAGGACGTCATAGTGCCCTGGCGCATCATCGAGGGCCCTGAAAGCGCGGATTCCTTTGTCGAAGTTCTGTCGAATGCGCCAATACGACGCGCCTTCCGCACGTCCATCTCGGGCGGCATCGATTTCTCGGCCGCGCTGTTCAACACGGGCGGGATCAAGGCGATGCGGCGGGTGATCGACGTTTCGGGCGATGGACCGAACAACGAGGGGCGCGCCGTGACTGATGCACGCGACGAGGCGATTGCGCAGGGTATCACCATCAACGGCCTGCCGATCCTGCTGAAAAGGCCGGGATATACCGATATCTCCGATCTTGATGGCTACTATCGAGACTGCGTCATCGGTGGCGTCGGCGCATTCATGGTGCAACTGCGGGAGTTGCAGCAGTTCAGCAACGTGATCCGCACCAAGCTGGTGACTGAGATCGCTGACAGCGACCAGACGCCGAAGAACGAGTTCGGTCGTATCGCGCCGCTGATCCAACAGGCTGGCATCGTCGCTCCAACGCCTCAGTTCGCCCAGGCTCAGCCGCGCGTCGAACGTGCCCCGGCCAACGGACAGGGGCGCACGGGCTGCCTCGTCGGCGAGCGCATGTGGAACCAGCGCATGGGTAACTGACGCGCGATCATTCGGGGCCATCGCGCAGCGATCAGCCTGGAACAGCAGCTTCCTCCCGGGTAACTTGGAAACCCTCCGGGGTGACGTGGAGAACCGCCACCGGTCCCTCCCCTTCAGGGGAGGGTGACCTCGCGCCAGCGAGGACGGGTGAATCACGCGACTTGAGCCGAGGCTTCCAGGCCTGCCAATATTGCCGTCGGGTCAGCGTCAGGTGGCCCCACCCGGCGCCCCCTCCCCTGAAGGGGAGGGATCAGCGCGGCGGATGAGAAAAACGTAGTTAGGCGCGCCGCACCTGACTTGATGACCTAAAATTCGGTCTCAGGAAATCGTCACGCGCCGCGCGGCAGCACGGCGACATTGTCGATCAGCCTTGTCTTGCCGAGATAGGCGGCGACCAGCAGCCGGCCCGGGCGCTCCGCCCGGTCGAGCGGCGCGAGCGTTTCCGCATCCACGAAAGCCAGATACTGCACGGGTTCGAAACCAGCTTCCCGCAGGCGATCCATCCCGGCCGCCAGCAAGGGCGCGGCATCCTGCCCCGCCTGGAGCTTCTCCGCGATCTCATCGAGAAGCCCGTGCAGCCGCGGCGCAACTGCGCGCTCGGCCGGCGTGAGATAGGCGTTCCGAGAGGACAATGCGAGGCCGTCAGCCTCGCGGATCGTCGGCACGCCGCGAATCTGCACCGGAATGTCGAGATCCCGCGCGAACCGCTTGATGACCTGGAGCTGCTGATAGTCTTTTTCGCCGAATAGCGCCACATCCGGGGACGCCTGAAGGAGAAGCTTGGTCACCACCGTGGCGACACCTGCGAAATGTCCCGGCCGGAATGCCCCGCAGAGGCCTTCGCTGACACCGCTGACAGTCACCGTGGTGGCGAAGCCCGGCGGATACATCACCGCGACGGTCGGCAAGAAGACGGCATTGGCGCCAGCACTCGCCAGCTTGGCAAGGTCGCCATCCCGGTCGCGGGGATAGCGCGCGAAGTCTTCGTTCGGCCCGAACTGCGTAGGATTGACGAATATCGTGGCGATCACCCGGTCAGCAGATCTGCGGCCTTCGCGAACCAGTTGGAGATGGCCTTCATGCAGAGCCCCCATGGTCGGCACAAGAGCGACCGTCTGTCCTGCGGCGCGATAGCCCCGCACGATAGTGCGCAGCGCGGCAACGGTTTCGGCGATCGCGGGCTGTGGTGACACGGCTGCACACATGGGGGTCCATCCGACTATCTGGGGGCCTTGGCGGGAGCCTTGACGGGCGTCTTGCCAGGCGTCTTGGCAGAACTCTTGGCTGAAGCTTTGGCCTTGTCGGGGGCTTTGATCTTGCCTGCGGGCTTGACCTTCGCGGCGGCTTGGGCCAGAGCCACGCCGAAGCAATGCTCCGGCCCTGGAAAGGCGTGGGCGCGGACGTCACGCGCATAGGCGGCGACCGCCTCACTGGCGGCAGCGCCGAGTTCGGCATAGCGCTTCACGAATTTTGGCGTGAATTCGCCATAGAGCCCGAGAATGTCTTCGCTCACGAGGATCTGCCCCTGGCAAGCAGGCGAGGCGCCAATACCGATCACCGGCGCGGCGAGATCCGCCGCAATGGCGCGCGCCAAAGGCTCTACCGTCCCCTCCAGAACGACCGCGAAGGCACCTGCCGCTGCGATCGCCTCGGCGTCCCGGCGGATGGCCTGGGCCATTGCCTCATCGCGGCCCTGCACGCGGAAACCGCCATGGCTATGCACCGACTGCGGCTTAAGCCCGACATGCCCCAGCACCGGGATGCCGCGCGCGACGAGAAAGGCCACTGTCTCGGCCATCTCCACCCCGCCCTCCAGCTTGACGGCGGAACAGCCGGTCTCGGCCATGATGCGGGCAGCGTTGCGGAACGCGACCTCGCGCGATTCCTGATAGCTGCCGAAGGGCATGTCGACCACCACGCAGGCACGCGCGGCGCCGCGCATCACCGCCTTGCCATGGGCGATCATCATGTCGAGGGTGACGCCGAGCGTCGAGTCCATGCCATAGACCACCATCCCGAGCGAATCCCCAACCAGGATGAGGTCGCAATGGGGATCGAGGAGTTTGGCCATCGGCATGGTATAAGCCGTCAGGGCGACGATCGGATTGGCCGCGCTACGCACGCTGATATCCTTCGTCGATATCCGACCGTCACGGCTCGCCGCGCTCATCCCTCGCCTCCCTCGATTTTTACCCGACTAAAGTTGTACGGCCTTTTAGAGCATCGCGCCCGAACCTGTGAAGACGGTTCGATCACTTTACGACCGCTGGGGCCAACTTAAGAAAGACACCCCGCGTCGTGGTTTCCCTCGCCAACGTGCGAGGCTATCTTTTCCCCGATAATGCCCCTTGTATCCGGAATGGACTTCCCATGCGTCGCACCGCCATCGCTCTCGTCGCCCATGATGCAAAAAAGGACGCAATGGCGGATTTCGCGGCGGCTCACCGGCTCAAGCTCTCCGCCTGCGACCTCTTCGCCACGGGCACCACCGGCGGGCGCGTCATGGAGCGTTGCCCGGAACTCCAGGTGCAGCGGCTGAAAAGTGGCCCGCTCGGCGGCGACCAGCAGATCGGCGCCCTGATCGCGGAAGGGCGTATCGATGCCCTCATTTTCTTCGTCGATCCCCTCTCGCCGCTGCCGCATGACGTTGATGTCAAGGCACTGACACGCCTTGGCCTCGTCTACGATATCGCCATGGCGTTGAACCCAGTTACGGCGGAGATGGTGCTCGCGGCAATCCAGCCCCATGTGTGATCGACCCCGCGCGGGGCCAGCTATGTGCCCCGGGGCTTGGCTCGCGTCGTCGGCGCCGCATTGAGCGGGTCCTCCGGCCAGGGGTGCTTGGGATAGCGACCGCGCATGTCGCTGCGCACGTCAGCCCACGAGCCGCGCCAGAAGGCGGGTAGATCACGGGTGATCTGGATCGGCCGGTGGGCTGGCGAGAGCAGGTGCAGCACCAGCGGAACCCGTCCGCCGGCAAGCGTGGGATGCTTGGCGAGCCCGAACAGTTCCTGCACACGCACGGCGATGCCCGGCCCCTCCTCCCCGCCATAGTCGACCGGGATGTTGGAGCCGGTCGGCATCGTGACGTGGGTCGGCGCCTCGGCCTCCAGCCGCCGCTGAAGGTCCCAGGGCAGAAGCGCCTTGAGCGCGCCGTCGAGGTCTGACGCCGAGATGGCGGACAGGCCGGTCCTGCCGAGGAGATGCGGGCCGAGCCAGTCCGCAATGCCGGCCGTGAGCGCGGCATCGGACAGGTCCGGCCATTCCCCGCCCTCAGCGCGTGCCAGAAACATCACCCGCTCGCGCCACTGGCTGATCGCCTTGGTCCAGGGCAGCGCGCCGAGCCCCAGGCCGGCGATGCCTTTTGCGAGAATGGCGGCCGTCGCCTCGTCCGCCGGCACCGGCAAGGGCCGCTCGCCGAGCACGAGCGCGTCGAGCCGCCGCGTTTCCCGCGCCCTGAGCGCTCGCGCCTGCCTGTCAAAGGTGACCTCCGTCGCGGTGACGATGCGGTCTCCCGCCAGATGCTCGATAGCCTCCAGCGTGAGCGGCGCGGCGAGAAGAATGCGCGCGGTCGCCCCGCCGCCGGCAATCTCGGCGATGGCGAGATAGGGGGACCGCGCCAGGGCATCAGCCGCATCGAGCGCCGCTGCGCGCCCATTGGCCATCAGGAATTCACCCGGCTTCCCCCGCGCCTTGGCGATACGATCGGGAAAGGCGAGCGCGAGCAAAGCGCCGGCGTCGCCGGGCTCACCCTGCGGCCGCCCAGATGGAACCGACTTCGCCCAGCCTTCAGCCATCCGGCGCATATCGCGCGCTTGCGGCGAGCGCTCGCTGCGAAAGCGGCCGAGACGCTCAGTGAGATCCGTCCCCGTGCCACCGAGCCCGCGCTCCACCAGAACAGCCGCGATGTCGGCGGCCAGGCCCGCCTGCCCACCCCCCGCCGCGGCGATCACCATGCGGGCGAGCCGGGGCGGGAGCGGCAGAGCCTGCAAACGCCTGCCCGTCTCGGTGAGGCGCCCATCGGCATCGAGCGCATCGAGATCGGCGAGGAGGCGCCGGGCCTCGCCGAGCGCTGGCTTCGGCGGCGGATCGAGAAAGGCGAGCGCCGTGGGATCGGCCACCCCCCAGGCCGCCGAGGCGATCAGGAGCGGCGCGAGATCCGCCGCCAGGATCTCCGGCTTGGCGAAGGCTTCCAGCGCGCCGGTAGCGGCCTCCTCCCACAGCCGGTAGCAGACGCCGGGCTCGGTGCGGCCCGCGCGCCCTCGCCGCTGGTCCGCGGCTGCGCGCGACACGCGCACGGTCTCAAGCCGGGTGAGCCCGATATTCGGCTCGTAGCGTGGCACCCGCGCGAGGCCGGAATCGATCACCACGCGCACGCCGTCGATGGTCAGCGACGTCTCGGCGATGGAGGTGGCCAGCACGATCTTGCGGCGCCCGGGCGCGGCGGGCTCGATCGCCTTGTCCTGCGCCGAGCGGTCCAAGGCGCCATAGAGCGGCGCAAGGTCGACCGCAGGATCGATGATGCGTTGGGCAAGCCGCTCCTCGACCCGGCGGATCTCGCCCTGCCCCGGCAGGAAGACGAGCAGCGAGCCCGGCTCGGCGCGGAGCGCGCGCATCACCGCATCCGTGACCTCATCCTCGATGCGGCGATCGGGATCGCGCCCGAGATAGCGCGTCTCGACCGGAAAGGCCCGGCCCTCGCTCTCGACGACAGGCGCATCGCCGAGAAGCCGCGCGACGCGGGCGCCATCCAGCGTGGCGGACATGACAAGAATACGCAGGTCCGGCCGCAGACCCGCTTGCGCATCGAGCGCCAGCGCCAGGCCGAAGTCGGCGTCGAGCGATCGCTCGTGGAACTCGTCGAAGAGAACGGCGGCAATACCCGCCAATTCGGGATCATCGAGGATCATCCGGGTGAAGACGCCCTCCGTCACCACCTCGATGCGCGTCTTGGGCCCGATCTTCGAGCCGAGGCGCACGCGCAGGCCGACCGTCTCCCCCACCGCCTCGCCGAGCGTCGCCGCCATCCTCCCAGCCGCCCCCCGCGCGGCGAGCCGTCGCGGCTCGAGCAGGATGATGCGCCCTCCCGCCACCCACGGCTCGCCGATGAGGACGAGCGGCACCCGCGTCGTCTTGCCCGCGCCGGGCGGCGCGACGAGCACCGCGTTCGGCGCGGCGCGGAGATGGCGCGTCAGCGCCGGAAGCGCGTCGTCGATGGGAAGGGGGATAGCGGCCATTGCGGCCTTCAGCATGGAGGACACAAGTGTGGCTCGCCTTCACAAAATCCTGCTCTGGCGGGATCTCTACGAAACACTCAATTGCTGAGTGAGACGACCATCATCCCGGCCCGGGTCATCCCGGAAGCCGCACAGCGGCTGTCCGGGATCCATGAACACCGCCGCCAATCAATTGCCAATGTCGCGTTCATGGATTCCGGGGCTCCACGCTGCGCGTGGCCCCGGAAATGACCAGAGAGTAATGACCGCGGAAAAACCCCTCAGCTATCCATCTTCAGTGCGGCAATGAAGGCTTCCTGCGGGATTTCGACCTTGCCGAACTGCCGCATGCGCTTCTTGCCCTCTTTTTGCTTGTCGAGAAGCTTGCGCTTGCGGCTGGCGTCGCCGCCATAGCACTTCGCGGTGACGTCCTTGCGCAGCGCCCGCACCGTCTCACGGGCGATGATCTTGCCGCCGATGGCCGCCTGGATCGGAATGACGAAGAGATGCGGCGGGATAAGCTCTTTCAGCTTCTCGCACATCGCACGGCCGCGGGACTCGGCGC
The DNA here is from genome assembly GCF_018398315.1 of Chelatococcus sp. YT9. Taxonomy (NCBI): domain Bacteria; kingdom Pseudomonadati; phylum Pseudomonadota; class Alphaproteobacteria; order Hyphomicrobiales; family Chelatococcaceae; genus Chelatococcus; species Chelatococcus sp. YT9. The sequence goes on from NZ_JAHBRW010000001.1 coordinate 812,984, forward strand.
GCGCACGGTGCACGAGCATGGAGAGGGCATCGACGGGCTCGGCATTGACGAGGATCGACATCTTCACGAGATCGCCGGGACGATATTCGGTAATCTGGTAGTCGAAGGAGGCGTAGCCCTTGGAGATCGACTTCAGGCGATCGTAGAAATCGAACACCACCTCGTTGAGGGGCAGGTCATAGGTCACCATGGCGCGCTTGCCGACGTAGTTGAGATCCACCTGTTCGCCACGGCGGTCCTGGCAGAGCTTCAGCACCGAGCCGAGATAGTCGTCCGGCGTGAGGATGGTGGCGCGGATCCACGGCTCCTCGATCTCCTCGATCTTCATCACGTCCGGCATGTCGGCCGGGTTGTGCAGCTCGATCTCGGAACCATCCCGCATCTGCAGCTTGTAGATGACCGACGGGGCGGTGGAGATGAGGTCGAGGTTGAACTCGCGTTCCAGGCGTTCCTGGATGATCTCGAGATGCAGCAGTCCGAGGAAGCCGCAGCGGAAGCCGAAACCGAGCGCCGCCGAGGTCTCCATCTCGTAGCTGAAGCTCGCGTCATTGAGCCGGAGCTTGCCCATGGCGGCGCGCAAGTTCTCGAAATCGGCGGCATCGACCGGGAAGAGCCCGCAGAACACCACCGGCTGCACCGGCTTGAAGCCGGGCAGCGGTTCCGCGCAGGGACGCTTGGCGTCGGTGATGGTGTCGCCGACGGCCGTGTCCGCCACTTCCTTGATGGAGCCGGTGAGGAAGCCCACCTCGCCCGGGCCGAGCTCAGCGACATCAACCATCTTCGGACGGAACACGCCGATCTTGTCGACGCCGTGGATGGCATTGGTGCCCATCAGCTTGATGTTCATGCCCTTCTTGAGCACGCCATCGACAATGCGAACGAGCACGACGACCCCGAGATAGGCATCGTACCAGCTGTCGACGAGCAGCGCCTTGAGGGGAGCCGCGCGGTCGCCCTTTGGCGGCGGAAGGCGGGTCACGATGGCTTCCAGAACATCGGGAATGCCGACACCGGTCTTCGCCGAGATGGGGATGGCGTCGGACGCGTCGAGCCCGATCACTTCCTCGATCTGTTCCTTGACACGGTCCGGCTCGGCGGCTGGTAGGTCCACCTTGTTGAGCACAGGCACAATCTCGTGGCCGGCCTCGATGGCCTGATAGACATTGGCGAGCGTCTGCGCCTCGACGCCTTGGGAAGCGTCGACGACGAGGAGCGAGCCCTCGCACGCGGCCAGCGACCGCGACACCTCATAGGCGAAGTCCACGTGGCCGGGCGTGTCCATCAGGTTCAGGATATAGGTCTTGCCATCCTTGGCCGGATATTCCAGGCGCACGGTCTGCGCCTTGATGGTGATGCCGCGCTCGCGCTCGATATCCATGGAGTCGAGCACCTGCTCGGACATCTCGCGATCCGACAGGGCGCCCGTCATCTGGATCAGACGGTCGGCCAGCGTCGATTTGCCATGGTCGATATGCGCGACGATGGAAAAGTTGCGGATGGTGTCGATGGGTTGCTCGCTCATGCCCGGCACATAGCAGTGCGCTCCCGCCGCGCCAAGAGGGAACCCGATCGGGCGAGCCCGATTCTGCGCGGCCGGGACGCCATGTAAGCGCGGGTTTGGGGCGGCGCCGAAGTCCCGCAACGCCACCCCTCATACAACGCCCGCCGGGCGTGGTATGAGGGAAGCGTCAGTACGCGGGGCTAATGATGACGGGCAAGCCATTCGACATCGCCATAAGAGCCATCGACCGGCGCGAGGCCGAGACACGCGAAGGTGAACTTGCGGATCTCCTGGTCGATGCGGTGGTCGGGGGTGCCTCAGTCAATTTCATGGCGGACTTCGACCATGCCGATGCTCTCGCGTTCTGGCGCGGGCAGTTTCCCGGTCTCGGCGAAGGCACGCGGCTTCTCTTCGTGGCGGACGATGGGCGGCGTCTCCTCGGCACTGTCGTCTTGACGTTCGCTCCGCAGCCCAACGCGCCACATCGCGCCGAGATCGGCAAGATGCTTGTCCATTCGGATGCGCGCCGCCAAGGCCTCGGCGCGAGACTGCTGACAGCCGCGGAACAGGCGGCCCTTGCCAACGGCCGCACGCTCCTGATGCTCGACACCGCAAGCGGCAGTGCTGGAGAACGGCTCTACCGCCGCTGCGGTTGGACGGAATACGGCGTCGTGCCGGACCACTCCCATACACCGGCCGGTGCGCTCGCTCCGACGACCTTCTTTTTCAAGCGCCTCGGGCCGACTAGCTCTTCAAGTCCGGCGGGCGTCGAGCAGGCTTGAAACGATCTTCGCGGTATAGTCGACCATCGGCACGATGCGCGCGTAATTCAGCCGCGTCGGTCCGATGACCCCGACGACGCCGACGATGCGCTGCGAGCCGTCGCGGAAGGGAGCCGCGATCATCGAGGAGCCGGACATCGAGAACAGCTTGTTCTCCGAACCGATATAGATGCGCACCCCCTCGCCCTGTTCCGCACGAGCGAGGAGGTCAATGACCTCCTTCTGGGTCTCGAGATCGTCGAACAACAAGCGGATGCGCTCAAGGTCCTCGGCAGCGCGCAAGTCGTCGAGCAGGTTCGCCTGACCGCGCACGATGAGCTGGCGGCTGTCGGCCGGGCCTACCGAGGTCGCAAGTCCAGCCTCCACAAGGCGCGCGGTGATGGCGTCGAGCTCCCGCTCCATAGCCTCGCGGGCGCGCTCGATCTCTCGCTTGGCGTCGGCCAGCGTTCGACCGCGGATATGGGCATTGAGGAAATTGCCGGCCTCGATCAGCGCGGCCGTGGGCAAGCCGGGGGGCAGGTCGAGCACACGGTTCTCAACCTTCCCGTCTTCCGCGACCATCACGACGAGGGCCTTGCTGGGGTCCAGACGGACGAACTCGATGTGCTTGAGCGGCGCATCCTGCTTGGTTGTGACGACGACCCCTGCCCCGCGCGACAGCCCGGACAGCGCTGACATCGTCTGGCTCAACGCCGCGTCCAAAGAGGATTCGGCGCCATGGGCCTTCACCTCGGCCTCGATGCGCGCCCGATCTTCCATGCCGAGGTCGCCGATTTCAAGGAGCGCATCGACGAAGAAGCGCAGCCCACGTTCGGTCGGCAGACGGCCGGCGCTGGTATGCGGCGAGTAGAGCAAACCCGCATGTTCAAGATCGGCCATCACATTCCGCACGGAGGCCGGCGACAGGGCCATCGGGATGATGCGCGACAGGTTGCGCGAGCCGACCGGCTCACCCGTTGCAAGGTAGCTCTCCACGATCTGCTTGAAAATCTCGCGGGAGCGTTCGTTGATATCGACGAGCACGCCCTTGCCTTCAGCCTCGGAAAGAGGGGGGCTCATTGGTGCACTCATGTATTGTCTCAACCTTCCATTCCACTCCGCGTTTCCAGGCAGCCCACCTCGAACGCGTTCCCTAGATTATGGGGATGGAGAGGGGGCAAACACAAGCAGCACCCGCCCATCCCTCCCGGTCATCCACCACAACGGCCGCCTGCGATCAGCCGGGGTGAGGCATCAGCTTGCGTGTCACGGGCGCTGCTTCTAGAAGCTGCTTTGAGCAGCGTTCTGGCTGCACAATGGGAGATTGTAGGATGCGGCCCTCCAAACGCGCTCCGGACGAATTGCGCAAAGTCACCCTGGAGCGGGCGGTCGCGCGCTACGCCGAAGGCTCATGCCTGGTGAAGTTCGGTGATACCCACGTGCTGTGCACGGCCTCGCTCGAGGAACGCCCCCCGATGTGGGTCCGCGGCTCCGGCAAAGGCTGGGTCACGGCAGAATATTCCATGCTGCCGCGCGCGACGCTGGAGCGCACCCGCCGCGAGGTCACGGCCGGCAAGCCGTCCGGGCGCACCCAGGAGATCCAGCGTCTGATCGGCCGCTCCTTGCGTGCCGTCGTTGATCTCGCCGCGCTGGGCGAGCGCCAGATCACCATCGATTGCGACGTCTTGCAGGCGGACGGGGGCACACGCACCGCATCGATCACGGGAGCATGGGTCGCGCTGCATGACTGCCTTGCATGGATGCGGGCCCGTTCCATTATCGCGACCAATCCCCTCAAGGACCATGTCGCGGCCGTTTCCTGCGGCATTTACAAGGGCACGCCCGTGCTCGACCTCGACTACCCCGAGGATTCGGCCGCCGAGACGGATGCCAATTTCGTGATCACCGGCGCAGGTGGCATCGTCGAGATTCAGGGCACCGCGGAGGGCACCCCCTTCTCGGAGGAAGAACTGCTTGAACTTCTCAAACTCGCCAAGCTCGGCACCTCCAAGCTCGTCGAGCTGCAAAAAATCGCGGTGATGTGAGCCATGCCCATTCCCCCCGCCCGACCCATCACCTCGCCGCTTGTCATTGCAACGCATAATGCCGGCAAGCTCCGGGAAATGCGTGAGCTTCTGGCGCCCTTCGGCATCGAGGCACGGTCGGCGGGGGAGCTCAACTTGCCGGAGCCCGACGAAACCGGGACGACCTTTGCCGAAAACGCCGCCCTCAAGGCTCGGGCGGCCGCGCAGGCCACGGGGCTGCCGTCCTTCGCCGACGATTCAGGGTTGTGCGTCGCCGCGCTCGACGGCGCCCCGGGCATCTTTTCGGCCCGCTGGGCCGGCCCGACGAAGGATTTTCCCGCGGCCATGGCACGCATCGCCCATGAGCTCGACATTCGCGACGTGGCGTCCGCCGATCGGCGCGCTCATTTCGTATCTGCGCTCGTCATCGCCTGGCCGGACGGCCACGAAGATCTGTTCGAGGGACGCGTGTTCGGCACGATCGTGCCACCGCGCGGCACACTCGGCTTCGGCTACGATCCCATTTTCCAGCCGGACGGCCATGATCGCACGTTCGGCGAAATGGCGAGCGCGGATAAGCACGGCTGGAGCAAGACCGGCGCGCTGTCCCACCGGGCGCGCGCTTTCGTGAAGCTTGCCGAGGCCTGCCTGCCGGCGCACGACTGAAAAGGCGAAGATCTCCTCCCCTGGGGGGAGGGATCGGCGGTGGCGCTTGCGTTCGACACACGCAACAGTGCGCCGCAATGCCCGGCTGCCGTGATCACAGGTTCGGTCGCGACAGGGTTGGCCCTTGCGCGGCGGCGGTGTTCGCGGCAAAGCAAGGGCCATGATGCATCCAACAGCGGACGCGGGCTTCGGTGTCTATGTACACTGGCCGTTCTGCGCCTCGAAATGTCCGTACTGCGATTTCAACAGCCACGTTCGCCATGCGCCGGTGGATGAAGCCCGCTTCGTCGCGGCCTTCGCGCGGGAATTAGCCCATCGCGCCGAACTGGCGCCGAAGCGCACCGTGACCTCCATCTTTTTCGGCGGAGGCACGCCCTCGCTCATGAAGCCCGCCACGGTCGGCGCTATCCTCGACGCGATCGGCCGGCACTGGCAGGTGGACGCGCAAGTTGAGATCTCGCTCGAAGCCAACCCGACGAGCGTCGAGGCCGAGCGTTTTCGCGGCTACCGGGCCGCCGGCGTCAACCGCGTCTCCCTCGGCGTGCAGGCGATGAACGACGCGGATCTCAAGGCGCTTGGACGTCGGCATACGGCCGCGGAGGCCATGGGCGCGGTCGGTATCGCCGCCTCGATCTTCGACCGCTTTTCGTTCGATCTGATCTATGCGCGCCCCAATCACACGCCAGTCGCCTGGGCCGCCGAGCTCAAGGAAGCCATCGCGCGTGCCGCCGAACATCTTTCGCTCTACCAGCTCACCATCGAACCCGGCACGTGGTTTCATAGGCTTCATCAGGCTGGCAAGCTCGTCGTGCCGGACGATGAGGTTGGCCGTGCGCTCTATGACGTGACTCAGGAGGTCTGTGCCGCCCATGGTCTGCCGGCCTATGAGATCTCCAACCATGCGGCCGCCGGCGCCCAGTGCCGGCACAATCTGGTCTATTGGCGCTATGGCGAATATGCAGGGGTCGGCCCCGGCGCCCATGGCCGCCTCGTCACCGCGCAGGGTCGTCTCGCCATGGAAACGGAGCTTGTCCCCGAAACCTGGCTGGAAAAAGTGGAGACACAAGGCCACGGCCTCGCCGACGTGGAAATTTTGACGCCGGAAGCGCAGGGCGACGAGTACCTGCTCATGGGCTTGCGGCTCACGGAGGGGATTGATCCCCGCCGCTACGCTGCCTTGTCAGGCCGTGCTCTCAATCCGGAGCGCGTCGCCGGTCTCCTCGAACACGGGCTCATCATCCGCCACCCGGACGAACGCATCTCGGTCAGCCCTGCCGGCTTTCCCGTCCTCAATGCGGTCATCGCCGACATCGCGGCCTGATCAGCTGTCCGGCTTCAACTCGCGTGGCGCCGGACTCACCGTCACCGCGGCGCCATTGCGAATTTCAAGCACGGCCAGCGCACGCTGGTTGGTGCCGTCCGACAGGAAACGGAACACACCGTCCGCACCGGCGAAGCCGGAAGGGTTGGTCAAGACCTGCTCACTGAAGCGCTGCGATCCCTGCGTTCGTACAAGCGCAGCCGCCAACGACACCGCATCGTAGCTGAGGCTCGCGATGCGGACTGGCTCCGCGTTGAAACGGGCGGAATAGCGCCGCGAGAAGGCAGCAAAGCCCGCCGAATCCGGAGCGGCGAACCAGCCTCCCTGCATCGTAGGCAAGGCGAGCACCTGCGGATCATTCCATATACCAGTGCCCACGAGCTTGACGCGCGCGCCGTTCACGCCCGCCGTCTGCAAGGCCTGCGCTGCGGACGCCAGGCTCGCCCCACCATCGGGCAGGAAAATGGTATCGACCTGGGGATTGGCGCCTGAGGCCGCCGCGGCCACGCGTTGAGCCGCTTCGCGCATACGCGCGTTGTCCGTTGGGAAGCGCTCGACGAGACCAACCTGGACGCGCGCCGAGGCGGCCGCTGTCCGGAAGGCGGCTTCCGCGACAGTGCCATAGGCCGTGTCGGGCACGAACGCGGCGAAGGACCGACGCCGCTGCTGCGCCGCGAAGGTGACGATGCGGTTGATCTCGGTCTGCGGCATGAAGGACAAGAGATAGACGCCGCGCGAGGCGACGTTGGCGTCCGTGGAAAAAGCGATGACCGGTTTGCCCGCCGGCTTCGCCACCTGGGCGACGGCTTGAACCTCCGCGGCGAAAAGCGGCCCGATGATGAGCTCCGCGCCTTCACTGATGACGGACTGGGCCGCAGCGCGGGCTCCCTCGGCCGTACCGCGGGTATCCTTGACCAGAATCTGCATGTCGGGGTTGTTGAACTCGGAATAGGCGAGCTCGGCCGCGTTGCGCAGAGATTGCGCCGCCTGCCCCCCCTGCCCGGACGCGGACAGCGGCAGGAGCAGCGCCACCTTGACCGATCCCTGGCCGATCACCGTGCCCGGCACGTTGCTGGAGCCGAGGGCAGGCCCGCCCTCCCCACCGCCGACAAGGCCGCCCAGTCCACCCGAACAGGCGCTGAGCATCCCGGAGAGGGCAACCACGCCGAGGCGCGGCACCCATCTGCGGGTCACGGATGAAGTCCGCGTGAGAAGCGGCGCGAAAGTGTCTTTCAGGCTGCGCAACACCGGCAAATCCTTGAACATCCCTTTCATCGGCCCGTGAGGGCGTGGTCAGATACCCTGCGGGGCCTATAAACCATAAAAGCAACCGAGAGCGAATCACTCAAGCTTTGAGAGTGATAGTAAACAGCTTCTTCCCATACCCCGCATATCGACTATCGTGGCTTTCCCCATGCGAGCCCATGCGGAGCATAAACACCTGGAGACATGACCATGAACGGCGAGCGACCCGTGCCGCAGCAACAAGGCCCTCGCCAGCGTGCCCACAGCTTCACCGCCTTCGGCCTTGCCGCCGAAGCGGAAAAGCTCAATCCGGGCCTGCATCTCGTCGCTACGCCGATCGGCAACCTGAAGGATATCTCCTTCCGCGCCCTTGCAACGCTTGCCGCAGCCAATGCCATTCTGGCCGAGGATACCCGCGTCACCAAGACGCTGCTCGCTCACTACGGCATCTCGACGCCACTGGTTCCCTACCACGAGCACAATGCGGCGCAGATGCGCCCCCAGATTCTAGCTCGCCTGAGAGCCGGCGAGGCACTGGCCCTCGTCTCCGACGCCGGTACGCCGCTCGTCTCGGACCCGGGCTACAAGCTCGTCGCGTCGGTCCTTGAGGAAGGCATCGCCGTGACGAGCGTGCCCGGCGCCTCGGCCGTCCTGACCGCACTCGTCGTATCCGGCCTGCCGAGTGACCGCTTCTTCTTTGAGGGCTTCCTGCCACAGAAAAGCGCCGGCCGTCGCAGCCGCTTCGCCGCTCTCGCCGCAGTGCCGGGAAGCCTCGTTTTCTTCGAATCGCCTCGCCGCTTGGCGGCCATGCTCACTGATGCCGCGCATGTGCTGGGCGATCGGCCGGCGGCCGTCGCGCGCGAACTGACCAAGCTGTTCGAGACGGTCCGGCGCGGCACGCTGATGAGTCTGGCGCAGGAATACGGGGCCGAGGGGCCGCCGAAAGGCGAGATCGTCGTCATCATCGGGCCGCCCGATGCCGGCGAGAAGGGAGCGGCCGGTGACCTCGACGCGCGGATCGAGGCGGCTCTTCGAGTTCATTCGCTGAAAGATGCAGCGGCCATCGTCGCGGCGGATACCGGCCTGCCCAAGCGTGAAGTTTACGCGCGCGCACTCACGCTTGCGGCGGGCGCCAAGGATCGTGCCGAGACCGACGCGGAAGCAGACGACGCATGACAGCGGTGCCACCCCGCCAGCGCCTCGTCTCCCACCGGCGCGGGCTGGGCGGTGAGAGGCTCGCCGCGCTCCTTTTGATGATCAAAGGCTACCGGATCATCGCCCGCCGTTACGCGGCCCTGGGCGGCGAGATCGATCTTGTTGCCAAGCGCGGCCGCACCATCGTCTTTGTCGAGGTGAAGGCGCGCCGCGAGCTGGACGACGCCCGCGTGGCGATTACCTCCGACAAGCGACGCCGGCTCGGCCGGGCGGCACGCCACTGGTTGTCACATAACCCATGGGCCGCCGGGATGACGCTGCGCTTCGACGCAGTTTTTGTGGCGCCACGCCGCCTGCCCCGCCATCTCGTGGCTGTCGCCTCCTTGGCGATGGATTAGCGCTTGAAAAGCGCGTGCTTCTCCACACTTGCCTTGCGTGCTGCGCGCGCGCATGGATCAGGCAGCATCGATCTTGCAGTGAAGGATAACGTCATGAGGGCTTCACGATGAGGACTTCGCCATGAGCCGGACGTCGCAACTGAGGGTCGCGGTGCAGATGGACCCCATCGAGCGCATCAACATCGCGGGCGACACCACTTTCGCGCTGCTCCTCGAAGCGAAGGCGAGAGGCCATCAGCTCCTCTACTACACGCCCGAACGGCTTTCCATGACAGGCGGCACCGTGACCGCGGCCATGCAAAGCCTCGATGTGCGGGATATCGCCGGGGATCATTTCACACTGGGCGACAGCGAACGCCGGGCGCTTGCCGATGTCGACGTGGTGCTGCTACGGCAGGACCCACCTTTCGACATGGCCTATATCACCTCCACCCATCTCCTGGAGCGCGTGCATCCGAAGACGCTCGTCGTGAATGATCCGACCTCCGTGCGCAATGCGCCGGAGAAGCTGTTCGTCACGGAATTCCCGCAGCTGATGCCGCCCACTCTGATCACCCGCGACAAGGCCGAGATCGAGGCCTTCCGCGCCGAGCATGGCGAGGTGGTCATGAAACCGCTCCATGGCCACGGCGGCGCGGCCGTTTTCCGCATCGCCCAGCCGGACGCCAATTTCGGCTCCTTGTTCGACCTGTTCTCGACGACCTTCCGCGAGCAATGGGTTGTGCAGAAATTCCTGCCGGCAGTCTCGCGCGGCGACAAGCGCATCATCCTGGTCGACGGGGAGGCTCTCGGCGCGGTGAACCGCGTTCCGGCGGACAACGACATTCGTTCCAACATGGTGCGTGGCGGTGCCGCGGCGGCGACGGATCTCACTGAGCGCGAGCGCGAAATCTGCACGACGATTGGCCCGTCACTCAAGGCGCGCGGCCTCGTCCTTGTCGGCATTGATGTCATCGACGGCTATCTCACCGAAATCAACGTGACCTCGCCCACCGGCATCCGCGCCATCAAACGGCTCGGGGGGCCTGATCTCGCGGCCTCCGTATGGGACGCCATCACCACGCGCCTCGGCTGAGCGGTGATCTGATCTCGATCAATGCGTCGCGGAGACGCCAAGCCCAGACTTTGCTTTGTCCGCTCCATTCCAGATGGCGCGGATGCAAGGAAGGGAAGCGTAATGTCACGGCGCATTGTCATTATCCAGGGACATCCTGATCCTGACGAGCAACGGCTGTGCCGTGCCCTGGCGGACGCCTATGTGGAAGGCGCGCGCGAGGCCGGCCACGAGATCAGTTCCGTCGATCTGGCCAGCCTCGACGTTCCGTTTCTGCGCAGCCAGTCGTCGTTCGAGAACGACTCGGTGCCGCCGAACCTGAAACCGGCTCAGGAAGCCATACTAGCTGCCGAACATATCCTGATTGTCTTTCCGCTCTGGCTCGGCACCATGCCGGCCCTCGTCAAGGCCTTCTTGGAGCAAGTGATGCGGCCGGGCTTTGCCTTCGGCTATGACAAGGGCGTTCCGCGGACGCAGCTCACGGGCCGCTCCGCCCGTCTTGTCGTGACGATGTCGATGCCGGTGCTCGCCTATCGCTGGTGGTATTTCGGCCATGGCCTCAAAGCCCTGCAACGGAATATCCTGCGCTTCGTCGGCATCAGCCCCGTCCGTGAAAGCCTGTTCGGCATGGTCACCGGCGTGAGTGACGCAACCCGGCGCAAATGGCTCGACGACATGCGCAAGCTCGGCCGACAAGGCGCGTGACCTAAGCACCCGTCATCCTGCGACCGCAGGCGTTTTCGGCTCGAAACGGCAGAGATCTCGGATAAGGCAGCGCCAGCATTCCGGTTTGCGCGCCTTGCAGACATACCGACCGTGCAGGATGAGCCAGTGATGGGCATGGCGGCGGTAGCGCTCCGGGACAATCGCCTCAAGCCCGAGTTCTACCTCCAGCGGGTTCTTGCCCGGGGCCAGGGGAATACGGTTGGCGACGCGGAAAAGATGGGTGTCAACCGCGATCGTGGGCTCGCCGAAAGCAATGTTCATGACCACATTGGCGGTCTTGCGCCCTACACCCGGCAGCGTCTCCAACGCCGCTCGCGACATCGGCACCTCGCCTCCGAACCTCTCAATGAGCTGACGCGACAGGCCGATCACATTCTTCGCTTTGGCCCGGAACAGGCCGATCGTCTTGATATGGTCGCGCACCTTGTCCTCGCCGAGATCGAGCATCTTCTGCGGCGTGTCGGCGAGCGCGAACAGGGCCCGGGTCGCCTTGTTCACGCCGACGTCGGTCGCCTGCGCCGAAAGCACCACAGCGACGAGAAGTGTATAGGCGTTGACATAGTCGAGTTCGCCCTTGGGCTCCGGATCGACGCGATGGAAACGGCTGAAAATTTCTTCGACAACGGCTGGATCGACCACCGCTGCCTTGGGTATGGCCTTCCGAACTGACGCGGTGGGCGTCACGGTTCCTGGGCCGGTCTTCGCCCTGGCCTTCGCGAGACCTTCACCCTTCGCCCGCCCGCGCTCCTCCGGTGAGACGGACTGCGTCGAGCGAGTCGCGCGACCTTTTGAAACAGTGGGTCCAGCGCCCGTCGAAGGCGCCCTCCCCGATTTTTGTTTATCGCCCGCAGCCATCCGACGCTTATACTGTTGTGCAGTAAAAACGGACAAGGCCCTAGAACGAACGTGGCTCCAGCAAGGGACGAGGCCTCAAGTGCGGACACAGTCCGGCCTGAGATCCGAGTCTTTGGGGCATGGGCCAAAACCCACCGGGAGCCCGTATCCCTCCGATGACCACAGATGATCCGCAGTCCGCCTCCGCTGGAGCCGCTCAGACTTCTGTTCCCCTCATTCCGGCCGCCGGACTCCATGATGGCACGAGCGCCGACCGTGAAAGACCAGTCTTCACGGCTGTCATCACGCCCCATCGCTCGCTTGGTCGCCACGGCTTCAGGCTGCTCATCGCACTCCTTTGCATCGCGAGCGTGGTCTCCAGCCTACCCTTCGTGATCATGGGTGCTTGGCCCGTCGCCGGCTTCTTCGGCCTGGACCTGCTTGCACTCTACATTGCCTTTCGTGTCAGCTTCGCCCGGGCCTCCGCTTTCGAGGAGATCATCCTCAGTCCCTTAGAACTGTTGCTGCGCAAGGTCTCCCACCGAGGCCAACGAAAAGAATGGCGCTTCAACCCGCTCTGGACCCGCCTGGAGCGCGATGTTCATGCGGAATTCGGCGTCCAGCAGCTTGCCCTGGTGTCACGGGGGCAAAGGATAACCGTCGCGCACGAACTCGCCCCAGAGGAAAAAGCCAAATTTGGTGATGCCCTCGGCCGTGCCCTTGCCGACATAAAGCGCGGCTGATTCTTTTCAGGGTCGCGCGGTCTTCTTTTTCTCAGGCGTCACGGCAAGTCGGGCGTCGACGGCCGTCACGCGGGCCGAAGTCACGCGCTCGGCGCAGAAGCCATGGCTCACCTCGTCCGCATAGTCGCGGCACAGCATTTCGCGTTCGGAGGAAAAACCGGCCTGTTCCGCCGCGGCCTCGCGCTGCTCGTTACCTGATAGCCGTTTGAGCAGACTACGGAACTTCTCGCGCAGGTTGCGCTCCTCCCGGCTGCGGCGGCGTTCGATGTCCTTGGCCTGAGCGACAAGCCCCTGAGGCTGAGGGCCCCACAGCCCGCCGATGCGCCCTTGACAGTCCGCGGCGGTGAACGTGCAAGTCTCCTCATGGTTGGCGACCAGCACCGCACCTTCCAGCACGTCGAACACCATTGGACAGATCGGCGCTGCCAATTGATAGCGCGGCATACCCAGCGGGGTCCCGAGATAGGTGAGCCCGACCGGCTCGCTCATGCCGAGTTCAACGGCGCAAGCGCTTCCGGGATCGGAAATCTGCGTACCCTCCACCCGCAAGCGGCCGGAGAAGCTGGTCTCGTCGACCCGTTCGATCACGAACCGCCCGCTACGGCCGCTGTGGAAGAGAGGCGCCCCGATAACGGTGCGAGCGACCGCGGAACGCGTGCTCGACTGGGCCGCGGCACGCGCGCCCTGTGGTCGTGCCGTAGGGGATGAGCGCCCATCGCGAAGGGGCTGCTGCCTGACCCCGGCTGGAGTGGGAGGCTGAGCGCCGGGCAATATGAGAGCCTGCCCATGCGCTTGCCGCGGCGCCAATCCGGTTAAGCCGATTAGAAAAACTGTGGATGCCACCCAGAGCATGGGAAAAGAGATATGCGGCCACGCCGTCGGCCGTGCGGCAAGCCTCGCCACTTCTGGCGGACGCCAAAGCTGTCCATCAGCCAACTTGCTGCACAAGGCCACCACCCAAACCCAAGCTTATTGTTAGGCTACCACGCGAATCAGCCCTTGCGAACACGGCAACGAGAGCCCACTTTCCAATCAATTCAAATATCGGGCGCCTGCCACCTCTCCAGCCCGCTTGCGAGCTGTGGAGCTGGTCCTTATATACGCGGCCGATGTGCGATTAGCTAAAACCAGGCTGAAGGCGCATGTGTGTTGTCAGCCGAATGTGAGCTGTGTTGAGCCATGGGCCAGGTCGCTTCGGGATCTGGCGCCGGTCTGCTTGAAAGTGAGGGATCACTCCATGGGTAAAGTCATTGGTATCGACCTTGGTACGACCAATTCCTGCGTCGCGGTCATGGAAGGCTCGACGCCAAAGGTCATCGAAAATGCCGAGGGCGCGCGCACCACGCCTTCGATCGTCGCCTTCACCGATGAAGGCGAGCGGCTTGTAGGCCAGCCGGCTAAGCGCCAGGCGGTCACCAATCCGGAACGTACGTTTTTCGCCATCAAGCGCCTCATCGGGCGCACCTTTGATGATCCGATGACCAAGAAGGACATCGGGCTTGTTCCCTATAAGATCGTCAAGGGATCAAACGGCGACGCCTGGGTCGAGGCTGATGGCAAGACCTATTCGCCCTCGCAGATCTCCGCCTTCACCCTTCAGAAAATGAAGGAGACGGCGGAAGCTTATCTCGGGCAGAAGGTTGAGCAGGCCGTCATCACCGTCCCGGCCTATTTCAACGATGCCCAGCGTCAGGCCACGAAGGACGCCGGCAAGATCGCCGGCCTCGAGGTGCTGCGCATCATCAACGAGCCGACCGCCGCCGCGCTTGCCTACGGCCTTGAGAAGAAGGGCAATGGCACGATTGCGGTCTACGACCTTGGTGGCGGCACGTTCGACGTGTCGATCCTCGAGATCGGTGACGGCGTATTCGAGGTGAAGTCCACCAACGGCGACACCTTCCTCGGCGGTGAAGACTTCGACATGCGTCTCGTTGAGTATCTCGCGGACGAGTTCAAGCGCGAGAACGGCATTGACCTGAAAAAGGACAAGCTGGCGCTGCAGCGGCTCAAGGAGGCGGCTGAGAAGGCCAAGATCGAACTGTCGTCCGCGAGCCAGACCGAGATCAACCTGCCCTACATCACCGCGGACGCGACGGGCCCGAAGCATCTGGCCCTGAAGCTGACGCGCGCCAAGTTCGAGGCGCTGGTGGATGATCTCATCCAGCGCACCGTCGAGCCTTGCAAGAAGGCACTGAAGGATGCCGGGCTGTCGGCCGGCCAGATCGACGAAGTCGTTCTCGTCGGGGGCATGACGCGCATGCCGAAGGTGCAGGAGGTCGTCAAGCAGTTCTTCGGCAAGGAGCCCCACAAGGGCGTCAACCCGGATGAGGTCGTCGCCATCGGCGCCGCCATCCAGGCCGGCGTGCTCCAGGGCGACGTGAAGGACGTGCTGTTGCTCGACGTGACGCCGCTGTCGCTCGGCATCGAGACCCTTGGCGGCGTGTTCACCCGTCTGATCGACCGCAACACGACGATCCCGACCAAGAAGAGCCAGGTGTTCTCCACGGCCGACGACAACCAGACGGCCGTGACCATCCGGGTCTTCCAGGGTGAGCGCGAAATGGCTGCGGACAATAAGATCCTTGGCCAGTTCGATCTCGTCGGCCTGCCGCCGGCGCCCCGCGGTGTGCCCCAGATCGAGGTTACCTTCGACATCGACGCCAACGGCATCGTCAATGTCTCGGCAAAGGACAAGGCGACCGGCAAGGAGCAGCAGATCCGCATCCAGGCCTCCGGTGGTCTCTCCGACGCCGACATCGACAAGATGGTGAAGGACGCCGAGGCGCATGCCGCCGAGGACAAGGTGCGCCGCGAGTTGGTGGAAGCCAGGAATCAGGGTGAAGCCCTCGTCCACTCCACGGAGAAGTCTCTCACCGAACATGGCGACAAGGTCAGCGAAGGCGAGAAGACCGCGATCACCGATGCCATCCAAGCGGTGAAGACCGCGATTGCCGGTGACGACCTCGAAGCCATCAAGGCCAAGACAGCCGAGCTGATCCAGGCCTCCATGAAGCTGGGCGAAGCGGTCTACAAGGCATCCCAGGGCGGCGGCGATGAGGACGGCGGGGAAGCCTCCGCCAGCGCCGAGACGAAGGATGACGTCATCGATGCCGACTTCCAGGAAGTCGACGACGACAAGAAGAAGCGCGCCTGATCAATTGACGGCGGTACAGATGGCCGGTAAAGCCGGCCATCATCTTCAAACTATCGTGGTCTGGAACATCGTGCGCTATGGACAAGCAGGTGGCCGGCGGCGCGCGTTCTGTCGCGCAGAAGGCGCCGTGGGCGACATTCGCCAATCTGGTTGCCCTCGGCGCCTTTTTTTGCGTGCCGCTGATCCTCTTATCGCTTGTCTTTTTTCTGCAGTACACCCGGCGGCAGATCGCCGAGGTGGTGTCCCTTACCGATATTTGCTACGTCGCGTTCCGGTTGCAGAAGCAGCAGGCACTCAGCCACAAGTTCGCGCCATGCGACGAGGTTACGGCGATCCGCGAAGCGATGGGCAATCGCTATGCTTATACGGAAGACGCAGGCGAGGCCGTCATCCGTTTCAATGTCAGAGGCCAGTTGGTGGAGCGCAGAGTCTTTCTGCGGGACAAGGCTTTGGCCAAGGCAAGATCGGATTATGTGATCTGGATCGCCAAGATGGACAGTCCAGCACAGTCCATAACAGTTATCGAAGGGCCGAGCCACGCCTTGCGCCCAGTCGCCTACGCGTGGTGGCTGCTTGTTGGCACATCAAGCACCGCGCTCGGCATCGTTCTTGTTCGCCTGTTAACCACACTTGCATCGTGGCTCAAAAAGAGATTATTCGAGTGAACGGCGAGGATCATAGACGTGGCTAAGCTCGACTACTATGAGGTTCTGGCTGTCGAGCGCGGCTCATCTGATGGGCAGATCAAGGCAGCTTTTCGCAAGCTCGCCATGCAATATCATCCGGATCGCAACCCGGGCGACCACACGGCCGAGGCCAAGTTCAAAGAAATCAACGAAGCCTACGACGTCCTGAAAGACCCGCAGAAGCGGGCCGCCTACGATCGCTTTGGTCATGCGGCCTTCGAGCAGGCGGGGGCTGGAGCCGGACCGGGCTTCGGCAATGATTTTTCCGACTTCATGACCGACATCTTCGATACCTTTTTCGGGGATGCGCGCGGTGGCGGTGGCGGACGAGGCGCACGCTCAGCCAATGGGCGCGAGCGCGGGGCGGATCTCCGCTACAATCTCGAGATCACGCTCGAGGACGCGTTTGCGGGTAAAACCGAAACCATCCGCATACCGACGGCCGCCGCATGCACCACGTGCAGCGGCAGTGGCGCCAAGCCGGGCTCCAAACCGCGGCAATGCTCCACCTGTGGTGGCGCCGGCCGTGTCCGCGCGGCGCAGGGCTTCTTTTCCATCGAGCGCACCTGCCCGGCCTGTCAGGGGCGTGGCGAAGTCATCGACGATCCTTGCCCGGACTGCAACGGCGCCGGCCGAATTACACGGGAGCGCAGCCTCTCGGTCAATATTCCGGCCGGCGTTGAAGACGGCACGCGTATTCGCCTGACTGGCGAGGGCGAGGCCGGCCTGAGGGGCGGACCCGCCGGTGATCTTTATATTTTCTTGTCCATCAAGCCCCATCCGCTATTCCAGCGCGACGGCGCGGACCTCTTTTGCCGGGTGCCGATCTCTATGGTAACCGCGGCCCTCGGCGGGTCGTTCGAGGTGCCGACAGTGGACGGCAAGCAGCACAAAGTAGAGGTGCCCGAGGGCACACAGACGGGCAAGCAGTTCCGCCTGCGGGGTAGGGGCATGCCCATTCTGCGTTCACGCGATACCGGCGACCTGTACATTCAGGTGGTCGTCGAAACGCCACAGAAGCTCACTAAACGTCAGCGTGAGCTCTTGGCGGAGTTCGATCAGGAATCGTCACGTGATACCCATCCCGAAAGCGCGGGATTCTTCTCGCGTGTGAAGGACTTCTTCGAGGGATTGGGCGGGTCCGCGTGAGATCGGGTAAGGCATTCTCTGGACCATCGCACCGAGGTTCCCTAAGAATGTTCAAGTGCTTTAGCGGCATTGGCGCAGCCAGCGAGGATGGTAACCAAGTGTTTCAGCACAGTCTCCGCAACGGCAGCCGCCCGGTCCGCATCGAGGATGAGGCACGCTTCCTGAAATCCTGGGTCGAAAACCCGCTGCGCACCGGGGCCGTGAGCCCATCGGGCCGCCATCTGGCCCGGACCATGGCCTCCTACATCGACTGTGATGTGCCAGGTCCGGTGATCGAGCTGGGTCCCGGGACTGGGCCTGTCACCGAAGCGATCCTCAAGCATGGCCTTCCCGAGGAACGCCTTGTGCTGGTCGAGTTTAATGCCGATTTCTGCAAGCTTCTACGTTTGCGATTTCCGAAGGCGACTGTTGTCCAAGGCGATGCCTATAACCTCGGGCGCACCTTGCAGCCCGTGGTGAAGGAGCCCGCAGCCGCCGTTGTTTCTGGCCTGCCGCTTTTCACCAAGCCCCTATCGATGCGGCGCGCTCTGCTCGACCAAACTTTCGCACTGATGCATAGCGGGGCGCCCTTCATCCAGTTCACCTACGCGACCGTGCCTCCCATTCCCCGCCGCGGCCTCGGCTACACGGCACGGGGGTCGGCGCGTATCTGGTGGAACCTCCCACCGGCGCGTGTGTGGGTTTACCGCTCAGACATCGAGCGGTAGCTAGGCCCCAGCGCATCACGCGCAGCTATCCGGGAATGGTCCTTCACGCGCGAGGGCCGATCTGGCCTGGATGAGCTCAAACTGGCTGCCCAAACCCGTTGATTGATGCGGCTATCTCACGCAATTCAATGCCAAGATGGGGTTTCGTCCAGGCACAGCCGCCACCGTACTATCATGGGTGCTCGATCGCCAACCTTGATGGCGCCTGCCTAGGACAAGCTGATACCATCATTGCGGGCGCCGGCTGAAGATAAAGAGAACTTTCAAAAAAGCACACCCAGCCAAGGACAGATTATCCTCGCTCATAAGTTTTATTCAGCAATACGCGCTTATTGCAGAGACAACATAAATTACACCTCCATAATTGTGAAAGACCTCGCCTTTTACCCCCGTTGAACCATTTTATGCTAGACAGGCGACACGGAGAGGTTAAAATACAACTAATAATTGCTTCATCCAATTTATTGCCGAGCAAAAATATGAAAACTTATATTTGTGCAGCTCATGCGGGTGGGCAGGGAAAGACGACTGTTGCCCAACTCCTTTTCCGGAATATTCTACGTAAGAATTCCAAGTATAATCTGGTCTCGGCTGATTTCGTCGACGATACAGGACGCTCAAAAATCGGAAAGTTCTATCCTGACCAGGTCGATGAGTTGGGGACAGGTGCGCGCCTGATAGCCGCGAAGCTGGAGAACGATCCCAACGCGGCCCTGCGCTATTGGGACAAGTTCGGCACCATTCTGATGCGTGGGAGCGCGGTTATCGACGTTGGCGCCAATGTGGTGTCGCTTCTGAAGCAGTGGGCTCATCACCGCAGCGCTTTCCGCGTGCTGCAAATGTCGAATGCGCCCCCAAGCGAGATCCTTCTCGTCTGTAAGGCGGAGAAACATGCCATAGAAGACGTGGCGGAACTGGTGGGCACGATCGCTGACAACAAGTTCATCCCCTACGAGCATGTCACCGTCGTGCTGAACGAAGTAGGTGGGTCCTTCGGGCGAATCGATGTCAAGAACGTCATCAAGGAGGCCGCGCCCGACGCTTCCGTTCGCTTCGTCTCCCTGCCGCGGTGCACCTCTGAACTTTGGGCGCAGCTGGAACAAACGAATACGCCGATCGATCGCGTGCTCGAGATGTCCGATCGCGAAATCTCGGAAACGTTCAACACAGATATCTGGAGTGCGACAGCCGGGCTCGCTGACCTCAAGTCCTGGGTGGCGAGCGTCGATAAGGAGTGGAAAAACGCCGGCCTCTTTAAATAGGCCAGTTCGCGGAGCGGCTCTGTTTGAAAACAAGGCGATTTCCGTTTGGCCGATGCCGTTGGCGTCGTTCGTTCCGCGGGTCCGATTCGCTTTCCCGGCATGTGCCATTCGCTAGGGGGCGACTCGTGGTCGCTTCCAACGATCTGCCGGATCTCGCCGTGTAGAGCCCAACCCACCCGCCACCAATGAATTCATAAGTCCGCAAACATCCCCGGACGGGTAACTTTATTTTACTTCGACAGACGAACGACCGACGTGTAAACAGCTGGCGCATCCACGCGAACAGGGGAGCGCCAGCCTTGACCACCGCGCCTCAGTCACCGCCCTCTCCGAGGGATCGCCTTATCGTCGCCCTTGATCTGCCGAGCGTCGCGGAAGCGCAGCGTATGGTCGATCAGCTCGGGGACGCGGTTGCCTTCTACAAGGTCGGGCTCGAGCTGGCGTTTGCCGGCGGCCTGGAATTCGCCGCCGCCTTGGCTCGCTCCGGTCGGCAGGTATTTCTGGACCTCAAGCTCCACGATATCCCGACCACGGTCGAACGCGCCACACGCCAGGTCGCCGATCTCGGCGCCACCTTCCTCACCGTCCATGCCTACCCGCAGACACTGGCGGCGGCTGTGCGCGGCCGCGCTGGGCAGTCAGGCGCTGGCGGCCTGAAGATCCTCGGCGTCACGGTGATGACCTCCTATGGCGACGCGGATCTCCTGGAAGCCGGCTATGCGGAAGACGTCGCGGCGACTGTCGAGCGGCGCGCGCGCCAGGCAGAGGCTGCGGGCGCGGATGGTCTGATCATATCGGCCGAGGAGGCCGCGCGCGTCCGGGGGCTCATCGGCCCGCGCCTCCAACTCGTGACCCCAGGCATTCGCCCGGCAGGTTCTCCCGCTCAGGACCAGAAGCGTGTGATGACACCCCGCGACGCGATCCGCGCCGGTGCCGACTATCTGGTCGTCGGGCGCCCGGTGACGGCGGCAGCCGATCCAGCAGCGGCGGCTCGCGCCATCATCGCCGAAATTCAATCAGCCATTTGAGGACAGAACAATGCCCAAGGGTTATGTGATCGCACGCGTTACCGTCACCAATCCCGATGCTTACGCCAATTACGTGGCGCTCGCTTCGGAAGCCATCAAGCTCTATGGCGGTAAGCCCCTGATGCGTGGCGGCCGCTCGGAGGTACTTGAGGGCGAAGGCCGGCCGCGCAACGTCGTCATCGAGTTCGAGTCCTATGATAAGGCTGTCGCCTACTACAACTCACCCGAATACCAGAAGGCCAAGGCGGCCCGCGAGAACGCAGGCATCGCCGACATGATCGCGGTCGAGGGCGTATAAGCCGGCGCGCGACCTCGGGCAGGCCGGCGGCGGTTATCAGGACAAGGAGAACCGGGGATGAGCGAACTTCGCCTCGTCGTTGTTGGGGCAGCCGGCCGCATGGGACGGATGCTTATCAAAACCGTCAGCGAGACCGCAGGCATGCGCCTCTCCGGGGCTATCGAGCGGAGTGGCAGCGAAGCGCTTGGGCAGGATGCGGGTGTGCTTGCCGGTGTCGGCACGCTCGGCATCCCGGTTACCGATGATGCGCTCGCAGCCTTTGCGGCGGCGGACGGCGTGCTGGATTTCACAGTGCCCGCGGCGACCGTGGCCTTCGCCGGGCTCGCGGCACAAGCACGCATCGTTCATGTCGTAGGGACCACCGGTCTCGACGAGGCCGATATCGCCAAGCTCGAGGCGGCGGCGCGCCATGCCGTCATCATTCGTTCGGGGAATATGAGCCTCGGCGTCAATCTCCTGGCGGCCCTGGTCGAGCGCGTTGCCAGGACGCTCGGCGCGGAGTTCGACATCGAAGTGGTGGAAATGCACCACCGCATGAAGGTGGATGCACCGTCAGGCACGGCGCTGATGCTGGGCGAAGCGGCTGCCAAGGGGCGTGGCATCTTGCTGAAGGATCACGCCGACCGTGGCCGCGACGGCATCACCGGCGCCCGGCATGAAGGCGACATCGGCTTCGCCTCGCTGCGCGGCGGCTCCGTGATCGGGGAACACAGCGTGATCTTTGCAGGCGCCGGCGAGCGCATCGAGCTGTCGCACAAGGCTGAGGATCGCAGTCTCTTCGCGCATGGCGCGGTTCGCGCCGCTCTCTGGGGGCATGGCAAGAAGCCCGGCCTCTATTCCATGGCGGACGTTCTCGACATCGCGGCGATCTAGAGAATGCCCGTCGAGGTCCGGTGCACCGGATATTCTCGGCCGCCTCGTTTTATCGCAATTCCGGACGCAAAAGCGCTGCACGCGTCGGCTGGAATTGCTCTCGCGTATCATTGAAGGAGACTTCGCATGGAGCGACTGCTCGTCCTCGTTCGGCATGGCCAGAGCGACTGGAACCTCAAGAACCTGTTCACCGGCTGGAAAGACCCCGACCTGACGGAGCAGGGCGTGCGCGAGGCGGCGGGCGCTGGCCAGCGCCTGAAGGCCCTCGGGCTGAAATTCGATGTCGCCTTCACTTCGGTGCTGACACGCGCGCAACACACCAACAGCCTGATCCTGAAGGAAATTGGCCAGCCCGACCTGCCGACGATCCGCGACCAGGCGCTGAACGAACGCGACTATGGTGACCTCTCCGGTCTCAACAAGGATGACGCCCGCGCCCGTTGGGGTGAGAAGCAAGTTCATATCTGGCGTCGATCCTATGATATCGCACCGCCCGGCGGCGAAAGCCTTAAGGACACGGCCGCCCGCGTTCTGCCTTATTACATCACCGAGATCCTGCCGCGCGTGCTGCGCGGCGAGCGTGTGCTGGTGGCGGCCCACGGCAACAGCCTCCGCGCGCTCGTCATGGTCCTCGATCGGCTGACCCCCGAGACCATCCCGAGTATGGAACTCGCGACGGGCGTGCCCCTGGTCTATCGTCTCAAGGCCGACTCGACCGTCGAGAGCAAAAGGGTGCTGGAGGGGTGACAGGCGTGGGGGGGACAGGCGCTCTTGCCATCCGGGAGGGGGTGACCTACCACCCTGGCTATCTCAACGCGCAGGAACAGGGCGATCTTGTCGCCGCACTACGCGTGATTCTGCAGGAAGCCCCCTTCTTCACCCCCCGTATGCCGCGCACGGGCAAACCCTTTTCCGTACGCATGAGCAATTGCGGCGCGCTTGGCTGGGTCTCCGACGCACGCGGATATCGCTATCAACCCGCCCATCCGGAGACAGCCCGGCCTTGGCCTGCCATGCCGGAGCAGCTGCTTGAAGCGTGGCGGGACCTTGCCCCGGCCTCACCACGACCCGAGGCCTGCCTCATCAACTTCTATGGCACGGGCGCACGGATGGGGCTGCACCAGGATCGGGATGAGGACGATCTTGTGACGCCGGTCGTCTCGCTCTCCCTCGGGGATACCGCCGTGTTTCGCATCGGCGGGACCAACCGGCGCGATCCGACAACCTCCCTGAAACTTGCATCCGGCGACGCGCTCGTCTTCGGCGGTCCCGCGAGGCTCGCCTTCCATGGCATCGATCGGATCCTGGTCGGGTCTTCGACACTGCTCCAGGAACCGCCGTTCGCCGGCGGCCGCATCAATCTCACCCTGCGTCGCGTCCGTGCGACAGCGGAGCCTTAGTCATGGCGCGTGCGCCGGCTGATCCCGTCCAGGCGGCGATTGCCGCTCTCCAGGCCAGTTTTGGCGATGATACCATCGCCTTGCGCAATGGCCTCGTCACTTACCTTAAGGACATTCACGAACGTGGGCTTGTCCATGCCGAAGAGCGTCTCCTTGCCGAGCGGGATGGCTTGGCTTGCGCGCACCGCCTGTCCGCGACCATGGACAGGATCATCGCCATCGCCTTCGGGGTCGTGACGCAGGTTCTGCATCCGCAACCGCAGGCGGCAAACACCTCTAGACCCGCCTCGATACCTTTGTCGACCCTCGCGATCGTCGCGGTGGGGGGATACGGCCGCGGGACGCTGGCGCCCGGGTCTGACGTCGACATCCTCTTCATGATGAGCGCTCCTGCCAAACCGAAGGGCGCGGCGCGATCGCGCGGTGCCCAGACTTCGACTGCGCAGGCAGCCTGGGGAGAGCGGGTGGTCGAAGCCGTGCTCTACGTGCTGTGGGACCTCAAGCTGAAAGTCGGACACGCCACACGTACCGTTGACGAATCCATTCAGGAAGCGACCAACGACCTTACCATCCGCACAGCCATCCTAGAGGCACGCTACCTCGTCGGAGACAAGGGGCTGTTCGACGAGCTGGTTACCCGCTTTGACAAGGAAATCGTCAGCGGCACAGCGCCGGCCTTTGTCGAGGCCAAACTCGCCGAGCGCGACGCTCGGCTGCACCGCGCCGGCACCTCGCGTTACGTGGTGGAGCCCAACGTCAAAGACGGCAAGGGCGGCCTTCGCGACCTCAACACATTGTTCTGGATCGCCAAATACGCCTACCGCGTGCGCGACGCGAAGGAACTCGTCACCGCCGGATTGTTCACCCAGGATGAGTTCGCGCTGTTCCAGCGCTGCGAATCCTTTCTCTGGCGGGTGCGTTGCCACATGCATTTCGTGACTGGGCGCGCGGAAGAGCGCCTGTCGTTCGACCTGCAACCGCCTATTGCGCTTCGCAACGGCTATATCGCCCATGGCGGCCTCTCGGCCGTCGAACGCTTCATGAAGCGCTATTTCCTCACGGCCAAAGATGTCGGCGATCTCACGGCAATCGTCTGCGCAGCCCTGGAGGCTCGCCACGCAAAACCCCGCCCGGTACTCGACCGCTTCGTCAGCCGGCTGCGCAGCCGCCGTAACTACCGCACGCTGGAATCGCGGGACTTCATCCTCGACAATAATCGGATCACCATCGCCAACAACGAGGTGTTCAAGCGCGACCCGATCAACCTCATCAGGCTTTATTGGCTCGCCGACCGACATAGCTATGCCATCCATCCGGATGCCAGCCGCCTGGCGACGCGCTCACTGACGTTGATCGATCGTTCGGTGCGCAATGACCCGGAAGCCAATCGCCTGTTCCTGGACGTGCTAACGTCACACAACGCGCCCGAAGTTGTTCTGCGGCGTATGAACGAATCCGGCGTGCTCGGGCGCTTTATTCCGGAATTCGGACGCATCGTCGCTCTGATGCAGTTCAACATGTACCATCACTACACGGTCGACGAGCATCTCTTGCGGTCCGTCGGCGTGCTCGCCGATATCGATGCCGGGCGGGTCGACGCGGAGCATCCGCTGTCCGGCGAGGTCATCGGCACCATTCAGAACCGGAAGGCGCTTTACGTCGCGGTCTTCCTGCACGACGTGGCCAAGGGCCGCCAGAGCGATCACTCTACCGGTGGCGCCCGCGTCACCCGCAAGCTGGGACCGCGATTCGGCTTGACCCCGGCAGAGACAGAGACGGCAGCCTGGCTCGTCGACAATCACCTCCTCATGTCGATGGTCGCCCAAAGCCGTGACATCAACGATCCGTCGACGATCCGCAGCTTCGCGGGCACCGTTCAAACGATGGAACGGCTCAAGTTGCTCCTGATCCTGACGGTTTGTGACATCAAGGCCGTTGGTCCAGGCGTCTGGAACGGCTGGAAGGGCGAGTTGCTGCGGAGTCTCTACTATGAGACGCAGATCGCCCTGACCGGGGGTCACATCTCGGCAAGTCGCAACGAGCGTGTCAGCGCCGCCCAAGCGGAACTGCGCGAGGCGCTTCCGGACTGGTCCGGCGCGGAATTCGCGGCCTATGCCGCAAGGCATTATGCGCCTTACTGGCTGAAGGTGGATCTTGCCCGCAAGATCCAGCATGCGAAGCTTATCCGACGCGCGGAGGAAACCGGCGAGACGACGGTGACCGCCGTGGAAACCGACGGTTTCCGTGGCGTCACCGAGCTTGTTGCCGCGGCGCCCGATCATCCGCGCCTCCTCGCCATCCTCACCGGCGCCTGCGCGGCGGCCGGTGGCAATATCGTCGACGCCCAGATCTTCACCACGACAGACGGACTCGCGCTCGACACCCTGGTCATCTCGCGCGCCTTCGATCGCGACGATGATGAACTCCGGCGCGGCGAGCGGATCGCGCAGGCCATCAAACGCGCCTTGACAGGGGAAGTCCGCATTGCGGATCTGGTCGCATCGCGCCGCCCGAAGAAGGATCGC
Source organism: Chelatococcus sp. YT9 (assembly GCF_018398315.1). NCBI lineage: Bacteria > Pseudomonadati > Pseudomonadota > Alphaproteobacteria > Hyphomicrobiales > Chelatococcaceae > Chelatococcus > Chelatococcus sp. YT9. The sequence goes on from NZ_JAHBRW010000001.1 coordinate 838,494, forward strand.
AGCCGCACGTTCCACGTTCCGACCGAGGTCATTGTGGACAACAGCCTCTCGGACCGGCACACGGTGCTCGAAATCTCCGGGCTCGACCGCCCGGGGCTGCTCTATGACCTCACGACGGTGCTCAGCCAGCTCAACCTGAACATCGCATCCGCCCATATCGCCACCTACGGCGAGAAGGTGGTGGACGTCTTTTATGTCACCGACCTCACCGGCGCGAAGGTCGACAACACCAATCGGCAGGCTGCCATCCGGCGCGCCATTGAGCGCATCTTTCTGGATGAGGACGCCAACGCCGCTGACAGCAAGGCCGGATAGAGGCCTTGGGCGTTCGACGAACAAAAGCCGGAAGGACGATGCAGACCAGACAAATGCTTGATTTTTGGTCTGTCTGACCTGATATCACGGATGACAAACAATCAACAGCTACGAGAGCCATGACCCAGACGCCGCCCCGCCCCGAGCAGGCTGACGCCGAGAACAACGCCATCGAGAGAGATGACTCGCTCGCGGGCAATGTCCAAGACGAGATCACCGCCGAAGCGGCGGCGATCGCCGAGCTCGAAGCGGAAAAGCACGAGCTGAAGGATAAGCTCCTGCGGACGCTCGCCGAAATGGAAAACCTCCGCCGGCGCACGGAGCGTGAAATTGCTGATGCGCGGGCCTACGGTGTTACAAGCTTCGCGCGCGACATGCTGACGGCCGTCGACAATATCCGTCGCGCGATCGAGATGATTCCCGCGGAAATCCGCGAGCAGAGCGACAACCCAGTCAAACCTTTCCTCGAAGGTATCGAACTGACCGAGCGTGACCTGATCAAGACCCTCGAACGCCACGGCGTGCGTAAGATCGACCCTGTAGACCAGAAATTCGATCCCAATGTGCATCAGGCAATGTTCGAGGTCGAGGATGCGAGCAAGCCCCACGGCACGGTGGTGCAGGTCATCCAGTCGGGCTTCGTAATCGGCGAGCGCGTGCTGCGGCCAGCCATGGTCGGGGTATCGAAAGGTGGCCCGAAGACTGCAGCGGGCAATTCCTCTGAGTCCGGCACCGTCCAATAAGTGGAGGTGCTGCCTGCCCTCTCGCCGGCAGTACTGAGGATCGAACAGATCCTGGTCATCTCCCAGAGAAGGCCGTCGCGGCTGGCCCGCGATGGCCTTTCATTTACGCCGCACCGATTACCCGGCTCCGGTGTCGGCGATCATTCCTTGGCCTTTTCGGGCTTCGGCGCGATGCTATCGCGGATCGTCTCGAAACGCGCCAGCATCTTCTTCTGGTCACGCTCGCGCGCCATGGCGATCAGGCGGATATAGCGCGTCGTGTCGAAACGGATCGCCTGCATCACGAAGACCTTGTCCTTGGTCTCGGAATCCTGGGCCACAGCGGTAATTTCGTGCCACGGCACATTCTTCAGCGTCAGATTGCGCGCGCTCTTGATTTCCGGAGCAACAATGCTCGCCAGACCGTTGAAAGCTTGGCGCGCGAAACGGTCCTGATCGAGCGTACCAGGAATGGCGCCATCCCCAGATGCGACAATGACGATTGGCTGCTCTGCGCCCTTGATGCTGTCCTTGGGCCCCTCGGTCATCAACAAACCAGTGCCGGCCAGGACGCGCGAAACTCGGAAACCAGCCTGTTTACCAAGTGAGAAGGGAAGCGCGGCGATCTGCTCTTCCATCGGCGGCGGCTTGCGGAAGACGAGGCTCTTCAAGGCTGTGCGGACGGTCTCGTCGCTGTAAGCGCTGGAGGTGGCTTCGGGAACCTGAACCGTAACCACTGCCGTGCTGAGCGGCGACGATGCCACGAGAACCCATTTGTTGATGACGTGGGAGCGAGCTTGCTGCCGCGCACTGACGAAGACGGCCTTTGCATCCGCGAGCGTCCAATCCTCCCGCTTGATGCCGGCAAGGCCCTGCTTCTCCATCTCGCCGACCTTCAGACCCTCGACGACACGGGTGAACGCATCCGCCGGAAGCTCGGTCATCAGGATCGCAGACCCGGACGCTTCATCCTCAAATCCCAGGAAATTCTTGGCCTCCCGCATCTCACCGGGCGGCACAAGACCGATATTCAGCCCCGATGGAAATACGGGATCCGCCGCACGGACGGTCGACGCGAAGGCAGCAAGGACAAAGGCAAGAAGCACGGTAACAACCGATTGTCGCATCATTCAGGGTACCCCCTTTTCGTCCTTCCCGCCCGTCGTCTTCCCGCGAAGCGATGGTGTGATGCACGCTCAATATGGCGACAACGCGATTGACGGCGCTCGTCCCGCGCCAACTTTGAGGCGGATCGCGCCGTGGCGCAATGCTCGGCTTTGGTTCACGTTTCAGCCGAAGACGATCAGACCGGCAAGTCCTGCGGCACCGACGATGATGCGCCACCATGCGAACAGCCCGAAGCCGTGGCGGCTGACGTAGTCAAGCAAGGTCCGCACGACGAACAGGCCCGAGAGAAAAGCCATGATGAAGCCGATGGCGACGAGGCCGATGTCATGGGCATCGAGCAGCTTGTAGTTCTTGTAGAGATCGTAGGCGAAGGCCCCCGCCATGGTCGGCATCGCCAGAAAGAAGGAGAATTCCGTCGCCGCGCGCTTGTTGGAGCCCAGCAGCATCGCGCCGACGATCGTGGCGCCGGAGCGCGAGACGCCGGGGATCATCGCAAGGCACTGAAAGAAGCCGATCTTCAACGTCATGCTGAGGGGAAATTCAGAAATGTCGCGATAACGCCCACCGAGCCCGCGCTGGTCCACAACCATCAGGATGAAGCCGCCTACAATAAGGCTGACGCACACGATCCATGGGTTGAAGAGCACCTCCTTGATGAAACTATGGGCGAACGCGCCAATCACCATCGCCGGCAGGAAGGCGACCAGCACGCCGAGCACGAAACGCTGCACGCCCGGATCATAGGGCAGCTTCTTCGCGATGGTGACAAGGCGGTGGAAATACACAGAAACGATGGCGAGGATTGCCCCGAGCTGCACCAGAACCTCGAAGGTTCGCCCCTTCGATTCGAACCCGAGAAAATGGCCGAGAAGCAGAAGATGCCCCGTGGAGGAAACGGGCAGAAACTCTGTCAGACCCTCGACGAGGCCGAGTATGGCCGCCGACACGACATCGTATGTATTCATCGCTGATCCCACGATCCGAGACTGCGCGCTGCCCGCCCCGGAAGCGGGCGAACCGGGCGCTCCAAAGCCTCAAGGACCTGCTGGATCAATTCCCCGCAAGACGTCATTTCACCGCACTGTCAAGGCTAACGCACTCGTGCGATGCCATAATTTCGCTTCATGGGGCGGCTTCATGGCAGGTGGATGACGGAAGCGGTTCGGAATCACGACAGGACCTTGGTCCACGCTCGGATGCGTTGTGGGCCTGCTGTCGTTAGAGAAGCCTTAATGACAACGCTGGAAAGCCCGGCACAGCCGGCAAAACGAGTTGTTTGCCATTTTTCAGGGTTTTATACGGGACATGTTGTGAATGCGAATGCCCTCCACGCCAATTTGCGCAACGGTTTCTCGCGCGATGCGCTATCACGCTGTCGACCTCACTCATCGTTATTGCCGCCCCACCTGCTGATCGCGTGACACACTCAATGGCGACGTTCCACCATTATCCCTTCTGTCCTCAGTCGCGCTTCATCCGTCTCGTTCTCGGCGAGATGGGCATCGCGCCTGCCACGGTTGAGGAAAAGCCCTGGGAGCACAGCCATAGCCTGCTGATGATCAATCCAGCGGGGAACCTTCCCATTTTTGTCGAGGAGCAGGGCCTGGCGGTTCCCGGCGCCGCCGTCATCGCCGAGTATCTCGACGAAACGCGTGGTCTTGGTCTCGATGGCCGGCGCCTCCTGCCGGATCATCCGGCCGACCGCGTCGAGGTACGTCGCCTGATGGACTGGTTCCTCGTGAAGTTTTACGAGGAAGTCTCGGCCTATCTCGTCACCGAGAAGATCTACAAGCGCTTCATGAAGGCGGAACTCGGCGGCGGCCCGCCGGATATGGGTGCGATTCGCGCAGGCCGTAGCAATGTGCGCTACCACCTGCAATATATTGGCTTCCTGATCGGCAAGAGGAATTGGCTCGCCGGACCGGATCTGACCTATGCGGATCTCGCGGCCGCGGCTCACCTGTCCTGTGTCGACTATCTCGGCGATGTGCCGTGGGAAGAGGATGAAACCGCAAAGGCATGGTACGCGCGCGTCAAATCGAGGCCATCGTTCCGCGCTCTATTGACGGACCGGGTGCCGGGCATGGCGCCGGCAGCCCACTACGAGGATCTCGACTTCTAGAGGCTCCCGCTCGCTTCGAGCCGAGCGCCCCACCGCAGCAAGCTGCCACCCGCGCGATGGCAGGCCTGCGACGCGCGCTAATCGACCGTGCCCGCCAGATGGGCTTCGACGACGTGCGTATCACGCATCCCGACGCCATCCCGGATGCGCCTGAACGCCTCGCGGCCTGGCTTGAAGCAGGCTACGCTGGCAGCATGACCTGGATGGGTGAGACGCCAGATCGCCGAGCCGATCCGCGCGCGCTGTGGTCTGAAGTGCGCTCGGTCATAATGCTCGGCATGAACTATGGCCCTTCTGGCGATCCTCTCGCTTCGTTGGCTCTGCAGAACCGGGCGACGATCTCGGTCTATGCCCGCAACCGTGACTATCACGACGTTATCAAGGGCAAGCTCAAGCAAGTGGCCGGCTTCTTGGCGTCCTCCGGGGGCGCGGATGTCAAGGTCTTCGTCGATACCGCCCCGGTCATGGAAAAGCCGCTCGCGGAAGCCGCCGGCTTGGGATGGCAGGGAAAGCACAGTGTGCTCGTTTCGCGGTCGTTCGGCAGCTGGCTCTTCCTCGGGGCAATTTTCACGACCGCGGAACTTCCCGTCGACGAGCCTGGCTCGCCGCTTTGCGGCAGCTGCCGGCGCTGTCTCACGATTTGCCCAACGGAGGCGTTCCCCGCCCCCTATCAGCTGGATGCGCGACGCTGCATCTCGTATCTGACGATCGAGCACAAGGGGCCGATCGATCGAGACCTTCGTCCTCTGATGGGCAACCGCGTGTTCGGCTGTGACGACTGCCTCGCGGTCTGTCCCTGGAACAAATTCGCCGAGGCCGGGCGCGAGGCTAAGATCGTCGCCGGCGCCGAGTATGAGGCCCCCGCCCTGGCCGATCTTGCGGAGCTCGATGATAAAGCCTTCCGCCTGCGCTTTGCCGGCTCGCCCGTGAAACGCACCGGCCGTGATCGCTTCTTGCGCAATGTGCTGATCGCCATCGGCAATTCAGGGGACCCGAACATGGCGCCAGTGGCCCAGGCCAAGCTCGAGGAAGACAACCCGCTGGTTCGCGGCGCCGCGGTATGGGCCTTGTCCCGCCTCCTGCCCGCCGAGGGTTTCGCTGCGCTCCTTCCCCGCTACGCAGCGGGCGAGGCGGACGAAAGTGTCATTGCCGAATGGCATGCTGGCTTGGAGATTGAGAGCTCGCATGGAATTGGATCCGCGTCCTGCGGCCTCTCCACCGCGACGCCCGGGGAAGGACAATGAAGCTCTTCGTATTTGGGCTGGGGTTTTCCGCGCGGGCTTTCATCAGGCTTTTTGGTTCTGAGTTCACGGCGCTCGCTGGTACCTATCGCAGCCAAAACCATGCAGCAGCGCCTGAGCCACTCGCCATCGACCTCTTCAGCTTCACTGGAACGGAAACGGCCGACCCGGCGATTTCAGCCTGGCTTGCCAAAGCCGATGGCGTCCTGGTCAGCGTGCCGCCCGGGGCAGATGGTTGCCCGGCGCTCCGCGCCTTCGGTCCTCAGATCGCATCTTGCCGCAACATCCGCTGGATCGGCTATCTCTCGACGGTCGGTGTCTACGGGGATCACGGCGGCGCTTGGGTGAACGAGACAACGGCGCTCGTTACGCACAATGCCCGCTCGCTCCTCCGCATAGGGGCGGAGAAATCCTGGACGAGTCTCGCGGAATCTGCGAACCGCGCGCTCGACATCCTGCGCCTGCCGGGTATCTATGGCCCTGGACGCAACGCTCTCGCCGATCTCGCCGCCGGCCGTGCGCGGCGCATTGCAAGACAGGGGCAGGTCTTCAACCGGATCCATGCGGATGATATCGCGGCTACGCTCGCAGCGCTCACCGCTCGCGCAGCCGTAGAACGGTATCAATCTCGCGTCAGCATCTACAATGTCAGCGACGACGAGCCCGCTCCTCAGGCTGACGTGATCACCTATGCCGCTGGCCTGCTAGGGGTGCCGCCGCCTCCCGAAACCACGCTGGAGGAAGCCGGCCTCTCCCCGATGGGCCTAAGCTTCTGGACCGAGAACAAGCGCGTCAATAACACCAAGCTCAAGACCGAGCTTGGTGTTCGCCTCGCCTACCCCAATTATCGAACGGGTTTGGACGCACTATTCGCCGCAGGAGAGGGACGACCGGCGGCACATAGAACGACCGCCGTATCCTCAGGCTGATTGGCGATTGGCCGTCGCGCCGAAATGCTCGATGTAGCGCGGATTGATAGTGGGCACCGGCAACATGACCAGGACATCCGTGGTCCCGAACTGGCGGTCGATGACCGCTCCTTCACCGAACGTCGCGCCGAGCCGTAAATAGCCTTTCACCAGGGGCGGCAGGCTGTGCAGCGCCGCCTTGGTATCCAGGCTCGCAGCCGGCATCCTGTCCATGGCGACGAAGCGCTCCGGCAGCGCACGGACGCGCCAGGGCTCCGGCGACAGCGCATGGTGATGCAGGAAACTCAAGGGCGTCGCGAGCCGCTCCGGGTCCGTGCCCTCAAGGCTGGCACATCCGAACATGACGTCGACACGGTGACGGCGGACGTAAGCCCAGATGCCATACCACAACAATTCCACTGTGCGCTTGTTGCGATAGGGCTTCATGACACAGGAACGGCCGAGCTCCAGGAAGCGCAACTGAGGGTTGCTGTCTGTGAGCTTCGTGATCTCGAATTCGCCCGCCGTATAGAAGCCGAAATTGCGGTCCGCGACCTCCTGGCGCAGGAGGCGATACGTGCCGACGACCTGGGGCGTAGCCGCACGGAAGGGGCGGCGCGGTGCGTCATGGTCCAGCACGAGCAGATGGTCGCAGATGGCGTCGTAGTCGTCCACATCACGCCGCGCGATCATAGAGGCAGCATTGGGGACCGCTGACATCTCGTCGTAGAAAACGCGGTAACGCAGACGCTGCGCCTGCTTCAATTCCTTCTTGGTCGTGGCCAGTCTCACCTCGAGTGATCCCATGCGGCCCAGAACAGGCTCGGTGTGGTCAGACAGTGACGCGGATGCCAAGCGTCCTACACTCCAATTACCCGGCGCCCAGTTGGACGGTGTCCAGGTTGACGGCAAGAATTTGCCGGCTATGGCACCCAAAGCGCCCGCGGGCACTTTGTCCACCCATGCCTTCTTCGACTGAAGGGGACCCTGGACCATCCAATAATCCTCGGTTGCATCCGATATCGCCAACGATTCGCGGGCGATCGAAGTCCCACCAAACCGACGCATGCTATGCTTTCTACAGTGTTGTGACAATGACGTGTCGACCGCGGGCACCCCACGGATTAAGGCCTTTAAACAGCTGCCTTTCCGTCTGCTGTACACGGGGTTGCCGATTTTGGGGCCAATGGAGAGTTTCCCATTCCGGAGTAGGCATGCCAGGAAGCCGGCACATCATTCCGTTGGCCGGCTATGGTCACGCACCAGCGGGAAAATCGAGGTCCAGACCTAAAGGCGGGCTAACTCACATTACCTCGCGCTGTTGCTGCACTGGCAGCCAAGCCTTGAGCTTGGCGCGATCCAGAGGTTTGGCGAGAAAGCCATCCGCCCCCGCCCTGAGCGCAGCCTGGCGATCTTCCGCGAATGCGTTCGCAGTGAGCATAACGATGGGCAGACGCTTCTTGTCGTCCCCCTCCAAGGCTCGGATCTGCCTGACCACCTCAAGACCATCGAGTTCCGGCATGCGAACGTCGAGCAGGGCGAGATCATAAGCTGGCATGCGACCTGCGAGCATACCCTTGGCAAACCCTAGCGCACGGCGACCATCGCGCGCCCAGTCGACCTTTGCGCCGAAATGCTCGAGCGCCTTCAGAGTCAGCAGCGCGTTGATCTCATTGTCTTCGGCCAGGAGGACACGTGCAGTCTGTCCTGTCGTCTGCAGCCCCGCCGACATTCGCTCTGCCGCAAGAGCGCTTTGATGCTGGACGAGTTCTCCGCCGACCCATCCGTCAATTTGCTGGAAGAGCGAGCGTGTGCGAACCGGCTTGATCAGGAAAACGTCGAACCCTGCCGCCGACGGCAGCCCGAAATCACGCCTCTCGAACGGTGAGAGCAGAATTATGGTCCGCCAGGCACCAGCCCTCCGCGCCGCGGCAGCCAGCCGGCGAGCCCGCTCGTCGCCAAGCGCACAATCAATGATCGCGATGTCGAGCCCCTCAGCCATCGCCGTTATCGCCTGCTCCTCTGTCGCGACGACCGTCAGCGTTCCGCCAGCAGCTTTGAGCTGGCTGGCGAGGAAGGGTGCCTCAAAGGGGGAGTCCGCAGCTATCAGAATGCGTTGCCCAGTCAGCTCGGGCCGCACGATCACGTCAGCGGGATCACTTGTGCGAGCCACCTCGAGCGGGATGTCGAGAGTGAAGGTCGAGCCCTTGCCAAGCACGCTTTCGACAGTAATGGCGCCGTCCATACCCTCGGCGATCCGGCGGCTGATGGCAAGTCCCAGACCCGTACCACCCTGTCGTCGTCCCGTCGGCTCGTCCACCTGCTCGAACTCGCCAAAAATGTCCTGCAGTCGCGAGGCGGGAATGCCCGTACCGGTATCGAGGATGCTGAGACGAAGCCGGCCCTCCCCGGCCAGTTCCGCGCGAATCCCCACGCCCCCCTTGTCCGTGAACTTGACCGCATTGCCAGCGAGATTCATGAGTACCTGGCGCAGGCGATCAGCATCTCCCATGATGCGGGCGGGCACGTCCTCGGCAATATAGGTCGCGATCTCGACATTCTTGCCCTGGGCTCGCGGCGCGAGCAGCTCGACCACGCTCTCGATCAGCGCGCGCAAATTAAAGGGCGCCCGAGTCAAATCAAGCTTTCCGGCCTCGATCTTCGAGAAGTCCAGGATTTCGTCGATGAGCGACAGCAGGACGTCACCAGACGTTCGGATAGCACGGACATATGTCGCCTGCTCCGGATCGAGATGGGTTTCGCCCAAGAGATCGGCCATGCCGAGAATCCCGTTCAACGGCGTCCTGACTTCGTGACTGACGGTGGCCAGGAAGCGGGATTTGGCCACATTCGCGGCCTCTGCCTTGCGCCTTCCCTCCTCCAGCGCCTGCTCCGAAGTCACCCGGTCGGTGACGTCTCTACCGATGCGTTGCCATTCGGGCCCGCGAGAGGTCTCAATGACCGTCTCTTCCCAGGCGATCCAGCGCATTCCTTGCGCCGTATGGAGCTCTTCATCGATCCGCTGACTGCGAACCGCGCCGTCAGTGGACGGTGTTATATCCTTCACGACCGAAGTGAGAGGCGCGCCCTTCAGATCCTCCCGCTCCTGCCCCATGAGCTTCGCGAAAGCTTCGTTGGCATAGGTGATCCGACGGTCGCTATCATAGCGAAGGATGAACTCGCTCCTCACCTCGGCCAGGCTGCGATAACGCATCTCCGAGGCAAGCAACATCTGGTTTCGACCTACGAGATCCACCAGCTCGGCCTCCACAGCCGCAAGGCGTCGTGCCATGACGCGGCGCGAATGGTAGGCCAACCCGATCAAAGTAGCTGCAACAACGAGAATAGCCCCGACAAGCCACGGGTCCTGCCAGATCGTGTTGAACGCGTCGTTGCTCATGCCGCAGCCGTATTCCGAGGGGAATTCGGCGGAGTATTGCCGCGGGACATTGATAATGCATTGTCATAATTGCTGAATGCGCAATTAAGCTTATCAATCGAATGTGTCATGCTGCGGCCGGAACGCGATCGAGGACTGAGCGGTATGATAGTGCCTCTGCAAGATGAACATGCCTCAAATGAGCAGCGCCGTCGAGATCAGCAAGAGTTAAAGCGAGTTTCAAAACGCGGTGATAACCGCGTGCCGTCAACTTCATGGAATCGGCAGCCTGCCGCAGCAGGGCCAGACCAGCCGCGTCGGGCCGCGCGATGTCATCGAGAACAGCCGCTGGGCAAGCCGCATTCGTCAAAATTCCGTCGAGTTTGAGCGAGCGATAACGTTCCTCTTGGATCCGGCGTGCGGCCGCGACACGGCTGGCCACCTCGGCCGAGCCCTCCGCCGGAGGTGGCTGGATGAGATCGGCCGCCGTCACCGCAGGCATCTCGATGACGAGATCGATACGATCGAGAAATGGGCCGGACAATCGCGCCTGATATTGCGCCATGCAGCGCTCGTTGGGCTGGCGCCGGCACGCGTAGCCCGGCTCGGTCGCCCGGCCACAGCGGCAAGGATTCATCGCCGCGATCAGCTGAAAACGAGCTGGATAGACGACACGATGATTGGCCCGCGCGATCAGGACCTCGCCGGACTCCAGTGGCTGGCGCAAGCTGTCCAGCACCTGCGGCTGGAACTCCGGCAACTCGTCCAGAAAGAGCACGCCCTGATGCGCGAGCGAAACCTCGCCGGGTCGGGCGTGCAATCCACCCCCGACGAGCGCGGCCATGGAAGCCGAGTGGTGCGGAGCTCGAAAAGGACGCCGGTCGGTCAGGCTGCCTCCCGCGAGAAGGCCCGCGACCGAGTGGATCATGGAAACGTCGAGCAATTCGCGCGGACCAAGCGGCGGCAGAATGGATGGCAGGCGCTGCGCCAGCATTGACTTGCCGGCCCCGGGCGGTCCGCTCATCAGCATGTTGTGCCCCCCGGCCGCCGCGATCTCCAGCGCGCGCTTTGCGGTCTCCTGACCCTTGATGTCGCGCAAATCCGGCAGCGCCCCTGAAGGCTTCGCCACGGCGGGCAGCGGGCGCGACAAAACCTGCGTGCCCTTGAAATGATTGGCAAGCTGTATGAGCGAGACCGGGGCGACGATCTCACCGTCGCGGCTGGCCCAGGCTGCCTCCGCCCCACAAGCGGCCGGGCAGATCAGCCCCTGTCCACGGCCGTAGGCGCCGATGGCAGCTGGTAACACTCCAGACACAGCCGCAATGCTTCCGTCCAGGGCAAGCTCCCCCAGAACGGTGAAACCTGACAGCGCATCGTCCGGGATCGCGCCGATCGCCGCCATGATGCCGAGCGCGATCGGCAGGTCATAATGCGAGCCTTCCTTGGGGAGATCGGCTGGAGCCAGATTAACGGTGATGCGCTTGGCCGGCAAAGCCAGGCCTGACGCGATCAGGGCCGAGCGCACGCGCTCACGCGATTCCGCGACAGCCTTGTCCGGCAAACCGACGATCGTGAAGCCCACGGTTCCGGGCGCGATCTGCACCTGCACATCGACCGCGCGCGACTCGATACCCTCGAGCGCGACAGTCGCGACCCGCGTCACCATTCCACGCTCCCCCGTGGCCGTACGGACGTCCCCCGACGTCCTTCAGGCAATCCTAAGCAGGACTGGCGGCGGTATCAAGGATGGTAACAACCCAGCTTAAGAGATCGAATCCGGTTCACCTTTTGCACTTGGGAAAGGGCCGCCAGCCGCCTACAACGGGCCGCAGCCCGTACCCTTGGCGACAGATGGCCGACCTCATGCAAGAGTTGCCGTTCCTTGACCGTCTCGCAACCCTCGTCGCCCGTTATCGGACGGAGATGGCGGAGCCTCGCGAGCATCTGGCGCTGTTGCGTTGGCAGATTGCGGAACGACATGCCCTTGATGACCGCACGACCATGCCCGGACACGTGACGACGAGCGCGATTATCGTGTCGCCTGATCATGCCAATATCCTGCTGATCGACCACAAGACGATCGGCCGCTGGTTGCAACCCGGGGGACATTACGAGCCCGCTGCCTCTTTTAGTCTCTCCGCAGCGCGTGAAGCCGTTGAGGAGACCGCCGTTCGGGGCCTTGTACTGCATCCATGGCATCGCGGAGGGGACATTCCCTTCGCCATCGACAGTCACGACGTGCCCGGAAAGCCAGCGCGCGCAGAACCCGATCACATCCATCACGACCTGCAGTACCTCTTCCTCGCCGACCCGTCCCTGCCCTTGATCGCTCAGGAGGATGAGGTGCATGCGGCGCTTTGGAAGCCCATCGCCGAGCTTGCGGCGATCGCGCCAAGGGCGGCGCGCCGACTTAGCGCCTTGCCGTCCGCCTGAGCACGCATGACCCACCTGATGCCCAGGTGCATGGCCTCGTCATACGCCGGCTGAAAGCCCCTTCAGTCGATAGAGCGCCTCCAGGGCCTCACGCGGCGTCATGTCGTCCGGATCTATCCCCGCAAGCGCCTCGCGCAGGAGATCCGGCCCAGCAACAGCCGGCGGTGGGGCCGCCGGTTTCAGCGTCGCCGCGAACAGGGGCAAATCGTCGATCAGGGCGGAGACAGGCTTTTCCCGCTCAGTCCTCTCCAACTGGTCCAGGACCTCGCGCGCTCTTGCAATCACCGGGGCCGGCAGGCCCGCGAGCTTCGCCACCTGGATGCCATAGCTGCGATCGGCCGCTCCCGGCACCACCTCATGCAGGAAGACCACGTCACCATGCCAGTCCGTGACGCGCATGGTGGCGTTGCTGACATTGTCGAGCCGGTCGGCAAGCGCCGTCAGCTCGTGATAATGGGTCGCGAACAGCGCACGGCTGCGGTTGACCGCCTCCAGATGCTCCACTGCCGCCCAGGCAATTGACAGGCCATCGAACGTGGCGGTGCCGCGGCCGATCTCGTCGAGGATGACCAGCGAGCGCGGCCCGGCTTGGTTGAGGATGGCGGCCGTCTCAATCATCTCCACCATGAAGGTGGAGCGGCCGCGTGCCAGATCGTCCGCGGCGCCAACCCGGGAGAACAGGCGGTCGACGATGCCGATGCGCGCCGCCCGCGCGGGCACAAAAGCGCCCATCTGCGCCAGCACCACGATCAGCGCGTTCTGGCGCAGATAGGTCGATTTACCGGCCATGTTGGGGCCGGTAATCAGGGTGACGGCGCCGCTCTTGCCGCCGGGCGCGGTGAGATCGCAATCGTTGGCGACGAAGGTGCCGCCGCTCGCCTTGAGCGCGGCCTCGACCACCGGATGGCGACCGCCCTCGATGCGGAACGTGAGGCTCTCTTCGATCTCCGGCCGGCTCCAGCCGAGGTCGGCGGCGAGATCCGCGAGCCCGGCCGTCACGTCGACGAGGCCGAGCGCATCCGCTGCCCGTTTGATCGGCTCCGCATTGGCCGCAACTGCTGCGACCAGTTCGTCGAATATCGCCAGTTCCAGCCGTACGGCGCGATCCGCCGCTGAGGCGATCTTGGCCTCGAGCTCGCCGAGTTCGACCGTGGAGAAACGCATCGTGCCGGCCATGGTCTGCCGGTGCACGAACAGGTCATTCAAGGGCGGCTTGAGAAAATCCTCACCCGCCGCCTGCGGCACCTCGACGAAATAGCCGAGCACGTTGTTGTGCTTGACCTTGAGCGTCCGACACCCTGTTTCGCTGACGTAGCGAGCTTGCAGCGCCGCGATGAAACGGCGCGAATCGGCCTGGAGCAGCCGCGCCTCGTCGAGCGCCGCAAGATGGCCTGCCCGCACGAAGCCGCCGTCGCGCTTCAGAAGCGGCAGTTCATCGGCGAGCGCGGCTTGAAGCTGGCTTGCAAGCTCAGGCGCGAGATCAGCAAGCGCGGCGGCAGCGCTGCTGAGCTCCGCCGGGCGGCCGGCCGCGTTCGGCAAATCGCCGGCTTTTTCGCCGTGCCCCTCGGACAAGAGGCCGGCCACAACATCGGCGACGCCCAAGCCGTCACGCAGGGCAGCAAGGTCTCGTGGCCCGCCGCGGCCGAGCGCAAGTCGCGAGAGCGCGCGCGCCATGTCGGGCGCCGCGCGAAGGCGAGCGCGGAGCCCCTCGCGGAGAAAGGCGCGATCAACGAGATAAGCCACGGCATCGTGGCGCGCGCGGATCACCGCGAGGTCCGTCGAAGGGCCTGCCAGGCGCTCCGCGAGCAAGCGCCCGCCAGCCGAAGTCAAAGTGCGGTCGACGGCAGCCAGGAGGCTGCCGCCGCGCTCTCCGGACAAAGTCCGTGTGAGTTCGAGATTGGCGCGGGTCGCGGCGTCGATGAGGAGCGTGCCGCCCGCCGCTTCACGCGCGGGTGGCGAGAGCGGCGGCCGGGAGCCGAGCTGGGTCCGGTCGACGTAGCCGAGGACGAGCGCCGCCGCCGCCACCTCGGTCCGTGTGAAGGCACCGAAGGCATCGAGACTGGCCACGCCAAAATAGTCTTTCAGGCGCCGGTCGGCCGAAGCCGCATCAAGGCCATCGCGAGCCATCGGCGTGATGGAGGTTCGGAGCTCACGCCAAAGCGGCGCGAGTTCAGGATCATCGATCAGGACATCCGGCACCAGAAGTTCGCGCGGGTCGAGACGCGCGAGATCGGAGGCAAGCTGGCCGGCTTCGACCTCGGCCACGGTAAAGCGCCCCGTCGAGATGTCGATTGCTGCGAGGCCGTAGACGAAAGCCTGGTCGCCAGCGCGCCGACGGGTGACCGCGACGAGGAGGTTCGCGCGGGCCGGGTCAAGCAGGCTCTCCTCGGTGATGGTGCCGGGTGTGACAAGGCGGACCACCCCACGCGCGACGACAGACTTGCCGCCGCGCTTCCTGGCCTCCGCGGGATCCTCGGTCTGCTCGCAGACGGCGACCCGGTGCCCCGCGGCGATGAGACGCTGGAGGTAGTCCTCCGCCTTCTCCACTGGGACGCCGCACATCGGGATGTCTTCGCCGAGGTGCTTGCCGCGCTTGGTCAGCACGATGCCGAGCGTTCGCGAGGCTATCTCAGCATCCTCGAAGAACAGTTCGTAGAAATCGCCCATCCTGTAGAACAGAAGGCAATTGGGATGCGCGAGCTTGATCTCGGTATATTGAGCCATCATCGGCGTCACGCGGCCGTCTGCCGCAGCTGAGCCCGGCTTGTTCACTTCACGCGGCGTTGCTTTGTATTCGAATGGCCCGTTCATGGCCGGACCGTAGCAAAGCCGCGGCCGGCTTTCATCGTTCTGGCAGGACACTTTTGAAGGAAACAGTGGAGAACGCGCCTTGAGCGCGCACCCTCACCTGCGTAAGGTCGCGCTCCGGCCGGGATAAAGTAACGCAACGGGAGGTCTGTATAAGCCCATGAATGATAAGAAACGCGTGTCGCGCCCCACATTCACTGATCAGGAAGCATTGCAGTTCCACTCCCAGGGGCGTCCCGGCAAGCTCGAAGTGGTCGCCACGAAGCCAATGGCGACCCAGCGTGACCTTTCGCTCGCCTATTCGCCGGGTGTCGCGGTTCCCGTGCGAGCTATTGCCGAGAACCCCAGCCTTGCCTTCGACTACACGACGCGCGGCAATCTCGTGGCTGTCATCTCCAACGG
Source organism: Chelatococcus sp. YT9 (assembly GCF_018398315.1). Lineage (NCBI taxonomy): Bacteria > Pseudomonadati > Pseudomonadota > Alphaproteobacteria > Hyphomicrobiales > Chelatococcaceae > Chelatococcus > Chelatococcus sp. YT9. The sequence continues at coordinate 853,952 of NZ_JAHBRW010000001.1, forward strand.
CACCGCGATCCTCGGCCTTGGCAATCTCGGCGCGCTCGCCTCGAAGCCGGTTATGGAAGGCAAGGCTGTCCTGTTCAAGCGCTTCGCGGATGTCGATTCCATCGACCTCGAGGTCGACACGGAGGATGCAGAGACCTTCATCAACTGCGTCCGCTATCTCGGGCCCTCCTTCGGCGGCATCAATCTTGAAGATATCAAAGCCCCGGAATGCTTCATCATCGAAGAAAAGCTCCGGGAACTCATGGACATCCCCGTTTTCCATGACGACCAACACGGCACCGCGATCATCGCGGCCGCAGGCCTCGTCAATGCGCTGCATCTGACCAATCGCGACGTCAAGAATACCAAGCTCGTGGTAAACGGCGCCGGCTCTGCAGGCATTGCCTGTATCGAGCTTCTGAAAGCCATGGGTTTCGCGCCGAACAACGTCATCCTGTGCGACACCAAGGGCGTCATCTATCGCGGTCGCACCGAGGGGATGAACCAATGGAAATCCGCCCACGCAGCCGAAACCTCCGACCGCACGCTGGCCGATGCCATGCGTGGGGCCGATGCGGTGTTCGGCCTCTCGGCCAAAGGCGCGCTCACCGCCGAAATGGTGGCCAGCATGGCGCCGAACCCGATCATCTTCGCGATGGCCAATCCGGACCCCGAGATCACGCCCGAGGAAGTCGCCGCTATCCGTGACGACGCCATTATGGCCACTGGTCGTTCGGACTACGTCAATCAGGTCAATAACGTCCTCGGCTTCCCCTATATCTTCCGCGGCGCGCTCGATGTGCATGCGACGACCATCAACATGGAGATGAAGATCGCGGCGGCCGAGGCTTTGGCCGCCCTGGCGCGCGAGGACGTGCCGGACGAGGTGGCTGCGGCCTATCAGGGCGCGCGCCCCCGTTTCGGCCGGGACTACATCATACCCGTGCCGTTTGATCCGCGCCTCATCCACGTCATTCCGCCGGCGGTAGCGAAGGCGGCGATGGAGACCGGCGTCGCCCGTCGGCCGATCACCGACATGCGCGTCTACAAGGCGCAATTGTCGGCGCGGCGCGATCCTGTCGCCGGCACGCTCAACCGCGTGTTTGAGCGGGTGCGCCGCGCGCCGAAGCGGGTTGTCTTCGCCGAGGGTGAGGAGGAGCAAGTCATCCGCGCCGCGGCGTCCTTCGTCAACCAGGGCCTCGGCACCGCGATCCTCGTCGGGCGCGAGGACCGTGTGAGGGAGACCGCCTCGCTCGCCGGCATCGACCTCAGCGGCCGCAACGGCATCGAGATCCACAACGCGCGCCTGTCCCATCGCAACGCGGTCTATGCGCAGTTCCTCTACGAGCGGCTGCAGCGCGAGGGTTATCTGTTCCGCGACTGTCAGCGGCTGGTGAACCAGGACCGCAATCACTTCGGCGCCGCCATGGTCGCGATGGGGGATGCCGATGCGATGGTGACGGGTGTCACCCGCAACTACTCGATCGCCTTGGAGGATGTGCGTCGCGTCATTGACGTCAAGCCAGGCCACAGGGTGATCGGCGTTTCGATCGCGCTGGCGCGCGGTCGCACCGTGCTGGTGGCCGATACCGCCATCACCGAGATGCCGAATGCGCAGGAGCTTGCCGATATCGCCGTCGAAGCGGCCGGCGTTGCCAAGCGACTGGGCTATGAACCTCGGGTCGCGCTGCTTGCCTTCTCTACCTTCGGGCATCCGAAGGGAGAGCGCTCCGAGCGCGTGCAGGAGGCCGTACGCATTCTCGACAAGCGGCGCTGCGACTTCGAATATGACGGCGAGATGGCGGCCGATGTCGCGCTCAACCGCGATCTCATGTCCGTCTACCCGTTCTGCCGGCTGACCGGGCCTGCGAATGTGCTGGTCATGCCGGCTTTCCACTCCGCCTCGATCTCGACCAAGATGCTGCAGGAGCTCGGCGGATCAACCGTGCTCGGCCCGCTGATTGTCGGCCTCGACAAGGCAGTCCAGATCGTGCCGCTCGGAGCCAAAGACAGCGATATCGTCAATATGGCGGCCCTCGCGGCGTACAATATCGGCGGATAAGGGCTGCCGTCTCCTCATTCTCGATAAAAAAAATGGCCGGGCAGTGCCCGGCCATCATCTTTTTGAGGAGAGCGAGTGCCCTCACACCTCGCGGCCGATAGCGCGATCGACCGACATCGCACCTCCGCCGCGGGCGATGATGGCGAGCAGCATCGCCGACCACAGGATGGACTTTTCCGAGCCCATGTAGCCCTGCCCCATGACGATCCAGTGGAAGTAGATCGTGACCAGCAGGATGATGAGCGCCACGATGGCGGCCGGACGCGTCAGGAAGCCAAGAATCAGCAGCACGCCCGTTCCGAACTCGCTGAACGACAGCAGAGGCGACCATAGCACTCCTGGGACAAAGCCGATGCGCTCGACCATGTCGACCGCGCCGAACGGATTGATCACCTTGCCCCAGCCGTGGGCCACCAGTGCGATCCCCGTGACGATCCGCAGAATGACGTCCGCTGGCACTGCGAGAGCGGCCCAGAGGCCGCCAAGCGCCGGAATGACAAGCTCGCCACCACCGGCCCGTGATGGATTCGTTCGCGACATGCGGTCAACAGCCATGAAAGCGCCTCCTTGCGCGCTTGCCCTCGAAATATGGACAAGCATCACTGCGGGGAGAGGCTGAATTTGCAAGCCATGATCACATGGCTTTCAACACTATGCCATCACCTTGGTGTGAAGACATCGTCGATTCACACCAATATTGCCGAATAGATTTAAATGAAACCAACTTGAGCTACCATGAAGAGCGAAGGGCTTCTCACCGCTGACGCTTCATCTGGGCTATTGTTGAACAATTCTAGGATACAATAGTAATGCGCTCCGCAGCACGTGTCAGGCCGGTATAAAGCCACCGGCTGGCATGCTCTCTAAAGGCAAAGGCCTCGTCGAAGAGCACCACCTCGTCCCACTGGGAGCCCTGGGCCTTGTGCACGGTGAGTGCATAGCCATAGGTAAATTCGTCGGCATTGCGCCGGATGGCGAAGGGGACGCTCTCCTCTTCGCCTTCGAAGAATTCCCGTGGCACGCTGACCTCCGTCGTCCGCCGCGTGGTTTCATCATCCGGCGTCACATCCATCTTCACCAAGCCTTTCTGCTCGCCCTTGAGCTGCTTGATGAGCCAGGTGCCGCCGTTGAATAGCCCTTTGGTCTTGTTGTTCTTCAGGCAGACAAGCTTCTCGCCGGCAGCGGGCATGGCATCACGGAATCCCAGGAGCGAGCGCATGCGGGCGTTGTACATCCGGCGTGTCTTGTTCATGCCGAGCAAGACCTGATCGGCACGCATCACGGCCGGCGCATCGATGTCGCGGCGTGAGATCACCCGGCTTTCGCCAAATTGGCCGTGGGTGAGGTTCCCTCCCTCGCGCACCACCATCGACATGTGGATGATCGGATTGTCGCGAGCCTGCCGGTGCACCTCCGTCAGCATAAGGTCAGGCTCGGCCTCCGTGAAATAGCCGCCGCCCTTAACGGGCGGCAGCTGCGCGGGATCGCCCAAGACCAGCACCGGAACACCGAACGACAGAAGGTCACGCCCCAGTTCCTCGTCCACCATCGAGCATTCGTCGATGATGATGAGCTCAGCGTCAGCGGCCGCGCTCTGACGGTTGATGACGAAGGAAGGCCCCTCCTCCTTGGACCCCCGTGAGCGGTAGATCAGGCTGTGGATGGTTGTCGCCCCCTCGCAACCCTTCGAGCGCAGCACCGAGGCAGCCTTGCCGGTAAAAGCGCCGAAGGCGACATCCCCGTCGATGCCCTCCGCGATATGCCGCGCAAGCGTCGTCTTGCCCGTCCCCGCATAGCCGAACAGGCGGAAGACCTGGGCGTCACGACGCTTCAACCATGCGGCAACCGCTTTCAGGGCATCATCTTGTTGAGGCGACCAGCTCATAATGTGCTCACAACGAATGGCTCAGGACGAATAATGACTGGTGAAAGCCGGGCAAACACGTACATCGCCCGGGCCGGTTGGAAAGATCGTGGCTGATCGTCATAGAATGCAGGGGGCCAGCAGAAAAGCCCACGGCTGACTAACGAATAAAAGACATATTTATCAACAATTGCCGAGGGACGTCCACCGGTGGCGGCAGCTGATGCAAATGGCTGATTCGGACCGGCCACTATCATTCCGGCCTGGTAACGACTTGCAGAGGGAGTGCTTGCGAATGACGATGACGCCTTTTCGGTCCGTGCAGAGCCCAGGGGCAGGTCGCGTGTTCAGGCGGTTGGCGCTCGCCGGACTTCTCATGGCGCTCACCACGGTCGTCGGCCATCAGGCCGCTCTTGCCCAGGAGAATGCAGCCGAAGAGGCGGCGCGCCGGAAGGCCGCCCTTTCCAAACTGCCAGCGGATGCAGCCCAACGACGCTTCGGCACCACCCCTCTGCCTTCGGCCGGCAAGGCTGCCGTCTTCGGCTTCTATTCCCTCGGCTGCCTCTCCGGCGGGGTCATGCTGCCACCGGACGGGCCGACGTGGCAGGTCATGCGGCTGTCGCGCAATCGCAACTGGGGCCACCCGGCGCTCGTTGAATTTCTGCAGAACTTCGCGGCCAAGGTACCATCGACCACCGGCTGGCCGGGCATCCTTGTCGGCGACATGGGCCAACCGCGCGGCGGTCCGATGCTGACCGGCCACGCCTCCCACCAGATCGGCCTCGACGCCGACATCTGGCTGACAGGCATGCCGGCAAGCCGCCTCAGCGCTGGCGCCCGGGAAGAAGTCTCAGCCATTAATGTCGTGAGAAGCGACTGGAACGATATCGATCCGTCACGCTGGACGCCGAGCCATATGGCGCTCCTGAAAACCGCCGCGTCTTACAGGCAGGTCGAGCGGGTTCTCGTCAACCCCGCTATCAAGCGCGCGCTGTGCCGCGACGCGGGCTCCGACCGCCGCTGGCTCTCGAAGATACGGCCGACGCCTGGGCACAACTACCATTTCCACATTCGCCTCGCCTGCCCGGCCGGCGAGACGGCGTGCCGCAAACAGGCTCCACCGCCAACGAGCGACGGTTGCGGGGCGGAGCTCGACTGGTGGTTCAGCGCGGAAGCGCGCCGGCCGAAGCCCTACAGGCCAGCGCCGCCGCTAATGGTGGCGGACTTACCGGCCCAGTGCCGCGCGGTGATCGATAGCCCAGCGGCGGCGGCTCGGAACTAGGCCGCGCGTCCGGAACGCCCGTTCCCCTGCCCTTGTCGGAGGATAAGAACGAGAACCGCAAACCAGGTCCCATCGGGACCTGAACGCCACTCATTTCGCCTTTTCACCGGCGATGCGATCCGTCAGCGCCAGGAAGACACCGGAGCCGACGAAGACGACGTGGATGCCGACGAGCCACATCAACTCGCGGTCGCTCACGTTGGCGACATTCATGAAGGCCTTGAGAAGCTGTATGGCGGAGATTGCGACGATCGACGACATCAGCTTGAGCTTCAAGCCGGAAAAGTCGATCTTGCCCATCCATTCCGGCCAGTCCTTATGATCATTCGCGTCGATCTTCGACACGAAGTTCTCGTAGCCAGAGAAGATCACGATCACCACGAGCGAGCCGGTGAAGGTCAGGTCGACCAGCGTCAGGATGCCGAGGATGATGTCTGATTCTTTGCCGGAGAACACAATCGGCAGAAAATGCACGAGCTCCAGCATCGTCTTGATGAGGAGCCCCGCCAGCCCAAGGACCAGCGCGACATAAAAAGGCGCAAGCAGCCACCGGCTGGCGAACAGGAAGCGCTCAAGCACTCTCTCGATCATAAAGTCTCCATCACAAAAGGGGCGCCACCTTTGTGTGGTGCCCCTTGCACATCAACCCCCCGGCGCGATCCTCGTCTTGAGCCGGCTCTATGTCATCCGCGTGACCTCAGGCCGCGATACCCGTGCCTATGGCGCAGCTCACGCCGGTGCCACCGAGGCCGCAGTAGCCAGCGGGATTCTTCGCCAGATATTGCTGGTGATAGGCTTCCGCGAAATAGAAAGGTGGGCGTTCCGCGATCTCTGTCGTGATCGGGGGATACCCCGCCACCCTGAGCGCTTCGCCATAGGTTCGCCGTGTCGCCTCGACGAGCGCGAGCTCGGCCTCCCCTGTCACATAGACCGCCGAACGATACTGGGTACCAATGTCGTTGCCCTGCCGCATGCCTTGAGTCGGATCGTGATTCTCCCAGAAAACACGCAGCAGGTCTGCGAGATCGACCCCCTTTTCATAGACGATCTGCACCACCTCCGTGTGCCCGGTGAGGCCGCTGCAGACCTCCTCATAGGTCGGATTGGGCGTCACGCCGCCCGCATAGCCGACGGCCGTGACATAGACGCCGGGCAGGCTCCAGAACTTTCGCTCTGCCCCCCAGAAGCAGCCCATGCCGAACAGCACCCGCTTGCTGCCTTCGGGATAGGGACCCGCCAGAAAATGTCCATTCACGAAATGAGTCTGCGCGGTCGCGATCGGCTCCGCCCGACCTGGAAGAGCCTCGTTGGCACCAGGCAGGACCGATGATTTACGGAACAATCCCATGATGCTTCTCCTCATGCCAGACATGTGGGAGGGCATACGACGCGGCGCGAGATCCTGCCCCTCATCGCAAGGGCTTGAACAGAAACGGATCCGCTGGTCGCCGGCCGAGCCACAACAGCAGAATGCCCAGAATGGCGCCAACAGCCGAGGTCGGCAAGGTCAGCACGCTGTTTGTGATAAGCCGCTGCACCGCCTCCGGCAGATGCGTGCTCATCCATGGCAGGAAATGCGGGAAGAGGGACGGTAGCGCCGCCTCGAGCGTGGTGGCTAGGGAGGTGGAGACAAACTCGCTATTGGCAATGCCCCGCGCTCCGTCGATGACAAAAGCGACGAATCCACCAGTCAGGAGGATAAAGCCGATGAAGCGAAGCAGTGCACGCATTCGCGCGAAATCATCCTCCAGACGGCCCGGCGCAATCTGCCGGCTTCCCGCCACCCATCCAAACAGCTCCATTCGGTCGCACCGGAGCAAGGGCTCATCGGCGCGACCGAATGCTCAGCGACCAGATCTAACGATGCACGGCGGGGGTCGCAAGGGGGTCACATGAGGCTCGCGGCTCCCATCACGCCAGCATGTCACGCACCAGAGGCACGACCTTGCTGCCATAGAGTTCTATGCTCCGCATCATCTTATCGTGCGGCAAGGGACCGGCACTGTATTTCATATCGAAGCGCGTGATGTTGAGAGCCTTTGCGGTCGCCGCGATCTTCCGCGCCACCGTTTCCGGGGAGCCCACATAAAGCGATCCCCGCGCCACCTCCTGCTTGAACTCCCCCTCACCCATGGGAGGCCAGCCGCGCTCCGCGCCGATCTGGTCACGCATACGCTTATAATCCGGAAACAGTTCCTCCTGCGCCTTAGCGTCCGTATCCGCCACATAGCCAGGCGAATGCACGCCGATCGGCGGAAGTGGCCGCTCCAGCTGCTCGCAGGCACGCCCGTAGAGGTCCACATAGGAGCGGAACCGCGAGGGGTCTCCACCAATGATGGCGAGCATTAGCGGCAGCCCATAGCGAGCCGCACGAACGACAGATTCGGGGCTCCCGCCCACGCCGATCCAGGTTTTCAGCGTGCCGTGCTCAACCTGGGGATAAACCCTCTGGTCCTTTAGCGGAGGACGCGTCGTTCCCTGCCACGTCACGGCCTCCTGCTTCAGGAGAGCCGCAAAGAGATCGAGCTTTTCCTCGAACAGCCGCTCATAGTCGCGGAGCTCGTAACCGAACAGTGGGAAGGATTCGGTGAACGAGCCTCGGCCGAGGATCACCTCCGCGCGCCCTTTCGAGAGGGCGTCGACTGTCGCGAAGCGTTGGAAAACGCGGATCGGATCATCCGAACTCAGGACAGTGACCGCAGACCCCAACCGGATCTGGCTGGTGCGCGCGGCAATCGCCGCGAGCACCACCTCCGGCGCGGAGACTGCGAAATCGGCGCGATGGTGCTCGCCCACACCGATGAAGTCGATGCCGAGCTGGTCAGCGAGAACGGCCTCATCGACGAGATTGCGGATAACCTCGGCCTGGGGCAGCAGAGAGCCGTCTTCCCGACGCGTCACGTCGCCGAAAGTGTCAAGTCCGAGTTCAAGATGCTTTGCCATGTCGTGCCTGCCGATCGTTCCGCTTCACCGGATCCTGTCTAGGAAGGGAAGCCATTCGGTTGCCCACCCGTCGAGCAAAGCACGTAATGTCGATCAGCTTGAAGTAAAGCCCCGAACAGCATCAGGACTTTGCAACCATGCTTAAATGAGTTTGCGTCCACGCAATGCAACGAGGGACTTTAGATCATAGTAGTCGCCATACATCGTCGCCTCATCAATACCGAGGCCATGCCGCAGATCGGCGGTGGAATGCAGCAGGAGCCCGCCCTCGTCGCCGCCGTTGCGGCACGCCGCGGAAAGAGCCTGGAGAAGACGCGCCGCGGCCGCGCGGTGCTTCGGCTTTCCCGTGCTGTCACGGAGCTCTGGCAACCGTCGCTCATTAAAAGATGTAAATCGCGGGTATATCATCAAATCTGCCCCCCTGGCGCGTACGCACGTGACGACGGATGCGCTCAAACGACAAGATACAGGGCAATTCCGCAGTTAGGACTTTCTCGGCACCCATCTCTACATCTGCCTTTACATATTTTCTCTGTACATTCGACAATTGCTGCACGGCGAACGGCACAGAATGCAACGCGCCATAGCGGCGCGGCGCGTACTGCATCGCGCCAACAGGGCGCCCGCAGTGGACAAGTATGCGCGCGAACCTCGCAATAATGCAGCGCAATAGACCCGCAGGAGGCGCGCCCGCCGCTCATGACTCGTGTGCGGCTTGAGGACACCTGCCCTCTTGCTTGATCTGGAACGCGCATCAACCGATGAAAGAGGGATATATGGCTGTAGCGCTTGCGCCTCAATCCAGGCCGACCCATGTCGTTCTGGCCAGCCTCGTCGGCACCGCGATCGAGTGGTACGATTTCTACATCTACGGAATAGCGGCGGCCTTGGTCCTAGGCCCGCAATTCTTCCCCGGCATGTCCGATACATCAGCAATGCTTGCCGCTTTCGCCACATTCGGCGTGGGGTTCATTGCACGGCCGATCGGCGCCGCGCTCTTCGGACACTATGGCGACCGGGTGGGTCGAAAGAATGCACTGGTCATTTCATTGATGCTGATGGCCATCGGCACCTTCGCTGTTGGTCTGCTCCCCAACTACGACAGCATTGGCGTTGCCGCGCCGCTCGCCCTCGTGGCGCTACGCTTCATACAGGGCCTCGGCATCGGTGGGGAATGGGGCGGCGCCGCACTCATGACCGCCGAATATGCGCCACACAAGCGGCGCGGCCTTTACGTCAGCTGGGCCCAATTCGGCAGCCCCGCCGGGCTGCTCCTGGCAAACGGCGTATTCCTTGGGGTCCGCGGCATGATGAGCGCGGACCAATTTGCCGACTGGGGCTGGCGCATTCCCTTCCTGCTCAGTCTTGTGCTCGTCGCCGTCGGATGGGTTATCCGCCACACCCTGCACGAGACGCCGGCCTTCGAGAAAGCGCAGAGCGAAGGGCGCATCGAGCAGCTGCCTCTTGTGACCGTCATGCTGCGCTACAAGCGTCCGCTGTTCCTGGTCGCTGGCGCCTATGTCCTGAACAACACTGTCTTCTTCATCGTGACGACCTACACGCTCGCGCACGCGCAAGCACTGCCTTCCCTCGGCGACACGACGCAGATCGCCCTCATCGCGCAGATTGTCGGTGGTCTGACCCTTGCGGTCGGCGTCGTAGCCTTTTCCTGGCTCTCCGACACCATCGGCCGCAAGCGTGTCATCCTGCCTTTCTATTTCGGCTGGATGCTCTGGATCTGGCCGATGTTTTGGCTCATCGACCTGGGCACGCCTGTTGCCTTCATCACGGCGATCGCCATCGGCACATTCATGACCTCTGCCTATGGGCCGCTCGGGGCTTTCATGCTCGAGCAGTTCGACACCCGGGTTCGTTACACGGGCGCCGGAGTGGGCCAGCAACTCGGGTCTATTCTTGGCGGGGGCATGGCGCCCATGATCGCCGTTCAGCTCAACGCGGTCGGCGGCATCACCGCCGTGCAGAGCTATGTCGTCGCCGTCGCGGTTGTCAGCGCCGGCTGCGTCATGCTGCTGCGCGAAAGTGCGTCCCTAACCACAGATCAGCTCGACGATCATATCGCGCCCCTCGGCTCTCAAGTGGGTAAGGGCGAGATGGCGAGCATACCCCTCGCGTTGCAAGCCGAGGGAGCGGGCTGAGCTGCAAGGCTGTTTGCCTCCTCCACATCATTCAGCCTGACGCGAGAGGCTAGGTATCGAAAGGGATCAGGCCGTCTTCAGGGCCATGGCCGGCGAAGGAGCGCCGGCCTCCCGACTGCCAGGCGCGATATTCACACGCCGCAGCGGCCCGAGCCCGGCAGGTTCGCGATGCGCCACAACAACAAAGGTCGTTAGCGGCAACATCTCGCGAAGCAAAGTGAAGAGATCGCGCTCGGCCTGTGCGTCCAGCGCACTGGTGGGCTCGTCCAAGAACGCCCAGTTCGGCCGGATTGCGAGCAGCCGGGCAATCATCAAGCGTTGCATCTCCCCGCCGGACAGGCCCTGCGGCTTGTCCCCTACCCCTCCTTCCGCGGCGTTGCGTAGGGCGGCGAGCCGGTGGGTCAGGCCGACTTTGGCGAGCACGTTCTCGATCCATCCCGGTGGGAAATCACGCGGATCGTGGGGATAGACTGCTGCCGCGGCGAGATCGTCGAGCGGCAGATAGGGCTTCTGCGGCAAGAAAAAGGGCGGGTCGATGGGCGTCGCTATCTGCCCCGCCCCGTGAGGCCAGAGCCCCGCTATGGTCTTGAGAAGCGTGCTTTTGCCAGCGCCCGAGGCGCCGCTCAACCAGATGCATTCTCCCCGCGCAATGCGGATATCCGGCAGCTGGACCAATGCCCGCCCTTCCGGATCGCGCACGATAACCTCGCGCAGGCTTACAGTGTCCCCCGCGTCGCGCACATGCTCGAAGCCGGAGCGTCGCGCGGCGTGCTCCTCTGCGATTTGCAGGAAATTGCTGAGACGTGAGCTCGTCGCGGCGAGCTCCGCTAGATCTTTATAGGAAAAAATGAACCACGACAGTGTCGTCACCACATTGGAGAACGCATTGGCGATTTGCATCAAGCCGCCGAGCGTCAGCTTTCCCGCCAGAAAAGCCGGCAGAGCGAGGAAAAGCGGAATGCGCAGCACCGTCGACATATAGGGACGAACGAAAAAGCCGAGGATCAGCTCTCGCCCGATGAGACGCCGCCAGTTATCGATGATCCGGCCAAAACGGCCGTCGAAATGGCGCCTCTCAGCGGCCTCTCCACCGGCGAGCGCCACTTCATCATAGGCTTCACGCATGCGCGCCAGAGAGAAGCGGAAGTCGGCCTCACGCTTCTGTTGCTCAAAACTCAGCCTCTTGAGCGGGCGGCCCAGAAGATGGGTAATTAAACTACCGACAGCGACGTAGATGGGGGCAGCCCACACCATATAGCGGGGAATTTCGATGGATAGCCCCGCTATTATGAAAGCGAGAGGAAACGTGCTTAGCGCCCAGAGCAAGCTGACATACGAGAACAGCGCAATGATATTGCCGGCGACATCAAGACCTTCCTGGGTAAACCTCTCAACAAAGATCCGGCAGTCATCAGCGATACGCTGGTCGGGGTTGTCGATTCTTCGATCCCCGGCAAGGTGCCAGTAGCTCTTATGCGACAGCCAGCGGTCTAGTGACGCTGAGGTCAAAGCACGACGCCAGCGTATCTGAACGATCTTGCGGAGGTAGCTTGCAGCCAAAAATACGGTTGCGCTCGAGCCGATGATCAAGAAGAAGACGCCAACTTGACGAACCGCTTCGCCGCTATCGAGCTTCTGTAAGGCGTCATAAAAGACCGCATTCCAAGCGATCAACTTCAGATTGATCTGAATCGAAACGATGTTCAGCAAGAAAACGCAGACAAAAAAGAAAAGGCCGACCTTGCCGCCAGGGCCCTTGACGGCAAGGCCGACCAGCCATGCCATCTGGCGGAAAAGGCGGATCACGATCGAGCGCCCTCTGCGGGAGACTGCGGGCCCGCCGGGCGCTTGGCGCGCCATGAACTAGGCGGCTCGGGCCGATCCAAGCGGAAGATGGCGTCCGCTATCCCGACAATGGTGCCGGCATCCTGGGTGTCCGCTTCACTCGGCAATAGCACTGACACGTCGGTGATGCCGAGGTCACGCAGTTGATAGGGCGTGCCATGTCCATATTCGAGATGGCCTCGCCCGATGATTCCAACCACGAGCGAAATCGGCCGCTCGTCAAGAGCTCGCGCAATGTTGCAAGCAAAGGCGCGGTCCCATGTCTGCTGAGCGCGGACGAAACGGTCGAAAGCGGGATCGTCGGCGCTCTGCGCCAAGCCACCCGGACCGCTCGCGCGCCCGCGTCCCACGAGATTGAAGAGATACTGCCGATAAGCGGAGGTCGCGGGGGCCGAAGGCGTCAACCCGTCGCGCTCACTCTCGGAGATAGCGTCCCAGCCTTCCTTGCCGACCCGCGTCACGAGCGGGCGATAACAGTTCAAGGCGAGCATGGGGACTTTCTGCTGGCGGCAGAAATGGAAGATCGGCAGGTACAACGCGGCATCGAAACCCCAGACATCGTTCCATTCCGACCGGACCAGAAAGGTCTCTGTGTCCATTTCACCATCCACCCAGGCGTCAAGCACCGGCTGGAGACGACGTGGAAACATCTCGAACCCGACCGCCATGGCCGGATTGAGTACATGCAGAAAGGCGATGACGTGGAGCTGCCAGCGATGAATCTCTGCGACATCATGTGTCTCGCCGAGCAGCACCGCACGCCGGAAGGCGGCCTTCTGCAGAACCGGCCGCTGATCCACTAGGCTCCCCGTCGCCGGATCGAGCCATGTCCCCCGCGGGTGGGAAACAACCTTTGCCTCGGAGGTCGTCATCGCCGTCAACCCCATGCTCAGAACTTGGAAAAGACGGCTGCCGGACCACGCACGCTGAGACCGATCAGCTCGCCCCCGGCATTCTCCGCCTCCAACACGATCGCGTCGCTTTCGTTACGACGGCGCCATCCTGCGACCGAACCGCCGCGCAGATGCAGATGGAAATCAGGCTGCATCACATTGATGAAGCCCATGCCGGGCTTCACCGCTGCCACAACGCCTTGCCAACTCTGCACGATGCCGGGACGCGCGAGCGTGATGGAGATCGGCTCCCCACCCTCACGAGCAGCCTCGAAGGCGAGCATGCCGGGATCGCCCTCCTCGAAGGTTGCCGGCTCGCGGGCTGGCTTCTCCACTTCCGGAAGGGGCGTACCGCCGCCGAGCGGCGCAAGACCCGTGTCGAAGGGATCAAGGCCCGCCATGCCGATGATGCTGAAAAGCACCTCGCCATCAGCATTCTGGAAGTCGAGCCGTGGCAGGACCATGTCCTTCATGCGTCCCGTCCGGTCGACCACCACGGACGCGACCGCGGCGACATCGATGCGAGAGTCATGCGCCGCACCGCGGCAACGGACAATGCCATCCTCTGCCCCGACCGATTCGACAGGGCCAATACGTTCGTGCGTTGCCCCGCCGTGGCGTGCGGTCAGCATCACGCTGCCCATCTGCGGGAGGCAATGGAGCACGGCCGCCGCATCTCGGCTGAGTTCGGCGCGGACGGGAGTTTCAGTCGTCATGTCAAAAAGCCTATCTCTCTTAGAAATCGACCTGGGCGCTGAGCTTGAAGGTGCGGCCCGGCGCGGTTTGCAGCTCCAGGGGGTTGGTGACCTTCACGCTGTCCGCTGGATTGCGCGAGAAAGTATAACCAAACGGTCCCTTGAAATAACGCTGGTCGAAGATATTGAGGACGCCAGCGCGCAGCGTGACCATTTCCGTCGGCTTCCAGTTTACATAGCTGTCAAACACCATATAGCTGGACGGACGATAGAGATCATTGGAGCTCGCACGGTTCACGCCCTGGCCGAACGTGCTGATGACTTCAGCCTGCAACCCCCAGTCAGGTCGCATCCACTTCAGGCCCACTGTTCCATTGAACGGCGTGGCCCCATCATAGGGCACCATCGGATCGCCCGCCTGGTAGCGCTGGTCGCCGTATTGATAGGACGCGGAGGCGTTCACCGCCCAGTTGTCATGGAACTGCCACTCGCCAAAAGCCTCGATACCCCAGATCTTGACCGCAGACAGATTGCGATAGGTGTAGTCGTTCGTGCCCGGGGGATTGTAGAAATTCTGGATGAAGTCCTTGTAGTCAGCATAGAAGCCACCGATCGAGAACCACGCGCGATCGAATTGGCCACGGAAGCCGGCCTCATAGGACTTGACGCTTTCCGGTTGCAGGTTGGGGTTCGGAATAAGGTTGAAGGAGACGCCTGGCGAGGACGTATAAAGCTGCTGCGCCGTAGGCATCTTGAAGCCTTCCGCGTACCGCGCGTAGACGGAGTAGACATCCGTGAGCTTGAAGATGGCCCCGATCTGCGGAATGAGCTTGCTGGAGTCCGCCTTCTTCGGCGTTATTCCATCCGCCGGGACATAAAAGGCATTCGCCTGCGGGTCGATTGAATAGTTGGCCCAGCGGACACCGGGCGTGATCATCAGCCGGTCGCCGAAGAGCCTGATTTCATCCTGCATATAGAAGTCAGCGCGTGTCGTATCAGCATTCGTGAAGGCGGCGCTTCGCGTATACGTCGTCCGCCCCGTCGTGAGATTTCTGACGAGGCTATCGCGATAGTAATCAGCGCGGGTGTAATCCCCCTGGAAACCATACGTCAGCGTATGGCTGCTCGCGCCGATGTTGAACTTCGATGTGAGCTGAAGATCAGCCTGCCAGAATTCCTCTGAATACCCAAGGTTATCAACAGAGATCTGATTCTGCCTTGTTGCCAGCGTCTGGAGGCGCTCGCTGTGAACATCGCGGCTCTGCGGCGAATAGGACAACTGCCAATGCAGGTTGTCTAGGAAGTTTACCCCAACGTTCCAGTCATGCGATAACGAAACGCGCTTGCGGGTTTGGTCCTGTAGGCGGGGATAAAGCCCGTTGAAGGCTCCGTTAGACTGCAGCCCGTAGTCGTACATCTGACGGATATTATTCGAGCTCTCGTAGAGCTCACCAGTCAATTTGAACTCATGGTCGGACGAGGGACGAAACACCAGTTTCGTCAACATGTTCCATGTGGTTCCGTCAAGCGGGTTGAGAGTGTCGCAGCGGATGGCCATGGGGACGCGCGGGCAGCCCCAGATGCCGCCATCCGCGCGGGCCTTGCTCAGCTTACCCTCGTTAAAGGTGTTCTGGTTGACGAGGATGAGACCCTGCAGTGTGGGAGTCAGCTGGAAGGCCGCCATCGCGGTCTTCGAGAAGGACTTGTTGAAGCTGTCGTAAGTGGCCTGAATACGACCGGCGTAAGGCTTGTCCTTGCCCTTGAGAAGATCATCCGGGTCGAGCGTGCGATAGGCGACGATACCGCCCAGGGCGTCCGCGCCCCAGAGCACGGAGCCCGGGCCGCGCACGATCTCGACGGCCTTCAGGCCCGGGAAATCGACGAAGTTGCGGTTGCCATCAGTGATACGCTCCTGAATACGGGTGCCGTCGACTTGCATCTGCACGCGGTTTCCACCAACGCCGCGGATCGTGAAGCCGCCGAGATTACCGAACGGATCCGTTCCTGAAGTCTGGCGATCGACAGTAATACCGGGTTGGTAACGTGCCAGATCCATGTTGTCGCGCGTCATGGTCTGGTCCAGCTGCTGCCTGGTCGTCACGGTCACCGTGCCTGGCACGTCGAGGACATTGGTTGGCTGGCGCGTGGCTGTGATGGAAATGGCGTCGAGTTCGATCGTGCCGGGCGCGGCGATGAAATCACCATTTGCGCTCACCTCATCAGCGGCCTCCTGCACCGGCGCCGCCGCGCCGGCCTGCGCACTGCGCGCATCCCTCGACGTAGGTTGTGCCTGCTGCGCATTCGCGCTCGTTGCCGCAAGAACAATCACCAGCGCGCTAACGCTGGTGAGAAGACGAGACGTTGTGCCCATGATGCCCAGCCAATTCGAATCTTATCTGGCGAGCATTAATCAAGCATTCATCGATTCTTCAAGAAAAATATCCGTTATATGCCAACTATTTACTTTTGAATCGTTCTTCTTTTTAATTATTTTACTTTTCCTCTTAATTTAGAAAATTCAAAAATTTTACCTTGAACGCTCGATATCAAATGGTTTCCAGCGGAGGCCCGCGGGAAAAACAGCCTCGGCTTTAAGGTTACGAACGACAAACTCCTGAACTTGGCGTCTGGTGGCGAATGCGATGTACGATCGCCCGCACCCAGCGGCGGCAAAGCAGAATTCCAGATGACCAACAAAATGTGGGATCTATACCTGTATCGCGGAACTACGTTCTAAATATTCTAATGCAATTGTACAGAAACGTTGTCCGCTCAGGACAATGCGGGCTGCGCCTTACTGGGCGAGGAAGCCGCCATCGACGGGAAGCGTATGGCCGGTGATCATCGCCGCGCCCGGTCCCGCAAGGAAAACGATTGCTGCGGCGACGTCCTCAGGCTCCGCCAGACGTTTGAGCGGGGTCATGGCCTCGATACGCGCCACGAGCTCGGGCTGCGCGACGAGCGGCGCGATGAAGGGTGTGTTCACATAGGTGGGTGCGACCGCGTTCACGCGGATACCGTGAGGCGCCCATTCCACCGCCAGCGCACGCGTCATGTTGACGATGGCACCCTTGGTGGTCTGGTAGGAGATATTGGGATAGAGCCCGCCGCCGGAAAATCCCATGATCGACGAGACATTGATGACGGCGCCGGCGATGCCCGCCCCGATCATGTGACGCGCCGCCGCCCGCGCGCACAGGAAGGTGCCCGTCATGTTGACGGCCACCACCTTGTCCCAATCGGCAACCGTGTGCTCGACGGCGGGCTGGCGGATCGCAAGACCGGCGCTGTTGACCAGGATGTCGATGCGTCCGGCCTGTGCGACTACCTCCGCGAAGGCCCGGTCGACCTGCCCTTCATCAGCGATGTCAGCCTCGACCGCGCAATGCGCACCGGTGCCGAGGCTCGCGAGCAGGTCGGCACTGACAGTGGCGCGATCAAGCACAGCGACTCTCGCACCGGCTTCCGCCAATGCTTTGGCCGTCGCGAAACCGATGCCGCTTGCGCCGCCGGTCACAACGGCGACGCGGCCAACCAGCGGTTTCATGACATCGGTCACAGGCTTACACCCAGTGCTTTCACCCATCCCATGCCCTCGTCCGTGTCGGCGCGGGGCTTGTATTCCAGCCCCACCCAGCCGTCATAGCCGATGCTGGCGAGGTGATCGAGAACCGCGCGATAGTTGATCTCGCCCTCGTCGGGCTCGGCGCGGCTCGGCACGGCGGCGATCTGCACATGGCCGATCACGGGCAGGTAGCGGGTGAGCTTGCGCAGCACGTCTCCCTCGGCCGCGCCGACGTGGTAGACGTCGAACATCAGCTTGATGTTCGGCCGGCCGGCCTCTTCCCGGATACACGCGGCCTCGGCCTGCGTCGCATAGAAATAGCCAGGCGCGTCATAGGGGTTCAGCGCCTCGAGAAGCAGCGTCAGGCCATGCGGAGCGGCCTTGTCGGAGGCCTCGCGCAGGTTCTTCACGAAGACGGCGGCCGCCGCCGCCCGCATTTCCGGCGCGACGAAGCCCGCCATGCAATGGATGGCCGTGCCACCCGCCTCCAGGCAATAGGCAATGGACTGGTCGACGGCGGCCTGGAACTCGGCCTCGCGGCCCGCGAGGGCGCCGAGGCCGTTTTCTCCGATTGCCAGGTTACCACGCACAGTGTTGATGCCGAGCAGCTTTAATCCATGACGTTCGCAGCGCGCCCTCACCTCCGCAGCGGGCGTGTCATACGGCCAGTGCAGCTCGATCGCCTTGAAGCCGGCCCGCGCCGCGGCGTCAATGCGCTCCAGGAGCGGACGGTCGGGCCAGAGAAAGCCGAGGTTGGCGGAATAACGCAGCATCGTCATTTCAGGGCGAACCTCGCGTTCAACTGATCGATCTGGCTCTGATCAAGGCTCCGCACCGCGAGCCCGCGGGTGACGATGAGGAGCCTCGCCGTCTCCTCCAGCTCCTCCGCGGCGAAGACGGCGCTGTCCAGCGACGCGCCCGCCACCACCGGCCCGTGGTTGGCGAGAAGCACCGCTGCGTGCTCCGCGGCGCGCGCGGCGACCAGCGGCGCCACATCGGGCGAGCCCGGCGGGGTATAGGGCAGCACCGGCACGCGCCCCACGCGCATCACCACATAGGGCGTGATCGGCGTGACCGCGTCCTCTGGGTCGATATCAGCGAGGCAGGAGAGTGCCGTGGCATAGGTCGAATGCAGATGCACCACCGCGCCTGCCGCCGGCCGCGCCTCGTAGAAGGCCCGATGCAGCGGCAGTTCCTTGGTCGGTGCGTCGCCCCCAACGTGCCGCCAGCCGGTATCGAGCCTGGAAATGCGCTCCGCATCGAGAAAGCCGAAGCAGGAATTGGTCGGCGTAACAAGGAAGCCGTCTTCGAGCTTGACCGAGATATTGCCGGAGGACCCCACGGTGAAGCCGCGCTCGAACAGCGAGCGCCCCCACAGGACGATCCGCTTCCGGAGATCAGCTTCCGCCTCAAGCCCGCTCATCGCGACACTCCCATGACAGCGAGTGCCTTGGCATAGAAATCGATGGCGCCGAAGTTGCCGCT
The DNA here is from genome assembly GCF_018398315.1 of Chelatococcus sp. YT9. NCBI lineage: Bacteria > Pseudomonadati > Pseudomonadota > Alphaproteobacteria > Hyphomicrobiales > Chelatococcaceae > Chelatococcus > Chelatococcus sp. YT9. Next base: position 872,721 of record NZ_JAHBRW010000001.1, read on the forward strand.
CTTCAAGGCAAGGCGGATGGGCTTCTCCCCTGCCTCGCCGGCGAGCGCCGGCACGCCGGGGTCGATCTCCGGCCCGATGGCGAGTTGCTGGAGGCCGAGCGCCGCGACGACGGCGCCCGAGGTCTCTCCGCCGCCGACGGCAATCCGCGTGACGCCGGCCGCGACGAGCTCCGCGGCGAGGCTTCCGAAGAAATTCTCGATCGCCCCCGCCACCGCCTCGCGCCCGAACCGCTCCTGCGCAGCCTGCACGGCCTCCGGCTCGGCGCTGGAATAGACGATCGGCGCTGCATCGGCATGAGTCAGCACGAAATCCCGCGCGGCTGCCACGGTGACCTCCCCCGCCATAACAGCGTCCGGCGGGAGCGCGAAGCCGGGATGGCCTTCCAGATGCCGCGCAAGCTGCGCCAGCGAGGCTCTCGAGCAAGAGCCTGAAAGCGCCACACCCGGGCTCGCGATGCCGCTGAACGCCGTGCCGGCTGTCCCAAGCTTGCCGGCCTTGCGGAAGTTGTCAGGCAGGCCGATGGCGATGCCGGAGCCGCCCGTGATCAGTCTGGCATCGGCGATCGCGGCGCCGATCGCTTTGAGGTCATCGTCCGTGACGGCATCGACGACGGCGAGCTTGGCTGTCTTGTCGATCTCCGCCAGCGCCGCGCGAATGGCTCCCGCGCCTTGCCGCACGATCGCATAGGGCACGAGCCCGACCTCGCCCCGGGTCTGGCGCCTGAGCCAGCGCCGGATATCCGGATCGGTCATCGGCGTGAGCGGGTGCTTCTCCATGCCGGATTCGCTGAGCAGGCGGTCGCCAACGAAGAGATGTCCCTGGTAGAGCGTGCGCCCCGTTGCGGGAAAGACGGGGCAGACCACGGCGACGCCAGCGCCGAGCGCCGCGCTCAGGGCCTCCGCCACCGGCCCGATGTTGCCCTCCGGCGTCGAATCGAAGGTCGAGCAATATTTAAAGAGGATCTGCCCGGCGCCCTGGGACTGGAGCCAAGTCAACGCACCAAGCGACTGGCGGACAGCTTCCGGGGGCGCGATGGAGCGTGTCTTCAGGGCGACGACACCGGCTTCCGCGGCTGCGACATCACCATCCGGCACGCCGACGAACAGCGTCGTCGCCATGCCGTTGCGGGCCAGCGTATTGGCAAGGTCGCTCGCGCCGGTGAAATCGTCCGCGATTGCGCCGAGCAGCATCATCAACCCCCGATCCGTCCGCCGAGTTCGTCCTCGACATGGGTGCGGATGATATCATCGAAAGTGGCATCCGCCTTGAAGCCGAGCTCGAGCGCGCGCCTCGCCTCGAAATCCTGCGCCCAGCCGTCGACGATGCGGATGATCGTCTCATCGGGCTCGCTGCGGATCAGCTTCACCGCCTTCTCGCCGGCAACGCGGCGCAGGGCCTCGATCTCCTCGCCGACGGTCGCCGAGAGCCCGGGCATATTGAGGTTGCGACGCCAGCCGAGGCGGGCGAGATCGAGCGTTGCGGCATGGGTGAGGAAGCCCACCGCCGCTCGGGGGCTGGCGAACCAGTGGCGGACATCCGGCGACACCGGCAGCACGGCATCCTGCCCCACCAGGGGCTCGCGCAGGATGTTGGAGAAGAAGCCGGAGGCCGCCTTGTTCGGCTTGCCGGGGCGGATGCAGATGGTCGGCAGCCGGATGCCGATGCCGTCGAAGAACCCACGCCGCGAATAATCCGACAGCAGCAGTTCGCCGATGGCTTTCTGCGTGCCGTAGCTCGTCAGCGGCGCCGTGAAGAACTCGTCGCCGATCTTGTCCGGGAAGGGCGCGCCGAAGACGGCGATCGAGGAGGTGAAGACGACACGCGGCTTGTAGGGCTGGCTTAGGCCTTCCTTGCGCAGGCCTTCCTGGCGGATCGCCTCGAACAAGTGGCGTGTGCCGTCGAGATTGATGCGGTAGCCCTTGTCGAAATCCGCCTCGGCCTCGCCGGAGACGATCGCCGCGAGATGGTAGATCACGTCGGGGCGGGCTGCGGCAAGCCGGACGGCCGTTTCCGGCGCGGAGAGGTCGACCGTCAGCGTCTCGGCCTTACCCTGAAAGCCTTCCGGGGCGGCAGGCGCGACGACATCGGCCAGCGTAAGCTGTGTAACTGCTTTCCCACCCAACTGCCCCTCGGCGACGAGCTTGTCCGTGAGCTTGCGGCCAACCATGCCGGCGGCACCGATAATCAGAATATGCATGAGACAATCCTTGCGAATACGCCTGAGATTTGACGTGGAAGGGCGGATCAGTTCAATCGCAAGCGTGCGACCGCATAGGGGGCAAGCGTACAGGTGGAACCGCCGTCGGCCGCCATCATGACGAGGGCGTCGGGATTCCGCGCTGCCGCGACGAAAGACCCGGCGTCGAGCACCGCCTTCTCAGCGATGGTTCCCGCCAGTTGCACGGCCTGATCGGCACCGGTGAGATTGGCGAGCCACAGCTCAATGCCGCCTTGACGCTCCACCGCGATTCCCTGCACGGCCGAGGGATCGGACAGGACAACGCGGCGCATCGCGGCACCGCCAAGGCCGGCGAGCCCCTTGAGAACGTGGAAGACGGGAAAAAGCCCGCCATGCTCGTCGAACCACGGCTGCGGCCAGGGATGACGCCGGTGGAGCACACCGAAGGCTCCCGTGGTGTCACCCAACGTGATCGCGGAGGCTCCGCCGGCCGCGAAGCGGGCGAAGAAGCCGAGCGTCCAGGCGGCGCCGAGAAGGCCGCGCTGGCGGGGATCGTTGAAATTCATGGCCTGCCGGATATTGCCGGGATTGACCATCGGCGCCTCGCCATAGGGGTTCATGCGCATGCCGATGGCGCTCGGCCCCACGGCCCAGGGTTTGCCTGCGGCGATGGCTTCAGCCGACAGCGCCATGGCAGGCAGGGATTCCAGCCCTTCGGTGATGGAGTGATCATCGCCGGCATGAAGCATCGCCGTCGTCGTGAAGCTCACGAGATCCAACAGGTCGCTCGGCGGGCGCTTGCGGTTCAACTCGGTGAAATAACTGAACATGCCACCGCCGAGCCTGACGCCGGGAAAGGCCTTGCGGGCCGCGGCGAAGAAATCTCGCGGCGGCGGCGCTGGCGGCCAGGGGCTGCCGGGCAAGGTGCATTTGAGATCCGGCGCGGGCGAAACGAGCACCACGGGGAAAGGCGAGCCGAGCGCCGCCACCTCGCGGCCCAGCACGGCGATCTCTTCTTCATAGTCGTCAACGCTGGCGATGACCGCCTCAAGCCAGGGCTCGGCGCCAATCGCCTTGGCCGCTGCCGCCAGACCCTGCAATGTCTCGCGATCATGGCCCCGCCGGGAATCGTGGAAGCCGACGAGATGCCGGACGCCGATCCGCCCCAGGGTTTCTGCCTCTTCCCGTGTCGCCTCGAGCTCGTCGGGATCAAGCCCCAGCCCGAGCGGCGGAACGACGCCTGCAGCCTCGCCGATAGCAATGGTGATGCCAGTATCGGCCGGCGCAGCCTGCGCCGGCTGTCCGGAGACCTTCAGCCGGACCGCCTGTTCCAGCACCTCGCCTGCCGCGAGCGTATAGGGCCATGGCAAGGCCAATGGACGCACATAGGTCTTGTAGGAGGCATCCGTCCAGTTGCGTTGGTCCTCCATTTCATAGACGTCGCCCTCCATGCGGCAGCTGACGCGGAGGCCCGGCACGGCCTCGTGGGTCAGCGCACGCAGGTTCATCATCGGCTGGACGGGGTCGATGATCTCGGGAAAGCGCCCTTCCTCGACGACACCATCGGCATGCTCGATGGTGACGGGCAGGCCGGAAGCCGCGCTCGGATGCAGCACCACGAAGCCCGTACGATTGGTGAGGAAGGCAGTATCGGCCTCCCCCCTCGCCGCAAAGGCAAGCGTGCCGTCCTCATCGAGCGTTATCTTGGCGGCATAGCTGAAGCTCTGGCGTTCATCCCGGGTCACGGCCTTGTAGGTGACCGTGAGGCCCGCGTCGGTGCCGTTTATGGCGAGATCGGTGATGACCGGGTTGTAGGTGCCCCAGTTGTGATCCCGCACGATGAAAGAGATGGCGCGGACGATCTCGACATCGCCGAAACGGATGTGGCGGAGATTGCCGGCGTCGAGTTCCGCTGTGAGCTTGCCTGCCCTGAGGATGCGCTTCGGAGGCACCGGCTCCTCGGTTCCGAAGAGAATGACGGCAGACGAAGGTGCGGATGTCACCTCGGATGTCATGGCTTGCCCTCTTACCGGCTGGCGCGGCTGCTGACGAGGCGCTCCACGAGGAGCGCCACGATGATGATGGTGCCGATGGCCGAGCCCTGCCAGAAGGGCGATACGCCCATGAGGTTGAGGCCGTTGCGGATCATCACCATGATGAACACGCCGATGAGCGTGCCGATCATCGAGCCGCGTCCGCCGTAGAGGCTGGCGCCGCCGATGACGACGGCGGCGATGGCATCGAGCTCCATGGAATTGCCCATCAGCGGGTCGGCGGACAGGAGTTGGCTGATGGAGAATGTCACCGCTACCGCCGAGAGCGCGCCCGACAGCACGTAGGGCAGCACGGAATAGAACAGCGTGTTGAGGCCCGCCGCCCGCGCCGCCTCCTTGTTCGACCCCACCGCATAGATCGTACGGCCACCCTTGGTATAGGTGAGATAGGCCCAGGCGACGAGATAAAGAACGATCAGAAAAAGGACGTTCGAGGGAATTCCGAGAATATTCGTGTAAACGATATTCTGCATTGCATCGGGAATATTGGAGATCGCCGTCTGGCCCGAGAGGATATAGGCAAGACTTCGGCCGATCGCCATGACGCCGAGCGTTACTACGAAGGCCGCGAGGCCGAAGACGTTGATGAGCAGCCCGGAGACGAGCCCAATGCCGCCCCCGGCGAGAACGGCCACCGCGATCGCCGGCACGATCGGCATCTGCTGGAGCGACAGCCCCAGGATGATGCCCGTAAGTCCCGCGACCGACCCGACCGAGAGATCGATGCCGCCGGTCAGGATCACGAAGGTCATGCCGACCGCGACGATGCCGATCACCACCGACTGGTCGAGCATGTTGAAGATGTTCGATTGTGTAAGGAAGTAAGGCGACAGCAGCGACAGGCAGAGGCCGATGACGAGCGCCAGCCCCAGCATGCGCACTTCAAGCCGCTGCGCCAGGCTTTTGAGGCGGAAACCGCGCGCCGGCCCCGAAGCGGTGATCGATGCCATGGAAGAGGGCTCCTTGCTGGTCACAGTGTGGCCGCCATCGTGTCGATGCGGGCCTTGATCGCCTCGGGCGACGGCAGCGCTATGCGGGGCGACAGCGAGAGACCGACCCAGCCGAGATCATGGCCACGGGAACTTTGCATGGGAACGAGCAGAGTAGTGCGGCTCTTGTCAGCCTCGGCCACGAAGATGGGTTCGCGCTGGCTCAATGCCCGGGGGATCAGCGTATCGGCGAGGCCGCGGGCTTCGCCCGCCCTGAAGCCGGGGTCGAGCGCGGCATCGGTGACGACCATATTCAGGCAGATAAGGTTGTCTTTCTCGATAAGCGCCCAGAAGCCAGCCCCGCCGTGCTCTTGGGCGAGCTGGTTGAGAAGGGCCGTGTTGCGCGCCATCGAGGTGCGCGGCGCGGCGAGCAGCGTCAGCTTCTCCTCGTCGAGCATCGCGCTCGGCAGATCCGCGATGCTGCGGCCGTCGCTCATCACGACGATGCGGTCGCTGATGCCAAGCAGTTCCTCGAAGTCCGACGAGACCACGACCACCGCGACGCCCTCGGTGACGATGTCGCGCAGCATCGCGTAGATGTTGGCGCGCGTGCCGATGTCGACGCCCTTGGTTGGCTCGTCGAGAATCAGCACCTTCGGTTCCAGCAGGAGCCAACGCGCCATGATGATCTTTTGCTGCATGCCGCCGGAGAAATTCAGCATGGAGGCGTCCATCAGCCGGTCTTCCGGCAGGCCGAGGCGCTGCAGCAGCTCCTTGACCTTGCGCTCACGCCCCTGGTAGCCGCAGAGAAAACCGCGGTGCGCGCCGAGATGGGCGAGCAGGAGGTTCTCCTTCACGCTGAGATCGGGCACGATGTTCTGCGTCCGCCTGTCTTCGGCGACGAAGCCGAGCCCCGCGCGGATGGCCCCTTGCGGATCGTCGCCCTTGAGCGGCTTGCCCGCGAGCCGCACGTCACCGCCGGTGCGGGGCCGCAGGCCGAAGATCGCCTCGACCGCCTCCGAGCGGCCGGCGCCGACGAGCCCGCCGAGGCCGAGGATCTCCCCCGCCCGCACCGAGAAGGACACGTCCTTCACGACGGGCGCGGCCGCGAGATGGCTGACCTCGAGCAGAACCGGCCCGCCCTGCCCCTCGCCCAAGGCATGCGGCTCGGTGTAAATGGCGCCGAGTTCGGCCCCGACCATGGCGCGGATGAGTTCCGCCTGGGTCAGGTCGGCGGTCGGACGGGCATTCATGACTGTCCGGCCTTCGCGCATCACGGAGACGCGGTCGGTGATGGAAAACACCTCCTCGAGCCGATGCGAGACGAACACGAGGCCATGGCGGGTATCGCGCAGGCGGGACATGACATCGAACAGCCTGTCCACCTCGCCCGGGCTGAGCGATGCCGTCGGTTCGTCGAAAATGATGAGCTTGGCACCGACGCCGAGCGCTTTGGCGATCTCGACGAGTTGCTTCTGCGCCGACGAGAGCCGCCTGACTTCCCAATCGAAGGGCAGGCCGTCAGCCTGGCCAAGACTTTCGAGAATGGCCCTCCCCCGCTCCTTCAGGGCACCATAGTCAAGCCATCCGGGGCGCCCGAGCTCCGGCAGGAAGATGTTCTCGAGCACGGTGAGATCGGGAACGAGGCTGGTCTCCTGCATCACGATGGCGATGCCGACACGCAGGGCGTCACGGGTGTTGCGAAGCTGAATGTCGTGCCCGCGATATCGGATGGAACCGGAGTCCGCGATGTAGTGGCCGGAGATGACTTTGGACAGTGTCGACTTTCCCGCGCCGTTCGCACCCAAGAGCCCGTGGATCTCGCCCTCGCGCAGCTCGAAATCCGCGCCGGCGAGGGCCCGTGTCTTGTCGAAGGTCTTCGTGATCTTGCTGGCCGCCAGCAAAACCGGCAGCGGATCAGCGGATGGCCCTGGTTTCATCCTGTATTCTCATGGTTTTCAGCCGCGATAGACGCGCCACGCCTGAAAACTTCCCCGTTTGACTGCGGAACGTTTTCGCACGGCGCGAACATTGAATAATGCCGCGCCACGCGTTCAGCTATAAAGTCCTAGACGACAGGACACCTCACAACGGAGACATCAGACTTCGTCGGCGAAGACCGTCTTGCGCACCGTGGGCAGTTCCTTCTCGATGTTTTCACTGGTGATAACCAGGATCGGCACGGTGATTTCCTTCTCGGGCGTCTTGCCATCGAGGGTCGCGAGCAGGGCCTCGCCGGAGCGGACGCCCATCAGGTAAGGCTGCTGCATGCCGGACACGACGATTTGGCCGGATTTCAGGAGGTCGACGAATTCCGGAATGCCATCGAAGGCCGCCACCAGGACCTGGCCATCCCGGCGGGCAGCCTTGATGGCCCGGAGCGCACCGAGCGCGGGCTGGTCCGTTTGGATGAACAACCCACGCATGCCCGGATTGGCGGTAAGCATGTCCTGCGTGAACTTGAAGGTTTCATCGGCCGTATAGGACTGCATCTGCTGGAGACCAGCCTCCTTCCCGGTGAAACCGCCTTCCTTGAGACCGTCCAGGAAGCCCTTGGTGCGCGCCTGGCCGTTCTTGCGCGCCTGGGAAATGGCGATGATGCCGACAGACCCGTCCTGCCAGCCCTTCTTCTTCAACGCCGCCGCCAGCGCCATGCCGACGCCATGCGCGCCCTTGTAGTTGTCGGAGATGATGAAGGAAGAATAGTCGCCGCTGTTCGTCCCGATATCCCCGATTACGACGGGAATATTGGCGCGCTTGGCGAGATCAAGCACGCTTGGCGCTGTGGATGAATCCGTCGGCGAGATCACGATGCCAGCGACGCCGCGCGCGATGACATCCTGCGCGTTTTGCAGCTGGGTCTGCGCGCTGTTTCGCGAGTCGAGCGCCTGGTAGCCGAAGCCCTTCTGCTTCACCGTCGCCTCGACGCCTTTCGACAGATAGCGCCAGAAAGGCAGATCAAGGCCCGGCGTAAGATATGCGATGTCCTTGCCGGCAGCCATCGCGGCGCGCAATCCGCCCAGGCCGGTGCTCGCCGCAAGGGTGCCACCAAGAGCGAGCTTCAACACTGTCCTGCGTTCCATAGCATTGTCCTCCGAATATTATGTTGGTTCTGTTTGTTTATTTATAACAACGAGAACTATTTATCTATTTCTGTTTATTTTCCATACCCATCACTGTTTGCGTTGTCTGATAGATGCGGTCCGTATGGACGGCAAAAGCCGCGACCGCGGCATCGGGATCATGGGCGCGCAACGCCGCGACAACCGCGGCATGGTCCGCATAGCTCGTCGCAATGGCCTCCGGGCGCGCCACCGCGATGCGACGATATTCCATCATGTAGCTGTAGAGATCCGCCGCGAAATCCGCGAGCAGGGCATTGCCCGACGCCCGGTAGATCGTGACGTGGAATTCCCTGTCGCAGATCAGGAAGCCGACAGGATCGTCAAAGGCCTCCTTCTGCACCGCGAGCAGCCCGTCCAGCGTCGCCAGCGTCGCATCGTCGATGCGCCGCGCGGCGTCCGCCACCACCTCGCGCTCAACAAGAAGGCGGGCGGCATGGACGGAATCGATGTCATAGGCATTGATGGCTCGCGCCGGACCCACACCGATGGTCACGGGCCCCACGTCGACGCGCACGACCCGCGTGCGGGCGCCGTGCGAAATCTCGAGGATGCCGCGGGCCGCCAGGATCTGGATGGCACCGCGCGTCGTCTCGCGGCTGACATTGAGGGACGATGCAAGCTCCCGCTCGCTCGGCAGCGCGTCTCCCACCTGGACGATGCCGGACGCGATCAGCCCGGCGATCTTGTCGGCGATCACGTCCTTCAGCGAGCGTTTCACGATCGCGTCACGGAACGACGGCACCTCAGCCAGGACAATGGCCTCCGAACTCTTCGCTGAAACCGCCATGGCCTCCCCGTGAGCCTCCTCCCGCGTGATTTTTCTCTGTGGCCTTCTTTCTGATCTACTGGTCCAACCAGAAGACCAGATGAGAAAGCCGCCTTTTCGCGTCGCTGTCAAGCGCGACAAAAAAGGCGGAGCGCTTGGCGCTCCGCCTTTCCTTCGTCAGTAACGTACGATTGCGACGTTTAGCCGGCTGCCGACGCGAAAGCCTTCCCGAAAGCCGCCACCGCTTCATCGATCTGCGCGTCCGTGGTGACGAGCGGGGCGAGGAAGCGGATGACGTTGCGGTGGACGCCGCATTTGATGACCAGCAGCCCTTCCTCGCGCGCCTTGTCGATGACGACCTGCGCGAAGTCCGCGTCGTGGCGCTTGCTCGCGGCATCGGCGACGATCTCGACGGCCAGCATGCTGCCCCGCCCGCGCACTTCGCCGATGCGGTCGCTGTGCTGCCGCTGCAAGGCCTCCAGCCCCGCCCGGAGGCGGGCGCCGCCTGCCGCGCCGCGTTCCAGAAGGTCTTCCCGGTCGAAGGCATCGAGCACGCCGAGCGCCGCCGCACAGGCCAGCGCGTTGCCGCCATAGGTGCCGCCAAGGCCGCCGGGCGTCGGTGCATCCATGATCTCGGCGCGGCCGACGACGCCGGAAAGCGGCAGGCCGCCCGCGAGGCTTTTCGCCACGGTCACGAGATCGGGCTTGATGCCCGAACGCTGGAAGCCGAACAGGTCACCCGTGCGGCCAAAGCCGGTCTGGATCTCATCGCAGATGAGCACGATGCCATGGCGCTTGGTGATCTCGCGCAGCGCGACGAGGAAATCGTCCGGGGCCGGCAGGAAGCCGCCGTCGCCCTGCACCGGCTCGATGATGATGGCGGCCACGCGGTCCGGTGCGATCTCTGTCGCGAACACCTCTTCCAGGGAATGAAGCGCCTTGTCCGTGGTGATGCCGCGATAGAGATCCGGATAGGCGGCGTGGTAGATGTCGGTCGGGAAGGGACCGAAATTCTGCTTGTAGGGCTGGCTGAAGCCGGTCAGCGTCACGCCCAGCAAGGTGCGGCCGTGGAAAGCGCCGCGGAAGGCGATGACGCCGGGGCGGTTGGTGTAGCCGCGCGCGATCTTGATGGCATTCTCGACCGCTTCCGCTCCGGTGGTCAGGAAGATGCTCTTGTAGGCCTCGTCCGTGCCGATCAGCGTGTTCAGGCGCGCGGCCAGATCGATATAGGGCTCGTAGGCCGCGACCTGGAAGGCGGCATGCGAGATGTTCTGCAATTGCCGCGAAACGGCCTCGACGACGCGCGGATGGTTGTGGCCAACATTGAGCACGCCGATGCCGCCCACGAAATCGAGGTAGCGTCGGCCTTCCACATCCCAGATCTCGGCGCCGAGCGCACGTTCAATGACGACAGGATGGGCGGTGGCGACGCCGCGTGGCACGTGCCGCGCCCGCTCCGCCAGCAAAAGCTCGGTCTTACGCGCAGAGGCGTTCATGGCAGTCTCCAGAAAGAAGGGGATTAGAACACGGTCTCGCCACGTGCCACCTCGGAGCGCGGCGTCAGCAGGATGACGTGGCCGAGGGCGTTGCGCGCGCCGAGGATCAGGATTTCAGATTGAAAGCCGGCTATGTTACGTGGTGCGAAATTGACGACGCAGGCGACATCCGTCCCCGTCAGTTGGTCGGGCGTGTAGCTCGTGATCTGCGCGCTGGACCAGCGGATGCCGAGCTCGCCGAGATCAACCGCGACCTTGTAGGAGGGGTTTCTGGCGCGCGGGAACGGCTCGACATGCACGATGCGGCCGATGCGAATATCAAGTTTCGCGAAATCATCGTAGGCGGCTTCAGGCTTTACGGGGGTGGACACGCTTCTCTCCGTCTGGCTAGGCCCGTATTCAAGCCCTTCAGGGACAACAAGCGATGCTGTTCCGCGCGCCAGGGACGGCAGGCTGATCTGTTCTGGCGCGATTTACGGCAGCAAATCCTTGAGCCGGAGGGCACGCTGCGGAAACGCAACTCCGCACCTTTCGCAAAGGCATTCCATGTCTCTCAAGCAGCGTCTTCGCGACCCTTCCCTCCTCGCCGACAAGGCCTTCATCGGCGGTAACTGGGCGGGCGCGCGCAATGGCGAAACACTCCCCGTCCGCAACCCCGCCACCGGCGAGATCATCACCACGGTGCCCGCGCTCGGGGCCGATGAAACACGCGCCGCCATCGCAGCCGCCAACGAGGCTTGGCCGCGCTGGCGGGCGCTTCCCTCCGCCGAGCGGGGCCGGCTCCTGGAAGTCTGGCATCGCCTCATGCTGGAGAATGCCGAAGATCTCGCGGCCATCATGACCGCCGAACAGGGCAAGCCGCTCGCGGAAGCTCGCGGCGAGGTGACCTACGGTGCCGGCTTCGTGAAATGGTTCGCCGAGGAAGCGCGCCGCATCTATGGCGACACCATCCCGGCGCCCTCCACGGACCGGCGCATCATCACGCTGCGCGAGCCTGTCGGCGTTTCCGCCGCAATCACACCGTGGAACTTCCCCAATGCCATGATCACCCGCAAATGCGCTCCCGCCCTTGCGGCGGGGTGCCCGGTAATCGTGAAACCATCCGATCTAACCCCCCTTTCGGCGCTCGCTCTCGCCGTTCTGGCAGAGCGGGCGGGTTTCCCGAAGGGCATCTTCAGCGTGCTCACCGGCATGCCGGACGGCATCGGCGGAGAACTCACAAGCAACGAGACCGTGCGGAAGCTCTCCTTTACCGGCTCCACTCGCGTCGGGCGCCTTCTCATGCGCCAGAGCGCCGACAGCGTGAAGCGCCTGAGTTTCGAACTCGGCGGCAACGCGCCTTTCATCGTGTTCGATGATGCCGATCTCGATCTCGCCATTGCGGGAGTCATGGCGAGCAAATTCCGCAATGCCGGCCAGACCTGCGTCTGCGCGAACCGCATCCTCGTGCAGGACGGCATCTATGATCGCTTCGCGGAACGTCTGGCAGGGGAAGTGGCGAAGCTCAAGGTGGGCAATGGCTTCGATGAGGGCGTCACCATCGGGCCGCTGATCAACCAGGCGGCGGTCGAAAAAGTGGCGCATCATGTCGACGACGCCCGCGCCAAAGGGGCCAGCATTCTCATCGGCGGCGAGGCACGGCCCGGCACGCTGTTTTCAACACCCACCGTGCTCACCGGCGCGACTACCGAGATGGTGCTCGCCAGCGAGGAGACCTTCGGGCCGCTCGCGCCGCTCTTCCGCTTCCGGGAAGAGAGCGAGGCCATCACCATCGCCAATGCGACGCCCTTCGGCCTCGCGTCCTACTTCTTCACTCAGGACATCCGCCGTTCGTGGCGCGTGACCGAGCGGCTGGAATTCGGCATGGTCGGCCTCAACACGGGCTCGGTCTCGCTGGAAGTCGCGCCCTTCGGCGGCATCAAGCAGTCAGGCCTTGGCCGCGAGGGCTCGAAATATGGCCTCGACGAATATCTCGAAACCAAGACGCTGCATGTCGGCGGCCTCGATCCGGCGGCTTGAGCCCATCACGGAGCGACGCATTTTCTTCACGCGAATCCGGCGGCCACTTCGCGCGAAAATGCCCTGGAAAGGCCGGACAATGTTCGGCCTTTTACTTCGTTTCGCTGAGCAGCGCCTGTATAGGCAACTCGGTCTTCACCAGCGGCGTCTTGAGAACGATGTAACTAAAGTATTTCTCGATCCCGATGTTGCGGTCGACAAGCGCTTCGATGACTTCCTGGTAATGCGCGATGCTGCGCACCATGAAGCGCAGGAGATAATCGTAGCCGCCGCTGAGCAGATGGCATTCCAGCAGCTCTTCAACACTGCGGATGCTCGCCTCGAACTTCACGAAATCCTCGCGGCGATGGTCAGCGAGCGTCACTTCCGTGAAGACGGTCACGCATTCGGCGAGCTTGCGCATGTTGATATGCGCGCTGTAGCCCGTGATGTAGCCGGCGGCCTCCAGCCGCTTGACGCGCTGGAGGCAGGGCGATGGCGACAAGCCGACGAGTTCCGAGAGGCTGACGTTGGTGAGTTGCCCATCCCTTTGCAGGTGAGTCAGGATCTTGATGTCGATCCGATCCAGCTTGGGCAACCCCGCCATCGCACCACCCTGTTATTCCGCCCCGCGGTCAGGCGCGCAGTTGATCCTGATGCGCGGCTGCCAATTCACCCATGCTCGTAAAGCGGAAATCGTATTTGGGCAAATCGCCGGGGTTCATAGTTGCGCCGAAGCCTTCGTCCTGGTGGCGGCGATGAATCCAGCATGAGGCAAGCCCAATGGCATTTGCCGGCTTGTGATCATGGAACAGGCTCTCGGCTGTATGCAGGATGTCGCCCTTGCCAAGGCCCATATTGCCGAGCGTCTCGATCATATACTCGAAGTTCTTGAGATCGGGCTTGTAGGATCCAATATCTTCCGCCGTGATGATGGCGTCGAAATCCACCTGCAGCTTCTTGTTGCTGTAGGTGAAGGTCTCGTTGTCCACGTTCGACAGGATGACGAGCTTGTAGAACTTCTTGAGATACTGGAGCGCGCCGGGCGAATCCTGGAAAGCCGGCCAGTTGCGGACGGACAGGCCATAGGTCACGCAGTCCTCGTGGCTCACGGTCACGCCCCACTCCTCGGCCAAGCGCTTGTAGACGATGGCGAGCAGATCACGGTAGCGCATGGCAGGGGTGTGACGCTGCTGCGTCGATTCATGTCGGGCGTGAGCTTGCAGGATCTCGTTGCGCGTCAGCGGGCGCTGAACCTTGCTCGTCAGAGGCTTCAACCCCTCGACCATGCCGCTTTCCCAGTCGATCAGCGTGCCGTAGCAGTCGAAGGTCAGAACCTTGAAGTCGGTCAGGCGCATCGTGAACTCCTTGAACGTCGTTGATTGAGCGCAAAAGACGGCGCGAGGCAGTCGTCGCAGGATCGTTTTTGTCTAAACCAAGCCGGCGCCATCGTCTGCTGTTTCAACCTGCCCGGGCCGAAGCGGATGCCTTGCAGCCGGCCGCGGACAGCAGAATGCTGCGCCGTTTATCCCTGGCCGAGATAGAGCTCCGCCGCGCGCGGATCCGCCAGAAGCGCGTCGGCCGCCCCCTCCAGCGCCACCTTGCCGCCATCGAGGATGCAGCCCCGGTCGGAGATGGCGAGCGACTGGCGCGCGCGCTGCTCGACAATCAGCGTGGACACGCCGAGCGAGGGCAAGCGGGCAATCAGGGCGAAGGCCTCGGCGACCTTGGCAGGGGCGAGCGCCGCCGTCGGCTCGTCCAGAACCATGAGGGAGGGTCGGGACATCAGGGCGCGGGCGAAGGCAAGCTGCTGACGCTCGCCGCCGGAGAGGCTTCCCGCGCGGGCCCGCCTGCGCTCGCCGAGCAACGGGAACAGCGTGAACATCTCCTCGATGCGCTGCTTGCGATCCGCCACGCCGGCGACAACCTGCAGGTTCTCGGTGATCGACAAGGCCGCGAACACGTTGGAAACCTGAGGCACGTAGCCGATGCCATGGGCCATGCGCCGATAGGCGGGAACGGCGAGGATGTCCTGCCCGTCGACGCTGATCTCGCCGTTGACCCTAGGCAGAAGTCCGACGACGGCCTTGGCGAGGGTGGACTTGCCGGCACCATTCGTGCCGGCGACGGTGAGGATTTCCTTCTCGCGCAGCACGAGATCGATGCCGTTGAGGATATCAACCTCGCCGTAGCCGCCACGCAGGTTGCGGATTTCGAGAACTGCCTTTGCGTCGGTCACGCCGCGCCTCCGAGATAGGCTTCACGGACCTTGCCATCCTCGAGCACCTCTCCCGGCGTGCCGGAGGCGAGGATCCGGCCGCGATCCATGACGTGGAGAGTCGGCACGAGCCGCGTGAGGGCCTGCAGGTCATGTTCGATAATGAGGAAGCCGATGCCCCTGGCGTTGAGTTCGCGGATACGCTCCACCAATTCCTCGATCAACACCGGGTTGACACCGGCAAACGGCTCGTCGAGCAGGATCAGCGATGGTTCCACCATCAGCACACGTCCAAGCTCGAGCAATTTCTTCTGTCCGCCGGACAGCCGCCCTGACGGGAGATCAGCGACATGGCCGAGCCGCAGGAAGGCGATGACCTCATCGACCTTCGCCGCGATGGCGGCCTCCTCGCGGGCCACCTCGCCCGGCCGCAGAAACAGGCCGATCAGCCCCTCCCCGGTCTGCCCGGGCGCGGCCGCCTTGAGATTGTCGCGGACGGTCAGGTGGCTGAACTCGCGCGGCACCTGGAAGGTGCGCAGGAGGCCTTTGCGGGCGCGGGCGGCCGGCGATTGCCGCCCGAGGTCGGCCCCCTTGAAACGAACCTCGCCGCCATCGGCCTCGATAAAGCCGGACACGACCGAAAAGAGGGTGGATTTGCCGGCTCCGTTCGGGCCAATGAGCCCGACCAGTTGCCCCTCGCCCACCGAGAGAGTGACGCCATCGAGGGCCTGGAAGCCGCCGAACGCCTTGCGGATATCCGTGATTTGCAAGCTCATCGCCGGGTAAAATCTCCCATGAGACCTTGCGGGCGGTAGATGGTGAAGAGGATCAGCAGGAGGCCGATGACACCAAGGCGCACCGAGGCCATCTCCACGTCCGAGATGAAGGGCATGACATCGCGGATGAAGCGCGATCCCTCGAGCAGGACCATCAGCAGCACAGTGCCGACAACCGCTCCAGAAACACGCCCGATCCCCCCGATGATGATCGCCATCCACACGTAGAAGGTGACGAGGGGAATGAACTGGTCCGGCACGATATAGGTGATGTAATGGGCGTAGAAGGCCCCGGCGAGACCGGCAAGGCCCGATCCCAGGATCAGCACCTGCACCTTGAAGCGGGCCGGATCCTTGCCGAGCGCCTTCACCGCATCCTCATTGTCGCGGATGGCCTCGATGATGCGGCCGAAGGGACTCTTTACGATACGGCCCATCCCCAAGACCGCGATGATGGTGACCACCAGCAGCACCGCCAGCACCGCGAAGGAGGCGAGCGAGCCGACCGAGATGCTCGCAAACATGCGCGGAATGGCTGGGATGCCCTGCACGCCGTTGGTCAGCCACTTCTCGCTGGTGATGACGAGACGTACGGTTTCGGAAAAGCCGAGTGTCACGATGGCGAAATAGTCATCGCGAAGCCTGAGCGCGATCAGGCCGATCGGCCAGGCGGCAAGGCCAGCGACGATCGTTCCCGCGGCGAAGCTGAGGATGAGCGGCACGCCGTTCATCGCCAGGATGGCCGAGGTATAGGCCCCGATCGCGAAAAAGCCGACATGGCCGAAATTGATCAGGCCCGTGAAGCCGTATTGCAGCGTCAGCCCCAGTGCGAGCAGCACGTAAATAAGGGCCACGATGGCGATTGCAACGAGATAGGCCTCCATCAGCGCACTCCCTCAAGCCGGCCGAACAAGCCACGCGGACGCACCAGAAGCACCAGGAGCAGGACGACGAAGGAAATCGAGAGCTTGTAGGTGAAGCCGACGAAAGGTGTCGAAAGCTCCTGCGCCACACCCAAGAGGAGGCCGGCAAGGACGGCTCCCGCCGGACTGCCGATGCCGCCGAGGATGGCAGCCGCGAAGGCCGGCAGCAGCATCTCCCAGCCAAGTTCCGGTGAGACGACCGTCTTCATGCCGAGCATCATGCCGGCGACGCCGGTGACCGCGCCCACGAGCAGCCAAAGGGCGATCATGACACGCTCGGGCCGGATGCCGGAGACAAGCGCCAGCTCCCGGTTGTCGGCCACCGCGCGCATGCGCCGGCCGATCGGGGTGGCATAGAGGATGAGAAACACGCCGACGAGCGCCACCGCCGCCACCGCAGCGAGTTGCAGGTCGAAGGGATTGATGACGAGCCCGTTGAAGCGGATGGGGCGAACCAGCGGCACGGTGAAAAGCTGCTGATTGTGGCCGAAGACGATGCCGAGCACGGCGCGCATAAGGAAGCCGACGCCGATCGACGTGACGAGCAACGCTACAACCGAGCGCCCTGCCAGCTTACGGAACACCAGCGCGTAGGCCGTAAGCGACAGGAGCGCGGTGGCTCCCACCGCAGCCCCGCCGGCAACGACGAGCGAGCCCGTCGCCTTGTGGCCGATGAGGGCCGCGTAGGCCCCGAAAGTCATGGTGTCGCCCGTTGCCGCATTGGCAAAGCGCGCCACGCCGAAGACGAGCGTCACCGCGAGCGCGGCAAGCCCGACGATCAGCCCTTGGACGAGCCCGTTGACGATAAGCTGAGCGTAGAACAACGCTGATGCCTCACGGAAATAAAAGCATATCCGGCGCCGGAACCACAGCGCCGGATAGGGCATGATCAGATCTTGACGACGTAGCGGCGTTCCAGCTTGCCAGCCGTGATGAAGTAGGCGCCGAAGTCCGGCGTAACGTCGCCATACTGGTCGAAATCGAGGACCGACGAGGCGCCGTCATAGTTGATCTTGCCGTTCTTCAAGGCAGCCTTGCCCTCAGCAAAGGACGACACAACCGTCCCCGGAGGGTTGCCGACTTCGCGCAACTTGGGCACGACCGCGGACATGTCGGACGATCCGGCGGCCTCGATGGCGAGCGCCAGCACATTGAGCATGTCCCAGGTCATGGCGGCGTAGACGTTCGCCGTCCCCGGCTGCTTCATCGCCTTCTGGTAGGCTGCATCATACTGGGCAAATGCCTGGGATCCCTCGTTCGAGACGGAGTCGACGGAGATCACACCTTCCGTCACGTCAGGTCCGAGAGCCTGGATGAGCTCCGGATTGGCCGCCCAGCCCGGAATGATCCAGCGAACGGGCTGGCCGCTCTGGAACCACTCGCGCAGGATGATGGTGGTATCGGCGAGGTAGGACCCGGTGACGATGACGTCCGGTTGGGCCGCGAGAACCTTCATCAACTCCGAACGATAGGATGCCTGGTTCGGCTCGTAGACGACGCTCTCGACGACCTTGCCACCCTTGGCTTCCCACGCTTGGCGGAAGCCCTCAGTGTTGCCGATGCCCGATGCGTTGTTGAAGGCCATCGTGGCCGGCCGCTTGAAGCCTTCCTTCTCGCAGATGGCGGCGAAAGCCTGGCCGAAGCGGCCGTTCGTCGCCTGGAACCGGAAGCCGAGGCCCTTGGCATTGGCGGGCGGAACCGACAAAGCCGGCGCGCCCGAGCAGTGGAAAAGCGGGATGCCTGCATCGTTGCAGAGCGGTAGCACCGCCAGCGACACGCCCGAGGAGAAGGTGCCGAGAATGGCCTGCACCTTGTTGGCCTCGATGAGCTTCTTGGCGGCCAGCACGCCGGCCTGCGGATTCGTCTGGCTGTCTTCCGCGAACACCTCGATGGGACGGCCCGCGGCGCCACCGGCCGCATTCACGGCCTCTGCAACAGCCAGGATCATTTTCTGCATGCCCGAGCCATAAGGGCTGCCGGATCCGGTGATCGGATTAAGGGCGCCGATGCGGATCGGACCCGTCCCTTGCGCGCGCAGGATGGAAGGGGCCGCGACTAAGGCCCCCGCGCCGGCAACGCCAGCCAATAGTGTACGACGATTGATCATGACACCCCTCCTCTTGAACCGGCAGTTCGCAATCAAACGCCGAGTTCGTTCTTCACAAAATGTCCGGCCTTCATGATGGCCGGCATATGCTTGCCCTGGCCCGTTAGAAGAGCCATGTCCTTCAGCGGATTGCCGTCGACCACGATGAGGTCGGCGTGGGCTCCGGCGGCAACGACGCCAAGCTTGCCTTCCTGGCGCACGACCTTTGCCGCATTGACCGTGGCCGAGCGGATGACCTCGATCGCCGGCAACACGTCGCGGCGCAGCAGGAATTCATCCGACTGGTGGTGGTGCATCTCGCCGAGCAGGTCGGAACCATAGGCCATCATGACATCGGCATTGTGCAGGATCTCGAGCGCCGCAAGGCCTTGGGCACGCACGTCTTCGATCTTGGCGACCGAGGCAGGCGGCAAGCCGAAGGAAGCACCTTCCTTGGCAAGATAGTCGAAGGTGACGTTGGTGGGCACGACATAGGCGCCCTTCTCCTTCACCAGCCGCGCCGTCTCCGCAGTGATGAGGTTGCCGTGCTCCACGGATTCGACACCGAGCTCGACAGCGCGGCGGATGCCTTCGTCTGTGTAGAGATGCGCGGCCACATAGGTCTGGGCATGACGGGCCTCTTCGACCGCCGCGCGCAGCTCGTCATCCGAGAAGCCGAGGAAGGCGATTGGATCGGTCGGCGACGACACGCCGCCATTCGCCATGATCTTGATGAACTGGGCGCCGCCCTTGATCTCCTCGCGCGCGGCACGGCGCAGCGCGTCGACGCCATCAACGACGCGGCCGAGCGTGCCCGCCCGGTCGGCGTAATAGTCCACATTGCGTGCATGATAGCGGCCGCGATAATCGGTGTGGCCGCCAGTCTGCGACAGCGCCTTGCCGCAGATCACGAGGCGCGGCGCCTCGATCAGCCCTTCGTCGATCGCCTGCACGAGGCCGTATTCCGCGCCGCCGAGGTCGCGCACGGTGGTGAAGCCGCGCATCAGCATGTCGCGCATGATCTTGGCCGAACGCAGCGCGACCAGCGTGTTCGGGAGCTCGGCATTGAGGCCGAGGTTGGTCGTGGTGGCGATGACATGCACGTGGCAGTCGATGAGCCCCGGCATCAGCGTCTTGCCGGCGAGGTCGATGACCACGGCCGACGACGATTGGATCGGCTTGTCCGACACTTCACGAATCTCGCCGTTCTCGACCAGCACATGATGCCCGGCGAGGGCCTCGTCAGAACGCCCATCGAGAATATCAGCGTTCTGGAACAGGATCGTGCTCATAACAAACTCCGAACGTCGTTAAGGATGCGGCGTCAGACGCGCGCCTTGGTCAATGCGGGAATGAGGAAGGCGGTGAAGGAGCGAACCAGCGCGACCTGATCTTCGCTGGTATAGGCGCCCTCACGGTCGAGGACATTGAGCGTCCCAAGAATCTCGCCGCCTTGCTGGACGGAAACGTTGATGACCGAGCCGAGACCAAGGCTCTCGATCAGTTCGTGATCCGGGAAAGCCCAGCGGATAGCGGCGACATCGGGCCCGAGGAAAGTCTGCTTGCGCTTCAAGACGAGGTCGCCCCACGGGGTTGGTCCCATGCGCTTGCGGCCCTGGACTGGATAGGCGACGGGCTGCGAGGAATAGACGCGTTCAACCTCCTCGCCATTCTCGCACCGGACGAGAATGGTGAAGAGCTGGTGGCCGAGAAGATCCGCCACGGCCTTGTCGACGGCGCGGTAAGCGGCCTCGGGGCTCGCATCGGCGGCGATGGCATCTGTGACGGATAGATAGGCCTTGATGAGGGTATCGGTCATTGCACGGGTGCTTTCTGTGAACGTTCGGGAAGGAGGCCGTCCGGTCGGAAGCTGAGGATGAGCACCAGGCCGAGCCCGACCACGATTTCCCGGAGGGAGGCCGCCTGAACGGCCGACACGCCGGGCGCCAGTTCTGCGATGAAGCGTGTGGCCTCGAGGAAGGCGACCAGCAGATAGGCGCCAATGACGGCGCCCGCTGGGCGTGCATTGCCGCCGGCTGTCACGGCCAGGAAGATGTAAATCGTGATGAGCGGCTGGAAGAGATCCGGCGCGACGTAGCTCGTGTAGTGCCCATAGAAGGCGCCCGCTAGGCCGGCAATGGCCGCGGCCAGCGAGAAGGCCTGCGCCTTGAACCGCACGATGCTCTTGCCGGCGACGGAAGCCACCGTCTGGTCCTCGCGAATAGCCCTGAGGCTGCGCCCCCAAGGCGAGCGCAAGAGACGGCGCAGGAGAAGATAGACCACGGCCACCGCTGCCGCGATGATGGCCAGCGAGCCAGCATGGAACCAGATGCCTGCATCGCGCGGTACCAGAACGGGAATGCCGGAGATGCCATCTGTGCCGCCGGTCAGCCACACCTCGTTGGATGCAACGAGCCGCACGATCTCGGCAAAGCCGAGCGTGACGATCGCAAGGTAGTCATCACGCAGCCTGAGCGTCGAGAAGCAGACGATGAGCCCGACAAAACCTCCGGCCAGCATGGCAACCGCCACCCCCACCGGGATCGGCGCGTGGCCCCAGGTCGTGAGCATGGCCGAGGCATAGGCGCCGACCGCGAAGAAACCAGCGAGACCCAGGTTGACCAGCCCCGCAAGCCCCCATGACAGCATCAGGCTCTGCGCGAGCAGCGCATAGACCGAGCCGATGACGAGCGCAAAAAGGATGTAGGTGAGCATGTCGTCAGTTCGCCTTGCTGCCGAGAAGCCCGGACGGCCGCACGGTGAGAACGACCAGGATCACGATGAAGCCGACCGCCAGTCGGTAGGCGGGCGAAAGGGCGAGAACCGTGAACTCCTCAACGATGCCGATGAGGAAAGCGCCGGCCACCGCGCCGGGAATGCTGCCGAGGCCACCGAGGACCGCAGCTGCAAAGACGGACAGGAGCACACGCCCGCCGACCAGCGGATCGATCGCGGTATCAAGGCCGATGAGCGTTCCGCCGATGCCGCAAAGGCCGCTGCCGATGGCAACCGTCACCAGCGCGATGAAGCGAGGATTGACACCCTTGAGACGCGCGAGATCAGGATTGTCGGCAACCGCTCGCATCGACCGACCGAGGCTGGTGAGCGAGAGAAAGGCCCAGACCGCAGCCATGATCACAAGCGCGAGGACGAGATTATTGAGCTGCTGCGGGCCCACGCGAATTGGCCCGAAAACGATGTCGCGCGCGAGCGGGAGGTCGAAAGCCTGAAGATCATTGCCGAAGATGAAGCGCACAATGTTCTCGATGACCATGCCCATCGCCAGCGAGCCGATGGCCTTCATCAGCGCGCCGCCGCGGCCGAGCCGCTCCAGCGCGCCATATTCCAGCAAGGCGCCGGCGAGCCCGGCCCCCACAAAGGCGGCAAAAATCGCCACCGGAATCGGGAGGCCGAGGCTGACGTTTACCACCCAGGCACAATAGGCACCCGCCGTCGCCAATGCGCCAATGGCGAAATTGGGGAAGCGGAGCACAGCGAAGATCGCGCTGAAGCCTAGCGCCGGGACGGCAAGAAGCGTCCCGGAGATGATGCCGTTGATCAGCGCCTGGAGGACCGCATCCATGGTTACGCGATCTTCAGGAGGACGATCTTGCCGCCCTTGATCTGCTCGTAACGGAACTGGGCATCCTGGATGTCACCGATATCGGTGAAATCGCACGGCCCAGAGGCGCCATCATAGTCGATCTTAGTGCCGGCAGCGACGAGCTTCAGGCCATCGACCGCGTTATCGACCTTCTCGCCGCCGCCTTGCGCGATCTTGCGAACGTTGTCCTTGATGACCGCGCCGGTTGTGCCCTTGCCCGCGGCCATGGCCAGCGAGACAAGATTGACGTGATCATAGATCTGGCAGCTATAGGTGTCCGGCGAATCGATCCCCAGCAACTTGACCACATGCTTGTAGCCATTGGTGCCCTCAGCGGCCGACGGCGACAGGGTGACGATGCCCTCGCTCACATCCGGCGGTAGAGCATCGACCAGCTGCTTGTTCACCGCATAGCCGAACCCAAGCAGCTTGCCCTTGTAGTTCGCTCTGTACAGATCGCGCACCAAGACCGCGGTGTCGGTGGTGTAACCGCCCATCACGATCGCGTCGGGCTTGCCCCGCAGCGCCTGGTCCACTTCGGTGCGCAGTGTTGTCTTCTTGTCGTCGTAGATGAGGATCGACGTCTTGCCACCCGCGGCTTCGACCGCCCTCTTCAGTTCCGCATACTGGGAATCGGTGAAGGGGGTCTGCGGCGACACGAATGCGACGTTCTTCGCACCGAGTTCGAGCGCGAACTCGCCGAACTTGCGACCTTGCAAGGTCGTATTCGGCTGAGTCCGGATGATGAACCCCTGGTGCGGCAGCTTGGTGATGGAGTCGGCGCCCGACGCCGTCGTGAGGAACACGCCGCTCTGCCAGCAGACCGGCGCTACCGCCGTCGTCACCGACGAAGCCCAGGTGCCCATGATCGCCGAGACCTTGTCGACGTCGATGAGCTTGCGCGCAGCGCGCAGCCCGGCTTCCGGATTGGTCTGGTCGTCCTCGGAGATGATGACGAGTTCGCGGCCGAGCACGCCGCCCGCCTTGTTGATCTCGGCCGCGGCCTTCTTCACGGTCTCGGCCATCACCGGCCCATAGGCGCCGCCCGAGCCGGTCAGCGGCGTCAACGTGCCAAGCTTGATCGGGCCCTCCTGCGCACGCAGGATTCCCGGCATCGCCACCGTGCCGGTGGCGAGCATGCTCGTTCCAAGGAAACTACGACGCGTGAAATCAATCTTCATGGTTCACCCTCCACCACAATTACGTCTGCGGATCCGTACCCGCCGGCTTGTCGTTACCGGATTGCGTTCCGTTCGTGCTGCGTCCGCCAAGGAAGAGCCGGCGAATATCTGGATCGTTCGCGACGGCATCCGCCGTGCCTTCCAGATGGTTGCGGCCATCCACGAGCACATAGGCCCGATCGGACACCGACAACGATTCCAGCGCGTTCTGCTCCACCATCAGAATGGCGATGCCCTCGGCCGCGATACGCCTGATATAGTCGAATAGTTCGTGGGCAGCCTTCGGGCTCAGGCCGGCAGTCGGCTCATCGAGCAGCAACCCCCTGGGCTTCGCCATCAGCGCCATGGCCATCGCGAGGATCTGCCGCTGCCCGCCGGACATGCTCTTCGCCGCCGTGCGGCGCTTGTCTGCCAGCATCGGGAAGCGCGCATAGGCCTCGGCCGCCCGTTCCTTGAACGCGCTCCGTTCGAAGCGGCAGCCCATCTCCAAATTCTCGGCAACCGAAAGCGAGCCGAAAATATTGCGCTCCTGGGGCACGAAGCCGAGACCGGCGCGCGCGATCGCCTGCGGAGACTGGCCGGCCACGTCTTGGCCATTGATATAGACATGGCCTTCGGCAGGACGCAGCAGACCCGAGATCAGCTTCAGCGCAGTTGATTTCCCCGCGCCGTTGGGACCGATAATAGTGACGAGCTCGCCCGCATCCGCGCCCATCGCAACGCCCTTGACGATCTGCTCGGCGGACGCGTAGCCGCCAACAAGGCCGGTGACCTCGATCAGCCTCTTGTGGGCGTTCATCGCCGGCCTCCGAGATAGGCGTCCTGCACCTCCGCATTGCTGCGGACGTCCTCGAAACTGCCCTCCGCCAAAGTGCGACCTTGCGCCATGACGATGACGCGGCGACAGATGCGCTCGATCAGGGCCATGTCGTGCTCGATGAGCAGCACGGTCAGGCCCTCTTCAGCCAGCAGCAGAAGCTGGTCGCCGATCTCCTCCGCCAATGTCGGATTGACGCCTGCGGCCGGCTCGTCGAACAGGATCATTCGCGGTTCGGCCATCAGCGCCCGGCCGATTTCAAGCAGCTTTTTCTGCCCGCCCGAGAGATCGGTAACCTTATTGTCGATGACATGGGACAGACGCAGGCGCGCGGCGACCGCAAGCGCTTTTTCGGACAACTCGGCCTCGCGCCGGCGCGCCTCCGCCGAGCCTAACACGGCCGTCAACAGCCGCTCACCGGGCTGGCGGGCCCCATAGACCATGAGATGCTCGAACACCGTGAGCTTCGGAAAGCCGCGCGCGATCTGAAACGTGCGGACAAGGCCAAGGCGGGATATCTGATGCGGGCTCTTAGTCTCGATAGCCTCGCCCATGAACGAGATCGACCCGGCGTCGGCGCGGTAAAGCCCGGATATGACATTGAACATCGTTGTCTTGCCGGCACCGTTGGGCCCGATAAGCCCGGTCACGATGCCCGGGGCGACGTGGAAGGACGCGCCATCCAATGCCTTCAGGCCGGCGAAGGACAACCGGACATTCTCCACGGCAAGTGGATATGCCGGCGTGCACGGCCCGCGTAGCTCCTGTGTTTGCATGGTCCCCCAACGTGTTCTTACCGCGTGCGACACGCGCTATGACTTCGACACTTGTGAAGTGCGCAGCTTGGCTATGCGCGGCTTCTAGTTTCGGGCGGCTCGCCGCATGGCCGGCGACGAGGCCACGACTGCATTGAATTCCCGCCTGACCTGCCCCTTCCAGAATTGAAGCAACTCCTGGAAATAGGCGGGATCATCCTTGACCGTCGTCTGCGAGATCATGCCGCGGAACATGCACATGGTGGCGTTCATCAAGACAAGGACCTGATCAACGCTGACGCCAGCCTGCGCTGCGAGTTCTGCCCAGACAGCGTTGAGCCCCTCGTGGAACTCCTTGACGACCGGGACGATCTTCTCGCGAAATTCCGGGTTGTGCCGCGCCTCGGGAAGATACTCCATCGTAACGTAAAAAAGGCGATCATTCATCATTCGCCAGAGATATTCGACAATTTCATCCGTAGAACTACCAGAAAACCGAATCCCTTCGGCCATTTCATGCAATCCGGCGGTGACCTTTCGAAGCATATAGCCAACAGCTTCGACAATTATCTCCTCTTTTGAACTAAAATGATGCGTCAACGCACCCCGGGATAGACCTGCGATCTCGGCAATTTCAGACGTAGACATGCGATAAAGACCACGATCATGCAATAGATCGATGGTCGCATTCAGCAGCCGCTCCGATGTATCGGCGCTACGCTCCTGCTGGGTCCGACGCTGCCTGCGAACTGCCATTGGTGCTCCCTTTGGCACCATCAGGCATCGCAATTTACAAACAGTCAAGTATGTTTGTACATACACGCCTGTTTATTTTTGCGGCGCTTCCGAGGATTCTGCGCAATTAATATGCAATTTGGACGCTGACCCATAAAATTCGAACCCCCTCTTCTTCTCGCCGGGCGTTGTTGGATGGTGCATTTGCCGGCCCCCGAGCATCGACGGGGTTGAGCAATTTTTAGTTCCAATTTCGCCCGCAAATTTCGTATTTTCTGCTTCGTGAAGGCACTGAAAACAGCATTGATAGCCACGGCCTGCACATCCCTGCGCCAAAGCATTCAGGGTTGCCGCGAGCGCGATCGCAGGGAGAGTGCACCGATCCGCCTTCTTTTAAGGCAGCACGCGCAGCCGATGCTGTTAACAACTTTCGGTTGGCCCCTTTTGAAACGCAAGGAGCCGGCCTCATGGCCGGCTCCCGCTAAAACGTATCACGCAAACCAGTGCAGTTTCCTCAGCCCCTTCATAGGGGCCGTGCACTACCAATCCGCGATCGTGCCATCCGCAAGGACGGCATTCTGCGCGTGGTACACCTCCTTCTTGAAGGGGTACTTCGCCGCCACCGTTTCATTGACTTCCAGGCCCAGCCCAGGTTGCTCGGGGACCATCCAGGCGCTGTCCACACGCTGGATCGGGCTTTCCACGACCTCGCCATACCAAGGCACCGAACCCGTCATTTCCTCCTGGATAACGAAGTTCGGCGTTGCGATATCGAAGTGCAGCGCCGTGACGCCCGCGATTGGGCCAAGCGGATTGTGCGGCGCGATGCCCACACCGGCCGTTTCAGCTGCTGCCGCGATCTTCCGCGCCTCCCACAGCCCACCTGTGTGGGCAATGTCTGGCTGCGCGATATGTAGGGCGCGCATGTGAAACAGCGGCTCGAACTCGGCGCGCCCGATCAGCCGCTCACCGGTTGCAACCGGCACTGTAGACTGCCGTGCAATTTCTCGCATGAGCTGCGGATCAAACGGGGGAACCGGCTCCTCCACGAAAAGTGGACGCCCCGGCGCCAGCACCCTAATATAATCCAATGCCGCCGCGACGCTCGCGGGACGACCGTGGAAATCGATCATGATCTCCACCTCGTCACCGACGGCCTCGCGCAGGCCCATCATCAGCTTCTCAACATGATCCACGTTGCGGATCGTCGTGGTGTAGTGCGTGTAGGGAATAAAGACGACCTTCAGGGCGCGATAGCCTTTCTCCATGACAGCAAGCGCGCTCTCCACGAGGCTCGCCACCTCCATCGTCTCATAGACAGACTTCATGTCCCCGAGGCCGAGATGCGTGTACACCGGCACCTTGTCGCGTGTCTTGCCACCCAATAGGCGCCAGACCGGAACACCAAGATCCTTGCCAAGGATATCCCAGAGGGCGACCTCGATGCCGGAAATGGCCGACGCGCCGATCGACCCCATTTTCCAGAAGCCATGCTTGTGCATGATGCGCACGGCTTGCTCGATGTCGCGCGGATCCTTGCCCACCAAGAGCGGCTCGATATCCTCCACCGCACCGACCACAGCGCGGGTCTTCCATTCGAGCGTCGCCTCGCCCCAACCATAGAGGCCGGGGGTATCCGTCTCGACCTTCACGAAGACCCAGTTGCGCATCTCGGCATTGACGACCGTAGTCTTGATGGCGGTAATCTTCACGTGACTTTCCTCTGCATTGAGGAAATGCCCCGCCGGGCATTTCCCCGTGGCCCCTGGGCCGATTACTTCTTACGGATTTCTGCGACTTGCGCATTCAAGGCATCGATCATGTCCTTGCCGATCGAAGCCGCATATTTCTCATAGAGTGGCGCGAGGCGCTTACGCATATCCTCCAAGGCAGCCGGATCGACATCGTTGATCGCCATGCCGTCCTTCTGCAATTTCGCGTAAGCCTGATCAGCGCGCTTGCCCATTTCCTCGCGCTGTACCGCCTTCGCCTCATTCGCACAGGCCTGGATTATTTTTTGCTCATCCGCCGACAGCTTGTCCCACAGAGACTTGGAATAGATGACCATCAGGGCGCTATAAACATGGTTCGTGCGCGACAGATACTTCTGAACATCGGAGAGCTGCGCATCACTGATCGTGAGCACGGGGTTCTCCTGGCCGTCGATCGCGCCCGTTTCCAGCGCCGGGAAAACCTCACCCCAGCTCATCGGGATAGGGTTGGCGCCGAGCGTTGAGAAGGCATCGATAAAGATGTTGTTCTGGATCACGCGCAGCCTTATACCACGCAGATCATCAACCGACTTGATAGGCCGCTTGGAATTGGTGATTTGCCGGAAGCCATAGTCCCAGAACGACAGGTTGATGAGCCCCCGCGCCGGCATCAGATCTGATACAGTCTTGCCAAACGGTCCATCCAATACAGCCAGAGCCTCGTCCCGGTTATTGAAGAGGAACGGCAGATCGAAGACCCCGAGTTTTGGCTCCAGCCCGACCAACGGTGATGTTGTCGTGGTGAACATGTCGAGGGTGCCGGCGCGCGCCGCCTGGCTCATCTCTTGATCGCCGCCAAGCGCGGCATTGTAGATACCCTGGATCTTGATCTTACCATCGCTCTGCTTGGCAGCACAGGCCGCCATGGCCTTGATCGCAATTCCATTGGGATGCTCGGGGGACAATGTGCTGCCCACCCGGATAGAGCGATCTTGCACCTCCGCCGACGCGCCGCCTCCTAGCGGAATCGCAACGGCAAGAACACCTGCCAGTAGCGCGAACATATTTTTCTTGGGCATTACAGTATTCCTCCACTCTTTCGTGTTCTGAGCAATATTCAACGCCCACGCAGCCATCTGAGCGGCTCCAGGACGAGTTCGGGGAACAACACCAGCAGCACCACGACGAGGCACTGCGCAAGCAGGAACGGCCATATTCCAACCATCACCCGCTTCATCGATACGTTTCCGACCCCGCATACCACGTTCAGCACAATGCCCACGGGCGGCGTGATCAGGCCGATCGCGTTGACCATGATGAACAGCACGCCGAAGTAGACGGGATTGATCCCCACCTCCTTGACGAGCGGCATAAGGATAGGCGTCAGAATGAGAACAGTTGGATTGAAATCGAGCGCCGTCCCGATCAGGAAGACGAGCAACATCACGACCAGCAGGAACAGTGTCTGGTTGTCCTTAAATGGTCCCAGGAACTCGCTGAATTGCCCTGGAATATCCGCCTGCGCTATCAGCCACGCAGAAATTGTCGCCGACGCAACGAGGAACATGACAATTGCCGTCATCTTCGCCGCGGCGAGGAATATGGGATAGAGCTGAGGTATCGTGATCTCCCGATACACGAACAATCCGACGAGCATCGCGTAGACTGCGGCCGTCACCGCCGCCTCCGTGGGCGTTACGATGCCGAAGCGGATGACGCCAAGCACGATGACCGGCATCATGAGGGCAAAAATGCCGTCGATGCCCGCCCGCGCACGTTCCCTCCAGCTCGCCTTTGGCAGCAGCTTGAGATTGGTCTCGCCCCGCACGACGAATGCCCATGCGACGACCAGCGAAAGCGCCATTAGGAGGCCCGGCACAACGCCGCCGAGGAAGAGCTGTGTGATCGACACATTGGCCGCGACGCCAAAAACGATGAAGCCGACCGACGGCGGAATGACCGGCGCGATGATCCCCCCAGCCGCGATGAGACCCGCAGACCGGCCCGCATCATAGCCTGACGAACGCATCATAGGCAGCAGGAACGCGGCGAGCGCCGCCGTATCGGCCGCCGCGGACCCTGATAGCGACGCCAGGATGATCGCCGCGAAAATTACGACATAGCCCAGGCCGCCATGGTAGTGGCCCACGAACGACATCGCGAAATGCACGATGCGGCGGGACAAGCCGCCAGCATTCATAAGCTCTCCCGCGAGCAGGAAGAATGGAATGGCCAAAAGCTGAAAATTATCAGCACCCGTCACGAGATTTTGCGCGATGATCTGCGCGTTGAACAAGCCAAGCTGAAGCATCAGGGCGACGCTGCAAATGATGAGCGCGAAGGAAACCGGCACGCCAACCGCCAGGGCGGCGCAGAGCGCAACGATGAAGACTGTGACTGTCAATCGAGCCGCCCCTTTGTTTCCGCAATAACCTGGTCTTCTTCCGTCTCCGCGAAAAGCGCGAGTTCATGCTCCGTCATTTCGCCCCGCGCGAGACGCACGAGCCGCCAGGTCGAGGACATCGCCATCAGCACGGCCGCGAAGACTGCGACGCCGTGCACATAGACGAGCGACACGCCCAGTATCGGCGAGGTCACCGATGCATTGACCTGCCACGTCAACACCCCGCCCCAGACGAGGAGCAGACAGCAGCCGAGGATCAGCACTTCGGAGAGCGCCATCAGCACCGGCCACGCCGTCTTCGGAAAGGACGTGATGACAAACTTCATGCCGAGGTGCAGGGATTGCCGGTGCGCCGCCGCAGCTCCGATGAACGTGAGCCATACGAACAGGAAGCGCGGCAACTCGTCCGCAACGTGAATGCTGTAGTCGAAGACATAACGGGCGACGGCATTCGCAAAAACAAGCGCGACCATCCCCGCCAGAAGGACCACCAGCAGGACGTCGAGCGCCCGGTAGAGAACATCGAGGAATTTCTGCATAGCTCCGGCCTGGCGTCAGACGTCGGCTGGCGCCGTAGCCAATCCTCCCTTGTTGGTGATGCGCGGTCTGGCTTTTTTTGTTCGCTCACACTTGTCATACACCTTACGACATGGCAACTAGGCAACATGAAGTTTTTTTCGGGATGCACGGTGTGAAACTCGAAGCTGTCGCGCCCCGGATGGGGTTGGTCGGCGATGCGGTCCAAAGGCTGGAGGCCTCTATCCGCAAAGGCATGCCGGCCGGCTCGCGCCTCCCATCAGAAGCGGAGATCGCGCGACAATTGCAGGTGAGCAGACCTGTGGTGCGGGAGGCACTGGCCTTTCTGCGCGCGGACGGGCTCGTGGAAAGCCGACAGGGTCAGGGGCTATTCGTCGCCGACCAAAAGGTGCTGCGCATCCGCATCGGAGATCTCAACGCATCGCAGGAAGGATTGCTGGACCTGCTCGAGGTTCGCCGCGGGGTCGAGAGCGAAACCGCGAGACTGGCCGCGGAGCGCAGAACGCCTGAGGATATCGAGGTTCTGCGCACCGCGCTCGGCGCGATGGCCAAAGCCGAGGCCGAGGGACGTGACGGCGTGGATGAAGATCTCGCCTTTCACCTCGCCATCGCGCGCATCAGCCGCAACCAGATCCTCATAAAGATCATTCATTTCTGGTCGGAGACGCTGCGCGACGCCATCGCCTTCCTCCGCGACGACGATGCGAAGACAGAGGCCATTGTGATGACACGCCAAGAGCGGCACGCCGAAATTTTTCGCCTCATCGCCGCTGGCGACGCTGAGGGCGCGCATCGCGCCATGATGGACCACATGAAAGAGACGCTGCATCGGTTTCGTTCGCACAATGCGGACTAGAAGCGCTGGCGTTGCAGAATTGCACTAGCCGGCAACAACGAGACGTCGTAAGAGACGCGCCGAATTTTCGGACACTCACGTCCATTGCGAGAGAGGGCAAGGCCATGTCTGCGACCTTCCGCCCGGTCAGGGCTTCTCACTGATCATCATCCGGTCCTCGCTGACCGTTGCCTGACCACGCGTGCCTCTCGAGGCTGCGCGGCTTTTCGCTTGAGCCAATCATGGGCACTTCATTCTACGCGGCCGCCGACGCGCGCGTCCGCATCTTTGCCTCGTCCACATCGTGGATCGAGGGAGCTGCCGTGCGGCAGCTCGAACAAACGGCAGAACGCAACGGCGTGATAGCCGTGGCCGGCATGCCGGACCTGCATCCCGGCCATCACGGCCCGGTCGGCTGCGCGGTTCTCGCAGAAGGCATCGTCTATCCGGATATCATCGGCACTGATATCGGTTGCGGCATGCAGCTCTGGAGCCTCGATCTCACCGAGCGCCGGCTCAAGATCGACAAAGCGGCGGAACGATTCGCCGCTATCGAGGGCCCCTGGCCCGGCGACGCGCGGGACCTTGTCGCCAAAGAAGGCATTGACGATGGCGGCTTTGCGGACAGCCTCGGCACTGTCGGCGGTGGCAACCACTTCTGCGAGCTCCAAGCGGTCGCCGAGATCGTTGACCCAGAACGCGCCCGCGGCGCCGGTATAGAGGCGGGCGCGCTCGCCCTGCTCATCCATTCGGGCTCGCGCGGGCTCGGAGCAGCCGTCCTGGCGGACCACCATGCCGGCGGCACCGAAGGCTTACCCCTGTCCGCAGGCGGCGAGGCTTATCTTGCCGCCCACGACAATGCGGTCGCTTTCGCCAGGCTGAACCGGCGCGTCATCGCCACGCGCGCGATGGCCGCGCTGCGCTGTGATGGAGCACTGACGGTCGACAGCCCCCATAATCTGGCTGAGCAGGTGGACCACAAGGTGCTTCATCGCAAAGGGGCCGCTCCGGCTGACCGGGGGCTCGTGCCGGTGCCGGGGTCGCGGGGTGCTCTCACCTATCTCGTCGCGCCCTTGCCGCCTCCCGCCGGAGCCATAACGTCGATTGCCCACGGCGCTGGCCGCCGCCATGATCGCGCCTCGATGGAGGGGCGTGTGAGAAAGCAGCAGGGGGATCTCGCTCGTCTCACCCGCAATGCGTTCGGCGGGCGCATTCTCTGTTCCGATCGGCGCCTGCTGGTGGAGGAGGCTCCCGAGGCCTACAAGAATATTGAGCACGTGATCGACGATATGGTTCGCCACGCAATGGTTAGCGTGGTGGCTGTCCTACGTCCGGTCATCACCTTCAAGACCTTGCGCGAGGCTCGCCCCCGAAACGGGAGGGCTTCGTGATGAGCGGGCTTGTCCTGTGTGTCTCGGCGGGACGGGGACCGTCGGAATGCCGGCAGGGCGTGGTGGCCGTCGCTGCTTGCATGCGCGAGGAAGCGCTAAGCCACGGGCTCGCCTTCAGTTGCGAGAGCGATGAAGCCTTGCCCGCTTCCCTTCTCCTATCCGTGGACGGCATCGGCGCGGAAACCTTCGCAAGGTCGTGGGAGGGTAGCGTGCGATGGATAGCAAAGAGTACCCTTAGACCGGGGCATCGGCGCAAGAACTGGTTCATTGCCGTTCGACGAGTATCAGCTCCCGTGGAACTGCCGCTCGTAGCGGACGCGGATCTGCGGTTCGAGGCGCTGCGAGCCGGTGGACCGGGCGGGCAACACCAGAACCGGACAGAGAGCGCGGTCCGTGCTGTGCACCTGCCGACCGGCATCGCGGTAGTTGCGCGCGACGAACGCTCGCAGCACCGCAACAAGTCGTTGGCCGTCGCAAGGCTTCGCGCACTCCTCGCCGCCATGCATGAGCGTGATCGCGACACGGCCCGGTTCAGCGACTGGCTCGCCCGCGTATCGGTTGAGCGCGGCAATGCCGTTCGCACCCTTCGCGACACTCCGGAAGGGCCACGATCCGAGTAAGCCGAGGCCATAGCCCTACGGCGACCGACCAATCGAGATGAAGGAGAAGACAAATGAAGACTAACCGCCCCAGCGACGATCTTAACGCCCTCGAGGACCTGAGCTCCTTTTGAGATCATGAGCAAGCGTCGTCGCTCCTATCCCTCGGAGACCCACGTGAAGCGAGGCGATCGGATCGTCCACGGCCATGTTGAACTCGTCGAGAAACTCGGCCGCAATGATCTCTGCGTCTGCGGTTCCGGTCGCAGATTTCAAGCGGTGCTGCATGTCGAGCGGACATTTGGATGGATCGGAGCGTGATTACTATACGCGAACCTGAATCATCTGATGCATTCGGCTGAATGTCTGACTAAGACATGTCCCGGCCAGGAACTCCCTGGCCGGGATAACTTCAATGTGCCCGATACTTCACGAGCCATATGCTCCATATCGAGGCGCGAAGCCGGCAGCCTCTTTGTCGAGAGCTCGCTAACCCTTCAAGATCGCGTTGATATCCTGCCTGAGGATGGGAGCGATGTCGGGTCTGTCCATGGCATAGGCGACATTGGCGGCGAGGAAGCCTGTCTTGGAGCCGCAGTCATAGATGGCGCCGTCGAAGCGGGTGGCGTAGAAGGGCCGGGTCTTGGCGAGCGTGAGCATGGCATCGGTGAGCTGGATCTCGCCGCCGGCGCCGCGCTCCTGGGTGGCGATCAGGTCGAAGATCGCCGGCTCCAGGATATAGCGGCCGGTGATGTGCAGGTTCGAAGGCGCGGTGCCCTTCGGCGGCTTCTCGACCATGCTGGTGATCTTCGACACCTTGGCCTTGGCATCCTCGACGCCTACGATGCCATACTGGTGGGTCTGGTCCTCGGGCACCGGCGCCACCGCGATATGGTTGCCGCCATGGGCCTCGTAGGCGGCGATCATGTCGGCGAGGCACGGCGTCGCGCCGTGGTGGAGCATGTCCGGCAGAAGCAGCGCGAAGGGCTCGTCACCGACGATCTCGCGGGCGCACCACACCGCGTGGCCGAGACCGAGGGGCGCCTGCTGGCGGGTGAAGCTGGTCTGGCCGGGGCCGGGCAGGTCCTCGAGCAGCGCCTTCAATTCCTTGGTCTTGCCGCGGGCCTCGAGGGTGCGCTCCAGTTCGAACTGGCTGTCGAAATGGTCCTCGATGACGCTCTTGTTGCGGCCGGTGACGAAGACGAAATGCTCGATGCCGGCGGCGCGCGCCTCATCCACCACATGCTGGATCACCGGCCGGTCGACCACGGTGAGCATCTCCTTCGGCATCGCCTTCGTGGCCGGCAGAAACCGCGTGCCAAGTCCCGCGACCGGAAACACGGCCTTCCGGATGCGGCGGGGGGGCGATTCTGATGAACGTTTTGTAATCACATTGTTTTCTGTCATATGCGCTTCGTTAAACTCCATAGGAAACGGCCGATCAACACTGAAGCCGAAGCGCGCCCCCCACATGGCGCAATCTTCCACGCCCTGCCACGCCTTATGATCTGCCATTGAGCTCACCAGAACTTAACGATCCCTCCGCGAACGGCGGCCGGTATGATCGATAAGCGCTCGTGAAACGATCGAACGATCGATATACAAAAATATATTTCGCAATTGCACAAGAGCATGACAGACGTGTTAGCTATGATGCGCAACTTGGGGAGGGCGGGATGGCCATTCCGCCTTCTTTCCCGGACCATTTATTGCTAGAGAACGGCCCCGGGCTGTTCAAGAGGAACATCGGCATGAGCGTTCTCGTCACCGGCGGGGCAGGCTACATCGGAAGCCATATGGTCTTGGCTCTTCGCGATCAGGGGGACGAGGTCGTCGTCCTGGACAACTTGTCGACGGGGTTTCGTTGGGCGCTCCCTGAAGATGTGCCCCTCGTGGTTGGCGACGTCGCGGACGATGCTCTTCTCGACAAAACGATCAAGGACTATGGCGTCACAGCCATCGCCCATTTCGCGGCCAGGATCGTTGTGCCCGAATCGGTTGCAGATCCTCTGGGCTATTATTTGGGCAACACCGCCAAGACCCGCAGCCTTCTCGCCTCGGCCGTGCGCAACGGCGTGGAAAGCTTCATTTTTTCATCCACGGCGGCGGTCTACGGCAACCCTCCGGTCATGCCAGTCCCAGAGGACGTGCCCCTCGAGCCGGTCTCGCCCTACGGACGGTCCAAGCTGATGAGCGAGTGGATGCTGCAGGACACAGCGTTCGCCCATGGGCTCAAATATGTCGTGCTGCGCTATTTCAACGTGGCAGGTGCTGATCCAGGAGGCCGTACCGGCCAATCGACGCCCGCAGCGACTCACCTGATCAAGGTCGCGTGCCAGGCGGCGCTTGGGCTGCGTCCGCAGCTTGAGGTCTTTGGAACAGACTATGACACGCCGGACGGCTCGTGCCTGCGCGACTATATCCAAGTGAGCG
Organism: Chelatococcus sp. YT9; assembly: GCF_018398315.1. Lineage (NCBI taxonomy): Bacteria > Pseudomonadati > Pseudomonadota > Alphaproteobacteria > Hyphomicrobiales > Chelatococcaceae > Chelatococcus > Chelatococcus sp. YT9. Next base: position 908,275 of record NZ_JAHBRW010000001.1, read on the forward strand.
ATCTGGCGCAGGCGCATGTCGCCGCATTGGATCATCTGCGTGCCGGCGGGGATAATCTCACGTTGAACTGCGGATACGGGCGCGGATATTCCGTCCTGGAGGTCGTGGAAGCGGTCAAACGCGTGAGCGGCGTGGATATCCCGGTGGTTCTCAGCCCGCGCCGCGCCGGCGATCCTGCCGCGATCGTCGCTGAGGTCGCGAAGATAAAGTCGACGCTCGACTGGAACCCTCAATTCCAGAACCTCGACATGATTGTCTCGCAGGCACTCGCATGGGAAAAAGGCTTGGCAGACCGCGCGGAAAACTGACCTGCGCGTGCCGCGGAAGCCGGGACCTTTCCGCTGGCTCCGCCCGCAGGCCCGCCAACGGTCGGTGAAGACCGCCTGATCAGCGGCCGCTGGAGGCGGTGCTTGACATGAATGGCGCAAATTGTTGCTGCAGCGCAACAATGGCGCATTCCCCAACCCGGGAAATGGTAGCTAAATACTACCTCGCCGTTGGGTTTTATCAAAATAATCAACGGGTTGGACTTCCCGACGCTGCAGAATGCGGCTATGACTCAAACGAATCTATAATCGGTTCGTATTGTCTGAGCATGAGCCGGATTTCCGGGATATGGTCCGGCGAAGTTTCGCACGCTGTCATACGCATGTTTCATCTTTAGGCCCCAATGACCAGTCAATGATCGCTGATCGCAAGACGTGAGATTGGAGCGAAGCTTGGCTTTTGTTTCTGCTGGCACGCTTTTTGTGCAGGGACAGGCTCCACTTGTGGTCAATAGCCTCGGCGGAGGCTGTGCCCGCGGCGTGTGTGCTTGGGGAATGTATCGTGCGGCCGTGATGAGGGCTGGTAGGGTTCCATGACGGATATCAGGGCCGCGCAATGGTGTTTGGCGACGAAGGAATCCGAATGAGCAGTCTGATGGAAGGTCAATCGCAAGCCGTGTCAACCGCCGAAGCGGGCGATACGACAACATCACCGAACCGTTCGGACACTGTTTCCAGTAATCAGCACCCGTCCCTCTCGGGCCTCGCCCACGTCGAAAGCGTAACCGATGAGCGTTTGCGCGGCTGGGTGCACAACGATGCAGCAGATCTCCTGAACGAGGGTCTGCGCGTTTCCATCGACGGCACGCCATTCGCCAATATCGCCCCGCAGGGACTGAAGACAGCACCCGGCGTTGCTCGCTACGCCAACAAGAAAATTTTTGAGCTCAGGCTGCCACGCGTGCCGGAATCAGCGCCACGCCGCCTGATCGATGTCGCGTTTGCCAAGAATGGCCAGGCGCTTCCCAATAGCTCACGCCATCCGCTGCCGTTGCGCCGCCCGGCCAAGGCGCTGGTCATGATTCCCGCCGGTGCGCGCTACGAACATGACAAGATCAAGCTGCATCGCTGGCCGATCGAACGGGTGATCGACACCTATTCGAACATCGGCGATCTGATGGTCTATGATTCCACTCTTAAACTCCTCGCCTTCGAGGACGTGGAAGTCGCCAATATCATCGACTTCTCCGACAAGGACGTCGATCGCTACAATGCCGAGTTCGATTTCGTGTTCCTGCGCGGCTCGAATTTCATCCACGAGTTCATGCAATGGGAACGTGCCGGCGAACTGATCTCGCGCTTGCGTATTCCTGTCTATGCGATCGGCGTTGGGGCCCAGGCGGAATCAAATCGCCGCATCGACTTGCCGCCTGAGGCTCTGCGCGTCTGGTCCGGGATCGCCGACCACTGTGCCCAGATCGGGGTTCGCGGCGCCTTCTCGGCTCAGGTGCTCGCCGACAACGGCATTAAGAATGTCGAGGTGGTTGGCTGCCCGTCCATGTTCCGCGCGCGCGACGAGAAGCTGAAGCTCCGGGTCAAGGAGGCCTATGATATCCGCAAGATCGCGTTCAGTCTGCGCCGCGAGACGGGCAAGGGCTATGCGCGCAACATCGAGGAATATCTGCGCATCCAGCGGGACTTCATGCTGCGGCTCGACAAGGAGAGCAACCTCACGGTGACTCTGCATGGTGAGCGGGAGGAAAAAGCCTTCTTCTTCCGTCATCCCGAACGCATCGAGACCGCGGTGAACACCCTGCGCGGCAACGGATGGCTGACCGGCCCGAACGAGGCACAGATTCTCAAGATCTACGAGAACCAGCTGTTCTTCAACCGCTCAGTAGAGCAATACGATGAGTTCATTCGGACGATGGACCTTGCGATCGGCTATCGCGTTCACGGTATCCTGCCTGCGATGGCAAGCGGTGTGCCCGGCGTGCTGGTCGACTATGACGAACGCAGCAAGGAACTCGCCGAGACGCATTGTATCCCGCTGATCTCGGAGGAAGAGGTCGCAACGGCTTCATGGCGCGACATCTACAAGCCGGAACTGTTCGACAAGTTCCAGAAGGCATTCCCGCAGAGATACCGGACAATGCGTGAATTCCTCAACCGCAACAGCGTGCCACATCGTCTTTAGACATGCGACACGAGAGGGGCAGTCGGTCCGAACGAGGTTGCAGCCACGATGTCGCACCGCCTTCTCCGCGTAAAAGCGTGCAGCCGAGCTGGTTGGCAGCTCAATTGCTTGGTTGCCGCATGGCATTTCCTGTGAGTGGACACCGAAAGCCGTGAATGGCTTGAAATGTCCGAGCTGTGTTCCGAAAATCCGGCCCTTCATCGGGCCTGATGGCCGGTACGCCAAGTCTAGAAGAGTAAGGCAGGCTTCATGACGCGCGCCACCACCGATGAGAAGCTGTCCAAGCGATCGCTTCCCGAGAATGGAGACGATGCGGCGACGACTACAGTTCCACCGGCCAACGCTGTCATATCCATGAAGGAGCGGCGGCCCACGGCCAGCCGCTCGTCACGGCGCAAGACATCCGCTCCCGCACAAGCGGCCTCTGATGGCGACGCGCTTGCCGGAAATTCTTCAGCGCCCGATGAGGAGAGGGTGGCCGCGTCCGCAGCGACGCCGCCGCAGCTGGAGGCGGCAAGCGGGGAGGAGGCCGCTTCGGTGGAGGCCCTGCCGGCGACGGCTGCTGCTTCACCGGACGTAGAGGTCCGGGATCCCGAGCCGCCGGACGGGCAGCTGGTTACAGAATCGCCCAGCGGTCCGAGTGGCGGCCGGGCAGCGGAAGCACCAGGGGACGCCGTACAGCGAGCGCCGGGCTCTTCCATCCGTGGGCGCATTGACCTTGTCAGTGCTGATCAGGGTATCATCGGATGGGTTTTCAACCTTGAGCAGCCAGCGCTCCGCCTGAAGGTCCAGCTGATTGCCGGCAACACGGTTCTCGCGGAGACGGAGGTGAACCAGTTTCGCTCCGATCTCGGCTATTCGCATGATCCCGAGTTCATGCCTGGCTTCCGATTTGGCCCGGAGACCTTCTACAACTGTTTCCGTGTCCCTCCGAGCAATCGTGGGCAGCGGCTGATGATCCGCGTGACCGGCACGGCGTTCGGCCTCGGCGGCGCCGAGATGCCGACGGTGACCGAAGCGCTCGAGCTCGCCGAGGAGGTCGCGCGGCACGCCGAAGCCACCACGCAGACCGGCCAGTTTTCTGATCTCGCGTCCGATCTGATGCGATTGCGCGGCGAAGCCGAGCCGTTATGCCGCATTCCTTTCCGGCCCCTCCCTGGCGCTGAGCGCGGTTTCGTCGAGGCGATTTGCCCCCTGTCCGATGATCTCGTCATCGTCAGCGGCTGGGCCATGGAAGGCGAACCGCTCAACTTCTGCGGCGTGATCGTGGACGGCCAAAAATATCCCGCCGGCCTTTTCGTCGCGACCTATCCGCGGGATGACCTGCCGGACGGGGCTCTGGCCTTCTTCGGCATTGCATCCACGCGCTGGCGTCCAAGCGCGCCGATGGCGGACTTCTTTCTCTACCGCGGCTTCGAGAACCCGGTCTTCCTGCGCAGCGTGAAGCCGCTTCACGCGCTCTCCGAAAAGGATGCGCTCGCACGGCTCCATGAGCTCAGAGCGCATTCAGACGATCGCCGCCTGCGGCAGATCGAGCGCCTCATCGAGCTGTCCGGCAACTGGGTTCCATCCGGCAAATCCGTCGCCCAGGGCGGAGTAGCCCTGTCCATCGACCGCGCTATCGTTCTCGAGGACTTCGGCGTCTTTGTCGAGGGCTGGCTCCTCAGCCCTTACAAGCGCATCGAGGATGTCATCATGAAGCTGGGAGACAATCTCCTGCATCTCGATGGCTCCTCACGCTACAGCAAGCCGCGACCTGACCTGCAGGCAGCCTTTCCCCGGATGGACGACCTCTTCGACCAAGCCGGCTTCGTCGGCATCTTTCGAGGTCAGGTCAGCGACGGAGACCTCTTCAACCCAATGTTGAAAATCGTCTTCGCGGACGGAAGTTCTGTGGTTCAGGTTCTTGATGCGAGCATTTTCCGCTCCTGTCTCGACAGCCGCCCGCTGGCACAGGTAGCGATGCTCTATCCGAGCCTGCCGGTTGAACCCTTCTTCGACCAGTTCGTCGCAGCCTTTCGCCGCCAAGTGCTCACGCTCTCGCGGCGGACCGACAATCTCATCGTCCAGAAGGCTCGGCGCCTGGTAGTCGTCGTCTTGCCGAAAGAAGCGAGCGACGTCCTGCTGGTGCTGGAGGAGCTTGCCGACGAAATGAGCAACGTGGCGAGCGATGTTGGCGTCGCTTTGATCACGGGACCGGCACATGACCGGCCACGCGTGCTGGGGCTCGCCAATGACCTTCGCCTCAAGCTGCGCAGGCCGGTGTCTCTGTTCCGCGTGGCCAATACCAATTTTGCGCTCTATTCACTCACAGGGATCCTGCAGCAGCTGGAATGCGACTGGTTCACCTTTGTGGGTCCAGACATGCTGCCGACCTCCTGGGGTTGGAGCTGCGTCGAATCCGCCCATGCCGAGGACGATCGGACGCTGCAGTTTTTCGCAAGCGAGGATGCGCTCGAAGGTCACCCGCTCGAGGGCGCGAGCGTGGATTGTTTCGCCTGGTCGACCCAGGCGTTCCGGGAATGGATGCTGGGAGCGCCCGCCTTCCTCAACGGGACGTACGAGGACAATGGACTCGCCGAATTGGAAGATCACGTCCTGCACAAGGGGGCTGTGCGACGCCTGAGAAGCCAGCCTTCATCCATGGTCATCGAGACCTTCAACGAAGCCGTGCGGCGCCGCTATGTCGTCAGCCGGCCAAGATATGCGTGAGACGGCGATGGGCCCTCAAAAGAATCGCATCGCGATCATCTCCCATACCCACCCTTCCGTCAGCAAGGGCGGTGCAGAGATCAGCGCCTATACCCTATTTCTGGGATTGCAGAAGCTTGGTCTCGACCCCTATTTCATCGCGGCCTGCCCGCGCGACCAGAAGTCGAGGCTCGAGTTCAACTCGCCCATGGAGCGGGTCATCTTCTATGACCCTGCCTATTACGATCATTTCTACCACATCGCGCCAAAGCACGTTGCCGACGAGCTGGCCTTCACGTTGGACGAGTTGGGTGTCGGCATAGCCAATTTCCACCATTTCATGAACTTCGGCTTGAACGGGATCCGCACGGTTTCGGGGAAAACCCCTCGCACCGTGGTGACGCTCCACGAATTTCTCGCGATCTGTCACCACCATGGCCAGATGGTCACGCGGCCGCACCGGCGGCTGTGCGACAGCTCAAGCGCTTCCAAATGTGTTCGCTGCTTTCCAGAGCACGAGCGCGGACAGTTCCAGTACCGGCAGGACTTCTTCATGAAGGCCTTCTCACGCGTCTCGAGCTTCATCTCGCCGAGCAACTTCCTTGCCGACCGGTTCGTGGCCTGGGGATTGCCCGCGGAGAGGATACGCGTCATCGAGAACGGGCTGGCCGACAAGCCGCACCGCATTCCCAGCCGGCCGAAGGATCCGTCGGAGCCTTGGGTTTTTGGCTATTTCGGGCAGATCAATCCCTTCAAGGGCGTCGACGTCATTCTGGACGCCGCGGAGTTTATCCGCGCTAAGCCGCAGCTTGCGCGCCGCGTTATCATCCGCATCCATGGCAATATCATCGGCCAGGCGCAGGAATTCATCGACAAGTTCGAGGCGGACGTTAAGCGCAATATAGCGCTTGAATATGCCGGGCCCTATGACAATACCCAAGTCATATCCTTGATGCGTGCGTGTGATTACGTCGTGATGGCGAGTCGGTGGTGGGAGAACTCTCCGGTTGTCATTCAGGAGGCCTATGCAGCCGGCCGGCCGGTGATTGCCTGCAACATCGGCGGCATGGCGGAGAAGGTAAAGCCTGGCGTTTCCGGCCTTCACTTCCAGGTCGGCAATCCGGCCAGTCTTGCGGAAGCCATCGAAACGGCCTGTGACCCACGTATCGCAGAACGTCTCCAGGTATCGGTGCCAGATCCATTCGACGCCCGACAGATGGCTGAGCACTATTTGCGCGTGTTCCGGGAGGTGCCGGTAAAGACCGCTCCGGCACTCGCAGCCATCGGAGCGTCATGACGGCATGAAATATGCTTTTTGCCTGGCCGGGGGCCAAGGTGAAATGGGGGATCGAAAACCTTAACTCAAGCTAAGGACGCCTTTTATGATCCGCGGATCGATCGAGTTTGTTACCATAGATAAGGTGGGTGGGTGGCTTTACACCGAACCGCTGAGTGCCAGGGACCGTACGGTATTGGCCTTTCTTGACGACCGATGCATTGGCGCTGGCAAGGTTGAAATTTTTCGGCAGGATCTCGCTGACGCGGGCCTCGGTGACGGCCATCTCGGCTTTCATTTCCCCATCACCGTCGACGACCCCGAGAGGCTTGCTGGCGTGGTTGTGCGCCTTGAAGGCAGCGATGCGTCTCTGATTCAGGCCAAGTCTCGCATTCAGGCCGTTGATCAAAAACCGGCCGTGGATGCAGAGGATATCGCGACCCGGCTTTCGTCGCTCAAATGGATGCTGACACGTGGCTGGCTGACGCAAGCTGAATATGATTTTCTCAAGGCCACACTACAGTTCGGCGTCTACGAGCGCACCCTGGCCGTGCGCAAGAGCGAAGGCATAGCCAAGGAAGATCCCGCCGCCGTCGCCGCCGACCTGCTGTCCGTCTGGCATTTCAATGATACCGGCATGGAGAAGCAGCACGTCACCAGCGCCCAAGCTTTCGAGAGGCTTCTCCGCGCCCATCGCGCCCAGGGCAACAAGAGTGCAATGGTCGGGCTTTGGACAGAGCAGAAAGCCAACGTGCTCGTTGTTGAGGGATCCCACATTGGCGCGGTCCCGACCGAGCCGGGCCAGCCGGATGACGTCACCGGTGCGGTTAGCTATAGCATCCGTCCTGAACAGTTGCTGATGCTCGACGTTCGCTGCCAGTTCGCGTTTTCCGGGATGTTTCCGAAGAAGGGCGTGACTGTCCTCGGTGCGCCGAGCGCAGCGTGGAGCGAATGGGGTGACGAGGAGGAAGAGGCAGCCTGAGGCCACTTACTCCATTGATCTGGCTTGAGTTTGAAATTGTCGGGCACAGTCTTCAGACTGGCCCGACTTTTTTTATGGTTCAGCCCCCGTTAGGCCGTCGAGATAGGCGCCATAGCCGCTCTTTCGCAGTGGTCCCGCAAGCGCGCGCAGCTGCGCGGCATCAATGAAGCCTTGCTCATAGGCGATTTCCTCAGGCGCCGCGATCTTCTGCCCGGTGCGCTTTTCGATCGCCCGCACGAACTCACCCGCCTCCAGCATGCTGTCGTGGGTGCCGGTATCGAGCCAGGCATAGCCGCGGCCGAGGCGCTGTACATGCAGCAGCCCCTCTCGCAAGTAGAACTGGTTCAGATCGGTAATTTCCAGTTCTCCACGGTTGGACGGCTTCAGTCCACGTGCAATGGAGGGAGCCCGGCCATCATAGAAATACAAGCCCGTGACAGCCCATTCCGACTTTGGCTTGGCAGGCTTTTCTTCAATCGATAGCGCCCGCCCCTCTGAGTCGAACTCCACAACACCATAACGTTCGGGATCAGCGACGTGGTAGGCAAAGACCGAAGCTCCAGTGCTCTTCTTGCGTGCATCGGCCATTTGTTGTGGGAGGTCATGACCATAGAAGATATTGTCGCCGAGGATCAGCGCCACATCTCCACCGCCGATGAAGCTCTCGGCAAGGATCAGGGCATGGGCGATACCGCGTGGTTCATCCTGCTCGACAAAGCTGAGCGAAATCCCCCATTGCGAGCCGTCTCCCAGCAGGCGCTGGAAGAGTGGCAGGTCCTGCGGCGTCGAAATCAGGAGGATATCACGGATTCCGGCGAGCATCAGGACCGACAGCGGATAGTACACCATCGGCTTGTCGTAGATGGGCATGAGCTGCTTCGAGACGGCGAGTGTCGCCGGATAGAGCCGCGTGCCGCTTCCCCCAGCCAGAACAATTCCCTTCATCGCCCATCGTCTCCGTCAGCCAGCAGTTCGTCGAGGCAACGCTCGAGAGACAGGCGCCAATCAGCGGCTTCGATGCCATGAACAGCCAAAATCCGTGCGCAATCGAGGCGTGAATCTGCCGGACGAACTGCGCGGGTGGGATAGTTGGCTGTCCCGATCGGCCTGAGGGCCGGCGTCTTCCGGCCACGCCGGGCTGTCTCGGCAAAGATGGCCTCGGCAAAGCCATGCCACGTCGTGTGAGGAGCGCCCGTCAGGTGGAAGGTGCCGAAAAGAGGGTCGCCGCTTTGGGCTGCAACAAGGCGCGGCGCCATGCGAATGATGGCGTCCGTGAGGTCATCGGCGAAGGTCGGAGCCCCGCGCTGATCGTCGACGACGCTGACGCTCTCGCGTTCCGTCCCCAACCGCAGCATGGTCTTGAGAAAATTATGCCCGCTGGCCGACACGACCCAGGCGGTCCGTAGGACAAGGGCTCGCGAATGGCATGCCCGCACCGCCTCTTCGCCCGCAAGTTTGGAGGCTCCGTAGACCCCGGCGGGGCTCGGCGCGTCCTCTTCCGTATAGGGCTCTCCTTTTCGACCATCGAAAACATAGTCAGTCGAGACATGCACGAGCGCGGCATCGCAGGCCGCAGCCTCGCGCGCCAGAGCGCCCGCTCCTTCGGCATTCACCGCCCAGGCCGCGTCCGCGTCGTCCTCCGCGTTGTCAACACGTGTATAGGCAGCCGCGTTGACAACGAGCTCAGGCCGTGAGGCCGCGATACGATTGCCCCAGGTGGAGGGTGAGGATAGGTCAAGATCGGCGCGGGTCATCGCGATGACATCCGCACCGACCGCGCAAAAGCCTGCAACGAGCGCGGTGCCGAGCTGCCCGCCGGCCCCGGTCACAAGCACCCGCATCACCCCTCTCCTTCTATGGTGTGAGACGATGCGTGTTGGGAAAGCAGGCCAAGCCTCTCCCCGCCATAAACGCCTTGCCGCAGGGGACGCCACCACCACTCATTATCGAGATACCACCGCACGGTTTGCGCAATGCCATCCTCGAAGCTCTCGCGAGGACGCCAGCCGAGCTCTCGCTCTATTTTCGAGGCGTCGATGGCATAGCGGCGGTCATGGCCCGGCCGGTCCGTCACGAACTTGATCAGCCGGCGGCGCGAGCCCGCCGCATCCGGGGCCAGCCGGTCAAGAATGTCACAGACGGCCTCCACAACCGCGAGGTTGCGCCGCTCACTGCGGCCGCCAATCGCATAGGTCTCACCCGGCCGCCCATGCTCGAGCACCGCGACAAGGGCGCGTACGTGATCTTCCACATAAAGCCAGTCGCGGACATGCCCCCCGTCGCCATAGACGGGCAGCGGTCTGCTTTCCAAGGCATTCAGAATGATCAGCGGGATGAGCTTCTCAGGGAAATGATAAGGTCCATAGTTGTTGGAGCAATTGGTGACGATTGTCGGCAGACCGTAGGTTTCATGCCAGGCGCGCGCCAGATGATCCGAGGCCGCCTTGCTCGCCGAATACGGCGAGCGCGGATCGTAAGGCGTCGTTTCGGAAAAGGCGCCGCTATCCCCCAGTGAACCGAAAACCTCGTCGGTTGAGACATGGAGGAAGCGGAAGGTCTCCCGCGCCTCACCCGACAACGTTTCGCGATAGACGCGTGCGGCCTCGAGCAATGTGAAGGTGCCAACAATATTGGTCTCGATGAACGGCGCCGCTCCCGCGATCGAGCGGTCGACATGGCTCTCCGCGGCAAGATGCATGACCGCGTCGGGCGAGAATTCTTCGAAAGCCACGCGCATGCGAGGAGCATCGGCCACGTCGGCCTGAAGGAAAGCGAAACCCGCCTTGCCTTCGCACAGCTTCAGGGACGCGCGATTGCCGGCATAGGTCAGCTTGTCGATGACGAGGACGTTCGCTCCACGTTCCAGAACGAGATGGCGCACCAAGGCCGATCCGATGAAGCCGGCGCCGCCGGTCACGATAATGCGCATGAGACCCTCAGAAGACGAGCTCGGCCTCGGACAGGAGCGGCTGATGCCGATCCTTGTCGGAGAGGCTCGCGTCGGCAGCGTCAACGGGCCAATCTATACCGAGAGCCGGATCATTCCACGCTATCCCCCGATCGCATTGAGGGGCGTATACGTCCGTGACCTTGTAAAACACCTCCGTATCGGGAGTGAGCGTGCAGAATCCATGCGCGAAGCCCTCCGGCACGAAGAGCTGCTGGCCTTCCGCATGATCCAGCTCGACGGCGAGGTGCTGCCCAAACGTGGGCGACTGCCGCCGGATATCAAGGACGACATCAAGGATCGCTCCACGCAGCACGCGCACGAGCTTGGCCTGCGCGTGAGGTGGTGTCTGGAAATGAAGGCCGCGAATGGTCCCACGCGGCGCCGAGAAGGATTGGTTGTCCTGGACGAACACGCTGTCGATGCCGACGGCGGCAAAGTCCGTGCGGCTGTACGCCTCGGTGAAGAAGCCGCGAGTATCACCGAAGCGCCGGGTCTTGACGAGCAATACACCGTCTAGCGCAAGCGGCACCGCCTCGACGTTGCCGTGACTGCGGATTGCCCCGCCTTCGATACGTGCCACAGATGCCTCTTTGCGATCAGCGATAGGTGCTGCTTTCGTAGCAGCTTCCGACGCCCAGCGCATCGGCCCCGCCGCCTGGCCAACCACCAAATCCCGATTGCTCGCAATCAGTGGCCATCGACCATCGTCTTGCGCAGGCGATTGAACAGGGGCGCGGTGAGATATTCGAATGGCGTGCGCTCGCCCGTCGCTATCATCACCTGCGCCGGCATGCCCGGCCGCAACTTGTCCTTGATCAGATCGGGGATCGTTTTCGGGTCAACGACGATTTCAGCAGCGAAATAGGAGTTCTGGTTCTTCTGGTCGATGAGCCGATCGTAAGACAGCGTCTTCACCGTCCCCATGATGAACGGCACCTGGCCAAGGTGGAACGAAGGGAAACGTACCTCCGCCTCGAGTCCAGTCTGCACCACGTCCATGTCCGTCGGTTGAATCTGGGCCAGGATGACAAGCGCCTCGTTGAGCGGCGCTATATCAAGCAGCGCGTCGCCAGGGCGGATCACCGCACCGCGGGTGAAGAACTTAAGCCCTTGTACCACGCCCGTCTGCGGTGCAAGCACGGTCAACCGATTCATGACGTCTTCGGCGACCTTCAATTTTTCCTCGAGATCTGAGAGTTGCTTGCGCACATCGATGATTCGCTGCGCAACCTCCTGCTGCATGCCCTTGCCGACCTGGGCCATGTCGAACTTCGCCTGATCGATGGCCTGCCGGCTCTCCGCCATGGCTGCGGCGGTTTGACCGATCGTGCCCTCCATCTGCGCGCGCTGGCGCTCCAGGGCCGTGATACGCGGCCACTGAACGAGGCCTTTGTCATAGAGTGTGCGAAGCGCAGGAAGCTCCTTGTCGATCCACTCGAGCTGTTTGATGGCCGACTTGTTGGCCTCTTCCGAGCCGGCGAGCTTCTCCTGGGCCTGGCCCACCTTGGCCTGCAGCGAATCGACTTGATTCTTGATATAGGCGCGCCTGTCCTGAAACGCACGCTGCTGATCCTCGATCGTGCGGCGGACGGCGGTATCGTTCTGGCGGTCCAGCGACTCCTGCGGGAACGTGATGCTATCCTTGCCGTCACGCTCCGCGACGAGGCGTGCTTCCTCGGCAAGCGCCGCGGCCCGCTGGTTCCGCACTGCATCGAGATTGGCGCGCGCCTGGGTGTCATCCAGCACGAAGAGCACCTGCCCTTCTTCAACATGGTCGCCGTCGCGAACCCGGATCTCGCGGATGATGCCGCCCTCATAGTGCTGCACGGTCTTCCTGTTGGACTCGGCGCTCACCACGCCATCGGCGATGGCAGCGCTGTCGAGCCCTGCCACAAACCCCCAGGCCGCGCTCCCCCCAAAGGCGATGCCGATGACCGCAAGGCCAAGCCGCGCCGAACGACGCCAGTCCATGTTCAGCGGCGGCAGTCCACGGTCAGTCTGCGGCAAAGCCCGGTTCGGCCTGTCCAGCACCGTGGTGTCGAAGCTTTGATCCATGTCGTCGTCAGACATACCGTGCCTTTCACCAACTTGATCGCGAACGACTTAAGCATTCTCACGACGCAGGGTGAAGATAGCCATGCTATCAGCCCTCAGCCGCTTCTGAACGCGATTGACCGTCACCAGCCCGCTGTCAAAATCCCGCCCATGCTAGCGCTTGGCCAGCAGCTCCGGCTGCCCCTTGATGGGCACGATCTTGGGCGTGGACAGCCTCTTCAATACATCATCGCGCAGGCCGAAGTGCATCAAGGTGCCGTTACCCAGCACAGCGATTTTGTCGACGCAACTCAGGATCTGCGCTTTGTGCGTCACAAGGACGACGGTGGTGCCGGCCTCCTTCAGCGCCAGGATAGCGCGTGTCAGAGCCGCCTCGCCTGCCGCATCGAGATTGGAATTCGGCTCGTCGAGAACGACGTAGGACGGACGGCCGTAGGCCGCGCGGGCAAGCGCAATACGCTGCCGCTGGCCGCCGGACAGGCCAACGCCATCTTCTCCGAGCTTCGTATTGTAGCCCGCCGGAAGCGACTGAATGAGGTCATGGACCCCAACCAGCTTCGCGGCCTCGATGACGCCCTCGTCATCGCGCGGCCGGAAGCGCCGGATGTTCTCCGCGACCGTGCCGGCGAGCAATTCGACATTCTGGGGCAGATAGCCGATATACTGGCCGAGTTCATCCGGGGCCCAGTGTTCAAGGTCTGCCCCGTCGATGCGAATGGTGCCAAGTGTCGGCCTGATGAGCCCGACCAGCGCGCGCGACAGCGTGGATTTGCCGGCGCCGCTGGGGCCGATGATGCCCAACACGTCACCCGGGTCGACCGCAAAATCGACATTGCGCAGCACGATCTGCTTGCTATCGAAAATCGAAAGCGTGGCATTCTCGACGGACAACGCGCCCTCGGGACGGGGCAGAACAACCCGATCGCCCTGCATGCCTGCCTCGCGGAACAGCGTTTGCAGGCGCCCATACGCCAGACGCGAGCCCAGGAACCCTTTCCATTGCGCGATCAGCGAGCGAAGGGGACCAGTCGCCTGACGGAAAATGAGATTCGCCGCGAAAATGGCACCTGCCGAAATCTGTCCTTCCAGGGCCAGGAAAGCCGCCAATCCGAGCACAGCGATCATCATCCCGGCGCTGATGAAATTGGAAGCTGTCGTATAAGGCGCTGCGCGCTCGGCCGCATGAGCATTCCAGGCCAATGCCGCCCGGTGATCCTCATGCCATGCGTCCGCCATGGCGTTGCGCATGCCCATGGCGTGGACGGACTCGACGTTTCTCATCGCCATTCGCGCATTTGCGGCGGCGCGTATATTGGCCTCGGACGCCTTCTTCAGGCTTGGCCACATCGCCTTTTCGATCATCACAGCTAGGAACGCTATGATCGCCACCGCAACGAGCGCGAGGAGGCCGAGATAGGGGCTGAGAATGAACAACGCGACGAGGAAGATCGGCGTGTACATCGCCGAGAAGACGGTCACCAGCCCATGGTTGACCCAGAAATCACGAAAGGTGTCGAGGTCCCGTAGGGCCTGAACCTCGCCACGGTTGGGAGAGGTTAGCGCTGCGGTCTGGACGGCCGAGAACAGCTGTGGGGCTACTTCCTCATCACACCAGGCACCGAGCCGCTTCAGCATCGCCGTTCGAATGAAGCGAATCACCGCGGCAATCATGAGAAGAAAAGCCGCGATAAGACTGAGCGCGAGTAGTGTATCGACGCTTCGGCTCGACAATACGCGGTCGTACACGTTCATCATATATATAGGCGTGACGAAGCCTAGGATGCTCGTGACGCTCGTGAACAACGCGACATAGCCTATCGCTGGACGAGCCTTGCGAATGGCCCCCTCCAGCGGGGTCGGCGTGGAAGCCGTCGTACCCAACAGGTGATGCGGTAGCCAGGACGAAAGAAGCAATGTGCAAATCTCTCTCGGGCCGCGGAAAATGAAACATTTTCCGATACTTCACGGAAACGCCGTGTCGTAATCTTCGATATCTGAATGCCAGATTGCTATTCTATATCAAAGGTGAGGTTGTCCCCATAGTCGAGAAAGTCAACTTCTTTGCGACGGAACGACAAAACAGGAGCTGCCTCATCCTCCTCCTCGACCAGCGCGGGCGCCACCTCAGCTGTTTTACTCGACTGTACACGCCGCATTTTTGTGACAGTGCGGTGGGAAAACACGATAATCTCTGCGAGCTCCATGGCTGCGGCCGATGCCGAGAAGAGCCCGGCAAGGGCATCTCGGGGGGCGGCCTGCAACGCTCGGAGCTTAGCGGCTTGAACGCCGAAGCATCGCTGCCTGCGGAGCCACTGCCCCATCTTGTCCGCCGGCACCTCCGCGAGCACATCGAGCGCTTCGAGCTGAACAAGTGCGGTGGCGAGCTGCCTTGTGCTCGCCTCTGCCTCGGATAAGGCCTTATGGACAGCGCGCGTCGCCTCCGACACGGACTTATCACGCTCAAAGAATGCGAACTCACCGTTGGTATTCACGGTTGCCCCATCACGAGCGACCGCCAGCACCAGCGAGGAACCTGTCCCCGAGGCGACGAGCCGGAAAGGGTGAGTGCGGAATACAAAGGGTATATAGGGCGATATCCAGCGCCCCTCATCGTCGATATGCTGATTTCTCCCGTCCTGGTCCGCCAGCACGGCAACGAGGCTTAAGCCAGCGGTCGTCCGGCGCACGCAGAGCGGAAAATGATGCGCCGCCCTGTGGACTTCGCGGAATGTGAGCGGCGCAAGTTTGATATCGCTTGTGAAGCCGAACTGGACAGGCCGTGACCACCGCTGGTCCCGATGCCTACTGATATTGAGTGGCTCGAACAGGAACTGCATCAGGCGTTACTCAACGAAAACACACCGAGTGTGTCTGAAATGCCGCACATATGAGCAACTCAGGCGGCCTGCGCCGCGGTACGCGCTTCAAGAAGGTTCTGCATACGGAACAACGACAGCTCATGCATTGTGGCGAGATGGATAGCATCCCATCCCACTTGCTCGATTACTCCGGCAAGTTTAAGGCGCCGGATATCCACATCTCTATCAAGCACTTCAAGCCCGCGAAGGCCGACAAAGCGCTCACCGATTTTGAGCGAGACGTCCCAGGGCTTCAGCAATCCGGCCTCGTCGAGCAGCTGGGACAGAGCCTGAGTGCGGCCATAGCTTTCCGCAAAGACACGCAGTGCCGACAACCGATGGTCCGCCTCCTCACTGAGCTCCCCCGCCGCATTCCTTAATGCCGCAGGCTCGTCCTCGCCTTGCCCCATGACCTCATCGACAAGGATCTGCCAATGCCCCTCCTTGTCAGTCCTCCCCAACGCGAAGGGATATGCCTCCAAAATAAGCAGGTTGCACCGCACAAAGTTAGGGTGCTGAGATAATGCGTAATTATGATCCGGCTCCAACCCGACAAGCGCGACGAGCTCGACACCATCCTTATTTCGCTGCCACACGACAGGATAAGAATGAGCTACATTATTTACCTCAACAAGTGATAATGGAAATGTGATAGTTTTATTAAGGTGTTTATACTGTACAGTACTAAATAATTCCAATCTCTTTCGCTCATATGAGAACGGCGCCAAATTTTTATACATGCTGAGCCCTGCCATTTTGCCTCGATAGACGCGACCAAGGTCGCATTCTCCGCAAAAGTTCTATTGACTTATGCATGCTACGGGAATAAAAAATACCCACGAAATTAACTTCATTTTTCTGTGTTATTGCGCTGGAGCGGTCGGATGGCGCCTGAGGGCTATATGGTTGGCGTGAAGGGCAACGAGGATCTGAACAGGGTCTTTGCCCGAGCCATGCCGGTGCCCCGGGGCCTGTTCGCTCTTCGCTATCTCGGTGCCGACGACGAACGAAATCCGCCGCGCATCAGCGTCCATGTGGGCCCGGATGTTACGGGTGACGTCCAGCTGTTGTTTGCGCCGGGATCGGAAGATGGCGTTATGCGCCGTCCAGGCGACGCTGTCGTCGTTTCGTCGTCAGGCGATGCAATAATCGTGGTTACGATTTTCGTTGGCGAGTTTGCGCTCTCCGATGGTGTCAAGCTGAAGATCGATCAGCTTGATAAGGTTTCCGGTCGTGATGGCGAGCTTGTTCGCGCGTCTTCGGGCCAAAAGAAGAAGTCTCAGGAAAGCAGCGAGGAAATGCCGATCTACCTTTCGGGGCATATACAGCGCCGAGGGGATGTATCTTTGCCTGCTGGTGAATGGCTTGGGGGCCGTTCGTCCCGGCAGCATATCGAGGGCTTCGCCGTTCATTGGCCGAGACGGCCTATGGGCGTCGACATCGAGTATGACTGTTCAGTGTCCGGGCAAGGTCGTATGCCCGAGGCATTGACGGGTGGTTTTGTCGGCACGCGCGCACGCGCGCTGTCGATCGATGGAGTGTCTCTTCGTTTGATCGGAGAGAATGCGGCTTCCTACAAGCTGCAGGCAGAAGCGATTTTTTCCGACGGGTCCGCTGTTCGGTCTTCGGCTTCGGAGCTGGTTGCGGCTCCCCGGGATCCCGGCGCATCGCTCGTTGGCCTCACGGTGCATGTCCAAAAGGCTGCAATTGAGGGCGTTAAGGCTTCTGCAACTCAAGTAAGTGAGACGTCCGTTGGGG
This sequence comes from Chelatococcus sp. YT9, assembly GCF_018398315.1. Taxonomy (NCBI): domain Bacteria; kingdom Pseudomonadati; phylum Pseudomonadota; class Alphaproteobacteria; order Hyphomicrobiales; family Chelatococcaceae; genus Chelatococcus; species Chelatococcus sp. YT9. The sequence goes on from NZ_JAHBRW010000001.1 coordinate 925,308, forward strand.
GAAGTGTCGATCATCAGCTGGCCGATTCGGTGCCCGAGATGAAGGATGCTGGGGCGAGGAATGGTGTGGGACTGCGCTCTGAAAGGGTCCGTGTTTTCCGCGGCGCCCGCAGTTTCGCCAATCGACACGCAGCTGAATGAATCTGGGACTGGAGGTCTAGATGGCAACCCCGTACGATACGTCCGTAGGCGATGCTGAAGCCGCCATTGGCGGCTCAGATCTGCCGCAGGGCGTAAAGGATGCAATCCTTAATGTACTGAACGATATCCCCGATGGGGAATTGGTGAATTTCGTCGATAACTGGCAACCTGGCGACAACATCCCTGACGGCGTGGACGTGTTGTTCGTCAAGGGCGAAGCGACTGAGATCGCGATCCCCGATGGTGTGCCGGTCGTGATCTTCGAAACCGACCAGAACACGCAAGTCACGTTGGAAGGCACCGTTCCGACGGTTGTCCAGCTTGGCGCGGGTGATGACACGCTCATCGTCGATCCTTCGTCGGAGAGCGATCTTACGATCCACGGCGGCGCCGGAAACGATTCCATCGTGTCCGCGGCCGGCGACGACACGATCTACTTCGGTGATGGTTCCGACACCGTCGATGGTGGCGCCGGCTTCGATCTCGGCGTTGTCGAGACCTCGTTCGAAACCGCTGGTATTTCCTGGGAAGGCAACCAGCTCTCGATCACGAATCTCGCCGGCGAGACTTCGGTCGTCTCGAACGTCGAATACGTGCAGTTCGACGATGGCGCGATCATTGCCGCGGAAACGGCTGATCTCGGCGTCGTTGCCCGCATGTATGAGACGCTTCTGGACCGTTACGGCGACTTCGAAGGCGTCAAGTTCTGGTTCGACGTCTACGAGTCCGGCGACGCCTCGCTGCACGACATCGCTCAGGCGTTCCTCGACAGCGAAGAGTTCTCCAGCGCCCATGGCTCGACCACGAATGCCGAGTTCGTGGATACGCTCTATGAGCAGCTCTTCGGTCGTGAGCCCGACGCTGCTGGTGCGGCTTACTGGACCAACCTGCTTGACGAAGGCACTGCCGATCGCGCCGATATCACGGTCGCCTTCGCTCAGTCGGCTGAAGGCGAGCAGTCCACGGAGCGCACCATCCACGTGCTCGACGAGGACGACAACCTGGCTTGATGCCTATGGTTGGTTACCTGAATTGACAACGTATGGGCCGTCTTTGACGGCTCATACTCTTTTTGATGCCCTTATCGTTTGAGCCTTTTGCTGTATGCCCGGCGCCCTTTTGCCAGCAGGTTGCGGTGGAGTGTCATCGCGGTAAGCGTCCAGTGGGAATGCGTGAGAAGGTCTCATTAGATCAAATGGTGATACCGAAGCGCTCGTCCGCCCATTGGGCCGCTCATTGAGTTTCGGCACACGTGCGATCCCCCCTGCTGTCCTCCCGCAACTCCCTGCTTCTCGGTTCTGGCAGCCGCAGTGATTTCGCGCTCCATGCGCTTGATGCCTATCAACGCGGTGACCACATCCGGGCGCTTGCCCTGATCGATCGCTGTTGCCGTGCCTTCGTTCCCGATGCTGAACATTACAGGTTGCGCGCGGCCATCAATGAGGCGCTCGGCGCCACCGGTGCGGCTGAGCGGGATCTCGCGAGCGCCATCAAGCTCACTCCGGATGATCTTGCGCTGCGTGCCCACTTGCTTCGGGTGCTGATCGACAAGGGAGGTGACCGAGAATTAGCCGCGCTCACGAATGGCATCTTCCGCGAAGACCGCACCGATGCCCATGCGGATGTCACGGCACGCGCCTTCGCCCTCCAGGATATTCCTCACGCAGGTCGGTATTGGCTCGACAATGATTCGGTCGTTCTTCACTGCCTGTGGCGGGGAATGAAAGCGATCGCATTAACCGTTCGCTACCACGTCGGCGGGGACGCCGGCGGTCCCCCCCTCGATCACAGTCTGGTCGATGACAGCCGGGCGGATGGCCCACGCGACGTCAAGGACCACATGATCAATGTCACGGGGCGTTCCGCTGCGCGCTATGCGGCAGCCTTCGACTACAGCATACGTGTGAGTCTGCCTTGGCCAGACGAGGCTGACCGCTGCCAGCTCTTCTGGCCTTCCGGTGAGGCCGTAGTACCGCCCATTCTGCGACCGGTTGCGGAGAATAGGCGTGAAAGCGCAACAGAACTCGCGCCCGCGACATCGGCGACGACAAAGCGCCCCCCGACACGCCGTAATAAGCGCGAGGCGCCCGTTACGGTCCTCATTCCCGCCTATCGCAATCTGCCAGCGACGCGGGATTGCATCGAGGCCGTTCTGCGGGAACCGGGACAGGGCAAGCGCTACGATCTCATCGTCATCGATGATGCCAGCCCAGAGCCCGAATTGTCTGCCTATCTCCGTGATCAGGCGGTTGCAGGCAGGATCAAGCTTCTCGTGCATTCCCGGAACAGAGGGTTCATCCATGCCGTCGAGACGGGGCTTGCAGAGACGGCCACGAGCGACGTCATCCTCCTCAACGCGGATACCGTCGTGCCAACGGGATGGCTGGAGCGGCTGCGTGCAGCCGCCTATGCCGCTGACAACATCGGCACGGTCACGCCTCTGTCCAATAATGGCGATCTGACGAGCTATCCCGTGCCGTTTGGCGAGGCACCGATGCCGGAGCCCGCCCATCTTGCGCTGATCGATGCCACGGCGGCACGTGTGAACGCGGGCGAGATTATCGATCTGCCGAGCGGCATCGGCTTCTGTTTCTATATTCGACGGACCTGCCTCAGCGCGCTCGGCTTCTTCGGCAGTGATTTCCTTACCCATGGCTATTTCGAGGACGTGGATTTCTGCCTGCGTGCCGAGGAGAAGGGCTTTCGTAACGTCTGTGCCACCGACGTGGTGGTGGGACATCTCGGATCAGCATCCTATCTCGATGCAAAGCGAGGCCTGGTCTTGCGCAACCAGGCCGAAACACTGCGCCGCTTCCCGGACCTCCGGCGCCACACCTCCTGGTTCATGGAGACGGACCCGCTCGCACCGGCCCGCTATCGCATCACTGAAGGCCTATGGCCCGCGGTCGTGCGAGCGCATACGGCCGTTGTGTCGACATGCGCTGATGCGTCAGAGGGTGAGGCATTGCTTCGCGGTGTCGCGGGGCTGGAAGAGCCTTGGGTCCATATCGCCCCTGAAACACTTGGTGCCGTGAGGACGCTCGCGGTCAAGGTGATGGGTCTGGTGGGTGGCCTCCCGATGGAACTGCCGCTTCCAGCAGACGACAGCGCCCGCCTCGAGTCCCTGCTGCGTGCCGCCGCCATCGAGCGCATCATATTTCTGGCCGGTGAGCCGCCATCCCCGGCGCTGTTGGACCTCGCAGAACGATTGAAGGTGGCCGTCGATGTATTCCTCGTCGAGGCGCCACGGGCGTCGGAGGACATGGAGGCTGCTTTCACGGCCTGGTCCAGCCTTTTGGCGCGCGCCACGCATGTCGTGCCGGGCTGTGCCGCCTTGGCAAAGCCTCTCGCCGCCTCAGGACAATACGCCCTTCGCCAGCCTTTGCTGACGCTGGCGCGGGCTTCCGCGCCAAAGCTCCAAACGCCACATAGCAATGATCCCTTGGCGATTGTACCGCTGGATGACGGCCCAGCCACCTTTTCCCTTGTCCGCGCAGTGGCACTGAGGCTGAACCAGGCAGATTCCAATACGCCGTTGCTCGTCGTGGGCGAGACGATGGACGACGAGGGGTTGATGCGCCTCGGCAATGTCTTCGTGCTCGGCAAGGTCGATCCGCAAGAATGGCCTGCTGTTGTCGCCACCTACCGGTGCCCCGGCGTTGTCGTGCCGTGCAGAAGGCTTCTTTTCGCGGATACGCGCTTTCCGATCCTGGCGGGGATTGCGGTGCCGGTTGCGACGTTCCGGCAGGGCCTTTGTGCCGAGCTGACCACGGGCCCACACGATTTATCGCTCCTCCCCGAGGCCGACGATCGCGACGTCGCCGCGATGATCGAAACCTGGCTGGCGCGGTTATGAGCGCACCGTCTTCAATGCGCCGCAATGGCTCGGCGTCTTACCCGATCGACTTCCTATTTCTGGATCTGCAAAAGCGTACGATCTCGTTTTCACTCAAGTCCGAACAGAAAACTGCTATCCCTTTCTCGGAAGCTGCTCCAAGACGAGTTGCCGGTGTTGAGAGGTATGTGTAACAGCGCATGGAACAGTCCAGTCGCGACGAGACTCGTGAACCGGTGAGTGAACCTGAAACTGCCAATGGGCGACCCTTGCGCCGCGTCAAACGGGTTACCCAGGGGCCCCCAGCACTTCAGGCAGAGGTGCCCGAGGCTGTTACCCCTCCCACCAGAGATCCGATGTACCAGGGTGACTTCTGGCAGCTCGGAGATGGCTTGTTCGGTGGGTGGGTTTTCGATCCGCAACACCCGGACCGCAAACTGGCCGTGGAGTTATGGCTTGATGGCGCCGTGACGTCGCTCGTGAGGGCTGATCTGTTCGTGCCCGAGTTGCGCGAGGCAGAAGGAACTGATGGCTGTCATGGATTTGCGACGAGCCTGAAGCTCTCGTCGCTCGCCCACACGCGTCAAGTTTCGGCTTACGTGGCCAACACCGATCATCACCTCGGCACCGTACATCTCAACAGTACGGGCTCTTCCAGGCCCGCAAAGCCGGAGGATATCGCCGGGGCGGTCCGTTGGGCCGGCGGCATCCGGGTCATTGGCTGGGCCCGTGATCGAGTCCACATCGAACGGAAGCTGACCGTCTCCCTGTTTGAAGGCTCGCGCCTCCTGGCGGAGGTACCGGCGGACATGTGGTATGAGCCTGGGCCCGACGAACCGCTCGCTCCAGGCCGTCACGGTTTTGATGTTACCTTGCCGATGGAATTGGCCGACGGGCGCGTGCACGAAATCCGGGTTCTCACCGAGCGCGGAACGGAACTCGCGGGCAGCCCGATCGCGCTCTTGACCCTCGGCAGCGGAATTGAACAGTTCGGCCTTGCGGACATCACGCCGTCCTCCAAGGACGAGAAGGCCCGCCTCGCGTATCTCGAACGGTTGATGCCAAGCTCGTTGCCGCTCACGAGCTATGCAGATTGGCGCATAGCCTATGCGCCGCAAGCGCCTCAATTGGCCGAGACGCCGCGCATCGCGGCCGTGATTTTTGGCCCTTCCGATCAAACCGAGGCAACCCTGCAAAGCCTCGACAGCGAAGGAGCGCCGTTATGGACAGCCGTCGCTCTGGAAAGCCTCGTCCCTGGCAGCGCGGCTGTGTGGGGTGAAGCGCGGGCCCATCTTGTCGAGGAAGGGAGCGAGATCATCGTTGTGCTCAAGGCCGGCAGCCGCGTGCATCCGGCGGCACTCGCCTCCCTCGCCACCGCGATGGCCGGAGCGGACAAGCCGGCCGTTGTCTACAGCGACAGTGAGATTCTCCTGGACGACGGCACTCTCCTGCCACGGTTCAAGCCGGCTTTCGACAAGGAACGGTTTCTCTCGCAGGGCTACCTTTGTGATCTTGTCGCCTTCGACGCAAGCCTGCTGCCGGAGCTGCACGAGGATGAATGCGTCAGCGACTACGGTCTAGTGGCTCATGTCCTCGCCGATGCGCTGACCGCCGGACGGCCGATTGCCCATCTGCCGGAAGTGCTCGCTACTGTGCCCGCCGCTTCGGCCGAAGTCGAGGCCGAGGCCCTTGTCGCGGCCTTACCGCCTTTGCTTGATCCCGAACGCGAGACCCATGTCGTGGTGAGCGAAGGCCGGCTGTTCCCGGCAATCCGCGTCCGGCCAGAGGTCGATCAACAAGCGCTCGTCAGCATCATTATTCCGACGCGTGACCGCCTCGATCTTCTCCGTCCCTGTGTGGAGAGCCTCTTCGCCAAAACGGCTCATCCCTCTTTCGAAATCCTCATCGCAGACAACGATTCGCGGGAGGAGGAAACCCTCGCCTATTTCCGGGAGCTCGCCTATCGCGGCGTCCGCATCCTGCCGGCGCCGGGGCCATTCAACTACGCGCGGATCAACAATGCCGTCGCCCGGGAAGCACATGGCGATTACCTGCTTCTGCTCAACAACGACACAGAGGTTGAGGATCGCGACTGGCTGACCGCTCTGCTCGAGGCCGGCGTCGCCCCCGATGTCGGCGCTGTCGGGGCCAAGCTTCTCTGGCCGAGCGGACTTGTTCAGCACGGCGGCGTGGTCCTTGGTTCGCATTTCGGTGCCGCCCACGCCTTCAACGAGCGCCAGGGCGACGAGGAGGGCTATGACGGGCTCCTGGAAGTGATGCATGAGACAAGCGCGGTCACAGCCGCCTGTCTTCTGGTCAAGCGTGACGACTATTTCGCGGTCGGCGGACTCGACGAGCGCCTGTTTCCCGTGAATTTCAACGACGTGGACTTTTGCCTCAAATTGCGCGCAATCGGCCGGCGCAATATCTGGACGCCGCATGCCGCCCTGCGACACAAGGAATCCGCCAGCCGCGGGCAGGATGCCAATGCCGAGCGGCAATCCCGCACACGGCGCGAGTTGAATGCGCTTCGGCTCAAATGGGGGGAGACGCTGGTTTCAGATCCGCTCTACTCACCCTGTCTCAATCGCGATGCCTATCCCTATACCGGCATCGCCTGGCCACCGCGCGACAGGGCTCTGCGCCTGAACAAGCCCCCACAACCCAATACGATGTTCAAATGGCTCAGTTGACGATAACTCGCGGCAATCAAGCGGTGGGGGCGAGCCATGAGTGACGACAAGGTCATGCTCCTGACGGGTGGGCCGACACCGCGCACGAAGACGGTGCTGCACGTAGGGTGCGGCGTGTTCAACCCACGCAAGCTTCATTCGCATTTCCGGCGCCCCGGATGGCGCGAGATCCGGGTCGATATCGACCCCAACGTCGCTCCGGACGTCGAGGCGGATATCTGCGATCTCTCGGCCTTCTCAGATGCTAGCGTCGATGCCGTTTGGAGTTCGCACAATCTCGAACATCTCTACGATCATGACGTGCCTGTGGCACTGCGGGAGTTTCGCCGTGTGCTGCGCCAGACCGGCTTTGCGCTGATGACGATGCCCGACATCGAGGCCATCGCCCAGCTCGTGGTGGACGGCAAGCTTGATCAAGTCGCTTACCAGTCGCCTGCCGGTCCCATTACCGCCCTCGACATGATGTTCGGCCACCGCCGCTCGGTGGCTGCCGGCAATCATTTCATGAGCCACAAGACCGCCTTCAGCCGGGACCGTCTTGGCAATCTGCTCGTCGATGCAGGCTTCGCACGCGTCGTGGTTGCCTATGGCAACAGCTTCGACCTTTGGGCGATCGCTATGCAGAAGGACGCCCCATCATACCTCGACCATGTTTTCGAGGAGCCAGCGAAAAGGGCCCCTGCTGCAGCCGCGGGTGCTCAGCAAAAGGCGACCGAAACCGAGGGTCAAGAAGGTTCTCTCTCTTGAAAGTGCTGTTCGTCCACCAGAACTTCCCAGGTCAGTTCGCCGGACTGGTCGATCGGCTTCTCACCGAGAATGTGGAAGTCGCAGGCATCGGCGCGCGCGAGTTCCAGCACAGCCGGATCCGTTACCATCGCTACGGCGCACCGATGGTGCAGCAATCAAACGACCTGTCGATCGATGAGGCCAGCGGCCGACTGCGCCGCGCATCGGCTGTCGCTGCTCAGGCAAGGCTGTTGCAGCACGCGGGCTTCCAGCCGGACGTCATGGTTGTCCACAGTGGCTGGGGAGAAGCGCTTTATCTGAGGGACATCTTTCCACGCGCCAGGCTGGTCTGCTACTGCGAGTTCTTCTATCACCGTGCTGGCGCCGACATCGGCTTCGACCCGGAATTTCCCATCGAATCCCTCGACATCCTGCACCGGCTTCGTGTTCGGAATGCCTTCGAGCTTGCCTCGATGGACGACGCGGTCGCCTGTATCTCGCCGACGATCTGGCAACGCTCGACCTATCCGGCGGAGATGCATTCCAAGATCGCCGTCCTGCATGAGGGAATCGACGTCCGCGGCCTCGTCGCCGACGAGGTTGGGGAGGCGCAATGGCGCCGAAAACTCGGCATACGCCGCTCAGCCCCGATCATCACCTACGTGGCCCGTTATCTGGAGCCGCATCGCGGTTTCCATACGTTCATGCGCGCAGTGCCCATCCTCCAGTCTCTGGCTCCCGATGCCCATATTCTCGTCGTTGGATCGGAGAAGGGCGGTTATGGCGCCACGCCTGCAAACGGCCAGACCTGGAAAGAGTTGCTGCTGCAGCAGAAGGGCTGGGAAATAGACCACACGCGCCTGCATTTCCTGGGCAACCTCCCCTTTCGCGACTATGTCGCGGTCACACGGATGGCCAAGGTCCATCTCTACCTCACCTATCCCTTCGTGCTGTCCTGGTCAGCGTTGGAGGCCATGGCGATGGGCCACGCCATCGTTGCCTCGGACACCCCGCCGGTAGCCGAGTTCATGAGCGATGGGAAAACGGCGCGGCTTGTGAATTTCTTCGATAGCGAATCACTGGCCAAAACGACCGCCGATCTCCTCCGGGACAGCGAGCAGCGTGAGAAGCTGGGCCAAGCGGCCCAAGACCTTGTTAGGCAACGCGGACTTGATCGGGCGGAGGCGAGCCAAAAGCTCGCCAATTTCATCCGCCAGCTCTGAGCGACCATTTGCGCCTAGGTTCATCGTTAACCAATTGCTACGATGCCGTACTCTTCCGAGCGATTCGCATAACTGCTGGATGTCTGGCACCGATCACGCTACACCGGCCCCATGTCCATAGACGCCGAGATGATGTCAGAAAGCTTCAACGGTTGGGAGCGCTGGTGCAAGCGCCTAACGGCCGATACGCCGCCCACGATTGATGAGGCGATGGAGTTTTGCCTTTTCGCGAGGCAATGGCTGCCGACGCTTCTCATGCGCGCGGCCATTCGTCCGAGCCTTGTGCCGACATCACCGCAGCGGCACGGCTCGAGCGAACCGATGAAAGCCGCTCCCGGGCTCCAGGACATCGCCGAATTGTTGCGCGACCGTGCCGAGGCGCTTTCAGCGGAGCGCCCGGATATGGCGCGCCTGATGTGGCAGGGAGCCAAGACACTCGACGCTCTCATCCATGCCATCGTGCAGAAAGCCCCGGCGGGAGAAGATCAGCCTCTGCTCCACACGCTGGCGCGCTCGCTGCCCGTCGTGGCAGAGAGCTTCGCGCGCGACGACGGGCGGGCTTCCCTGCGCGTGCAGGAGGGACCCGACGAGGAAAAGGTCTACCTCCGCCAGAAGGTCGATAGCCTCGTCAGCACGCTTACGGAACAAGCCGCACTCCATGGCGGGCTGGCCGAGAAGGCAAAGCTTGCGGAAACACGTGCCAAGGCTGCCGAAGCCGAGGTTAAGCGATTGCACAAGACGCTGGCCTCGCTACAGCTCAGCCCTACCGCGGAGCCGTCCGGGGAGATCGTCGCCTCGCTGCGCGATGCCTTGGGCCTGCTTAAGGACGAGCGCAAGAAGCGCGATAAAGGCGAAGAGCGCGAGCGGGCGTTGCGCGACGCGCTCGAAGAAGCACGGATCGCGCAGGCGGCCCGTGCGACGCCGGCTCTGCACCTCGAGGCCCTGGCCCAGCTGCCACGAAGCGCGGTCGCGCACTTGCCCGCCCCGGCACCAGCGCAGCCTGCACCCACACTCCGCTCATCCGCGCCGATTTCCTACCCCGAAACGGAAACGCGCCCGGTCGTGTTTTCTGCACCCCGGCAGCCCACCCCTGCTGAACCGCGGCCCGCGAGCCCCCCTCTCCCGGCAATAACCCCGCGCTCAGCCGCCTCGATCGAACCCTCGAACGAGCCGTCCGCGCCGGCCCGCCGCATCGTGCGGGAAGCTCCAGAACCCGCAGCGCCCGGCCAACGCGCCATGCGTAGCTCGGACCAGTTGGTCGCCGCCTATCGCGCCCAGCGGGCCGCCAACCGTCCTGCGCCTCCCTCCGCCACTAGCGTAGACGCGCCGAACGGCAAGAAGGTCCCAGCGGCACCCACGCCACACGCATCCGCAGCACCATTGCAGCGCTCGCCTATGCCGGCACCGGCGCCTGCCCCGTCCGAGGCTCGGCCGCCGATCAATGACAATGGAACCCGGATCCAGTTCATCACCTCGGACGACTTCTGAGAGAGAGCTTCAGCTCAAGGTCTCGCTGGCCCACGGCGTCAGCTGGCCTTGACGAGGGATGCAGGCGCTCAGGCATCTATACGTCCTCATCGAAAACAAGATGATAAACACGGCCCCTGAACGACGCCATGTTATCGGAAATCGTCTTGCGAACAACTTGCCTTGTCTCGCTCGCCAGTGCGGCATCCATATCCGCCAGACTGTCGAAATAAAGATCGAAGGTCATGTAAACATCAGGCGCTCCGGCTTCAGGCACGGCAAGTTTCCGTAACTTGACCTCTCGCAACCGCGGATAGCTGCGGATCGCCGGCAGCACATGCTGCCGCATGCTGCGGTCGAAGGTCTCTTGATCTTCGAGAGCTACGTGCCCCTCGAGTACAGCAGATCGTATAATCATGGAATGTCTCCGTTGGAGAGCGGTCGTGCAGCGGTGGCGGAGCTACGCATCTCACCGCTGCTGGCAGATTCAAGCCTTACTGAAAGCCGAACATGCGCGGAAGAAATAAAACGAGCTGAGGAAATAGGACGAGGATAAACATAACCGCCGTCAGTGGGACGCAGAACGTCCAGATTTCGCGATTGATTTCGCGCATCGGTACTTTCGTCAACGTCGACAAAACGAACAGGATAAGTCCATAGGGTGGCGTAATAATTGCGATCATGAAATTGATGATCGAAATCACGCCGAAATGTACGGGGTCAATGCCGAGCGCATGGACGGATGGAAGAAGGACCGGCACGAAGACCATCAGCATCACCGCACCGTCGAGCACTGTACCCAGGACGAGGAACAGCACATTGACCAGCAGCATGAACTGGAGAGGCGACAGATCCATGGCCTTGATCCAAGCCGCCATGTTGTCCGCAAGACCTTCGTTGGTTATGGCGTAATTGATAATGAACGAGCTGATGATCAACATCATCACGACGGCAGATTGCCTGGACGATTCCAGGAAGACGGCGAGCAAGGACTTTATATTGAGATTGCGATAGACGATGAAGCCAAGAAGCATGGCCCATAGCGCGGCGACCGAGGCAGCCTCCGTCGGCGTGAAGACGCCACTCCAGATGCCGCCCAACAACACGGCGGGTAGCGTCAGTGGCACCAGAGCCCCGGCGATAACCTTGAGCCTATCTCCTCGTGCAACCTCGCCGGCGCGCGGCAGGTGGCGACGGTGCGCCATGATGGAGATCAGGATGCTAAGCGACAGCGCCATCAAGAAGGCCGGAATGATGCCAGCGAGAAATAGCGCGCCCACCGAAGCGCCGGAAATGACTGCGTATAGCACGAGCGGGATGGAGGGGGGCATGATGGGGCCGAGCAACGACGCTCCCGATGCCACCGCCACGGCAAGGCCACCGGGATAATGACCCTGGTTCCGCATCATGCGGATGGCCACCATGCCGGCACCTGACGCCTCCGATACCGCGCTGCCGGTCATCGACGACATCGCCACATTCATCAGAACGGTGACATGGCCGTGGCCACCCCGCAGCCGTCCCACCAGAAGATTTGCTGCCGACCAGAGTCGCTCCGATATGGTCGCGGCATTCATGATATTGGCGGCAAGGATGAACATGGGCACAGCGAGCATCGCATTCATGCCCATCATATTGTTCAATGTCTGATCAACGAGCAGACCGACGTCCTGGCCGCTCGCCCAGAGATAGACAATGCCGCTCCCGAACATCGTCAGAACGACCGGGATGCGAAGAACCGCTCCCACGACGAAGGCTACGCATAGCACGATCAGGCTGGTGCTCATCGCTTCAACCAATCACATTGGACGTACTGGATGCGTCGGACGCAGCGACATGTTGTCGCCAGTGAGGCCCGCAAAACTCAATGAGTTGCGCGATGAGCCGCACAACAACCATGACCATGTATATCACGAAGCAGGAAAAGACGATGTCCAGCCGGATCTCCAGCACATCGGTGCGCTCGCGCCAGAGAAACAAAACATAGTCGATTACGGTTGGCAGCGCCGCTGCGAATACCAATGCAAACAGAAGTCGTCCAATAATTCCGATCGCCCGGCGGGTTCTTGAGGACACGACATCCCAGACGACATCGAAGGCAACATGGTCGCTGGAGCGAACAACAAACGCATCCGTCAAAAATGTGCACCATAGTAGAAGTAATATCGTCACTTCATCGGTCCACATGAGCGGCTTGTGGAAGAGATAGCGCATCGCGATGCCAACGATGAAGACAACGAATATGCCGGCGAACATTAGACTGGATACGATCTCGGCGAAGCGGCCGAATTTTGCGGCCACCTGCGCGACACGACCCCTCATGGCCCGCTCCTGTTACGAGGACTCAGAACGCGAACTGTGTCACTGTATGGCGTCGATCTTGCTCTTCAGGCCGGGCTGCCACTTCGTTTCATAGCCCTCTTCCTTATAGAGTTTCGCCGCATTGGCACGAAAGAGTTCCAGATCTGGCTCGGAGACGACGATCCCCGCTTTCTTGAAGCCCTCGACTGCTGACTTCTCGTCCTCGATGGTCTTTTGGACTTCAATCGCCGTAGCTTCCTTGGCAGCCGCACGCAACGCCTTCTGCTGGTCAGGCGTCAGCTTGTCGTAGGCGGTCTTCGAGATCGCAATGAACACAGGCTGCACGATATGCTGCGTCAGCACCACTTCCTTCGAAACTTCGTTGAATTTCCAATCACGCGTCATGTTGGCAGGATTATCCTGGCCGTCGATCGAGCCTGTTTGCAGCGCAAGGTAAACCTCCGTTATCGGCATGGCGAGCGGGGTCACGCCCATCGCGCGTGCCAGGGTCTGGAAACCCGCTCCCGGCGGCATCCTCAGCTTCACACCGGAGAAGTCCTTCGGCGTCTTGATGTTTTTGACGTCACGCAGGCCAACTTGCCGCGTGCCGAGATAGGCCGTGTCGAGAATGACGAGCCCCATCTTGTCGGCAACCTTGGCGTAGAATTCCTCGCCGATCGGACCGTTGAACACCTTCAGCATATGGGCCGGATCGCGGAATACGTAGCCTGACGAGAACACGCCATACTCCGGAAGCTGCGCTTCGATCTCAAAGGTAACCGGGGAAGCCATTTCGAGGTTACCGCGCTGCATCGCCGGTAACTCCGTGCCTTGGCGGAAGAGACTCGAGGCCGGATGAACGGATACTGTCACCTCGCCCGGAAACGCTTCTTCCATTTTTTTCTTGATGTGGCGGAATGCATCAGTCAACGGGGATTGATCGGGAGCCGCTGTGGAGATCCGCAGCTGTGTTGCTGCCTCGGCACCGGCGGTCAATCCGCCGAAGGTGACTGCGCAGGCAAGCGCGATCGCTTTGCTGTACTTGAACATCAAAGATCCCCTCTTCTTGTAATTGCTGTTGATCACCAATTGGCAGATTCGTTACGTGCTGTGACTACATGCTAAGGCCACCCAGCGATTTCCCACCATCCACAAACAACGTCTGGCCGGTGATGAAGCGTGTGGCTGGATTAGCAAGAAAGGCGATCGCGCCGGCGATATCGTCAGGATCGGCGGCTGCCCCGCTCGGCTCCAGCGACTGGGCCGCAGCATATTGGTCCGCGGGCATGCTGCGTGTCATCGGTGTGTCCGTGAAGCCGGGAGCGACCGAGTTCACCGCAATCTGACGAGACCGCAATTCCATCGCGATCGCGCGGGTCAGCCCGACCACCGCGGCCTTTGAAGCCACATAGTGCGCGAAGTTGGTGCCACCGATCGCCGCGCGTGAAGAAACCGTGACGATACGCCCACCCTCTGACATACACTGCAAAACTTCCTGCGCTGCAATGAAAACGCCGAGAAGGTTGACGTCCAGCATCAGTCGGAAGTCATCGATCGTGATGTCTTCGAAGCGTCGCGGCTGATACATGCCCGCGACGCAGACGAGCGCGTGAATTTTTGGATAGACGGCCATCGCTGCGGAGATTTGCGACCGCTCCCGCACGTCGACCAAATGGGTCGTTACGTGCTCCTCGCTTTCGCCCAGCTCGTCCAACAGCGCTCCATTGAGATCGGCCGCCGCCACATGGAAGCCGTCCGCCACAAGGCGAAGCACCGTGGCTCGGCCTATTCCCGACGCTCCTCCGGTGACGAAGGCGACAGGGCGCGATCCCATCTCAGGCCTCACCCGCGATAGTGACCGAAAGCTTCCCGATGCCGTCAATCTCCGCATCCACCCTGTCCCCGACCTTGAGGAAGGTTTGCTTGGGCACGCCGACCCCCGCGGGAGTACCAGTCAGCAGGAGATCACCAGGGTCCAGCGTCATGATTTCCGACGCACGCGCAACCTGCTCTGCTATCGAGAAGATCATCTGCTCAGCGCTACCGTTCTGCTTGAGCTCGCCATTGACCGAAAGGCGAAGCCTGGCTGCTTGCGGATTCGGAAAGAGCGACGCGGGCGTTATGCACGGGCCAATCGGGCAGCAGGTATCGTTGGCCTTCCCCGCAACCCAGTCAAGCTTGTAGAATTGTTCCGGCGCCTTGTTGAAGTCGCGCGCTGAAAAATCGATCGCCACAGTATATCCGGCAATATAGGAAAGCGCCTCGTCTACGGACACATGCCGTGCCGTCCTGCCGACGACGGCGGCGAGCTCGATTTCCCAGTCGAAGGCCTGCGTTCCGCGCGGCATCAGAACCGTCGCGCCCGGGCCGACAATCGCATTGCGCGGCGGCTTCATGAAGAAGAAGAGCCGCTGGCTGTCCTTGGTGACGCCGGGAAAACCCATCTCGGCCATGTGATCATAGTAATTCGCGCCGGCGCACAAGATTTTCCCGGGATATTGCAGCGGCGCGAGAAGCTGGATCTCCGCCACCCTCCGGCCTCCGGTTGCGTCATGGGCGAGATCCGCCAGCAGAGGCTCGCAACGGGCCCAGTCGGCGAAGACACCCGCAACCGTTTCCGGAAGAGCGACATCATGGGCCGCAG
Source organism: Chelatococcus sp. YT9 (assembly GCF_018398315.1). Classification (NCBI taxonomy): domain Bacteria; kingdom Pseudomonadati; phylum Pseudomonadota; class Alphaproteobacteria; order Hyphomicrobiales; family Chelatococcaceae; genus Chelatococcus; species Chelatococcus sp. YT9. The sequence goes on from NZ_JAHBRW010000001.1 coordinate 940,337, forward strand.
CAAGCTCATTGAGCGGATAGAGCGTGTCGCCCACCATGAGACATGCAGTCGGCTCGTTCCCAAACTCGGCCGTTGTCAACGCCCACATCAAAATCTCCCTGGTCGACTTTCAAGGATCATGACACCATTTCCATAATCGTCAATAGTTTGGAAAATTCTTTTCATGATGGAATCTGGCGTCCGATTTCCGACTCTGGTAGAAGGGGGGCATGAGTGATGCGCTCTCTGCCCAGCCATCGGCACAAACCGTCGCCGAGAACGTCTATCGATCCATCAAGTCGGACCTTCTCTCCGGAGAGCTTCCGCCTGGCTCGGCGCTGCTGACGCGCGATTTGCTTGCGCGGTATGAATGCGGCATCAGTCCGTTGCGAGAGGCCCTGGCGCGCCTGGTCGGCGAGCAGTTCCTGGAAGCGGCCAGCCACCGCGGCGTTCGCGTGCCACGTCCGTCGATCAGTGATGTCGAGGATGTCTACCGCATTCGGATCGCGTTGGAGCGCGAGGCTCTAGGGCTGGCGCTGCAGTTCGGGGACGATGACTGGGAGGCGGATATCATCGCGACCTGCCACCGCATGGAAAAGGCACCACTCCCCTACCATGTCGCTGATCAGCCAAGCGCGGTGATGGAATGGGAGGCACGTCACCGTGCATTCCACTTCAGCCTCATCAAGGCCGCGCCGTCGCCCCGCCTGTTGCGGCTTATCGACCAGATGGTCGACCAAACGGAGCGCTACCGTGCGCTCCGTTTGTCGGGCATGGATCGCGCCAAGATAGGGCAGGATCTCGTCGCGGAACATCGCAGTCTGATGGAGCTGGTTCTCGCACGCGATCCCGCCAGCCTCGACTTCCTCGCGACACATCTGGACCGCACCCGGTTGGCGGTCTCGGCTATTCTCGGTGAAGCCGGCTCTCCCGGTAAAGCCAATGCCCCAAGGAAAGCCAAATCATAGTGCAACCGGGGGGGCGACCGCCACCAGGTCGAGCGCGGAGGAAAACTCCGCAACATCCCCCGCGTGCCCGACCCAGGCCAGGTGACCATCTGGCCGCACAAGCCAGGTCATGCCCGGAACTGCGTTGTAGGACGTGCGGAAGCTGTCGGCCGCGTCATATAGAAGCGGGATTGTCTCTTCATCGTTCGGGGAAGCCCCCTTGGCAACGATACCCAGACTACCGGAGTAACCGGGCAACCGGGCGGCGAGCTGCTCGACGAGCGCCGAGAAAGGTGTAACGCCTTCTCCCCCCGCATAGCACAGGAGAAGATGCTTCCCCTTTGCGAACCGCTCATGGAGTCGAGCCGGATGGGCGACGAATGGCCGGCTGAGCCCATAAGCATCCGGCGCCCGGTCTCCCGCCTGCAGTCCGGTCTCCTCACCGGCTTTGGTTCTGACCGTAATCGGGCTATCAGGATAACTGACGAGCAGCTGGGTTTCCTTAACGCCCGGCATGGTGGCCTGCTGGGCTAGAACCGCGTTCAGAGCCCGGCTCGTTCCCTCGACCACATCGAGGCCAACCGGACGCCGCTCGGCGTCGTAGCTTTGCAGAAGTCCCTCGGCAGCCAGACCGCGCGCTGCAAGCACCAGCTTCCAGGCCAGATTGTTAGCGTCCTGCAGCCCGGTGTTCATGCCCTGCCCGCCCACTGGCGGGTGGATATGCGCCGCGTCGCCCGCAAGAAACACGCGCCCCTTGCTATAGCTCGACACGATGCGGTGGCTCACGCGATAGAGCGATGACCATCGCAAATTCGACAAACGCGTGCCTTGCGGCAGGCAGCCTTGCACGATGACCGTCAGGCGCTCCAGGTCCGGCGGCGTTGCTTCGCTGCCCTCTGGCAAGTCGAGCTCCGGCCCATCATGCAGCATGGTTGAAAGGCGGTAGCGCCGGACGGAGCCATGGACGGGCACCGCCGCCAGCGAGTTGGCGGGCTGTCCCTCCCGATGCGTGTTGAAGCGATAGAAGTAGCCGCGCGGCAGCGCCCAGTCGACATCGAGGTCCCCGAGTACAAAGGTCTGGGGGAACTTGCCTCCATCGAAACTCAAGCCCAGCGCCGCGCGAACATGGCTGTGAGCGCCATCGCAACCGACAAGCCATTGGCATCTCAGCATGCGTGTCACCGAGTCGTCGCCCTCGCGCACCAGTTCGGCTTCAATACCGCCCGCTTCTTCTACGAACCTGCCCAGCCGCCACCCGCGCTCGACATCGCCGCCATGGCGGCGGAGGCTCGCCTCCAGCAATTCCTCTGTCTCATACTGCGCCAGTGACAGGGCGCCGAACGGAAGATCTCTCTCAGGAAGATCAAAGGCAGCGACTTGCTCGCCGTTGTCGAAGGTCCTCAGGCCACGCAGCCAGACGCCCCGGTCGATCGCCTCGTCAGCTATGCCGAGATCATCGAATATCTCGAGCGTGCGGGCCGTGACGCCCAGCGCCTTACAAAAAAAGCTGTGCTCCAACTGCCGGTCGATGAGGACATACGCGACGCCCTGACGCTGTAGCTGATTGGCCAGCAAGAGACCCACCGGCCCGGCACCGACAATAAGAACCGCGGTCGTCTCCATACATCCCCTCCCGCCCATGGCAATTCGGAGGCGAGCCGTGCATTGGCGCCGCCAGAGCGACCTTAAGCCGCGAACCAAAGCGGCGCTACACGTTCCCAGTCGATAAATTGCGGTGTACCGCAATGAAGTCCCAACTCACGTGATCGTCGTCCATGAGCCTTGTCGCCGTCTATCTCGGGCTATTCACAACGGCATTAGCCGCTGCGACCATTCTTCCCATGCAGTCCGAAGCAGTACTCGTCACCATGCTGCTGGCCGACTACACGCCTTGGCTGGTGATCGGCATTGCCGGCCTTGGAAACGTCCTGGGGTCCGTCGTCAATTGGATGCTCGGACGGGGGATCGAGCGCTTCAAGGACCGCCGCTGGTTTCCCGTTAAAGCGAGCGCGCTCCACCGCGCGCAAAGTTGGTATCAGCGCTATGGCAGATGGTCTCTGCTTCTTAGCTGGATGCCAATTGTAGGTGATCCGTTGACGGTGATGGCAGGGGTCCTGCGCGAGCCGCTGCCGGTCTTTCTGGCCTTGGTGACCGTTGCCAAGGTCGGGCGTTATGCAGTGCTGGCCGCGGCGACCCTGCATTGGGTATGAAAAGCCGCCGGGCCCAGCGTGAATGGGCGCAGACCGTCGCCCCCGCCCGTATTCAGGCAGCCTTCGGCAGAGTCGCCATGTCGATGACGAAGCGGTATTTCACGTCGCTCTTCAGCATCCGGGCGTAAGCATCCTCGATCTTGTCGATCGAGATCATTTCGATATCGGCGGTAATGCCATGCTCGCCGCAGAAGTCGAGCATCTCCTGCGTCTCCGCGATCCCGCCGATCAGTGAGCCGGCAAAATTCCGGCGGCGCCAGATCACGCTGAAGACCGAAACGGGCAACGGCTTCTCAGGCGCACCGACTTGTACAAGCGTGCCGTCGCGCTTGATGAGCCCAAGATAGGCGTTGATGTCATGCGGCGCTGCCACGGCATCGACAATCAGGTCGAAGCTTTCCGCCTGCGCGGCCATGGCGGCAGGGTCCGTGGACAAAACGACTGCATCAGCGCCAAGCCGGAGCCCATCCCCGACTTTGTTCGCAGAAGTGGTGAACAGCACGACTTCCGCCCCCATCGCATGGGCCAGCTTCACGCCCATGTGTCCCAAGCCGCCCAGGCCGACAATGCCCACCTTCTTGCCAGGGCCGGCCTTCCAATGTCGGAGCGGCGAATAGGTCGTGATACCCGCGCACAGCAATGGCGCCGCAGCGGCCAAATCGAGATTCGCGGGCACCTTCAACACGAACGCGTCGTCCACCACGATGTGGCTGGAATAGCCCCCGAAGGTGGGGCCTCCCAATACCTTGTCCGGGCTGTTGTATGTCTGCGTGAAGCCCGGCACGCAATATTGCTCCAATCCCTCGCGACAGCTTGGGCAGGTTCGACAGGAATCTACCATGCACCCGACTGCCGCGATATCACCCGCCTTGAAGCGGGTGACATCCGTGCCGACCGCTTGAACGCGGCCCACGATCTCGTGGCCGGGCAGGCTTGGGAAAAGGGTATTCTGCCATTCGTTGCGAACCGTATGAAGATCGGAGTGGCAGACACCGCAGTAGAGAATCTCGATGACAACGTCGTTCGGGCCTGGATCCCGACGCTGGAACGTGAAAGGCGCAAGTTTTTGATCGGCAGCCTCGGCGGCATAGCCAGTACATGTGAACATCGCTCGGCCTCGCATTGATCTGTCGGGTCGCGCGTCCGGGCAAATCCTGTCTTTCCAGGCTGGCTCCCGACGTGCGTCCACGCTCATCAATGCATTGGGCGGTCGACATTCAAGAGCGTGCCTAAATTCTCCGCATCCCACGACCGAGGCACCGTTGTCGCACACCGGACCAATCGGCGGCCGCATCCAGCGCAAACAAAAAAGCCGGGACAAGCCAGGCTTTAAGAAAGTTCGAGGCCCGAGCAGGCCTGCTCGCGGAAGCTCAGGCTGCGCCGTAGCCAACGGTACCCTTGATCTCCAGGAACTCGTGGATGCCGAAATCGGCATACTCGCGCCCGTTGCCAGATTGCTTGTAGCCGCCAAACGGCGCGCCGGCGTCCCATGCCGGATAGTTGATATAGACATTGCCTGCCCGCATCTGCGCGGCGATCCGGCGTGCCCGCTCAAGCGAGCCGGACTGCACATAGGCGGCCAGCCCGTAGGGCGTGTCATTGGCCCGCGCCACGGCCTCAGCTTCCGTCTCATACGGCAGGATCGAGATCACCGGCCCGAAGATCTCCTCGCGCGCGATCGTCATGTCGTCGGTCACGTTGGCAAAAACAGTCGGGCGCACGTAATAGCCACGGTTCAATCCCTCAGGCCGTCCGAGCCCGCCGGCAACGAGATCGGCCCCCTCCTTGATGCCAGCCTCGATGAGGCGTTGAATCTTGTTGAACTGCACCTCGCTGACGACAGGCCCGAGGCGCGTGCCTTCCGCAGAAGCGGGTCCGACCCGCAGGGGCTCCACGGCAGCCTTCGCCACGGCCACCGCACGATCATGCATCGCGGCCGGCACGAAAAGGCGGGTGGGTGCGTTGCAGGACTGGCCGGAATTGCCCATGCAATCCTCAACGCCAGTCCTCACGGCGTGGTCGAGGTCGGCATCATCCAGGATGATGTTCGCCGACTTGCCGCCGAGTTCCTGATGCACGCGCTTCACAGTGTCGGCCGCGGCCTTCGCCACGAGAATGCCCGCGCGTGTCGAGCCCGTGAACGACACCATGTCGACACCAGGGTGGCGAGCGATGGCCTCGCCCACCGTGGGGCCGTCACCGTTCACGAGGTTGAAGACGCCTTTTGGCACGCCTGCGTCGTGCATGGCCTCGGCGAAGATGATCGCGTTCAGCGGCGCGATCTCGCTCGGCTTCAGCACCATAGTGCAACCTGTGGCGAGCGCCGGCGCGACCTTGCACATGATTTGGTTGATCGGCCAGTTCCAAGGCGTGATCATGCCCACGACACCAATCGGCTCTCGTGCGATCAGCGTCGTGCCGCGAAGCTCCTCGAAGGTGAAATTCTCCAGGGCTTCGATCGTCTTGGACAAGTGGGCTGTGCCCATCGCTGCCTGCGAGCGGTGGGCGAAGGCCAGCGGCGCACCCATCTCCTGCGACAGGACCTTCGCAACATCATCATAGCGCGCCTTGTAAGCCTCCAGCAGCCGCCGCATGAGCGCCAGCCGCTCTTCCCGTGAGGTTGCCGCAAATGCGGGAAAAGCGGCGCGCGCCGCGGCAACAGCCGCGTCAACGTCTGCTTCCGTGCCCAGAGCGATCGTCGCGAAGGCTTCTTCGGTCGACGGATCGATCACGTCGAGCGTAGCTTTGCCGCTGGGCGCGACCCATTCACCATTGATGTAGAATTGTAGCGCGTGCGCCATCGTTTGCCTCCAGGAGAACCGCCTGTTCAGGCCGGCTGATCGCCGGCCATCGTCGCAGATGCGCCTGAACTAGCTGGTTCTCTTGCCAGAGGAAAGCGCGTTCGCGCACATGTCACCGGGTCAGTTGCACCGATCCGCAAACGGCTGCTCAGAAGGGTATCGACAAGCGGGCGCTGACCTCCTGGGAAAGATACTTGTCGCCGATACCCGCCTTATATTCAGCGCGCAGGTCGTACCCCTCACCACTGAAGAGCTGGGCGCCGGCCGTGAGATTCACGAGACGCCCTGGCATTGCCACTTCCGTCACGAAGTCCTGCACCGGAACCAGAGAATCCGTAAAGCCGACGCCAACGCGCATGCTGTCCTTGGCCAGGAAGCTGACCCCAACCGACGCATAGGGGCGCAACCACATGGTCGGGCTCAAATCAACGCGACCTCCGATTTCGACAGCCGGTGTGAAAGCGACGTTCCACTGTTCAGCTGAGGCGAAACGCAAGTGCGTCAGCCCGGTACCGGTCTCGCTGTAGCCCGGCATCGATGTGTACATGAGGTCCAGATCTGCATAGGGCTTGAGATACCAGTTCCCCCCGGTAATCTCGTAGCTGGCCCGCAACCGCCCCGCCGCCGTCCAAACGGTTGATGTACCACCTGATGCCGCGAGCGAAGGACCGATATTCAGGACGCGGTCCGTGTCATAGCGCCCCCATCCGAGATGCCCGGATGCCGCAAGAAGCCATGGGCCAATCTGATGCTTGAGAGCAAGCGAGACATCAAGCGCATCGCCCGATGTGCGTGAGAAGCCGTGGCTGTCAGAAAGGTTGGAATGGGTATAGCCGATCGTGCCACCGAGGAACCAATCTTTCAGGAACTCGTGCTGCGCGCCGAGCCTGTAGGTCGCCGCGCGCTGGTTGAAGCCGGTGACATCGTGGGATGAGGATTGCCGCGTCCACGTCCCCGTCACCCGCGCCCAGGCACAGCTCGTTTCCTGGAGAAGGGTGCCCGTGCCGGCAAACACGGGACAGCTCATCGCCATGTTCATGGATACGCCGGCGCCCAGCGTCTGCGTCGCGGCGACGCTCGCGGACTCGTCCGGGGAGACACTGTCGATTGCTTCATGATAATCGGCTACGGAGGTGACATTGGCGAGATTGCCAAACGTGATGGCGTTGCCATCCGAAATCGCGCCGCCATCCCAGATCCGCTGGAGATAGGACAGAGCCGAATTCTCGGTTGGCGTCAACTCAACCCCATCTGGTGCCTTGAAGACGCCCTCCGGCGTTATATCGACCGCCTTGCCCGCAGAATTCGGCTCCCACCGAATAGGGCTGGCCGGATTTGCCTCAACTTTGAGGTCCGGCAAAACTGCCAGCGAGCCGGTCGATGTCGCGACCCGGAAAGTCTCCGGCTGCAGCCCGCCGACAACATACGGCTCGATCGTCCCGCCGAGCGTGACGGCGCCATCGACGCGCAGAATATCACTGCGCGATTGCCCGGCGGGCCGATTGCTGCTCACATCGACTTGCAAGCGGCCGGTGTTCGTTTGCGAGAAGTCGCCTTTGAATGTGGCGACACCTATAGAATTGCGGCCACCAACGTCGAAACTGCCGTAGTTGTTGAAGGTGCCTGACGCGCCGAGGTCGATAATCCCACGTCCGGCGCTGCGATAAATGCCGTCAGCATAGTTGTTGAAGGTATTGATCTCGCGCGTACCCTGCGTCAGCACCACGTCGCCAATGACGGTACCGCTGTTTTCTATGATTTCCTGGCCGTGCGTCGAGACGATCGCCTGGTCAGAACGGGCAGTGATTACTGCGCCCTTTGTGAAGGTAAGTGTATTGGCCTGCCCGCCGTCCAATTTGATGGCTGCACCGGAGCCCGAACCGCCGTTGATCGTGCCGTCGAACGTGATGGCGATCTGTCCCGTTGAGCTGCCGTCGTACACAGCCCCGGAGGGCGACTGCATTCCGCTTTGGGCAAAAATGCCGACCGAGCCAACGCCTGCCGTGTCGATGCTGCCACGCAGATCAATCGTAACCGCGCCGCCCGTCTGCTCACCCTTGGCCCTCACATCGCCGCTCGGAGCCAACGACGGCAAGACAATGCCTTGCGTACTCGCGAGCAATCCCCCGCCGCCGCCAAGGCTCTGGGTGACAATTCCGTGCGCGTTAGCGCCCGTTGTGGTAATCTGCGTTCTGCTGGCAGCCCCTGCCATTTCGACGCGAACTGTTCCACCACGGCCCAAAGCGCCACTCTGGCTGTTGATAAAGTTCGTGTAGCTGACTGTGCCTGTGGAGAGGGCACCGCTATAGCCGCCACCCCCACCGATAGATTGCGCCACGATCGCGGTAGCACCCGTCCCGGTTGTCGCAATCCGGCTCGCCGCACCGAGTTCAACCGAAACCTGATCGCCGCTGCCCTGCGCGCCGGCGACGCCGCCAAGCCTGCCCGTCGTGCTGACCGTGCTTGTGGTGGCATAACCTCCACTGACGAGGCCGCCCCCGCCGCCGATCGACTGGGCGAGGATGCCAAACGCATTCTCGCCAGATGTGACAATTGCTCCAGAGGACTTGACCGTTACGGCTCCGCCATTGCCTTTGACGTCGCTGCCTCCAAGCTCGAGCTTGTAGGCCTGCGCCTGAGTGGGGGTCTGGCGCCGTGCGGCCTCGGCATCGGCAATGGCCGCGTCGACGTCGATATTGTACCGCTTGAGGAACGCTTTCTCGCCGCTGTTGAAAACGCCTTTCAGATCGGCCGCGGCGTTGACGTCGCGACGATTGAGAAGGATCAGCCCGCCGCCGCCGCCGATCGATTGGGCGACGACACCATGGGCCTCGGCTTTTGCGGTCGTGATCGAGCCGGTGTTGTCGACGATCACACGCTGGCCGGCGCCATGGGCGCCACCCGTCCCTCCGGCCGTCAGCGTGATGGGATCGAAAGGCGAACCACCCTCGTCGATACCCGCCACGCCCAGACCACCACCGCCACCGACACTTTGCGCAAGAACCCCGAAACCAGAGACGCCGCCAGTCTGGATTTCTCCGGAATTGGTGACGGTTGTGGAGCCGCCATCCCCGCCAGCCCCGCCACTCCCGCCGAGGCTGACCTTTACGTTGACCAGTTTGGCGCCGGGCGTCGTTGAGGCGCCGCCATTGCCGCCGCCCCCGCCGATCGATTGGGCAAACAGTCCCGCCGCTCCGGTTCCCGTGGTTGTTATGTTTCCGGCGTTGTTCAGCGTGACTGTGGAGCCATTGCCGCCCGCGCCGCCCTTGCCACCGACGCTTTGCCCATAGGAAACGCTGATTGGCACGCTGTGTGAGATTTTCCAGCGTTTGGCAAAATTGGGGAGCAACGTCAGCAATGTGGTTCTGAAGCCTGCTGCCTTTGCCTCCTTGATCAGAGTCGCGGTGAAATCATCTTCCGGTCCGGCCGAACCTGTCCCCCCGCTGCCACCACCACCACCGATCGACTGTGCCTGGACACCGAACGCGCCATCACCATGCGTCTTGATCTCCGCGCCGGACCTGTTGGTGATGGTGACGAGTCCGCCGTTGTTGCCGCTTCCCCCATTCCCCCCAATGGCGAATGATCCTTGAATCTTGGTGTGCGTACTGGCATGGCCGGAGGCTGCCAAACCACCGCCTCCACCGATGGATTGGGCCAGGATCCCGCGCGCATCGGCTCCGAAGGTCTCGATCGTACCGCTATTCGTCAAGTCGACCGCACCGCCAACACCGCCGGTTCCGCCCTTGCCGCCGACGGCGACGGTTGCCGCGAGGCTCGTGCCGTAGGAAGCTGGAATACTGCCGGCATTCCCAGGCAGACGCGTCGATGATTTCGAGACGCCCGCACCACCGACGCCGCCACCACCCCCGATGCTGAAAGCATGCATGCCATTGGCCGCAAAGCCCCCAGTCTCGATGGTTCGGCTGTTGGTGAGATTAACTGTGCCGCCGGTGTTGCCGGTGCCGCCGCTCCCACCGAGCGCCACATCGACCGCGGCAGCCTTGCCGGTACCAAGGGGATAGCCGGCGATGTCGGCCCCGCCGCCAGCGCCGCCGCCACCGCCGATGCTTCCGGCCAGTATCGCTGTCGCCTGATCGCCCGTCGTCTTCAACGTCGCATTGTTGGTCACCCTGACGGTTCCCCCAGAACCGCCCGCTCCACCGCTGCCGCCTATTCCGACGGCTATATTCACACTCGCGATGCTGGGTCCGCCCAGCGTCGATGCCGCGGCGTCAGCGAAGCCGCCCTGGCCCCCGCCGCCTCCGATGCTCAGAGCAGAGATGGCAAAGGAATCACTGCCGCTGGTAAGGATCTGCCCAGCATTGTTGACAGTGACATCGCGGCCGTTCCCGCCTTTGCCCCCGGTCGCACCGAGAGCAACGGCGACGGCAACGCTGGGCAGTTGCTTGATGACGCCCAGCGAGACCGCTTCCGCCAGGGAGGCGCCGGCAATACCGCCGCCACCACCGATACTCATCGCCTGGATGCCATGCGCGTTGTTGCGTTTCGTTTCGATGGAGGTCCCGTTCGTGATTTGGACCGTGTCCCCCGAGCCACCGGCGCCGCCGCTCGCGCCCAGGGCAATAGCAACAGCCGCTTGTGCGCCGATTGAACGCGCTTCCGCCGAACCGCCTTTGCCGCCGCCCCCGCCGATCGATTGAGCGACGATGCCTGAAGACCCCTCACCGTGAGTGAGAATGCCCCGTCCCAACTCGGAACCCGCGTTCGAGGCACTTGCGATGTTATTGACGGTGACAGCTCGCCCGTCTCCGCCGCCCCCGGCCGAGCCGCCCAATGCCTTGGTGAAAAGCAGGCCGAAGGCTGAGGCGTCGCCACCGCCGCCCCCGCCGCCACCCACGCTCTGGGCGAATATACCGAGCGCGTCCTTGCCTTGGGTTTCGATGCGATTGGAGTTCGTGACCGTAACGGTATCGCCGTTGCCACCGGTGCCGCCGGTTCCCCCCGAAGAGAAGACCAGGAACATCGAGCCGCCACCCGCACCGCCGCCGCCTCCAGGAGGCTTGACGAGGTTGGACTGAAAGGCCTGGACCGCGTTGCCACCGCCCACACTCTGAGCGACCATGCCGGCGCTGCCCTCACCTTTGGTGAGAATGGTGCCAGAATTTGTGAGCGTCACGCGACCCGCGTTGCCCGCGTTGCCACCGGTGCCGCCATAGACGACCCCGCTCCCACCGGCTCCGCCCGTTCCACCGACGGACTGCGCGACAAGACCATACGCGTACTTGCCGGCCGTCTCGATGGACCCCGAGGTCGTGGCCTCGATGTCGCCGCCGGCGCCACCTGCGCCACCTTCAGTGCCGCGCCCGCCGACAGCAGTGATGCCCCCCTTGCCGCCTTCCCCACCGACACTCTGCAAGAGGAAAGCCGGTGCGTAGTCGCCGAACGTCTTGACGCTACCCGCGCTCGACAAAACGATGGACGGTTTTTTGTCGACACGTGTCACATTGCCGGCATGGCCTCCGGCCGTATCGCTTCCCCGGTCGGCACTGGACCCGTTACCCGCGATCGATTCAACCACAACAGCAGCGGCGCCGGTGCCATGCGTCGTCACCGAGGCAGCCTTGTCGATCGTCAGCTGCGCGCGACCACTTGCGCCACCCTGGCCGGCATCGGGGGACTGTGCGCCGCCTTCAGCCACAATGCCGTTTTCGCCCCCCGCGCCGCCTTTCGATGAAACGGTGATCCCGCCGAGATAGCGCGAGAACGTCTCGATGCTCGAGAGATGCGTGACGGTCACATCACCACCAGCGCCCCCGGCGCCCGCGGAGGCGAACAATTCGTAGTGACCTTCAAAGATGGCAAGATTGCCCGCGCCCCCGCGTCCACCTTGCGAATAAACCCCAAGGAGAGACGACAAGCTTAACGGCGTAGGATCCTTGTCGAGATCACCGGTCTGTTTTGCCGAGGCAGCCTGGACGAAGGTCACCGAACCACCTGCGCCGCCCGCCGCGGCCTCCATGTCCCGTTTCAGGCCCGCACCGCCTTGTCCTCCGACAGAGCCGATCTCGATGCTGCGCTGCTTCTCCGTGGTGTTGACGATGACGTTATTCCGATAGTCCAGGGTAAGCCCAACCGCTCCCGCAGTCGCCGGATGGGTTTCTTCCCACCACCACATTCCTGTTGTGTGGGCGTCACTGCCCTTCTTGCCAGTCTCTACACGCTTGATGGGCACAGACGAACTATCGATCGTAACAGTTTGCGACAGAGCCGGGCCGGCAGCGAGTATGATTGCCGATGCGCTGATGCCCGCCAGGTAGTTCAGGCGACGACCACCCCTTCCGGCTATCGAATATTTGGTTGTTTGACCCGCGCACACGTGCACGCCGCCGACCCGCATGGTCACGCTCATCTCAATCCCCCCCAAAGCGCACCTTCGCGAGACCTTACGCGAATCGCAACTGCCCAGAATTTGGTACCAACAGGAGTGTTATATGTAAATATAGCAGTAGCTTCCGGCGCATCGAACAACTACGATTCAACTGATGGCATTCCATTTCACAGCGGCTTGACGCACTAAACGCGGCGATCAGGCGCATCATCGCCGCAAATCGGCCACAGGGACGAGTTCATCCCGCGAGTGCGTGAGATCGGCTTGAGCCGCGTCGATTAAAGGCGCGCTCGGAAAGCGTCGCGCATCCACCACCGGAACGAGCGCGGTCACAACCAAGGGCACCTTGAAGTCGTCCGACTCACCCATGCCGCGTGGCTAGACCCGCCAAGCGCAGCTACACGACGCATCGGCAGGCCTAAGATACTCGAATAGCGCGAATTCCATGAAATAATTAGAAGTATTTAACCACCATAATTATATAAATTATATCACGCGCACACGAGAAAAATTGTCAGATGTCTTATTGTATTAATCTAACGAACAACGGCGCGCATCGCTTCATTATAATACAAGCACGGCTATATGATGAGCCGCACGTCATGGCCGCATGTCCGCCCCGATGATCTAACCCGGATGTAGCATGCCCGGATGTCCGTTATGGATCACCGGCACCTCAGCAATATCGTTTCTCGCTCGGTTGCGTTGCAGCGCCAAGCACGGCCGCGTGCGTGTAGTCAAACACCGCAATCGGCTCGCTATACTTTTCGATCTATGTTTTTATTAGACGAATTAAAAAATTAGGACTTCCGTAAGCGTTTGCCTTTATGTGCGCGACAGCGCTATACGTAGATCGTTTTCAAAGATCTGCGCCCGTCTTGCGGGTAAGGGGGTCCAAAACGCTTGCTCCGTTTCTCGTCATGCTGCGCGAGGGCATCGAGGCAGCTCTGATCGTAGGCATCATCGCGAGTTATCTCCGGCAAACCGGCCGTTCCGCGTGGATGCCGGCTGTCTGGATCGGCATTTTGCTGGCCATCGCAGCTTCATTTCTCGCTGGCGCAGTGCTCCAGTTCGCCAGTGCGGAGTTTCCGCAGAAAGCTCAAGAGCTCTTCGAAGCCCTTGTCGGGCTCCTTGCCGTGGGCGTGCTCGTTTCGATGGTCTTCTGGATGCGCAAGGCGGCGCGTTCCATGAAGTCCGAACTCCAGCGTGCGGTCGACGGCGCTCTCCAGTCGGGCCCGGGCACCGGATGGCCTCTGGTCGGCATGGTCTTCTTTGCTGTGATGCGCGAGGGCCTCGAATCCGTATTCTTCCTGCTCGCGATCTTCCAGCAGAGCCCGACACCCCTTGCTCCGCTCGGCGCCCTCGCCGGCCTCCTATGCGCGGCCGCCATCGGCTATCTGGTTTATATCGGTGGCATGCAGATCAATATGCGTCGGTTCTTTACCTGGACGGGGATTTTCATCCTCGTCGTCGCGGCCGGCATCCTGTCGAGCGCTTTGCGCAATCTGCATGAAGCTGGGCTGTGGAATCTCTTGCAAGCCCGCGCCTATGACCTTAGCGAGATCCTGCCCGTCTCCAGCGTGACCGGGACCGTGCTATCCGGGTTGTTCAGCTATCAGGAAGCGCCCGCCGTGGGTGAAGTCTTCGTCTATGTCGCCTTTCTCGTCGTGAGCCTTTTCTTCTTCCTGCGGGAGAGCCGTGCGTCGCTGCCAAGCACCCTTGCGCGGCCGGCTGAGGAGCCTGGGCCATGAGCGTGGAACCCAAACCAAGCCTCGTTTCGTCGCGCCTTACGTCTCTGGCGATTGCCGGGGCGGCCTTGCTCGCTCTCGGGAGCGGCGGCATCTTTTTCTACGCAACTGGAAAACGGCAAGGCGGCAGCGCCTCCGACCTCGTCAAGGTGGAGGTTGGAGCGAGAGCCTGCAGTCCGAATGAGCTTACACTCCCCGCCGGCCGCCACACCTTCGAAATCCACAATGCCTCGGACCGTCCGGTCGAATGGGAGATCCTGGAAGGCATCATGGTTCTCGAGGAGCGGGAAAACATCGTCCCCGGCTTGAGGCAGACTTTGGCTGCCAATCTGAAGCCAGGCCAATACGAGATCACGTGCGGACTTCTCTCAAACCCACGTGGCAAACTCACCGTCACACCCAACGCCGCGTCGCAGGCAGCGGCCAAGATAGGGCCGGAGCTGAAGGCCTTCATCGGCCCGTTGTCCGAGTACAAGGTGTTTCTCGCCTTGCAGGGGGCAAGTCTCGTAAAGGCTACGGAAAAGCTCGTTACGGCCATTAAGGCGGGCGATCTTGACGGGGCCCGCGCGCTTTACGCATCAGCGCGGGCGCCATACCGCCAAGCGGAGGCGACCGCGATGCGGTGGGCTGACCTGCAGGCCGCTATCGACCCCGTTGCCGATTACTTGGCAGACCGCGAAGGGGACAGCAATTTCACCGGATATCACCGGCTCGAGTACGGATTGTTCGTCGAAAACGAGACGGCCCCGCTCATTCCCGTCGCCGAGAAGCTGCTGACCGATGTGAACGAGCTGAAAGCCCGGCTGCGCTCCGTGAAACTGCTGCCGGACGATGTGCCGGGCGGTGCCGCTCGCCTCTCACGACGCCTTGCCGATGGAAAGATCGAGAGCGGCGAGAACGCCTATGCGCATAACGACCTCGCCGACCTCGACGCAAGCCTGACCGGCATCACAAAGATGGCGGGGTTGGTGCGCCCGCTCATTCCTGATAGCTCCGTCGAGCTCGCGCACGAACTCGACGCGCAACTCGAGGCGGCGCGCCTGAGCCTCGATGCCCACAGAATAGACAACCACTATCTCGCCTACGACAAGGTGAATGGGCCGAGCCGCAAGACAATCGCCGATGCCTTCCGCGCCCTTGCCGACACACTCGACAAGGTCTCCAACCGCCTGACACCAGGATAGCGTCATGGCCGGACAAGACGACAGCTTTTCCCCGCAGAACGGTGAACGCCGGCGCTTCCTACTTGGCATGGGAGCCACGGCAGGCGGCGCGCTGACGACGCAGACTGTCTATGCCGATAACAAGACTACCCCGGCCCAGCGTCACGTCACGGACGCGCCCGTGGGCGATACGTCAACGGATGGCCGCTGGCCGTTCTATGGGGAGGTTCAGCAAGGCATCGTCACGCCGCGGCCGGCGGCCGGTATGATCGCCTCCTTCGACGTGATCGCGAAGACTGTGGACGACTTGGAAAGTCTCTTCCGGACATTGACCGAGCGCCTCGCTTTCCTCACCCAGGGCGGCCGGCCGCCGGATGTCGACCCAAAGTTTCCGCCCCCGGACTCGGGTATTCTGGGACCGATCGTTCGACCGGACAACCTGACGGCGACAGTCTCAGTCGGCGCGTCGTTTTTCGCCATTCTTGAGGGGCTGAAAGTCCTGAAACCGCGGCATCTCCAGCGCATGACAAAGTTCCCCAATGACGCGCTGGACGCTTCGATCTGCCACGGCGATCTTGCCCTGCAATTCTGCGCTAACCGGCCGGACACCACTATTCATGCGCTGCGCGACATCATGAAAACCATGTCGGACAAGCTCGTGTTGCGCTGGAAGCAGGAAGGGAGCGTCCCCGTCATCCCGCCCCGCGCCGATGGCCGTGTCGAGAGCGCACGCAATTTCCTCGGCTTTCGCGATGGTTCTGCCAACCCCGACGCCAATGATGACGCATTGATGCGACGCATCCTGTGGGTGGATGGATATAGGGGCGAGCCCGCGTGGGCGGAGGGCGGCACCTACCAGGCCATCCGCATCATCCGCAACTTTGTCGAGCGATGGGACCGGACCCCTCTCGGTGAGCAAGAGCGTATCATGGGCCGCCGCAAGGCCAGCGGAGCACCATTCAACGGGGCCACGGAATTCGACGTGCCGGACTACGAGGGTGATGCGGACGGTACGGTGACAGCACTCGACGCTCACATCCGCCTCGCCAATCCGCGAACCCCTGGGTCGGAAGACAATCTGATCTTGCGGCGCCCTTTCAACTATTCGAACGGCGTGACGAAATCGGGGCAGCTGGAACAGGGTCTTCTGTTCATCTGCTATCAGGCCGACCTCGAGGCAGGCTTCATCGCTGTGCAGCGCCGCCTGAACGGCGAGCCCCTCGAGGAGTATCTCAAGCCTATCGGTGGTGGCTATTTCTATGTCCTACCCGGCGCGAGAGCGCCGGGAGACTACCTGGGCCGGACGCTTATCGAAGCCGCGCGTGCAGGCCAATCATCCCCGACGTGAAGACAAGGGAAAGCAAGATGAGATTGAATACTCTCCTCGCTGCCGCAGTATTGACGGCATCGCTCGGCGGAACTGCCTTTGCACAGCAAAATGTGTCGCTCGAGCTTGTGGAGCCGATTGCCGAATACAAGATCTACATATCCGAGAAGCTACAAAAGCTTGTTGCGGATACAAGGATATTCACCGACGCGATCAAGGCGGGCAACGTCGACAAGGCCAAAAGCCTATTCGCGCCGACCCGGATGAGCTATGAGGCGATAGAGCCCATCGCGGAACTGTTTAGCGACCTTGATGCCGCCATCGATTCGCGCGCCGACGACTATGAGAACGGTGAGAAAAACCCGGAATTTCCGGGCTTTCACCGCCTCGAATACGGCCTTTGGGAACAAAATTCCGCGGAAGGCCTTGCCCCCATCGCCGACAAGCTGATGGCGGACGTTACGGCGCTGAGCCAGCGGATCACGGACATGACACTCCCCCCCGAGAAGGTGGTAGGAGGAGCCGCCGCCCTCATGGAAGAGGTGGCGGCCACCAAGATTTCCGGTGAGGAAGATCGTTACAGTCATACCGATCTCTGGGACTTCAAAGGGAACTTTGATGGATCTGAAAAGATCTTCGTCCTTGTGCGTCCGCTGATCGAAAAGAACGATCCGGATTTTGTCAGGAAAGTCGCTGATAACTTCGGTGTCGTTGGCACGACACTCGCCAACTACAAAAGTGGCGAGGGCTATCAGTCTTATGACAAGCTCACCGAGGATGATCGCAAGGTGTTAGCCGGCGCCGTCAACACACTCGCTGAGGACCTTTCCACCTTGCGCGGGAAACTTGGGCTGAACTGAACGCGCCAAACGGAGGGTAGACCTGCGAAACCTTCCGTATCATTTCGGCCCAATTTTCAATCGTACCGAGCGCTGGCTTAGAGCATTCTCGTGACCACGGGTCCCGCAAATGCTCTCGACATGGATGCTCGGAATTTACTTCCACGACCGCCTTCCCTGGCAACCCACGGCGGCTCCTTCAAGCAACGCGATCGAGATCCGCAAGCGCGTCATGAGGCAGATCAAGCGCGGCTGCGGCAAGGTTGTCCCGCAGATGTGCAATGGAGGACGTTCCCGGGATCAGAAGAACATTGGGCGCGCGTTGGAGCAGCCAGGCGAGCGCGGCCTGCATGGGCGTGATACCGAGACGCTGCGCGACATCGGACAACTTGGACGACTGCAGTGGTGTGAAGCCGCCGAGCGGAAAGAACGGCACATAGGCGATGCCATCCTGGGCCAGAGCATCGATCAGCATGTCGTCGGCCCGATGGACCAGGTTGTAATGGTTTTGAACACAGACGATCTCGCAGATCTTGCGGCCCTCAGCAATCTGCGTGGCTGTGACATTGCTCAACCCGATGTGGCGAACCAGACCCTGCCGTTGAAGCTCGGCCAGAGCGGCAAGCGGCGCCTCAATCGACCCTTCGGCTGGGCCATGCGTGTCGAACATGATCCGAAGATTGACGACCTCCAGCACGTCGAGCCCAAGATTGCGCAGGTTGTCATGGACAGCGTTCGTCAGCTCCTGGGGAGAGAATGCAGGCAGCCAGGATGCGTCCTCACCCCGCCTCGCCCCGATCTTTGTGACGATCACGAGATCATCAGGATAAGGATGAAGCGCTTCGCGGATAAGCTGGTTGGTAACATGCGGACCGTAGAAGTCGCTCGTGTCGATATGATTGACGCCGCTCGCTATAGCTTCGCGCAACACGGCCAATGCGGCGTCACGATCCTTCGGCGGACCGAATACGCCGGGCCCGGCGAGTTGCATGGCCCCGTAACCGAGTCGTTTCACCCGGCGATGACCAAGGGTAAAGGTATCGGATTGAGTGCTGATCGTCATGGTCTTCTCCCTATCTCCATGCGGCAAATAGGACCTGCTCGCGGGGCCGATAACCCGGTACAATCCGCACAGGCTGTGCGGATTGGCGGACAATGATTGATCTCGGAGACCTGAATGCTTTCGTCGTCGTGGCACGCACGAAGGGCTTTCGCGATGGCGCGCGCCAGAGTGGTGCCAGCGCCTCAGCCTTGAGCGAAGCTGTCAGACGCCTCGAAGCCCAGCTCGGCGTACGGCTGTTTCACCGCACCACGCGCAGCGTTGTGCCCACCGAGGCTGGCAGGCGCCTTTTGGAACGGCTCGGCCCTGCGCTGCAAGAGGTGGATATCGCGCTTGGCGTGGTGAATGATTTCCGCGACAGACCGGCAGGAACGCTCAAGCTCAATGTGCCGGTCAGTGCAGCGCGGCTGGTATTGCCGCGCATCGTACCTGCCTTCATCGCCGCTTATCCCGAGATCCGGCTGGAGGTGATCACCGAAGAGAGCTTCATCGATACGTTGGCGGCGGGCTGCGACGCCGGGATACGGTATGAGGAGCGGCTGGAGCAGGATATGGTCGCGGTCCCGATCGGGCCACGCATCCAGCGCTACGCCACGGCGGCATCCCCCGCCTATCTTGATCGTCACGGTCGGCCTGAGCATCCACGCGACCTGCTCGCCCATGCCTGCCTGCGCCATCGCTTCCCCAGTGGGGCAATGCCCGCTTGGGAGTTCGAGCGCGACGGCGAAATCGTCCGTGTCGATCCCTCCGGGCCGCTAATCGTGCAGGCCGGCGGCGGATCGGATCTCGCTGTCCATTCAGCATTGGCCGGGGCCGGTATTGTCGGGCTGTTCGAGGACTGGCTGCGCCCCCACCTCGAAAGCGGTGCCCTTGAGCCTGTCCTCGAACCTTGGTGGCAAAGTTTCCCCGGGCCATTTCTCTACTACCCAGGCCGACGTCTCGTACCCGCGCCGCTGCGGGCCTTTGTGGATTTCGTCAAGACGGCCGCCGCGCGAGCGGAGCGCCCGACACCGCATGGTGGCGAAGCAACAAGCCGTAGCCAGCCGCACGGCTGGACGTCGGACTGAAAATGGTTGAGCGCCCTCATGCCAATGCGCGAATTCATCCTTTATCGTGCGGGTGCGCAGACGTGCTCTCGTCCGCGTTGGCAGATCCGACATCACGCCAAGCATGTCGCCGAGATCGGCCCCGCCAGATCATTCAGGTGCCGCGCCGATACACACGATCCCCATCGACGGCTTCCCGATCACCAAATCAATGCTCGTCGGCGAGCCGCTGATGCGCGAGAATGTCGAGCAGCATGCCTGCGCGATCGGAGCCTCAGCGCCATGATCATCTCAGCGGGCACCCGCGCTGGCTGACAAACTAGGCCGGCAATGATCGGCTCAGTTGCGACACAGATCCTGTCTTAAAATGTCAAGAAATTGGCCAGACTGATCAAGCAGGTAAATGGGACAAACCATACTCTTCGCCTCGAAGAGAAGTGCGTGGAAAGGGCTGCTGGCATCACGATGCGCCCTCGTGCGAATACACCCGATTACGCCGGGCAAGCACCGAAAGGCCGTGGTATGTGCCGGGAATCTCGAAGAGCTGTCGGAGAGACGCAGCTTACCCAGGAGCTGGGCCTGAACAGGAGCTGGTTTTGAAAATTGGTCACTTCTTCGGGCTGGCTGGGCTTGCGCTGATCGCGGCAATCTGGACCTCAGCGGGGGACGCAGCGGCACAGGAGTTCAAGTCCTTGCAAGGAGCGTGGCTGGCGAAGGGCGCGGACTGCGCGGATGTGTACCAAAAATCGGGAAAGGGAACTTCATTCAGAAAGCCCGTCGATCTTTTTGCTCCCGCCTTCATGATCGTCGGCAATCGTCTCACCACCCCAGGCGCCACTTGCCGCATCAAATCCGCCAAGCCGTCCGGCAACCTTCAGCAGCTCGTTCTTGATTGCGTTAACGCCATCGGCAGCAATGACGTGCGTGTGCTGGTGTCGAGCCAATCGGATGGCTCGCTTAACAGGTACCTCAATTCGCAGGATACCACCGGCACTCCCCATCAGAATTGCGCACGGTGACCGTCCTAACTAACACCGCGGTGCCATCCACAGCTTCGACACGGAACAGCGATCACATGATCAGAGCGGAATTGATCTCATTGCTGGGGTGAAAGGGCATGGCGAAAGTATTTCTGACGCTCGCGATCTTTTCCTACATGACTTTATTGAGCCACGCCCAAAATCAAAGTGATCTGACTAAGGCCTGCAAGACTGATTTGCAGAAATTCTGCAAGGGGGTGCGCGCCGGCGACAGCCGACTGCTCCAATGCTTGAGAACAAACGTCAAGCTGATCTCGACGGAATGCTCCCAGATGCTTGGAAGAATGAAACAGTAACCAAAGTCCGGCGAACGCCCCGATGATCGCCGCGGGCCACGCTAGTTGCCATTCTCGTCATCGCATTTTTCTCGACAATCCTCCTGCCTGCGTGGTCTATCTCACAAGCCGACTATCGCGTTCGTCAGCAAAGGATGGCTAGCAATGTCTGTAACGCGTCGCCACTTGACCGCCACACTCATCTCGGGTGCAATATTCATCTCGACGGCGGGAGTGATTACTTCACCTGCCATCGCGCAACAATCAGTCAACGTCCGCGGACTTGGGGCCGTGGCTATCGACACCATTGATGTGCGCGTTGTCTCGGTCGATCTTCCATCTCGCAACGTGGTTGTGGAACGACGTGGACGCCAGTGGCGCATCACCGTTCCCGAGGATTTCGGCAGTTTGGCAGCCTTGAGGCGCCGTGATCGTCTATCCATCGCGCGGGTCGAGAGTGCCTTGATCGCCGTCACGCCGGCGCGTCGAGGGACGAGGCCTGATGTTGTTTTCACAACGGGGCGCGACGAAGGGCTCTTTGGCAATCTTCCCGCTCGCTGGGTTGTGCGCAACGTAACGGTCACTGCCCAATTCACCAGCTTCGATGCGGCGAGCGGAACTGTTCGCTACGTTGGTCCAGAAGGACCGAGAACGCTGCGGGTGATTGATCCCGCCGTCATCAGCATGGTGCAGTCGCTGCGCCGGGGTGACATGGTCAATCTCGTCTTCACTGAAGCGACGCAGATTGTTCTCACACCGCGCAGGCTTTGAGGGCGAGCGGATGTCGGGGGATGCGCCGGATCATGGCGGCAATCCCCGGCTGCGCCTCGCTCAACACCTTGAGGCATGGAGGCAAAAGTGTTCCGCGGCTCATCTGCAAACCTCGTGCCAGCGTTAAAAGCACGTAAGTAATGTTCTTGCTATCGCTCTTAACTATTCAGGCGCTTCCCGGCGCCTGAATTCATACGCTCATACCCCCACTAAGAATACCATTGCCAACGCCATGGGCCATGATACGGTCCAGATGCACATATCGAGCGATATGCGGCCTGACGACTTTGATGCCGGTCCGGTAAGTAGTCGGGGCTCCGATGCGGGACATTGGGTATCGTGTAGACAGTAAAGGCGGGCTTCGAAAGCCAAGCCCGGTGCTCGCGCAGACCAAACTTGGCCGCTCCCTTGCCCCTGGCTATATCCACCTTGGCGTCGCTAAGGAGATTGTTCCCGTATTGCAAGATTTCGGCTTGGATTCCGGTCCTCTCATCCGGGAAGCTGGGCTCGATCCGTCTTCGTTCGATGACGTGACCAGCGTTATCCCACACGCATCCCTGGGACGCCTGCTAACCATCTGCGTAGCAAGGACAAACTGCCCTCACTTCGGACTCCTCGTCGGCCAGCGAGCGACGATTTTGTCGCTCGGCCTGGTAGGCCGGCTCATGCAACACTCCGAGACCGTGGGGGATGCATTACGAAGCTTGGTTTCCAATCTCAGCATTCAGAACCGTGGCGCGGTGCCCTCGCTGTTGATTAGCGGGGACACGGTCCTCTTCAGCTTCTCGGTCTATCAGCTTGAGGCCGAGAGTGCAGATCAGATATCGGACGGGGCTCTCGCGGTGACTGTGAATGCCCTCCGCAGCCTGTGCGGCGCCGACTGGAACCCGAGCGACGTACTCCTGCCTCGCAAGTCTCCGAAGGACACCACTCCCTACAGGCGCCACTTCCGGGCACCTGTCCGGTTTGATCAGGAAAGCGCGACCTTGTCGTTGCCGGTTCGCGATCTAGACCATCGTATTCTTGGCGCGGATCCCATGCTTCGCGCGGTCCTCGACGAGCGCGTTCAGCAGTTAAAAGGGTGGCCCGGAACGGAGTTTTCGGACGATATCCGGCGTCTGCTGCGAACACGGTTGACGAGCCATCGGTGCTCTGCCGAGGATACAGCTCTCATGATGGCTATGCACCGCCGCACCTTGAGCCGCCGGCTGAAAGATTGCGGAATTGGCTATCGGACAATCACAAACGAGATACGCTTTGAAATTGCGCGGCAGTTGCTTGAGGACACGCAAATGCCGCTGGCACAGATCGCGGCAACACTTGGCTATTCGGAAGCAAGCGCATTCACCCGGGCGTTCCGCCGCTGGTCGGGGTCAACACCGACGACGTGGCGGGAGGAAGAGCGGTTGACCTGAGCTGTGACTGAGCATTGGGCCGCTGCGATTCCGGCGTGCAATTCGCCCGATAAGCGGCGCAATTCAGCGCTGTGCATTGTCGAGGCTCTCCCCTCTGGCCTTGAGGTAGCTGTCCACAGCGCTGTCGATCGTTGGAAAGAAATGGGTCTCATCAAAATGCGTCGAGAGGCCGAACCTTTTCAGCTTATCCTTGACCGGGTCTTTCAACTCGGCGAAGCAGAAATCGATGCCACCTGCACGCAACGTTTCGTCCAGCTCGATCAAGGCATCGGCCGCGGTCACGTCGACGCTTGTCACCGGAGCGGCCGTGACGACAACCCAATGAACCTGGGTCGGCGATTCGCCCACGGCGGCGAGCACCCGCTCCCGAAATAGCTCCGCATTCGCGAAGAAGAGTGGGGCATCCCATCGAAACAGGACAAGCCCGGGAATACGGCGGGCGTCTGGATAGCGTGTCACATCATGATAGCCCGCGATGCCCTCTGGTCGTCCAAGAACGGCGTAATAAGGCCGCCATCCATCCCACAGGAACTCGATAATTGCGATGGCGATCGCTAGGCCTATTCCCGGGATGGGGCCGAGCACCGCGACGCCAACGAAGCAAGCGATAGACAACCAAAATTCCCAGCGCTGGATTCGGTAGATTCGCTTCAGATCGGCGATTTCGAACAAGCCAATCGCCGAGGCAACAACAACCGCTGCCAAGGCAGCATTCGGAAGGTTTCTGAGGAGGTCGGGCGCAAATAAGAGCAGCACCGCGATGGTAGCAGCGCCAACTAGACCAGTGACCTGGGTACGCGCTCCAGCTGCCTCCGCAACCGGGGTGCGAGAACTGCTGCTGCTGATTGGAAATCCCTGGAAAAAGCCGCTCGCCAAGTTTGCGGCCCCCAGCCCGATCATCTCCTGGTTAGGATCGACCTTGGCACCCATGCGTGCTGCATAGGAGCGGGATAGCACGCTGGTGTCGGCAAAGGAAACCAGGGCGACAGCGAAGCCACCCAGAAGCACGGGCACGATGTCGTTGAACCCGACGAGTGGAAAGGTGAAGGCAGGCAGACCTTGTGGAACCGAACCCAGAATAGCGACCCCAAAGCGATCAGCGAGGTCGAACAGTCCAACCAAAGCCGCGGCGCCAATGACTGCGACCAGAATGCCTGGCACGCGTTTGCTACCCCTAAGCAGAAGTATCACTGCGAGGGTGCCGATCCCGATAGCGAGGGATACCCAATTGACCTTGCCCTCGAATAGGGACTGCCCGATGGCCCACAGGTCACGAAGGGGTCCTGTGGCATCGGTCGAAATCCCCAACAGCTTGGGCAGCTGGCTGATCAGAACGGTTAGGGCTATGCCGTTCATATAGCCATAACGTATGGGCTTCGAGAGGAGTTCGGTCACGAATCCCAAACGGCCCAGCCCCGCGAGGACAAGCACCGTTCCGGACACGAGCGCCATTGCGCCCGCCAGGATGATCGCCCGTTGAGGATCACCGAGGGATAACGGCAGCACCACACCAAGAATGACAGCCGCCAGTGCGGAATCCGGTCCAAGAACAAGAATGCGGCTCGGGCCGACGATTGCGTAGACGAGAAGCGGCACGATCGTGGCATAGAGGCCGGTGATGCCCGGCAACCCGGACGCCACCGCATAGGCGATGCCGACGGGCACCAGCATGGTCGCAAGCACGAGGCCGGCCACGACATCCTGCCCGAGCCAGCCGATCCTATAGTCAAGCAGGGTCCGGAGGCCGGGCATCCAATGCAGCCATCCCCGCACCGTCTCGCGCTCACGTGCCTCGGGCGTGTGACCTGACCAGATCGGTTCAGAATCTCGGGGCTTATGCGCGGTCATTTCTGCGGACATTCTCCCGAGCCCGGTGCTCACTGCCCTCCAGAAAGCACACTTTGGCCAATGGCCTCAACAGGCGCAAACGGATGCTGCCTCGGCATTACCACCTATACTGCTGCTGATAATGGCCAGCCATGATCAATATAGCGACGGGACGGTCTCCCGAGCGTGCAGCGAATCGTCGAACCCCTTGGGCCGCGCTTGCACCTTCGGCATCTTTGGAAGGTCCACCTTGACCTTCTCGTAGGGAATCTTGCTCAGGAGGTGGGAAATGAGATTGAGCCGCGCCCGACGCTTGTCATCAGAGGGCACCACATACCATGGGCTCACCGCCGTATCGGTTTCTCCCAGCATGTCCTGGTAAGCAGCAGTGTAGTCCCACCAGCGCCGCACCGACTCGGTGTCCATGGGGCTCAGCTTCCAGTGCTTGATGGGCTCGTCTATGCGGGCTGCAAAACGTCGGCGCTGCTCATCCTGGCTGACATCAAGGAAATACTTGAGAAGAATGATTCCATTCTCGATCATTTCCTTCTCGAAGGAGGGCACCAGCCGCATGAAGCGCTCATACTCATCCTTGCTGCAGAAGCCCATGACGCGCTCCACGCCAGCCCGATTGTACCACGAGCGGTCAAACAGGATGATCTCACCGGCGGCTGGAAAATGGGCAATATATCGCTGGATGTAAAGCTGGCTCTTCTCACGTTCAGTCGGCGCCGGCAGGGCGACATGACGGAACACACGTGGGCTGACACGTTGCATGATCCTGCTGATTACGCCGCCCTTCCCAGCCGTATCCCGCCCTTCGAATACCACGACGATCTTGGCGCCGGTCACCTTGACCCAAGTTTGAAGCCGTACGAGCTCGACCTGAAGCTTAAGAAGCTCTGTCTCGAACTCCTTACGCTTCATGGGTGCAGGAGAAGTCACCGTGTCGTCAACCGCGGCTTGCTTCGCCTTTACATCGTGCTTCTTGCGGCCCATCCCCATCCTCCTCCCAGCGGACCTCGCACCTTGCGTCGAACCGCTCATGCGGACCAACCGCGGAGCAGCAGAAGGCCCATCTTACAGCTGACCGCGAACCTTGATGCCACTCGCTTACATGTCGCCGAGTGCCTGCGTGTGTTTTAAACAGATCATGATCGCGCCATTCATGGCGAAAGGCTTGATCTTTTGGGTCAAGCGCTTGTCTATATGGGACATTGGCCAAGCCTCCGCTCTTCCCGCTTTTCTATGACGGGAGGCACCGTTTGGTGCGCGATATATCCCCTGCCGCCGTTTCCCGCCGGAGCGCGCAGGACGAGAGAGAACATCAGGAACCCTTTTCGAAGCTCCACGCGTGGGCGTCAAAAATGTCAAGCCGATGGCGCAAACGGTCAAGCAGCCGTGCAGGAAGAAACGATACTTCTTCGGCCGAGAACTCGACCTAAGACAAGTCTTTTCAAATATGCCCCGCGTATCCGGCTAGGAAGAGCTCGTCATCGTGCGACAGGCCCGAGATGTGATCCGCGCGGCCACGCACGCGTTCTAGGACAAGGGGAACAAGACCATGGAAGCTCAGAAGACGGGCGCCGCAGACCCGAGGGCATGGCAAGAGCTCGGCGACGAGACATTCATGTCGGCTGCCGATCTGCGCCGCTATATGGGCGAGATGCAGCTGGCAAAAGCGTCGCAATCCTTAGAAGGCATGGATCGCGCCGAAAAAGCGCGGCAAGAACTCGTCAAGCAACTCGCCGAGCGCATTGATCTCACCCCCGAGCGGCTCAAGCAGATCCTTCAGCCCTTGCGCTCGAAGCTGCGTGCCGCGGCAGAGCGCGGCGATACCGAGTTGCTGGTGATGCGTTTTCCCAATGCCCTGTGTTCCGACAAGGGCCGCGCCATCAACAACAGCGATCCATCCTGGCCCGACACCCTGACAGGCCGGCCGCGCCAAGCCTATGAACTGTGGCAGAGCCACCTCAGGGACGCTGGCTTCAGGCTGACCGCCATGATCATCGAATGGCCCGGCGGGTTGCCCGGCGATGTCGGCTTCTTCCTGAAATGGGGCGACAGCAAGCTCTGATCGGTGGTTTTCGGAACGCGAGACGGCGAATGTTTTGTACACTGCGTTTTTCGCGCAGGAGCACGGATGCCAGGTGGATCCAGTCCCATAGAGCGAAACACTCGACCGCCCGCTATGCCGCAGCCAAGTCCTTCTATGGCATCTCCCCGGGTATGAGGTAAAGAACAACAGCGACAATCATGTAGAGCGCCAGAAGTTGCGCCCCTTTGAACCAGTCCGCATGGCCGGATGTGGTTACCGCAAAGCCGAGAAGGACCGCGCCAAACAACATCCACATCTCAGCTTGAGAGAAGACAAGCTGGAACTGCGCCGGGCCGATGATCGGCGCGAGCAGGACCAACAAGGGAGCGACAAAAAGCGCGATCTGTACGCAGCTTCCGAGCGCAATGCCGAGGCTGAGATCAATGCGATTGGCGCGCGCCATCGCCACAGCCGAGCCGGTTTCGGCCGCGCCGCCGATAACCGCTAGCACAATCACGCCGATGAACATCTGTGACATACCAAGAGAACGACCGGCTTGCTCGGCCGCTCCAACCAGAAGTTCGCTCATCCAGGCCGCACCAAAGGACGCCACCAGCAACATGACGATACCGCGCATCATCCCGGCACGATCTCCCACGTCCTCCGAGGAAGCTGCCCCAAGTTCGGCGAATGTCTCAGGGTGTGTGCGCAGCGAATAGAGCAGGAATAACCCGTAAAGAGACAACAGCAGGATCGCCACGATGACGTCCAGGATGACATATTGTGCCTGGGTCGCCGGCTCTCCCAAGGCTCGGTGAAAGGCGCTCGGCAACGCCAGACTAAGCCACGCCAGCACCATGGTCGAAGAAAAGGCTGAGACGGCGCGGGGATTATACTCCTGCCTGCGGTAGCGCACTCCACCAAGCAGGAACGAAAGCCCCATTGCAAAGAGCAGGTTGGCTAGAAGCGCGCCGATGATGGAAGCGCGCACAATCTCGACAAGACCGGCCCGCAAAGCTGCTATAGCGATGATGAGTTCCGGAAGGTTGCCAAAAGTCGCATTCAGCAGGCCTCCCGCAGTCGCACCGGCATAGGCTGCAACACGCTCTGTTGCCCGCACGATAAGTCTCGCAAGGGGCACAATGGCGATAGCAGCACAAAAAAACACGAAGGTGGCGGGCACATCGCCCGACCGATCAAGAACGATTGCGACAGGCGCGAAGATCAACAACCAATTGAGAGACAAAATAGTCCGAAATTTTGGAGGATTACGCGGCACCCCAGAAGTTGGGTTGGTCCCCATGATCTCATCTACCTGAAATCAAGCAGCGAGCGGCTGAACTGCGCATGCAATCAAGCCCCTCCGCTCGTTTCGCTACCTTCACGTTCATCCGCGCTGCCGCGCCAGAGACGTCGGCTACCCCTCAGTGCCCCCCGAAGACGAGCGTCTGGATTGGCATGATGAGTGCCTGGATTCGCAATAGCATGGCATGCACAAGCGCCACGGCGTCAACGGCATGCAGGGCTAATCCGCGTAGAGCGCCGACGTCCTTTGAGGCAAGTTTGTCATGGTTGCTGCTATAAGCATTGGCGATGCAGCTGCTGCCGGGCATGACGCCGTCAAGACCCCCTGCATAGAGTGGTTCCAACGTCACCAGAATCGTCCCAGGCTGAGCGGCAAGCTGCGGATCGAGCAGTTGCTCGCCGCCCCTGAACTGCCCAGCAGCGATGAAATCCTGAACACTGGTTACAACGAGGGGAACAATGGTCCAGGGCTTTGAGATACAGGCAGCCTCGGCCACCATCCCGACGCGCATCACCTGCGCTTCGATCTGGCCAAAGCCGGCTTGCAGGCGGCCCCGGCCCGCTCCCTCAGGAATCAGTACGCCGGCGGGCCGCATGAGCGGATTGACGACATCGCCGACCCGCAGCGTGAATTGCTCGAGGCGCCCTGTCACACCCGCTCTTATCATGGTTTTGTCGAGATCCACCTGCGCCTGAGCCAACGCCGCCTCCGCGCTCGCTCTCTCAGCCGGCAGGAGCGTGGAAATCCTAGCCTCCGCCTCCTGCTTGGCGGCCGCCGCTGCATCGATGGCACCTTGGCGGCCTTCAACGGTGACTTCCAGTCTCTCGATGTCGCGCAGCGCGACCGCGCCAGGATTGCGCCGATAGATCTCGCGCTTGGTCTCCAGTTCGTCGACAGCTTGCTGGTAGGAGCCCCTGGCTTCCCTTAGCCTTCCATCAGACGCCAGAATATCGGCACGCGCCACCACAAGGGCTGCGTCTGCCTCAGCTATCCGTCGCCGGGCTGTCTCGGTGGCGGCCTCCTGGCGCGTGCTGTCCAGCCGGAAGATGGGTTCACCCTCTTTGACATCATCGCTAAACCCAACAAATACCTCCGCAACACGGCCATTGGATTCCGGCAAGACCGGAATCGTACGGAAAAATACGGTTGCATTGCTTGTCGATGGGTGATTGTAAAATATTACAGTTATCAAGCCGATTGTCAGCATCAGGCACGAAATTATGCCCCACCGCAATTCGAACCAGACCGAATACAGGGTGATTTCCTTACCGATGCGCTTGCCTTGGACATAACGACGATAGAGATAATCCGGGAGAATCGTGAGAATTGAACAGAACAGAAGCTCAAGCATGGGGCCGAACTCCCCGGATGCCCCGCGAAACCGAGCTTACGGATGAATCAGCCTCCTGAGCCGGAATGTCTCGCACCTCTGCTTCAACGATGTTCGCGCCGGGTGCGTTCCCGGCAATTTTCTCCAGCGACTGCGCCATACTCCCAAGCGGTCGTCCGAAATCAGGAATGTCGATCAGGGCCAGCAACAGGCCCGCAACCCAGAAAACGTGCATATGGGTAAAGAGAGCGAGCAAGCCGAGTACCGCAACGATCTCGAACTGAAGTTTGTGAGACCTGTGCGCAATGCGCTCGGGCAACGTGTGAAGACGCAGAAAAAGCAGCCCGACACCGAGCACGACTAGGACCAGAAAGATCGCCACGACGACCATGAGAGTATCGGTCGCACCAGGCGCGGGAATGAAGAACGGCACGTGGTCCGGTGCGGCCGGATGGGTCGGGTTCATGCCATTCCTCCGGGCGTCCCAGCAGACACCGGCTGAATTATGGTCCGGTGCACGCCCTCTGCGCATTGTTGGCAGCCAGCGCGGCTTCGTCCGTACCCTGTCATTGCCGATACCCCGCGCGCGCTACGCACCCGTCCGATTTGGACACCGGCAATTATCTGCGCGCCCGGGCTGGCCGCTTGACCTGTTGCGCCACCGGCTTGACACTTTGGGACACGTGTCGGCGCGCGTAGGGCATGATCTACTCTTTCTGACAGCGGCCGGCCCCAGGCTCGATACTCTTTCGGGCAAGCTCGGATATTGCTCCGGCCGGCACTCCGGAACACGCAATCGACACGCGGCTGAAGCGGGCCGCGCAGCGGCCAATAGGGGCGCCGCTCTTGTAAGCATCGTTTTCGCTACAAATGATGATCCCGGAGGCTCATCCGGCGGGGCTCAGCCCATATAGAGACCGCCGTTGACGTCCAGCGTGACGCCGGTGATGTAGCTGGCAAAACCCGACGCCAGGAATACGGTAGCGCCCGCTACGTCTTCGGGCGTGCCCGTGCGGCCGAGAGCGATTTCCTTCAAGGCCTGCGCGCGAACCTCGGCTGGGGCTCCGGAATGCTTCTCACCCCAATCGATCCAGCCGGGGCAGACACAGTTCACGGTGATGCCATAGGGGGCACATTCGCGCGCAAGCCCCTTGCTATAGCCGATCAGCGCGGCCTTCGCGCCAGCATAGGTTGGGGATGGCGATCGAAACGCCTTCCCGCTGCGGCCGGTGACCGAGCTGATGGCGATGATACGTCCGGTCCGCCGTTCCTTCATACCGGGCAACACGGCACGTGCGGTCGCCACGAACCCACGCACATTGAGATCGAAGACCCGTGCGTATTCCGCGTCGGTGGTTTCGGTCATGGGCTTCGCCGTGCCAACCCCAGCATTGCTGACGAGGATGTCTACCTTGCCCCAGCGGGCGTTGGCGGCCCCGATCGCCTCATCGACCGACGCGCTGTCGGTGACGTCGCAGCGCACTGCAAAGGAATCGGCTCCACGCGAGCGCGCGTCCGCGGCCACGGCCTCCGCCTCCTCACGCGCCGCCGCCCACGTGACAGCCACGCTGGCGCCCGCGTCCGCCAGCATGAGCGCGATACCGCGACCAATGCCGCGGGAAGATGCTGTAACGAAGGCCACCTGGCCGGTAAGATCGATAGGCAGCATGCTCAAGCCTTCAACAGGGGGGAGATCTTGGACCGCAGTTCCTTGACGGCGGCCGCCGGGGGCATCACGCCGACGACAACGCCCTGGCTGGTCTGCATCATGATGTCGGCAGCGCGTTGCGCCTCGGCGAAGATCGGCAGCGGCGGGCGCGCGTAGGGCAGCACGGCGGCCTCGACCCGGGCCTGAGGAACGGCCGCCACCAGACGCTGGTCTGAATAGACCGAGCTACGCACCGGGCCATTGCCGTTCAGCGCCTGGCGCAATGTGCCGTCCTTGCTGGCGAGATCCCGGATAAGGGACCAGGTCAGGTCCTTGTTGCCTGCATTTTTCGGAATGGCGATCGACCAGAAATCGGATGTCGCGACCAGCGGAACCTTTTCTTTGACGTCCGCCGAGGCGACAACCGGCACGAGCTTGATCTTGCCGGGATACTGAGACTTCTTTGGATCGTTGAAATCCGCATAACGCCCCATGATCGCCAGCGCCATGGCAACGCGCCCATTCTGGACCATGGTGAAAACGTCATCCTGCGACATCGCCGAGAAATTACGTGGTAGGATTTTCTTCTCGAACATCGTCTTCAGCGCCTGGAACATGGCCACCATCCCAGCTTCATTGGGAAGCAGGGTACGATCCGGCGAGATCAACGGCGCGTCATAGGCAAAAGCCATCGTAAGGAAATTGAAATGTGAATTGCCCTGAAAGGCGAAGCCGTTGACGGGCGTACCGTCCGGCCGGCGGTAGGTGAGCCGGCCCGCCATCTCGATCAATTCCTCGATGGTTTTTGGCGGAGCGGCAATACCTTGTTCCTCAAAGAGCGCTTCGTTGTAGAACAGCCCGACCGTGGCGTGGCGGATAGGGATCGCTCGAAGGCTCCCGTCGATGGTCACAGCCTCGACCATGCCGGCCGCAATATCCGGAAAATCCTCCACAGGCGCGGTTGCGACATGGGTCTCCAACGGCTCGAGGAGGTTGAGCAGCCGCGGCGATATGGCCGTATTCAGCACGTAAGCGGCGTCAATGGAGGTCTCCCCCAGCACAAGTTCACGCTGGAGGCGATCATGCAGCGGAGCGTTGTCCAAGGTGATCCAGGACAAGGGACGGCCATTACGCTTCACCCAGTCGGCGGTGATATCGCCGCCCGGCCGGTCGGCACTTGTTGCAACCTGCTGGTGCACGCGATGGGACAGAATGTTCAACGCTGGCGCCTGCGCGCGGGCGACGTTCAACCCAAGGCTCGACAGACTCGTTCCGGCAACTGCGCCGATGAAAGCGCGGCGGGATAAAACTCCGTCCACGGCTACCTCCCGATATCGCTCTTGTTTCCGGCTCTTGCGGGCCGCTTTGGCAACTTTAACAGGCTTCGTCGGGCTGTCACCGGGCGTTGCACCTATATCGACCGCCGATCGTCGGGAACCGCGAGGTACGAGCAGTCTTGCAGCGCGTCGCGGAGATATGGCTTATGGATGCCATTCAGCGACGCAGGTTCGTTCGCGCCAGCTCGATGACTTCGTCACCTCGGCCGTTGATGATCGCCTTCAGAAGAAACAGGCTGAATCCCTTTGCTTGCTCAAGCTTGATCTTGGGGGGGAGCGCCAGTTCCTGCTTGGCGGTGACGACGTCGAGGAGGACCGGCCCCTCATGGGCCAGCGCTGCCTTGACGCCGCCCTCAAGATCAGCCGGATCCTCCACGCGGATGCCGCGGATGCCGATCGCTTCCGCCATCGCCGCGAAGTTTGGGTTTTGGAGATCGGTGCCGGTATCGAGATAGCCCGCGGCCTTCATCTCCATGGCGACAAAGCCGAGCGAGCCGTTGTTGAACACAACGAGCTTCACCGGCAAGTCGAGTTGCTTGAGCGAGAGTACATCGCCCATGAGCATGGAAAAGCCGCCGTCGCCCGAAAGCGAGATCACTTGACGCCGGGGGAAAGCAGCCTTCGCGCCTATGGCCTGCGGCATGGCGTTGGCCATGGAGCCATGATTGAACGAACCAACGAGACGACGCTTGCCATTCATGGTGAGATAACGGGCGGCCCAGACAGTCGGTGTGCCGACGTCGGCCGTGAAGATGGCGTCGTCATCCGCGAATTCGCTGACGAGCCGGGTAAGATGCTGCGCGTGGATGCGCGTATCGCCGGACCTGGGTCGCGCGAGATCATCTAGCCCGGCGCGTGCGTCCGCGTAATGCGCTTTGGCTCTGTCAAGGAAGGTCCGATCCGTCCGCCTCTTGAGCAGGGGCCTGAGGGCGGAAAGCGTCGACTTGATATCGCCGATAAGCCCGAGGTCAACCGGAGTACGTCGGCCGATGGCTTCCGGGCGGATGTCGATCTGGACGATCTTCGCCTGGTCAGGATAGAAGTTGCGATACGGAAAGTCGGTGCCCAGCATCACCAGCGTCTCGCAGTTCAACATGGCATGATAGCCAGACGAGAAGCCGATCAATCCCGTCATGCCCACGTCGAACGGGTTGTCCCACTCCACATGCTCCTTGCCGCGCAGCGCATGGACTATGGGCGCGCAGAGCGCATCGGCCAGCGCCACCACTTCGTCATGGGCGCCCGCGCAGCCGCTGCCGCACAGAAGCGTCACGGCCTTCGAGGAATCGAGCAGTTCGACCAGCCTGTCGATATCCGCAGTCGCGGGGCTGATGACGGGAGGCGCGACCCGCGAAATATCAATCCGCGCGCCGTCAGGTACGGGCTTCAGCGCAACGTCGCCGGGGAGAACGATGACAGAGACGCCCTGTTTGCCAACAGCGGTACGGATCGCTGTCTCCAGAACGCGCGGGAACTGTTCCGGACTCGACACGAGCTCCACGTAGTGGCTGCATTCGCGGAACAATTCCTGCGGATGCGTTTCCTGAAAATAGTGGAGGCCGATCTCGGACGACGGGATATGCGCCGCAATGGCGAGCACGGGAACGTGGTTGCGATGGCAATCGTAGAGCCCATTGATGAGATGGAGATTGCCCGGTCCGCAGCTTCCCGCGCACACGGCGAGTTTTCCGCTGACCGCGGCCTCACCGCCGGCAGCGAATGCGGCTACCTCCTCGTGGCGTGTATGCATCCAGCGGATGCTGCCGAGGCGTCGCAGGCTGTCGTTGAGACCATTCAGGCTGTCCCCGGTCACACCCCAGATGCGCTCCACACCGATTTCAGCGAGGGTCGCGGCGAGGAAGTCTGCGATCGTTTTTGTTGCCATATCCCGTCGTCCTTATCCTCACCTTCCCGAAACGAACACAGCGGCGCCTCAAAGCAGTGACGTGGGCGTCACTGAGAACGTAGTTGCGTTCTCGAAGAATAATAGAACACGGCTCGGGGCCAATATCGACCTTGCACGCAAATTTATTGCCGCCACCGTTTCGCTGACCTCGGGTGACCACGAACGTCGATGGCGAAAGACCACCGTCAGCGTATCCGAACAATCCGTCACGTCCCGGGGAGATTACATTCCTATAATCACATCAGGTCGCGCTTCTTATTTATTATTCTGTATGCTTTCACGCCACGCCTTGCGCCAGTAAATCAGGATAACCGAAGATAGACATCCAGTCGGGACGCGAAGCCACCTGCACTTTCAGCGATGCCGTTCTGGAAACTGCTATATCGAAGGAGAGCCAGCCCGAGGTTTCGTCAACCCTCTCTCGCAACGAGGCCCGCGGCGCGACCATCGGCAGCCAAAACCTTGATGACCGCTGTCAAGCCGACTGCCGTAGAATGAGATCGCGTGAGATGGCCAGCATCTCGACGTTCGAGTGACTTAGGCACGCCACGATTCTCCGGCACATTTCTTCAGCGTGGCCACTCAACGTCGATAAAGCCGGCCGTGTGTAGCGGCTGAAGCTGAGATCGCCGAAACCGATAAGGGCCACGTCATCGGGAACTCGATACCCCGCATCGGTGATGGCGGCCAGCGCGCCGGCTGCCAACTCGTCGGTGCCGGCGAGAATTGCATCGAACGCGATGTTCCTCGCAATCGCATCTGAGGCGCTTCGAAACCCGCCCTCGAAGCGAAACGCCGGCTCCGACCAAACCAGCGTTTCGTCGAACTCCAACCCAAAGAGACCCAACGCTCTCCGATAGCCCTGGAAGCGCTTCTGTCCCGCTATGGAATGACTAACCCTGTTCAGATAGGCGATACGACGGCAACCGCGTCCGACGAGATGTGCGATAGCCCGCTCACCGGCTTCCTGCTCATCGTGGATGATGGACATGAATCCGGCCACCGTCAGATCTTGGCCTGCCGAGACAAGCCTCATCTTTCCGCGTCGCAGATTTGCGATTTCGGAACGCAGTTCGACAAAATCCAGCGGGTCGGAAGATGCCAGTACAAGCGCCCGAACATGGAGGGACCGGCAGTGACGTAGGGCTTGCGTGAGTCTCTGCTGGCTATGGCCCAGATCGAACAGGAGAAGGTCCAGATCAGCAGCCCGCAGAGCAAGCTGCAATTGCTTCGCCAATGCGGAATACCAGCCCTGTTCGATGTCGCTGACAAGAAATGCGACGGAATCGCTCTGACCCGACCGAAGTGCCTTGCCAATCGAACTGGGCTGATAGCCAAGCACCTCGATAGACCGCAGGACACGCCCGCGCGTGTCCTCGGCAACAAAGACCTTGCCGCTCAGGACACGCGACACAGTAGCTTGAGACACACCCGCATGCCGCGCCACATCCACAACGCTGACCATCTTGCCTCCCTTCACACGCCCGCACCGACGGGAGCAACCACACCCTCAAGCCACAAAGCTTTCGGCGATTCTCAACGAGTCGCCGCAGCCGCTCATATCGTTTAGTGACAACGTTTTCATTAAATCACCCCCTGTCGGTTGACAGTCGGAATGACTAATGTAAACGTTATCATGCGTATAGCGGAGGGTGGAAACGAATGAAAAAATTTTTCGCGGCGAGCCTGCTCGGATTCATGCTGATCAGCCCTGCCTGGTCTCAGGGACTCTCGCAGCCAGATCCATCGGCACCGCTTTACAACCAATTGCCGGCACAGATCCGTGACAAGGGCTACATCGTTTCGGCCACCACAGGGCGCTATCCGCCGTTCAATTTTATGAAGGAGGACGGCAAAACTCTTCAGGGCTTGTCTATCGAGCTCGGAGAGGAGATGGAGAAGGTCCTGGGCGTCCCAGTCAAGAACGAGATTGCAGAGTCCATCGCCTCGCTGATCACCGGCCTCACCAGCAATCGCTTTGACTTCATTCTCGGGGTCGTTGCCGATACACCCGAAAGGCAGAATGTCGTCGACATGATCGACTGGAAGCGGCAGGGCACGGCCTTCCTGATCAACCCGGAAGACGGCATCACGATGAGCAGCATCGATGATGCCTGCGGCCTCATCGTCGGCATCCAGAAGGCGAGCTTCGTCGAGCCGATCATCCAGAAGCAAAGCGAACTGTGCGTCGCGGCCGGCAAAAAGCCGGTGACAGTCCAGATCCTGAACGATCAGGCCACCCTGCTTCTCGGCCTCAAGTCCAAGAGGATCCAGGCGGTTTTCTCCGAAACCGTCGCGCTGGCCTATCAGAATTCGGTCAACAACAACGCCTTTAAGGTTGTTCCCTCCGGCAAGAACCTCTTGGCCGAACTCTACCAAGCTTCAGCGACCCCCAAAGGCTCCGATCTGACGAAGGTCATAACAGCAGCCTGGCAGAAACTCGTCGACAATGGCGCTTACGCTCGCCTCATGACCAAGTGGGGCATCGAGGATGATATGCTTCCGGCTCCGGGTCTCAATCTGGCGAAGCCGAACAAGTAGCGCTCGCGCGGATACCTCGGTTGAAGGGGTAGCTGCACGTCTTTGTAGCGGTGGGAGCCGGATTTGGAAAAGCCCACTTTTGTCTTGATCCATGGCTCATGGCATGGCGGATGGTGCTGGTCACGGGTAGCTCCCATTCTGCGCCAACATGGGGCCAGTGTCTTCACGCCGACCCTGACCGGCCAGGGGGAGCGCTCCCATCTGCTGAACCCTGACGTCGGACTGAGGACCCATATCGACGACGTCGTGCAGACGCTGCGCTTCAACGGTCTGCGCAATGTCATCCTCGTAGGGCATAGCTATGGCGGCATGGTAATACGCGGCGTTCAGGACGCAGCGCCGGATTGCATACACGCTCTTGTCTATCTCGATGCCCATGTGCCGGCGGATGGCGACAGTATGTGCGCCCTCGCCGGTCCGGAGGTGACGGAGCGCCTTCGGAAACGTGTGGAGGAAGAGGGCAGTGGCTGGATACTTCCCCCCTCGCCCGCGTCCGTGTTCGGGACAGAAGACCCGAAGGATGCGGCATGGATCAATTGCTTGTCCACGCCCATGGCCTGGAAGGCCTATACAGATGTGCTGCAATTGGCAAAGCCATCAGCAGATGCGGAGCGAAAGGGCTACATTCGCTGCGTAGCGCACAAGCGGACTTATTTCGATCTGGCGGCAGACCGTCATCGGGGCCGCGCAGGATGGACCGTTCGGGACCTTGCCGCCGCCCACAATGTCATGGTCACCCACCCACGACTGCTCGCCGAAACTCTGCTCACGCTCACCTGATTGCAAGAGGCATCGCCCTTATCGCCCGACGCTGCGGGCGATGAGCGAACCTCCAAGACAGACGAGGCCAACACCATGTCACAGCAATCCATTCCGCTGCCGCTCGCCAGTGCGCATGGCGCCGCGGCGCTGCCCGACGTGGCCAGAGCCGAGAAACAATGGCACCCGTGGAGGTGGGCGCTCAGCATTTTCGTGACCCTGCTGGTGCTCCGCTTCTTCATGCTGGTGGCTACCAACCAGAACCTGCAATGGCCGGTCGTTGCCAACTACATGTTCAATCCGGTCGTGTTGCGCGGATTGGGTATGACCTTGTGGCTGACCGTTCTTGCCATGGTGGTTGGGTTTGTATTGGGAACAGCGTTGGCCTTGTTCCGGATGAGCACGATTGCCCCGCTCAGCTACTTTGCATTGGGCTTCACTTGGCTCTTTCGCTCGGTCCCGACACTCGTTCTGCTTATCTTCCTCTACAACATCTCGATCCTGATCCCGACCGTGGAGATAGGAATACCTTTCGGCCCTGTGTTTTGGTCGGAACGCACCAATGATCTCGTCACGCCCTTTGTCGCCGCGACAATCGGGCTCGGCTTTCACAAGGCCGCCTATATGTCCGAAATCATCAGGGCCGGCTTATTATCCGTAGACGATGGGCAAAAGCAGGCGGCAACCTCGCTCGGCATGTCGCCAGCGACAATGCTGCGCCGGGTCATCCTGCCACAGGCGATGCGGGTCATCATCCCGCCCACGGGCAGCGAGATCATCTCCACCTTGAAGCTCACCTCGCTCGTCAGCGTGATCTCCATGGCCGATCTTCTCTATACCGTGGAAACGATCTACGCGAGAACGTTCCAGACCATCCCACTGCTGGTTGTTGCCTGCCTTTGGTATCTTATCCTCACCTCGATATTGCAGATCGGCCAGAGATACGTTGAGAAGTACTTCGGGCGAGGTTATCGCAGCCGCACCGGCACGAGCGACCATAGCGCAGCGCAGGAATGACCGAGCGATGACAATGACCGAACCCAGCAAAAATCCTGTAGTCGTGGCGCGCGACATACGCAAAAGCTTTGGCCAGAATCAGGTTCTCAAAGGAGTCAATCTCTCGGTCCGTGCATCCGAGGTTGTTGTTATTCTTGGTTCTTCCGGGTCGGGCAAATCGACATTCCTGCGCTGCCTCAACCAGCTCGAGGACATTGACGGTGGGTGGATCGAAATCGATGGCGAAAGTATAGGCTACGAGTATTCGAACGGCCGCGTCCGTAGACTGCCGGCCCATCGCCGTGTGCAGCAGCGACGCGCGCTTGGAATGGTCTTTCAACAGTTCAATCTCTTCCAGCACCTGACCGCCATCGGCAATGTCATGGAAGCGCCCGTATCTGTGCGCGGTATCACGAAATCGGCGGCGCGCGCGCAGGCCATGTCGTTCCTGGAAAAAGTGGGCCTCGCGGACAAAGCCCATCTCTATCCTTATCAGCTTTCAGGCGGTCAGCAGCAGCGAGTTGCGATTGCACGCGCTCTCGCCATGGAACCCAAGGTGATGCTGTTCGACGAACCGACCAGCGCTCTCGATCCTGAACTCGTCGGCGAGGTGCTCGCGGTCATGAAGGATGTCGCCAAAAGCGGAACAACGATGATCGTCGTGACCCATGAAATGGGCTTCGCAAGCGAGGTCTCGGACCGGGTCGTCTTCATGGATGGCGGCGTTGTCATCCAGGACGCCCCTTTCGCCGAGATGGCCGCCAACCCGGCCAGCCCGAAGGTCGCGAGTTTCGTCCGCAACGCGAAACACTGATTTGACGCAGCATATTCCAAAAGGACAGGCCATGCTTATAGATGCCCTACAGTGCGGTGAATTCGACCGCGATGTTCTCCAGATGCTGCAGGCTGGCGGATATACTTGCGTAACCCCGACCCTCGGCTTTTGGGAAGGCACGCTCGAATCCATGGACGCCATCGGCACATGGAAGGATATGGAGCGGGATAACAGCGATCTGATCCGGATCGTCCGCAAGACCGATGATATCCGCCAATGCGCGGCAGACGGCAAGCTTGGTGTGCTGCTTGGCTTCCAGAACACCAATTGTTTGGAAGATCGTATCCGCTTCGTGGAGCTATTCGCGAATATGGATACACGCGTCATGCAGCTGACCTACAACAACCAGAACGAGCTTGGCGGCTCATGCTACGAGGATGAAGACAGCGGCCTCTCCCGCTTTGGCCGGGAGGTCGTGGTTGAGATGGCCCGTTGCGGCATCGTCGTCGATTGCTCGCATGTCGGTGACCGCACGACCCTCCATGCGATCGAGCATAGCCCCAAGCCGATTGCCGTGACGCACGCGAACGCCGCGTCAATTTTTCCGCACAAGCGCAACCGCAGTGATGACGTGCTGAAGGCGTTATCCGAGACCGGGGGTGTTATCGGTTGCGCGGCCTACCGCAACATAACGCCGGACTCCGCATGCGCCAGCACGCGTGGTTTCGCCGAAATGATAGCACGGACGGTCGAGATCGCTGGCATTGATCACGTCGGCCTCGGAACCGACTTCAGCTATAAATCCAATGACGCGTTCCGGGAATGGATGCGCAAGGGCCGCTGGACACGCTCTGTGCAGTATGGCGCGGGTTCGGCTGCTCGGCCTGGAGCGGTTTCCAAGCCGGACTGGCTGCCGACGGCCGACCGCCTGAAGGATCTCGAACCCTCATTGGCCGAAGTTGGATTCTCGCCTGAGGAGATCGGCAAGATCATGGGCGGTAATTGGCTCCGCCTTTATGGTGCAGTGTTCGGCTGAGCCATTCTCCTTCTCGATCAAGCCTCGATCGCATAGAAAAAGTACGCGGCGCGGAACATTCGCGCCGCGTCCTACACAGCCTATGCTTTTTTCTACTCTTCAAGAGCCCGCGATCGGAGCAATAATGTCAATCGCCGCCAGAATCCGCATCGCCGTTCAACTACAGCCCGTTCACTGCACATATGACGCGCTGCGCGCTGCCGTTTCGCGTGTCGATGCTTCCGGCGCCGACATTCTCTTCAATTCGGACCACTTCTTTCCGTCGATTGGTGAAGACAACGGGAGTTGTTTTGAAGCATGGACAATGCTCGGCGCGTGGGCGGAACAGACACACCATGTTCAACTCGGCGTCTCCGTGAGCGGCAATACATACCGCAACGCCCATCTGCTCGCAGACATGGCGCGAACGGTCGATCATATCTCGCGCGGCCGGGCGATTCTGGGTATTGGCTCCGGCTGGTTCAGGAAAGATCATGACGAATATGGCTATGACCTGTCTGATTCAAAGAGCCGTCTCGAGGGCCTCGATCAATCTTTAGAAGCTATTCGATACAGGCTTCCGCGGCTTAATCCACCGCCGGCGGGCAAACTGCCCATCATGATTGGCAATGGTGGCGACCGAAAACCACCCGAAATGGTTGCACGCTACGCGGACATCTGGATGGACTTCAAGGCACCCGAGATCGTGCGGGCCTACAATCGCGAATTGGATTCTGTCTGCGAGGCTATCGGCCGCGATCCCCGTTCCATCGAACGTGGTGTCGCTGTTTCGCCGGAGGATCTCTCACGCGTTCAATTATTTCTAGATGCGGGATGTACGCTTTTTATGGTGCGTACTGCGGGCCCTGAGCTCGATCTTGCCTTTTTGCCGAGCTGGATTGCCTGGCGGGACGCGCTCAACGATCACTACACGGTTCAGGAGAGCCGGCAGACTTAGCAGCCTCCACGGCCGACATACATGTCTTGGGCCACCAGCCTCTGCGGTTTCGGGGCTCGGCTGGTGCAGGAACCGCCGCGCATCCGCCAGCGAAGCTCGGCTGTGAATTGAGCGAGCTCACCGCCGTAAGCGTCCACGTGGCGTTCCCCTGGGGCGTTAGGCCACATCTCAGCCAAGCTCTGCAAGCGGATGGCAGGGCAGAGCTTGCAAACAGCGCGCCGATTAAGGGCCTATTCCCCGTTTATCGACATCGCGACCCCGAGTGAACGGAGATCCCGCCAATAGGCCGGATACGTCTTATTCACGCAGTCCGGGTCCTTGATGGTCACGCCCGGCACCATCAAGCCTGCGAGAGCGAGGCTCATCGCGATCCGATGATCGGCGTAAGTTTCTATCTCCGCCGCCCGAAACCGCTCTGCTGGCATGGGCGTGACGAGCAAGTCATCGCCTTCCTCAACGGCTGATCCAGGGGCCAGTCGCGCAAGCTCGTTAGCGAGAGCTGCCACGCGGTCGCACTCCTTGACCCTGAGGTTTGCGATGCCCGTGAAGCGAACGGGTTCTCTGCAGAACGCAGCCAGTACCGCGAGGGTCGGAACCGCATCCTGCATCTGCGATCCCTCAATCACACGCGGCAGGTTCGGGAATTGATTGATCAAGGCATGGGCGCGTGCGTCAGGCTGGGTAAAGGCGCTCGCTGCCGTCCCGATATCGATGTCCCCGCCTGTCAGAACTTCTGCCGCCCACAGATACGTAGCGGCTGATGCGTCGGGTTCAATATGCATGTCAACGGCGCGATAGCCACCCGGCTGGACGACCCATGTGGTAGCACTGCGTTCCTCAACGCGGGCGCCGAAATGACGCATCGCTGCACAAGTGAGGTCGATATAGCCGCGCGCGCCGATGGCCTCGCCTTTGAGATTGACCTGGACCGGGCGCGATCCTCCTGCAGCCAACATCAACAGGGCGGAGATGTATTGGCTTGAAAGCCCCGCATCGACAGTGACGCTGTCTCCCTCAAACCCGCCGCGTCCGTCGATCGTGACCGGCGGGCAACCTGAAGGCGCTGTGGCAACGATCCCAAGCTGGCCAAGCGCCGCAACGAGAGGCGCAATGGGCCGCTTCTGCATATGTTCGTCGCCAGTGACAACGACAACGCCGTTCGCCAGGGCGGCGGCCGCAGTCAAGAATCGCGTGGCTGTGCCAGCGTTGCCCAAAAAGACCGGCTCAGACGGCGCTTTGAGTCCGCCCGCACCATGGACAACAAAACTTGTCGCGTCCGGCTCCTCGATCGCGACACCCATGCCCCTCAGAGCATTTGCCATATGCCGTGTGTCGTCGCTCTTCAACGCGCCGGTCAGATGGCTCGTTCCGTTGGATAGCGCGGCCAGAAGAAGCGCGCGA
This sequence comes from Chelatococcus sp. YT9, assembly GCF_018398315.1. NCBI lineage: Bacteria > Pseudomonadati > Pseudomonadota > Alphaproteobacteria > Hyphomicrobiales > Chelatococcaceae > Chelatococcus > Chelatococcus sp. YT9. The sequence goes on from NZ_JAHBRW010000001.1 coordinate 983,147, forward strand.
TTGGTGATCGACTTTGACCCGGGCGGCGCAACGGCCCCGCGCAACGGGCGTTGAGGAGGGACCAAGGTCAGTGTCTTCGTCATCTGTTCTTCGCCTGCATACCAAATCGCGGCGCCAACCTGCCACGTCCGGGCTGACTAGAACACATGATTTTTGTCGCCGTCGCTTTAAGGAATCAATCGTTTCCTGACGCCCTGTGCCGACGGACCTTACCGGGAGCACGCTGCAGCTCACCACTGCAGCGCAATCCCAGAACGCGCGAAGCGAGCCAACCCTCCTCGCTCGCGTGTGAAGGCAAGAGGTACGCTCCGTCGGTGGTTTCATGCACGAAAGAAGAACGGGAAGGGCGGAGTCAGCTCAAAGCTCCGAAGGCGCGGCACGCGGGCGTTTCTTTCCACGTCTAGGCTCTTCCGCGCTGCGGACGTTCTGACCGCCTCCACCAGCTGGCTCTTCTGGATTCACGCCGTTCGTCGCCAAACCACCATCAGAGACAGGCTCTGGGCGGTGTGGGATTTGCATCTCGCCCTGGTCCGTCAAGGTGGGGAACTCGCCGGCGTTCGCAAGCGCTTCTATTGGCTCGGCTGCCTCCCTCTCAGCCGCCTCGACCGGCTTGAGCATTTCGGGGTGCCCTTCCTCGATCGCCACGATCTCCTTGGCCTGGAACCAGTGGCTCTCAGCACGCCCTTCCGGCCGGCCTTCCTCCTCCCAGAGTCGGTGGGCGCGCTCGCGGATGCGACGTTCTCGTTCGTCCATAATTTCCTCCGAACTTGGGTGCTGGAGGAACGCCTGTGAGAGGAGGATCGTTCCGAGCGGAAACGTACCGGCATCGCGGTCGGGGCGCTCTGCCGCGGCCGCACTTTTCATGCCTCACAACCCCGGACTGGCGTTTCACGGCCGCTTTACGCCCGAGATCTTCTCATTCCGCAAGGGCAATTCTCCGCGCCCTTGGCGCGCCTCAGGCCGCTTCGCTGCGGTCAGGCGGAACTTGTTCTGACGCTCGCGGTTCTCATGGCAGACGCGCATCGGGATCGATCACATCAGCAGACCTGGCACCATAAAATACACCTACCCTTCGCAGCCTTAAACCGGGGCAAACAGATATAATATGGCAGAGATCCCGATTGTTCCGTGCATTTATTATGTTCCGCCTGTATTTTTTTGCGACGAAAACATATCTGATAAGCTTTCTAAGCTCACATCAATGGGCTTTACGCACATATGTACGGCGCCGGTGTTCAAGACCGGACGTCGGGGCGATCCTTTTGTCGCCTCGAGTTTCGGCGTCGTCGCCGAGGAGATTGCCGAGCCAGGGTTGGAAAATACACCTGCAGCGTGGATCGAGAGAAAGGCCAAGACCTGCCGCGCTCACAAGCTTCAACTTCTCGTTGACGTAGTTGTTGGTCGTCTGGCGGACGACGCGCACATACCGGAGCTACATGAAAGTTTCACGCCCCATCGTGCCGACGTTATCGACCCGCGCCATCTGAGTAACTGCGGCGTCCGCGTTGCTCGGTGGGATGACGCTACGATCGAGGATCTCGTTGTCGCCTATTACGCCAAGATGCTGGCGCTCCTTCATGCAAGTGGCGCGGCGGGCTTCCGGTGCGTAAACGCCCCTGAAGTTCCCGCCCACGTCTGGACCCGGCTCATCGTGAGCACCAAGCAAGAGGCAGCAGACTGCATTTTCATCGCCGACGTTGCGGGCGCGCGGCCGGCTGCCATCGCCGAGCTTAAGGGGTGCGGCTTCGACATTGTCCAATCCTCGCTGGCGCGATGGGACTATCGCTCCGCCGATCTCGTCGCTTGGCAGCAAGCAAGCCATCAGGTTGCGCCGTTCTTATTGGCGGTGGAAACGCCATTCAGCCGTCGCCTTGCCGCGTCGGCCGGTGATGATTGGCTTTGCGCGGCGAAGCGAGCCCTCAGTGTCGCTGCGTTTGCCGGCGCGGGAATTATGGTGCCCCACGGCTTCCAACGAGGAACCACAATACCAATGGGTGGTCACAGCGAAGAGAATGCGGCGGTCCCGGAGGATCTAACCGGGGCGCTCTCTAAGATTTTGAGGAGCCTGAGAGAAGAGAATTATAACAGGCACGATGACTCGCTCCACGCAATGAGTGGCCCTGACGCGCCCGTGACGGTCCTCTTACGGGCGGATCAAGCTGCTCCGCGCGCAGCAAAGGAAGCGACGCTAATCCTTATTAACCCGGCCCTCGACCGCCCCGCCATTATCACAGCTGATAGCTTAGGACCTCTACCATCTACATCTCTCCAATACGTGGCTGACGACATCCACATCCCCGGGGCCGAGAGAATTAGCCTCGGGGCTGGGGCGGTGATGCGCCTGCGCTCGCAGCCCGCCCCGGCTGTCTTGTGTTCTCCAGCATCGGGCGCTGTGCAGCACGCGGGCCGGGCGCCCCGTATCGTGATCGAAAATGTGGCTCCGGCGGTGGACGGGGGTCGGTTTGCTGTCAAGCATATCCTCGGCTGTCCTATCAATGTGACGGCTGATCTTTTCCTAGACGGGCATGACAAGATTGCGGCTCGGATCCTTTGGCGCGCCCTCGACGATCCGGAGTGGCAAACTGCTCCGATGGCGCTCGTCGAGAACGACCGCTGGGAGGGCAGCTTCATTCCCACACGCCTAGGCCGCCACGTCTACACCATCGAGGCTTGGCGCGACGCCTATGCGTCCTGGCGCGACGAGGTGGAGAAGAAGCGCGCCGCGCGTCAGACACTCGACCTGGCACTCGCGGAGGGACTTCTCCATCTACGCGACGCATCTGCGAACGCTCGATCCACAGAAGGAGAGAAGCTTGCGGCGGCACTTGCGGCGGCTGAAGCCGAAGTCACGGCCGACGCAGCTGTCGATCGGCTTTTTGATCCCCATGTAGCCCGGCTAGCGGCCGCCTGTGACCCGCAGGAGCACCGGACGCGCTACCCTGTTGAAATACCGCTATTGATCGAGCGCCTAGGAGCCGCGTTTGCCAGCTGGTATGAGCTGTTTCCCCGCTCCGAGACCAGCGATGCACGGCAGCATGGGACGTTGCTCGGCGTCATCGGGCGCCTGCCCGCAATTCGGGATATGGGCTTCGACGTCCTATATTTTCCGCCGATTCACCCAATCGGTCGCAAAAACCGGAAAGGCCGCAATAACGCGCTGACAGCGGGCCCAGACGAGCCCGGCAGCCCCTATGCCATCGGCAGCGAAGACGGAGGGCACGACGCCATCCACCCCGAACTCGGCACACTTGAGGATTTCCGTCGATTGCGCGATGCAGCCGCCGCTCATGGCATCGAGCTGGCCCTTGATTTTGCAATCCAATGCTCGCCCGACCATCCGTGGCTGACGGAACATCCCGAATGGTTCGCCTGGCGGCCGGACGGAAGCATTCGTTATGCAGAGAACCCTCCGAAGCGCTATGAGGACATTGTCAATGTCGATTTCTACGCCGAGGGCTCCGTTCCAGCACTCTGGCTTGCGTTGCGTGATGTTGTGCTGACGTGGGCAGCAGAAGGCGTGCGCCTCTTCCGCGTCGACAATCCGCACACCAAGCCACTTCCGTTTTGGGAGTGGATGATCGCGGATGTGACGTCCCGCTACCCTGACGTGGTTTTCCTATCGGAAGCCTTTACAAAGCCAAAAATGATGTACCGACTGGCGAAGGTCGGATTCTCCCAGTCCTACACATACTTCACGTGGCGAAATGACAAAGGAGGCCTCACGGAATATTTGTCTGAACTCACTCAATCTCCTGTACGAGACTATTTCCGGCCGCATTTCTTCGTGAACACACCGGATATCAATCCGATATTTCTGCAGACATCCGGTCGGCCGGGCTTTCTCATCCGCGCAGCCCTGGCCACCACGTTGTCGGGCCTATGGGGCATGTATTCCGGATTTGAGCTGTGCGAAGCAGATCCATTACCGGGCAAGGAAGAATACCAGGACTCTGAGAAATACGAGATCAAGCCGCGGGATTGGCAAAAGCCAGGCAACATCATCGATGCAATCACACAGCTGAACCGCATTCGCAAAGCCAATCCGGCGCTGCGAACACATCTCGGGCTCAAGTTCTACAATGCCTTCGATGATCGCGTCATCTACTACGGCAAGGCAACGCCGGCCCGCGACAATGCCATCCTTGTCCTAGTAAACCTCGACCCATTTAACGCGAGGACGTTTTCATTCGAGCTTCCGCTGTGGGAATGGGGTCTCGGTGACAACGCCGCGCTGGCTATCGACGATTTGCTGAATGAGCGGACCTTTCTCCTGGAAGGCAAGTCGCAATGGATGACTCTCGACCCGCATCGTCAGCCCTACGCCATCTGGCGCGTTCGCCCGGCTGGAGGGCATTGACATGGCGAAACGCCGGAAAATTTCACCGCTTCCCTCCGATCCGCAGTGGTACAAGGACGCGATCATCTATCAACTTCATATCAAATCGTTTTTTGACGCCAATAACGACGGTGTCGGTGACTTTGCCGGGCTTATAAATAAGCTTGACTATATTGCAGGACTGGGGGTTACGGCGATATGGCTGCTCCCCTTCTATCCCTCGCCAAGACGTGATGACGGCTATGACATCGCTGCCTATCGCGACGTGCATACCGATTACGGCGTGATGGCAGATGTCAAACGGTTCATCGACGAAGCCCACGCACGTGGACTGCGCGTCATCACGGAACTCGTGATTAATCACACCTCGGATCAGCATCCGTGGTTCCAGAAAGCGCGCCACGCGAAGCCGGGCTCGGCTGCACGCAACTTCTATGTCTGGTCAGATAATGATCAAGCTTATGCCGGCACACGCATTATCTTTCTCGACACGGAGAAGTCGAACTGGACGTGGGATCCAATCGCTGGCGCTTATTACTGGCACCGTTTCTATTCTCATCAGCCTGACCTGAACTTCGACAACCCGCAGGTTGTGCGGGCCGTCCTCAGCGTGATGCGGTTTTGGCTTGATCTCGGCGTCGATGGCTTGCGCCTGGACGCGGTTCCTTATCTTGTGGAGCGTGAAGGCACCATCAACGAAAATCTGCCGGAGACGCATGCCATCCTGAAACGCATCCGCGCCGAACTCGACGCGAACTATCCCGACCGGATGCTTCTGGCGGAAGCGAACCAGTGGCCTGAAGATACACAGCAGTATTTCGGCGAGGGAGACGAATGCCATATGGCTTTCCACTTCCCGCTGATGCCGCGGATGTATATGTCTATTGCGCGCGAAGATCGATTCCCTATTACCGATATTCTGCGGCAAACTCCCGATATACCCGAAAATTGCCAATGGGCCATATTCCTGCGTAACCATGACGAGCTCACGCTTGAGATGGTGACCGATAGCGAACGCGACTACCTTTGGCAGGTCTACGCATCAGATAGACGGGCGCGCATCAACCTCGGCATCCGTCGGCGCCTTGCCCCCCTGCTCGAACGCGATCGCCGCCGCATCGAGCTGATGAATGCCCTTCTCCAATCCATGCCCGGTACTCCCGTGATCTACTATGGAGATGAGATTGGAATGGGCGACAACATCCATCTCGGGGATCGCGATGGAGTGCGCACGCCGATGCAGTGGTCTGCCGATCGCAATGGAGGTTTCTCGCGCGCAGACCCTGAGCAGCTCGTTCTGCCGCCGATCATGGATACGCTCTATGGTTTCGAGGCGATAAATGTCGAAGCGCAGAATAGGGATCCGCATTCTCTGCTGAATTGGATGCGACGAATGCTCGCGACTCGCCGCAAGCATGCTGCTTTCGGCCGTGGAACTCTCCGGTTTCTCTATCCGCGCAATCGCAAGATCCTGGCCTATTTGCGCGAATATCAAGATGAGACTATCCTGTGCGTAGCCAACCTATCCCGGTCGCCCCAAGCGGTCGAGCTCGATCTGTCTGCCTTTGCCGGTCGCATTCCGGTGGAGATGACCGCCGACTCGGTCTTCCCACCCATTGGGCAACTAACTTACCTACTGACCCTCCCGCCGTTTGGCTTCTATTGGTTCTTGCTCGCAACGGAGACTAACTTGCCCTCCTGGCATGTGCCCGCACCCGAGCCGCTCCCCGAATTCGCGACGATCGTCCTGCGCCGAGGGCTGGATGAGCTTCTCGACAAGCAGAACCGCCGCGTTCTCGAGACGGAATCGCTGCCCGCCTATCTTCAGAAGCGTCGTTGGTTTGCAGGCAAGGACGAGGCAATCGTCAAGGTCGAAATCGCATCGCTCGCAGCCTTGCCGAAGATTCCTGATGCGGTCGTGACCGAGATTGATGTGACGACCGCAAAGGGAACGGCGCGTTATCTACTGCCAATAGGTATCGTCTGGGAGGAGGAAACTTCGGCACCACTGCCTCAGCAACTCGCTCTAGCACGTTTGAGGCGAGGCAGACGCGTCGGTTATCTCACGGATGCCTTCGTCCTTGAGCCGTTCATCCGGAGTATGGTGACGGCGCTGATTGAAGGAAGGCAAGCTGTTCTCGGTGATGGAGAAATTCGCTTTATTCCAGCGCCACGACTCGCGGAGATTGATATTCCGGCTGATGCACCGTTGAACTGGCTTTCCGCAGAACAATCGAACAGTTCAGTCATTGTCGGCGACACACTTGTAGCCAAGCTTATCCGTCGACAGCAGCCAGGAATTCATCCTGAAGCCGAGATGAATCGCCACCTGACCGAGCTCGGCTTCAGGAACTCTGCACCGTTGCTCGGTGAAGTTGTCAAGAAGTGGGGCGATAACGAAGAGCAGTCCGCAACCACCGCGATCGTGCAGGGCTTCATTCGGAACCAAGGTGATGGCTGGCATTGGACGCTTGATTTCATCAAGCGCAATTGCGATGAAGCCGTTCGAGACGAGAGCATGACCGACGAGGAATTGCTCAAGCCGTACCGCGTCATGGCCGCAGCACTGGGCCGGGCACTCGCAGAAATGCACGATTTGCTGGAGCGTCCCAGCGAGGACCCCGCCTTTGCGCCCACATCGGTCGACGAGGATGCAGCGGCAACTTGGGCGGCCGCCGTGAGCGCTCAGATCGAGAAAGCCTGCGCCATCATCGCATCCAAGAAGGATTGGGTAAACGAGGAGGACCGGCTTCGCGGGGAGCGGGTTGTGGCACTTCGCGCGCGGCTCTTGGAGAAAGCGGAGACACTGGCAAAGGCGGGTATCGGCACCCAACAAACCCGCATCCATGGTGATTTCCACCTGGGCCAAGTTCTGATCGCGCAAAACGACGTCTTTATCGTGGATTTCGAAGGCGAACCCAGTCGCAGCCTGGTCGAACGGCGCGCGAAGGCAAGCCGGTTCCGCGACGTCGCGGGGCTCCTGCGCTCATTCGACTACGTGGCGGCGGTGGCGGCACGGACAGAACTTCGCGGTGAGTCAACGGATGCGCGTAAACGCGCATTCATCGAAAAGTTCCGGGACATATCGCATACAACCTTCTTAAGGGCCTATCACCGCGTCGAGATAGACGTGGATGTGGATCAGGCTCAGCCGATCGGCACCACCTCGGAAGCAGACCTCATCGATCTCTTTACACTGGAGAAGGCTGCTTATGAGGTTTGCTATGAGGCGGCCAACCGTCCGGCCTGGATCGACATCCCGCTTCACGCACTCGCGGCACTCGCCGCCCGGCTCGCCGAAAACCGGGTGCAGGAGCACGCATGATGTTTGAGGAGGTTCCCTTGTCTCCCGAGCGCGCCGGCCACCCTCTTCTTCACGTCGATGAGGCCACCATCCATGCGCTCGCGCAAGGCCGCCTTGCCGATCCGTTTTCCGTACTCGGCCCGCATGGGTCAGGCGAGGAGCGGATTGTCCGTGCCTTCATGCCGGGCGCGCGCGCGGTCACTGTCGTCGCTCGTGACGGCCAGCCCCTTGCCTCGCTCGCAGCCCCCGATCACCCTGCACTCTTCGTCGGCTTCGTCGGCGACACGACCCCTTACAATCTGCGCGTCACATGGCCCGGGGCCGCAGGCGATGTCGTGGACGAGCGCGCCGACCCCTATTCCTTTGGCCCGGTGCTGGGCGACCTAGATCTGCACCTGATTGCGGAGGGCCGTCATCGTTCCCTCTGGGAAGCCCTGGGATCGCATCCGCGCGTGATGGATGGGGTTGATGGTGTTTCCTTTGCAGTGTGGGCCCCTAACGCCATGCGCGTTTCTGTCGTCGGGGATTTCAACGCCTGGGACGGGCGCCGCCACCCGATGCGCCTGCGCCACGCCGCTGGAGTGTGGGAGATCTTCATTCCGGCGCTGCGCTCAGGCGAACGCTACAAGTATGAGATTGTTGCAAGCAACGGCAATGTCCTGCCCCTGAAAGCCGATCCGATCGCCTTGGCGACGGAACCGCCGCCCGCTACGGCTTCGGTCGTGCCGGCCAAGGCTGTTAATGCCTGGACTGATGCCGAATGGATGGCGGCCCGCGCTGCTCGGCACCGGCCCGATGCGCCCATCGCGATCTATGAAGTGCATTCGGCTTCTTGGCTGCGTGATGAAGACGGAGGCGTGCCGGACTGGGACGACCTGGCGGAGCGGCTCGTGCCCTATGTTGTCGAGATGGGTTTTACCCATGTCGAGCTCATGCCAGTTATGGAACACCCCTTCGGCGGCTCATGGGGGTACCAGCCACTCGGCCTCTTCGCGCCAACCGCGCGGCATGGTGCAACCGAGGGCTTCGCACGTTTCGTGGATGCCTGCCACCGTGCCGGGATCGGCGTCATCCTGGACTGGGTACCCGCCCATTTTCCCTCGGACGTCTATGGTCTCGCGCAATTTGACGGGACCGCACTCTATGAACATTCCGATCCGCGAGAGGGATTCCACCAGGATTGGAATACGTTGATCTACAATCTCGGCCGGCGGGAGGTGGCGGGTTTCCTCGTAGCCAGCGCCCTCTTCTGGCTGCAGCGCTTTCATGTGGATGGTCTGCGTGTCGATGCGGTGGCATCCATGCTTTACCGCGACTACAGCCGGGGGCCGGGGCAGTGGGTGCCAAATATCTACGGTGGGCGGGAGAACCTGGAAGCCGTCGCCTTTCTCAAGCACCTCAACGAGGTGATCGCGGAGGTCTGTCCCGGGACGATGACGATCGCCGAGGAATCCACGGCCTGGCCGGGTGTCTCGAAGCCGGTGGCCGAGGGTGGGCTGGGCTTCTCCTACAAATGGAACATGGGGTGGATGCACGATACACTTCAGTATATCGAGCGCGACCCCGTTTACCGCAGCTACCATCATGACGAGATCGGTTTCGGCCTCGTCTATGCCTTCTCAGAAAAATTCGTTCTCCCCCTGTCCCATGACGAGGTGGTGCACGGCAAACGCTCCCTCCTCGGCAAGATGCCCGGCGATCGGTGGCAGCGTTTCGCCAATCTCCGGGCCTACTTCGGCTTCATGTGGAGCCATCCCGGCAAGAAGCTCCTGTTCATGGGCGGCGAGATCGCCCAGGAACGCGAGTGGAACCATGATCGCGCTATCGACTGGGATTTGCTCGCTGAGCCGGAGCACGGCGGCATACAGCGTCTGGTGCGGGATCTGAACCGCGTCTATCGCGCCGAACGTGCCTTGCACGAACGCGACAGTGAGGGCGCGGGCTTCCGGTGGATCGTGGGCGACGACCGCAAGAACAGCGTTTTCGCTTTCCTACGGACTGGTCGTGAGGGGCGTCCGGTTCTGGTCGTCATCAATATGACTCCTGTGCCCCACGCGGACTATCATGTCGGTGTGCCGCAAGGAGGCCGCTGGGCCGAGATCCTCAATAGCGACGCTGCGATCTATGGCGGCAGCAACATGGGTAATGCCGGTGGCGTCGAGGCCAACCGACAGCCAAGCCACGGCGAGCCCTTCTCGCTGTCGCTCACAATTCCGCCCCTCGCCACGATCCTTCTCACACCGGATACTTAGCCCATGCCGACACCGCCCCATCGCCTGCAGCCCGGATCGCCTTACCCGCTTGGAGCCACTTGCGATGGTCTCGGCGTGAACTTCGCGGTGTTCTCGGCCAATGCCGAGCGGATTGATCTCTGCCTCTTCGATCCGTCCGGCCGGCGCGAAATCGCGCGGATGACGCTGCCGGAATGCACCGACCAGGTATTCCATGGCTACCTGCCGCTGGCCCGCGCGGGCCTTCTCTACGGTTACCGCGCCTATGGACCCTACGAGCCTCGACGAGGACACCGCTTCAATCATCACAAACTACTGCTTGACCCCTATGCACGTGCCATTGCCGGTCAGGTGCGCTGGTCAGATGCGCTTTTTGGCTACCGGTTGAATTCAAATCGCGCGGATCTGTCGTTCGACCGTCGCGACAGCGCAGCCGCGATGCCGAAGGCCATCGTCACCGACGAAGCAGGTATGCTGTCTGTGCCGAACGCCCGTTCTGGGCGCGCGTCTCCAGCAGTGCCTTGGCCGGAAACGGTGATCTACGAGGCCCATGTGAGGGGTCTTACAATCCAACGGGAGGATATCCGTCCTCACGAGCGCGGCACCTTCGCCGCCTTGGCAGAGCCTGCCATCATCGAACATCTCGTCAAACTCGGCGTCACGACGATTGAACTCCTGCCGGTCCATGCGTTTCTGCAGGATCGACACCTTCTCGAAAAGGGGCTCAGGAACTACTGGGGCTACAATACGCTGTCGTTCTTCGCGCCCGAGCCTCGCTATCTCTCTGACGGGTCGCGTGAGGAACTGCGCATGGCAGTCAACCAACTCCACGCTGCCGGTATCGAGGTGATCCTGGACGTCGTCTACAATCACACCTGCGAAGGCAGCGAGCTCGGTCCGACGTTATCGTTCCGCGGCCTCGACAACGCCAGCTATTACAGGCTCGTCAGCGGAGATGAGCGCCATTGCATCAACGATACGGGAACCGGTAATACTTTGAACCTGTCCCATCCGCGCGTGCTGCAGATGGTGATGGATTCTTTGCGTTACTGGGCAACCTTTTATGGCATTGACGGTTTCCGGTTCGATCTCGGCTCGACGCTCGGGCGGGAGCCGAGTGGCTTCGATCCTGGCTCGGGGTTCTTTGACGCGCTCCGTCAAGATCCGATACTCTCGACAAAGAAACTGATCTCGGAGCCGTGGGACATAGGTCCCGGAGGGTATCAACTCGGAAACCACCCTCCCGGCTTTGCCGAGTGGAATGACCGCTATCGTGATGGCGTGCGTCGCTTCTGGCGAGGCGACCCGGGTTGGCGCGGAGATCTCGCCGCACGTCTTTCAGGATCCGGCGAGATCTTTGACCGCAACGGCAGAGCACCCTGGGCCTCAGTCAACTTCCTTACCGCACATGACGGCTTCACACTTGAAGATACGGTGAGCTTCAACGAACGTCACAATGAGGCCAATGGGGAAGATAACAATGATGGCCACTCGGAGAACTATAGCAACAACTGGGGAGCAGAGGGCGAGACTGACAAAGACGACATCGTGAAGGTCCGGCAGAAGGTCAAACGCGCGATGCTCACCACGCTGTTTGCTTCACATGGCACACCCATGCTGCTTGGGGGAGATGAATACGGACGTACACAGGGTGGCAACAACAACGCCTATTGTCAGGACAACGCTACGTCCTGGCTCGACTGGTCTCTCGCCATGACACCACAAGGACAGAGCCTGCAGACTTTTGTCTCACGGCTGATCGCCCTACGGCGCGATTACCCTGTGATGCGCTGCAAGAGCTTCTTACATGGCCGCTCTGAACCGGTAACCGGCTTGGCTGATATCTCCTGGTTCGATGAACGTGGCGACGGGATGACGCCGGAGGCCTGGAACGATCCCGAAGGCCGGCGTCTGCACCTGCGCCGCGCCAACCGGGATGCAAGCGGCCTGATCGAGGTCGTGTCTCTGTTGATCAACGGCTCCGCTGAGGATGCCCTCTTCACACTCCCACCCCCGACTTTGCATTGGCACTGCCTGATCGATAGCGCCGAACCCGAGCGCAACGCGACCGACGATATCGGAGAGGGTCTCACCGTAGCAGCTTACAGTGCCGTTATCCTGGGAACGCGGTTTGGAGATCACCCATGAGCAGAGGTGAAGGTTTCACAGGCGCTCCGTCATTTGGCCCGACCGTGGCCGGTAGGGAGACCCGCTTTAGCCTCTGGGCGCCGGGCGCTGAGAAAGTGGATCTGGTGATCGATGGTCAGCCGCCTATCGCGATGGCCTCATCGGACGGCTGGTGGTGCTGCACCGCCGATGTGGGACGTGATACGGCCTATATGTACCGCTTGGCCGATGGTACATCCGTTCCCGACCCTGCTTCGCGAGCTCAGCGCGACGACGTGCACGGTCCAAGCGTCGTGGTCGACCCGGGCGCTTATCACTGGCAGTATCCGGACTGGTCGGGACGCCCGTGGGAAGACGTCGTGCTCTACGAGCTCCATCCCGGCCTCATGGGCGGTTACGCCGGGGTGGCCGAGCATCTGCCGAAGCTCAAGGAACTCGGCATAACGGCGGTCGAGCTGATGCCGATCGCGGATTTTCCGGGAAGGCGCAACTGGGGCTACGACGGCGTTCTCCCGTTTGCGCCGGACGCCGCCTATGGCACACCGGCCGATCTCAAGCGGCTCATCGATCGGGCGCACGAGCTTGAGATGATGATGTTTCTCGACGTCGTCTACAATCATTTCGGTCCGGATGGGAATTACCTTGCCGCCTATGCGCCGCAATTCTTTCGGAATGACATTGCTACGCCGTGGGGCGCCGCGATTGACTTCCGGCGACCGGAAGTGCGTAAGTATTTCACAGATAACGCTCTGTATTGGCTAACGGAATATCGTTTTGATGGCCTGCGCTTCGATGCCGTGCATGCCATCACGGAACCGGACTGGCTGGACGAGATGGCCGCCACTGTAAGGCGAACCATCGAGCCCGGCCGTCATGTGCATCTTGTGCTCGAGCATGACGGCAATATTGCTTCACATCTTACGGGCGATTTCGACGCGCAGTGGAACGACGACGCGCACCATGTCATGCATGTACTTCTGACTGGGGAAACCAGCGGATACTATTCTGACTATAGTGAAGCGCCCGCCGCCAAGTTGGCACGCGCCCTGTCCGACGGCTTCATCTATCAGGGCGAGCCCTCTCCGCATCGCGGCGGCGAGAGGCGCGGCACACCAAGTGGCATGCTGCCGCCGTCAGCCTTCGTGTTCTTCCTGCAAAATCACGATCAGATCGGCAACCGCGCCTTCGGCGAGCGCCTGACAACCTTGGCCGATCCCCAAAGCCTGAAGGCCGCAATCGCTCTCCAGCTTCTGTCACCGCAGATCCCTCTGATCTTCTTGGGGGAAGAATACGGCAGTGAAGCGCCCTTCCTATTCTTCACGGATCATAATCCGGAATTGGCTGGCGCCGTCCGCGAGGGCCGTCGCCGCGAGTTCGCGGCTTTCGCTGCTTTCGCGAACGCCGACGTGGAGGCTTTGCCTGATCCCAATGCCATCGGCACATTTGAGCAATCGCGCCCCGTCGCACCCGATGAGACGCGTGGTACGGAGACCTTCGCGTTCTACCAAAACCTGCTCGATCTGCGGCGCCGCCACGTGGTTCCTGGCATCCGCGGCGCCCACTCCACAGGAGCACAGGCGCTGGGCGATGCAGCCGTCATCGCCTCTTGGCGTCTTGGAACCGGACATGACCTGACGATCGCCTGTAATCTCGGCGTCGATCCCATACCTCTCGTGCCGATATCGGGAGACGTCATTTTCGCCAGCGATCCGGGCATGACGACGGAAGTCGCAGCCGGACGTCTTCCCCCTCGCGCCACGATCGCCGCACTTGGCCCTGCGGGAGCCATGGAGAGATGAGCCCGGCGGCGACCTCCGATCTCCGCTCGCTGGCGAAGGCGGCCGGTATCGCGGTTGAGTGGACAGATGCGTTCGGAAAGCGCCAGACCGTCAAGCCGGATACCCTGCGTCATCTCTTGTCGGCTCTCGGCCTTGCCGCGCGGACACCTGCCGAGATCGCGGCCAGCAACAGCCACCTGCGGCGGGCCGCGCGCGCAGCGCCGACCTTGGTAACGGGAGACGTCGGCAAGCCGCTCCCCTTGCCGCCAGGCTTGAAACACGCCGATGCAGAGACAGTGCCATTCGAGATCGTTCTCGAGAACGGTCACGTGCTGCGGGGACGAGGATCCGTCATCCCGCCGATAGACCTGCCGGGCTATCACAAACTTCGTTGCGCCGATCACGAGGTGACGCTTGCCATCGCGCCGAGCCGGTGCACCACGGTTGAGGATCTCGCCGGCTCGGGCCCCCGGTGGGGAATGGCGGCGCAGCTCTACGGCTTACGGCGCGACACCTCCGTGAAAATCCCCGTCGGCAATGGTGGCATCGGCGATTTCGGGGATTTGGCCGATCTCGCCGGAGTAGTGGCTGACGCGGGCGGAGAGGCCGTTTCAATCGGGCCCGTGCACGCGCTTTTCACCGCCGATCCAAGCCGAACCAGCCCCTATGCCCCTTCCAGCCGGCTGTTCCTCAATGCCCTTCATGCCGATCCGGTAGCAATCGCAGACCTTGCTCGCGTGGAGGCCGCGCTCGATCATGCCGACGTGCGGTTGGTCATGGCGCGAAACAACGAAGGCCGCCTGATCGACTGGCCTTCGGCTGCCAGGGCCAAGCTGGCGTTCCTTCGCGCTCTCAAATCAGTCATGGCGGCTGATCTCGCGCCCGGCGGTGCACTCGCCGATGACTTCGCGGCATTTCTTGCTCGCGGCGGCCAGCCGCTGCGCGATCATGCCGTCTTCGAGACCCTGCACGCCGCTTGCCTGAAGAACGATCCGCAAGCCCACCATTGGCGACAATGGCCAGCGGACTTTCATGATCCGGGGAGCAAGGCCGTTGCCGCCTTTGCGGAGGCACAGGCCGAGGACGTCTCCTTCCATCTGTTCTTGCAGTGGCTCGCGGACAAGAGCCTCGCCCGGGCCCAGGCCGCGGCACGGGATGCAGGCCTCGGGATCGGCGTCATATGCGATCTCGCCATCGGCACCGATGGCGGGGGCAGCTATGCCTGGGCCCATCGCGATGATGTCATGGCGGGGGTCAGCGTTGGCGCGCCGCCTGATCTGTTCAATCAACTTGGGCAGGACTGGGGATTGACGGCCTTGTCGCCGCGAACGCTGGCGGCCCGCGATTTCGCGCCTTTCCTGGACACCCTGCGCGCCAGCATGCGGCATGCTGGTGGCCTGCGCATCGACCATATCCTCGGCCTCGCTCGCTTGTGGCTCGTTCCTGACGGCGCAACGCCGGATGAAGGCGCCTATCTCACCTATCCTCTCGCCACCATGCTGCGGCTCGTCGCGCTCGAATCATGGCGTCATCAAGCCATTGTCATTGGCGAGGATCTCGGCACCGTCCCCCCCGGCCTGCGCGAGTCCCTACATGACATCAGCCTTCTGGGAATGCGCGTGCTGTGGTTCGAAAGGGGCGAAAAGGCCTTCAAGCCTGCTCGCTCCTGGCCGCGGACGGCCGCAGGGATGACCACGACGCATGATCTCCCCACGGTCGCGGGCTGGTGGGCGAGTCGTGACATCGACTGGCGTGAGAAGCTGTCGCTCTTCGGACACCATACTTCGGCCGCCACGGAGCGGACGGCGCGGGACGCGGACCGGGAAGCGCTGTGGTCTGCTTTCGCAAAGCAGGGGCTCGTCACGGGCGAAAAGCCTCCGCCCGAGATGCCGGAGCCAGTTGTCGATGCGGCCATCGACTTCGTCGCGGACACCCCGGCGGACTTGGTTCTGATCCCGCTCGAGGACATCCTCGGGGAGACCGAGCAACCCAACCTCCCCGGCACCGTGGCCGAACATCCCAATTGGTGCCGACGCTTGCCTGTCGCCACGCGAAAGCTCGCTAAACAGCCGGCCGCAGCGCGACGCCTGCGCAGCCTGTCAAGGAAAAGGGGCAAGCCATGAAGGGAAACAGCAAAACCTATCCCCGCGCCACGATGCGCCTGCAACTTCACGGAGGCTTTACCTTCGATGACGCCGTCAGGATTGTGCCCTACATGGCCGAACTCGGTATCAGCCACCTCTATACATCGCCGTTACTAACCGCGCGTCCGGGCTCCATGCATGGCTACGACGTGGTCGATCCGACCACGATCAATCCCGAGCTCGGGGGAGAGCCCGGCCTCCTACGCCTGGTCGGGACGCTGCGCAGTCACCATATGGGTCTCATCGTCGATAGCGTGCCCAACCATATGGGTGTGGGGCGGGATAATGTCTGGTGGATGGACGTCCTGACCTTGGGGCTTGAGAGCGAGTACGCGCGCTTCTTCGACATTGACTGGGACGCAAGCGCTCGCGTCATCCTGCCAATCCTGGGGGATACGCTCGACAACTGCATTGACCGCGGCGAAATCGAACTTGTCCTCGACGCCGAAAGTAACGCGATAGCTGTGGCCTATGGCGAGCATCATTTTCCGCTGTCGCCGAGCAGCACCTCCGGCTCCTCCAAGTCGCCCCCTCCTGTGGGGCCGACGACCCCGACAGCCTCCGGTCTGCGCGCGCTGCTCGCCCGGCAACATTATGAGCTGGTGTTCTGGCGCGAAGCGGCGACGCGGCTGAACTGGCGCCGGTTCTTCGACATCAACGAGCTCGTCGCCGTGCGGGTCGAGGATCCGGTCGTCTTCGAAGCCACCCACGCGACCTTGTTCAGGCTCTATGCCGAGGGAGTGATCGATGGGCTGCGCATCGACCATATCGACGGCCTGACCGATCCATTGGGGTATTGCCGCGCCCTGCGCCAGCGCCTCGAGGCTTTGGAAGCGCGGCGTCCGCCAGATGCGCCGCATGGCAACTACGTCATCGTCGAGAAGATCCTGGCCGAGCGTGAAGACCTCCCCCAGAGTTGGGGCGTCGACGGCTCGACAGGCTATGACTTCATGGATGAAGTCGGGTCGTTCTTGCACGATACGACTGGAGAACTGGCGCTCACACGCCTCTGGCAGGAGGCGAGCGGACGCACGCCCGACTTCCACGCGGAGGAACGCGGGGCCCGGGCTGAATTGTTGGAAGGAAGCCTGCGGCCGGAGTTCGAACGCGCGGTTGCCGCCCTCATGGATGTGGCGCAAGGCAGCCACGCCGTCTCCGGAAGCGAGGGGATCAACAACGAGGCGATAGCGGCTGCATTGAGAGCGCTCGTCACGAATTTCCCGGTTTATCGCACCTATGCCGGCGCGGCAGGCCGTCCGGAGCACGATGCCTGGGCCATGGAAGAGGCGCTTGCTGCTGCGCGGACCTCCTGTTCGGGAGATGCCGCGGCTCGCTTGATGGAGATTGACCATTGGCTTGGCGGCGAGGCCCCGAATGCAGTTGGATCGGCGGACGAGCGTGACAAGCGGACCAAGGCTATCCAGCGGTTCCAGCAATTGACTGCGCCGTTAGCCGCGAAGTCCGTGGAGGACACGGCGTTCTACCGATACGGCAGGCTCCTCTCGCGCAACGAGGTGGGATCGAACCCGGGTCTGTTCGCCCGGGATGCCGAAGCGTTCCTCGCAAGTGCCCAGCGCCGCGGGCGGAATTATCCCGGTGCCATGCTGGCGACCGCGACCCATGACCACAAGCGCGGCGAGGATGTACGCGCGAGGCTTGCGGTGCTCTCCGAATGCGCTGAGGAATGGGCGGCGCAGGTCCGTGCATGGCGGGATGGCCACAGCGCGTTACGTGCGCGGGTAGGGGCAACCTGCGACGCGGGCGAAGACCTGATGCTATATCAGATGGTCATCGGCGCATGGCCCTATGACCTACGCGCGGATGACCACGATGGCCTGCGGCTGTTTGCCGAACGGCTGGCTGGGTGGCAGGAGAAAGCGCTGCGTGAAGCCAAGCTGCGCACGAGCTGGACATCGCCCGACGCGGCCTATGAAGGCGCGCAACGGCAGTTCCTGTTCATGCTGCTCGATCCGGCGCAATGCGACTTCGCGGAAGAAGCCGAAGCCTTCGCCGCGCACATCGCACCGGCCGGTGCCGTCAACGGGCTTGCTCAAACCCTGCTGCGCCTGACGCTACCGGGTGTCCCTGACACCTATCAAGGCACGGAGTTCTGGGACTTTAGCCTTGTCGATCCGGACAATCGCCGTCCCGTCGACTTCGCCGCGCGCCAAGCTGCGCTCATGACCTTGTCGACGGCGTCCGACCGCGCTGCCCACTGGAAAGATGGCCGTGTCAAACAGGCTATCGTGGCGCTCGCGCTGCGCGCAAGGGCGGCCCAACCCCAGCTCTTCGCGCGGGGCACCCTGGAGCCGCTCCGCGCAACCGGACCATGCTCCACCCAGATCTTTGCGTTTAGTCGTCAAGGCGACCACGACTCTGCCATCACCATAGTGACCAGAGCTGCGTTTCCGCTGCTCAGCAGTTCACCCCACATTCCCGTTGAGAGATTGGCAGGAACACGCCTATCGTTCCCGCCAGCGCTCAGAGGCCGTTACCATGAGGTACTATCCGGTCGGCACGTGGAGATCTCGGCCCAGGTCGATCTCTCCGACGTCCTGATCGAATTGCCCATCGCCCTGCTCGTGAAAGACCCGCCGCCGCCGTAGAGTCGCGGGGAAGGCCTAAAGACGGCTTATCGTCACTGGTCAATCGCCCGCAGGGCGCAAGCTACGAGCCCTACCGCACGAAGGAAGTTTCCGAGGGTCTATACTGAACGGAACAAGCTGGCGGCCCCGGGGTTTACCTTGGTTGCAGGTTGTTCAGACAACTGACTATTACTGCCTCCAGAGACGAGGGAGGACCAGATGCCAATGATACAAAAAGATCCCGCCGAAGGTTCACGCGCCACTATCGAGCGCGAGCTTAAGCGGAAGCAGCGAGAGCAGGAGAACTCGCAAAAAATTCAAGAACCCCCAAGATCCGAAAAGGACGATCGAGGGACAGAGGCCGCTCGGCGTCGCATCTTCGATTCGACGAAGGGGCTTCCTTAGTTTAGATCCTGCTCAAGAACGTCGCGAACATCGCTGAAATCCTAAACGGGACAATTAAATTTGTCTGCGGTGCTGTTCGCGTATTCTCCCGCAGCGCCTTTATTGCAGGCGCACCGTTTCCAGTGATCGAAATTCTAACATGAAAAATGAACGCAGCCGGGGCTGCGTTCACGAGTGTTGGGATAGCGGCACCGTCCTACGGGAGCCGGTACAGATCACGTTCGCGCCTAATCTCCTCGGGCGTAAACGGGGGCGCCGCTTCGTCGAAACGGCTCCAGCCGGCTTCACGATAAACTCGCTCTCGCTTAGTCAAATCGACGGCGTTTCGCCGCTCGAGAATGGTGCGAGCTTCCGCAGCCATGCTCTCTTCCACGCGGGCGGTAACGAGAGACCCGCCACGCCGTACGCCCTCGGCATAGAGATTGGCGTCCCGCTCAGGGATGCCGGCGCTCGTCATCGAACCGATCAAGCCCCCGGCCGCGCCACCTACCGCAGCTCCCGCGAGAGCGCCAACGCCCGTCGCGGCAAGCCAGCCGGCGGCGACAACAGGCCCGACACCGGGTATCGCCATGATCCCAAGCCCCGTCAGGAGACCACCTACACCACCAACCGCGGCGCCAACCCCCGCGCCGATTCCCGCGTCTTCCGCAGCATCAGAATCATCGGCATCGTCCAGACGATCAGATTTATTGGCAATGATGCTGATGTCGTCTGTCGGAATTCCGGAACGCTCCAAGTCGCGAACAGCCTCAGTCGCTGTCGAGTAGTCATCGAAAAGTGCTGATACGGTCGTCTTCATGGGAAAATCCTCGTTCTCAAAACGCATGCTTATTTCGGCAGTATGTTGCCTTGATAGTCGAGGCTTACATCATGACTTGTACCGCCCTTCGTTGCTTTGCCACGCCAAACCCCATCCTTGTCTTTAGCCAATCCCGTGATATTAGTGAAACCAGCGTCGCTTAGGCGCGAGCGCGCTTGCGATTCGGTAAAACTATTAGCGCCGGCGGCCGGCGCTCCGGGATTATTCGCACCAGGTGATGTCACTGCCGGCGTGCTGGGGTTGGTATTGGCGGGCGGGGTCTGAGCGTTCGCCGCAACAAACGAGGCGGCAACAATGATCGCGCTGAGCACCGTTCTCATGATAAATATCCTGCTGATTTAAATTTCGTATATAAAATTGCATCATAGAAGTATTGTTCCGCCTCAATCGTGACTTAACGGGCGATTGCCACGGCTCAGTTGGACAGAGCTTTGGCTTGGCCGAAGGAAAGCGAAAAACGGATTACTTGCGCCCACGCTTGCCTTCTCACCTATTGTATCTCCTCGACAGAACAGAACTCACGCGTCACCTCGGGCGTCCGTTTGCGTACGAACCGTCAGCTAGGCTCAATGTATCAGAGGCTTGGTAAGGCGCTGATCCGCGCGGTTGCGGTTTAGCGGATGGCACAGGGATCCGAAAAGCACCTCGCACGTTCCTATTTTTGGAGAAGGGAGGCCGACCATGCATACAGCGAACCTGCAGATCCAGGGATTGGTGATGGCCGTCGCCGCTATCAATAATCTGCTGGTGAGCCGGCAACTGGTGTCTGTTGATGACATCCACCAAGCTCTCAGGAAGGTTGAGGCTGACTTCAGGTCCGATGAACGGCTTTACGAGGATCTGTCGCCCGCCCACCGGGATGCTGTGTGTTTTCCGATCCGCCTTCTCCAACTCGCCAATCTGGGGCAGTCGGAGCATGCAATACAAACCTACGCGGAACTCGCACGCGCGGTCGCAAAGACCAAGCACCCGTACAACGACCAGATTTAACCGCGGGAACGACGGCTCGTCCTAGCGATTTAATAGGCATCCCAATCTGAGGAGACGTTGATGGCTAAAGAGCAAAATCTCGAGACGCTTTTTCACGAGACGCTTAAAGATATTCTCTATGCGGAGAAGCAGATCTTGCGGGCCCTGCCCAAGATGGCTCGCGAATCGCAGTCGCAGGAGTTGAAGAAAGCCTTCCTTACGCACCGCGACGAGACAGAAACCCACGTCGCTCGGCTGATGGAAGTGTTCGAGATGCTGGACAAGCCCGCGCGCGGCAAGACATGCGACGCCATTCTCGGCATTGTCGAGGAAGCCAAGGAAGTAATGGAGGAATTCGGAGGCTCTCCAGCCCTCGATGCGGGCCTGGCTGCGTCGGCGCAAGCGGTTGAACACTATGAAATCGCCCGCTACGGCACTTTGAAGACCTGGGCAAAGCAGTTGGGCATGACGGATGCGGCGAAGCTCCTCGATCAGACCCTCGAGGAAGAGATCAAAACCGACAAGCTCCTCACTCAGCTGGCTGAGAAGGCAGTGAACGCCAAGGCTGCCTAACCCCAGCACGCGAGCCATGGTCTGTCCACGGTTTGCTAGGTAACACAGCGTCCTACGTGCATGGTCGGCAAAGCACTGACGGACCAAGTTCCGAGCTCACCCGCGGATGGACCATGCTTCCCCTCGCCGCCTGTGTAGACTATGCAAAACGCACCATCCTCATGCGTCGCGAGCCCCACGGACGCGGCCATCGGCGGCGCGTGGTGGCAGCTATGGAACTAGACCTCTGCTATGTTCATTGGAAGTAGCAGGCCTGCCGCCATGAGCGGAAGGCACCGTAACTGGATGAACTATGCTGCGCAGCTTCTTTCGTGATAACGGGCTTACGCTCGTGTTGACTGCCATGTTCGTGCTGTCCGTCGGTGGTATGATCTTCACGGGGCAAGCTGCCTACAATAAGGAGCTGATAGATCATGGCGCGACGACTATCGGCCTCTTAAGCTATCTCCGTTCTGGAAATTTCCTTTCGGCGCTTTTCGAAAACTGGGAGAGCGAATTTCTGCAAATGGCCGTCTATGTGGTTCTGACGGCGATGCTGTTTCAGCGCGGTTCGGCCGAGTCCCGAGATCCGGACGACCCTCACCGACCCGCGGACCAATGGCATCCGCAGGGGTGGCGGCCTATTGCTGTCTGGATCTATGAGCGCTCCCTCGGGCTTGCGCTAGCATTGCTTTTCATCGCCTCGTTCGTCTTGCATTGGTGGTTCAGCCTGGTAGCCGCGAACGAGGAGGCTGCGCTTCATGGCGGGCAGCCCAGCTCGCTGTTGGAGCATCTCGGCGACCCGCAGCTATGGTTCGAATCATTCCAGAACTGGCAATCCGAATTCCTGTCCACGGCGCTTCTCGTCTTGCTTTCGATTTTCCTGCGCCATCGCGGCTCACCGGAGTCCAAGCCGGTAAGTGCCGCCAATTCGGAAACCGGCGCCTAGATGCGCGGGCTTGGAGCCTGCCATCACGCCGAGGTCAGCTTACCATCGAGCGGTGGTATCGAACCGGGCTTGTTTCGCCGGAGCGGGCTGATCCGTGGATCAGGCGCGCATCGCAAGCCTACCATAGAGGAGCCCCGCTGCAGCGGCCGTCGCAGATGCAAGTAGCACGCCAAGCTTGGCAGCATTGAGCAGATTGGGGTCGCGGAACGCCAGTGTCGCAATGAAGATCGACATGGTGAAGCCGATGCCCGCCAAGAGACCGACTAGTGTCAGGCCCCCGAGCGTCACGCCCGGCGGCAATCGGCAGAGCCTGAGCTGCACGAGTAACCACGACACCGCAACCACTCCGACCGGCTTACCGACGACAAGCGCGGCCACGATGCCGAGCATGACGGGCGACGCACCCGGCGCCGACAAGTCGACGCCGTCGAGCGAGACACCTGCGTTGGCCAGAGCAAAGAGCGGCATCACGCCAAATGCCACCCACGGATGCAGCGCCATCTGAACGCGCGTCACCGGTGGCTGCATGTCACGCTGGGCGATCCGCAGAGCTCTCAGCGATGAGGTCATACCGCTATGGCTGGTCTCATGCTCCATCGACTTGATGGCACCGATAGCGCGGCTTGCAACGTCCAAGGGGCGTTGGAGGCTTCGCGTGGGATAGACCGGTGTCATCAGTCCCAGAACGACCCCGGCCAGGGTCGGATGAGCCCCCGTGTAAAGCAGTCCGAACCACAATACGCCTGCGGGGATGATGTAGGCGAATGCATTCGCGATGCCGATCCACTGCATGGAGAAAACGAGGGCTACACCGGCCAATGCGATAAGCAGGCCTTCGGGCGCCAGGCTTCCAGAGTAAAAGAAGGCAATGATCAACACCGCTAAGATGTCGTCGATGATCGCGAGGGCAAGCAGGAAGATGCGCACGTTACCTGGGATGGAACGGCCGAGAAGCGCCAGTACGCCAACCGCGAAGGCGATGTCCGTCGCAGTCGGGACGGCCCATCCCCTCAAGGCTTCGCCTCCCCCTACCGCCGCTACATATACCAGGGCGGGCACGGCTACGCCGCCGCCTGCCGCAGCAATGGGAAGTGCGGCTTCCCGCCAACTGGACAGCGCGCCCTCGTGTATCTCGCGGCGGATCTCCATACCCACGACGAGAAAGAAGACAGTCATCAGCGCATCGTTTATCCAGAAATGCAGCGAGCGCTCAAACGTGTACTCCCCTATGCCGAGCGTCACAGGCAGGTGCCACAGATGATGATAACTGTCGGCGAAAGGTGAATTCGCCCAGATCAAGGCCACCGCCGCTGCCAGCATGAGGACCACGCCGCTCGTAGCCTCGATATGAAGGAAGCGTTCCAATGACGCGGCGGCGCGAGCGGCCAGAAGTTGCGCACGGGTCGGTGCCCGCGGTGCGGTGCGATAGCTCATGAAAGCAGTGCTCCAGAGCTGGCGGCCCGACCAGCTCACGCACCTGCCAGCTGCACAGTGCGGCTGACACCCGAGGCCCTCTATAGGGCCGGCCGGGCTGGGAGGCAAGTCGGTAGGAGTGTGCGATCGTCCGGCACGTATCGGGAGCTTCTCTCGCCTTTTGGCTAGTTGTGTCCTGTCCGCCAATCGCTAACATCGCGGGTAGAATATTGCGATAAATTGCGGGAGGTTTTCCGGGATGTTCATTCGCCGAGCGATCATTGCAGCCACTGCGGCTTTGGCCTTCGCAGTGCCTGTGAAGGCACAGGAATTCATCAACATTCTTACGGGTGGCACCTCGGGCGTCTACTATCCGCTCGGCGTCGCCTTATCCAAAATCTACACGGAGAAGATTCCCGGCAGCCGCCCCTCTGTCCAGGCAACCAAGGCGTCCGTTGAAAATCTCAATCTCCTCCAGCAACGCAAGGGCGAGATCGCCTTCACGCTGGGCGACAGCCTCGCGGATGCCTGGAATGGCGTGGAGGATGCTGGCTTCAAGTCGAAGCTGGATAAGCTGCGCGCGATCAGTGCGATCTATCCTAACTATATCCAGATTGTGGCGTCCAAGGACTCGGGCATCAAGACGCTCGCTGACCTGAAGGGCAAACGCTTGTCCGTTGGTGCGCCGAAGTCGGGCACCGAACTCAATGCCAGGGCGATCCTCAAAGGAGCCGGCCTCACCTATGGCGACCTCGGGAAGGTGGAATATCTACCCTTCGCGGAATCCGTAGAGCTGATGAAAAATCGCCAGCTCGATGCGACATTGCAGTCGGCCGGCCTGGGGGTCGCCTCGCTGCGCGACCTGGCGTCGTCCGTTGATGTCGTCGTCGTTGCCGTGCCGGAAGACACGGTCAAGAAAGTTGGTGCTCCTTATATCGCCGCGACTATTCCCGCGGGCACTTATACGGGGCAGAGCGAAGCTGTACCCACGGCCGCTGTGGTCAACTATTTCGTCACCCACGAGGGCGTCAAGGATGACCTCGTCTACGCTATGACGAAGGCGATCTTCGACAATCTGGACACCATGGCTGCTGCCCACAGTGCTGCGAAGTCGATCAAGCTCGAGAACGCGTTGCAAGGCGTTCCTGTGCCGCTCCATCCCGGCGCCGCGCGCTATTTCAAGGAAAAAGGCCTGAGCGTTCCTCAGTAGGCGAAGACGTTAAGGGGAGAGCGATGCGATCTCCCCTTTCTTGGCGAGCGATCGAACCTGGCGTGTTGCGCACAGTTCGAGGCGAACGGTCTGCTTGCAGTGATCTGCCCCAATCAAGAATTGCCGGGAGCATTTATGGTTCACGCGCGCGAGATGGATGTGCCGGATGCGGAGACCATCGCCAATCCCGAACATGGGTTGCCGGAGGGATTTGGCCCGGGCCACGCGGGACGGCTGCTGTTCTGGATAGCAGTGGCCTTCTCCACATTCCAGATCATCACGGCCTTCGGACTTCCGCTGAATCAGCCCGTAGTTCTCGGCGCAACTCTCATCCATCTGATGGGCGCCGGCTTGGCCTTTTGGTTGGCAAAGCTTCTGTGGGACAAGAGCAAGGGCCGCGGCGTGTCAGAGGGAGCTTTTGGGCTTCTATCACTCGGTGTCGTCTATGTGATTGTCGCGCAATTCAGCGGCGGCCTTCCAAGCCAGGTCGTTCGCGCGATGCACGTTGGCTTCCTCTGCCTCGTGGCTGGTGCGATGCTGGCCAACCATCGCGCCACAACGATCAGCGGACGGGTCGTAGGGTGGGGCATCGGCGTCGCCGGTTTTCTCGTCGGCCTCTATCATTGGGCCTTCTATTTCGACCTCGTCAATCGCGCCGGCGAGCTGACGGGGCGGGATTTTGTGATCGGCATTGCCGTTCTCGTCATTCTGTTCGTGCTGGTCTGGCGGGTGATGGGGCCGGCTTTGCCCATCGTCGCGGGGCTGTTCCTGGCCTATTGCATATTCGGCCAATTCCTTCCGGCGCCTTTCGACCATCGCGGCTATGATCTTGAGCAGGTCGTGGAACATATGTCGTTTGGAACTGAAGGCATCTATGCCGTACCGACGGCGGTGTCAGCGACCTATATCTTCCTGTTCATCCTGTTCGGCTCGTTTCTTGAGCGCGCGGGCATGATTCAGCTGTTCACCGACATTGCCATGGGCATGTTTGGCGGGGCCAGAGGCGGACCGGCGAAGGTCGCCGTCTTCGCGTCCGCGCTCATGGGCACCATATCGGGATCTGGCGTCGCCAACGTCGTATCGACCGGGCAGTTCACCATCCCCTTGATGAAGCGCTTCGGCTACAAGGCGGCGTTCGCAGGCGGGGTCGAGGCCACGGCCTCCATGGGCGGGCAGATCATGCCGCCGGTCATGGGAGCCGTCGCCTTCATCATGGCCGAGACGATTGGCGTTCCCTACGCCGATATCGTCCAAGCAGCGGTCATCCCAGCAATTCTTTACTTCGGATCAGCTTTCTGGGCGGTCCATCTTGAAGCCGGCAAGCGCGGCCTCATTGGAATGCCAAGGAACGAGTTGCCTAGCGCGCTGGCCGCCTTCCGTTCAAAATGGTTCTTGCTGCTGCCTCTGGCGGTCCTCGTCTATCTCCTGTTCGCAGGCTATACGCCGCTCTATTCAGGATCGGTGGGCCTAGCCCTGACGGTGGTCCTTATCCTTGGTGGCGCCATTGCTGCAGGCCTCACTCACGAAGTGATCCGGCTCGTCTTCTGGGTTGGCCTCGGCCTGCTGGCGGCGAGCTTCCTTGTGCTTGGCGTGTTGATGGTGGTCGGCCTCGTTGCCCTCCTCGTCGTGGTGAGTCTCTTCGTGCGAGGCGGTCCGGATACCTTGATAGCCTGCCGCGCAGCTCTTGCCGACGGAGCGCGTCAGGCGCTCCCCGTCGGGCTCGCCTGCGCGGTTGTCGGCATTGTGATTGGCACGATGACGCTCACGGGGGTCGGCACGATCTTCGGAAATTGGGTCGTTTCCATCGGCAAGGGATCTCTCGTCCTGTCGCTGATCCTGACGATGTTCGTGAGCCTGTTCCTGGGCATGGGAATCCCGACCATCCCGAACTACATCATCACGTCCTCTTTGGCCGCCCCTGCGCTGCTCGACCTCGGCGTGCCGCTCATCGTCAGCCATATGTTCGTCTTCTATTTCGGCATCATGGCGGATCTCACGCCGCCCGTGGCACTCGCTGCCTTTGCCGCGGCACCCATCGCGAAAGAAAGCGGCTTTCGAATCGGCTTTCAGGCCATCCGCATTGCCCTGCCCGGCTTCGTCATTCCCTATATGGCGGTCTACGACCCCGCCCTGATGTTGCAGCCGCAGCCCGGACTGGAGGGGATCGCCTATGCGTGGGCGGTCGCCTATATGGTCATCAAGACGTCGCTTGCGATCGGCCTCTGGGGCATGGCCTCGATCGGCTATCTCAATGCGCCGCTCGCGATCTGGGAACGACTCCTGGCGACCGCCGCCGCGGGCTTTCTCTTCCTCGCGCTTCCGATTACCGATGAGGTCGGGTTTGCCTTGGGCATCTTGGTCATTGCCGTACATGTCTGGCGAAACAGACAGACAAGTCCCGCGCGAGCATGAGCCTATGCTTGGCCGCAGCCGGCTTGGTGGTCCAGCTGGGTGTTTCTCAACTCACCTTGAGCTGGACGCATTCTGTCCAGAAGACCGTCTGGGAAGAGGATTGGCGTCTGACGCCACGAGGACTGCTCCTCGTGCAGGCGCGCGTTATGGGATCCGGAGCCGGAATGGACCCGCCGCCAGAAGCACGACGAGAGGGTGATTTCTGGGTGTGGAAGCCGCAACGCGAGCCGGTGCCCATCATGACGTTGCGGCGCTCCGGAGCGACGGACGATTGGCGACTGTGCTATGAGGGGAGGTGCAGATCCATGTCGGAGTTTGTTCCGGCAGACGCGGATCCGGTCGTCCTGAAATCCTGTGCACCACCTTCGGTCAGGTGACAAGGCGACGGAACTCTGTTCACTAGGCGAGCTTCCCCTTTGCCCGCGAATGCTCCGACTGGAGGGCGAAGTTCGGCACGCTTTGCGAAGATCCTGGGCCCGGTACCGCCCCCTCGGCCGGGGCTTTTCCGCCTCACGCGGTCTTCTGAACCGCTTGGCTCGCAACAGTCGCGCGAACGCGGGCGAGACAGCTTTGCATACTGTCCAGAATGGCTTCAGCCGTGGCAGTCGGCTGACCGTTCGCGCGCAATTCCCTGATAAACTCGCGCTGCCGGGCGCAACGCGCCTCCGCTTCTTTCACATGCTCTGGGGACACCGCGATCGGAGCGACCTTCGGTGTGAACATATCTTCCTCCATAGTCGAAACGAAGAACCAACAAACGCCGGTCTGAGTTCCGAAGGTCGACATTATGGCGCACTTAACATCCGGACTGTGTGTTCTCCCACACGTCCTAATCTATCAATGTTCTTCGCCTACGAGAGGGTATCGGGATCTCAGCCGTGACTTGCACCGCACGACAGGGGCCGGAGAATTCGACTATTGCATCTGGGTTCTTGCTGGCGGGGGATGCACGGGTCGCCCCTGACCACACCAAGACATGCGGCCCGCCTGGCCGGCTTGCCCGTCCTGCCTAACGCACCGTGATGACAATCGCTCGCTGCCAAGGCTCACTTGGCCGCGCAACAGGCTCAAAGGAGAGGCCTTATCTGCAGGATGAAATGAAGAACCGGGCCCCCGACCTGGGTCTCCCCATCAACAGAATGCACCCTGACGAATGTGTGAGACCGTTGAGGTTTTCCACCGTGGTCGGTCAGGACGAAGGTCGTTGGTGCCAAGTCGCGACCAACCCAAGCCAGATGTTCGCCGATTTGGATCGAACCACATCGCTCGAAAAGCCCCACCCAGTGGCTTGCCCGGCCGCTGTGCGTAACTCCAGTTGATGGTCTTAAT
Organism: Chelatococcus sp. YT9; assembly: GCF_018398315.1. NCBI lineage: Bacteria > Pseudomonadati > Pseudomonadota > Alphaproteobacteria > Hyphomicrobiales > Chelatococcaceae > Chelatococcus > Chelatococcus sp. YT9. The sequence continues at coordinate 1,011,711 of NZ_JAHBRW010000001.1, forward strand.
CGCGCCCGGTGGAAATCGCGGCCTCGGGCGTCCGGGTGGCGGAGAGAGAGGGATTCGAACCCTCGATACGGTTGCCCGTATACACGCGTTCCAGGCGTGCGCCTTCAACCACTCGGCCACCTCTCCTCGGCGCGGGCTTGGGGTGAGAGCTGGAGGCTGGACGCTCCATTTGTCACCCTGCAGAGCTACGGAATAGCACCGCTTCGCTGACGCGCTGCGCTTCTATAGCGGGCCAATGGCAGAATGCAAGCCCAGCGTCCATGTCAACGGGGCTAAAGGCGAGCGAGGGCAGCGATATCCGCATTTTTCGACCGACCGACCACCGCGGCAGCATCAGAAGCCTTGTCGCAACGCGCTGCGAGGCACTGGCAAAGGCACCTGCATCTGCCTATCTCCATGTGGTCAGCATGATCACGCTGATATGGAGTGATGAGCCTTTCACACCGGAGCGCCTTTCCCAAGCGAAGCCGCTTCTATCCCTCAAACAGGAGACACGCTGGCCGGTTGGGTGAGCCAGCCGAACGCCTCCGGGTCTTTCATCCAATGTCGGGAGATAGTTCATGAAGACGAGTGGATCAGCTGTCTGGCAAGGTGGCATCAAGGATGGCAAGGGAGCAATTTCGACGAAAAGCGGGGCATTGAGCGGCTATCCCTATGGCTTCAGCAGCCGCTTCGAAGGCAAGCCCGGCACCAACCCGGAAGAGCTCATCGGCGCAGCCCATGCCGGCTGTTTCACCATGGCGCTTTCGCTCATCCTCGGCGAGGCCAAGCTGACGGCCGAGAATATGGAAACGACCGCGGAGGTCACCCTGGACAAGGTCGAGGACGGATTTGCCATCACGGCCGTGCATCTGACGTTGCGCGCCAAGGTCCCTGGAGCGACACCTGAAACATTCAAGGAGCTCGCGAACAAGGCCAAGGCCGGCTGCCCTGTTTCCAAGCTCCTGAAAGCTGAGATCACTCTGGACGCAGCACTCGTCGACTGAGCCCCGGCATCGTCGCTTGGCCGGCGACGAGCGTCGCCGGCCGTGCCCAGGAACGACACACCGCGTAGCTTACAGCCGTACGACCTATGTGGCGTGGACCGCCGCCGCCAGGAAGGCCACGCGCTCCGCAACGCTGAGGCGTGGCACTTCCTTCAGCGCATAGCCGTAGCGAGAATATGTCGCGCGCATGGCCTCATAGGTGCGTACGGCCTCTTCAAGGGATTGCTTGCGCTCCGTATCCGCGGAGTAGATCTCTGGCCATGGCGGACAAATGAAGACAGTGCCGCTATAAGGACATAGCGCGATCGCGCGCTCTACGTGATCCGGTACGGGCAGGCCGGAGAGATTGAGATATCCCGCAATGTCGGGAATGCCGCGATCGAAGAAAACCGGCCCTTCCGCCCCATCTGCCCCAATCCGAAGCATCTGCATGCGATAGGTCGCGAGATCGGCCGCGAGCATCATCTCCGCAAAGAGCCCCTTGTCGCGCCAGGGCAGTGCCTGGCCGTCGATAGTCACCTGATCCTGAATGATGCCTCGGCCTGCCTCTGGTGCCGTGGCGTATCCTTCTGTCGCAAGCGCCTCAATCAGCGTTGTCTTGCCGGCACCCGGGCCACCCGTGATCACAAAGAAGCGCTCAGTCATCGGTTTTCTGCGTCAGGCCGGCTATGTCGTCGAGAATGGGGCAGTCCGGGCGCGTGTCACCATGGCAGTGCCCCGCCAGATGCTGCAGCGTCCGCCGCATGGTCTCAAGTTCGGTAATCTTGTCCTCAAGCTCGCGCATATGGCGCAGTGCCAGCACCTTCACATCCGCACTCGCCCGCGTCTTGTCGCGCCACAAGGCCAGAAGTCCCGCTGTCTCTTCAATGGAAAAGCCAAGCCCCCGGGCGCGCCGCACGAAGCGCAGGGTATGGACATCATCCTCCCCATAGACGCGATATCCGCTCTCGGTGCGCTGCGCGGGGCGTATCAATCCAACGCGCTCGTAATAGCGCAGCATCTTGGCGGAAATGCCCGATGCGGTCGCCGCCTCACCGATATTCATGTGTAATCTCCACTGTTGCGAGCGAGGGATTGGTTCCTGTCCGCGAGGGCAGTCCTCCGGTGGCGGGGCCGCGCGCGGCAAGTGGGTAGCGGAGGACAGCCTGCAGAAGGGGCTGCGCCGGCGGCCGAGCCTTGCACCCCGTGTTGGCTGGCGCCCATCCAGACATACGACCGCCGCGTCATGCAACTCGCATAAACCTTTCCCTTATGGGAAGGTCAAGGCCTATCGCCCGTCGTCATAGCGGGCGCCGCCGTGACTGCAGGCGCCATGTTCCGCCAGCACTTCGATGACGCGACAATCGGCAATGCGCCCGCCGTGGCAGCCTTCGGCTACGCATTCGAGTTCCTTGGCGAGATCCATTAAACGGGCGATCTTGGCCCTCACCGCCGCCAGCTGCGCGCGGGCGATCTCATCGGCTTGCTCACAGGGCGCCGAAGGGTCGGCTGCCAGCTTCAGGAGCTCGCGGACAGCTTCGACGGAAAAACCAAGGTCTCGCGCGTGAAGAATGAATCGCAGCCGATCGATGTGGCTCGCGAGGTAGCGGCGCTGCTTGCCTTCGGTGCGCTCCGGCTCGGGCAACAGCCCAATCTGCTCGTAGAAACGGATGGTCTCCACCTTGCAGCCGGTGGCCTCGGACACCTTACCGATGGAATATGCACGTTCAAGGGTCGTTTCGGCCATGGCGAAAACTCCCATCACACACTTTCGACTTGAACCTGTAGTTACTATAGGAATTATGGTGGGCACCGGATCGAAATTCAATGACCGGTGTCGCGATGAATGCGCAAACGAAATCCCAATCCTATCAGGACCATAGCCACGGCGCAGGCTGCGGCTGCGGGCATGGACAATCCGACCGCGCACATTCAGACCATCATGACCATGACGGGCATAGCCATAATGCCAGCAGGCGGCATGACCACAACCATGGTCGTGATCTCAGCCATGACCATGACCATGGCCACCAACACTCGCATGCTGCACACCATCACCATCCTTCCCTGGATGAGGACGCCGGCCTTGCCTTAGCGACAGCGCCGGCCGGCGCTGTCGTGTGGAAAGTCTACGGCATGGACTGCGCGAGTTGCGCCAACACCATCAAGACTGCGCTCGGACGCCTGCCTGGCACTGACGACATCCGCATTTCCGTCACCAACGAGACGCTGGCGCTCAAGCTGGACCGCGGGTTGACCCAGGAGGTCGACATCGAACGCCAGATCAGCCAACTCGGCTATCGGCCCGAGCGGGTGGACCGGAGCAATCCAGCCGCTCGCCCCGCAAAGGAGGAGCCGAGCGCTCGCTGGTGGAGCCAGCCGAAGGGGCGCATTGCGCTCACCGCCGGCCTTCTGGTGGCGCTCGCCTATGGCTCGAGCCTCGTGCTCCCGCAGGCCGCTTATGGCATTTTCATTGCTGCGACGCTTATTGCCGCCGCGCCGATCTCCCGTCGCGCAATCATGGCGGCGATTGCCGGAGCACCATTCACCATTGAGATGCTGATGACGATCGCCGTCATCGGTGCGCTCATCATTGGCGCAGCGGAAGAGGCCGCGATCGTTGTCTTCCTGTTCAGTGTCGGGGAGGTACTGGAGGGGGTGGCGGCAGGCCGCGCCCGTGCCGGCATCCGCGCTCTTGCCAATCTCATCCCGCAGACGGCCATGCTCGAATCCGGCGGCGCCCTTCGCGAGGTGCCGGCCGCGAGCCTTGCTGTCGGGCAGGTCGTCGTGGTCCGGCCAGGCGATCGGGTGCCCGCTGACGGCAAGGTTGAAGAAGGGTTCTCAAGCGTCGACGAGGCACCCATCACCGGTGAGTCCGTGCCCAAGGCCAAGGAGCCGGGCGCGGATGTCTTCGCCGGATCCATCAACCAGGATGCGGCGCTCAGGGTGCGGGTGGAGAAAGCAGCCAGCGACAACATGATCGCGCGCATCGTCACCCTCGTCGAGGAAGCACAGGATGCGCAGGCGCCCACGGAGCGCTTTATTGATCGCTTCTCGCGGGTCTACATGCCCTTCATCGTCGTGCTATCTGCGCTTGTCGCCGTTGTGCCACCGCTCGCTTTCGGCAGCGCATGGGATGAATGGGTTTACAAGGGGCTGACGCTCCTCCTCATCGGCTGCCCCTGCGCGCTTGTCATCTCGGTCCCGGCGGCGATTGCCTCGAGCCTGTCCGCTGGTGCGCGCCACGGCCTGCTGATCAAGGGCGGTGTCATCGTCGAAAAGCTCGCCGGTATCAAGACAGTCGCGTTCGATAAGACGGGCACCCTCACCGAGGGGCGACCGGAGGTAACGGACGTGATGGCGCTCGCCGGCAGCGACGATGCCGTTCTCGCCACGGCAGCCGCCGTGGAGGCGCATTCCAACCATCCGCTCGCCAAGGCGATCGTCAGCCGTGCTGCCGTCGTCTCGGCCAAGACTGGCAAACGCGAGGCAACCAGCGTGCGCGCGGTGCCCGGCAAGGGTATGGAAGGCCGCGTGGGACCGAGTGCCGTCTTCATCGGCGCACCGCGCTTCGCCGCTGAACGCGCGGAGCTTTCCGCCGTGGAAGAGACGATCGCCCGGCTGGAAAGCGAAGGCAAGACCGTCGTGGTGGTGACGACGGATGGCGCGGCGCAAGGGCTGATCGCGCTGCGCGACCAGCCACGCGCGGGGGCCGGCGCCGGTATCGCCGCGCTCAAGGATCTCGGCGTCGGAGCGGTCATGCTGACCGGTGACAACGCCCGCACGGGCGCGGCCATCGGCCAAATGCTCGGCCTCGATGTGCGCGCCGAAATGTTGCCCGCCGACAAGGCGGAGGTGATCAAGGCGATGGCGGCGGAAAAGCCGGTCGCCATGGTCGGCGACGGGATCAACGACGCGCCAGCGCTCGCTTCCGCGCAGGTGGGGATCGCCATGGGTTCGGGCGCCGACGTCGCCTTGGAAGCTGCGGACGCGGCGCTGCTCAAGAACGACGTCTCGGGCGTTTCGCAACTCATCGGCCTCGCTCGCGCCACGATGGCCAATATCCGTCAGAACATCGCGATCGCGCTGGGGCTGAAGGCGCTGTTTCTCGTCACCACGATCACCGGAACAACCGGTCTCTGGATGGCCGTCATCGCGGATACCGGCGGCACTGTGCTCGTGACGCTCAACGCGCTCAGACTGCTCGGCCATTTCAGGGAGAATAACGGGGGGACGCAGCCCCGTAAGCAGGTATCTTAACACTAACGGCGGGATTTCATTGCCACCGCCGGGCGATCGGGTAGAGAGAATCTCCCGATATAGACGCATGGGCAGGACCATGACATTCAGCCAAGCGGTCGCATCCGGTATCCAGAACTATGTCAATTTCAATGGCCGTGCGTCACGCTCGGCGTATTGGTATTGGATCCTGTTCTCACTTGTTGTCTATCTCATCGCAGGCGCGCTTGATCGCATCCTGTTCGAGACGGGTGAGATGATCGTCACGCCATTCAACGGCCTGGCCTATCTTGCGCTGTTTCTGCCAACGCTTGCCTTGGCCGTCCGGCGCTTCCACGACATGGACCGGACGGGATGGTGGGTGCTCCTGGGCTTCACCGGCATCGGCGGCATCATCATGATCATCTGGTTCTGCCAGCCGGGTACGCGGGGGGCCAACAGATTTGGGCCGGATCCGCTGGGCAGCGCCTGAGCCGCGCCTGACCTGTGATCATTCCTGAAGAGGCACGCCAGCGGAAAACTGGCGTGCCTTTTTCGTGATCAGGACTTGTAATAGTCGTCGATCAGCTTCTGCTCGGCGGCAGCCGCGATCTTGACGGACTCCAACGGATCCTGATTCTGGATCAGCACCCGGTCGATCATATTTGCGAAGTTCTGGAGGTTTGCGTCCTCGTTCACGAAATCGGTCGTATGCGCATATTCCAGGCCCTTGAGCATCGGCCCGGTCAGAGGATCGGCCAGGTTCTTGGGGCTGAGGGCCACGCTCGGCTTGGCCGGCAACTCGCCCGTCTTGTCGAGCCACAGCTGCATCGCGTCATCGGTGGTGATGAAGGCGAGGAACTTGGTCGCAGCGTCCTTTTTCGCGCCGGTGACACCCGCGGTAAGACCGTTGACCCAGTAGGATGCGTAGTTGGACTTGATGCCGTTGTGAGTCGGCACTTCCGCCACGCCCCATTCGAAGCCACGCGCCGTCTTGAAGCTGCCGAGGCGGAAGGAGCCGTCGACGGTCAGGCCTGCCTTGCCCGACTTGAAGGCCGCCTGCGTCTCCCCGACGAAGCCCGCCGTCGCCACCTTGTGCTTGCGCTGCAGGTCGGTGTACCAGGCAAGCGCAGCAGCGCCGTGTTCGTTTCCATAGGTGACGGTGCGGAAATCGTCGCTGTAGGGCTTGCCGCCGAACTGCCGGATGAGGATGTCGCGCCACCAGTGGTTATCCTGCGAAGGCAGGCCGATCGTGGCACCAGCGGTGATCAGGTTGCCAGATGAGTCGTGCTTCGCGACGGCCAGGGCAGTCTTCACATAGTCATCGAGCGTCTTCGGCGGCGCCGCGATACCGGCGCCCTCGAGAAGCTTCTTGTTGTAGAACATCCCAAGGCTGCGGACGGCGGTCGGGATGGCCCAATAGGCGTCATCGCGCTTCATGAGCTGTACGAACGGGAAGAAATTCTTGTCGATATCGGCTGCCTTGAATACGTCCGTCGGCAGCGGCTGGATCAGCTTTGCCCTGGAATATTCGCGCATCCAGCCGAAATAGAGCTGGAGGACGGCAGGGCCCTCGCCCGCCGGCACGGCGGCGGCGACCTTCGTGCGATACTGGGCATACGGGAAGTGCGAATGCTTGACCTTGATGCCGGGATTCGCCGCCTCGAACTGCGCGATGAGAGCATCGATCGCCTCGACGCGTTCCTTGAAGAAATACTGCCAATATTCGATTTCAACTGTCTGGGCGCGCAGGACGGCAGGAGCAGCCACCGCAAAGCCCGTCGCCATCGCACCCGTCGTGAACACACGGCGATTGATCGACAACCCGCCACTCTTACCGCTTTTTCCCGCTCTATCATCGGTCATTATAGTCTCTCCCTTGTTATCGCTTTCAAACGATGGCACTTAATTCATGAAGAATGGATGGCCTGCAGATGAACAAAAATTTCATTTCTGCATAGCCAAAATCGAAGTTCGGAGATTACCATGCGACAGCTCGATCTTGGCGGCGCTACTCTTTTCGCCTTGACCGATGCAGCACCCTCCCCGGCGGAATGGTCTTACTCGTTTCCAAAAGCTGATGTGAGCGAGAGGCCCGATCTCATGAGCCGCTGGTTTCCCGATCACCGCTTCCACACCCGTTTCAATGCTTTCGCCCTCCGGGTCGGGGACAAGGTTGTCCTGATCGATTGCGGCATCGGACCCGGACCAGTCTCCTATTTTCCCGGCCTGTCCGGGAGACTGATGGACGAACTCGCCGCGGCTGGAATAAAGCCGGATGACGTCGACCTCGTCCTCTTCACCCATTTTCACCTCGACCACGTCGGCTGGGCAAGTGACGACCACGGCATCCCCACCTTTCGCAAGGCACGCTACCTCGCTCCAATCGCGGAAATGGTGCACTGGCAGGAAGCCGGCAATGATGCGGCGCTGCCGCACCATGTGGCCGCCTATCGAACTCACATTGCTCCGCTCATCGCAACGGGAATGCTGACGGGACATTCCACCGATACGCCCGTCATGCGCGCAGGCGCTGTCGAGCTCAACTTCGTGCCCGCGCCGGGCCATACAGAGGGGCACAGCGTGGTGACCCTTTCGGGAACGGCGCGGCCGCTCATGACCGCTGGCGATCTCTGGCATAGCCCGGCTCAAATCGGCGAGCCACACTGGTGTCACCGGGCCGATCGCGATCCTGCGCAGGCCATCCTCACGCGCACAGGCTTTGCGGCCTTCGCGGCCGCCGAGCGCGCGCTCGTCGCGGCAGGCCATTTCCCGGAGGACCGCTGCTTCGGGACGATCACCGGCAATGCCGACGATGGCTTCGCCTTTGAGCCGCTGCCCGCCGGCTGATCCGCCGCTGCCTGGGTGAAGGAACGCATGCCCCGTCATCGTGGCGCTCCACCATTGGCGGAGCGGCCCTCGGCATTCGGCGAGCCCGCGCTCTGCCTGGCATTCCGCAGTCCTTTCGGTACGCGCGCGGCACGCGGCTGCGGGGTCAGCCCCCGAAAAAGCGGCAGCGTTGCACCACCGAGCGCGGGCGAAGCACGGCCGGCACTGCCCATCATCACGCGTGGCTGCACCCTGTCCTTGCGCAGGCTCACCGTCGGCAGCAGCGGATCGAGCGCCGCGATCAGGGCCTTGAGCTCCAACGGTGGCAAAGGTCCGCCGACCACGACCGTTTCCGGATCGAACAGGCTCTCGACGGTCGCGATCGCCATACGCAGGTAGCGAGCCGCGCTCTGCCGCCAGTCGGCAACGATGTCAGGCGGGGCGGCGAACAGCCGCGCGTCATCTTCAGCCGCTGCCTCCGACAGCCCGGCTTCACTCAGCCGCCGTCGCAGCGCGTCGAGCGAAGCGTGATCCTCGAGGGTGATTGGTGTCTGGCCATCTTGCGCGAGGCCCACAACCATCCGGCCGATCTCGCCCGCGTTGCCGAAGGCGCCCGTTGCAGGCTGGCCGTCGATGAAGACACCGCCGCCTATACCCTCAGCAATATAGAAATAGACGAAACTCCGCAGGTCTCGCGCCACTCCGTGGAGATGCTCGCCAATGGCTGCGGCCGAGGCGTCATTGCCGACCAGAACCGGCAGCTTCAGCTCTGCCGCATAGGCTCCGCTGAAATCGGCCCGTGACCAGGCGGCCATCGACAATGGATCAGGCCCCAGATCAATGGGGCCAAAGGGACCGGGCAGCACCACACCCACGCCCCACAGACGCGCCCTGTCGATGTCGGCCGCCAAAACGAGTCGCTCGACGAGCCGGCCGGCCGCGCTGAGAGCCGTTTCCGGCGTCGTCGTATCGCAGGCCAGAACCGTCTCGCCCCGGATTTCGGCTCCGAGATCGGCCAACACGCCTGTGAGCCGGCCATGCTCGACATGGATTCCAACGGCAAATCCGCCGTCGCGGTTGATGGCGAGGTCGATTGGGGGCTGTCCCCTGGCGGACGCGCGACGGCCGACGATCTTGAGCAGCCCCTCGCGGCATAGGTCGTCCGCAATGGAGGACAGCGTCTGCGCGGAAAGCCCTGTGGTGGCCGCGAGCTCCGCTCGCGACGCCGATCCCTGCCGGCGCAGGGCATCCAGGATGACACGGCGGTTGTGACCACGCCTGTCGAACGGAGCAAGGCCGGAAACGCTCATGCCCGTCTTCTCTCCCGCCAGCTCATGGACCCCTATTCGCAGCGCGTCGCGGCTGACACTTGCATAATGACGCGGCTCACGTATTAAATCAACAATCCTGATTTAATCAGGCTAGACCATGATCGGCGCATCAGTCGTCGGGGCGACGCGTCAAGCGGAACGTCATGGCACGAGCGTGGGAACAGGCGGAGCGATGCGGATCTATACCAATCTCACGGTCGAGAAGAAGCAGGCCGTCTGGGCCTGGGTCTTCCTCGCCATTCCCATCGTCTTCTTCGGACTCATACGCTTCTATCCGGCCTTTGAGTCCTTTGGCATCGCCTTCACGCGCTGGAACCTGCTGTCGCCGCCGGAATTCGTCGGGTTGGACAACTTCCGGCAGATGGTTCAAGACCCGGTCTTCTGGCAGACGCTTAAGAACACGTTCCTCTACCTCATCCTCGGCACGCCGATCAGCCTCCTCCTCGCCTTCGTCATCGCTTACTATCTCGACCAGGTGCGCTTCGGCCACGGCCTGATCCGTGCGCTTTATTTCATGCCCCATCTCACCACGACCGTCGCGATGGCCTGGGTGTGGCGGTGGTTCTATCAGCCGATGCCGGTCGGGCTCTTCAACAACATGCTGGCCTCAGTCGGGTTCGATGTGCAGCCGTTCCTGCGCTCAACATCGCAGGCCCTGCCGGCGGTGCTTGCGCCCGCCATCTGGGCCGGGCTCGGCTTCCAGGTGGTGCTGTTCCTCGCCGGCCTGCGCGCCATCCCGTCAAGCTACTACGAGGCGGCGCGCATCGACGGCGCCGGCCGCTGGATGATCCTGCGCGAGATCACCCTTCCCCTGCTGCGCCCGACCATCGTCTTTCTCCTGGTGATCTCGTCGATCGGCTTTCTGCGCATCTTCGACCATGTCTATAACATGACGGACAACGGCGCCGGCGGGCCCCTGAACTCCACGCGCCCATTGGTGCTGAACATCTACGACACCGCGTTCCGGTCGTTCCAGATGGGCTATGCCGCCGCCCAGACGCTCGTGCTGTTCATCATTCTTCTGGTGATCAGCCTCTTGCAGCTACGCCTGATGAGGGGCCGCCCATGACCCACGCCTCGGACATCACCGCCGCGCGGGGCTGGTCCCTCGGGACGGTCATCCATCCCGGCCGCATCGTCGCCTGGACGTTGCTAGCGCTGGGCGCCATCGTGATGATGGTGCCGCTCGTGTACATGGTGGCGACCTCGTTTAAATATCCAAACGAGGTCTATGAGCTCAACATCATCCCCCACGAGCCGACGCTCGATAACTACACCTATATCTTCCAGAACACGCGCTTCGGCATCTGGTTCGTGAACTCCCTCGTCACCAGCACGCTGGTAACGATCTCGGTCCTCTTCTTTGACAGCCTCGTTGGCTATACCCTGGCGAAGTTCAAGTTTCGCGGTCGCGAGTTCATTTTCATCGCCATCCTCACCACGCTGATGATCCCGACCGAGATGCTCATCGTGCCGTGGTATATCATGGCCAAGAACTTCGGCTGGCTGAACAGCTACTGGGGCATCATGTTTCCGGGCCTCATCACGGGGTTCGGTGTCTTCCTGATGCGGCAGTTCTTCTCCGGCATTCCGGACGACTACATCCATGCCGCGCGCATCGACGGGCTCAACGAGTTCCAGATCTGGTGGAAAGTGGCGATGCCGCTCGTCACGCCCGCGCTTTCGGCGCTCGCCATCTTCACCTTTCTCGGCAACTGGACGGCCTTCCTCTGGCCACTGATCGCCACCAACGACCGCGCGCTCTATACGGTCCCGGTCGGCCTCGCCTCTTTCTCTGGCGAATTCCTGTCGGATTGGGAACTGATCATGACGGGCGCCACGCTCGCGACGCTGCCGACCCTGGTCGTCTTCATCATCTTCCAACGCTACATCATCCGCGGCGTCGTGCTGGCCGGGCTGAAGGGATAATCGTATGAGCGCTTCGACAAGCCCCCCTGCCACGATTGGCAGCGATGACCGCTTTCCCGCTCCCGTCTACGCCGAGACCGTGCTGGCGCCCGGCTTCGCGCATAGCCAGAAGTATCTCGTCGGCCATCTCCTGCGCCTGCATCGCGCCCATGCGACAATGCTGGCCGAACAAGGTCTTCTCGAAGCGCAGCAGGCCGCCGCCCTTTTCAAGGCGCTCGATAAGGTGGAGGCCACATTTGCCGGGTTGACCGCACCAGTGGCTTATACCGGCGAACATGAAGATCTCTTCTTCTATATCGAGAAACTGATCGCTGAGGATATCGCGGCTCAGAAGGTCGATCCCGACGTGGCCGGGCGCCTCCACACCGGGCGCTCGCGCAACGACATCGACCATACCCTGTTCAAGATGGCGCTGCGCGAACGGCTCGATACGCTCGGCACGTCGGTGCTCGATCTCGTCGACACGCTCATCGCGCGGGCCCGCGCCGATGCCGGCACGATCATCCTGGCCTATACCCACGGCCAGCCGGCGCAACCATCCACCTACGGCCATTATCTCGGCGCCGTCATCGAGACCCTGCTGCGCGACTTCAACCGGCTGATGGAAGCGCGGGCGGTGGTGGACCGCTCTCCCCTCGGCGCGGCCGCCATCACGACGACAGGCTTCCCGCTCGATCGCCAGCGCGTGGCAGAGCTGCTCGGCTTTCCCGTCATCCTGCGCAATTCCTACGGTTGCATCGCCGGCGCGGACTATACGGCCGCGACCTATGGCGCGATCAAGCTGATGGCGCTCAGCCTAGGCCGCTTCGCCCAGGACATGGCCTATTGGACTGCCTACGAGGTCGGCCAGCTGCGCTTCTCCGATGGTTTCGTGCAGATCTCCTCGATCATGCCGCAGAAGCGCAATCCCGTGCCGGTGGAGCACATGCGCCTCCTTGCCTCGCTCACCGCAGGCCATGCCGATGCGGTGCTGCTGGCGCTGCACAACACGCCGTTCATCGACATGAACGACAATGAGCACGAGGTCCACGGCGCGGGCTACGAGGCCTTTGCGACCGCCCATCGCGTGCTCGCGCTGATGGCCGGCGTCGTGCGCTCGGCCGAAATCAACGGCCGGCGCGTGCGCGCCAATATCGAGGCGTCCTACGCCACCATCACCGAGCTCGCGGATTCCCTCGTGCGCGAGGAGAACCTGCCCTTCTCCAAGGCCCACCACATCGCCGCGACCCTTGCCCGCCACATGCAGGCCTCCGGAGAGACATTGTCGAACGTGCCGTATCAGACCTTCGCCCGGATTTTCGAGGAGACGGCGGGGCGTGAACCGACCTTCGACGAGGTGACCTTCCGCCGTGTGACAACCCCGGAGCATTTCGTCGCCGTGCGCAAGCTGCCGGGGGGCCCGGCGCCGGAGGCGATCGCGGAGAGCCTTGCCGTTTACACGGGGGAAGCCGCCGACGCGCGAGCTGTCATCGCCGCTCACCGGGCGCGGGACGCCGCTTCCAAGGAACTTCTGGCGGACGCGATGGCGACGCTCATGACCACCGCGACCGGGGCCTGAAACCATGGCTGAACTGTCCCTGAAGAACGTCGTCAAGCGCTACGGCAATATCGAGATCGTCCACGGCATCAACCTCGACATCAAGGACGGTGAGTTCGTCGTCCTGGTCGGGCCGTCCGGTTGCGGAAAATCCACCACGCTCAGGATGATTGCCGGGCTGGAGAGCCTGAGCGCGGGCACGATCTCCATCGGCGGCCGAGTGGTCAATACGCTGGAGCCAAAGGACCGGAACATCGCCATGGTGTTCCAGAATTACGCGCTTTATCCGCATATGAGCGTGTTCCGCAACATCGCCTTCGGCCTCCACGCGGCCAAGCTGCCCAAGGACGCCATCGACAGGAAGGTGCGCGAGGCGGCCAGGCTCCTAGGCCTTTCTGAGTTGCTGGAGCGGCGACCGAATGAGCTCTCCGGCGGCCAGCGCCAGCGCGTCGCCATGGGGCGCGCGATCGTGCGCGATCCGACCGTGTTCCTGTTCGACGAGCCCTTGTCCAACCTCGACGCGCAGTTGCGCGGCCAGATGCGCACCGAGATCAAGCGACTGCACCAGTCGATCGGCACGACGATCGTCTATGTCACCCATGATCAGGTGGAGGCCATGACGCTCGCCGACCGTATCGTCATCATGCGCGATGGCCGCATTGAGCAGGTCGGCACGCCGCTGGACGTCTTCCATGCGCCGGTCAGCACCTTCGTCGCCGGCTTCATCGGCACGCCGACCATGAATCTCATCGCGCTCCCGGTTCAACGCGCCGGGGGGAGGCCCGCCATCGACTTCGGTCAGCGCGCCGTTCTGCCGCTCTCCTCCGAAGCCATCCAGCGCCTTGGTGAGCGGGAGCGGGTAATCGTAGGCATCCGCCCCGACGATCTCGAAATTACCCCCGCGACAGGTGGGCCTGGCGATCCTACCGGGCGGCTGAATGGCACTGTTGTGATTGCGGAGCCGCTGGGCGTCACAACACAGGTGATAGCGAAAGTTGGCGACCACGAACTGGTCGGCATGGCGGACGGGCGCTTCGTGCCTCAGGCGGGCGAGCTCGTAGCCCTGAGCTGCGACGTCGCACGGCTACACCTCTTCGATCCTGAAACTGAAAGATCGCTCGCCGGGTGACGGCGGACGGCTGCAGCTGGCTGGACCGCCCGGCCCTTCTGCTCAGGCCTTTTTGCGCAGCCGTAGCACCTTGAAGAATCCAAGGGGAAAGGCCGGTGTCAGCGAAAGCAACTCGACATCGCCCCGGGCCTTTGCCCAATCCTCGATGCGCCGGGCTTTGAACGCCGAACTCCAGCCGAGACGGCTCGCCAAGGGCGCGACGGCCTCCTCGACCCTCGCGACCGGCCCGTCGGGCACCCCGAAATGGTTGGCGAGGACGATCTCGCCACCGGGCCTCAGCACGCGCAGCATCTCATCCAGCGCCGCCTCCGGATGCGGCACGAGCGTGATCAGGAATTGCGCGACCACCGCGTCGAAGGTCGCGTCGGCGAAGCCCAGACGGCACGCGTCCATGACAGCCAATAGCTTCACATGGCTCCAGTGGTTCTTGCGCGCCTTTTCCACCGCCCGCTTGAGCATGTGGGCCGACAGGTCAACGCCCGTTATGCGCGCATTGACAGGATAGTCCCCCAGCGAAAGGCCCGTGCCCACGCCAACTTCGAGGATATCACGCCCGCAGGACAGCGCGGCATCGACCGCATCACGCCGCGCGGGGGCGGTGATGCCGTCATAGACAAGGTCATAGACCGGAGCCCAGCGCGCGTAGGCCTTGCGCATGAGGGTCATGTCGGGCTGAGCGTATCGTACCTCTGCCATGCTGGCGTCTTCCTATCCTCGTTATGGCAAGGAACGCGCCGGAGCGGCGTCGGTTCGCAACACCGCCTCGGCCGGGCGGCTGAGACGCTGGGATAGCGGCCTTGCAGCCGCTCGAATTGTACCCCCGCCGAGGACGCGGGCATCCGCGCCCGCGTTGTCATAAAGCACGCAGGCCTGGCCGGGCGCGACGCCCTCCTCGGGATCGAGCAGCGTGACCTCCGCACCGTCGCGCGTCGCGCGCAGCAGGGCCGGCCGCGGCTTGCGCGTCGAGCGCACGCGCGCGGCGACCTCATGAACGGTGTCTTCATCGAGAGGCAGATCGCCCAACCAGTTCATCGCGCTCAGACTAATCGTCCGTGTTGCCAGCAGTTCCCGGGGGCCGACCACGACCTCACCCCGCTCAGCATCCAACTTGACCACGTAAAGCGGCTCCCCGACCGAAAGGCCGAGCCCACGTCTCTGGCCTACCGTGTAATGGATGATGCCATTATGACGCCCGAGAACGCGGCCGTTGTGGTCCACGATCTCACCAGGCGTCACCGCGCCCGGCTTCAGGCGTTCGATCACCTCCGTATAGCGGCCGCTCGGCACGAAGCAGATATCCTGGCTATCCGGCTTTTCAGCTATGGCCAGCCCAAACTGATGCGCCAGCTTGCGCACATCGGGCTTCAGCATACCGCCGAGGGGGAAACGCAGGAAGTCGAGCTGCGCCTGCGTGGTGGCATAAAGGAAATAGCTCTGGTCACGATCAGGATCGGCGGCGCGATAGAGCCCGCGACCACCCTGCGGCATAGGCCGGGTCACGACATAATGGCCCGTTGCCAGCACGTCGGCGCCGAGATCACGGGCGGTCTCAAGGAGTTCGGCAAACTTGATCGAGCGATTGCACTCGACACAGGGAATGGGCGTCTCGCCCGCGAGATAGCTCTCCGCGAAACGCGCCATGACCTCGTCGCGGAAGCGGCTTTCATAGTCCAGCACATAATGGGGAATATCGAGCCGCTCGGCGA
This sequence comes from Chelatococcus sp. YT9, assembly GCF_018398315.1. Classification (NCBI taxonomy): domain Bacteria; kingdom Pseudomonadati; phylum Pseudomonadota; class Alphaproteobacteria; order Hyphomicrobiales; family Chelatococcaceae; genus Chelatococcus; species Chelatococcus sp. YT9. The sequence goes on from NZ_JAHBRW010000001.1 coordinate 1,027,355, forward strand.
CGCGCCGCGCATCATGGATATCCTGTCCGGCACAGCACGCGCCACGACGGTGAGTTGCCTCTCCATGATCATAGAGCTGCAGCGTGATGCCAATGACCTCGTAGCCCTGGCTCTTCAAGAGTGCAGCGACTACCGATGAATCTACACCACCCGACATCGCGACCACGACGCGCGTGTCGGCAGGGCTCTTCGGCAGATCGAGACTATTCACCATATCTTGCCTTCAGCGGCGGCTAGCGGTTGTCGGCTGGCCGCCTCGCCTCTGCTTATCACATCTGAACCGATCTTCCACAACGGCCTACTGTCTGCTGCCGTCGTCAGGTGTGCGCTGCCCCAGATGCGAACATGTTATCGCTCCCTGCCGACGGCCACGCACCCTGCTTCCGGTGTTCTATAAGCGCCAACGATCCGGGTTTCCAGAGCTGGGGCGCCGCCTCAGTCCAATTCGCCCCGCAGTGCGGGTTGGGGATAACGGGTCGTTCCAACGCCGGCGAGCGGGCAGGCCGGACAGCGATCGCGGGATTCTCGCACCGGGAAAAATCGACGCAATGATTTGAACCAACCGGCCTCCCGCCGAAATCCCGCCGCAAGTTCCGGAAATAGTTGCGCCTTTAGTCAAATCTTAAGCGCAGCACTCTAGTGTTGGGGATAACAAGGGTTAGTCGATTAGTGTGAGCGTATCATGACCGAACCCCACCGCCCGAGGGTGAAGTACGTCATCGGGCCTGATGGCAGTCCTCTGACGATTGCGGATCTGCCGCCCTCGAATACGAAGCGATGGGTTATCCGTCGCAAAGCAGAAGTCGTAGCCGCTGTGCGAGGTGGCCTCCTCAGTCTCGACGAGGCATGCCAACGCTATACACTGACTGTCGAGGAATTCCTCGGCTGGCAGGAATCTATCGATCGCCATGGCTTGGCCGGATTGCGCACCACGCGCATTCAGCACTACCGTCAATAGCGCCCCCTCTCTTGAGAAGCGGGGGCTGCGAACCATCCGAGCGATTCGCATAACCATAAGTACCGGATGGCTCGCTGCGTCGCAAGGAACTTGCCGGGCAGAACTCATGAAAATCCCTGACCACGCGGCATTTTCGTGCCGTGCGGTTGGCTCGACGCCTGCGTCAATGGTCAACGGTCTGTCGCGAGACAGCTGTTAACCAAACCATAACCATGCCCCACCGATTGTTGTCGCTCGATGTGAAGCCGAGCGTGACGGGGGTTTGTAGGTGCCATTGGCGTCAGTAGGGTCATCATGGGGCACGGGCGCAGGCCGCGGCCCATTCAGCGGAACGGCTTCCAAACTGGCGCGAGGCGACCGGCAGGAAGACCACCCCTTCGTCGGCGCAACAGTCGCCGAGGTCGAGCAGGGGCTTATCCTTGCCACGCTCGATTATTGCGACGGCAACCGCACGTCGGCCGCCAAGATCCTCGGCATTTCGCTGCGAAGTCTGCACAACAAGCTGACGAGCTATAACGCCGCCGGCATGAGCGTTCCCGCGCCGCGACCGCGCGCGCTGAACACCCTCCTACCAAAATCAGTCAACGCGGTTGCCGATAACGACCCGGGATCACCGCTTGCGCAGCCATAAGCTGGTTTCATGTGCGCCGGACGGCAGAGGCAGCCGCGCAAGCGCGGTATCGCTGACGGAGGCTGCCATCCGCGTTGCCACATAATGGCTTGCGAACACGATCTCATAACTCCCGCCCTGGATCAGGGCTCCAACGACGAGTTGCTCATTGTAGCCGCGCCAATCCCATTCCGCCGGATAAGCATCGGGCAGGAACACGTCGTGGATGTGTACGACGACACCCGGGGCAAGGCGCGGTAGGATGTCCAAAAAGAGGCGATCGACATCGCCCCCCGGCATCGCCACGTGGCTCGAGTCGATGAAGAGGATGTCGCCTGCCTCCAGACCAGTGATCAACTCGAGACCAATGTCCTCGACGACCTTGGCGTGATGGGTGATCGGCAAGGCCTTGATACTCGCGCGCGGTGCGGGATCGATGGCCGTTATGCGCGCCGGTAAGCCACCGTCACCGACGGCGCGCGCCAGAAAACGCGTTGAATGGCCGGAGCCGATCTCGATAATCCGGTTCGGTCGGAGGGTGCGGACAAGGGCGTAGGCCGCGGCTGCGTCAAGGCGGGGAAACCACATCTGCCCCCAGCGCAAGCCTTCACCTTCGGCAGGGATGGCAGCGAGTGACGCGGCGTGATGCTCAATATCCCTGAGCACCGCCTCAAATTGTGCTTCGGCCGCGACGAAGAGAGGCTCGAGCGCCGCATAAGTCTCCCGCCGCGCTGGCCGCGCATAGCGATACGGAATGAAATAACCGCTGCGGGCCAACCCCGTGAGGGTCAGCAATCCAAGCCAGGAACGCCTGAGTCGTCGCCCGCGCACGTGGTCGATCAGGCTCTGTCGATGGGACTGCGCGCCAAGCGATCCTGCATGGTCTTGGCCAGTCGCGAGCGCTCGAAGAGTATGACGACAACCGTCGAGAAGGCGAGCGGGATCAGGAGGTAGAGCAGGCGGAACACGAGAAGGGCGGCCAGCACATCTGTCTGGTTCATCTCGGGCATCGCGCTGATGAAAACGAACTCGAGCACGCCAAGTCCGCCGGGCGCGTGGGAGATGAGAGCGGCCGAGAACGAGGCGAGGAAAACGCCAAGCACAATGAAGAAGCCGGGATTGCCGGCCTCCGGCAGGGCGAAATAGATGATGCCCGCCGCGCCGATCAGCTCAAGCGGAGCGGCAAACAGCTGGCGCACCGTGATCCTCAGACGCGGATAATAGATGGAGAACTGACCGATCTTGACCGGCTTGAACTCCTTCCACGATCCGAGAACATAAAGCGCGACCAACACAAGCATGCCGACGCCGATCAGGCGTGCTGTCCAGACCGGGACATCGAACAGCCGCAGCACCACATCCGGCTCTCCAACCAGCACGAGGCCGCCGAGCAGCACGGTTCCAAGCGCAAAGGTGAAGGAACAAAGCGCGACCAGGACGCCAATCTCGGCCACCGACAGTCCCATCGTGCCATAGGCGCGGAACCGTACCATGGCCCCTGAGAGCACCGAGGCGCCGATATTGTGCGAGAGCGCGTAGGTGGTGAAGGAAACCAGGGAGATCACAAGCCACGAGAGCTTGCGGCCAAGATGCAAAAGAGCAATTCGGTCGTACCAGGCAAGCGCGCCATAGGCCACGATCGTCGCCCCGACCGCGAGAACCCAGCGGTGGATCGGAATGGCCGCCACGCTCGCCACGACCTCGCTCGCCGAGATGTCTTTCAGCTCCCGATAGAGAAGCCAAAACGAAAACACAACCGCGAGTAGGCCGATAACGGGCCAGACATACTCAAGCGTCTTCTTCATGGACTCACGATGCCAGCTCTCTGTCCCCTGCCCGGTGCTGACATGTCATCTCATGCTCAACGCCGTATGTTTCCTGGCATCTGTGCCCGAGCCGATCCTCCCCCGCAAGCTGTTCTTACGTCGCGGCTGTCAAAAAAAGCGACAGACCAGACATGGCGCCCCGCACATGCCCCTAAATGATGCGGCGCTGAGGATGAACCACCCCTCGCCACCGCAGCATGGGCTCCATGCGACGTGGAACGCAGCGATCGGGCTGCAGCTGGGATAGCCGCAGCCGGCGGCAACCGGCATCGGAATTTCAAAGGTCAGAAGCTGGCGGTCGAGCCCGCCGGGAACGTTTTCGCTTCAAAGACCGCTTGATCGCGCGGTGCTTCTGAAGTGCGAAACCGAACCTGCTCGCGGTCCTCCAGCTGCTCCGCCTTCGTAAGATCCGCCGTTGCCGCATCCATGTCAGACTTCGCTTCGCTGAGCTGCTCCTGCAACTCGTCCGCAGAACGGCGAAGATTGTCGCGACGTTGGGCCGCCGCTTTCGCGTAAGTCGGATAGGCGAAGTGATTCTGGTCAGTGATACCCGCGCGGCTTTCCTCGCTCGCGATTTCTCGCTCGAGATCCGACGCGACGCGCGTGAATTCGGCGATCATCATCTCGATCTGCATGACGCGCCGACGCTTTTCATCGACTTGGAAGCGCTTGAGGCGCACCAGGCTTTCCCGCGGTTTCATTGCCGAAAGACTCCTTGAAAACGCATACTGCGCACCCGCGGCGCGCCCAAGCGCACCACAGAATGGCCACCATCAGCATTACTCAAGGAAGTTGATTGAATGTTACCTTTCCGGGCGCGCGAAGGCCTTTACTGGCCTTCAAGAGCCTGCCGCCTGGCCATAGCCGCAGCATCTCCGCGCAAAAGCCGCTCTCCGCTTAGGGTGCCGCTAAGGCGTTGTAGGAGAAGCACACCTCCGCGCAAGCTTGTCAGCTCATCTTCCATCGGCATGGGGCAAGAGGCTATGGTCCCCCAGTCGGTCCCTTAATTTTTTCAGCTTCAATTAGCTCGTGTTCATATTTGTTGCGCCGTCGTCAACCTTTCATTTACCTGCATCGTTAAGAGTATTCTCAGCGTTCGAGATGCTGCGAAGCGGTGCGATGAACGAACCGCTTGAGTCACTTAATCCAATTTCTTCAACCATGGCGCGAACAGGATGCAAGCCCAAAACGAGCTCAACATCAACGTTCTGCGTTGGTTAATGGAAGTTTCGGCTGATGGTGCTTGCGCGATGGAATTAGGTTTTGTTATCCATTTACGAGTAGCGTCGCGAGTCGGATTAAAGTGGGAGATTGGGCGTGCACTCCGCCCTGTTCCGGGAGCTGCGTTAACGCATCGGGACTTGGCCGGTGAGGCCGGTGGAGCGAGGTTGGGGATCTGACAATGCGCGTACTGCTTATCGAAGATGACAGCGCTACGGCGCAGAGCATCGAACTGATGCTCAAGTCTGAGAACTTTAACGTCTACACGACCGATCTCGGCGAAGAAGGCGTCGATCTCGGCAAGCTGTATGATTACGATATCATCCTTCTGGATCTCAACTTGCCCGACATGTCAGGCTATGAGGTCCTGCGCAGCCTGCGTGTGGCGAAGGTCAAGACGCCTATCCTCATCCTCTCCGGCCTCGCCGGCATCGAGGACAAGGTGAAGGGTCTCGGGTTCGGCGCTGATGACTATCTGACCAAGCCCTTTCACAAGGACGAACTCGTCGCGCGTATTCACGCGATTGTCCGGCGTTCGAAGGGTCATGCACAGTCGGTCATTAACACGGGCGACCTGGTGGTCAATCTGGACACCAAGACGGTCGAGGTCGGACAGAACCGTGTTCACCTGACGGGCAAAGAGTACCAGATGCTTGAGCTGCTCAGTCTCCGCAAGGGGACTACGCTCACCAAGGAGATGTTCCTCAATCATCTCTACGGAGGGATGGACGAGCCCGAACTCAAGATCATCGACGTGTTCATTTGTAAGCTCCGCAAGAAGCTGGCAAATGCGTCGAGCGGTAAAAACTATATCGAGACCGTCTGGGGACGCGGCTATGTGCTGCGCGAACCCAATGAGGTCGAGGAGCGTCTCGCGGTCTGATCGAGGCAGCCTCTCTACGCCCTCGACCAAGCTCCAGCTTCCTCAGTAGACGCGGGTGCGAGAGAGCCCCAGCGATCCGGAGGCTGGTTCTCTTCGCTCCTGCGTAATCGTACGCAATCAAAAAATGTATGCGTTCGGTCTTCAGCCCCGCCTCTGGCGGGGCTTTTTGTTGGGCCGGCCTGATTGCGCGATCACGCGTGACGGCAGTCTGCGCGGCAGTAGATTCCTTTCAAACCTGCATCGGCGACCACGTCCTCCGACAGGCCTAATGGGGTCTCCACACCGCCCAGAATGAGATTGCCGTCCTTGGCGAGCCGCGCAACGACCCGCTCGAGCACATCGCGCTTGGCTCGGTCGTCGAGATACATCAGTACGTTACGACAGAGAATGAGGTCGAATGTACCGAGCGCGCTGAAGTCATCCAGCAGATTCATGCAAGAAAAATTCACCGTTGACGTCAAGTCAGCATTGATCTGCCACAGATCGCCGACTTGAGTGAAATGCTTGAGGAGCATCTGGATAGGAAGTCCACGCTGCACCTCGAAATGCGTGTACAACCCCTTACGGCCGCGCTCCAGAGCGACTTCCGACAGATCCGTGGCCATGATGTCAACCGTCCAGCCGTCAAGCCGCTGTGCCAAGCCAGCGAGCATCATGGCGATTGAATAGGCCTCCTGGCCCGTCGATGCGGCGGCGGACCAAATGCGCAGGCGTCGAGTAGAAGCCCGCGCATCCATGAGTCGGGGAAGCACGGTGTCATGGATTTGGGCGAAGAGCGCCTTGTCCCGGAAAAAGAAGGTCTCCTGGATCACCATGGCCTCGACGACAGCTGATTCGATCTCAGGATGAGCACCGGTGCGCAGGATGGCGATGACCTCGACAGGATCGCTCAGGCCGAAGCGCCTGCACACCGCAGGTAGGCGGCTCTTGGCGAGATAATGGCCGTCGCTGTTCAGCACCATGCCTGACCGCGCGCGCAGGAAGGCACTGAGAAACTGATAATCCGCTTCAGTCATGGCGCAACACGTCCGGCCAGTACCGCCGCGCGGCTGCCGCGATCTCATCGAGCGGCACGACCGCGGAGGCAAGGCCCGCCCGGGCCACGCTACCCGGCATTCCCCAGACGGTGCTTGTCGCCTCATCCTGGACCAGGATCGGCGCACCGGCGGCGGACAAGGCGGTAGCTCCACGCAGCCCATCCTGGCCCATTCCCGTGAGAATGATCGAGAGAACGGCCGAACCGTAGACTTCAGCCGCGTCGGTAAGCAGAAGATCTGCCGATGGCTTGCAGGAGTTGACCGGAGGACCGTCGTCGAGCCAAGCGACGATATTCCTTCCCGCCTTCCTCAAGCGCAGATGCCGGTGTCCAGGCGCCACATAGACGGCGCCGGAGCGGATATGTTCGCCGCTGGCAACCTCCGACGCCCTGCTGTCGCAAAGGGCTCCAATCTGGCTCGCGAGCCCGGCGATCAGGATTGTCGGCATGTGCTGGAGAATAATGATCGGAACGCTCCGCACGAGCGCAGGGCCGAGTTCGCGCATGACGACCGCAAGCGCCTGCGGGCCCCCGGTCGAGGCGCTGATGATGATGCATCGTGGAGGGGCGTTGATGGCTTCGGGGCGGCGCAGGTTTGGAATCACCATTCGCGTCCGTTCTCGCGGGCTCGCAGCAACCGTCTTGATCTTTTCAAGAAGCGCTTGGACAAAATAATCGCGGGTCTCCCGCGCGGCCTTTCCGCGGGCGCGCGCTGGCAAGGTGATGCTAGCGGCCGCACCACGTGACAGGCAGCGCAGGCTGAGATCGGCGCTCTGCGGCGTGTCGACAACCATGACAATCACCGCAACGGCAGGCTTCACCGCGAGTATCAGTTGAAGCCCCGCCATTCCGTCGAAGGTGCCGGATGTCACATCCAGCAGCACGACATGTGGATCGAGCAGATCGAGCTCATCGAGTACGCCGCTGGTGGTCGGAAAATGGGCGACGACATTGACGGTCGGGCGCAGGTGCTCGATCGACGCTTCGTCGAATACCGTCATCGCACCAATGACGACGACCCTTGTTGCGCCTTCGGACTTTCGCTGACTGCTCGGCATCCCCCCTCCGCATATGCCGCGGGCTGCCAGGTTGAAGCGCATGGCGCTGACAGGAGCCCTCCCCACGGGCGACATTGAACGGTACGGCTAGCCCCGTCGCCTTTGGTTAGACAAGCCCTACCTCATGAAACTTTGCCGCGACAATTTCTTTGTCGAAGGGCTTCATGATGTACTCGTCCGCTCCGGCCTCCATGGCCCTGGCGATGTGCTCGACGTTGCTCTCAGTGGTGCAGAACACGACCTTTGGGAGACTGCCTCCTGGCATCTGGCGCAGATGTCCCAGAAATTCGTAGCCATCCATGACAGGCATGTTCCAGTCCAAAAGCACCGCCTCGGGCATGTCGCGTTCGCACACGGCAAGCGCCTTCGCGCCGTCCTCCGCCTCTGAGATACGGAACTCAAGTGCCTCCAGGATCCGGCGCGCCACTTTTCTTATAACCGCCGAGTCATCGACGATGAGACAGTGCTTCATGATGTGGCGCCCTTGAAGCGGCGATTCGCATTAGAGACCAGTGTTATCATTGGAGAAGGCCAGCACGGAACTCACATTCAGAATGACGAGCAGGCAATCGTCGAGGCTATGCACGCCGGTCGACAGGCTGGCCCAGCGCGTATCCAGATGAAATGGCGTCGGAGCAGCGGTATCAGGCATGAGATTCAGCACCTCTCCGATGCGGTCGACAATCACTCCGTAGGATTCACCGTCCGCCTCGATCCCAATCGCGATCATTCGCTCGCGGTCGGCAGGCTCAGGCAACCCGAGCTGCCAGCGCAGACTGACCGCCGTCACAACACGCCCGCGCAGGTTCACCAGCCCCAAAATCTGCGGCGGCGCCAAGGGCACCGGTGTCATCGACTGAATTATGAACACGTCTCGGACATCGGCGATGGGGATGCCGAAAAGCTGATCGGCAACCCATGCCGTGACATACTGGACGTGCTTGTCCTGCTGTTCGATCGCAGGGGCCTGTGCCGTGCCCCGATCAGGCGAATGCTTGGCGATCGCCATTATGCCGCCACTCCGCGGCTGCGGGCATTGAGGATGGCACTTAGCGCCTCCACAAGCCCGCTGCGATCGAACTTGGCTACGAAATTCACAACACCCAACTTGCGCGCCCGCTCAACTATCGGCGGGCTGACATAAGATGACAAGGCGATGACGGGAAGCCCTGCGAAGCGCGGCTCGGCCCGGAGGCTCTCGATAAGATCGAAGCCGCTCCTGTCCGGCATCTCGAGATCCGTGACCACGACGTCCACAAGGCGCGGGAGTGCGAGGGTGGCAAGGGCTCCCTCGACCCCGTCAGCGACGAGCACGCGATAACCGGAAGCGCGCAGCAGGGGCGCGAGCATGCTGCGGAAAAATTCGGAATCATCCACCAGGAGAACCGTTCGCGTCACGGCCTCGGGAGTGACCTCGCGCTGCAGCCAGTCTCCATGGCCGAGCGGCAGGAAATGCGCAACGTTCAGAATCTCGGTCGCGCGGCCGCGGACGATCGCGGAGCCAACCAGCTCCGGCCGGTCCGCGACGAGTTCAACGGTGAGTTCATCCTCAACGATATCGAGAATCTCGTCGACGATGAGCCCCATCCAACGATCCCCGTCGGAGAAGACCACCATCGCCTGCCGCCCCTCCTTTTGCAGGCTCATGGCGGGATCGGCGAAAACGAGAGGCATGAGATGGCCGCGATACTGAAGCAGCATCCGCCCGCCGGCCTGCTCGATACGCGCCGCATCGATCTCCTCAAGGCGGGTGACAAGGGACAGGGGGACTGCCTTCGGCATGTCGCTCCCAGCCCGGAAGACGAGCAGGGAGACCGGGCCGTCGACCTCATCCTCGATCTTCTGCGGCTCGGGATCGGGCCGCGCCTCGATCGTCGGAACGGCGCTTTCAGCGAAATCCTCGAACATTCGTACAAGGCCACCCGGCTCGACGATGAGAATGATGCTCCCGTCGCCCAGAATGGTGCTGCCGGAGAAGCAGCGCAGGTTGCGCAGCCGTTTGTTCAGCGGCTTCACAACGATTTCTTCGGTGTGCAGCACCGTATCGACGAGCAGGCCGAAACGTTGCCGGCCGATCTGGATCACGACGATGAAGCCGTCGTGCGTGATCGCCTGATCCTTGGCGGTGAGGCCAAGAAGGGTCGCAAAAGGAATGACCGGGATGAGCTCGTTGCGCTGCCGGAACACCAACGCATCGTTCAGCTTTTCGACGGAGGCATCGCCTTGGCCGGGCCGTACACGCACCAGCTCCATGATCGACATCTGGGGTATGGCGAAGCGCTGACCGGCCGCGCCAACGATGAGCGTCGCGACAATGGCGAGCGTCAGCGGAAGCTTGACCACGAAGGTGGTCCCCCGCCCTGCTTCCGAACGCACCTCAACAGACCCGCCGATCAGATCGATATTGGTCTTGACGATATCCATGCCGACCCCACGACCGGAGACCGACGTGACGGCCTGCGCCGTCGAAAAGCCCGGATGAAAAATGAAGCGGGCAACCGCGGCATCCCCGAGCCGCTCAGCCTCAGCCTCGGTGATCAGCCCGCGCTCGATGGCGATGCGCCGAATGCGCTGGTAGTCCAGACCCCGGCCGTCGTCCGAAACCTCGACGGTAATCGAACCGCCATCATGAAAGGCCGACAACGTGATCGTTCCACGCTCGGGCTTGCCGGCCTTAAGCCGCGCTGCGGGCGTTTCGATGCCGTGGTCAGCCGCATTGCGCACCAACTGCGTCAGCGGATCCTTGACGAATTCCAGCACCTGCCGGTCAAGCTCCGTCTCAGGACCACGCAGCTTGAGATCGATGCTCTTGCCGAGGTCGACCGCGAGATCGCGGAGGATGCGGGGCATCTTCTGCCACACCGTGCCTATGGGCTGCATGCGCGCCTTCATCACGCCTTCCTGCAGTTCCACGGTCACATGCGACAACCGCTGCAGGGGAACCATCAAGGCCGGGTCATCCTGGCGCCGGGCAAGATCGAGCAGCTGGTTGCGGGTCAGCACGAGTTCCGAAACCATCGTCATCAGATGCTCGAGCACGTCCACCGTTACGCGGATGGTCGGCTGGCGCAGCGATCCGCGATCGCCTTCCGGCGAGGCCTCTGCCACGGATGCGAGGCGAGCGACCCGTTCGTCCTGCTGGGGCCTACTCAGGCTGCCTTCGAGCTGATCGATGATATCCCGATCTGTGCCGGGAGGCTCGGCGGCGGTGCGGTCGAGCTCTGCGACGATGTGCTTGATACGATCAATGCTGGCGAGGATGAGCGAGACGTCTTCAGGCTGCACTTCAACCTTGCCGTCACGGAAACGACCGAGCAGGGATTCCGCCGCGTGGGCGATCGCCTCCAGACGGGGCAGTCCAAGAAAACCGCACGTGCCCTTGATGGTATGAACGAGACGAAAAACGTTGCGAAGAACATCGATGTCGTTCGGATCGCGCTCGAAGCGAACAAGCTCGACGTCGACAATGTCGAGATGCTCGTTCGTCTCAGTCAGAAACTCACGCAGGAGTTCGTCCATCACGCCAACCCGGACCTTCACGCCTCAACAGGGCGTGCACGCATACTAGCATGCACAGTTTGACGGCCAACGGTTGACGATCGGTTGCGAAAGGCTGGCTCAGGCGGCCGGCGCAGCCTTCAACGTCACGGTTTCGTCGTCGATGGAGAAGGCAATTTCCATGTTGGCCGCCTTGGCCACGAGCCCCGTGTAAAACGCCTGAATACCATGGGCGTCGACGGTACCATCCGCCGAATGTCCGCCGATGAGCTCCTCCGCATGGGTCGGGATGCGGGCGCTGCGTCCCGTCGCCGTGAGGAGGAAAGTCGTGGTCTCATCCGCGCCCTCGACCTTCACGTCGATGCGCCCGCCGCGTGGGATGGCGTTCGTGGCCACCAAGATAAGGTTGAGCAGGAGCTTCACCTTGTTCTTAGGCATCAGTACGCGGACGGCCTCCCAGGTAAGCGACAGCTTGTCATCCTGGATGAAGCCCTTGGCTACCTGCTCTGCATCGCCGAGATCAATGGAAGCCCCCGCCGAGCCGGCTGCGCCAAATGCGAGCCGCGCAAACTGGAGGCGCGCGGACGCCTGCCGCGCGCTCTTGCGGATGAGATCAAGCGCGAATTCCTTCATGGACGCATCGTCTTCGTCCTCCAGCACCTCGAGGCCGTTGACGATCGCGCCGACCGGACTGATCACATCATGGCAAACACGACTGCACAGCAGAGCAGCAAGATCGAGGGCATCCAACGAGATAGAATTCATCCACAGCTCCGCCCCAGGTCAGAATCACTCGGCTCATCCGCCTAGACCCGGTTGGGTTTTGATACACCGCCTTGCCGCTCCTTGGAAGCTGGCGGCCTGGATCCGTGACCCAAGATCTCACGCAGAAAGTCAGCCTTTGGTATTTTGGGGTATGTTTGGATTGCTCTTGCGCGTAGGAGAGCATGGTGCCGGCTAAGATGATGCCCTGGCAGCGTTTCGTTCAGTGCGATGTTCAAAGGCGAAGACCGTGTTGCATATCGACCATAGCGAGCCGGACGCGCTCGCCGCCTTCCTCGGCCGCATAGCGCTTTCGGGGGGTGCCGCCATAGCCGAGGCGTCCAAGGCAAGTCTCAATGTCAACACGAAGGATGACGGAAGCCCCTGCACCGCGGCTGACGAAGCGGCCGAGGCCGTCATCGTGGCCGCTCTCCGGCGGGATGCGCCTGCTTGCAGCATCGTCTCTGAGGAAAGCGCCCAGGCGGGCACGCCGCTGGAAACATCCTTCTTCGTCGTTGATCCCCTCGATGGAACCCGCGACTTCATCGCTGGCGAGACAGATTTCTCCGTGAACATCGCGGCGGTTCGCGGCGGCCGCCCGATCGCCGGTGCGGTCTTTGCCCCGCGCCTTGGACAGCTCTATATCGGCGGCACGCGCGCCTATGCGATGACCGTAGCGGCCGGCGGGCCCATGCCAACCGAGGCGCATTGGCGGCCAATCAGGACGCGACCTGCGCCGACCTCTGGGCTCGTCGCCCTCGCGAGCCGCCGTCATGGGGATGCCGAAAGCGAGGCGTTGCTCTCACGCCTGCCGGTGCGGGCGGTGGAACGGCGCGCCTCGGCGCTGAAATTCTGTCTCGTGGCCAGCGGGCAGGCCGATATCTATCCCCGCTTTGGTCCAACGAAGGAATGGGACACCGCTGCCGGAGAAGCCATTCTGCTCGCGGCCGGCGGCTGTATGCTGGCGCCCGACGGCAGCCACCTTACCTATGGTCACGCGGAGCGCGCCTTCCTCAACGGCGCCTTCATCGCGTTTGGCGATCCTGCGCTCACTCCGCATGTGCTGCAGCCCACAGCGCGATGATCCGGCCCTATGACAGACATTGTTAAGCATAACTGTCCATGGTTGTGATTCTGTCGGGTGCGGTGCTGATGCCGTGCCGACGCGTTGATGTGTGCACGAGTGAGGAGAAGCCCATGTCGCGATTCTACAGCCTGGTGATGGCCGGCTTCGTTGCCATCGTCCTGGCCGTCGCGGGCCACATCCCTAGCGCCGCGGCCCAGGGCGGCGGCTACAGCGGGCCCAGCCAGCAGGCGCCGGAGACCTTCAGTCCGGATGAGCTCGTCACCTCCGGCCATAAGTTTTTCGGAAATGTCTCCCGGGGTATCGCGCTTACGATTCAGGAGGCTACACGTCGTTGGGGCCAGCCCAACGGCTATATCCTGGGACAGGAAGGGTCTGGCGCGTTCTTTGGCGGCCTGCGCTACGGCGAAGGCATTCTCTACACGCGCAACGCGGGAGATCGCCGCGTTTTCTGGCAAGGGCCCTCGCTGGGCTTTGACATCGGAGGCGACGGCGCGCGCACGATGATGCTCGTCTACAACCTTCCCGCGGTGGACGCGATCTTCGAACGGTTCGCCGGCATCAATGGCTCGGCTTATCTCGTTGCCGGCTTCGGCATGACCGCTCTGACGAACAACGGTATCATCATCGTGCCGATTAAATCGGGCGTGGGCGCGCGTCTCGGCGTCAATCTCGGCTATGTGAAATTCACCCCTAACGCCACCTGGAATCCATTCTGACCCGTAGTCTCAAACGTTAGCCGCCATTATCGTGAAGCCCCGGGAATAAAGCTGATGCCCTGCATCACGCAGGGTTTTGGCCAAGTGCGCTCGCGTTGCGAGTTCGTTGGCCTGGTATTGAGGCGCCCAAAAACCTATAGATGCAATACCATTATTGTGCAACCATGGCGCTTGTTGCCGCGTTCCCCGGGTGACGATCGCTGCTGGTATTGTACGGTTCGCATCGCAATTGATCGTGAGTGCGCCCCTGGGACAATGCCTGTCGTCAAGAATGTTTTATCCATTTGTTTTTAGCAGATATTCTCATTGAGATATTCGCCTCCGGAACCAGGGATCTACGATGATCGAAATGGCGAAGGTCGAAGCAGCCATGCTCTTCGCCTTGGGCTTCCTGGCCGCTGCCCTGCTGGTGGCGATGCTCTTGCCGGCTTTCAACCGCCGGGCGCAGCGGCTGATACGACGCCGGCTGGAATCCCAGCTTCCCTTGACGCGTCAGGAAATCTTTGCAGAGCGGGACCATTTGCGCGCTGAGTTCGCGGTGGCCGTGCGCCGGCTGGAACGCGAAACGGACAAGCAACGCGCGCTTTATGCCGCGAGCCAAGCAGCGCTCACCGAGCGCAACAAGGTGGTCATCAATCTGGAAGATGCGCTCGCAAAAAGTGAGCAAGAGCTGGAGGCTACCAAGAACCTTCTGCAGGAAGCGCGCAACACTGACGCCAGCGCCGAGATCTACCAGAAGCAGACGATCATTTCGGAGCTCGAGCGCGTCCTGCGCGACACCCGCTTTACCGTGACCGAACGCGAGGCCGCGATTGCCGCGCTCGATGCGAAGATCCAGGACCTGATGCTCGAACTCGATCGTCGACGCATCACCGTCGTGGAGCTTGAGACGCGCAATGAAGCTTCAGCCCTGCGCAAGCAGGAAGCGGAAAAACTGGCCGCAAGCGCCCGCGATGAGCTTGCTGCCATGCAGAAGCGCGCCGAGACTGCTGAAAAGAAGCTCGCCGCGGAAAAGGAAAAATCGCAGAACCTCTCACGCAAAGTGTCGGAAATCACGTTGCGGCAGGACAACCAGAACTCTCTTGTCGAGATGTTCGAGGCCAACGAGATCGAATTTGCGGCCAAGCTAACAGAGGCGACCGTTGCCTCCGCGCGGCTCCGCACCACGATCGAGGAACGCGAGGCGACGATCGCCCAAGCCGAAGCCCGCATCGCGGAACTTGAAGCGCAGGTCGCCAGTCAAGCTGCGATCGACGCGCCTGTGGCGCCCAAGGGGCGGAAGGCGAAAACGGCCGCCAATGCCACCACCGTCAACGGAAGCATCGACACTGGGCTTGTTACGGAAACCGCGAAGCTGCGCGAACGGATTGAGGAGATCGGCGAGACGTTCTTGGCGCTCGATTCACCGAAGCCGAAAGCCGCTCCTCGCCCGAAGCGATCAACAGCGGCACGCTCCGGTGCTCAACAGACACGAGATAGCGGAACCTGAAGCGCAGCATAGCGGTTATTTCGTGAGAACGGAGCGCCTTGTCACCATAAATCATGGTGCGGAGCCCGGATGCTTGACACGAGAACACCTCCATGCCGCAAAACGGTCCGCAGGCCCGGGCTCATTCCAACTGGTTCGGTCATTTCGCTTCGAAGACGGCACGCCTCGCGGGCAGCCCCGCCGCCTTCGCCTCCGCCTGCATCATCGTGGTGATCTGGGCTGTATCAGGCCCATTCCTCGGCTTTTCCGAGGTCTGGCAGCTGACCATCAACACGGGCACGACCATCATCACCTTTCTCATGGTGTTCATCATCCAGAACACCCAGAACCGTGATGCTCAGGCCATGCACATCAAACTGGACGAGTTGATCCGCGCTACAACCCGGGCCCAGAATTCCCTGCTCGATCTCGAGGAACTGTCGGAGAAGGAGCTGGACGACTTCCGCGATCACTACGAAAAGCTGGCCGAGAAGGCACGCCGCAGCGGCGTCTCCGTAACGGAAGCGTTAGAACGAGCCGAGAAGGAAGCGCAAGCTGCCGAATCGGAGCTGAAACGACCCGGCAGGCACGCATCAGGATAGATGGGAGCTTCCCTCAAAGGGCAGCGGAATCCTCGGCGCTGTCCGATACACCGGTGATGTGGCGCTCCACCGCCGCGAGGAGTTGCTCCGCGAGGGTGTTGGCGTCCATCGCAGCCGCGTTGAGGTGGACGTCCGGCGTCGCAGGCGCCTCATAGGCCTGACCAATGCCGGTGAAAGTCGCGATGCGCCCCTCGCGTGCGCCGGCGTACAGGCCCTTTGGATCGCGCCCGGCACACACCTCGAGCGGCGCGTCGACGAACACTTCCACGAAATCGCCATCAGCGAAGCGGGCTCGCGCATTGGCGCGGTCTTCCCGAAAGGGCGAGACGAAAGCACAGATGACAATCAGGCCCGCATCGACCATCAGGCGCGCCACCTCGGCCGCGCGCCGCACGTTCTCCGCGCGCGCAGCGGCATCGAAGCCGAGATCAGCGTTGAGGCCCTGGCGCAGGCTATCGCCGTCGAGCACTGCGGTATGGCGGCCAAGCGCGTGGAGTTTGCGTTCGAGCAGGTTGGCGATGGTCGATTTGCCTGACCCCGGAAGCCCGGTCAGCCAGATCGCCAAGGGACGCTGCCGCTTCAACGCCGCGCGGGCATCGCGATCGACGTCGAAGCCGTGGCGATGGACATTGGTCGCGCCGCGCGCCTCGCGGGCGAGCCCGGCCGCGACCGTGGCGTGGGTGAAGCGATCGATGAGGATGAAGGCGCCCGTCGCGCGATTATCACCATAGGCATCGAAAGCGACCGGCATCAGGGTTTCGATTTCGACCTGGCCGATGGCGTTGAGACCGAGCGACACTGCGGGCGCCACAGAAAGGGTCTCGACGTCCAGGGTGTGGTCGACGCCGCTGATCTTGGCCGGCACGGTCCGCGTGCCGATCTTCATGAGATAGCTGCGGCCGGCAACTGCCAGGTCCTCGCCCATCCAGACGATGTCGGCGCTGAGGCGGCTCGCGACCGAGGGGCGCTCCCTGGGCGTGACCAGCACGTCACCACGCGGCACATCGATTTCGTCGGCAAGTACCAGCGTCACCGCCTCACCGGCGGATGCCCGCTCAAGATCACCGTCGAAAGTCACGATCCGTGAGACCGTACTCTGGTGTCCCGACACTGCCGTGACCACCGCATCGCCCACGGCAATCGTGCCGCCGGCGACCGTGCCGGAAAAACCGCGGAAAGTCTGGTTCGGCCGGTTCACCCATTGCACGGGGAAGCGGAAACCGGTACGGCCCCCTGCCTCCTGGACATCGATGGTTTCGAGATGGCCGAGAAGGGTCGGCCCCTCATACCAGGGCGTCGCGACGCTCAGCGTGGAGATATTGTCGCCGAAGCGCGCAGAGAGCGGGATCGGCGTGATCGAGACGAAGCCGAGCCCCTGCGCGAGTGCCCCGTAGTCTGCCACGAGAGCCCGGAAGCGCGCCTCGTCATAGCCGACAAGGTCGATCTTGTTGATCGCGACGACGATGTGGCGGATGCCCATCAGCGACGCAATGATGCTGTGCCGCCGGGTCTGCGTCAGCAGGCCCTTACGCGCATCGACGAGGATGATGGCGAGCTCAGCATTCGACGCTCCGGTCGCCATGTTGCGGGTATACTGCTCGTGCCCAGGCGTGTCGGCCACGATGAAGGAGCGGCGCGGCGTCGAGAAATAGCGATGCGCGACGTCGATGGTGATGCCCTGCTCGCGCTCCTGTTCCAGCCCATCCACCAGCAGCGCGAAATCGATGTCGCCGCCCGTCGTACCGACCCGCCGTGAATCGGCCTCGAGGGTGACGAGCTGGTCGTCGAACACCGCATGGGTCTCGAACAGGAGACGCCCGATCAGCGTTGATTTGCCGTCGTCGACCGAGCCGCAGGTGATGAAGCGCAGAAGCCCACGATGAGCCGGCAACGGATCAGCGCCGCGAACCTCGGTTTCGCGTGCAAGGGACAGCACGGTCATTAGAAATACCCCTCGCGCTTCTTGCGCTCCATCGACGCTTGACCGTCCTGATCGATCACCCGGCCCTGCCGTTCAGAGACCTTGGAGGCGAGCAATTCGGCGACGATATCGTCCAGTGTCGTCGCGTCCGAGGGGATGGCTCCCGTCAGTGGATAGCAGCCGAGGGTGCGGAAGCGGACACGCCTCAGCTCAGGCTGCTCACCGGGATCGAGCGGCATGCGATGATCATCCACCATGATGAGCGCGCCGTTGCGCTTCACGACAGGCCGCTCGGCCGCGAAATAGAGCGGCACCACGGGAATGCCTTCAGCAAGGATATAGTGCCAGACGTCGAGCTCGGTCCAATTGGAGAGCGGGAAGACACGCATCGATTCCCCGGGGCCGATCCGCGTGTTGAACACGCGCCAGAGCTCCGGCCGCTGGCTGCGCGGGTCCCAGGCGTGGCTTGCGGTGCGGTGCGAGAAGATGCGCTCCTTCGCCCGGCTCTTCTCCTCGTCCCGACGTGCGCCGCCGAAGGCCGCGTCGAAGCCCCATTTATCCAGCGCCTGTTTCAGGCTTTCCGTCTTCATCACCTGCGTGTGCACGGCCGACCCGGATCGAAAAGGGTCAACGCCGCGCGCGATGCCCTCCTCATTCACATGAACGATCAGCTCCCAGTCGAGCGCTTTGGCGGTCTCGTCACGGAACGTAATCATTTCCCGAAACTTCCAGGTCGTATCGACATGCATGAGCGGGAAAGGCGGCTTGGACGGAAAGAAGGCCTTGCGCGCCAGATGCAGCATCACCGAGGAATCTTTGCCGATTGAATAGAGCATGACCGGCTTGGCGAATTCGGCGGCGACCTCGCGCATGATGTGGATGGCCTCGGCTTCGAGGCGCTTCAGATGAGGCGACAGCGCGGACCCGGTCCCGCGATGAGCGGAAGGCGACAGGACAGCATCGCCGGCGGGATTAGCCCGCAAGGGATAGGTCATTGCATGGATCCTGAATGGGCGTGCCCGGCCGGCCGGGCCGCCTGCTAAGATTGCGCCAGATCAAGCCTGGCCGGGCGTTACCCGAAGCCTCGGCCGGTCAGCGGGGGGCGCTACCTCCGCGGCATCGACAGCCGCAGGCTGGTAGTGCCTGTGTACGAATTTGATCGCCCCCTTCTCCAAAGCGGCGATGGTTCCGGGATGGGTCACGTCCAGCGCATCGAAACCGCAGCGATGCAAGAAATTCACCTGATCCCGCAGGATGTTGCCGGTCGCCCGCAGCTCGCCCGCGAAGCCATGCCGCTCGCGGAGAAGGCGGGCGATGGAGTAGGAGCGCCCATCGTTGAACTTGGGAAAGGCAAGCGCGATAACGGCAAAGCGACTGAGGTCAGGCTCGATCTCCTCCAGCCCCTCGCCCGGTTGCAGCAGAAGCCCAAGCGGCGCGTTGCGGCCGATGAGAGCGTCACGCTCCGCGAGATATCGCGCTTTGCCGACGATGACCGCACGATCCGCCGGCACCGCCTCATCATCGGCCAGAGCCTTCCAGGGATCGTCGACGAAGGTTCCGTTCTTGTACAGGGGCATCAGGCGCTCCTTCTCGCGACGCCAGCTGCGCTGACATGAATGCCGCATTCGACCTTGCCTTGGCCGCGCCAGCGCCCGGCCCGCGGGTCCTCGCCCGGCTCGACCCGGCTAGTACAGGGCGCGCAGCCGATGGAGGGATAGCCCTGCGCCACGAGGGGGTGGATGGGCAGGTCATGGGCGCGCATATAGGCAGTAATCTCAGACGCCCCCCAGGAGGCGAGCGGCGAGATCTTGATATGCGTGGTGTCAGCCTCCACCACCGCCAGCGTTGTCCGCGTCGTCGCCTGATAGCGCTTGCGACCGGTAATCCAGGCAGAGAATGGCACGAGCGCCTCCGCCAGTGGCTCGACCTTGCGCAGGTGGCAGCAGCGGTCGGGATCGACATTGAACAAGGCATGCCACGGATCGGCCTGCTCCATCACCGCGCGCTGCGGCCCGACTGTGCGCACATCCGCAAGCCCCAGCCGTGCGACAAGCGCGTCGCGATAGGCGAGTGTCTCCGGGAAGAGACGGAGCGTATCGACGAAAACGACGGGCAAGTACCGGTCGATCGCAGCCGCCATGTGGAGCAGCACCGCTGATTCCGCCCCGAAGCTCGACACCAGCGCTAGCTCGCTTGGGAACTGCGCGATCGCCGCGCGCAAGATCGCCTCCGGCGCAAGCCCGCCGATCTCCGCATCGAGCGCAGCAGCGCGGGCGGCGAGATCAGGCTCGACGACAGGACGATCGCTTGTGGCAGTCTGGTCCCCTCTCCCCGTCGGGGAGAGCGACATGGTAAGAGGGGCCAAACTTTCCTGATCGGGCTGGCTCGCCCTCACCCCAACCCTCTCCCCGCCGGGGAGAGGGAGCGCCAGATCGGCCTGCCCCGCGCTGGACAAGGCCTCGTCACTTTGCCTCGGCATAGAGCGCCTCCTGGAAAGGCGCCTCACCGATCCGCCGGAAGCAGGCGAGGAATGTCTCTTCGGGATCCTCGCGGCGAGCGAGATAGGTCTCGACGATCGTCTCGATGGCATCGACCACTTCAGCCGAGGAGAAGCCCTTGCCGACGATCTCGCCGAGGCTCGCATGCTGGTCACCGGAACCGCCGAGGGTGATCTGGTAGAATTCCTCGCCTTTGCGGTCGACGCCAAGAATGCCGATGTGGCCGACGTGATGGTGGCCGCAGGCGTTGATGCAGCCGGAAATCTTTACCTTGAGATCGCCGATCAGCGTCTGGCGCTCATGGTCGCCGAAGCGCTCGGCGATCCGCTGTGCGAGCGGGATAGACCGTGCATTGGCGAGCGAGCAATAGTCGAGCCCCGGGCAGGCAATGATGTCCGAGATCAGGCCGGCATTCGGGGCCGCGAGGCCGACTTTCTGCAGAAGCGCGAAGACCTCCGGCAGATCGTCCAGCTTCACATGCGGCAAAACGAGGTTCTGCTCGTGGCTGACGCGCAGCTCATTGGCCGAATAGCGCTCGGCGATGTCGGCGATTGCCTCCATCTGGTCGGAGGTGACATCGCCGGGCACCGCGCCGATCGCCTTCAGCGAGATCGTCACGATGCCATAACCCGGCACCTTGTGCGGGACGAGATTGCGCTCCAGGAAGTGCCGCAGCCCCTGGTCGGAAGCCGCGGCCTCATCCAGGCGCGTGGATCGCGCCGGCAGATCATCGAGCTTCGGCGGCGCGAAATAGGCGCGGATACGGTCGATCTCCGTCTGCGGCAGCGTCAGCCGCCCCTGCGCGCGGATGGCCTCATATTCCGCCTCGACCTGGCGGGAGATTTCCTCCGTGCCTGCCTCGTGCAGAAGGATCTTGACCCGCGCCTTGTACTTGTTGTCACGGCGGCCGAACAGGTTGTAGACACGCAGGATCGCCTCGCAATAGCTGAGCAGCTCCGCCTCCGGGAGGAAATCGCGCAGCTTCTTCGCGATGAAGGGCGAGCGGCCCAGCCCGCCGCCGACGTATACGCCAAAGCCGGTCTCACCGGCCTCGTTGCGCGTCACCTGAAGGCCGATATCGTGGATCTGGATCGCTGCGCGATCATCCGGCGCGGCGGAAACAGCGATCTTGAACTTGCGCGGCAGATAGGTGAATTCCGGGTGCAGTGAGGACCACTGGCGCAGGATCTCGGCATAGACACGCGGATCCGCCACCTCATCGGCCGCAGCCCCGGCGAAATGATCCGCCGAGACATTGCGGATGCAGTTCCCCGACGTCTGAATGGCGTGCATCTCCACCTCAGCCAGCGCGCTCAGCACGTCCGGCACGTCCTTCAGGCTGATCCAATGGAACTGCAAGTTCTGCCGGGTCGTGAAATGGCCATAGCCACGGTCATAGCGCCGGCCGATCTCGGCCAGCCGCCGCAATTGCCGCGGCGTCAGGGTGCCGTAGGGGATGGCGATCCGCAGCATATAGGCATGGAGCTGCAGATAGAGCCCGTTCATCAGCCTGAGCGGCTTGAACTCATCTTCCGTTAGCTCACCGCTCAGGCGCCTGGCGACTTGGTCGCGGAACTCCTCGACGCGCTCGCTTACGAACTGCCGGTCAAATTCGTCGTAACGATACATTGTTCAGTTCCTCGCTCGACTGGCGCGCAGCCTCAGACGACCGCGCCTTCGGCGATACGATGCAAGGTGCTAGCGGTCGGCCCGCCCGCGGCGCGGATGGCCTCGCGCAGGAGCACCGGCACCCTGTCACCGTCCACGTCCTTCACTTCGACCAGATAGGGTTCGACCACGATATTGCGCTGGGCAGCTTCCAGCCCCTGCGCATTGAGAGCTGCCGCTGCCTCGGCATCATCCGCGACGGCCGCCTCGCCGATATCGCGCGACCAGCCGCCGTCGGCCTTCAGAAAAACGACCCATCCGGTGTCGAGGGAATTAGCCGTAACCACCTTGGGTCCGGCCTTCTTGGCATCACGCTTCATGGCCTTACACGTCTTGAGGCACAGGGGACTGGTGGGTAATGCGGGACTTCTCGCGGGCCGTACAACGGACCTCGGCGGCAAACGGCTCTCCGGCGCCCGCCCCGTGGTCCACGGCATTGCCAACGAGGATCATCACCGGACCTGCAATGTCGTCGCGGGTCGAAAGTGCGCCGAGCTCACCCAGCGTGCCGGAAAAGATGCGACGATCAGTACGTCCGGCATTCTCGACGGCCACCACAGGCGTTGCAGAAGCGATCCCCTCCCTCTCCAGCCGCCGGCGCACGTCACCGGCGACGCTGACGCCCATGTAGACGGCGATGGTGCCGCCTGTTCTGGCGACCTCGGCCCAACCGGCGGGCTCCGTTCCATCGGCGCCATGGCCTGTCGCGAAGGCGAGTGAGGACGAGACGCCGCGAAGGGTCAGAGGCACGCCCGCGTCGGCTGCGGCCGCCAGCGCCGAGGTCACCCCCGGCACGATTTCGTGGCGGATACCGGCGGCGCGGAGCGCGGCCAGTTCCTCGCCCGCGCGGCCGAACACCAAGGGATCTCCGGCCTTGAGACGGGCGACCTGCTTGCCCTCGCGGGCGAGCCGCACGAGCAGCGCATCAATCTCACGCTGGGGAACGGAGTGATGTCCCTTCGCTTTGCCGACGGAAATGCGTTCCGCATCGCGACGGCCCATCTCGACGACCTCGGCGGGGACGAGACGGTCATGGACGATCACATCAGCCTGCTGCAGCAGGCGCTGCGCTCTCAAGGTGAGGAGATCCGTCGCGCCGGGCCCCGCGCCAATCAACCAGACCACGCCTTCATTGGCCTCAAAGCTTTCGCCCAGCACGGACAGCGCGGCGCGGCGGGCGCCAGCCAAGTCGCCCGACAAGGCGAGGTCGGCGCTTCGACCTTCGAACAGACGTGCCCAGAAGCGGCGACGGTGGCGCGCGGTGCCAAGCGAGGCCATGACGGCACCCCGCAGGGAGGCGGCAAGCTCACCGAGCCTGCCGAATTCCGGGGGGAGGATCATTTCGATGGCGGCGCGTACGCGCTGGGCGAGCACCGGCGCATAGCCATCGGTCGAGATCGCCACCGCCACCGGGGCGCGGTCAACGATCGCCGGCACCGCAAAGTTGGACAGATGCGGCCGGTCTACCACATTCACCGGCACGCCGGCTTGCCGCCCGACAGCCGCAAGCGCTGCGTCCTGCGCCTCGTCCTCGGTCGCAACAAAGAGAAGCGCGGCGCCGGTTAGATCCGCAAGCGTCAGGTCGCGGGCGAGATGCGGAATGCGATGCGCATTGACGAAGGCCGCCAGCTCGCCGTCGATATATCGAGATACGAGCATCAGCCGCGCCTCGCTTCGCACAAGGAGGCGCAGCTTCGCGAGCGCGGGCTCTCCGCCGCCAGCCACGACCACGGCCTTGCCGGCAACGTCATAGGATACGGGAAAGAAGCGCAAGCGAGGCAAAATAACACCAACTTGTCGTAGATTATATAATCTACGATAACACGCGTTAATTAAGCGTCAAATACAAAATTTACATGTATTAAAAGACGGACGCGTGGCGCCGGCGGAGGTGCCCTAGGAGCTCGGGAACAGGCGCGCCTTCAGGATATGCAGGCCAACGCGTTCACCAGGTGCGAGCGCCTTACCGCTGGGGAGCTCGACCTCGACCGATGCCGCGCCGACATCCGTGAGAACCTCGGCTCGGCGGCCATTCGCCGTGCGGCGAACGGCCACGACGGTGCCGCCGAGGACACCGCCCTCATCGCAACGGGTCAAGGCTAGGTTCGACGGGCGCAGATACAGCGCGGCCGGCCCATCCGGCGCGTCAGCCACATCTGCGTCCAACGGTGAGTCGCCAAAGAAGATGCGGCCGGCCCGCACCGCCACGGGGAGGCTCACGGTGTCGCCGACGAACGACATCACGAAGGCAGAGGCAGGGTCTTCATAGACCTTGTCGGCGGTGCCGACCTGCTCAAGCCGTCCCTTGTTGAGGATCGCGACCCGATCGGCAAGCTCCATTGCCTCGTCCTGATCGTGGGTCACAAAGACGGTTGTGTGGCCGGTTCGATCGTGGATCTCACGCAACCAGCGGCGCAGATCCTTGCGGACCTTGGCGTCGAGCGCGCCAAAAGGCTCGTCGAGCAGGAGCACGCGCGGCTCGACCGCCAGCGCCCGCGCGAGCGCGACACGCTGCCGTTGCCCACCCGAGAGCTGGGAGGGATAACGCCGCTCCAGACCGCCGAGCTGCACGAGGTCGATGAGCGAGAGCACCCGCTCGCGGATTTCCGCCTTGGAGGGCCGCTCCGCGCGCGGTCGCACCTTCAAGCCGTAGGCGACGTTGTCGAACACTGTCATGTGCCGAAATAGCGCATAATGCTGGAAGACAAAGCCGACCCGCCGCTCCTGCACGGAGAGGCGCGTGGCATCGTCATGCCCGAAGAACACCTGTCCGGCGCTGGCATCCTCCAGGCCAGCAATGATTCGCAGCAGCGTCGTCTTGCCCGAACCGGAAGGTCCGAGCAGGGCGACGAGTTCGCCTGGCGCGATGTCGAGATCGACGCCCCGAAGCGCCGCGTCCCCTCCGAAATCCTTGGCAATCCCGACCAGGCGGATCCCCGCGGGCGGATGCCCAACTCTAGTCCCGTGCGTCGAGGCTGTTACCATATCGCCATTCGAGAATTGATTTCCCTGCGAGAGTGACAAGGGCGAGGAGAGCGAGGAGCGAAGCAACGGCGAAGGCCGCGACGATGTTATATTCATTGTAGAGAATCTCCACCTGCAGCGGCATGGTGTTGGTCAGCCCCCGGATTCGGCCCGAGACCACCGAAACGGCGCCGAATTCCCCCATCGCACGCGCGTTGCAGAGCAGGACGCCGTAGAGCAGCGCCCAGCGGATGTTGGGCAGCGTAACGGTGCGGAAAGCCGTGAAGCCGGAAGCCCCCAGCGTCAGCGCCGCCTCTTCATCGCTCGTGCCCTGCTGCTGCATCAGGGGAATGAGTTCGCGCGCCACGAAGGGGAAAGTCACGAAGACGGTGGCGAGGACGATGCCGGGAACCGCAAAGATGATCTGCAGGCCATGTGATTTGAGATAGGGTCCGAGAAAGCCCTGCGCGCCAAACAGGAGCACATAGATCAGGCCGGCCACCACGGGCGAAACCGAAAACGGCAGATCGATGAGCGTGATCAGAAAGCTCTTGCCACGAAATTCGAATTTGGTGATGGCCCAGGATGCGGCGACGCCGAAGACAAGATTGAGCGGCACCGCAATGGCCGCAACAAGCAGCGTGAGACGGATGGCTGCCAGCGCATCGGGCTCGCGCAATGCCGCCCAATAGGTGCCGACGCCGGCGGAAAATGCCTGGGAGAAGACCGCAAACAGAGGCAGCAGCAGGAACAGGGCGAGAAAGCACAGCGTGCCCGCGATAAGCAGCCAGCGCGCTATCGGCGCTTCCGTGGTCGCGATGCGCGTGGCGGCGCTCGATCTCGCCACGCTGCCGGTGGACAGCGTCACGCTCGCCATGGATGCCTCCCCACCGCCCGCGCGAGGATGAAAGCGGAGACGGCCGAACCGGCGATTGTTTGATTGCTGAAGGCCTGGCTAGACATGACCGAACCTCCGCCGACTCCAGGCCTGAATAAGGTTGATGAGAAGCAGGCTCGAAAACGAGATCACGAGCATGATCAGCGCGATCGCCGTCGCGCCGGCGTAATCGAATTCCTCGAGCTTGATGACGATGAGAAGCGGGGCGATCTCGGATACATAAGGCAGGTTGCCCGCGATGAAGATGACCGAGCCATATTCGCCGACGGCCCGTGCAAAGCCGAGGGCGAATCCCGTGAGGGCTGCCGGCACGAGGGGCGGCAGCATCACCCGCCATACGGTTTGCAGACGGCTTGCGCCGAGCGTCGCGGAAGCTTCCTCGAGTTCCCTGTCGATCTCTTCGATCAGCGGCTGAACGGTACGCACCGCGAACGGAAGGCTTACAAAGACGAGCGCGACGAAGATGCCGAGCGGCGTGAAAGCGACCTTTATACCGAAGGGCGCGAGCTGTGCCCCCACCCAGCCGTTCGGCGCATAGATCGCGCCAAGCGCGATGCCGGCGACGGCGGTCGGCAAGGCGAAGGGCAGGTCAACCATCGCATCGATCAGGCGACGGCCTGGAAAATGATAGCGGGTCAAGACCCAGGCGATGGCGAGACCGAAGATGCTGGCGAAGCCCGCGGCTGCTAGCGACACGCCGAAGCTTGTCCGGAGTGCCGCGAGGGTCCGCTCCTCAGTGATGATGTCGATGAGCCCCGCAAGACCGAGCGATGCCGCCTTGAGCGCCAGTCCGGCCATCGGTATCAACACAATCAAGACCAAATAGACGAGCGTGTAGCCGAAAGCGATGCCAAAGCCCGGAAGCGCGCTCGGCGCCCGCCAGCGGCGAGACCATGAACTGAGGGCACTGGCCGACGTCATCGCTTGACCTTTACGATCTGATCGAAGATGCCGCCGTTGTCGAAGTGTTCCTTCTGCACCTTCGTCCAACCCCCAAAGACATCGTCGATGGTGAAGAGCTTGATCTCAGGCAAAGCGGCGAGATCTTCCTTGCGAGCGAATTCCGGCTTGGACGGTCGATACTTGTGCTTGGCGATGATAGCCTGGGCCTCGGGCGTATAAAGGAAACTGAGATAGGCTTCTGCCTGCTTGCGGGTGCCCTTCTTGTCGACATTTCCATCGACCAGCGTGACAGGGGGCTCGGCGAGGATAGAGACCGACGGCACGATGATGTCGAATTTGTCGGCCCCGAACTCTGCGGAAGCCAGGAACGCCTCGTTTTCCCAGGCAAGCAGCACGTCGCCGAGCTCACGCTGGGCAAAGGTGATCGTTGAGCCCCGCGCACCCGTATCGAGCACCGGCACATTCTTGAAGAGAGCCGCGACGAATTCCCTGGCCTTCTCCTCGCTCTTGGTCCGGCCAAGCTCGTAGCCCCAGGCCGCGAGATAGTTCCAGCGCGCCCCGCCTGAAGTTTTCGGGTTCGGGGTGATCACCTGTACGCCGGGCTTGATCAGATCATTCCAATCCTTGATGCCCTTGGGGTTTCCCTTGCGCACCAGGAAGACGATGGTCGAGGTATAGGGCGAGGAATTGTTGCCAAGCCGCTTTTGCCAATCCTTGGGAATAAGATCTGTGCGATTGGCAATCGCGTCGATATCCGCAGCCAGCGCGAGCGTGACCACATCGGCATCCAGGCCGTCGATGACCGTGCGTGCCTGGGATCCGGAGCCGCCGTGCGAGGCCCGAACAGCCACCTTCTCACCCGTCTTCTTCTCGTAATCTGCGGCAAAGGCGGCGTTGATATCGCGATAGAGTTCGCGCGTCGGATCATAGGATACATTGAGCAGCACGGTCTCCGCGCGCGCTTCCCCCACGGGCAGAACCGCGGATGCGGCACCGAGGGCCGCGAGCGCCACGACAAACCGGCGCGAGAGCTTGAATGTATTCGTCACCATGGCGGCCTCCTCAATGATCCAGCTCGACGCGAACCAGTCTGACCGCATTGTTTACGCATATTTCTACATAATCAATATAGAATTTGTAGAATAACAAATTTTACACGACACGGCAGTTAATTCTCGAGTCCGATGCCTCTTTCCACGCCAGCTGGCCATCAGAGCGCATTATCGAACGCATGAGTGGCAAACTTGTGCCACGGCTGATATACAATGGATATATGTGAAAAATCTAATTTTACAGAAACTGTTGACTTTCATGAGAGCGTCGTTATGTATGGACCCGTGGGATCGGCGAAAGCTGGTCCACCGCGGGAATTTGAAAGCAGCTTGCGCCGCGTCACCAAACGCTAAAGCGCCACGAAGTGTCTTCGTGGCTCCGGTCATTGCAGGAGATGCGCATGGCACTTTCTCTCTTGGATCAGACGCCGCCGAGCAAGGCTCCGCGCGCAGCCGGTCTTACTCTCCGCTCCCTGCGAATGTGTCAGTGTCGCCGTAACGGCACACCCATGTGCTGTTGTAGCCAGCACATCTGACCAGCCATTCCAGACAATCTGAGCGAGAGAGGCGCCACAGCACGGGCGCAGAACCATCATGTACGACAGTTATCTCATCGAGGTCGCAGGGCGGCCCGCAGGCATCGTTGCGCGGGACACCCATGGCTATCGGTTCCACGCGTCGGCGCGGCCGTTCTATAGCTTGAACGGGCAAGTCTTCGCCGATCCATGGGCTGCACAGAAGGCCGCGCAGCGCCATCTTAACGGAACCGGTCGACGTCATGTCCCGCACCGTGTCGACTGATCCCGCACGGTGTTGATGGCCGCGCTGCCCCGATGCGCTTGTGGCAGCGCGCAAGCCGACGCGGGGCCGTGTTCCATCAAACCCGGTGGCAAGGTCAAGCGTAATCGAGGTGGCGTTGCGAGCTTATACTTTCGCAGCACAAGCAATCGGCGCGGCTCCACCCGTGTTATTCTGCACCAATCCTGTGAGAAACGAGATCAACCGTGAACGCTCTTCCATTCCATCCGCAGCACGCCGCTCAGCCGCCGTTGGCCGCTGATGATGCGGTCGTGCGTTTCGAGGGCGTCGCTAAGACATTCGCCGCCCGCGGTGGGCAGACCGCGGTCGCAGCCCTGGAAGATATCGATCTTGCAGTCCGGCGCGGCTCCATTCTCGGCGTCATCGGGCGCAGCGGCGCCGGCAAGTCCACCTTGATCCGCCTCGTCAATGGGCTGGAGAAGCCGACAGCGGGCCGCGTCTTGGTCGATGGCACCGACGTCGCGCGGCTGCCGGAGAAGGAACTGAGACAGATCAGACGCACGATCGGCATGATCTTCCAGCACTTCAACCTGTTGTCCTCTCGCACGGTCTACGACAATGTCGCGCTGCCGCTCGAAATCGCAGGCGCCAGCCGGGAGGAGATCCGCAAGCGCGTCAGCCCGCTCATCGAACTCGTTGGCCTTGCTGACAAGCGTGACCGCTATCCGGCCGAGCTCTCCGGCGGGCAGAAGCAGCGCGTCGGCATCGCCCGCGCTCTCGCGACACGTCCCAAGGTCCTGCTGTCGGACGAAGCGACGTCCGCCCTCGATCCCGAGACCACCCACTCGATCCTCGACCTGCTCGCGACGATCAATGCCGAGCTCAAGCTCACAATTCTCCTGATCACCCATGAGATGGCCGTTATTCGAAGCATCGCGCGTGACGTTGCGGTGATCGATAGCGGCCGCATCGTGGAGAAGGGAGACGTCTTTGACCTCTTCACAAGACCGCATCATGCGACGACCCGGACCTTCCTGGCCGCCGAAAGTGGCCGCGCCCTCCCCGCCTATGTGGCCGCTCGCGTGACCGCCGCGGCCACTCCCGACAGCCAGGCCGTCCTGCGCATCATTTTCAGGGGTTCGCATGCGACCGACCCCGTGCTGTCGCAGATCACGCGCAACTTCGCGATCGACGTCAATATCCTAGGTGGCACTGTCGACGAGATTGCCGGACGGCCGTTTGGCACATTGATCGTCGCGGTGCCTGACGACGCCAGCCTGCTGCAACGCATCACCGCCTTCCTCACCGCACGCGGGCTCGACGTAGAGACCTTGGGCTACATAGCACTCGGCGCCGAGCAAGCCCCGGCAGATGCCGCGCAGAACAAAGGGGGACACAGCCATGTCGCCTGAAATCATCCGTCTGATCGCCGCGTCGACGCTCGATACGCTCTATATGGTCGCAGCCGCGACGGCGATCGGCACGGTGATCGGTCTGCCACTCGGCGTGTTCCTGGCCACGAGCAAGCGCGGTGAACTGCTGTCGGCTCCGCTCGCCAACAGTGTTCTCGGCATCATCGTGAATGCCACGCGCTCGACACCCTTCATCATTCTCACCGTGTCGATCATCCCGTTCACCCGCCTTGTCGCAGGCACATCGATCGGCACGACGGCGGCCATCGTCCCCCTCGCGGTGGCCGCCACCCCGTTCATCGCTCGCCTCGTTGAAGGCTCCATCCGCGAAGTCGACCAAGGCTTGATTGAGGCGGCACGCGCCATGGGCGCAAGCCCGGTGCAAATCCTCGCGAAAGTGCTGGTGCCAGAAGCATTACCCGGGATCGTGCTCGGCCTGACGCTCGCCATCGTCAGCCTCATCGGGTTCTCCGCCATCGTCGGTGTGGTTGGCGGCGGCGGCCTCGGTGATCTCGGCATCCGCTATGGCTACCAGCGCTTCATGCCGGATGTGATGGCGGCTGTCGTCCTCGTCCTCATCCTTCTCGTGCAAGGCATTCAAAGCCTCGGCGACGCCCTGTCTCGCAAGCTCAACAAGCGCGTGCGCCACGGTTGACGGCGCGCTCTACCCCGGAAACATCGTTCTACGGAGACCGCCATGAAATTCTCGTTCTCGACCCTCGCCATCGTGGCCAGCTTTGCACTGGCGGCGACATCCCTGTCCGCTCAGGCGGAAACGATCAAGATTGGCGTGACGCCCGGTCCGCACGCGCAAATCCTGGAAGCGGTGAAGCCAATTGCCGCCAAGCAGGGTGTCACGATCGAGATCGTGGAATTCTCCGACTATGTCGTGCCCAATCAAGCGTTGGATTCTGGGGATATCCAGGCCAACTCGTTCCAGCATGAGCCTTTCCTGGATAACCAGAAAGCCGATCGGGGCTTCAAGATCGAAAATGTGGGCTCGACCGTGACCTTCCCTCTCAGCATCTACTCCAAGAAATACAAATCGTGGAATGACATCCCCGACGGCTCCACGATAGCCATCCAGAACGACCCGACCAACGGCGGGCGCAGCCTCCTGCTCCTGCAGGCCAAAGGGCTGATCAAGCTGAAGGACGGCGTGGGCTTCAAGCCGAGCCCGCTTGACATCACGGATAATCCCAAGAAGCTGAAGTTCCTGGAAATCGAGGCGGCTCAGACCCCCCGCACCCTCGATGACGTGGCGGCGGCCTCGATCAACACCAACTACGCGACCTCGGCAGGCATCGATCCGTCGGCGATCATCCTCACCGAGGATGCGAAAGGTCCCTATGTGAACATCATCGCGGTCCGTAGCGCCGACAAAGACAAGCCGTGGGTGAAGGTACTTGTCGACAGCTACCACACGCCCGAAGTGAAAAGCTTCATCGAGAAAACCTTCAAGAACTCCGTGCTCGCGAGCTGGTAATTCGGAAGCAACGGCCGCCGCGCGTGGCCGAGTCGATGTGACTCCCTACTCAACTATTCTCCGCCCGAGACTTGGCAAACCCGGATGGCCCTCCCATCCGGGTTCTTTTTTGCGTTGCCCCGGTGCGCCTCTCCGTGTGCGCCACCGCATAGCTCCAGGCAGCCCGAACCCCGATGCTGCCCCTTGCCGGGACGTTCCGCTGGAATTTGCAGTCCTTCACCAGCCGGCTGGGGCGCCGACATGTGCCGCACGCGGCCTCGCGCGTTTCCGATAGGCTGCCGGGGCGAAAAGGGTTAGTTTCCGCCTGCTATGGCGAGGAGCAATCGTGTTCGGTTTTCTGGTTTGGACGGCGCTATACTGTGTTCTCGCTGTCCTGGCGCATAATTATGGGGCCATTGCCAACGACATCACGGTGTTGTGGCCGGCAGGCGGCGTCGCACTTTACCTGATGCTGCGCTACGGTCGCGCCAACCTCCTCATGGCTCTCGGGCCGACAGTCACCGGCGGTCTTCTCGCCGCCATCATAACGACCCTGCAGAAGGATCAACCGACCTTCGGGTTCTTCCTGACAGAGGTATTGCTCATCACCGCGGCAGTGATAGGCGCAATATCCGGCGCCGCCATGAGCAGGCTCTTCTTCCAGAATTGGGATGGCCCGAAGGATCCATTCAGCCATCCCCGGAGCATGGTCATCCTACTGGCGGCGGGCTGCGAGGCTTTCGCCTTCGGCAGCGCGCTGGTCGGCACCACGATATTGCGCGGTTCATTGGCCTTGCGGGGAATTGAGCCACTCGGAGGAGCCGCAGATTTCATAGGCAGCTTCATTCCTTGGCTCATCGGCGACCTCGCGAGTTGCGTGATGGTGACGCCAGCCTTGATCGCCTGGAGCCAGCCCGGCCGATGGGAGCGCCCCCCGGTAACAGTGCTGACCCTCTGGGGTCTGACGATACTGACGGCGCTCGCGGCGCTTTTCGTCAACCTGCCCGCTATGCTCGAGAATGCCGCCATGCTGCTGTTGATCGGGCCAGCGCTGGCAGCCGCAGCCTTTTCCACCAGGCCGAGGCTCTTCTGCGCCATCGTGCTGACAACCGCCAGCCTCACCCTGATGGTGGTCGGCAGTCACGACAGCGACTCGAATTTCGAGCTTCCGATCCTCCTGCTGCTGGCTCAGCTCTACATTCTTACCGTCACATCGACGCAATTCGTGCTTTACGCCACGGTGGCGGAGAGCCGGCGCAGCGCGGCCGAGCGCATCAATCTCGCGCGCCATTTTTCACCCAACATGGTGGAACTCGTGGCGCGCCTGGGGCGTCCCTTCGCGAAACCCCGCAAGCTTCCGGCCACGGTGCTGTTCTGCGATATCCGCAACTTCACCAGCTTTTCGGAAGCGGCAGGGCCGGAGGAGACGATGGAACTCCTGCGGGATTTCCATAAGGCGATGGCCAAGGTCATCTTCGCCCATCACGGCACGCTTGACCGTTTCCTCGGGGACGGGCTCATGGCGGTGTTTGGAATGCCCGAACCACGCAGCGACGACGCGCGACGGGCACTCGCCTGCGGATTTGCGATGCTGGAGGCGCTCGACGGCCTCAATCGAAGCCGCGCTGGACGCGGGCTGCCTGAAATCGCGATGGGGATCGGGATCCACAAGGGCGACGTGATGCTCGGGGACATCGGCGGTGAGCAGGCGCTCGCCATCACCGTAGTGGGCGACACGGTCAATGCCGCAAGCCGCCTGCAGGCCCTATGTCGAACCTACAACGCCGCGCTCATCGTCAGCCAGGAAGCGCTCGATGCGGTGCGCAACTGTGACGGCGGCATTATTCCGCCGGCACTGGGCCAACTCAGCCATATCGGCAACACGCTCTTGCGCGGCCGCAGTCAGGAAACAGAGATCTGGGGCCTGACCGAAGCGGCGCCTGTTCGGCCGCTCCTGCCGGCGGGAGAACCTCAGTCCTTCGCACGCTCGACATAGGTGTTGTCAGCCGTCATCACGACGATGCGCGTACCGGCGGAGATATGCGGCGGTACCATCACACGAATGCCGTTCGACATCTGAGCCGGCTTGTAGGATGAGGAAGCGGTCTGCCCCTTCACCGTCGGCTCCGTCTCCACCACCTCGAGCACCACGCGCTGCGGCAGCTCGATGGAAACAGCCACGCCCTCGTGGATCGAGATCATGCAGGCCATGCCTTCCTGCAGATAGACGGCCTGATCGCCGACCACATCGGCCGGAACTGTAATCTGATCGAAGCTTTCCGGGTTCATGAAGACGTAGTCGGCACCATCCTGATAGAGATAGGTGTGCTCGCGATCCTCGACATAGGCGCGCTCGACCTGCTCGGTCGTGCGATAGCGCTGCGAGGTCTTCACACCGTCGGACAGGCGTCGCATGTCGATCTGTGTGGTAGGCGTTCCCTTGCCTGGAAAGAAGCTCTCGGCCGACAGCACGGCATACAGCGCCCCGTCCACCTCAAGAATATTGCCTTTGCGCACGGAGCTCGCGATAACCTTCACGGTGGTCGTCCTTAATTTATCGAATGGCTACAGACATCGGCGCGCCTTCAAGCCACCAATGCCGCTGAATTTCGGTGCACAATACCGATCTTGACGGCAAGCGCCATATCCCGCACCGAAAAAACGCTCCGGATCTCTTCAAAATGCCGATGTTGCCGTCGTTCTCGCCGTCACCCTGGTGGTCCCGCGAACAGCACGCCCGCCGCCGTCCCGCTCTTCTCGCGCGACAAGCGATCATCCGAGCCCTGCGGGAACACTTCGCGGCGCAGGATTTCGTCGAGGTCGAGGCTGGCATTCTTCAAGTCTCACCGGGCAACGAAACACATTTGCATGCCTTTCGCACCATGCTCGTGGGCCTGGACCAGGGCGACACCCCGCTTTATCTGCATACATCGCCGGAATTCGCCTGCAAGAAGCTGCTCGCCGCTGGCGAGGCGCGGATCTTCGACATCGCCCGTGTCTTCCGCAACCGGGAGCGCAGCCCGCTGCATCATCCCGAATTCACGATGCTGGAGTGGTACCGGGCCGGGGCGAGTTATGAAAGCCTGATGGCCGATTGCGCGGACATTCTGGCGATCGCCGCCGACGCCGCGTGCAGCACCGTCTTCCGGTATCGCGAGCACACGGCCGACCCGTACGCAGACCCGGAGCGCCTCTCTGTCGCGGAGGCCTTCTCCCGCCATGCCGGCATCGATCTCGCCGCTGTTCTGCCGGGGAATGATCTGGGCGCGGCCCGTGACGCCTTCGCGGCCGCCGCGCGCGCGGCGGGCCTGCGCGTGGCGGAGGATGATGGGTGGAGCGACATCTTCAGCCGAGTCATCAGCGAATGCGTCGAACCCCGGCTTGGGCTGGGGCGCGCGTCCATCCTCCACGATTATCCCGTGAGCGAAGCCGCCCTCGCCCGCCCCAAGCCAACCGATCCACGCTTCGCGGAGCGCTTCGAGCTCTATGTCTGTGGCGTCGAGCTCGCCAATGCCTTCGGCGAACTGACAGACGCCGAGGAACAGCGCAGCCGCTTCATTCATGACATGGACGAGAAGGAGCGCATCTATGGCGAGCGTTATCCGCTCGATGAGGATTTTCTGGCGGCGCTGGCCGCGATGCCACCGGCGAGCGGCGCCGCGCTCGGCCTCGACCGCCTCGTGATGCTGGCTGTCGGTGCCCGCAGTATCGAAGACGTACTCTGGACACCCATGCCCTGAAGGGGCACAACCGCTCTTGATGAATTCACCCGTCAAACCATACCACCCCGGCGCCGCGCATGTGCGGCCCGCGCGCCAGATGACCCGCCCCGCGGAACTCGCGGCGGGCGGCCTCGTGGCGCCGGAGCGGATCGCCGCGCTCGATGCTGTCGCCGCCCGCTATGCCGTGGCGGTGACGCCGGCCATGGCGGATCTGATCGACGCCGCCGATCCCGACGATCCCATCGCCCGGCAGTTCATTCCCGATCCCGCCGAACTCAACCGCCGGGCCGGGGAGATCGACGACCCGATCGGCGACGAACCTCACGCCGCCGCGCCCGGCATCGTGCATCGCTATCCTGATCGCGCGCTGCTCAAGCTGGTGCATGTCTGCGCCGTCTATTGCCGCTTCTGCTTTCGCCGGGAGATAGTGGGCCCGGGCGCCAAGATGCTGACGCCGGACGAGATGGCGGCCGCCCTCGCTTATATCAGGGGGACGCCTGCCATCTGGGAGGTGGTGATCACAGGCGGGGACCCGCTGGTCGTCTCGCCCCGCCGTATCGCCGAAGCAGTGAAGGGCTTGGCCGCCATCGACCATGTCAAGGTCATCCGTTGGCACACCCGCCTGCCCGTCGTCGATCCCGCGCGGATCACGCCGGCGTTGGTGAACGCGCTCAAGGCCGAGGGCAAGGCGAGCTATGTGGTGCTGCATGCGAACCATGCGCGGGAGCTGACGCCCGCCGCCCGCGCCGCCTGCGGGCGCCTCGTCGATGCGGGTATCCCGATGCTCAGCCAGTCCGTGCTCTTGAAGGGCATCAACGACACGCCGGAGGCGCTGGCTGAACTCCTGCGCGCACTCGTCGAGAGCCGCGTCAAACCTTATTACCTGCACCAAGGGGATCTCGCGCCCGGCACCAGTCATCTCCGCACGACCATCGCAGAGGGCCAGGCGCTGATGCGCGCTTTGCGTGGCCATGTCTCTGGCATCTGCCAGCCGACCTACGTCCTCGACATTCCAGGCGGCCACGGCAAGGTGCCGGTCGGCCCCGGATATCTCTGCGAGAGCGTCGAAGCAGGCAGTTACGACGTCACGGACTATCAGGGCGTGACCCACCGTTATCCACCAAAGGCCTGAAGCTCCACGACAAGGCTTCACCTCACCCGACCTCGCCGCCTCGATCCCTGCCCTCAGGGGAAGGTGGCCTCGCGCCAGCGAGGTCGGGCGGGGGGTCAGAGGCCGGGAGCGATGCTCGGTTGGCCATGCAACTGTTGTCTTGCTTGCTGGCCGGCCAGCACTAGGCCCCACCCGGCGCCTACGGCCCCCAAGGGAGGGATCGGCGCTGCACTTCCACCGTTTCATCCCGGCGGCGCGCCAGTCTCACTCCTCTCCCGGCTTGCGTCCACGTAATCCCTTGATGGCGCTCCGGCGGCTCTTGCTTTCCAGTCGCCGCGCCTTCGAGGCCAGCGTCGGCTTCGTCGCGCGCCGGGGCTTGTCCACATGGGTCGCCTGCCGGATGAGCTCGATGAGCCGTTCGAGCGCCTCCTCGCGGTTGCGCTGTTGGCTCCGGTGGGCCTGCGCGGTGATCACGATCACGCCATCGTTGGTCAACCGGCTGCCGGCCAGCTTCATCATGCGGATCGCGACGTCGTTGGGGAGCGAAGGCGAGCGCCGGATGTCGAACCTGAGCTGAACCGCCGTCGAGACCTTGTTGACGTTCTGCCCGCCCGGGCCAGCCGCGCGGACAAAGCTTTCCTCGATCTCCCGTTCGTCGAGCTCGATGCGATCGGTAATGCGGATCATCGCCTGCCTGCCATTTGCCTCATCCGGCATAACGCGCCGGCCCAGATCTGCAAGCCCACGGATCTCAATACCACTGTCACGCCGATCTTCGGCGAGATGGTCGATTCTGTCGCAGGCACAGCCCTTGAATTTTTGACAGCACACGATAACTTCTTGATATCAAAGACTTTTTTGAACGATTCTAAACTGGACCGGTAATGATCGTCTGCCACTGCAACGTCGTGACCGATGCTGATATACGCAGCACATTGGCAGACGAGGACCCGATGAAGCCGCGCAGCCCCGCGCAGGCTTATCGCTGCCTCGGTTGCAGCCCTGACTGCGGCCGGTGTCTCGTAACCGTGCGCCGCATCCTGTCTGACGCCCGTGCCGCTGCCTGCCCGGTTGGCTGCGCGATTTGTCCCGGCGCCGCTCATAACCAGCACGATCATGACCATAACGAAGCCGCTCAGCCCGATATAGGCCTGCCGGAACAGGTTGCGCTGGTCGCGGCCGAGTAGGGTCGTTGTGCCGGCGTGAAGCCGGCGCCGGTTCGGACTGAAACGCTTCCCTTTCGCCTCGCATGAGAGGCGATCTACCTTTTCAAAAATGCACGACCGATCAGCCCTCGGGGCGGCGCGTCATCTCGCGATTATCTCCCTCAGGCGGGTGCACGTTCGTTCGCCTCGCTGAGGGGTTGTGCGGCAATTCGGATTGCCGATTCCTTCATGTCGCGCCTTGCCTGAAAACGCATTTTGTCTGGCTCGTCGGGCTTGATCTTTCGAATCCAAATTTATAATTATTCTAAATTGAGATTGCCTGCCAACGGAGCTGGATGCCATGAAAGGCGACGCGAAGGTCATAGAATATCTAAACCGTGGGCTGCGTAGCGAACTGACCGCGATCAACCAGTACTGGCTGCATTATCGCATGCTTGATAACTGGGGCTACAAGGCCATGGCCAAGAAGTGGCGCGCGGAATCGATCGAGGAAATGGTGCATGCCGACAAATTCGTCGATCGCATCCTCTTCCTCGATGGCCACCCGAATCTCCAAGTGCTGGACCCGCTGCAGATCGGTCAGACCGTCAAGGAAGTCATCGAATGCGACTTGGCCGCGGAAGTAGGGGCTCGTGCGCTCTACCAGGAGGCCGCAGCCTATTGCGAGACGCAAAAGGACTATCCGTCACGCGATCTCTTCATCGAGCTGATGACCGACGAAGAAGGCCACATTGACTTTCTGGAGACGCAGCTTGAGCTCATCAAGCAACTCGGTGAGCAGCTCTATGCGCAGAACCATATCGGCGAACTCGAAGACTGAGTAAGCCCCTCGCAAGCTTTCGACATTGCGTCGCCCCGGCTTGAAACGACACACCGGCCCGCCCCCCTCCGGATGGCGGGTCATCATCGGTTGATGGCGGCTGATTTGGAACCTTGCTCGGAATAAGGCATCCTCTGGCGAATGGATGGCGCACCATCCGAGCCTGGTGATGGTTTGAGCGAGCCGACGATGATCGACCTTTATTACTGGACCACCCCGAACGGCCATAAAATAACGATTTTCCTTGAGGAAGCCGGCCTACCTTACCGGATCTACCCGGTGAATATCGGCAAGGGAGAACAGTTCAACCCGGATTTTCTCAAGATCGCACCGAACAACCGGATTCCCGCCATCGTGGATCACGAGCCTTCCGGCGGTGGCGCACCGATTTCCCTGTTCGAATCCGGCGCGATTCTTCTCTATCTCGCCGAGAAAGTTCATCGCTTCATCCCAGCCGAGATCACCGGCCGATCCGAAGTCTTGCAATGGCTGTTCTGGCAGATGGGCGGCCTTGGTCCAATGGCAGGTCAGAACCATCACTTCAGCAATGTGGCCCCTGAAAAGATACCCTATGCCATTGAGCGCTATGTCAAGGAAACGGCCCGACTCTATGGCGTGATGGACAAACGCCTCGCCAATAGACCGTTTCTAGCCGGCGAATATTCGATCGCCGACATGGCGTGCTACCCCTGGGTCGTGCCTCACGAACGCCATGGGCAAAGCCTCGACGATTTTCCCAATCTCTCGCGTTGGTTCAAGACGATTGCCGAAAGGCCTGCGGTCATCCGCGCCTTCGCGAAGGCTGACGCCATACGGGCCCAGCAGGCTCAAGGCTGAGGCAAGGGGACCTGCGTCACCAACGGCGCGCAGGTCCCGGCACTTTATACGAGCCTCGCCTCGCCGTAGCGGGCGGCATTGGTCCAGATATGCTCGAGCCGTCGTAACGTCGTGAAAGTGATGCCAAATTCCCGCATCTGCTCGTCATCCCGCACCGCCAGACGATGGTATCCATCATCGATCTTGCGAATGAGATCGCACAGGTGCCGCCCTTGGTCCGACAACCGGATACGGGCCGCGCGCTTGTCACGCGGGGAGGCACTGCGCTCGACGTAACCGCATTCCACGAGCCGCTTGAGGTTATAGGACGCGTTTGAGCCGAGGTAGTGCCCGCGATCGATGAGGTCGCGTACCGATAGATCGTCCCCACCGATCGTGAAGAGCATCATCACCTGCGATGGGCTTACATCGTCAACACCCAGCCGCGTCAGATCATTGCGCAGAAGATCGAGATAGCGTCGATAAACACGCTCTACAATGCGCACGAGCTCCAGATGGGGCACGTGCCCGGGCTCCAGATCGTCGTTATCCTGATCGACGGGCGGCAACTGATCGATCGAAAAGTCGTGGACAGCACCACTTTCGATACGACTTGCACAAGGCGCGATCGACGCGCCTGCCTTGGGGCCTCTTGCTCTTTCTTCCATCCTCTCCTTACTCCACGCTCGCCACTCCAGATATGTCGTTTTGATTTTACTGTTAGCGCCAATACTTAGGAGCAAACCGTCACCATAGCAATATCTCTGGCATGGCTACAATCTAATAACATCGTGCTCACGCCATATTATATGTTCATATCAGCCAATTACAACCGGTCATATAAAAAGTAATTGCTCAGGATTTTGTTTATTGTCGATATCTCGACTTCATAATTAATTACAAACATATTTATATGCAAAAGGTTACCCGAATACACTGCAATATTCGACGGAAATCGAGGGCATCGGCATGCCCCCCGCAAACGCCAATATGCGACAAGGACTGGAACTGCGGCTGGGTGCGTGCAGTGTTGTTGCCGGAAGAGCGTCACGGCCCGCTGAGAAGCCGCGCCGCTTCATGAGCTGAAGGCAAAGGCGGCCATTGCGGTTGGCACGGTTTATTCTCGCACCGTGTTCGCCTAAAACGTGACTGTATGCTTCGTTATGTAGCGTCCATGGAGGAAGTCAGTCTATGAAAAAGCTATTGGCCGTCAGCGCTTTGGCGCTTGGTCTCGCAGCTTGCAACCCCAACAATCCAACGGATCGCACGGTTGGTGGCGCCCTCATTGGCGGCGGCGCAGGCGCTCTTGTTGGCGGCCTCGCGACAGGAACCGCTGGCGGTGCCCTGGCCGGCGCCGCCATCGGCGGTGTCGGCGGCGCAATCGTGGGCAATGCCACCACGCCCCGCTGCGACTATTACTGGTACCGTGGTCGCCGCTATCAGCAGTGCTGACGCGACGCGGCGGGCGCATCCATGCGCCCGCCCCTCTATCTGCTTCCGCAGTCTACCGTGAATGATTGCAGGTTGAACTTCAGAAGCCGTGGATCGTTGCCTTGGCCGAGCTGCAGCGGCGACTTCACTTTACGATGCCTTAGATGGAGCAGGGCGACGCCCCTCGCCTCTGCGGGCACGTCGACCGGCTCCGATGCCGATTGCCAAGCCTGCGATGGGGAGAGCCTGACCAGACTGTCCTCTTGATCCCCGTGGAGAAAATGGCCGAGTGTCAGCCGGCAGCGACTCTCAGGCAAACGGATGGCCAAGACGGATTCCAGCCCATCCGACCAGATGAAGCTGTTGGCTTCGGGCTGCGACCAGCCCCGGCCGAACAGGATGTTGTTCTGAATGGCCGTCTGATCGATCACGTGCTTGCCGTTACTGGCCGGAATCCGGCCCCAGTAAGCCGCTCCAGCGAGCGCAGCATCGACAGCCTCCAGCCGCTGTTGAGCGAGTTCGGTGGACGACCGGAACTCCGGCGCTAGAATTCCCGCCTCTGCCATCTGCTCGGCCAAACGGCGCGTGCGGATACGCGCGCCCTCCGCGATGGGGTGGTAGTATGTGTCGAGCATATAGCGCTCGTCGGCGAAATAGTAGTCACGTGGACTGCCGATGATGGGAATGCCGACGCGCCCCATCGCAGCCCGCAGCGCGTTTTCGGCAGGGCGGAAATCTCTCTCATAGTCATCGTAACAATCTTTTCCGATCACGACTGGCCAGGTGAGCGCGATCTTTGCCCGCCGGGCGCGCGCGATCCCAGCCAGTCTGTCTGCCAGCCGCTCCAGATCAGGCGCCCCGTTCTTTTGTCCGAACAGCAACATGCTGCGGCAGTCAAAAAAGCCGATATAGCGCGGGACGGGTCCATCGTTGAGCGCCGAGCCAAAGGGCGAATGCTCCAGCTGAGAATACCATCCGGATACAATGGCCTGAGAGCTCGGCGGCGCCTCGCCAAGCGCGCGGGAACGCATATACTTGAATATTGAGGAAAACCTCATGCCCTTGAAAAAGAACTTCATCCGATCCCAAAAGGACAAGGCACGGTAATAGTGCTTCAATGTCATAAAAACGTTATCTGTGAACGTCGGATCACTAAATTGGCCGACGTAGTAGTTCCACTCGAGCGGCATGATCAGAACGTCACCCGCATGGAGATACTTCTCCAGCCGAGCGAGCTTCATATCGAGCGGATAGCCCGCGTGATCTGCAAGCAGCACGGTCTGACGCCCGAACTTGCGTTCGAGAATCTCCGGATCAAGCCCCACATAGGCGTTGGATCCCGCATCGATGATGATCCGAGGACCGGTCGTTTGCTCAAAAAGAACCTGCCTCACAGACAGCGGAGGATCTTGGACTGGCAGGACCAGCAGGCGATCGAAGAGCAGGAAGCTCGCGATGGCGAGCGCCAGGAAGGTGACCACACCCGCCAGCAGGAATTGGCCGTTGCGGCTCGGTGACATCGGCGGCGGTCCTCTAAAAGTTGAAATAGAGGAACGGCGATGTTTCGCCGCCGCCTGCGTGGATGAGAGCGAGGAAGATTGCAACGCCCGTCGCCACGCCGCTCACCCAGCCGATGCGCCAGCGGCCGCCAAGAACGATCGTCTGGGAATTCGGGAGCGTCCAGACTATCCCTGCGCATAGCAGGAGCAGGGCGACAAGCCATTGCCAATCCATGGCAAAGAGGCTCATAGCATCGGGCGATTGGGCGTGGCCCACCATGGCGGAGAGGATGCCGGCCGCCGCCGCGCCATCCGGCGCGCGAAACGGCACCCAGGCTGCATTGACGAACAGGAACGTCAGCGGCAGCGCGAGGGCCGGGGTCATGCGCATCCCGGCTTGCACCCAAAGCCGATGCAGCACGATGGCGGTGCCATGCATGGCGCCCCAGATCACAAAGGTCCAAGCTGCGCCATGCCAGAGGCCGCCGACCAGAAAGACGATGAAGAGATTGCCGAGCGTCCGGGATTCGGTGCCGCGGTTACCGCCGAGTGGAATATAGAGATAATCTCTCAGCCAGCGTGACAGCGTCATATGCCAGCGGCGCCAGAAATCCTGGATATTAAGTGCCTTGTAGGGCGAATTGAAGTTGAATGGCAGGAGGTTGCCGAACATCAGCGCGAGCCCGACCGCCATATCGGCATAGCCCGAGAAGTCGAAGTAGAGCTGGAAGGTATAAGCGAGGCTCGCGAGCCAGGCATCCCCGATGCCGAGCACGGCTTTCGAAGCAAATCCGCGATCGGCGAACAGTGCGAGTGTATCGGCAACCGCGAGTTTCTTGAACAATCCGATCGCGAACAGGAGCCAGCCCTGCGCCATTTCGTCGGAGAAGATCGAGATCCGCCGCCGCGCGTGAAACTGCGGCATCATCTCTTTGTGATGGATGATAGGCCCGGCAACGAGATGCGGAAAAAAGGTTACGAAGAGAACATAGGGAATGAAGGGTTCATGATCGTGACGCTTGAGATAGACATCTGAGATGTAAGCGATCTGCGTGAATGTATAAAAAGAGATACCGACGGGCAGCGCGATTTGAAAGGCCGCGCCGTGCCAGCCGGTGAGATCATTCGCCGTGCGAATAAGGAAATCGAGATATTTGAAGACGGCCAGCAGCCCGACATCGAAGACCACGCCGGCGAGAAAGATCATGCGCGCCATGCGGGGATTGTCCCGCGCGCGCATCAGTGCGGCCCCGACAATCCAGTTGACGATGATCGACAGACCCAACAGCGCGCCGTGGCGCCAACCGTCCTGGACGTAGAAGACCACCGAGGCAACTGCGAGCCACGGCACAACGAACACAGCGCCGCGAACGCGCGAAAGAAACAACGCACCGGCCAGTACGATGGGCAGGAAGACGAAGAGGAACGACTGGGAAAAGAAGAGCACGCGTGGCCAAGTTTCTCGAGTGAGTCGTCGACTTCGCCATCGGCGAGTATGATTTTTCCATACGCCGCGCTGCGAAGACAATCAAGGCGCGGTCATCGCAGATTGGAGGCAGAGGCGGCGTAAGGGAAGATGGTTGTCGGACGCGACGTTTCGCGACAGAGTGCGCGCCGACTGAAAGGTCGCGCCATGGGCCCAACCGCGAATGGAACCGATGAGCGGCCCGCGCCGGGCCAGGGAATATCAACGTCATGACCGCCAACGCCTCGCTTCCCGGTCTGCCCACCGTCTCCCCCGCGCTCTTATGCGAGAAGACACCGGTTCGCGCAACGAAGGGGATGGTCGTCACCAACCATCCGCTCGCGTCGCAGGCGGCGAGCCAGATGCTGCTCTCCGGCGGCAACGCCATTGACGCGGCGGTGGCCGCCCTCTTCGCCCTTACCGTCGTCGAGCCGATGATGGTCGGCGTGCTCGGCGGCGGTCTGCTCCATATTCGGCAGGCAGACGGATCGCACTGCGTCATCGATGCCTTGTCAACCGCGCCGGCAGCCGCCCGCGCTGGCATGTACGAGACGGTGTCGGATGTACTGCCCGACTATCAACTCACCGTCGGTCGCCGGAATGAGACGGGCGCCGGCGCGGTCGCAGTGCCCGGGGCCCTAGCTGGCTGGTGCGAAGCCCTTAGGCGATTCGGCAAGCTGCCGCTTGGCGACGTCGTGGCCCCCGCGATCCAGCTTGCGACGCGCGGCTTCACCGTCACACCCTATCTTGTCGATTGCATCACCGACGCTGCCGCCGACCTTGCGCGCGACGCCGGCCTGGCTGGGCTTTATCTGCCAGGAGGGATGGCCCTGCAAACGGGGGATCGTCTCATTCAGGGCGACTATGCGGCGACGCTTCAAACCATCGCG
Source organism: Chelatococcus sp. YT9 (assembly GCF_018398315.1). Classification (NCBI taxonomy): domain Bacteria; kingdom Pseudomonadati; phylum Pseudomonadota; class Alphaproteobacteria; order Hyphomicrobiales; family Chelatococcaceae; genus Chelatococcus; species Chelatococcus sp. YT9. The sequence goes on from NZ_JAHBRW010000001.1 coordinate 1,071,540, forward strand.
GATGAGGGGGCGCCTGCGCTTTACCAAGGTGTGCTGGGGGCCGCCTTGGCATCGGCGACATCAGCTGGTGGAGGCTCCCTCGCGATGGAGGACCTCGCCAGTTATGCGACCGTCACCCGCGAAGTGATTCGCAGCCACTATCGCGGCTTCGAGATCGTCGGGCCACCGCCCCCCTCCTCCGCCGGTGTGCATATCGCCCAGATGCTCAATATCCTCGAGGCTTACGACATCGGCGCGCTGGGCTTCGGCTCGGCGGACAGTGTGCATCTCCTGGCCGAAGTATTGAAGATCGCCTTCGCCGACCGCGCCGTCGCCACAGCGGATCCGGCCTTCATCGAAGTGCCGGTCGGCCGCCTCATCGATCCCGACTATGCGGCGGAGCGCCGGGCGGCCCTGTCTATGGAGCAGGCGAAGGACTGGCTGCCCGGCATTCCCGCCGGCCGCGGCCTCATGCCGCCGGAATCGCCCAACACGACGCATGTCACGACCGCGGATAGCGAGGGCAACGTGGTTGCCGCCACGCAGACGATCAATTCCGTCTTTGGTGCGCGAGTGATGGTGCCCGGCACGGGCATGGTCGCCAACAACTACATGTTCAATTTCGACCCACATCCCGGCAGGGCGCTGTCGATCGCCCCCGGCAAGCGCGTCTTCACCTCGCAGGCCCCGATGATGGCGCTCAGGGACGGGCGGATCGCCTATGCGCTCGGCCTTCCCGGCGGGCTGCGCATCTTCGGCTCGGCGATGCAGGCGCTCATCAACCTCATCGATCATGGAATGGGGTTGCAGGAAGCGGTGGAAGCGCCACGTGTGTGGACGCAGGGGTGGGACCTCGAAATCGAACGCGGCATTGATGAAGCGGTGCAAGAGGAGCTAACCCGCCGTGGCCATCGCGTCACCCGCGTGGGACGCGTGGCCGGCGGGATGAACGCCATCGCCTTCCATCCCGACGGCTCCATGACGGGCGCGGCCTGTTGGCGGGCTGACGGCACCGTTCTCGGCATCGGCGGCGGCCTTGCCCGTCCGGGTGTCCGCTTTTCAGCTCACTGAGGTCCAGCATGCGCATCCACATCCAGAACACCGGCAATTTCAATCCCCTCTATGCCGTCGACGGGGCCCTGTGGACAGCGGCGCTGGCCCGCAACGGCGAGGACGCGGCCGATTATGAGGTCACTTTCGGCAAGACGCTGGACGACTATGCCAGCAACATCAGGGACGCCGAGCTCCTGCTCAGCCACAACCGCAGCATTCCAGACCTGTTTCCCGTCGAGGCGCCCAAGCTGAAATTCGTCATGTGCGGCAATGCCGGCCTCGATTCGCTCGCCCCCTTCGATTGGCTGCCACGTGGCGTGACCCTGTTGACGAACAGCGGCACCCATGCCGACAAGGCCGGAGAATACGCGATCATGGCGCTCCTGATGCTGGCGAACGGCGTCCCGGCCTTTGTCACGGCACAGGCCGCTGCACGCTGGAACAGGAAAACCGGCCGGCTTCTGCGTGATGGTCGCCTTACCGTCGTTGGCCTTGGCGCCCTCGGTGGGGCGGCCGCCCACCACGGTAAGGCCTTCGGCATGCATGTCACGGGGGTGCGCACCAGCGCCTCACCTCACCCTGCCTGCGATCGTGTGGTCGCAACGGGCGATATCGACAGCGTTCTGCCGGAAACCGACTATCTCGTCCTCGCTTGCCCGCTGACGCCGGCCACCCGCAACATCCTTGACCGCCGCCGCCTCGCCCTGCTGCCTTCGAACGCGGGCGTGGTCAACATCGGGCGCGGGGCACTCGTCGACGAGCCGGCGCTCTGCGATGCCCTCGATGCGGGCGCACTCGCCGGCGCGGTGCTGGATGTGTTCGTTGAGGAACCGCTGCCGCCGGATGCCCGCATCTGGACGACGCCCAATGTGGTGATCACACCGCATATGTCGGCGGACGATCCCACCCGTTACATGGCGAACACGCTGGACGTGCTCTTCGCCAATCTGAAGGCCCTGCGCGAAGGGCGCTCCTTGCCGAACGCCTTCGACATCACACGGGGTTACTGAGCCGGCGGGTCAGGTCCTCTCCCAGAAGGCCGGACGATTCTCAGCCAGATGCGGGCCGATGGACACCGCCGAGACCTTCACCGCGAGGCCCGTCCGGTCATCGGTCTCGACGGCGAGGCCCGTGAGCGTCCCCTCTCCCGTCGCGGGCTCCAGCCGCGCCCCCGGGGTCTTCTGCACGAAGCGGCGGACCGCCTCCTCATGCTGCATGCCGAGGATGGACTGGTAGTCCCCGCACATGCCGGCGTCGGACTGGTACGCCGTGCCACCCGGCAGAATGCGTGCGTCAGCTGTCGGCACATGGGTATGGGTACCCACGACGATGCTGACGCGCCCGTCGAGAAAATGGCCCATGGCCTGCTTCTCGCTGGTCGCCTCGGCGTGGACATCCACAACGATCGCGTCCGCGCCGAGGCCGAGGGGACATTCGCCGACCACACGCTCCATCGCCGCGAAGGGATCGTCGAGCGCGTCCATGAACAGGCGCCCCATGACATTGGCCACAAGAACACGCGCGCCTGTCGCGGTCTCGACCATGGCGACGCCCCGCCCAGGCGTGCCCGGCGGAAAATTCACCGGCCGCAGCAGGCGCGGCTGCCTTTCGATGAAAACGAGGGCTTCGCGCTGATCGAAGGAGTGATTGCCGAGGGTGACGACGTCAGCCCCGGCTCCCAGGAGATCGTCGCAGATCGCCTCCGTGAGCCCGAAACCGCCAGCGGCGTTCTCACCATTGATGATCACGCAATCGAGCGCCCACGCCTGTCTGAGACCCGGCAGAAGGCGTGTGACTGCGGAACGGCCAGGACGCCCCACGACATCTCCAAGAAACAGCAGACGCATGGCTCCCCTCGAAAAGCTTGTGTCGATCATCACGTCTTGCAGGGTTCGTCGCAGCGGCGCAAGCGACACCTGTCACGGCGGAAAAGTAATCAAAGGGAAGTGAACTGCGATTCACCTGCCGTCACGCCCGGCGGCGAGGACCCCGTGCTCTGTGGCGACATAGTCCAGAGGCTGGTCGTGGGGCTCGGTCGGCACCACCGGCACCTCCTGCATGGCATAGGCGAGACCTATCGTCGTCAGCGGTCCGCTTGCCCTGAGCCTTGCTATCACCCGGTCGAAGAAGCCGCGGCCATAGCCGAGCCTGTGGCCACGTCGGTCGAAAGCGACGAGGGGAACGAGAAGGATCGCCGGCCGCACCGACGGAGCCCCCGCGTGGGGGCCGAAGGTACCGAGCCCCACGGATTGAAGCGGATCACCCTCCCTCCACAGATGGAATGAAAGGTCATCATCCACGATCACCGGCAGAGCGGTCGGGACGCGCCGTTCGGCAAGCGCCGACAGCAAGGGTTTCGGATCGATCTCGCCCCTGATCGGCCAGTAACCGCCGACGGCATCCTGCGGACGAAAAATTGAGAGCTCCAGCACCCGCCCGGCAAGGGCGGTGCTGGCGGCGACGCCGTGAGAGGATGCAAAGATTTTGCGGGCAGCAAGGACGGAGGCGCGAAGGTCGGACTTGCGCGCCGCGATCGTTCGATCGTTCAAAGGCTTGACCCGTTGAAAGAAGCGCGGAGCCACGAAGGCCGTTGGAGTGACGATCCCGGGAACCTACATAAGTAGGTGGGCGCCGTATGCCCAGGTCCACGGACCCGGCCAGGGACAGCTCCCTAGGAGATCGTAAGGCCCCGGGGAATATGTCTCCTGACGCGCCCCATAGCCCCGCAAGGACGAAGATAATCGCCCCTTGCCCGGAATGCTAGAGCCCACCGCTATCAGAAATGACGTGAGGCAGCGACGTCGGGACGGCACAACCGCAGATCGCTCCGTCATTAGCGTCCTCTCTCCCGGCGGAAGAAGAACAGGGTGAGGGGAAAGGGTGAAAGTCCTTCACCCCCGCCTCCGGCGCGGCCTCTCAAGCATTACCCGTTCTGTTGCGGTGAATTGAGCTCGCGGGCTATGCGCTCGATGCGCTGGGCGGCGGAAGCGACTGCCTCGGTGAGTTCGGCCTCCATGGTACCAACGCGTTCGTCGCCGGCTCCGACCGCCTCCTTGAGCTTGGCCACCTCGGCTTCGAGATTGGCGATACCCCGTTTTGCCTCGGACAATTCGTCTGCGATCGTGAGCGCGGCCATGACATGGAGACGCATGTCGCCAATCTCACCGAAGGATTGCCTCAGTTCGAGAATGCGGCCATCAAGCAAACCGGCCAAAGCGGCGATATGCTCTTCTTCGCCAGGCCCGCAAGCCATGCGATAGTTGCGCCCGGCGATGCTGACATTGACTTCTGCCATTCAGCCCTCCCCGCCCCGAGACCATGAAGCGGATCCCACATTACCCTTCAAAGATATACTCCACAAATGCACGGCAAAACCGGCTGCGAGATCACCATGTCTGCCGCATCCGGCCGGGATGAGGAACAGTCTACCGCCGCCCGGCCTCGGCGAGGATGGACCCGACGACGCTCGTGGCGCGGGCAAGCCGCTTGTCGACGTCATCGGTGACGGCCTCCAGATTGTTCAGACGCGCCAGCGTTCCGTCGAGTTCCACAGCCATGCGCGCCCGATCGTCCTGCATCAGCGACAGCTCGGTCTCGAGGTCGCCGCGGCGGCGTTCGGTCTCCAGCCGGCGCATGGTGGTGGCCTCCAGCGTTCCGATGGCCGCCTCGAGTCGCTTCAGCGCCTCAGCAAGCGTCATGTCGATCGCCCTCCCTGGCCTTTGAGTTACGCATCCGCGGCAGGGTGCGTGGATCCTTTCAACCGATCTCGCGGCGCAATACGGCGCGCACCCGAATCTCTGCCATATCCCTGCCAATTCTCCGCGACAGGGTGGCGGGTGCGAGATAGAACGTCAATGAGCCTCTTTGACTTGCCCATATCTACTGCTATCAAGCCCTCAACGTGCCAGGCGCTCCCACGCCCCACGTCCATCGCGCGATTTTTCGCGATCGCAGTGACCTCCGAACGCGTGCAGGCGAAACAATGACATCCCAGGTAGAACACGACCGTCTGGCCAATGCGCTCCGCGCCCTTTCCATGGATGGCGTGGAGAAGGCCAAGTCCGGCCACCCCGGCCTGCCAATGGGCATGGCCGACGTCGCGACGGTCCTGTTTTCGCGCTTCCTGAAGTTTGATGCCGCCGATCCGTTCTGGCCAGACCGCGACCGCTTCGTGCTGTCGGCCGGCCATGGCTCAATGCTGCTCTATTCCCTGCTGCATCTGACCGGCTATGAGAGCGTCACCCTCGACGAGATCAAGCGTTTTCGCCAGCTGCACTCGAAGACCCCCGGCCATCCCGAAAATTTCGTGACCCCGGGCGTCGAAACGACCACCGGTCCGCTCGGACAGGGGCTCGCCACTGCGATCGGCATGGCAATGGCTGAGCGCATGCTCGCCGCTGAATTCGGCGACGATCTCGTCGACCACTATACCTATGTGATCGCCTCCGACGGTGACCTCATGGAAGGCATCAGCCACGAGGCAATCGCCCTCGCCGGCCATCTCAAGCTTTCCCGGCTCATTGTCCTCTATGATGACAATGGCATCTCCATCGATGGGCCGCTCTCTCTCGCCGACACCGTGGACCAGGTGAAGCGCTTCGAGGCGGCCGGCTGGCTCGCTTCTCGCGTCGACGGGCATGATCCCCAGGCTGTCGCTGTGGCTCTCGCCAACGCGCGCACCGCCGACAGGCCTGTGATGATCGCCTGCCGCACCACCATCGGTTTCGGTGCGCCGAAGAAAGCGGGAACGTCCAAGGCCCATGGCGAGCCTCTCGGTGCGGAGGAACTGGCAGGCGCCAAGGCCGCCCTGAAATGGGAATACGGCCCGTTTGAAATCCCCTCCGATATCGCAAGCGCCTGGCGGGCGATCGGTGAGCGCGGACGCGCCGCGCGCGAGGAGTGGCAGCGCCGCCTCGCAGCCGCGCCGCAGAACACCCGGGACGATTTCGCGCGGCGGCTCGTCGGCGAACGGCCGAAGGCGCTGGCGCCCGCGATCTCGGCGCTCAAGGGCAAGCTGATCGCCGAAGCGCCCGCCATCGCCACCCGTAAGGCGAGCGAGCTCGTCCTCGAAGCCGTCGTGCCACTGCTCCCGGAACTGGCGATCGGGTCGGCGGACCTCACGCCCTCGAACAACACCCGGACCAAGACGGCCAAGGCCATCAATGCCACCGATTTCAGCGGCCGCTACATCCACTACGGCATCCGTGAATTCGGCATGGCCGCGGCCATGAACGGCATCGCCCTGCATGGCGGCTTCCTGCCTGCCGGAGCCACCTTCATGGTGTTCACCGATTACGCCCGCCCAGCCATGCGCCTCGCGGCGCTGATGGGGACGAGCGTAGTCTATATCATGACCCACGACTCGATTGGTCTTGGCGAGGATGGCCCGACCCACCAGCCTGTGGAGCATCTGGCGGCGCTACGCGCCATGCCGAACATGCGCGTCTTCCGTCCGGCCGACGCCGTCGAGACCGCTGAAGTCTGGCAGCTCGCGCTCACCCGTAAGGACGGCCCGACGGTGCTGGCTTTGACGCGCCAGAATCTGCCTCTGCTGCGCAAGGAAGCCGTCGAGAGCAACCTCTGCGCCACGGGTGCCTATGAGCTGTCACCGGCAGGTGGGAAAGCGATCGCGACACTTTTCGCGTCAGGCTCAGAGGTCGAGATCGCCATGGCGGCACAGGCGAAGCTGGCCGAGAAGGGCATCCATGCCCGCGTGGTATCCGTACCGTCGCTCGAGCTGTTCCTCGAACAGCCGGAAGACGTGCAGAAGGCCGTGGTTGGCGATGCGCCCATCAAAGTCGCTATCGAGGCCGCAGTCCGCTTCGGCTGGGATGCTGTCATCGGCCATGACGGCATCTTCGTCGGCATGGCGAGCTTTGGCGCCAGCGGGCCCTATAAGGATCTTTACGCTTATTTCGGCATTACGGCTGAAAGCGTTGTGGAGCGTGTCACCGCGCGCCACAACGGCTGACAGCGGTCAGTATTATCGGATACGGAAAGGCATTCCTGCCCAGGGATGTCCAGCGGAGGAGTAAGGTTATGGCGGTTCGGGTCGCGATCAATGGGTTCGGGCGTATCGGGCGCAATGTGCTGCGCGCCATCGTGGAAAGCGGACGCACGGACATCGAAGTCGTGGCGATCAACGATCTCGGCCCCGTCGAGACGAACGCCCATCTGCTGCGTTTTGACTCGGTGCATGGCCGCTTTCCGCACCAAGTGACGGTCGAAGGCGATACCATCAACGTCGGCCGCGGGCCGATCAAGGTCACTGCCATCCGCAACCCCGCCGAGCTGCCGCACAAGGATCTCGGGGTCGACATCGCCCTCGAATGCACGGGCATCTTCACAAGCCGCGAGAAAGCAGCCGCGCATCTCACCGCCGGTGCCAAGCGCGTCCTCGTCTCCGCCCCGGCCGATGGTGCCGATCTCACCGTCGTCTACGGCGTCAATCACGACAAGCTGACCAAAGATCATCTGGTCGTTTCGAATGCGTCCTGCACCACGAACTGCCTCGCGCCCTTGGCCATGGTGCTCGACGAAGCCTTCGGCATCGAGCAGGGCTTCATGACGACGATCCACGCCTATACCGGCGACCAGCCCACGCTCGACACGATGCACAAGGATCTCTACCGCGCCCGCGCGGCCGCGATGTCGATGATTCCGACCTCCACAGGCGCTGCCAAGGCCGTTGGGCTCGTGCTGCCGCAGCTAGCCGGAAAGCTTGATGGCACCTCGATCCGCGTGCCGACGCCGAATGTCTCGGTCATCGACTTCAAATTCGTGCCGAGCCGCGCCGTCACGAAGGACGAAGTGAACGCCGCTCTCAAGGCGGCCGCTGAAGGCCCATTGAAGGGCATTCTCGCCTACACGACGGCGCCCAATGTCTCGATCGACTTCAACCACGATCCGCATTCCTCGACCTTCGCCCTCGACCAGACGAAAGTGCTGGATGGCAAGCTGGTGCGCGTGATGTCCTGGTACGACAACGAATGGGGCTTCTCCAACCGCATGTCCGACACCGCAGTTGCGATGGCGAAGCTGCTCTGAGACAGCTTTATTGTAAGAAGGCATCGGCAAAGCCGGTGCCTTTTGCGTTCTGAGATACGAGCGTACCTGCCACGGTAAGAGAGCTTTGGTGAGGACGCTTCGATCGCGAACAGCCGGCGGATCCCCCATCCGCTATCTCTTCTCGCAACTGGATGGATGCCCATGAGCGACCCCCGGACGAGTGGACGTATCGAACCCAGCCTTTCGACACCTGAGGCGGAGGTCCCGCCGCCCCCGCCGGCACCACAGCCTGACCCTCGTCCGGCGCCGCCGCCTCAGCCGGTGCCCGAAGCACGGGTAGCGCCCGCGGCCCAGCCGGCACCTCAGACAGCTCCACGCCCGGCGCCGGCGTCGGCACCGCAGACCGCCCAGCCGCAGCCATCCGCACAAGCCGTCCCAGCGAGCCAGCGTTCTGGCCTCGACCAGCTGGCACGCATCGAGGAGAAAGCGGCGCGCATCGAGGAAAAATTCGCGCGTTCCGAAGCCTTGATGCTGCGGCTCGAAGCGCAGATCGAGAAATCGACCGGCATCACCGGCTCCCTCGCGCGCCAGGAGGATGTCTCTGCGGTTGACTACCGCGTCAGCCGTCTTCCCGGCTACGGAGCTCTCATTGTCGTCGCAGCACTGGCCGCCATCGGCGGCGCTGTGCTCGCCGTCATCCTTCTCCGCTACGCAGGAGGCCTTGGCCTATGACCTCGTTCCGCACCCTCGACGAAGCGCCGGTAAAGGGGCAGCGCGTCCTCGTACGCGTCGACATCAATGTCCCCATGGAAGATGGCAAGGTGACCGATGCCACGCGCATCGAGCGAGTGGTGCCGACGCTGCGCGAGATTGCCGATCGTGGCGGCAAGGTGATCCTGCTCGCCCATTTCGGCCGCCCGAAAGGCAAGCGCGAGCCGAAGGACAGCCTGAAACCCGTGGCGAAGGCCGTGGCGGCAGCAATGGGGAAGCCGGTTGCCTTCGCCGAGGACTGCATCGGCGAGACAGCCCAGCAAGCAATCGCCAAGCTCCACGATGGGGATGTCCTTCTCCTTGAAAACACCCGCTTTCACGCAGGTGAGGAAAAGAATGACAAGGCCTTCGTCGACGAGCTCGCCAAGCTTGGTGACATCTATGTCAACGATGCCTTTTCGGCTGCCCATCGCGCCCATGCCTCGACAGAGGGCCTGGCCCATGTGCTCCCGGCCTATGTCGGCCGCAGCATGCAGGCTGAGCTCGAGGCGCTGCGCAAAGGCCTGGAAAAGCCCGCCCGCCCTGTCGTGGCCATCGTCGGCGGTGCCAAGGTATCGACAAAGCTCGATCTCTTGGAAAACTTGGTCGCCAAGGTCGACGCGCTCGTCATCGGCGGTGGCATGGCGAACACGTTTCTGCATGCCCAGGGCGTCAATATCGGCAAATCACTCGCTGAGAAGGACCTAGCCGATACAGCCCGCCGCATTCTCTCGGTCGCGCAAGAAAAGAACTGCGCCATCATCCTGCCGGTGGATGGCGTCGTCGCTTATGAGTTCAAGGCGAACGCCCCCCACCACGCCTATGGCTTCGACGCCGTGCCGACCGACGGCATGATTCTCGATGTCGGCCCGCAATCGATCGAGCGCATCAAATCCGCGATCGACGATGCGGCCACCATCGTGTGGAACGGCCCGCTCGGCGCGTTCGAGTTGAACCCCTTCGACCATGGCACGGTCGTCGCCGCGCGGCATGCCGCCGAGCGAACGAAGCAGGGCAAGCTCGTGTCGATCGCCGGGGGTGGTGACACCGTCGCGGCTTTGAACCAAGCCGGCGTGGGCGGTGATTTTACCTACGTGTCGACGGCCGGCGGGGCCTTCCTCGAATGGCTCGAGGGCAAGGACCTGCCGGGTGTCAGCGCTCTGAAGGCGTCCTGATCCGCAATTCGGGCCCAGTCGGCCCTGCCGCTCCCATCCCCTAGTGGCCGCTGGCCACCGTCGCATAGGAGATCTGAACCGTGTCTCGCATTACCCTGCGCCAGTTGCTCGATCACGCCGCGGAAAACGGCTATGGCGTTCCCGCCTTCAACATCAACAACATGGAGCAGGGCCTCGCCATCATGGCGGCGGCTGATGCAGCCGATGCCCCTGTCATCATTCAGGCGAGCCGCGGCGCGCGCTCCTACGCCAATGACCTCGTTCTCGCGAAACTGATCGAGGGCCTCGCCGAGCTCTATCCGCACATCCCGCTGTGCATGCATCTCGACCACGGCAACAACGAAGCCACCTGCGCCACCGCTATCCAATACGGCTTCACCTCCGTGATGATGGACGGCTCTCTCAAAGCCGACGGCAAGACCGCCGCCGACTGGGACTATAACGTCGGCATCACCCGCAAGGTGGTGGAGATGGCCCATTGGGGCGGCGTGTCGGTCGAGGGGGAGCTTGGCGTGCTCGGCTCTCTGGAGCATGGCGGCGGCGAGCAGGAGGACGGCCACGGCGTCGAGGGCGAGATCAGCCACGACCAGCTGCTGACCGACCCCGAAGAGGCCGTGAAATTCGTCAAGGAAACCCAGGTCGACGCGCTCGCGATCGCCATGGGCACGTCCCACGGTGCCTATAAGTTCACGCGCAAGCCCGATGGCGCCATCCTCGCCATGCACGTGATCGAGGAAATCCACCGCCGCCTGCCGGACACGCATCTCGTCATGCACGGCTCATCCTCGGTGCCGCAGGATCTCCAGGACATCATCAACGCCTATGGCGGCGAGATGCCCCAGACCTGGGGTGTTCCGGTGGAAGAAATCCAGCGCGGCATCAAGCACGGCGTGCGCAAGATCAACATCGACACCGACAACCGTATGGCCATGACCGGACAGATCCGGAAGGTGCTGAGCGAGAACAAGGGCGAATTTGACCCGCGCAAATATCTGAAGCCCGCCATGGAGGCCATGACGAAGCTCTGCAAGCAGCGCTTTGAGGAGTTCGGCACGGCTGGCCAGGCCGGCAAGATCAAGCCGCTTTCCCTCGCCGCCATGGCGAAGCGGTATGAGAAGGGCGAGCTTGCCCCCAAGATCGGCTGATAGTCCAAGGCCGGCTGACATATCACGATCAGCCGACCGAAGGATGGCGCGCCACTCTCGCGCCATCATCAACGGCAGAATCACGTTATGCTCCGCCCTATCAGCGGAGCATCGCCGCATTTGCGGCATTGAGTGAATGAATGACCGAACCTTTCTGCCGTCTCTATCTCGTCAGCCCTGCAGTCGCTGCCCCTGAAGCCTTCGCGCCCGTACTGAAGGCCGCTTGCGCCGCTGGCGACATCGCCGCCGTATTGCTGCGGCTCGATGTGGGCGACGAACGGGCTGCCATCAACATCGTCAAGGAACTGGCGCCTGTTGCTCAGGACGCCGGGGCGGCGCTGGTCGTGGCAGGCCCTGCGGGCGTCGCGGTGCGCGGCGGCGCCGACGGTGCTCATATCGATATCCGTGGCGAGGAAGAGCCGGAGCGCATTCTCGATGACGCCGGAGAGCAGCTCCGCCCGCAACGTATCCTCGGGGTGGGCGGCCTCAAGAGCCGGCATGCCGCCATGCAGGCCGGTGAGGCCGACGTGGATTATGTGATGTTCGGCGAGCCTCGCCCCGATGGCAGCGTGCCGACCGCCGCCGAGACGCTGGAGCGCGCCGGCTGGTGGGCCTCGATCTTTGCGACGCCTTGCGTTGCTTACGCTGAGAGCCTCGGGGATGTCGGCCCGTTGGCCGCGGCCGGCGTCGAATTCGTCGCGCTTGGAGACGCAGTCTGGAGACATCCGGACGGCCCGGCGGCCGCAGTCACGGAGGCCCTTGCGCAGATAGCCGCCAACGTACCGGAAGAACCATGACGCTGCGGACGCTCATCCTCGGCGGGCTCGCGATCACCACCGTTGCATGGGTGGGAGCGGAAGCGACCGCACAGGAGAGGGCGCAGTCCCCCGCGCGCGCACCCTCTCCGCCGACGGCGTCATCAGGATCGACCGGGGACGGCAACGTCCAGAACCAGCGACCTCGCCAGTTGCCATCAACGGTGATGCCGAACTTCGATGGCCCGGGATCGTTGGATAGTCCCTTCGGCAGCCCCACCCAACGCGGCTTCGGTCAGGCTCCGCAATCGGCTATTCCGACGCTGCCGACCTTGCCCGACCCAAATGCGGACATCGCTTATGGCGCCTACCAACGTGGCCTCTACCGCCGCGCCTATGACGAGGCCAAGCAGCGAGCCGACCGCAACCCGCGCGACGCCGCCGCCCTGACCTTGCTGGCCGAGCTCACCTATCAAGGCCTCGGCATACGTCAGGACTTCGCGAAAGCAGCCGAGTGGTACAAGCTGGCGGACGCCCAAGGCGATCCCAATGCCTCCTTCGGCCTGGCGATGATGATGCTTGCGGGGCGCGGCGTGCCTAAGAACGAGATGGCCGCCCTCGGCTATCTCGAGAAGGCTGCCAAGGCCGGCCAGGGACCAGCCGCGTATAATCTGGCCGTGGCGCTCATCAGCACAGGCAAGCCGGAGGACCTGAAGCGCGCGATCGACCTGCTGCGCACCGCCGCTCAGGCGGAAATCGGCGACGCCCAATATGCTCTTGCCGTGCTGACGAAGCAGGGCCGCGGCATCCCTCAGAACGACGCCGAAGCCGCCCAGTGGATGGCGCGTGCCGCCGCGAACGACAACATCAGCGCCCAGGTTGAATATGCGATCATGCTGTTCAACGGCGAGGGGGTTAAGGCGGATGAGAAGCGGGCCGCGCAGCTGTTTGCGCTGGCAGCCGGTCGCGGCAACGCCATCGCGCAAAATCGATATGCGCGTCTCCTGGCAACGGGCCGGGGCGTGGCGAAGAACCGCGTCGAAGCCGCTGCCTGGAATCTGATGGCGACGCAGCAAGGCCTCGCCGACAGATGGCTTGACGATACCCTGAAGGATCTCTCCTCCGCGGAGAGGATCAAGGCAGAAGGGCTCGCACGCCAGCGCAATGCCGATCTCTCCGCCAATCTGCAGCCTTGACGGGCGGGCGGCGGGCAGGCACACAGCGGCATCAATATCCGGCGCCGATCTCGTTGGGCTTGGTCACCTTCTTGCGGCCAAACCCCAGAGACCGGTTCACCGGATCAATTCCCTGGGTTAGTGTCCGCAGGCCAGCCTCTCCGCCTGGCGCCCCTTGGACATATCCCTCCGGACACAATCCAAATTTACCGATGGCGTCGCGACACGGCGCGAAGGCAGACCCAAGCAATGATTCGCTCCCCGCTCATCACCGTCATGTCGGAGGCCGTCATCAAGGCCTCGCGTTCCCTCAAGCGCGATTTCGGCGAAGTCGAAGCGCTCCAGGTGTCCATCAAGGGGCCAGGCGATTTCGTCTCCAACGCCGACCGCAAGGCCGAAACCATTCTCCGCGAGGCCCTGGAGAAAGCCCGGCCCGGCTATGGACTGGTGATGGAGGAAAGCGGGATCATCGAGGGTAGCGACACCTCGCATCGCTGGCATATCGACCCGCTGGACGGCACCACAAACTTTCTGCACGGCATTCCGCATTTCTGCATCTCCGTCGGCCTTGAGCGCGACGGGCAGATGGTTGCCGGCATCATCTATGATCCGATCAAGGACGAGATGTTCATCGCCGAGAAGGGCAAGGGCGCATTTCTCAACAACCGCCGTGTCCGCGTCGCCGCGCGCCGGGAGCTGAGCGCGTCGGTCGTCGGCTGCGATATTCCGCATCTCGGCGAGCGCACCCAGGCGACCACGCTCCGCGAGATTGCGACTATGAGCGCGCGCGCCGCCGGCCTGCGCTCCTATGGCGCGGCTGCCCTTGATATCGCCTATGTTGCCTGCGGCCGCTTCGACGCCTTTTTCGGGCGCGGCCTCAAAAGCTGGGACATGGCCGCTGGCCTCGCCATCCTGCGCGAGGCGGGCGCCTTTGCAAGCGACGCCGAGGGCGGCCCCGATCCCGTCGCGAAGGGCCACATCGCCTGCGGCAACGAAGCCTTGCACCGCGAATTGCTCGACGTTCTGAAAACCGCGCGCGCGCCCCAGCCCGCCTCCTGAGGCAAGATCGGGCTGAGACGAGAGTGGCGTTCAGATTTGCGCGGCCAAGAATTGCCGGGCGGGCTCGTCATGGACGGATCATCACGCTTCATCCAAGCGGATGATCTCCATATGGGAGGCCTCCGACGCTTGCGGGACGGGTCTCGCCGTCCCCCACCCTCTAATTCATCAAAACCACGCGTACAAAAATAGCACGCTCAAGACCCGGATGCATAAAGCTCTCGGGATGGCGGGGGCTCGCCGCCCTAAAGGCTTGATTGCGAACGCCGCGCCAGCGAACATGCAGCCACTCTCTTGATTGCCGTGAGCACGCGGGTGGATGCATGGTTGCCGATGACTCCCTGAAGCTGACCCCTCCCCGGATCCACGTGATCCGCATGCTCGTATTCATCGTGCTCGTCGGCTTCCTGGCCTTTGTGCTGCACCGGCAGATCACAACGGCCTTCATGACGAATCCGGGGCTGAACGGCCTCATCATCGGCGCTCTTCTCATCGGCATCGTTCTCGCCTTCCGCCAGGTGATCCGGCTGTTCCGCTCGGTTCGCTGGGTCAACGAGTTGCGCCGTTCGAACCCGAATGCGACGCTTGATTCGCCGCCGAGCCTCCTCGGGCCTACCGCGAAGCTCTTCGGCAACAAGAACTCATCGCGGGGGGTCAGCACCCATACGTTCCGGGCGATCCTCGAGTCGATCGGCGCGCGCCTTGACGAGAACCGGGAGAATCTGCGCTATCTCGCCGGGCTCCTCGTCTTCCTCGGCCTGCTTGGCACCTTCTGGGGCCTCCTCGAGACCGTCAGCTCGGTTGGCGGGGTCATATCGTCCATGCGGACGGGCGCGGAGGCCGGCGTTCTCTTCGAGGAACTGAAAAGCGGGCTCGCTGCGCCGCTTGCGGGCATGGGCATTTCCTTTTCCTCGTCGCTGTTCGGCCTCGCCGGCTCTCTCGTCCTCGGTTTCCTCGACCTGCAGCTCGGTCAAGCACAGGGCCGCTTCTACACGGAGCTTGAGGATTGGCTGTCCGCCCATGTCGTGGATAATCCCAATCCCATGTCCGGCAGGCTGCCACCGGCCCTCGGCGGCTCCGACCAGGACGTGGCAGCGGCTCTCGAGAAGCTCGCCACCGTGATCAATGACGGGCAGGGCGGCCGCGCGGCCACCCACGCCATGGCCAATCTCGCAGAGGGCGTCCAGGGCTTGGTACAGCACATGCGCTCCGAGCAGCAGATGATCCGTGATTGGGTGGAGGCCCAGGCCAGCCAGCAGCGTGAGCTGAAGCGGCTCCTGGAACGCCTCGTCGACGAGCGGATCCGCTGACATGGCTCTGTCCCGCGCACGCCGCTCCGAGCGCCGGCTCGACTACTGGCCGGGCTTTGTCGACGCCCTGTCGACACTGGTGCTGTCGATCATCTTCATCCTGACCGTCTTCGTGCTGGGGCAGTTTTTCCTCTCCCAGGAAATTTCCGGGCGCGACAGCGCCCTGCAGCGGCTCAATCGCCAGATTCTTGAGCTGAACGAGCTCCTCGCGCTTGAGCGCGCCAACCGCCAGGATGCCGAGGATAATCTCGCCGCGCTGCAGTCCACCCTGCAAACGGCCGAGGCCGACAGACAACGCCTGCAAGGCCTCTTGAGCTCAGGCTCGGCCACCAGCACCGCCGCGAATGCCCGCATCGGCCAGCTGACCGCCGAAATCGATAAGGAAAAGGCTATCTCCGCCCGGGCGATGTCGCAGGTCGAGTTGCTTAACCAGCAACTCGCCGCATTGCGGCGCCAGCTAGCGGCGCTGGAGGATGCCCTCGCGGCCTCCGAAGCGCGCGACAAGGAAAGCCAGGCGCGCGTTGCCGACCTCGGCAGCCGCCTCAATGTCGCGCTGGCGCAGCGTGTCCAGGAACTGGCTCGCTTCCGCTCGGACTTCTTCGGTCGCCTGCGGCAGATCCTGGGCGAGCGGCCGGACATCCGCGTCGTCGGCGATCGCTTCGTTTTCCAGTCGGAGGTCTTTTTCGACGCAGGCTCTGCCGCCCTTCTGCCCGCGGGCGCGGCCGAACTCGACAAGGTGGCTAGCGCGCTGATCGATCTCGATAAGGAAATCCCGGCGGATATCCCATGGATCATCCGCGTCGACGGCCACACGGACAAACGTCCGGTGTCGGGCTTTGGCGAGTTCAAGAGCAACTGGGCCCTGTCCGCCGCACGTGCCATCGCCGTCGTGCAATATTTCGTGAGCAAAGGCGTGCCGCCCCAACGGCTCCTCGCCGCCGGCTTCGGCGAGTACCAGCCGATCGAGCTCGGCGATAATGACGACGCTTACCGCCGCAATCGCCGCATCGAACTGAAGCTTACGGAACGGTGAGCCCACCGCCGCCTGCCGCTACAGCAACCCGCTCGGGCGTGGCATGGCTGAATTGGAGCCGCGCCAGGCGTGCATAGAGCCCGCCGCGGGCGACAAGGCTTTGATGCGTTCCTTCTTCCACGATGCGCCCCTCGTCGATCACGAGAATGCGGTCGGCCGAGAGCACGGTTGCCAGGCGGTGGGCCACCACGAGTGTCGTGCGCCCTTCCATCAGACGATCCAGCGCGTGTTGCACGAGCTGCTCGCTCTCGGCATCGAGAGCCGAGGTCGCCTCGTCGAGCACCAGGATCGGCGCGTCCTTCAACACCGCCCGGGCGATGGCGATGCGCTGCCGCTGGCCGCCGGATAGCGTCACGCCCCGCTCCCCGACAAGGGTGTCATAAGCCTGGGGCAGCGCCTGAATGAAACCGTCGGCAGCTGCAAAAGCAGCGGCCTGCCGCGCCTCGGCCTCACTCGCGTCGGGACGCCCATAGCGGATGTTGTCGATCACGCTGGTGCCGAAGACGACCGGATCCTGGGGCACGAACGCGATGCGCCGCCGCACCGCGGCGGGGTCAGCGGCGGCAATGTCGACGCCATCAACGCGCACAATGCCCTCTTGTGGATCGTAAGCACGCAACAGAAGCTGGATCACCGTGCTCTTGCCAGCCCCCGAAGGACCAACGAGCGCCACCCGCTCACCCCGGCGGATCTCGAAGCTCAGTCCATCGACCGAGGGCGTCTCGGGGCGGGTTGGGTAGGCGAAACGCACGCGCTCGAAAGCAACCGTGCCCAGTGGCGGCTCTGGCAGCTCCACCGGCCGTGCCGGAGCCGTCACCGCAGGTTTGGTCGCCAGGAGCTCGGCAAGCCGCCCAGCCGCACCAGCGGCTTGGGAAACCTCCCCCCACACCTGGCTGAGCTCGCCGAGCGATGACGCGGCAAGAACGGCATAAATGACGAATTGAGACAGGCGTCCCGCCGTCATGCGGCCGGCGAGCACATCCTGCGCGCCATACCACAGCACCGCGACCACACTCGCCGAAACAAGGAACAGGGCGATGGCAGTCAGGATGGCGCGGGCCGTCACCGAAGCCCGTGCCGCCTCGAATGTCTCCTCCGCCGCCCTGCTGAAACGCGACGCGGTCGCATCCTCGGCGTTAAAGGCCTGCATGATGCGCACGGCGCCGATGGCCTCCACCGCATAGGCTGAGACCGCCGCGAGCTTGTCCTGGGCAATGCGCGAGCGTCGCCGGACACCACGGCCGGATGCCACAAGCGGAATAACGATGATCGGAATGACGATGAGAACCAGGCTCGACAGGCGGGGGCTGGTGATCACCATCATCGTCGCCGCGCCCAGGAACAGCACGAGATTGCGCAGGGCGACCGAAGCGCTGGCGCCAAAGGCGGCCTTGATCATCGTGGTGTCGGCTGTGAGACGGGAGGTGATCTCACCACTCTTGGTCCGGTCGTAAAAGCCGGCGTCGAGTTGCGTGAGGTGCCGAAAGACGGCGGACCGCAGATCCGCGACCACCCGCTCGCCCAGCGTCGTCACGAAATAATAGCGTGTGGCGCTGGCAAGCGCGAGAACCCCGACCACGACGACGAGCACGGCGAAGTAGCTGTCGATCATCCCGGCGCCGTCCGTCGAGAAGCCATGGTCGATCACACGGCGTACGGCAAGCGGCAAGGCGAGTGTCGCAGCAGAAGCCATCAGCAGGGCGAAACAGGCCGCGGCAATGAGGCCCCGATAACGCAGGGCAAAAGGCAACAGTGGCCTGAGGGCGCTCAGCGGTGCCCGCGGCCTGGCTTCGCTTCCAAGTTCGTCCATCTGGCTTGCCGAACGGCGTGCCATCATCAATCCTCCGAATTTGCTTCCTTTTGTCCGCTTGTCCTTCGCTTGGCGCTGCGCTATAGGGTCGCGACCCTGAGACAACCTGCCGACGATGTGCGTGGTTGCCGCCGCTTGCGGTGACTTCGAAAGGATTTTGCCATGAAGGCCGACATTCACCCGCAATACCATTTTATCAAGGTCACGCAGACCGACGGTTCCACCTACGTCACACGCTCGACTTATGGCGAAGAGGGCGCGAACCTCAACCTCGATATTGACAATCTCACCCATCCGGCCTGGACCGGTGGCACGCAGCAGCTGCTCGATCGTGGCGGCCGCCTGTCGCGGTTCAACAACCGCTTCGCTGGTCTGAGCTTCGGTAAGAAGTAAGCTGCTGGGTTCTGCGCCGGGTCACACCGGCGCGACCTCGTAGGCAGACTCCTCCCCAAAAACCTCTGACAGGTCGAGCGGCCGATGAGGCCTGCACCCTGCCGGAGGGTCTGCGCTCGACAGTTACGAAATGAAACGGCGGCTGGACGATCCAGCCGCCGTTTCGTTCTGCCATAGATAACCGCGCCGCATTGCACTGGAGCCCCGCTCGGCGGCATCTCGCCTTGCGGGGCTCCAGCAATTCCGGCTCGCTGCTCCGAAGAGCCGCAAGCCGGCCCCCCAACCTTATTCTGCTAAAGCAAAACTGATTGTACGCGTTTGACTTGAGTCAAAGGCGCCTGCGTGGTGACGAAAGCCATGTCGTCGTCGCCTGTTGCGAGCACATGCTCCAGATGTTTGATGCGTGTGAAGAGACGTTGAGCCCGCACCAGCAGCTCACAAAGTCGTGGCGGCAACGCCTCATCCATGGCGGGAACTTCATTCGGCTCGGCATTGGCGAGCCGCACCTTGGATTTCTCGCTACGCGCCTCGCGCATGCTGATCTCGCCATCTGCGACCGCCCGATGCAGCAACAGCCAGGAAGCCATCTGCATCAAGCGTGTCGTGAGGCGCATACTCTCGGTCGCATAGGCGAGCGCGGCCTGTCGGCGTAGTGCGCGAGCCTCGGCGCGCCCCGCCCCTTCCAGGTAGGCGGCCGTCTCCTCGATCAGGGCCATGCCTTCGCGGAACAAGCGGCGGAACTGCTCCGAAGCAACGAAATGCACGCCGAAGGGGATCGGCGTCGTTGCCTGCCGAGTCATGTCTACGCTTGCCATACCTCACCTTTCCGGCTCCGGCCGGACGCCGACGTCTCGTAATGAAACATCGACTCCCACCTGGATCCGATATCGCAAGGAGAGCGCCAGTTGCGGCCAGGCGTAGCGGCCGCCAGGCGGTTTCGGAGCGGGCCAATATCTTGGCCACGAAGGCGAGACGGACGATTGACGCCGCCGGGCGTGTCGGGCCGAAGACGCTGCCCGGCTCGGTACGATGGCGGAGAGACAGCTTGACGCGCCGGCGACGCCGCAAAAAAAAGCCGCCCTGAGGGCGGCTGAAGGTCGAAGCAGGGAGGCGTCAAAAAGAGTGGACAGGGCCACTCAGCGTCCAGGAAATGGACAGCCTAGTCATATATCGGAAACCTTAATGGACCGTTGCCTGCCAACTCCCGTCAGATGCACGCGTCAAAAAGATACAGACAGGGGCCTCAGCCCGTTCAAGAGCGGAACACCGAATCCGCTTGTGCCCGGGAGGCTTCCTTCGCGGCTCGCGCCGCCGTCAGTCGCTCGATCTCCGCCCGGAGCAGTGCGATGCGCTCGGTCAATTCATGGAGCGAGAGGGCGCTGAGATCTTGACCGAGAACATGCTGAGTCACGGGTCGGGGAGCTTCATCATCGAAGAGGCCAACCATCGGCAATTCTCCTCATGCTGCCATCGCGGGGGCCACGCCCATCGTTCATGGAACACTTACTCCGATATGGCAATCAAGGCCGATAAGGCAACCGGAGCCTGCATGGGAGAGACATTTACGCGCCCAACATCGCTTTCTCGCTGTTGGCCATTTGCCAGCGACCGTTGCAGCGCCTATATTCCGCCAGTTCCCCTTCATCGGTGGTGACGTCCCGCCCTGGCCGGTTAGCCTGGCCGGAAGCCCGCGGAAGGTTTACCTAGAGCGCTTGTGGGCCGGGTGGTATCATCCGATCCGCAGGAAATCGCTCCAGATCAATAACTTGGAGCCAAATTGGCGGCGAATTGCGGGCGCTCAAGCGTCCCGCCACCTGCCAAATGGGCTCTGGCGCTTGACCTCACAGGCGTCGTCGTGAAGACGATGCTAGAAATAAGACCTTTAAGGAGCTCCCTATGTCCACGGGCCCCCTGATGCCGAAAGCGACCGCCGTCTGGTTGGTCGAGAACACGGCATTGACCTTTGAGCAGATCGCTGAGTTCTGCAAATTGCACCCGCTCGAGGTGAAGGGCATCGCCGATGGCGAAGTCGCGATCGGCATCAAGGGTCTTGATCCGACGAGCACGGGCCAATTGAGCCGCGAGGAAATCAGCCGTGCGGAAAAGGACGAAAACCACGTCCTGCGCATGGCGGCGCCCAAGGTCAAGCTGCCGGAACAGAAGCGCAAGAAGGGCCCGCGCTACACGCCGGTTTCGCGGCGCCAGGACCGTCCCAATGCCATCCTCTGGCTGCTGCGCAACCATCCGGAGTTGAAGGATGCGCAAATCATGCGGCTGATCGGGACCACCAAGACGACGATCCAGCAGATCCGCGAGCGGACTCACTGGAATGCGGCCAGCCTTGCGCCCATGGACCCGGTCACTTTGGGACTTTGCTCCCAGATCGATCTTGATTTCGAGGTCGCGCGTTCCGCCAAGGATCGCCCCGCCCAGCTGGATGCCGGCCAGACATTGCTCTCGCCGGAGGAGACGACCGCACCGCTCCCCGAAGACGCGATTGATCCTTTCGGCGACATGAACCGTCCCAGGAAGGAAGAGGATGACGCGATCGACGCGGACAGCGTTTTCGCTAAGCTCAAGCAACTCCGGCCTCGGGACGACGAGGACGAGGATTGAGCATCCCGCGCCAATGCGCTTGAGGCTTCGGGAGAATTTGCGCTCCCAGCTCCGGATTCCAGGGCGTCCAGTTGGGCGCCCTTTTTGCTGAAATGCACCGGCTCGGCAAGTACTGCGCCACTGCAATGCATTGAAACGCGCTGCAACGCCGCTGTCATTCCCCCGGGGGCGCGGGGCGATATGGTGTGCCTGCTGGCAGCGCCATAGCAGGTACGGTGGTTATGCTCATTGCACAGTGGATTGCGACCGCAATCGCCGGTTTGTCCTTTTGGCTGGCCATGGGCTACACGCTCTGGCGCGGCCTCGGTCCGGTGGCCTGGTGCGCAGAGATCGCTGCCAAATTTGAAGCCCGCGGGAAAGCTTCAGCGAGAGCGGCTTCTCAAACCTGTGCGCTCGGCGCGCATATGTTCGCGAGGCGGGACGAGGCCATCAAGCGCTGAGGACGGCCAGACAGGCTCTCCCGCCGCTTTGCACGCCGCATCGAGCAGCCCTGTGGCGGGGCTTGTACGCTGGATCTCCAGCGAACGGAGCCGGCTTGGATGAAGCAGACCTCCCTTCCCCTGGACGCTGACTGGCCCGCCCTTTCTCAAGCAAAGCAAATCCGGACAGACGGACTCGGCCCTAGCCGAAGAGGCCGCCGCCGCCTTGAACACGGCGGAGCCCCTGCTTGGCGACATCATTATTCGGATCGACCGAAATGGCGCGCTGATAGGATTCGATCGCCTCGTTCTTCCTGCCGAGACGTTCGTAGGCCATGCCCCGGCCTGCCCATGCATCGGCGTTGCGGTTGTCGACATTGAGCGAGGCATTGAAGTCCTCGACCGCCTTGTCATATTGGCCCACCGCGAGGAGGCTCTGGCCTCGTCCTGTGTATGGCGCCGCGACAAAGGGGTTGCGGTCGAGAGCCGCGTCGAAATCCTTGATGGCCAATTGGTTCTGGCCCTGCCTTTGGTAGACGAGCGCACGGGCGTGGAAGGATTCGGCCGATTCGGGGTTGAGCTGGATCGCCCGGCTCAAATCGGCCTGGGCCTGATCGAAGCGCCCCTGCACGCGAAGCAGATTGGCACGCCCGACATAGGCGGGAGCATAGTTTGGATCGGACGCGATCGCGCGGTCGAAATCGCCCAGCGCCTGCTGGTCGCGGCCGGTCTGGCGATAGGCCAGGGCGCGATTCGTATAGGCCGGCGCGTAGTTGGGGTTAAGCTTAACGGCCTGAGAGAAATCAGCGATGGCTTCAGAGAACTGCCCTGTGCGGGCATAGGCAGCACCGCGGGTGTTGTAAGCTCCGGGATCGCTGGGATTGGCCTTGATCACATCCGTCAGCGACGCGATGTTGGTCGATGTCGCGGCCGAGTTATCCTTGACGAGCTCAGCGACCCTGGCCGACTGCGGAGCTACTGTTTCACAGGCCACAAGACCACCCATCAGGCCCGCAGCCGCAACCAGCCGAGCGCCAACCCAGAAGCGATATCCCGCCGTGCCATGAAAACGGCGAGGAGAGGCCTGCGCCGCGCGCTGATTCATCACCACAGATTCTCCTACCCTTGATACCGGTCAACACCCGGCATCCCACACGAGGCCGCTCTGCCGCCATGACGGGGATGCCAGCCGGGACGCAATAAACACCGCTCTGGTTAACCCTTAACCATCATTCTGGCGAAATCCGGTTTCTGATTCATGCAGTGTGTTCAGCTGGAAACATTTCGACATCGCTGCAATTTCCAAAGACACGACCCGCGTTCTCTGCAGGAGTGGGAAATTGTCTTTTATTGACAACGCCCTATGGGCATGGGCCTTCCTCTGCAAGGCAGAGTTTGAACTGATTGCATTGTGATCCCTGACCTGCGGCGCGACGGATTGTCTCGACGTGCGCCACATGCAGACCAGCGTAGCAGTCAGGACATGCGTCCAGCAGCCCCTTTCGGGCGGCGTTGAAGCGTCGCGCGGCGGAAAAAGGAAAAGGCGCCCAGGAGAGCCGGGGCGCCGCATAGCCTATCTGTCAATTTACGACGCCAAGACACTGCGCATCATCGATGCAGCCACGCCATGGGCCGCTGCCGAAACACGATAGCCCTGCCGCCGATCATCGGCATCGACGCAGCAATCCTGGCTGTGCCGTGCTCGGTGATGAATCAGCGCGTGGGCTTCGGCTTCGAAGGCAGGAGGCCTTCACGCTGAAGACGCTTGCGCATCAGCTTGCGCGCGCGGCGCACGGCTTCGGCCTTTTCGCGAGCCCGCTTTTCAGAGGGCTTCTCGTAATGTCCGCGAAGCTTCATCTCACGAAAGATGCCTTCACGCTGCATCTTCTTTTTCAGCGCACGCAGCGCTTGATCGACATTGTTGTCGCGAACGAGAACCTGCACGCCTTCATCCCGTATTCTGAGTAGTAGGTTTGGCAAAAGCCGAAAGCGGCGCCGAAACGCGCCGCCACAAAGGATGGTTGCGAATAGCAGATGTCATCACGGCTGTCCACCATCCCAGCCATGATTCCGGTATCAAATACCGTCAGCCTGTCACATCCGCATGTCATTCGGGCAGGACGCGGGTCACGTGGCCCATCTTGCGTCCGGGGCGCGCGCTCGCCTTGCCGTAGAGGTGAAGGTGCAAGCCGGGCTGCGCGACGATGTCAGCCCATGCCTCGACATCGGCCCCTATCAGATTGCGCATCTCCACCCGGCCGTTGCGACGGGTAGAGCCCAAAGGCCAGCCGCAGACCGCGCGGATATGCTGCGCAAATTGCGAGGTGACCGCCCCTTCGATTGTCCAGTGGCCGGAATTGTGCACCCGCGGCGCAATCTCATTGACGACGATCGGGCTGCCCTCACCTTCGAGAACGAACATTTCGACGGCGAGCACCCCGACATAAGACAGGGCGTCGGCGATAGCCTTTGCGGCCGCAATGGCCTCCGCGGTCCGCTCCGCGGACAGCGCACTTGGCACTGTCGTGATATCAAGGATGTGATGACGGTGGACGTTCTCGCAGACATCGTAAGCCGCAAAGGCACCCGCCTGGTCGCGCGCACCGACCACAGACACTTCACGCACGAAAGGGACGAACCCTTCCAGAATGGCCGGCGCATGGCCGATAGCCGCGAGAGCCGCATCTAGATCTGTTCCCGCCTCGATCTTTACCTGCCCCTTGCCGTCATAGCCGAAACGGCGCGTCTTCAGGATCGCGGGCGTGCCGAGGTCGGCCAAGGCCTCAACCAGGTCTTGCCTGCTGGCAACGTCCCTAAACGGCGCGGTCGGAATACCGAGCTCCGCGACGAACCGTTTCTCGAGCAAACGGTCCTGGGTGGTTGCGAGGGCCGTTTGATCCGGGAAGAGCGGCACGTGCCGACGAAGAAGGTCCACGCTCTCAGCCGGGATATTCTCGAATTCATAGGTGACGACATCGACCGCGGCCGCGAAGGCAACAAGCGCCGCCTCATCCTCATAGCTGGCCACGGTGTGCTTGCCAGCAACCTCGAACGCCGGACTGTCCGCGTCAGGCGCGAAGATGTGGGTTTTCAACCCGTAGGAGGCGGCGGCGATCGCCATCATACGGCCGAGTTGTCCGCCGCCGAGAATCCCGACAGTCGCGCCAGGGGAAAGCAAGCCCGCCTTAGCTGCACCGCCAGCAGAAGAACTCGTGCTCATGACGTGATCTCGGGGACATCCGCTACGGCGGCTGTTTGCCGCTCGCGCCATGTCTTGAGGCGCGCCGTCAGCTCGGCATCGTTGAGGGCCAGAACTGCAGCCGCGAGCAACGCCGCATTCACGGCGCCAGCCCGGCCGATCGCCAGTGTCCCGACAGGAATCCCAGCCGGCATCTGCACGATCGACAGCAGGCTGTCCTGCCCGGAGAGCGCCTTTGACTCAACAGGCACGCCGAATACAGGCAAATGCGTCAGCGCGGCCGCCATGCCGGGCAGATGTGCCGCCCCGCCCGCGCCAGCGATAATGATCTTGTAGCCGGCATCGGCCGCGCCCTTCGCAAAGTCATACAGCCTGTCCGGCGTACGATGGGCCGATACGATCCTGGCATCAAACGCGACGCCCAGCGCTTCGAGGGTCTCGGTGGCATGACGCATGGTCGCCCAGTCCGACTGGCTTCCCATGATGACGGCAACCGGTGCTTTGCCCGCTTTTCCATTCATCGGGTGATCATCCCCTTCCAAAGCGGGCGAATGCCGTAGCCGGCGCTTCCCATACGTTTGCGCTCCTCTGAAAATCGCGCCATAGCGGGTGTGGAGGCCCTACGCAAGGGCAGACTTGCTCACACCGCCTTGCCCTGCCCGCCCACGCCAGGCAGCGCCGGTCGGCAAGCCCCCGCCCTCACGCGATGATGTCCGGGGTCAACTGGTCCTCGATGAAGGAAATGCGGTCTTTCAAGACGAGTTTCCGCTTCTTCAGCCGCTGGATCTGTAACTGGTCGGCGGGACCCACATGCTCCAAGGCGCCGATCGCCATGTCGAGATCACGATGCTCTTCCCGCAGCCGCGACAATTCGGCCGCGAGGACATCCAGCTCATTGCCTTCGAACAGTCCAGCCACCGACGGCTTATCGGAGTTCTCAGCCCTCGGCGGAGGAGTTCCTCCACCTTGCAGCGACACAATCGAGGGCGGCAACCGCACGTCGTTCACCCGCGCCTCCGCGTCTGTCCTCGCCGAGGTGCTGCACCAGCGCCCATATGATCACCCCTGCAACACGTCGATTGCGTGTCCATGCTGGTCCGAAATTCTCTCACGACAACGAATCCCACCGGGACCGCGTGGTATCCTTTGGACCAAGAGCCTCAGACAGTGATTAGCTGTCAAGGCGCCTGCTGTGCCCGGCGCGCATCATACGCCGGAGCGCAAGAACGTTCCACCGTAACGATGGCGCAGCCGCTGCTTCAAGGCGTTGCAGTGACTATCCGTCACGGCGGAACTGCGATGGGGATTGGGTTCACTTCGCTCATGGGGCCTCTGTAGCGATGCCGGCTTGGTGAGGCCTTGCCCTGCTGGATGGTGCTTGCCCCGTTGGCGGGACTGATGCATGCCTTCCCGATGCACGCTTCCTCCGACCTAGCTCAGACCGCGTCCACTCAGGTGCAGACCGTTACCGTAGCGGACAACCTCGCCGGCGACCGCCTGGATCGATTTCTCGCGTCGGCTTTCGCTGATCTCTCCCGGTCTCGCTTGCAGCAACTGGTTCGGGCTGGGCAGGTCCGCATCAATGGCGCAGTCGTGGAGGATCCGAAGCACAAGGTGACTGCTGGTGCGAAGGTCACCCTCGTGATACCGCCTGCTGCGCCGGCAGAGCCCGAACCGGAGTCGATCCCCCTCACGGTGCTCTACGAGGACAATCACATCATTGTCATCGACAAGCCGGCAGGCTTGGTCGTGCATCCCGCGCCCGGTCACTCGAGCGGAACGCTCGTCAATGCCTTGCTTGCCCATTGCGGTGAGAGCCTTTCGGGGATCGGCGGCGTGCGGCGTCCGGGCATCGTGCATCGACTGGACAAGGACACGTCCGGAGTCATGGTGGTGGCCAAGACTGATCAGGCGCATGCCGCGCTGTCCCAGCAGTTCGCCGACCATGGCCGCACGGGGCCGCTGGAACGGGTCTATACAGCTGTGGTCTGGGGCCTCCTGCCGACCGCGAAGGGGACCATCGACAAGCCGATTGAACGCGCGATGCATAATCGGGAGAAGATGACCGTGACCCGCGAGGGGCGCGGACGGATCGCCATCACCCACTATGAGGTTGATGGGATCTTCAGCGGCGATACGGAGCGGGGCATGGAACCCATAGGAAGCTTCGTCCGTTGTCGTCTTGAAACAGGGCGAACCCACCAGATCCGCGTTCACATGGCCCACATCGGCCATCCCCTGCTGGGCGACCAGCTGTATGGGCGGGGCTTCAAGACGAAGGAGAGCCTGCTCAGTCCTGCCGCCCGCTCCGCACTCGAGGCGCTTGGACGGCAGGCGTTGCATGCGCGCACCTTGGGCTTTGCCCATCCGGCAACGGGCGAGTTCATGTGCTTTGAAAGTGCGCCGCCGGGTGATCTGTCACGACTGGTATCGGCTTTGCCGAGAGCAAGGCCCGAACAGTAGATCATGTGCGGAAACGCACTGCATTCAGTGCCTTCGCACTGCAATATGCTCCAGACGCAGAAAGGTGCCTCGCCCGCTCAGGTCGAGACCTATATGCTACAATACGGAGCCGGCCAGATAGGCGGCTCTAAGACAACCTGCCTTAAAGGGGGTTGGTTAGGAGGTTTTCATGGCTTCGACGGTTCTTCCCGCGCTGCTGAACGAAGGTGGCCTGTCGCGCTATCTCGATGAGATCCGCCGGTTTCCGATGCTGAAACCGGAAGAGGAATTCATGCTCGCCAAACGTTGGCGCGAGCAGGATGATCGCGAAGCGGCCCATAAGCTTGTCACGTCCCATTTGCGGCTCGTAGCCAAGATCGCCATGGGCTATCGTGGCTACGGCCTGCCAATTTCGGAAGTCGTCTCGGAGGGTAACGTTGGCCTTATGCAGGCCGTTAAACGCTTCGAGCCCGATAAAGGCTTCCGCTTGGCCACCTATGCGATGTGGTGGATCAAGGCCGCGATTCAAGAGTACATCCTTCGCTCGTGGTCGTTGGTCAAAATGGGAACCACGGCCAATCAGAAGAAGCTGTTCTTCAATCTGCGCAAGGCCAAGAGCCACATTTCGGCTTACGAGGAAGGGGATCTTCGCCCCGACCAGGTCAAGACGATCGCCACGCGTCTCGGCGTCTCCGAGCAGGACGTCATCGACATGAATCGTCGTCTCAGCGGCGATACGTCGTTGAATGCCCCCTTGCGGCAGGAAGGCGAAGGCGAGTGGCAGGATTGGCTCGTGGACGACAGCGCCGACCAGGAGACGATCCTGGCCAACGAAGAGGAAGGGCGGAACCGCCTTTCAGCTTTGCGCGACGCGCTCGGCGTCCTCAACGACCGCGAACGGCGGATCTTCGAGGCCCGGCGCCTCCAGGACGAGCCCGTGACCCTTGAAGATCTGTCTGGTGAGTTCGGCGTCTCGCGTGAACGTGTCCGGCAGATTGAAGTCCGCGCCTTCGAGAAGGTGCAGGAAGCGGTGAAAAAAGGTTTGGCCAAGCTCGAGATGGCTAGCCCGGCCGCCCTGCCCGCGATGTGATACAAGCAGCCTGGCTGATTGCCGGTATGACGAAAATGGCCCCTTCCGGGGCCATTTTTTTTGTCTCATATCCGGCCTTGCTGAAAGTCAGATGCTGGAATAGCGGGGCCTTTGAGCTCGGGGTCGGCTCCGACCGGCGAACTGCTATTGCCAGAGGCGGAAGGCCTCGTTGATGGCTTGATCGCCCGATACACCCTTCTCGAACGCGAGCACGGCGCGGCGCCCGTTGGCGAAGCGAAGCGGTAGGTCGATCCATGCCTGGCTTTTCAGCAGAGAGGCGTTGCGCTCCATATCCGCGCTGAGGTTCGATAACCCGATCAGGAAAATGTTTTCAGTGACCGGCACGGGCAGGCCGGCGAGCGGCGTGCCGCGGCCGCCCTCGTCCGCCTTCAGCTGCATCACGCCGACATCGCGGACCGAGCGCGCCGGGTCGCCGGATGTGTTGCGGAACGTGAGCTCGACCGTATGGGACGCTGGCAGCGTCGTATCGCGGTTGCGTCGGAGCACAAGCGCAAGCGAGAGGCCCGCTTCCGGGACCTCGACATCTGCGTGAACGACACTCTCGAGAGGCTCGCCCTGCCCGGGATTGATGCTGTCGATCCGCCATGTCGTGCGCCCCGCCCGCACCAACGGTGCCCCCTGAGGGTTATCAGGCGATTCCTCATAGAGGCTCGCGCGCTGCGCGACGGCAACACCCCCTTGAGGTGCCTGTTGCTGCGCGGGAGGCTGCTGCGGGCTGGCGGTTTGGACCGGCGGCGCCGCGGGCGGTGCGGCCGGCGCAGCCTCGCCACCCAGACGCTCCGTGAATTTGCCGTCACCTTGCTCTTGGGGCGCGGCCTGCTCTTCCTCGCGGGGAATTTCGACGGGCCTGTCGCGCAGCACGACCGCAACGCCCGCTATCGCCGCAACAACTGCGGCAAGCACGCCCGCGACGACGAAAGTGCGCATGTGGCTGCGCCAGTCCCGCTTTGGGCGAACCGGGGCCAGCCGCGGCCGCTCACGGCCTGGCGATCCGTTTCCATCTGCATCCGCAGACCTGAGATCAGATTGCGGGGTTCCAGCCGGGTACGGCTCAAGATGCTCATCCTGCGACGGCGAAGCTTCGCTCGCTGAGGCGTGGCCTTCGTCAAACGCCTGGGGCACTTGCTCGAAGGCGTGCAGGTTCTCTTGATCGGGCCAGTTGTCCTGCGGCCAAGCGGGCTCTTCGCGCGGCCGAGCCTCCGCTTCGATTCGCGCAATGACAAGATCGAGCGCGGCGTATTCGCGATCGATATCCGCGTCGGCAAGCGGCGGCTCGACATTGCGCAACTGCTGAACGAGCACGGTACGCGCTCGCTCGTAGATGGCTCCGCGAGTCTCGGGCGTATTCTCCGGCAGACCAGAAATTGCCCGCTGCAGCAGGGTGTAATAATCGGCCATTCAGGTCGAATGTCTCGAATCGGTCGCCACGTCAACCTTCGAAGGGGTTATGCACCAGGATCGTGTCATCACGCTCGGGGCTGGTCGAGAGAAGCGCAACTGGCGCGCCGATCAATTCCTCGATACGTCTGACATACTTAATGGCCTGAGCGGGGAGATCGGCCCAGGAACGGGCCCCCGCTGTCGAGCCTTCCCATCCCTCGATTGTCTCGTAAATCGGCTCCACGCGGGCCTGCTGCGCCTGCCCGGCGGGCAGATAATCGTATTCTTTGCCGTCGAGGCGGTAGCCTACGCAGACATTGATTGTCTTGAAGCCGTCGAGGATGTCGAGCTTGGTCAAGGCAATGCCGTCGATGCCTGAGGTCTTCACCGTCTGCCGGACGAGGACAGCATCGAACCAGCCGCAGCGACGTTTGCGGCCGGTCACGGTGCCGAACTCATGGCCGCGGGTCCCGAGCATATCGCCGATCTCGTTGTCTTGCTCGGTTGGGAACGGGCCCCCGCCTACACGGGTCGTATAGGCCTTTGCGATGCCCAGCACATAGCCGATGGCGTTGGGGCCGAGTCCTGAGCCGGCGGCCGCCTGGCCCGCCACGGTGTGGGAGGATGTGACGAAGGGGTAGGTGCCGTGGTCGACATCAAGCAGGGCGCCCTGCGCACCCTCAAACAGGATGCGCTTCCCAGCGCGGCGATGCTCATCGAGCAGCATCCACGTCACGCCCATATAAGGAACGATCTCGGAGGCGATATCCTTGAGTTCGGCAAAGATCTCGCCTGCGTTGAACTCCGGCAGCCCGAAGCCCCGCCTCAAGGCATTGTGATGGACGAGAAGCCGCTCGATCTTTTCCTCGAGCGTGTCGAGATCCGCCAGATCCATCACGCGAATCGCACGGCGGCCGACCTTGTCTTCATAGGCCGGCCCAATGCCCCGGCGGGTGGTGCCGATCTTTGTACCGCTGTTGGAGTTTTCCCGCAGCGCATCAAGCTCGCGATGCAGCGACAGGATCAGAGCAGCATTGTCGGCAACGCGGAGGTTCTCCGGCGAGATCGTGAGCCCCTGCTCCTTCAGGCGCGAGATCTCGGAGATCAGGGCCTGAGGGTCGAGAACAACGCCATTGCCGATGACGCCCAGCTTGCCGGGCCGCACGACGCCCGACGGCAGGAGGGAAAGCTTGTAGGTCGTGCCATCGATGACAAGCGTATGACCGGCATTATGACCGCCCTGGAAGCGAACGACCACGTCGGCCTGTTCGCTCAACCAGTCAACGATCTTGCCTTTACCTTCATCGCCCCACTGGGCACCGACTACAACGACGTTCGCCATATCCTTCAAGCCGGCCGAAAGCCGACCCCTCACATGACAAACCCCGGCGCAAGGCCGGGGTCCTTACAGCCTCTCTTCGACGATTAGGCCCGCGAGGTCAAGCCACAGCGTCGCCGCGCCCTCCCCTGGCAGTTCACAACCCGCGTTACCCGTCGCCGGACGAAACTTGTGACGGTGTTTATGCATGTCTGCCTTGCGCCGGGCCTGCTAACCCTGGTCTTGCCCTATTGGCTATCGTCGCGCCTCGAATAGCCCTTCTCCGTGGATCAGCTACCATCGGGGAACATCGCGCGCAGGAGTGCCTCTTCCCATGATCGTGACCACAAGCGCGTCGAGCAGCAATGCCTGATACGAACTCCCCGATCGGCCGCGCCACACAGTGGTTGTTCAATCAAGCCTATGTGCTGCTTCCCCTCACGATGCTGATGTGGGCGGGCAATGTCACCGCCAGCAAATTCGCTGTCGACCAGGTCTCGCCCATGGCGATCGTGTGCCTGCGCTGGGCCATTGTCTGCGTCGTGCTGCTCAGCTTCAGCCGGAAGGATATCATCCGCGATCTGCCCGTGTTGAAATCCCGCTGGCCGATCATCGCCGGCATGGGAACATTGGCTTTCACGGGGTTCAACGCCCTGTTCTACATCTCGGCCTACGAGACCACCGCCGTCAACATGACGATCATCCAGAGCGCGATACCCGTCTTCGTGGTCCTCGGCGCGATCCTGTTCTTCGGCCAGCGGATCAATCTGGGCCAGGCCGCCGGCCTCGTCCTGACGATTCTCGGCGTGCTGGTGACCGCATCCCACGGTAACCTCGAGACGCTGCTGAACCTCTCTGTTAATCGCGGCGATCTCTTCATGCTGATCGCCTGTGCGTTCTATGCGGCCTACGCCTTGCATCTGCGCAGCCGGCCCAAGGTCTCCGACACAGCCTATTTCGCGGCTCTGGCCTTGGCCGCGTTCGTCTCCTCCCTGCCGCTGCTCGCCATCGAGATCGCCCAAGGCAAGGCCTATTGGCCTACACCGACCGGCTGGCTCACCCTTCTTTATATCGGGATCTTTCCGTCTCTCCTCGGGCAGATCTTCTTTATCCGTTCCGTGCAGCTCATCGGTCCGAGCCGCGCCGGTCTGTTCAACAATCTGATGCCCGTCTTCGGCATCATCCTGTCCATCGTGCTTCTTGGCGAAGCCTTCGGTCTCTACCAGATGGCGGCCATGGTGCTGGTGATCGGCGGCATCCTCATTGCCGAACGCCTGCGTTAGGATCGATCGACATGAGTGGCGCCTTTCCGAGTGGCCCCGGCCCCTGTGTCATCGGCTCAGTCACGCGACGAGGATTGCCTCCCCTGAGGGGAGGGATCGATGCGGCGCGACTGACTTGGTGACCCCTCGTGGCTCTCAGCCAGGGCAAAAAAATGACGGCCCTGTAAGGCCGTCATTGATAGCGCATGGAAAGGAAGTCGGGCCGCGAGGCCTCTGTCGCCGGCAGCCGCCTCAGAACGTGAGCGGCTTGACCTGCTTGACGCCTGGGATGGTCTGGACGCTGGAGAGCACGTCGTCAGGCACGGCTCCGTCCACCTCGACAAGCGCGATGGCCGAGCCACCCTGCCGGTCGCGGCCCAACGCAAAAGTCGCGATATTGACACCGGCATCGCCGAGCACGCTCGCGAAACGGCCGATGAAGCCGGGCTTGTCCTCGTTCGTCACATAGATCATCGACGGCGCGAACTCCGCATCCACCTTGATGCCCTTGATCGCGACGATGCGCGGCGCCCCGTCAGCGAAGACTGTGCCGACCACGGAACGCTCCTGCTTCTCCGTGACGACCGTCAGCGTGATTAGCGCATCATGCTCGCCCTGGGCCTCGCGCGTCGTCTCTTCGATGACGATGCCGCGCTCCTTGGCAACGCTCGGCGCCGAGACGACATTGATATCCGCCAGCATCGGGCGCAGCAGGCCAGCGACCGCCGCCGAGGTGAGCGCCTTGATCTTCAGCGAGGCGACCGTGCCCTCATACGTGATGTGGACGCTCTTGATCCCCGTTTCCGTCAACTGACCCGCGAAGGACCCAAGATTCTCAGCCAGCGCGATGAAGGGCTTCAGCTTCGGCGCTTCCTCGGCAGTGATGGACGGGAAGTTCACCGCATTGGAGATAGCGCCACGCAGCAGGTACTCGGACATCTGCTCGGCGACCTGGAGCGCGACATTCTCTTGCGCCTCTGTCGTTGCCGCGCCGAGATGCGGCGTGCAGACCACGTTCGGATGGCCAAACAGCGGGTTTTCCTTGGCGGGCTCCTCGACGAACACGTCGAAGGCAGCGCCTGCGACATGGCCGGAGTCGAGGGCCGCACGCAGGGCCGCCTCGTCGACGAGACCGCCGCGGGCGCAGTTGATGATGCGCACGCCTTTCTTCGTCCTGGCCAGCGCCTCGGCAGACAGAACATTCTTCGTCTTTTCCGTCAGCGGCGTATGCAGCGTGATGAAATCCGCGCGGGCCAGAAGATCATCGAGCTCAACCTTCTCGACACCGAGGTCCAGCGCCCTCTCCGGTGAGAGGAAGGGATCGTAGGCGATGACTTTCATCCTCAAGCCGATGGCGCGCTCGGCGACGATGGAGCCGATGTTGCCGCAACCGATGATGCCGAGCGTCTTGGCCGTGATCTCGACGCCCATGAAGCGGTTCTTCTCCCACTTGCCGGCCTGGGTGGAAGCATCGGCGGCGGGGATCTCGCGGGCCAGCGCGAACATCATGGCGATGGCGTGCTCGGCGGTCGTGATCGAATTGCCGAAGGGCGTGTTCATCACGATGATACCCTTGGCGGTCGCCGCCGGGATATCGACGTTGTCGACGCCGATGCCAGCGCGGCCGATGACCTTCAGCGATTTCGCCTCTTCAAGGATCTTGGGCGTGACCTTGGTGGCGGAGCGGATCGCGAGACCATCGTAGTTGCCGATGATGGCGGCGAGCTTGTCCTTGTCCTTGCCGAGATCCGGCTGGAAATCGACCTCGATGCCGCGATCCCGAAAGATCTGCACGGCTGCGGGAGACAGAGCGTCGGAAATGAGAACCTTGGGAGCAGGCATGATGTGGCCTCTCTACTCCCCTCCCCTTACGGAGGGGTTTGGGTGGGGTCGATGGCCCGAGCGCGACGACGAAGCGTTCAGCGCCGGCCTTGAGAATGTTCATCAGCAAGGACGGGGGATGATCATGAGGATCCTGTCCCCCCGCCCTTCTCTTCCGGGGACAAGGAAGAGAGTCTCTGGCGGCGCGCGTGCCGCCTCAGGCGAAGCTGATTCAGGCGAGCTTGGCCTTTTCCTGGGCAAAGGCCCAGTCGAGCCATTCGGTCAACGCCGTCACATCGGCGGTGTCGACTGTCGCGCCGCACCAGATCCTGAGGCCGGGAGGGGCATCGCGATAAGCGCCGATGTCATAGGCGACATCAAGCTTGTCGAGGGCGGCGGCGAGGCCCTTGGCGACGGCGGCGACAGCCTCCGGACCCTTGGCGACCACATCGGCATCGACGATCGACAGGCAGACCGACGTGTTGGACTGCGTCTCGGCGACTTTGGCGAGATTGGCGACCCACGGGGTCTTCGCCACCCAGTCGGCAATCGCTTTGGCGTTGGCATCAGCCCGCGCGACCAGCGCATCAAGGCCACCGAGCGACTTCGCCCATTCCAACGCGTCGATATAGTCCTCGACGCAGAGCATCGACGGGGTGTTGATGGTCTCGCCCTGGAAGATGCCCTCCACGATCTTGCCGCCCTTGGTCATGCGGAAGATCTTCGGCAGCGGCCAGGCCGGCGTGTAGCTCTCAAGCCGGGCGACGGCGCGCGGCGAGAGAATGAGGATGCCATGGGCGCCCTCGCCACCGAGCACCTTCTGCCAGGAGAAGGTGACAACATCGAGCTTCGGCCAGTCGAGGCGCTGGGCGAAGGCAGCCGAGGTGGCGTCGCAGATCGTGAGACCTTCCCGATCGGCGGCGATCCAGTCCGCATTAGGGACGCGCACGCCGGAAGTGGTGCCGTTCCAGGTGAAGACAACGTCGCGGGTCTTGGTATCGACTTGCGTCAGATCCGGCAGTTCGCCGTACCCAGCCTTGATGATGCGGGCATCGGCGAGCTTGAGCTGCTTGACCACATCGGTCACCCAACCTTCGCCAAAGGATTCCCAGGCGAGCATGTCGACCGGGCGGGCGCCGAGCAGCGACCACAGCGCCATCTCGACCGCGCCTGTATCCGACGCAGGCACGATGCCGATGCGGTAGTCGGCAGGCACCTGCAAGATTTCACGGGTGAGATCGATCGCCTGCTTGAGCTTGGCTTTGCCAATCTTGGCGCGGTGTGAGCGGCCTAGCGAACTCGTATCGAGGGCGGCGGCATCCCAGCCGGGGCGCTTCGCGCAAGGGCCAGACGAAAAATGAGGCCGCGCGGGGCGCACGGCGGGCAGCGTCTCTGTCATGTCATTCCATCCTTACAGATGGGCGCCTTCCGTTGGGGGAAGGTGTCCCGCGGATGGAGATACGGGAGATGGGACCGACAGTCAACGGGCGATTGGTACGAAGCTTTCAGACCCACCTTTGCCAACCGCCCGTCGCGTTGATGGGAGACTCCGGCTGCACCTGGCCAGGACAGGGGGGCTCACAGGGCTTGGCTGCTCCTCCGTGTCACCTGCGTCGCCAAGGACGCCTTGCTCGGCATCTAGAATTTCACGCCAACCGCGCCGCGCAAGGCATTGATATCCGCGCGAGCCTTCGAGAACGACATGAAGCGGATGTATTCATACTCACCACGCAAGAAGACGCCGTCGGTCAGAAGCATATCAACGCCCAGCCCCGCCGCCATGCCATAAGCGAATTCGTTGTTCTTTTTCTCGGATAGTGTGGTTGGATTGGGGTCGAGACTAGCCATAGGCCTTCCCATGCCGGAATAATCATAGGCTGTCACTGCCACCGACGCGGACCGATCAATGCTGGCCCGGCCGACTGCCACGCCCATCATCGCATAGGGCATAATAGAGCCAAAGGCATAGCCGGCGCGCGCGCGTAAGGTCATGTAATCCGTCAGTTTGACGGTAGATCGCGTATCCAAACCGACGTTATAACTGTATCGATCCGAAGCAAGATAACTGCGCTGCAGTTGATCCCGCGCCGTTATATCGAGCGCGGTGTGATTGTAGTTGGCTTCAATACCAAGGACCACGTCATCCCACTGGCTGTTATAACCCAGAAAGCCTCCGAAAATCCCCCGCCGCGCATCGCGCTCGGGGAGCGCCGTCCATCCCGAGACGGCGGCTTCGGCCTCGATGATCGTATCCCGAAGCACATGCGCGATGAGATCGCCAGTTGCCCTGCCAAAGTCGACATTCGTATTGGCATAACCGGCCTGCGCACCGACATAGACGCCACTCCAGTCCGCCGCATCGGCTGGCTTGTCATCCATGATCGCGCCGCGCAACGAGGAGTAGTCGAGATCCGCGGCCTGCGCCCCTGTCAATTGGCATGTGAGCGCGCTTCCAGCCAGCAGATACACCATGGTCAGCCGGTTACGCGCCGAAAGATTCATCCCCAAGAATGCCGCCCGCATGGTCCTGTCTTCCTCGAAGCGTGTTTCACGCAGCGCGGCGACACCCCTCCGGTCGTCGCCGCGCGCTCCAACTCACAACGACTCATTACGGCCAGCGGATACTTGACTTTTATGTTTAACGAACGACTAAAGCAAATGCGATAAAAATATCGAAAAGGAAAAACTTATATGCAACGTGTTATTCATAAGAATATCATCTTCGGAATTATCAGAAGATTGCCAATATTTCAGATCCATATACGTCAAAACGACAAATGAAGAACGCTATCCTCATCAGGAATTCTAAATCTGAAATCGACCCATCAGGAACAGCTTTCGCATTGGATACACCAGGCCAAAAAGGAATGGAGCCTGTTGCGTGGAAAGCTGCCTCAGCTCTCAACGCAAACAGGCTCCATGCGATCATAGGCGCCGGCGTCCCGTCCCGCGGAACGCCGCCGGCAGAGCGCGCTTAATAGCTGCGCATCAGAGGCTCATCGACAGCCGCGTAGCTCGGACCGCCCAGCATCCAGCGCAGGCCGATCTTGATGTCGTGCGAGCTCAAATCCTTGAACTTCATCGGGTTATAGACCGAGTTATAACCCGTATAGGTGATCAGGTCACCTGACTCGGCATCGCCCAGATTGAGGTAGCGATAGGCAAGTTCGACAGTGAAATTCGGCGTCACTTCATAGCCCAGGCCGGCGTAGAGTGCCCAGGCGAGATTCCATTTGGACTTATCACGCCCGTAAGCAAGTCCCTGCGTGATGATGTTGGTATCCGTGAACCCCGTGATCGTGTTGCGTGTGACGCCGATGCCCGCGCCAACGAAAGGCGTGATGCCTGACCACGTCCCGAGATCGAAATAAGCATTGAGCAGCGTCGTCCACTCCGTCTTGCCGCCGGAGTATTGGTCTGTCGCATAGCCGGTCGAAAGATAAGGAGCCTCGTATATATCGAGCCCCTTGAAGTTAGCTCTCGCACGATATTCCGTTGTCAGATCGGTGCGGAACCAGTTGTTGAACTTGTAACCGACGCCGACGCCAGCAAAAGGCGCAGCATCAAAGTCTTTATTGATATTGACGACGGTTGTGCCCTGATAGAGCACGTTATCGAGCTTATCGACCTGCTGGTTGCTGAAACCGATATCGCCGCGCAGATACCATCCGCTCATGTCGAGCGGCACCGGAGGCGCTAGCGGGGGTGGCGGTGGCAAGAGATCCGCGGCGAGACCAGCCCCCATGCTCCCCACAACAAAGCTGCCCGCCAGGACGAGAGATTTCATGCCACGCATGAACGAAGTTCCTTCTTGTCAGGGAAGGGTCCGATTGTGGAGCTCCCCACTGCACATGAAGGGACACTCGCATAAAACTCTTAAACAGATCTTAACCTTAATACTTCACCATAATGAGTATTCAGCTTATCGCCTTTCATCGGTGCACAGGACGAGCGGATTTATCCACGATCCCGCCAAGGCGTCGCGAAACACGTTCTTCTTAACAACCTGATTTCACTTAAATTTTTACGAGAGCCTGCGGACGGCGAGGCATAATCGAGAACGCTTGGGTCCGGCACGCCGTTGGCGTGCAAACAACCGGCCCGGAGTACAACGGGTCCGGTTCATCACCAGAACTACCGAAAATGGTAAAGAAGGGGGTCCGCGTAACCTACGCGGCGCGCCCGGACCGGTCGAATCACGCTGCCGCAGCGGCCCGCGTGAAAGCCTCAACGACCTCGTCTACGACGCTCTCGACGAGAGCACGATCGTCACCCTCTCCCATCACGCGGATGAGAGGCTCGGTGCCTGAAGGCCGTATGACCAGGCGCCCGCCTGCGCCGAGCTTCTTACGTGCAGCGTCAACCACCGGCCCGACCAGCTCTTCGGAGAGGGCCTGATCTCTGCGGTAGCGCACATTCTTCAAAATTTGCGGCAACCGCTCGAAGCACTGGCAGATTTCGCTCACCGGGCGGTTGCGTCCCTTGACCACGGCCAGAAGCTGAAGAGCCGCGACGAGCCCGTCGCCGGTGGTCGCATGGTCCGGCATAATGATGTGCCCGGATTGCTCGCCACCGAGATTGTAGCCATCCTGGCGCATACGCTCGAGTACATAGCGATCACCCACCGCGGTACGGACGAGATCAATGCCAATGCCCTGAAGATAACGCTCAAGCCCCAGATTGGACATGATCGTCGCAACGATCCCCGGCCGGGACAGGCGCCCGTCCTCCTTCCAGGAGGTGGCGATGGCCGCCATCAGGCTGTCGCCGTCCACGAGGTGCCCCTTCTCGTCGACGATGATGACTCGATCAGCATCACCATCGAGCGCAATTCCGATGTCCGCACGCGTTTCCCGGACCTTGGCAATCAACGCGGCCGGTGCCGTTGATCCCACATCTCGGTTGATGTTGAAACCGTCGGGCTCGACGCCGATGGAAATAACATCCGCACCAAGCTCCCACAGGGCTTCGGGCGCCACTTTGTAGGCCGCACCGTTGGCGCAGTCGACCACAATACGCAGCCCGTCGAGATCAAGCTGTCGCGGCAACGTCCGCTTGGCAAATTCGATATAGCGCGCATGCACGCTCTCGATACGCTTCGCACGGCCAAGACTGTCGGGTTTTGAGAGGCGCAGGCGGAGATCAGCGTCGATCAACCCTTCGATTTCCTCCTCGACCTCATCGCTCAGCTTGTAGCCATCGGGACCGAACAGCTTGATGCCGTTGTCCTCGTAAGGGTTATGCGAGGCGGAGATCATGACGCCGAGATCACAGCGCATGGAGCGGGTGAGCATCGCAACGGCCGGCGTCGGCATCGGACCGAGCAGCAGCACGTCCATGCCGACGGAGGTGAAACCTGCCACCAGCGCATATTCGATCATATAGCCGGACAGACGCGTATCCTTGCCGATCACCACACGATGGCGATGCTCACCGCGCTGGAACAGAAGTCCCGCCGCCTGCCCGACCTTCAGGGCGAGCTCAGGCGTGATAACGGCATTGGCCAAGCCGCGAATGCCATCTGTTCCGAAATACGCGCGTCTCATATCGGCAGCCTTCTGCTTGTCCTCGGCGGGAGATTCCATCTCAAGGCGCGTTTTACGTCCCTTGCGCGCCATCGCAACCTC
The DNA here is from genome assembly GCF_018398315.1 of Chelatococcus sp. YT9. NCBI lineage: Bacteria > Pseudomonadati > Pseudomonadota > Alphaproteobacteria > Hyphomicrobiales > Chelatococcaceae > Chelatococcus > Chelatococcus sp. YT9. Next base: position 1,111,380 of record NZ_JAHBRW010000001.1, read on the forward strand.
CCCAGCCCATACCGCTAGAACCGTACGGATTCTGACGCTTATAGCAGCGCCGTCCGCCGACAGTGACCGAACTTCGTTCAAAAAATATGAGCGAATCTTTCAAGGCGGCCGTCAACGACTGTGTCTCCCAAACAAAAACCTCCGCCGGATGAAACCGGCGGAGGCTTGAAGAGGCTCTTTGGACCAGCAGTCAGACCTGCGGCTGAGGCTCCAGCCCCGTGTCCGGCTCACCACGCGGCCTGTTGCGACCCGTGGTCGGCACGGCTGAGCTACGGCTCGGCGTCTTCGGCTCGCCACTGTCTCGGGTTGGCGGCTTGCCGTTCAGGAGATCACGGATCTCCTCACCGGACAGCGTTTCATACTCCAGAAGAGCCTGCGCCAGCGTTTCCCAATCATCGCGCTTCTCGATGAGGATGCGCCGAGCCTCGTTCTCGCCGTCCTCTATCAATTTGCGGATCTCAGCGTCGATGAGCTTCGCCGTTTCATCGGACATGTTCTGGCTTTGCGCCACCGAATGGCCGAGGAATACCTCCTGCTCGTTGGACTGGTAGCGGACGCGACCGAGCTTGTCGGACATGCCCCATTCCATGATCATCGCTCGTGCGAGGCGGGTGGCCTGCTGGATATCGCCGCTCGCTCCGTTGGTGACCTTGTTGGGGCCGAACTTGAGGATCTCAGCCTCGCGGCCGCCGAAGGTCATGGCGATGCGCGAGACACACCATTCGCGCGTATAGGAGTGACGATCACTTTCCGGTAGCGACATCACCATGCCGAGCGCGCGGCCGCGCGGAATGATAGTCGCCTTGTGGATCGGATCATGGCTCGGCACGTTGAGGCCGACGATCGCATGGCCTGCCTCGTGATAGGCGGTGAGTTCCTTCTCCTCCTGGGTCATGGCCATGGAGCGGCGCTCGGCGCCCATCATCACCTTGTCCTTGGCATCCTCGAACTCGGCCTGAGTGACGATGCGCTTTCCACGCCTCGCCGCGAGAAGTGCACCTTCGTTCACGAGGTTCATCAGGTCGGCGCCGGAAAAGCCGGGCGTGCCGCGCGCGATGGTCTTGAGATCGACGTCGGGCGCCAGCGGAACCTTGCGGACGTGGACGCGCAGGATCTTCTCGCGGCCTGCGACATCCGGGTTCGGGATGACGATCTGGCGATCGAAACGGCCGGGGCGCAGCAAGGCGGGGTCGAGCACGTCCGGACGGTTGGTCGCGGCGATGATGATGATGCCTTCGTTCTGCTCGAAGCCGTCCATCTCGACGAGGAGCTGGTTCAGCGTCTGCTCGCGCTCGTCATTGCCGCCGCCGAGGCCGGCGCCGCGATGGCGGCCGACCGCGTCGATCTCATCGATGAAGATGATGCAGGGGGCGTTCTTCTTGGCCTGCTCGAACATGTCGCGCACGCGGCTCGCGCCGACGCCCACGAACATCTCGACGAAGTCCGAGCCCGAGATCGTGAAGAACGGCACGTTGGCTTCGCCCGCGACGGCACGCGCCGTGAGCGTCTTACCCGTGCCGGGCGGGCCTACGAGCAGCACGCCGCGCGGAATACGGCCGCCGAGCCGCTGGAACTTCTGCGGATCGCGGAGGAACTCCACGATCTCCTGCAGGTCTTCCTTGGCCTCGTCGATGCCGGCGACGTCCTCGAAGGTTACGCGGCCATGCGCTTCCGTCAGGAGCTTGGCCTTGGACTTGCCGAAGCCCATGGCGCGGCCGGCGCCGCTCTGCATCTGACGCGACAGGAAGATCCACGCGCCGATGAAAACAAGCAATGGCAACCAGTTGAATAGAAGCGCGATGAACCAAGGCGTCGAATCCGACGGCGGCTTGGCGGTGATCTGCACGCCCTTCTGGGAAAGCTTGCCCACCAATGAGGGATCATTCGGCGCGAAGGTGCGGAAGGATCCGCCGTTCGTATAGGTGCCTGTAATGTCCTGGCCGGAAATCACCACGCTCGTGATCCGCCCCGCATCAGCATCGTTCAGGAGCTGCGAGTAAGGGATCTCGTTGGCGGTTCCGCGCGAGCCCGGATTCTGGAAGAGCGTGACGAGCGCAAGCACCAATAGGAATATGATGACCCACAGGGCGAAATTGCGGAAATTGGGGTTCATCGGATTAGGTCTTCCTCGTCACTCGGTGGCGGCGTTGTTGTCTGCGAAAGCCGCCGTACGCGCTAATCTAGGGCTCACATCCATGCTTGCCAAGGGAAGAGCCCGAGGAAGTTGGCTTGCGCGCCTGAAAACAGCCGGCGATTGTCTCAGATGCTCGGTCAAAAAGTCAAATATTCCGTATCTTTCCTCGCCGACGTGGGCCTTCCCCGCTCATATGGATGTGACCGCTCCTCGATAGCCTTATCACCGCCCCCCCAAGAGTTCGTTTAAGCGCCTCCCCCCGCGCACGCGCCGCGGAAAGCGCCTCCGTCAACGCTTCAAGGCGCTCGAGGCGCAGGTGGGGACCATCGGCAAGTGACCCAGCCATCCGCGCGATGCCACGCCGCAAAAGGCGTAATTGCACCTCCTCGGGCTCCAGGAAGAACGCTGGAGAAAGCCGGACTTCAGCCATCGCCGCGCCGGCATCGGTCAGCTCGCAGCGACGCGCCGCATCGTCGGTTGCCCGCTCGATGGCGTCATCGGCACGGGCCGCCCGGCGGGCCAGCGAGACGAGGCGTGACGATGTGAGGCCCAGCGTCTCGCGCGCGGCGGCTTGCCCACGCAGGATCGCCCGCGCGAAGCGAGGATCGCGATTGGACGGATCGTCGATCGCAGAGAGCCCCACCGCCTTCACAAGGGTGACGAGCCGCGCCTTGGGCAAGCCAAGCAGGGGCCGTGCGAGGGTGACGCCCGGAGACAGAGGGCTCGCGAAGCGCATCGCCCCGAGGCCACCGATGCCGCTTCCCCGCGCAAGGCGCAACAGAACGGTCTCTGCCTGGTCATCCGCGTGGTGCGCCGTTGCCAGATGAGTCGCGCCGGCGTCCCGGACAGCCCTCTCCAGGAGGCGGTAACGTTCGGCTCGCGCCGCCTCATGGATGCCGGTCACAGGCTTAGGGCCCTCCCAGCGGAGAGAGCGATGATCCAAGCCAAAACGCGCGCTTTGGGCGGCAACAACCGCGACCTCATCTGCACTCCCCGGCCGGAGCGCGTGGTCGACACTGGCGACGATCATCGGCGGAGCCGCGACAAGAGATCGCCAACGCCATGCCAGAAGCAGCAGAGCCAGGGAATCCGGGCCCCCAGATACCGCGAGAACAATGCCCTTTGCGCCGCGGAGCGGAGCGAGCAACGCCGCGACCTCGTCGTCAGGAAAAGCTGGCAAGGGGCCGTCAAGCTCGGAGCTATCCCGGTCCGGCGCGGCTGCAAACGCCTGCACGCTGCCGCTCAGCACCTTGCCCGGCGTATCAGGAACATTTGACGCGTGCACGCTCCCGCGCAACGTTCTGGCGGACATTGGCATCTGCCTGAGGGTATTTGCGGCCAACCTCGGCGAGCGTTGCGCAGGCCTGGTCGCGGGCGCCAAGCGCATTCAGCGAGACGGCCAGCTTCACCATGCCGGCAGGGGCGCGGGTGCTCTTGCCGTACTCAGTCGTGACCTTGAGATATTGTTCCGCGGCCTCGCGATAACGGCCACGGGAAAGATAGCTTTCTCCGAGGAGGTAGGTCGCATCGGGGACAAGGCGATCGCGCGGGTGAGACTGCAGAAACTGGCGAAGGCTCATTTCCGCGCTTTCATAATCCTTGCGCTGCAATAGGGAGACTGCGGTCTCATATTGCGTGCGTGGATCATCTGTCGTTGTGGCGGCGACGCTCATCCGCTCCCGCTGGGGCGGTGGCGGGGCGTTGCGGCCAACACTCGACAGATCGAGAGGCGCGTCCGGGCGCTCGCCAGGCCCAGTTTCGTCGATAATGGCAATGCCGCCTGTCGCATCGGGATCCGCAGCGGCGAGGTTCGACTGGCCTTGGCCGAGGGGTCGGGGCGCGCCGGGCTGCCCGGGCTGGGTTGACGGATCGAAGGCATCGCTGCGCTTCTGCGGCTGCCGCGGCTGCGCGGAGCTACCGCCACCCTTCCCGCCAATCTCCTGAAAGCGGAAGTCCACATCTTCCTGGAACTTGCGCGTCTGATCTTGCAGGCGGCGATTCTCAAACTGGAGCTGTTCCACACGGCCGGAGAGTTCGCGGACCTGTCCCTCTAGCCGCTGCAGGCGGACGAACATTTCGGAAGCGTCCTGTGCCCGTGCCTCGACGCCGGCCGAAAGTGCCATTCCGCAAACCGTCAGGAGCAAAAGCGAACGCTGAACTCTGATCATGAAGCGCCCTTAAGATAAAATCCTCAAAGCGAGCTGTGCTCATTGATGCCGCGGCGTCAATTCACGTCATCGCGGTCGAGGCACTGTGACATCCGCGAAAAGCTTACGTCGCCTCTGGATTCCACGCCGCGACGCACACTACGCTGAATACCGCGCTCGCGCGCTTCTACCATAGTGTGCATGCGATGGCCACGGCACCTGCGGACCGCTTGGCGCCGCAGGCCGACGCGGTAACAAGCGATCAGGCGCCCGCGCCGTCGAGGACGGTCACGACACGGCGGTTCTGGGACCAGCAGGAAATGTCGTCACAGACCGCGACCGGCCGCTCCTTGCCATAAGAGATCGTGCGCATGCGCGAAGCCGCTATGCCGCGCGAGGCGAGGTAGTCGCGAACCGTCTGGGCACGGCGAGCGCCGAGGGAGAAGTTATATTCACGCGTGCCACGCTCGTCGGCATGACCCTCGACGACAAAGGTGTAGCGCGGATACTGCTGCAGCCACTGGGCCTGCTTGTTGAGCGTGGCGATAGCGGTCGGCGTCAGGTCGCTCGAATCAGTCTCGAAGAACACGCGGTCTCCGACGTTGACGACGAAGTCCTGCGTTGAGCCAGGAGTGCTTGCACCGCCCGCCCCATAGCCTCCAGCGCCACCGGCTCCGCCAAGCCCCGCCTGATTGGCGTCCTTGGCGCAGGCGGCCATAGCGAGCGTTGCAACAAAAACCGCTGCCAGCTTCATGCTGCGCGGGGATGAGGTGAGAGACAGCATCGGATCACTCCAGAACGAAGACTTGTGCTGCGGCGCCCCTCCCGCGCGCCCCTTGCCTGAAACATGTGGCAGGAGAACGCCGGAGGAATAAGCCGCTCGGTTTGTTACAATTCATGATCCGTCAACCTTGACGGGTTCTTGACGCGGGGAGCCGCTGGCTCGTTTCAAAACCAAAAGACGAAATAGGGTTAATGGCCTGTGAAGGACTGGCTGCAACGGACGCTGCGCGAAGCCGGTTCGCGGCCGCGAACCGCGCGTCAGCGAATTTCCGTCAGAACGGACGACCACGCTGGATCGGACGCGAACGACGGAGTCGGCACCGGCACTTCGACACGGCCGGTGATGTCGACCATGAAGATCCGGCCCCCGTTTGCGCCACCACCGTCCCGCCACAGCATCAAGAACTGACCGTTTGGCGCCCATGTCGGGCCTTCGTTATGGAAGCCTTCCGTGAGCAGACGTTCGCCGGAACCATCCGGCTTCATGATGCCGATGCCGAAACGGCCACCGCTCTGGCGGGTGAAGGCGATATAATCGCCGCGTGGCGACCAGACCGGCTGGCCGTATGTGCCCTGGCCGAACGAGATGCGGCGCGCTTCGCCGCCCGACGCCGGCATGACATAGAGCTGCGGCTGGCCGCCCCGGTCCGACTCGAAGACGATCTGCGACCCGTCCGGCGAAAAGGAGGGACTCGTGTCGATCGCATTGGTCGACGTCAACCGGGTGGTTGTTCGCGAGCGCAGGTCCATCACGTAGATGTTGGCGTTGCCGCCCTGCTGAAGGCTGAGCAGAAGCTTGCTTCCATCCGGCGAGAAGCGCGGGCTGGAGGTCATGTCAGGGAAGTTGCCGACCATCTCGCGCTGATTCGTGTCGAGATTGAGCAACTGGATATGCGGTTGGGATCCGCGGCGCTGGGCCATATAGGCAATTTCGGAACTCGTCGGCGAAAAGCGCGGCGTCACGACGAGATCCTCGCCACGCGTCAGGAAACGGACGTTGGCGCCATCCTGGTCCATGACCGCGAGACGCTTGCGACGGCTTTCCTTGGGGCCGGATTCGTCGACGAAGACGATCTTCGTGTCGAACATGCCCTTGAGCCCAGTGAGCCGCGTGAACACCGCGTCCGAGATGATATGCGCGATGCGGCGCCAATTGGCGGGATCCGTGAAATACTGCTGGCCGGTGAGCTGCTGGCCTGCGGGCACATCCCACAGACGGAACTCTACCTTGAGGCGTCCGGAGCCCTCGCGCGTGACGCGGCCCGTCACAAGACCTTGAACATTCAGAGCCTGCCATTGCTGAAACTGCGGCACGGCATCGAAACCGGCCATGCTCGGAGGCATGTTCTGGCGATCCAGGGGAACGAAGTAGCCACAGCGCCTGAGGTTCGCGGAAATCACGCCGGCAATCTTCGCGCCGAGGTCGCCGTCACCCGCAAAATCGGTGATCGCTACAGGCAGCGGCTGAAAGTTCGCCCGATCCAAGGTGATGGTGATCTCGGCACGGGCAGGCTGCACCACCGCCGACGCAATGAAGGCCGCCGCGCCGATAGCAACCCCCCGCCAGGCAAATAGCCCACCGCGCGCCATCCCATTCCGGCCGCGCTGCAGCATGCGTCGGAGGCGCGGCGCGGCATCGCTGATGGTGCGTTGAAGGATGTTGCGACCGTCAACGCCGGTATCGATGGCGACACCTCGTCCGGGCATCGGAGAGAGAAAGGAGGAAATGCGCATCAGCCTAAGAAGTCCTGAGGGTCAGCTTCGATGTTCAGAATCCGCCAATCTTCCATGAACGGAGCGTATTGGGCGGGAATGTGGTACGGCGCACAGCGCAGAACTGCCCGCCTCAAGCTCTCCGCGAACGAGCGGAAAGCGGGATCCGAGGACGAACTGGTAACTCGAGGTGCGGCTGAGAGAGAGCCGTCCGCACCCAACTCCATACGAATGACGGCCAACGTGCTTGCCTGCTGAAACCCCGGCGGTGGTGCGAAGCAGCGCTCTATCTGCTCTTTCAAGATCCGGCCGATCGCGTCTCGCTGAGCCATCGAGAGCTTTGGCGAGTTGGTGTTGCTCGTGCCCGCCCCCGTGCGCGTGCCGGCCGACGCCGTGCGGTTCACCTCACGGCCGGTCGAGGCGGCGTTCTGAGCCTTCTCCTTGCTCTGCAAGAGCTTCTGGATATCGCTCGGATTGAACTTGCTGCTCTCCTGCTCGGCAGGTTTGGAGGGCTGAGGCTTGGCCTTTGGCTCGCTGCTTTCGATGAGCTTGGCCAGGTCCTGCTTTTTCGGCTCCGGCTTCTGGGGTTCGGGCTTTTTCGGCTCTGGCTTGGGCGCCTCGACCTTCTTTGGTTCAGGCTTAGGCGGCTCCGGCTTTGTCTCGGCCTGCTTCGGCGGCTCAGGCCGTTTCGGCGGCTCAGGCTTCGGCTCAGCCTCCTTCACCGGCTCCGGCTTCGGCGGTTCGACCTTTGCCGGCTCGGGCTTGGGCGTCGGTTTGGGCGGCTCGACCTTGGGCGGCTCAGGCTTCGGCTCAACCTTGGCCTGCTGCGGAGGCGGCGGTGTCTCGGCGACGTTCGGATCCGGCAAGACCTGCGGCCGCGACGGCGGCGCGGGAACATCCCGCGCGGCCTCGCCAGGCACGGGCTTCTCCTCCGCCACGTCAGCGACCTTGTCGGCGCGGGGCTTGGGATCCGGCTTGATCTCCTTGGCGGACTTGTCGCCCCGCATCATGGCGCCGAACTCATTCGCGGATATCAGCTCGACAGCGACCGACTCCTGCTGGTCCGCGAAGGGTGTGGCCGCCGAGAAAGCGACCAATCCGGCGACAAGGATCGCCGCGTGCCCGGTGCTTGATGCCACAAGTCCGGGTTCACGCTTCACAAAACTGAGGAAGGCCGATTTCACAGTCACGATATCAGCTTTGCTGGTCCGGTTCGGTGATAAGGGCGACTTTCTTGAAGCCAGCAGCCGTGATCAGCGACATGACCTCGGCGACGCGGCCGTAATTCACGTTCTTGGCGCCGCGCACGTAAATGCGCTGCTCCATGCCCTCCGGGGCCTGCGCTTGCAGGCGTGCCACCACTTCGGAGGGCTGCACCTCGTCCTCATTGAGATAGACGCGGCCCTCGGCATTGATCGACACCGTCAGCGGTTTCTGGTCGACATTGATCGGCTTGGCCGAGGTTTGCGGCAGATCCAGTGGCACGCCGGCGGTCAATAACGGTGCCGCCACCATGAAGATGATCAGCAACACGAGCATGACGTCGATGAACGGCGTCATGTTGATATCGGCTATGGCCGCGTGCTTGCGGCGACGCCTGCGCCGTCCGCCACCACCGCCCGCCGATGCTCCGAGAGACATGCCCATGCTGTCCGCTCCTCGTGTCCGCCGTCAGGCGGCAGCCCGCTCGTCGATCTGCCGCGACAGAATGGCAGAAAACTCGTCCGCGAAAGTCTCCATACGCCCCTGCGCCTTGGCGGCCTCTGCCTGCAGCTTGTTGTAGGCGATGACGGCCGGGATGGCGGCGAACAGGCCGATGGCCGTTGCGAACAAGGCCTCTGCGATGCCCGGCGCAACGACGGCCAGACTGGTGTTCTTGGATGCGGCGATCGACTGGAAGGCTGTCATGATCCCCCAGACCGTGCCGAAAAGGCCGATGAACGGCGCCGACGATCCGACGGTGGCGAGAACCAGCAAGCGCGATTCAAGGCGCGCGGTCTCCCGCTGGATGGAAACGTCGAGCACCTTGTCGATCCGTTGGGAGAGACTCGCCATCGAACGGCCGCCCCCCTCGAACGAGCGCTTCCATTCGCGCATCGCGGCGGTGAACAAGGTGGCCAATCCTTGGGTCGGGCGGTTGTGCAGGGAGCGATAAAGCTCCTCCAGGGATTGGCCCGACCAGAACACTTCCTCAAAGCGGTCCATCGCACGCTTGGTGCGTGCGAAGAGGAGCGATTTGTCGATGACAATGGCCCAGCACCACACCGACGCGGCGATCAGGCCTAGCATCACCAGTTTGACAACGATGTGCGCCTGCCAGAACAACTCCAGCAGCGAACCACCGCCCGCGTGGGGCAGAGCCGCCTGGGTAACCTCGGCCGGATTCATCGACTACTCCTTCAATGCGCGGGCCCACCCTCTTCGCACGTGTCAAGTCACCACGGTCGAACGGCTGTGAAAAAATGGGATGATCCGCGTATCCCCTCACTCGCCTCGGAATCTGTCGAAATGAGGGCGCTACAAAGGGTCAGCCAAGGCATTCCCCCCGCTGCGCACTCCCGATGAGTTAAGCATGAGATAAGGTTAATTTGCGGTTAGCGGCTGCTCGACGCAAAAGTTCTAGTCAACGAGTTGACGGCGTGATCGCGCGTCTCGTTGCTGGAGTCATGAGTTCACTCACTCCTTCCAGCCGGGCGGTACGGTTAGACTTTCGCGTCGCCGCTCAGAATGCGCCGCAATGGCTCGGGAATGCGGGCTGGCGCCCCTCCCCGGATCAGTGCCACGCGGACGTCAGCCGTCACGATCACGTCATCACCTCGCGTGATGGATTGCGCAATGACGAGCGACGCGCCGCGCACCTCCGCCATGCGCGTTTCCACCTCGACAACATCATCCATGCGCGCCGGCCGGATGAATTCGATCGTCATGCGCCGCACGGCGAAAGCGAGGCCCTCGCCCTCATCATGAAGGACAGACTGGTCGACGCCCGCAAGGCGAAGGAAATCCGTCCGGCCCCTTTCCAGGAACCGCAAGTATCCAGCGTGATAGACGATGCCCGAGAAATCTGTATCCTCGTAATAAATGCGCACAGGCAGGCGGTGAACACCGCCTCTCAATTGGCCGGCGAGATAAGAAAAGTCGGTGCGCTGCGTTTCACTCATCGGATATCCAAAACCTGATCTGGCACTTTCGACATCGCGGCCACGCGTCCGGACAATGCGGACCTGTTTGGCGGCACGTCCGCCGCTGGCCGGGTACTGGTGATACGAATTTCGACGAGATCACACCAGAGGCACCGCTAGCCCAAGGGAGGCCAGCAACACATGAAACCCTTTCTCCTGACCTGGCAATTCTGGGCGCTGATGTCCGCCGCCTTCGCTGCCTTGACCGCCATCCTCGCCAAGGTCGGGGTGAGCGAGGTGAATTCGGATTATGCTACTTTCATCCGCACCATCGTCATCCTCATCACCGTAGCCGCATTGCTGGGGGCGACCGGCCAATGGCAGTCGCCGAGTTCGGTTCCTGGACGGACCTATGTCTTCCTCACCCTCTCCGGGCTTGCGACAGGCGCTTCCTGGCTGTGCTACTTCCGTGCGCTGAAACTCGGCGACGCAGCCCGGGTCGCCCCGCTCGACAAAATGAGCGTGGTCCTCGTCGCGGTCTTCGGTGTCTTGTTTCTCGGCGAGAAATTGTCCGGAGCGAACTGGCTCGGCGTCGTCATGATTGCAGCTGGCGCGGTCCTCATCGCCTATCGCGCGTGAAGAAGCGGGATAGGTTCCAAACAAAAAACGCCGCGCTTTCTTGAGCGCGGCGTTGTCGTTGTTAGAAGGGTCTGGATCAGCTACGCGCTTAATCGAAGCGACAGATGCTACGAGCAGATGTGCTGTGATCAGACCTGCGCGTCAGACTGGGAAGGTGGCGTCTGCGGGCGGTTGCGGCGGTCCGCCATGAACTGGTCGAACTCGGCCTTGTCCTTGGCCAGCCTGAGGCGCTCGAGGAAGTCGCGGAACTCGCGCTGCTCGTCTTCGAGCCGGCGCAATGTCTCTTCGCGGTACTCATCAAAGGCGCGGTTTCCGCTCGACGGCGGTCCACCCCACCGGCCGCCCCAACGCCGGCCTTCATCTTGGCGGAATGCCCAGGGGCCAAAACCGCCGCGCTTCATACCGCATCCCATACGTCCACTCCATATTGAGAAGGCAAGGACCGCCAGGCCCAAGGGCCACCAGGCGATGAAGCCCAGCACCGTGAGGGCGATCCAGGCCGGTTTGCCAAATTCGTCCAGCTTCGCTGCGAGCTGCATGACCGTCCGTCCTCTGTGAATGTTAATCACATTTACATAGTTAGAGATGAGAGGCTTTTCTGTCAATAACGGGCCTTGAAAAATCATGAGGCGCGCCTCTCTCAAGATCGCCTCAACGGCCCAAAGGCTGATGCATGCCCCAAGACCATCGACAATCGGCGCGACCGGGTCCGCCTCCAGCGTGCTAATGCCCGCGCTGCGTCGCCGAGGAGGATTTCCCCTATCGTTGCCATCAACGAGAGGGCGTGGTCGCTGCTGAACGGCAATGGGATGCAAGATACGAGCTGAAACGTCCGACACCGTGACGGGATCATGCTCGAAAGGTGGCGACCACCCGCGTTACTCCGGCGCCCCGCCCAGCCCCTTGAGGTAGATGAGGAACCCTGCCTCGAGCAGGTCCTCCGGCGCCATCGGCACCTTGCGCCGCGCAGCATCTGCCCGGCCGAAAAGGCTTGCGACGCCATGGGCCATGGACCAGATATGCAGAGCGACCATGAGAGCGGGCGGGCGCCCCGCCGCCGGCATGGTCGCGACCAGAGCCTCGGCGCCGCTTCGCAGAACACCAAAGGCGCGCTCGGCCGCCTGCTGAAGCTCAGTGCTCGCATCGGCCGGCAGGCCCGATTCGAACATCGCCACGTAGAGCGCCGGATTATCGCGGGCAAAGGCGAGATAGGCCTTGCCCATCCGCTCAAAGGCCTGCGCCGGGCTCGGGTGCCCCTGGTTCCAGGCGGTCTGGAGCGCGTCGGCAAACTGGGCGAAACCCGAGGCAGCCACGGCGGCCAGAAGTTCGTCCCTGTCACGGAAATGACGATAGGGCGCGGCAGGGCTCACACCGGCGCGCCGGGCGGCCTCAGCGAAGGTCGCGCCTGCCGTGCCTTTTTCGTTGATCAGGTCGAGCGCTGCCTGCATCAGGGCCTCCCTCAGGTTGCCGTGATGATAGCCGCGCGCGCCCTCCTTTTTGGACCAGCTCATGTGACGAGGCTTTACATGACGGAAGCGCGGCCGTCGACAGGCTCAATCGCCTTCGTCGAACAGCGGCATCTGTGGCGCCTCGCGCGTCGGCTCGGCAAGGCCGAGATGGCGGAAAGCGTGTGGCGTGAGCATGCGCCCGCGCGGCGTGCGCTGGACAAAGCCCTTCTGGATCAGGAAGGGCTCGATGATCTCCTCGATGGCGTCCCGCGGCTCCGATAGCGCCGCCGCGATCGTCTCGATCCCGACCGGCCCGCCACCGAACGATGTCGCGATCATCGTGAGATAGCGCCGGTCCATGAGGTCAAGGCCGACCCCGTCCACATCCAGCAGCCCCAGCGCCTTGTCGGCGACACTCCGGGTGACCGTCGCATTGCCGCCGACGATCGCGAAATCACGCACGCGGCGCAGGAGACGCCCGGCGATGCGCGGCGTGCCGCGCGCGCGGCGGGCGATTTCATTGGCACCGTCCTCGCTCATGCCGATGCCGAGCACGCGCGCCCCGCGCGTCACGATGAGCTCCAGCTCTTCCACCGTATAGAACTGCAGGCGAATGGGGATGCCGAAGCGATCGCGCAGGGGCGTCGTCAGGAGTCCCTGGCGGGTTGTCGCGCCGACGAGGGTGAATTTCGGCAGGTCGATCTTGACCGAGCGCGCCGCGGGCCCCTCGCCGATGATGAGATCGAGCTGGTAGTCCTCCATCGCCGGATAGAGAATTTCCTCGACCGCCGGGTTGAGACGATGGATCTCATCGATGAAGAGCACGTCCCGCTCTTCCAGATTGGTGAGCTGCGCGGCGAGATCTCCGGCCTTGGCGATCACTGGCCCCGAGGTCGAGCGGAAATTGACGCCGAGCTCCCGCGCGACGATCTGCGCCAGCGTCGTCTTGCCGAGGCCGGGCGGCCCCACGAACAGCACATGGTCGAGCGCATCACCACGCGTCTTGGCCGCTTCGATGAAGACGCCAAGATTCGCACGCGCCGCCGCCTGGCCGATGAATTCACCAAGCGCGAGCGGACGCAGTGACATCTCCTGATCGTCATCGCGCTTCTCGGCGGTCACGAGGCGTGAAGGGGTATTCATCGCGCCAGTTCCTTAAGGCCGAGCCGGATCAAGGTCGCCGCCGGCGCATCTTCCCCACCCTGCCGCATGGCCGCCGCGATGGCCGCCGCCGCCTGCGGTTGGCCATAGCCGAGATTGACAAGCGCCGAGATGGCATCCGCCGCGGGCTGCGGGGCGTGCCGATCCTCGACGGCGCCGGCGAGATTCGCAACGATCGGATCGACGACGCCGAAAGCCGGCGCCTTGTCCTTCAGCTCGGCGACGAGACGGGCGGCGAGCTTCGGGCCGACGCCCGGGGCGCGCGCGACTGCTGCCTTGTCAGCCATGGCGATGGCGGTTGCAAGCGCGCCGGGATCAAGGACCGACAGGATGGCGAGTGCCACCTTCGCGCCGACGCCCTGGACCGTCTGCAGAATGCGAAACCACTCGCGCTCCGCGTCGGAGCGGAAACCGTAGAGGCGGATCATGTCCTCGCGGACATGGGTTTCGATGGCGAGCGTCGCGGCCTCCCCCGCCTGCGGCAGATTTTGAAGGGTGCGCGTCGAGCAATGCACGACATAGCCCACGCCGCCCACATCGAGGATCACGAAATCCTCGCCGTAGGAATCGACGAGCCCCTTCAATTTACCGATCACGATACGCTCTCCAGAACCCGTCGCGCCAAAGCCCGGGCCTGCCTGTGCTGGGCGTGGGTGATAGCCACGGCGAGGGCATCCGCCGCGTCTGCCGTCTTGGGCGTTGCCTTCGGCAGAAGCACGCGCACCATCGCTCCCACCTGCGCCTTCTCGGCATGGCCGACGCCAACGACCGTCTTCTTCACGAGGTTGCTTGCGTATTCGGCGACGGAGAGGTCGGCGAGCGCCGGGACAAGCAGTGCGATCGCGCGGGCATGTCCGAGCTTCAGCGTCGCTTGCGCGTCCTTGTTGACGAAGGTCTCCTCAACGGCGACCTCGTGCGGCCCATGACGCTCCAGGACCTCGGTTAGACCGACATGGAGTTCCCGCAATCGTTCCGCGAGGCTGAGCTTGCCGTTGGACTCCACGCAGCCGCAGGCGACGAAGGACAGCCGCGACCCTTCCGCCGCCACGACACCCCAGCCCGTCCGGCGCAGGCCGGGATCAATACCGAGGATTCGAATCGGATGGATCACCATGCCTGCAGCCTAGCGGAAACAAAATGAGAACACACCAGGCCGCAGGCGAGAATGCTCAGGAATCCGCGAGCTTGGCGAGAAAAGCGTCCGAGAATTCAAAGTTGCCGTAAACGTTCTGCACGTCGTCGTGGTCCTCGAGCGTCTCCATCAGACGCATGAGCTTCTCGGCGGTCTCGTCGTCCACGGCCACCGGTGTCTGCGGCTTCCAGATGAGCTTGGACTTGCGCGGCTCGCCGAAATGCCCTTCGAGCACCTTGGAGACTTCGGCCAGCGCGCCCTGCTCGCAATAGACCTCATGGCCATCTTCGCTGGACGCTACGTCGTCGGCGCCGGCATCGACGGCGGCCTCGAGCATCGCATCGGCGGAAGCGACACCCGCGTCGAACTCGATCAGCCCCACGCGGTCGAACATGAAGGCCACCGCGCCGGTCTCGGCGAGATTGCCTCCGGCCTTACCGAAATAGGAACGGACATCGGACGCGGTCCGATTGCGGTTGTCCGTCATCGCCTCGACGATGAGCGCCGCGCCGCCGGGCCCATAGCCCTCATAGCGGATTTCCTCGTAGTTCTCGCCATCCCCGCCGGAGGCCTTCTTGATCGCGCGCTCGATGTTGTCCTTCGGCATGTTCTCAGCACGCGCGGCCAGGATGGCGGCGCGCAGGCGTGGATTCATATTGGGGTCGGGCATGCCGAGCTTGGCCGACACGGTGATTTCGCGAGCGAGCTTGGAGAAGAGCTTGGAGCGGACGGCATCCTGTTTGCCCTTCCGGTGCATGATATTCTTGAACTGTGAATGTCCGGCCATGGTCTGCTCCGGCTGGCGGATCGGCTCACAGCGCAAGGGCCGCAAACGGCGATCCAGAACGAATGAAGGAAATGTGGCGCCTTATAGGCTGGAGAATCCGGAAAATAAAGGCAGGAGCCGCGCATTCCTGAAAAGGGGTGAAGCCATGCGCAATGAGCGCTTGTGGCAGAATGCGCAAAACGATAGAGGCGCAGTGGTGTTTTAGTGGCTTCGTGAGACTGCGGCCGCACGCCATGGACCAGGAATGACGCTTTCCAGCGACAAAGCGGCCAAGGACGATCAGCGCTCCAAGGACTGCCGGAATACCGAGGGGACCGATGCGGGAACGTCTCCAGCCGTAGACGTGGGAGATGGGCCTGCGCCGACCGCAGATGACGCGGCGCTTGCCGAAACCCCGCGCAAGCCGGCCGCGGGCGAGGAAGGCCTGCCGCGCACCGCGCGCAACCTCGCTTCTGTTGCGATAGCTGCCGCGGTCTCTCTGTCTGTGATTGACGGCACCGCGGTCAATATCGCGCTGCCCCACATGGCCCGCGACCTCAATGTGCCTGCCGCACAAGCCATCTGGCTCGTCAACATCTACCAGCTCGCGGTGACCATCGCCCTGTTACCCCTCTCAGCCCTGGGTGACAGCCACGGCTACAAGCGGGTTTATTGCGTGGGTCTCACGGTTTTCACGCTCGCGTCGGTGCTTTGCGCCGCGGCGCCATCCTTCGAAGTGCTGCTGGCGGGCCGTGCCATCCAGGGTCTCGGCGCGGCCGGCGTCATGAGCGTGAATTTCGCTTTGGTGCGGTTCATCTATCCGCCGCATTTGCTTGGTGTCGGCGCCGGGCGGATGGCTGTGATCGTCGCTCTGTCCATTGCCTCGGGACCAACCATCGGCGCCTCAATCCTTTCCGTAGCCTCGTGGCACTGGCTGTTCCTCCTGAACGTTCCCATCGGCCTTTTCGCGCTTGTGGCATCGCTGCGCTACCTGCCGCTCACCCCTCGGTCGGGACGCCCCTTCGATGCGACCAGCACCTTGCTCTATGCCGTGGTGATCGGCCTGTTCATACGGGGTGTCAGCACCGTAGGCGGTGCGGCGGACCGGACTTTGCCGATTGCGGAGCTCGCCGTGTCCGCCATCGTGGGTGTGTTCTTCGTGCGCCGGCAGCTCAAGCTCCCGCTGCCCCTTCTGCCGATCGATCTGCTGAAACGGCCAATATTCAGCCTGTCGATTCTGACCTCGATCTCATCCTTTGCCACCCAGGCCATGACTTTCCTGGCGCTTGCCTTCTATCTCCAGGACAGCCTCGGCTGGCCCGTGATCCAGGCGGGGTTTGTGATGACTGCCTGGCCTGTGGCGGTCGCGTGTACGGCCCCCCTCGCTGGCCGCCTCGCCGACCGTTATCCCCCGCCCTATGTTTCCTCGGCGGGCTTGGTGCTCATGACGATCGGCATCGCTCTCCTCGCGATGCTGCCCGACGCGGCCACCAGGATCGATATTCTCTGGCGGCTGGCCTTCGCAGGCGTGGGCTTTGGCCTCTTCCAGACACCGAATAACATCACGATGCTCATGGGCGTTCCACGGGCCCGTAGCGGCAGCGCCAGCGGAATGCAGTCCTCGGCGCGCCTTGTCGGCCAGACCCTTGGCGTGGCCGCCGCCGCTGCCGTCTTCGGACTGCTTGGCCACCAAGCCCCCACCGCCATGCTGACCCTTGCCGCCTGCACCTCCGGCCTCGCTGCGATCTTAGGCGCCATTCGCACGAGAGCCTGACCTCACGGACGCTCAGGCGATCGTGATCACGCCTCCCGACGGCGCGCCACAGTTGCGCAATACTCAAGGTTTACAAAAATTTAATGCGGTTTCGGCGGGATGGATATGGCTGCCGCTATTGATCTGCCTAAAGATATCACCGATCAGAAGATCTGGGCCACGCACAGCGGGTTTGAGGCAGCGAACGCTTTGATCAAGCTTCGGGATGTTCCGGCAGATGTGACAGACGGCGGAGCCAAGCCCTGATGGCCGAGAGCACCAATCCGCCGGCGGACAACGAGGTGCGGCCCATGCCAGCCACACGACGCCGACGCTCGCGCTGGCGCCTCGTGCTCGCCGCCGTCACCGTGCTAGCCGCGGGAGCCGGGGCCATGGGCTACATGCGTGCCGCCTCGGAAACCGAGACGCGGGCAGAACCTGTAACGGCGGTGGCGACGCGCGGTGATATCGAGGATGCTGTATCCGCTCTCGGCAACATTCAGCCGCGGGACTATGTGGATGTGGGCGCCCAGGTGTCGGGCCAGCTCAAGCAGATCCACGTTGTCGTGGGCCAGGAAGTGCCCAACAATTTCCTGCTGGCCGAGATTGATCCTGTCGTGCTTGTCGCGCGGGTGGAGGGTGGACGGGCCCAGCTCGCGAGCCTGAAGGCTCAGCTCGTCGATCGGCAGGCGCAGGCAACCCTTGCCCGCCAGGTCTTTGAACGGCAGGGCAGGCTGCGCCGCGACAAGGCGACGAGCGAAGAGGCCTACGAGAGCGCCGATGCAGCGGCGCGCTCAGCCGAGGCACAGGTCGATATGCTGAAAGCCCAGATCAGCCAGGTCGAATCGACCATTCGCGGGGATGAGGCTACGCTCGGCTACACCAAGATCTTCGCGCCCATGGCCGGAACGGTGGTTTCGCTGACCGCGCGCAAGGGCCAGACGCTGAACACCAATCAGCAGGCGCCGATCATCCTGCGCATCGCCGACCTGTCGACCATGACGATCTGGACCCAGGTCTCGGAAGCGGATGTGTCGCGGCTCAAGCTCGGCATGAAAGCCTATTTCAATACGCTCGGCATGCCGCAGCGGCGCTGGACGGGCACGCTTCGGCAGATCATGCCGACGCCCGAAGTCGTCAACAACGTGGTGCTCTATACCGCGCTGTTCGATGTCGCCAATCCCAAGCAGGAATTGATGACGCAGATGACGGCGCAGGTCTATTTCGTGGTGGCGGAGGCCCATGATGTCGTCTCTGTACCGTTTTCTGCGGTGAAACGAAGCGGTCGCGAGCGGAAAGCGACCGTCGATGTCGTCCGTGATGATGGCTCGATCGAGACCCGGCCCGTGGAGGTCGGCGTGACCAATCGTGTGTTGGCCGAAATCCGCGCCGGTATTGAACCCGGCGAGCGTGTGGTGATCGGCAACCGCACCGACGACGCCCGCACCGCGCAGGGCGGCCGCCCCGGCGGCCCTCCGGGCCTGCCCCGCATGCGCTTCTGACGCGGCCGCGCCATGAACGCCGAGCCTGATCCTCGCCAATCTCTCACGAAGCCGAAGGTGGCCATCCAGCCGCTCATCGAACTCGACGGCATCACCAAGGTCTACGTGACTGAGGGCGGCGTGCGCGCCGAAGCGCTGAAGGGGGTCTCGCTCACCATCTATCCCGGCGAATTTGTCGCCATTGTCGGATCCTCCGGCTCCGGCAAATCAAGCCTGATGAACATTCTCGGCTGTCTCGACAGGCCGACCTCAGGTCGTTACCGCTTCGCCGGGCGCGACGTCGAAGATCTCTCGCGCGACGAACTCGCGCAGCTCCGGCGGCACGAATTCGGCTTCGTCTTTCAGAGCTACAACCTCATCGCAAACGCGACTGCCGTGGAGAACGTCGAGATCCCGGCCATCTACGCGGGCCGGCCCGCTAGCGAGCGCCACGAGGCTGCAGAGAGCATCCTGACCAGCCTCGGGCTTGGCGAGCGATTGACGCATTTGCCGAACCAGCTCTCCGGAGGTCAGCAGCAACGCGTCTCGATTGCCCGCGCGCTGATGAATGACGGCCGCGTCATTCTCGCCGACGAGCCGACCGGCGCACTCGACAGCAAGAGCGGTCAGCAGCTGCTCGACCTTATGAAGCGCCTTTCGGACGAGGGGCGCACCATCATCCTGATCACCCACGACCGCAATGTCGCCGCGCAGACCCGTCGCGTGGTCGAGATCCAGGATGGACGCATCCTGTCCGACACGGGCAATGATCTAAGCCATCTCGACCGCACGGTGTCCCACGGGCTGCCGGCCCATCCGGCACCGGCGAACCGCCACCCCGCCGGCCAAATGGCCGAGGCGGCCAAGATGGCGATGCGGGCCCTGGGGACCAATCCGTTTCGCACACTGCTGACGCTGCTCGGAATCATGATCGGCGTCGCCTCCGTCATCGCCATGCTTGCCGTTGGAGAGGGAGCCAAGCGGAACGTGCTCGACCGCGTTTCGGCCATGGGCAGCAACCTTCTGCTGGTCCGGCCCGGCGCGCCGAACCAACGCTTCTCAGCAGGTGGCTCGGTCACCAGCCTCATCCCCGCGGACGCGGAGGCCATCGCAAAACAGGAGAATGTGGTCGTCGCCGTGCCAGAGATCTCGTCCTCAGTGACAGTGCGCGGCGGCCGCGTCGACTACAGCACCCTCGCCACGGGGACGACCTCCGGTTATCCCGTCGCCCAGCGCTGGGATATCGCGCATGGCACCTTTTTCACACCCGAGGATGCGGAAAGCTACGCTGCGGTAGTGGTTCTCGGCACGACTGTCGCGAATATCCTTTTCCCTGACGGGGAGGAGCCACTCGGGCGGTTCATCATCATCAACAATGTCCCATTCCAGGTCATCGGCGTGCTGGCCCCCAAGGGAGCGAATGCGGGCGGACGGGATATGGACGATGTGATGATCGTTCCGATTACCACCGGCAGCCTCCGGATTTTTGGTCGACGCCATGTTCAATCGATCACCGTCGCCGTCGCGGATACGAGCCGGATCGATCAAAGCGAGGCGGACGTGCGGGCTCTCCTCACGGATCGGCACGGCAAGGAAGATTTCCAGATCCGCAACATGGCGTCGCTGATCGAAACGGTGTCGGCCACGGCGAATACGATGACGGTGCTGCTCGGCTCCATCGCGGCCATCTCCCTCCTTGTCGGCGGCATCGGCGTCATGAACGTCATGCTGATGAGCGTCACCGAGCGCACCCGTGAGATCGGCATCCGCATGGCGACCGGCGCCGCAACTCGCGACATATTGAGCCAGTTCATGACGGAGGCCTTCGTCATATCAGCCTGCGGAGGCATCGCAGGTATCGCACTGGGCTTCTTCGCCGCGTGGGTCACAACTCTCACCGGCATGACGGTGCAGCTCAGCGCGGGCCCGGTTCTCCTTGCTTTCGGCTGCGCGGTCAGCACGG
Source organism: Chelatococcus sp. YT9 (assembly GCF_018398315.1). Lineage (NCBI taxonomy): Bacteria > Pseudomonadati > Pseudomonadota > Alphaproteobacteria > Hyphomicrobiales > Chelatococcaceae > Chelatococcus > Chelatococcus sp. YT9. The sequence continues at coordinate 1,131,622 of NZ_JAHBRW010000001.1, forward strand.
GCTTCCTTTTTGGTCTCGCTCCTGCGATCAAGGCCTCCCGCCTTGATCCCGTCGTCGCGCTCGCCAACGAATGAAGCTCAAGTCAATCATCGGCTATGGCTGCAGCGCGGCCCTGATGACCTCGATCGCGGGATGCGTAGGCACGCCCGCTGAGAGGCCGGTGATGTCCGAACCGCGCGGCTGGAGCGCACCGCTCGCCACCAATGCGCCGACCTGGCCGGCGCCGGGATGGTGGAGCGGGTTCGGCAGCAGGGAGCTCGACAAGGTCGTCATCACGGCCCATGCCAACAACACTGATATCGCCATCGCGGCGGCGAGAATCTTGCAAGCTGAGGCGCGCACCCGCGTGGTCGGAGCCGCGCTGTTCCCGAGCATCGGTTTCGATGCTGACGCGGCCTTGCGCGGCAATGCCGGCAACAGCAACGTCACCCGCTCTTACGGGGCCGGCGTCGGCGGCAGCTACGAGGTGGACCTTTGGGGGCGGCTTCGAGCGAACGAAGCGGCGGCTGAGGCCACGCTGCGGGCAAGCACGGCGGACCAAAGCACGGTCGCGCTGAGCATCACGGCCGATGTCGTGAACAATTACCTGACCGTGCTTTCCCTACGCGACAGGTTGCGCATTGCTCACTCGAACCTCACCAACGCCCGCAGCGTGCTCAGCACCATAGAGGCGCGCGTCCGCGCCGGTGCGGGAACAGATCTTGACCTGGCGCAGCAACGGGCCGTGATCGCCGGCCAAGAGGCCACGCTGCCACAGCTGGAACGGCAGGAATTCGAGGCCCGTTCGGCCTTGGCGGTCCTCCTGGACCAACCGCTCGATACATTCACCGTCGCTGGGAACTCGCTGTCCGGCATTCGCGCGCCGCAGGTCAAACCGGGGCTGCCCTCCGAGCTTCTGACGCGCCGCCCCGATATCAAGGCGGCAGAAGAGCGCCTGGCCGCAGCCGGCGCCGATGTCCAGGCAGCGCGCGCCGCCTTCTTCCCCACGATCAATCTGACTGGCACCACAAATCTTGCCAGCACCGCGCTGACATCCCTGTTCAGTGGTGGAGCCTTCGGCTACGGCCTCGCCGCCGGGCTTGTGCAGCCGATCTTCGATGGCGGACGGCTGATCGGCCAAAGGGATCTCGCGCTCGCCAGCCAGCAGGAGCTTATCGCGAGCTATCGCGCAGTCCTCGCTTCCGCCTTCGCCGATGTCAGCGTCGCGCTCAAGGCGGTCGAGACCCTGAACAGGCAGGCCGTTTTCGTCGCCGAACAGCAGCGCCAAGCCCAGATTGCGTTCCGGCTCGCCGACGCGCGCTATCGCGCCGGCGCAACAGATCTCATCACGCTGCTCGACGCGCAACGCACCCTGTTTCAGGCGGAAGATCAGATGGCGGTGATGAATCTTCAGCGCCTGCAGGCCAGTGTCGGGCTGTTTCGAGCGCTGGGCGGCGGCTGGCAAGCCACTCCGGCCAGGACAGCGAGCCGTTAAACGAGTGCCACCGGCGTCTCGGTCATGCCGGTTGACTGATTCGGCCCAACGCAAAAGAGCCACCCGTTGGGTGGCTCCGCCGTTTATCCGAACATCCGGAGGATCAATAGATCGGGCCGAGACCCGCATTGACATGCGACGTTGCCTCGATGAGCTCCGTCAGATTGCGCGGCGCACGCGCCGGAGGAGCAGCCATCGTCGAACGGCTCGGCGGCAGCGGCATCATAGAAGCCACGACGACCGGCTTCGGCTGGTAGACGGGCTTGGGTTGCGTCGCAGTACGCAGCACCGGCGTCCTCGCAGGCTCCTGCTCCACCACCGCCTGCACGACCGCTGCGGCCGGCTGTGTCTCAGGCTGGGCTCGCGCCACCGCGGGTGCGGGCGCGGCGTCCTGCGCCGGCGCATAGCTCGCGACAACGGTGCGCGCTTCGGTCGACCGTTCTGGTTGATCCGCCGAGGCGGTCGCGAAGCTCGGGACGTTACGCGTGGCGGGACGCGCATCCGCGACCATGATGACGGGCGAGGCGGTCTCGATCGGCGCGACCGGTATGGTCGGCTTGCGGCTGCGCTTCTCGTAGAAGGCATTACCCCCGGCAACGACCGTGTAATGCATGTTGTTGTAGGGGAACTTCAAGCCGGCCGTGTGGAAGTACATGACCTTCTTGTCGACGCCCTTGTGGCGCTTGCCGGAGAGAATCGCGTCCGCCACCTTGAGCGCGCGCTCGCGGGAAGCCCCTTCCTTCATCGGCTTGGAAAGAACGCCTTGGGCGAACTGTCGCGGTGCACCGACCACGCCGCATATGGAATTCTGGAACTGTCGCGACTCGACGCGGTTCATTACCACGGAGCCAACGGCCAGCATGCCGTCTTCACTCGAACGATTGGATTCGAAATACATGGCGCGTGCGAGGCATTCCCGGCTGCTGCCAGAGAATGTGCGTGCATCGGAGACCGTTCCACGAGAAGCGCTGCAAGCACCGAGCGTCAGTGACACAAGCAGCAAGGCCAAGCCCATCGAGATCTTCGCGAAGCTGCGTTCGTTCATGCCGCTGTATCCAATGCCGGAGCTCCCTGACGCCACAGATGACCGCACTATAACGGTGGCGTCCGGTTCGTCCATCAACCGCCGCGTGTTTTTTTGCGGCAACATGACGAGAAAACTTCCAAAAAGTTACCAAAACTTTAATGGATTCAAGCCTCATCGCGTCAGACTGCCGCAGGCAAGCTCTGGTGCGATCAGACGTTTTTCTGCAATAGACCTGTGTTGCGCTTACTGCCCCAGAGTGAAAATCGGTCCAGGGGGTTTGACATCGCGCAAGGAAGGGCGCGGAAAGCGCGCTAAATTTGCATTCCATGGGACCATTCCTGGACTAGGGACGAAGCCGGCGTGACCGCAAGTGCCACCAAGACGAGCGCGGCCTTTCAGGAGCCTCGCGCGGACAAGCGCGACACCGAAAGCGTGCTGCGCGAACGGGAAGCACGGCTACGCTCCATCCTGGAGACCGCCCCGGAAGCGCTCGTCACGATCGACGAGCGTGGCCTCATCGAATCATTCAGCAAGTCCGCCGAGATCCTGTTTGGTTACGGTGCCGACGAAGTCGTCGGGCGCAACGTCAGCATGCTCATGCCGGCCCCACACCGCGCCGCCCATGATGGCTATCTCAGCCGCTATCTCGCGACAGGCGAAAAACGCATCATCGGGATCGGCCGCACCGTCGAGGGCTTGCGCAAGGACGGCTCGACATTCCCGATGGAACTCGCCGTTGGCGAGGCTGTGGCCAATGGCCGGCGTCTGTTCACAGGCTTCATCCGCGACCTCACCTCTCGCCATCGCATGGAGCAGGAACTGCGCCATGCCCAGAAGATGGAAGCCATCGGGCAGCTCACCGGCGGCATCGCCCACGACTTCAACAATCTCCTGACAGTCATCCTCGGCAATCTCGAGATGCTCGAGCGTCGGCTGCAGCCCGACCCCCTCAAGCACACTCTGGTCCGCGAGGCCCAGGAGGCTGCCCAGCTCGGCGCGCAGTTGACGGAACGCCTGCTCGCCTTCGGGCGCAGGCACCCTCTTGATCCCAAGCTGGTCGACATCAGCAGGCTCGTCAGCGAATTCGCCGGACTGTTGCGGCGCACGTTGGGCGAGACCGTGCAGGTGCGCATGGTCGTGGATGAACATAATCTGCAGGCCGTCGTCGATGCATCGCAATTGCAGAACGCCCTGCTCAATCTCGGCATTAATGCGCGGGATGCCATGCCCGACGGTGGCCGGCTGACGATCGAGGTCAGCCGCGCCGAACTGGACAGCAGCTATAGCGAAATCTATCCGGACGTGACCGCCGGCCACTACGTGCTGATTGCGGTGACAGATGGGGGTTCCGGCATGAGTTCCGAGGTGCGGGACCGCGCCTTCGAGCCGTTCTTCACGACCAAGGAGGTCGGTGCCGGTACAGGATTGGGCCTCAGCCAAGTCTATGGCTTCGTCAAGCAGTCCGGCGGCCATGTCCAGCTCTACAGCGAACCAGGCCATGGCACGACTGTCCGGCTGTTCCTGCCGGTCGTCGTTCAGGACCGGGCGGGCGATGCGGCTTCATCAACGGACACCCCGACCCTGTTACCGCGCGCAAAGGGCGAGACAATTCTGGTCGTGGAGGACGACCCGCGCGTGCGCCGCGTCACTGTCAGCCGCCTGCGCGATCTCGGCTATCACGTGCTGGAAGCCGAGAACGGCCCGCTCGCCCTCGAGATGTTTCAGCGGCACGAAGATGTCGCTCTCGTCTTTACGGACATGGTGATGCCAGGCGGCATGACCGGTGGCGATCTTGCGACGGCGGTACAAGCGCTACGCCCAGCCATCAAGCTCCTGCTCACGTCGGGCTATGCCGAACCGGACCTTGTCATGCGGCATCCGGCATCGACCGCCCAATGGCTGATGAAGCCCTATACGACGGCGACCCTGGCCAGAAAGCTTCGCAGCGTGCTCGATTGAGCGCTCGCACAAATAGAGTGTCAGGACGATCAGCTCCGGGCGACCGCACCTGTGAAGACATAGCCGACGCCACGCACGGACTTGATCAGCGAGGGACTGCTGGGATCGATGTCGAGCTTGCGGCGCAAGCGCCCCACTTGCGCGTCAATGGTACGATCGAAAGCTTCCCAATGACGTCCGCGGGTCAGATCCATGAGCCGATCGCGATCGAGCACGCGCCCGGCGTTGCTGACGAAAACCGCAAGCAGATCGAACTCGCCGGTGGTCAACGCGACGTCGTCACCGGTGGGCGCCGTCAGTTGCCGGCGATCCAGGTTGAGCAGCCATCCGTCGAAGCGTACGGTCTGCTCCGCTGAGGAAGCGGCTTGGCCGGACGGCCGGGCGCTCGGCTGCAGGCGCCTGAGCACGCTTTTGACCCGCGCGTGAACCTCGCGCAGATGAAAGGGCTTGGCGATATAATCGTCAGCACCGACTTCCAGGCCGACAACCCGGTCGATCATATCGCTGCGCCCCGTCAGCATGATGATGCCGATGTCCGGGCGGGCACGGATCTCCTTCGCGAGGGTGAAACCGTCGTCGCCCGGCATCATGAGGTCGAGCAAGACGAGATCGATATGCTCGCGCTCAAGAGCGGCGCGCATGGCTGGCCCGCCGTCGGCCAAGGAGACCTTGAAACCCTCGCCGTCGAAATAGCGATGGAGCATGTCCCGGATGCGAACTTCGTCGTCCACCACGAGGATATGCGCTGTTCCTTTGTGGTCGTCGCTCAAACCCGCTCCAAACGCCAGCTTCACCTTCACCAATTACAAACTGTTACACAATCGCGCAGATTGTTGCGATAGTTCTGACACGCGCGTCACACGGTCGGGCTTTTCTCATTGTCGTACCTCCACAGGAGAGCGCCATGGAGACTCTGACCACCGCCTTGACGGCCGCCCCCGTCTTTCCATTTCCCGCCCGGCAGCCCGCTCTGGGCGCGTGCGAGGCCTATGCGACGCGAGCCGGACAGGAGGGGGCAAGCCTCGACGCACTTTTCCGCAATGCCGCGCTCGAGTCGTTCGATGCTGGTCAAACCGTGTTCTGGGAGGGCGACGGCGCCGGCGATGTCTTCACTGTTGTAGAAGGCCTTCTGCGGCTCTACCGGTCCCTGCCCGACGGGCGCCGTGCGATCACGGGTTTTGCCTGTGCGGGCGAGATCGTCGGCATCGCCTTCTCGCGCCGCTATCCCTGCAGCGCCGAGGCTGTTGCCGAGATCAAGCTCCGCCGTGTGTCACGTCGGAGCTTCTACACCGCCGCCGACGAGATCCCGCGCCTTCACTCGGACGCGCTCGCGACCATCGCGAAGGAGTTGGCCCGAGCCCAGGACCAGATCGTGCTGCTCGGTCGCAAAACAGCGGATGAGCGCGTAGCGAGCTTCATTCTCGCCATGGCCGAGCGCATCGGTCACTCGCCGCGGGAAATCGACCTGCCGATGAGCCGCCTCGACATGGCCGACTACCTTGGCCTGACCATCGAGACGGTGAGTCGCGTCCTCACGCGCATGCAGCGTGACGGGTTGATTTCCTTCCGCGGCCGTTACCACCTGATCATCGAGCGTCCACGCTGCCTGCGTGAGCTCGGCGGCGGGGCCGACGAGGCGCGGGACGACGATCTCCCGCTGGCGTGCACCGGTTAGAAGCCGGTCAAAGAAAGCGATACCGTTGATGTACGCCGCCCGTTCCGGGCGGCGTTCTCATTGGCGGCTGAGTCACGCCTCAAGGCGTAATCGCCACCTTCAGCACGCCGTCGCGCTGGTGGGAGAAAAGGTCATAGGCCGTCTCGATATCGTCGAGCTTGAACCGATGCGTGACGAGCGCCGTCAAGTCGGCGCGGCCCGACGCGATGACGCCCATCAGGCGTCGCATCCGCTCCTTGCCGCCGGGGCAAAGCGCCGTGACGATGCGGTTGTCCCCGAGACCGGCGGAAAAGGCGCTGAGGGGAATAGTCAGGTTGCTGGAATAAACGCCGAGGCTCGACAGCGTCCCGCCCGGTCGCAGCACGCGCAGCGCCGATTCAAAGGTGCCCTGCGTCCCGAGCGCTTCGATCGATACGTCGACACCGCGGCCGTCGGTCAGAGCCATGATCTGCTCGACGGGATCGCCCTGCTTGAAATCGACCACATGGTCGGCCCCCAGCTTTCTGGCAACGGCCAGACGCTCCGGCACGGTGTCGACGCCGATGATCGTCGTGGCTCCCATCAGCTTGGCGCCGGCCACGGCGCACAGCCCGATCGGCCCGAGCGCGAAGACGACAACGGTATCGCCGATGCGCACGCCGCCGTTCTCAGCACCTGAAAACCCGGTCGACATGATATCCGGACACATGAGGACCTGCTCGTCCGTCAGATGATCCGGCACCGGGCTCAGGTTCACCATGGCGTCCGGCACTCGGACATACTCGGCCTGTGCACCGTCGATCGTATTGCCGAATTTCCAGCCACCGGTGGCCTTGAAGCCATGACGCGTGTCCGGGCCGTCCTGCGATGCGCAACCGCACAGACATGCATAGCTATGGCCGCTCGGGGTGATGGCACCGGCGATAACGCGTTGTCCCTCGCGATAGCCCGTGACGGCGGAGCCGAGCTTCTCGATGATGCCAACGGGCTCATGGCCGATCGTCAGCCCCTTGGCAACGGGGTATTCACCCTTGAGAATATGGACATCCGTGCCGCAGATCGTTGTCGTCGAGATGCGCAGAAGTGCGTCGAGCGGTCCGATGTCCGGTATGGGCTTCTCATCGAGGACAATCCGGCCGGGTTCGACGAAGATGGCGGCTTTCATCTTGGGCATGACGTCTTCTCCCTTTGGGCAGCTGGCGCAACGGGGCCTTGCCGTAGCCTGCCGGATTATAAGGGAGGCGGCACCAATTATTTGTCCTTGACGTCGATCAAGTGTCGTTTGATCGCTGTCAATGCGGCCGGATTCGTCAAGCCCAATGGTAAGCCGCGTCGAAAGGAGCAGGCCATGAAAGCCTCGGATGTCATGACGACCACTGTGATGAGCGTGCCGGCGAATGCGACGATCGCCGACACTGTCCAGTTGCTCATCGAGCATGGGTACAGTGGTCTTCCCGTTGTGGATGGGGCCGGCCAGCTCGTCGGTATCGTGACCGAAGGTGACCTCCTGCGGCGAGCCGAGCTCGGAACCGAGACCAAGAGGCCGCGCTGGCTATCCTACATCCTGGGGCCTGGTCGTCTCGCCGAGGATTACGTGCAAGCCCATGCTCGCCGTGTCGAGGAGGTGATGACCCGCGAGGTCGCGACCGTCGCCCCGGAGGCGAGCCTTGAAGATGTTGTGGCCCTTATGGAAAGCAAGAGCGTCAAGCGTATCCCGGTCGCGCGCGATGGGCGGCTCGTCGGCATCATCACGCGTGCGGACCTTCTCAAGGCGCTGAATGTTGCCCTGCTTCGTCGGCCGGAACCCGCCCGTGGAGACGCCGCGATCCAGGAAGCAATCACGGCCGAGATTGCCAAGCAGGCTTGGGCGCCGGTCAATGGCGTCGACATCTTCGTCCGCGATGGAATCGTGCATCTCGTCGGCGTGATCGTTACCGACGAAGTCCGCTATGCCTTGAAAGTGCTGGCCGAGGGCATTCCCGGCACCAGGGCGGTGAAGGACCACCTGACTTATGTCGAGCCGGTCTCCGGCATGTTCATCGAAGCCCCAGATGGCCCCGCGCCGGAAGAATTCACGGGCGGCGGGAAGGATTAGACGGAGCAGCATGGGGAACAAGCCCGGCTCGCTTTGCCGAACGCTGTGTTCCCCCTCATCCTGTCCTTCTCCCCGCCGGGAAGAAGGGACGCCCGCGATCATCCGTTGCACGGATACTGCACAGAGGCGTCCCGATACCCTCCCCTCACCTTTCCCCAACACCATTGCCATCGCCCGGAGGCGGATCATTGGCGTCCCTCTCCCGCGTGTGAGAGCGGCAGGGTGAGGGCAACGCAACCCCCGCCTATACTTCCTCGATATAGCGCCGGCGCAGATGCGCCTTGAACACACTGGCGTCGAGCGGCCGGCCGGTCGCATGGGTCAACAGATCGTTGGTCTCATAAAACGATCCGTAGATGTGAATGTTCGAGCGTAGCCAATTGACGAGGGGCACGAAGTCGCCGCGGCCGATAGCCGGCAAAACATCAGGATTAGCCTGGCGGGCGGCATCAAAAAGCTGGGCGGCGGTCATGGCGCCGAGCGTATAAGTCGGAAAATAGCCCCAGCCACCGCTCGGCCAGTGCACGTCCTGGAGACAGCCGAGCCGGTCGTTCGGCGGCGTCACGCCAAGGAGGTCGTGCATGCCCGCGTTCCAGGCGAGCGGCAGCTCCGCGAGCGGCATTGCGTCAGCGATCAGAGCCTTTTCCAGGCGGTAGCGCAGGATGACATGGGCTGGATAGGTGATCTCGTCCGCGTCGACACGAATGAAGCCGCGCTCCACATGCGTATAGCGACGCCACAGGGCATCGGCCTCCCAGGCCGGGCCGCTGCCCCCCATCGCCTTGCGCATGACCGGCGCGGCGAAGCGGAGGAACTCGCGGCTGCGGCAGGCTTGCATCTCCATGAGCAGGGATTGGCTCTCGTGAATGCTCATACCGCGCGCGACGCTGACGGGCTGGCCAAGCTGCGCCTGAGGGCGCCCCTGCTCATAGAGGGCATGGCCCGTCTCGTGGATTACCCCCATCAGGGCGCTGGTGAAATCGTCCTCGTCATAGCGCGTCGTGATGCGCACGTCATTGTCCGCTCCCCCGCAGAACGGGTGGGTCGAGACGTCGAGCCGCCCACGCTCGAAATCATAGCCGAGCACTTCCATCATCTGCATGCCGAGTGCGCGCTGGGCTGCTACCGGGAACGGCCCCGCCAGCGGCGGATCGGCCGGCCGGCGCGCCTGGACCTCCAGCACCTCGGCAGTGAGCCCCGGCAGGAAGTCAGCCAGATCATCGAACAACGCATCGATGGCCGTGGAGTGCCCGCCGGGCTCGTAGTCGTTCAGCAGGGCGTCATAGGCGGAGAGGCCGAGCGTCTCGCCCTTCGCCTCGCCGATAGCGCGCTGCAGGTTGAGGACCTCGGACAGTGTCGGCAGCAGCGCCTTGAAGTCGGATTCCGCGCGCGCCTGCCGCCAGGTCATCTCGCAGGCCGAGATCGCCTTGCTAGACGCTTCGACGAGATCCGACGGCACCGCGGTCTCGACCGTCCAGACCCGGCGTATCTCGCGCAGGTTGGCCTTCTCCCAGGCGCCGAGGCTTGTGTCGGCCGCCGCCGCCTCCAGCCAGTCGCCGATGCGCGGGTCGGTCATCATGCCATGGCGCAAGACATGCAGCAGCGCCATGCTCTCGGCACGCGTGGCCGCCGCGCCCCGCGGCATCATGGTGTCGTTGTCCCATTGCAGGATGCCGACCGCATTGGCCAGCGCCGCGACACGGCCGAAATGCGCGGAGAGCTCGGAATAGGCGGTCATGGGGCGGTCTCCCGAAACAGGTATCCGCCGTGAATATCAGGATCCGCAGGGCTTGTCGTCTGCCCGGGTGGATGGAGCATGTGCGGTGAACTCCTGTTCACCACCTGCTCCAAGCCTTTCTTTTCACGCATTTTCTTCACGCGAACCGGTGTCCACTTCGCGCGAAAATGCTCTAGCTGCCCACCACCTGCACATTGGCCGGATTCCAGCGAATGCCGTATTGCCCGCCAGCTTCGTAGCCCGCGGCAACCCGGCTCGGCACCCGCACGCGCAGGGACTGCTCGCCCGCCTTGCCGATCAGAAGAAGGCTGTCGCCGTAGTTCACGACATCAACGACTTGAAGGCGGTTGGCGGTCACGGAAGCCCCCTCCCCGTCCGCCACCACCTCGAAGATCTCCGGCCGCATGAGCAGCAGAGCCGGCGAGCCGGCCGGCAGCTCCGTCGCCGCCGTGGCGACCGGGCCGAAACCGGGGATCTCGACGACGCCACCCTGGCCTGCGGTGCCCTCAAGGAGATTGCTGTCGCCCACGAAGGAGGCGACGAAGCGCGTGCGCGGCTTGAAATAGACCTCCGTCGGCGTGCCGAGATGCTCGATGCGCCCTGCATTGAACACCGCGATACGATCCGACATCGTCATCGCCTCGGTCTGGTCATGCGTCACATAGATCATGGTGACGCCGAGCTCCTTGTGGATGCGCTTCAGCTCCACCTGCATATGCTCGCGCAGGTTCTTGTCGAGCGCGCCCAGCGGCTCATCGAGCAGGATGAGGCCCGGCTCGAAGACGAGGGCGCGCGCCAGCGCCACGCGCTGCTGCTGGCCGCCTGAAAGCTCGGCGGGATAGCGGTCCCCGAAGGTGCTCAACCCCACCATCGTGAGCGCCTTGTCGACGCGCTGGCGCATCTCGTCCTTCGCCACCTGGCGGATGCGCAGGGGATAGCCGACATTGCCACGCACCGTCATGTGCGGAAACAGCGCATAGTTTTGGAAGACCATGCCGATGTTACGGTCATAGGGCGGCACCTGCTCGATGGCGCGGCCGTCGAGCTTGATCTCGCCCGAGGTCGGCTGCTCAAAGCCGGCAATCATCATCAAGGTGGTGGTCTTCCCGGAACCGGATGGGCCCAGAAATGAAACGAATTCGCCCGCCTCGATCCGGAGATCGATATGATCGACGGCATTGGTGCGCCGATCATAGGACTTGACGAGATCTGTCAGGATCAGGGAACGCGGCTGCATGAATGCTTCTCGGAGGAATGAAACAACGACGAATGGCGAAAGGACTACGATCGTGGCGAGACCGCGCGCTTGCCGCGCACTGCGCGCACGACGGCCGGCACGGCAACCGCAATGAGCACGGCGGTGAAAAGAACGGAGGAAGCTGCCGACAGCACCGGATCAGCCTGCATGAGGAACGAGTTGAACATCTGCCGAGGCAGCGTCGTGGTATCGCGCCCGGAGATAAACAGCGCGATCACCGTCTCATCGAAGGAGTGGATGAAGACGAAGAGGCCGGCGACCAGGAAGGCAGGCTTCAGCACCGGCAAGGTGATGAGCCGGAAGGTGGTGAGTGGGCGTGAGCCGAGATTGGCGGCAGCCCGCTCCAGGTTGCGATCGAAGGTCTTCAGCGCCGCCGTCAGAATGAGGATTGCCACCGGCATCGACAGGCAGGTATGGGCGAGGATGAGGCCGGTATAGCTCTGCACCAGACGCAGCATGCCGAAATAGCTGTAATAGGCGAGCGCCATGACGATATGCGGCACGACGAGCGGCATCATCAGGGCAAGATTGAGCAACGCCTTGCCGCGGAAATCATGCCGCACGAGCGCGAAGGCGGCCGGCGCCGCGAGCACCAGCGTTAGCACGGTGGTGCCGAGCCCAATGACGATGGAATTGAAGAGCGGAAGCGTCCAGTTCCGGTCCGTGAAGAAGCGCTGGTAATAACCGAGCCAATATCCCGGCGGCGGAAACTCGAGCGAGGGCGCGGTCGAGAAGGACATGGGGATGACCACGAACATCGGTGCTGCAATGAACAGCGCGATCAGCACCGCGAGCAGCTTCACCGGGAGGGTCTTTTCCGAGTACATCGCTATCTCCAGAGCTTGTCGAGGCCGAAGAAGCGACTGTAGAGCGCGAACAGACCGAGCGTCGCGACAAGAAGAACGATCGCCATCGCCGAGGCGCCGCCGAAATTCAGCATCTGCTCGATCTCGTCACCGATACGTCCGGCGATCATCTTGTCGCGCGGGCTGCCAAGCAGGACCGGCGTCACGTAGAAGCCGAGACAGGTGATGAAAACCAGCACCGAGCCGTTGGCGATGCCCGGCAGGCTGAGCGGTAGATAGATCGACGTGAAGGCCTTGAGTGGCTTGGCGCCCAGACCCGCGGCGGCACGCATGTAGGTGCCGTCGATGCGCCGCATGACTGCATAGAGGGTGAGGATCATGAAGGGCATGAGGAGATGCGTCATGGCGAAGGTCGAGGCAAAGGTCGTGAACAGGATCTGCGGCGGCGGCGACCAGCCGAGCATGATGAGCGCAGCCGTGACGGGGCCCTTGACGCCGAGGATCACCATCCACGCATAGGTTCGGACCAGGAAGCTCGTCCAGAAGCTGAGGGTGACGACGAGGAGCAGGATGGAACCGAGCGCTCCACCATAGCGCGCGGCCACATAGGCCACCGGATAGGCGAAGATGAGGGACGTGAGCGTGACGATCGCCGCCGTCTTGAACGTATTCAAAAGGACGCCCACGTCGAAGGACGATGCAAAGAACGCGGTATAGTTGCCGAACCCGGTATCCGGCTCGGTGAAGCTCATCCAGGCCACGTTGAAAAGCGGCACGAGAAAGAAGACAAGCAGAAAGAGCGCGGCTGGCAAATAAAGCACCGCCGGTCCTCTCAACAAGCGCGAGACGCTCGACCCCATAAACCTATTCCTCAAGCATCGCGTATGCCGGGCAGGCAACGCCTGCCGCGCCGCGGCACGTGCCGCGAATTCCAATGTCCCGGCCGCCCTTCAGGACGGCCGGGACAAGTCCAAGTTCGTGAGCCGAGTTCAGAAGCCCTCAGCTGGCGATCCACTGGTCGAAACGCTTCGAGAATTCATCGATCTGCGGCAGCATTTTCGCGGGATCGAGAACGATCGAGTTCTTGAAGTTTTCGGGCCACGTCGGCAGCTGCTTGGCCTTATCTTCCGGAATAAACTTGAAAGCCTCCGGATTCATCGGACCATAGTCATTCTTCACGGAGAACTTCGCAAGCGGCTCCGGCTGCACGGCGTAGTTCACGAAGCGCCAGGCGTTCTCGGAACGCGGCGTGCCCCGGGCGACCGCCCAATAGGCCACGTCGACCACGGCCTGGTTCCAGCTCACCGTGATCGGGGCCTTCGCCTCGACAAGGCGCTGCACCTGCGTGTTCCACATGCCGATGGCGTCGACCTCGCCGTCGCGCAACAACTGCTGGGATTGCGGCCCTTGGGACCACCACACGCGAATATGGGGCTTGATCTTGTCGAGCGACTTGAAGGCCCGGTCGAGATCCAGCGGGAAGAGCTTGTCGGGCGCAACGCCATCGGCCAGAAGCGCGATGGGGATGACGCGGCCCGCATACCGCTGCAGGCAGCGCGACCCCGGGAACTTCTGAGTGTCCCAGAAATCCGCCCAGCTTTGCAGGCCAGGCGCGGGAAACTTTTCATTGCGGTAGGCCATGACATTACCGAAGGCGTGGGAGGCCACACCGTCGAGCACCACCGCGCCCGGCCAAAGCTTCGCTGGATCGAGGATTGATTTTTCCGGCGCGGCGATCAGCTTGGCCTGGTTGGCGCGCCCGAGCTCGGCGACCCCCAGCGTCGTGACGTCGAACTCGTAGACGCCAGTGCGCACCTGCGCCGCGAGCTTGGCGAACGACACCGGCGCGACGGTGCGGATCTCGATGCCGGTATCGCGCGTGAACGGCGTAAACAGAGCGTCTTTCGCAGATTCTTCCCAGGCGCCGCCCCATGTATTCACATAGAGCACCTTTTCTTCGGCAACCGCGCGACGCACCGTCGGCATGGACAACGCCGCCCCTGCGGCAGCCGTTGCCAAGAACGAGCGGCGCGAAACCTTGCCCGCCCTCGCAGATACGGCCTGCTCAGGAGAGCAGACACCGCGGATATCTGATTTTGTCATTGTTCTCTCCCCGTCTGTTCCGAAAACCTTCGGACTCTTAGCCAAACACTTCTTCATAGAGGCGCAGCCAGTTGCCACCCATGATCTTCGCGATGCCTTCCTCGTCGAAGCCGACGCGGCGCAAACCGCCCTCGACACTGTTCAACGAGCCGATGTTGACGAGCCAATCCGGCTTCGCAACCTTCCCCGGAACCGCGGCCGAGCCCGCGCCGTACTGCACGCCACGGGTCCAGCGGCCCTTGCGCATCCAATCCAGGTGGTTCGGGCCGGTCTTGTGGCTGTAGTCGGTGCCAAGGCCGACATGGTCGATGCCGGCGATCTCGACGGTACGGGCGACCATCTCACACCAGGCGTCCACGGTGGCGCAGGCATCGGCGGGCGTGATGTTGCGATAAGCCGCGCAACCGATCACGCCGCCCGTCTGCGACAAAGCTTTCAGGACGGGATCCGTCTTGTTCCGCTTGTGCGGAAACAATGAGTCGGCGTTGGCATGGGTGATGGCCACCGGCTTTTGCGAGTATTCGATCGCGTCGAGCGTCGTCTTGTCACCCACATGGGAGCAGTCGATGACAATGCCGGTGCGGTTCATCTCGCGCACGACCTCTCGGCCGAAACGGGCGAGCCCACTGTCGTGCTCCTCGTAGCAGCTTCCACCGAGTTCATTCTGGTTGTTGTAGGTGAGCTGAAGCACCCGCACGCCAAGGTCGGCGAACAGTTCGACATAGGCGATGCGGTCCTCGAGCAAATTGGTGTTCTGGTAGCCAAGGAGGACACCCACCTTGCCCTCGCGCTCCGCGGCCCGAATGTCCTCGGCCTTGCGCACGATCTTGATGAGTTCGGGATACTCACGCTCCCGATCACGCCAGCGGCCGAGCTCGTCGAGGGACTCGAGCGTGCCTTCCCAGAAGCCGAGCGTGGGGGTGACGCAGGTAAAGCCACCCGCCTTCAGTTCCTCGAAGACTTCACGGTCGAAATTACCGCATTGCAATGCGTCGATGAGCATGGTCAGGCCCTTTGTTTCGCGATGGGCGCTGCTGAAGGCGCGTGGGCTGAAGCGGCGGGGCCGACAAGCAGACTGAAATCCGTCTCGTCATCATCCTGCCGGCCGATGATGCGTCCATCCTCCTCGACCCGGATGGGACCCGCATGGCGCCGCGACTCCACCGTATCGGCGGCAAGCGCCTCATTGGCGCGATGGAAGAGCCGCCACCATAGATCCCGGGCAACCGGCAATCCGTCGAGCCGGATGCGCTGCAGCGGGTCCAACTCGTCAGCGGATGCGGGCCGCAGCACGATACGAATGCCCGCCTCCCCTTCGCCGTCGTGGAGCTCGGTCGTAAACCCGTGCTTGCGGGCAATGGCCGCCACCACGCCAAGCTCGCCCGGCTCCGCCACATTGAGGACCCAGGCTTCTCCTGTCTCAGGCACGGCTGACGCGGAACGCGCCTGCGCCACGAGAAGATCGACGACGGCCTCCGCAACCGCCCAGGCATGCTGGCCAGCGCCGTCGATCGTCAAGGGGGCATCGCTGATCAGCCTGACATCAGTGGGAGTTGCTCCGCGCAGCAGCTCCAGATGCGCTGATACGGCGGGGAAGCCGCCGAGGCCGAGGGCCGCCGAATACAGCGCGCAGTCGCGCAGCGAGGGGACAAGGCCTTCGTCGATACGGACGACCTGCATGAGGCGTTCCAGGACCATGCGGCTTTCCCGCAGGCTGGCGCGCATCGGTGTGGATGGTGCGTTCGCTGAACTCACAATACGGGCTCCGAAGGATAGAACCAGAGATCGTCGGCCGTGCCGGCACGAAGATCCTCTGGCAACGGCGCGCCGTGGTAGAGGACGCCGCGCAGGTTGCGGTTGAGGAAGTCGCGTGTCTTGTCGATGCCGTGCAGCCCGACATTGAGCAGCCGCGTGATATGGGCGGGAACGAAATCCTCGCTCATGATATCGGCGTAAGGCGAATGATAGAGCGAACCGGCGAGCGCCTGGACGCGTGTGACGATGGCCCTGTGCTGCGGGTGGGCCATCAGGAAGCGCGCTGTGCTGAGCTGCGGATCCTGCCGCGCGAGATCCGCTTCCAGCCGCACGATGAAACGCGCAAGGTCGAGCCCGAGGTTGACCGCGTCCTGCGCCTCGCTGCGCGGCCCACGGCGCGGCTCTTCCGCTGTCGCGGATTTGTACCAGACGTAGCGGGACGAAGCCTCGGAGGTCAGGTCCAACGCGAAGGCCCAGGCATATTCTTCGCGCACGATCTCCAGCAGCCGGCGGACAGGCATCTCCGGCCGCCCGGTCAACTCCTCGTCCAGCACGAGCGTCGCGGCCAGGCTGTTGGCAACATCCGGCACCAGTTCAATGAGGATGGAATGGAGCGTTTCCAGGGCTTCGGGAGCAATCCGTCCTTCGAGGCTCTCGCAGAGGTCGCTCAGGGGTCGCGCCGGCAGAACCTCGCCGGCCTCTGCGCGCGCCTGAAGGCGGCGCAGCGCGTCGCGGACCATGATAAGGTCTTCGGCGATGACTTCGCTCGCCGTCAAAGCCTCATATTCCGCGCGGTCCTCCTGGCGGAAAACGATCGCCTTGTCGACGAGGCGGAGCAGCAGGGCAAGTTCCCGGCCATCGGGCGAGAGCGCCACGCTCTTGGCATGGGCCAACGCCGTCTCGCGAATGCCGATCCAGCGATCGATAAGCCGGGGGTGGTTGTTGACGAACAGCATCAGCCCCAGCGCCGAGCCGTTTCCAACGCCGAGGAAGCGGCGAAGCTCCGGTGCGAGCTCCGGAGCCGACGGATTGGCGAGACGCGCGAGATGATGCACGAGATCCTGCGCGAAGACCCGCATCATATAGGCACACAGCATCTGCGCGGAGAGCGACCACCGCAGCGGGTGGTCCTTCTCATAGGTCAGGAAGGTCTTGGTGCCGAAGGTGCCGTTGCCGTCGAGGCCCGTGTTGCGCATGAGATAACAGCTCTGCGCGAGCGCCGCGACATCCGGCTGGCGGCCCTGCGCCAGGGCCTGCTGCGCCGTGTTGAAGAAGCGGCCGCTGCGGTTCGAGCGGCACCAGATCAGCGTGCCGGGCGTGGCGCGGCCTTCATAGAGCTTGGGGAGCTCCCGTCCGGTGGTCTCGAAATCCTCGACGGACATGTCGCCTTCGACAAGCGCGCCCATCATGTCCCAGGCGCGGCCGATGATCCGGCCCGTGCGCCCTTCCTTCGAGGGCGCGAAGGAATAGACCGGGAAGGAAAAGCGCCACCCTCCGATGTCGATACGGTAGTTGGCAACCCCGCGGCCGGTTGCATCGATATCGAAGCGACGGCACTGAATGGACCATTTTTGCCGAACGGCCTGGCTCATCAGCGCGCGGGAAGCGCTCAACCGTGACGGCTGGAATGCTGCCAGCTTCTCTGGCCGCATGATCCGCGCAGGGTTGCGCATCAAGCTTGCGATGTCGAACGCCGGATCAGCCGGGCGTGTGTCTAGAGCCATCATTCGGCAGCCATTCCCATCAAGCGTGAATTGGCGCGCTCGGCCGCCGCCACGGCAGCACGCGCGCATTTGTCTTTGTCGAAACCAGCCGTCGGGCCGGACACCGAAATGGCGCCGATGCAATGGCCGCGGCTGTCGAACACCGGGCTTGCCACAGCCGAGACCGTGCGTGGCCCGGAAAGAACCGAAACGGAGTAACCCTGCTCCCGCACCTCCCGCATCACTTCATCGGGGGGGAGGTCCACGCCGAGTTCGGCAAGATGCGCCAGCATTTCGGGCTGCGCATAGGCGGCAAGCGCCCGCCCGAGCGCGGTTCGCGCCAGTTCGAGGCGCTTTCCCACGCGGAGGTCGGAGCGCAGAATGCCTTTGGATTCAACACGTTGAACGATGACGGCCTCGCCATCCTCGAGCACGGCAAGCGAAGCTGTTTCTCCGGTCTCAACGACGATCTGCTGCAGAACGTCCGCGAGCCGTGTCCCCAGACTTGCCTGGTCGAGCGCCCGGTTGGCATAGGGCACGATCCGCAGCGACAACCGGTACGTGCCCTCCTCCGTCGCCTCGATCCAGCCCGCTTCGATCAAGGTCACCAGACGCTGATAGACCGCGCCGCGCGCCTCGCCTGTGGCGCGACAGAAATCGACGAGCCGCAAGGGACGATCGGACCGGCCGGCTGCGTCGAGCACAGCGAGTGTCTTCAGCACTGTGGAGAGGGAACGAACCGCCATGGGTGATCTATACAACGTCCAGTGCGTCTTCTAATAGAAGACACGTGCTTTACATAGAATTATATCAGCGCAGAATTTGATCCAGGTCAAGAACGACATCGCCAACTGACGGATCTCTAATCGATAGCGACACCCCAGCCTGGCGATGGGGACAGCCCTATGGAGCTTACGAAAGAGCCTGAACGACTTATATTGTAAGATAACCGCAAAAATATAATTCGAGCAACGAAGCATTCATTAATCTATTGGGGAACTTATTCCTCGAATACGCTTCTCATAAATATCGTAATCGAGAATATATTCATATTAATACATTGAAACAATTAGAAACACATTGAACTTTAAGAAATTTATCGTCACGATAGACGCGGCGCCGGCTTCACGCGAGATGGCCGCTATCAGACGTGGTTACGAGCCGATGCAAAAAAATTTCCGTGAGCCTATCCCAAAAACGAGCACCGCCGCGAAGCGGTTGGACGCGATACGGGCGCTTTGGATCTGGGAGGAGCAGGATGGGACCACGCGTTGAACGCCGGCCGCTAAATCCTTGAAATACTGGCGCTCCCTAGGGGACTCGAACCCCTGTTTTCGCCGTGAGAGGGCGACGTCCTAGACCGCTAGACGAAGGGAGCGTTCAGTGAAGGTCCCTATATAGGGCATCAGCGGACTATTCAAGGGGCTGCGAGCCGAGAAGCGTCACAAAGATTTCGCAATGTGCAAGCCGCGAGGCTCCACAGCCGCTTTCCGTTGTGTCACACTGCTGTCGTCAATGCTCTTAGAGAGAGGAGATAGTCCGATGTCTTTGCAGGCCCATATCATGGAGCTCAAGAGGCGGCATCAGGCCCTCGAGGAGGAGATACAATCGACACTCGCGAGTCCGTCGACCGCCAGCACTCTCAAGGTGGCCGAGCTCAAACGCAAGAAGCTCCAGCTCAAGGATGAGCTAGAGCAATTGCAGCATGGCATGGCGTCGAAGTCTGTACATTAGAGCGGCGGGCACTCAGAAGGAATTGGAGACGCCGCGCTGTCTCTTTGAATGAACATCGGCTTCAACCGAGACGCAGCAATGCACCTTCGGTTCGATGCTCCAGCGTCGCTTCCGAGCCGTTGCATCCAGCGCCGCAACTTCGGCGTTGACGGGATGATGGCTCGACCAGAGGAGGCCTCCCCCTCCTCCATAGTTTGGGCACCGGACACACCAGCCGGTGCTCTTTTATTGTGAGGCGCACGCAGCGCCCCTACCTTCCCAACCGGCCACGGCTCGTACGCCCACAGCTCCAGCTTCAGGAAACGGGAGGCCGTTCCCCGCCCTTGTGCGAACAAAATCGCGGTGGAGCGCTCGGAAAGACGTCGGCATGCTGCCGCCCCCGTTTTCCCTTGGGCTACTTCTCTTTTTGAGGCGCGCCCTCGGGCACGTCGGCGATTTCTCTGACCACGCGCGTTTGCGCCTGAGGCAGCGGCGTCGAGCCATCAATATCCCGCAGAAACATGGTCACCTGCGGGATGGACCCATGATCCGGCAGATCCACATGGCCGCCGCCTGGAAACGACACCAGCCGCTTGGGTCCTGGCGCAAGATTGAAGAGCGCGACGCCCTGCGCGTAGGGAATGATGTGGTCCTTGAGCCCGTGAAGGATAAGGAGCGGCGCGCGCACCTTGCCGATCAACTCATCCGACCGGAACGGGTCACGCATGAGAAGGTTGACCGGCGCCCAAGGATAACGCGCCGCGCCGACCTCGGCTGTCGAGGTATAGGGGGCCTCCAGAACAACCCCCTTCAGAGGGACTTCCGCCGCAAGGCCCACGGCGACCCCGGTGCCGAGCGATTCGCCATAGGCGACGAGGCGCTCCGCGCCGAACCGTTCAGCAGCGGCCTTGTAGGCCGCGCGCGCATCGGATCGCAGCCCCTCCTCCGAGGGACTGCCTGTGGAGCCGCCATAGCCGCGGTAGCTGACGATGAATAGTCCTTCGCCGTCCTCGCTCAACGCTTTGTAGC
The DNA here is from genome assembly GCF_018398315.1 of Chelatococcus sp. YT9. Classification (NCBI taxonomy): domain Bacteria; kingdom Pseudomonadati; phylum Pseudomonadota; class Alphaproteobacteria; order Hyphomicrobiales; family Chelatococcaceae; genus Chelatococcus; species Chelatococcus sp. YT9. The sequence continues at coordinate 1,151,936 of NZ_JAHBRW010000001.1, forward strand.
GGTCGAGCCGGCCCGGGCGCGCGAGATTGCCACTCTGCCCATGGAAATAGAGAAGGACAGGCTTGCCCTCCTGTGGTGGCAAAACCCAGGCGACCAGGGTTTCGCCGTCCTCGGTGCGGATGGTCGTCTCTGTCAGGCCGGAGATACCCGCAACCGCCGGATCTGTCCGCGTCGCATCAAGCGGAAAAAGATAATGCCGCTGCTGGCTGTAGAGAGCGCCGACCGCCGCAAGATACGCAAAGGCGATCGCGCCTACCACCAGCACGAGAAGGCGTCGCCAATTGCGGCGGACGCGGGGTGGCGCTTCTGGCGGGCGCGGCGGCAACCCGGGAAAAGTGCCCTCCGGCGGTGCAGGAGGAAGACCGGGAGGCGGCGAAGGCGGCAGCACCGGTGGATGCTTAGCGTCCGACAGGTCGATCTCCCTTTGTCTCGATGATCGGCCCATCAATGCCAAGCCGGTAACATTGCACCGGGCGCGATCATGGATACAGCGTGCGGCAAGTCACAGCGACTTGAGGATATTCTCCACCATCTTCTTGGCATCACCAAACAGCATCATGGTGTTGTCCTTGAAGAACAGCTCGTTCTCCACGCCCGCGTAGCCGGAACCCATGCCGCGCTTGATGAAGAGGACCGTCTTGGCCTTCTCGACATCAAGGATCGGCATGCCGAAGATCGGGGAGGCCGGATCGGTCTTGGCAGCTGGATTGGTCACGTCATTCGCGCCGATGACGAAGGCGACGTCGGCCTGCGCGAATTCCGAGTTGATGTCTTCCAGCTCGAAGACCTCGTCATAGGGCACGTTGGCCTCGGCCAGGAGCACGTTCATATGGCCGGGCATGCGACCCGCGACCGGATGAATCGCGTATTTGACCTCGACACCCTCTTCCTTGAGCTTGTCGGCCATTTCGCGCAGCGCGTGCTGGGCCTGGGCGACGGCCATGCCATAGCCGGGCACAATGATGACCTTTGCGGCATTCTTCATCAGGAAGGCAGCGTCATCGGCTGAACCCTGCTTGACAGGTCGCGTCTCCACGGCGCCGCCGCCGGCCGCCGCGCTGTCGCCACCGAAGCCGCCCAGAATGACCGAGATGAAAGAGCGGTTCATGCCCTTACACATGATGTAGGACAGGATCGCGCCGGAAGAGCCGACGAGGGCGCCGGTGATGATCAGCGCCAGATTGCCGAGCGTGAAGCCGATCCCGGCGGCCGCCCATCCCGAATAGGAGTTGAGCATCGACACGACGACCGGCATGTCAGCGCCGCCAATGGGGATGATCAGCGTGACGCCGAGCACGAACGAGACCAGCGCGATCAGCCAGAAGACCACATGGCTCTCGGTGGCGACAAACACGGCAATCAGGACAACGAGGAGCACGCCGAGCGCGATATTGAGCAAATGGCGCTGCGGCAGCAGGATCGGCTTGCCGGACATACGGCCGTCAAGCTTCAGGAAGGCGATGACCGAACCTGTGAATGTAATCGCGCCGATCGCCACGCCAAGCGACATCTCGACGAGGCTGCCACCATGGATGGTCCCGACGGCACCAAGGCCGAAAGCCTCCGGCGCATAGAGCGCACCGGCGGCGACGAACACCGCGGCGAGGCCGACTCCCGAGTGGAAAGCCGCGACGAGCTGCGGCATCGCGGTCATCGGCACGCGCTTGGCAATGACGGCGCCGATGCCGCCACCGATGGCCATGCCCAGAATGATGATCAGCCAGCTCAGCACATCCGCCGGCGGATGGAACACGATGGTCGTGAGGATCGCGATCCCCATGCCGATCATGCCGTAAAGATTGCCCTGGCGAGATGTTGCCGGCGATGACAGGCCGCGCAAGGCCAGAATGAAGAGGACGCCGGCGACGAGATAAAGCAGCGCAGACAGATTGGCGGCCATGTCCCTCAGCCCTTCTTCTTGTACATGGCGAGCATGCGCTGGGTCACCAGGAAGCCACCAAAGATATTGATGGAAGCGAGGATCAGGGCGATGAAGCCGAAGACCTTCGCCCACCAGGGCCCGGCGCCCAGGTCAGGAGCCGCGGAAACGCCGACGGCGAGCAGAGCCCCCACCACGATCACCGACGAGATGGCGTTGGTGACCGACATCAGCGGTGTATGCAGCGCAGGGGTGACCGACCACACCACGTAGTAGCCCACGAAGACCGCGAGCACGAAGATCGCCAGGCGGAAGACCGTCGGGTCGACCGCTCCGCCCGTGGCCACATGGGCCACATTGCCCACCATGTCAGCGGCATAATCGGCATAGGTCTGCGCCGCCTCAGCCGCCTGCCGGGCCGCGTCAGCTGCCGCACGGGCGCGTTCGAGCGCTTCCTCCGGCGTAAGATTGGCCATCGCTCGCACTCCCTCGTTGATACCGGTGTGGTTCTGGGGTCAGGGAAATCGGGAAGAAGGTCGGTCCGTTGTCTTCAGGCTTTCGCCAGGAAGGCTGGATGAACGATGGCGCCGTCCCGCGTCAGGGCTGTCGCCTTGACGAGTTCGTCGTCCCAGTTCACGGCCAGAGCCTTCGATGCTTTGTCGATCAGGGTCTCGACAAAGGCATAGAGGTTCTTGGCATAGAGGCTCGATGCCGTCGCGGCGAGGCGGCCGGGCACATTGAGATGCCCGACGATCTTCACGCCGTTGGCCGTCACGACCACTTCGCCGGGAACCGCGCCCTCGACATTGCCGCCGCGCTCGACTGCCAGGTCGACGATCACCGAACCCGGCCGCATCGAAGCCACCATGGCGGCCGTGATCAGCTTCGGCGCGGGGCGACCGGGGATCAACGCCGTCGTGATGACGATGTCCTGCTTGGAGATATGGCTCGCGGTGAGTTCGGCCTGCTTGGCCTGATATTCGGCGGACATCTGCTTCGCATAGCCGCCGGCCGTCTCGGCCGCCTTGAACTCCTCGTCCTCGACGGCGATGAACTTGGCGCCAAGCGAGGCCACCTGCTCCTTGGCTGCGGGACGCACGTCGGTCGCGGAAACGACCGCGCCCAGGCGCCGCGCGGTTGCGATGGCTTGAAGGCCGGCGACCCCCGCGCCCATGACGAAGGCGCGCGCCGCAGGAACGGTGCCGGCGGCCGTCATCATCATCGGCAAGGCGCGTCCATATTCAGCGGCCGCGTCGATGACCGCGCGGTAGCCCGCGAGATTGGCCTGCGACGACAGAACGTCCATTACCTGCGCGCGGGTGATGCGCGGCATGAATTCCATGGAGAAGGCCGAAATGCCGGCATCCGCCCAGCTCTTCACGGCAGCATCGTCACCGTAGGGATCGAGCACCGCGATCACGAGAGCGCCACGCTTGATCAGCGGCAGCTCGGTTGCGCTCGGCCGCCGGACTTTGAGCACCACATCGGCGCCGCTCAACGTCTCTGCGGGTGTTGGCGCAATACGCGCTCCGGCGTCCGAATAATCGGCATCGGTCACGCCGGAACGCAGCCCCGCACCGGTCTGCACGACCACCTCGGCCCCGAGGGCCAGAAACTTCTTTACCGTCTCGGGCGTCGCGGCGACGCGCCCTTCATTCTGCTCGGTCTCGGCGGGGACGGCGATCAGCATCGTTGAACCACTCCAGAACGACGGTAACAGCGTGGGCGGCGGGAGATGGATTGGCGGCGATCAACAGCAAGCTGACCGTCTCCCCCGGAGGAACACAAAAGACGCGTCACGACGTGTAGCCGACGGCTACTCTTGGCGATCCATCCGCGCCGTGCAGCATTCCCACACGCAGCGGAGATCGGGCCCTATCGATCGATCAGCGCGTTGCCAATCAGAGGAGGAAGATCGCCATCAGGATGAGGATGGCGCAGACCGCGATGGTTCCCCATTTCGCTCCGACGACGAAGCCTTGATAGGTGCGCTCGTGCTCACCGTAATCCATCGCCGGTGGCGCATGGTGAGCTTTGGCTTCGGCGGCTTGGGCCATGGTGTTCCCTCAGGCTGCTGTCACGTTTCCTGGATGGGGCTTTACCCCATGCCAAAGCGCCTTGCAACGCCTTAGCGCCATTCGGAAATTGCAGGGCGCCGTTGGGAAATGCGATAGCCGCGGCCGGAGCCGTGGCCGGAGCACCGGCCAAGCCCGGAACGTCTCAAGCGAGGCCGGTCTCTGCCAGCGCTTTCGCCTGCCGGTCCCGCACGACGCCGAGATCAAAGTTCTCGATCTCCGCCTCGAACAGCCGGTGGAAATTCAACTCAGCTTTGAGATGTAGAAAAACCGCGCCAAGGCCGATGGCGGCGCGGTCCATGAAGACGAATTCGCGCGGTATTCGCACCGGCCCCTTCTCTTTCAGAGCCTGCTTGACGCGCCAGGCCTCGCGCCGGCCATATTCACCCGGCGCAACTCCGTCGGCGATGGTTCGCACGCGGTCGTCGAGCAGCGGGCCGTAGATAAACCGCGCCCACATGTTCAGCACACTGATGAGGTCGCGGGTGAGCCCCCGGAAACCCCATGTTTCATAGGCCTGCACGACGCGCTCCTCGTCGCCCCCGAGGAGCCCGCGATAGAGATCCACCACCCCACCGACGAAGGCCGTCGGGAAAATGCGGATACAGCCATAATCGAGGAGATTGATCCCTTGCGCGTCATTCTCGGCTCCCCCGCGGAAGACCGTATAGTTGCCGAGATGCGGATCGCCATGGATGACGCCGTAGTGGCTGAACGGATGCCACCAGGCACGGAACATCACTGAGGCGAGCCTGTTGCGCGTGTCGAGCGCGGCATGCCGGAAGTCGAGCATCCGCTCGCCCTGCAGCCAGTCCAGCGTCAGAAGCCGCCCGGTCGAGAGATCCTCATGAACACGCGGCACGCGCACATCAGGCACATCGGCCAGCATGACACCATAGAGTGCGGCATGTTTCGCCTCCCGGCGATAATCCAGCTCCTCGCGGAGGCGCGCGCCGATCTCGGTAGCGATCTCGCGGGTATCGATGGAGGGATTGAAGCGGCGCTGCAGCTTCATGATGAAGCCGAGCTGCACGAGATCGGCCTCCACCGCCGATTGCATGTCCGGGTACTGCAGCTTGCAGGCAAGTGCCGTTCCGTCATGCGTCGTCGCGCGATGCACCTGGCCCAGCGATGCCGCTGCCGCCGGCTTGAGATCAAAGGAAGCAAAGCGCGTGGCCCAATCCGGCCCGAGCTCGCTCATCATCCGCCGCTTCACGAACGCCGCGCCCATCGGCGGCGCCTCGGCCTGCAGTTTCTGCAGCTCGGTCGCATATTCCGGCGGCAAGGCGTCGGGAATGGTGGAAAGAAGTTGGGCCACCTTCATCAGCGGCCCCTTGAGGCCGCCCAAAGCGCGCATCAGCTCCCCGGCGTTGTGCTCGCGATCGGTGGTCAGTCCAAGCGCCCGCGCGCCAGCAAGTTTAGCGGCGATTCCACCGACGTCGCGACCCACGCGCGCATACCGTGCAGCCCGCGCCGAGAGGCGGTTCGCTTCCCGATCGGCTTTGGGACTGTCGCTATCCTGCATCAAGAATTCTCCCGGCCAACTCCTCAGAGATAAGCGCCAGGAGACCAATTGTCAGGGCATGGTGACATATTGATATGCATTATCCCCCTCCCGCGTACGGAAGGGGGAGTTTACAGGCCGCAAAGCCTCAGTTCAGCGCGACACCGACAGGCCGGCGGGTTTCCGCTGCCGGGAAGTCGCCTATGATGAGCCCGCTTGGCCCGGCCACGATCGGCACGGTCTCGCCGTCCCGGATCGATCCCGCGAGAATCAGCTCAGCGAGCGGATCCTGCACGTTCTTCTGGATCACCCGCTTGAGCGGGCGCGCACCGTAAGCCGGATCATAGCCCTTGTCCGCCAGCCACTCACGGGCCGATTCATCGAGCTCCAGCGTGATCTTGCGCTCCTCCAAAAGCTTGGCGAGCCGCTTCAGCTGGATGTCGACGATGGCGCCCATCTGGTCCTTCTTGAGCCGGTGGAACAGGATAATCTCGTCCACGCGGTTCAGGAATTCCGGCCGGAAGTGGGCCCGCACGACGCCCATCACCTCCTCGCGGACGGCCTCGGAGTCCTCGCCGGCCTTCTGGTTGACGAGATACTCCGCGCCGAGGTTCGAGGTCATGATGATCAGCGTGTTGCGGAAGTCCACCGTCCGGCCCTGCCCGTCCGTCAGCCGCCCGTCGTCGAGCACCTGCAGGAGCACGTTGAAGACGTCCGGATGGGCCTTCTCGACCTCGTCGAACAGCACGACCTGGTAGGGCCGGCGCCGCACGGCTTCCGTCAGGGCGCCACCCTCCTCATAGCCGACATAGCCTGGGGGAGCGCCGATGAGGCGGGCCACCGAATGCTTCTCCATGTACTCCGACATGTCGAGGCGTACGAGGGCCGTCTCGTCGTCGAACAGGAAGGCCGCGAGCGCCTTGGTCAGTTCGGTCTTGCCGACGCCCGTCGGGCCGAGGAACATGAACGAGCCGATAGGCCGGTTCGGGTCCTGCAGCCCGGCGCGGGCACGGCGCACCGCGGTGGAAACGGCCTCGACCGCCTCTTCCTGTCCCACGACGCGCTTGGCGAGCTGGTCCTCCATCTTCAGGAGCTTTTCCTTCTCGCCTTCGAGCATCTTGTCGACGGGCACGCCCGTCCAGCGCGAAACGACCTGGGCGATGTTGTCCGGCGTCACCGCCTCCTGCACCACGCCTCCCTGGCCGCTGCCTTCCTTTTCCTCGGTATCGGCCAGTTCCTTCTCCAGGCCCGGAATGATGCCGTAGGCGAGTTCACCCGCACGCTGGTATTGGCCCTGACGCTGCGCGATGGCGAGTTCGTTGCGGGCCTCGTCGAGCTTCTTCTTGAGGTCAGCCGCCTTGCCGAGCTTGTCCTTCTCGGACTGCCACTTGGCCGTCAGCGCGGAAGATTGCTCCTCGAGGTCCGCCAGTTCCTTGTCCAGCCGCACCAGCCGGTCCTTGGAAGCCGCATCGTTCTCCTTCTTCAGAGCCTCTGATTCGATCTTCAGGCGAACGATCTCGCGATCGATCGAATCGAGCTCCTCGGGCTTCGAATCGACCTGCATCCTCAGCCTGGCGGCCGCCTCATCCACGAGGTCGATCGCCTTGTCCGGCAGGAACCGGTCGGTGATATAGCGGTTCGACAGGGTCGCGGCGGCCACAAGGGCCGAATCCTGGATCCGCACGCCGTGGTGCTGCTCGTACTTTTCCTTGATGCCGCGGAGGATCGAGACCGTATCCTCTACGGTCGGCTCGGATACGAAGACCGGCTGGAACCGCCGCGCGAGCGCCGCATCCTTCTCCACATGCTTGCGATATTCGTCCAGGGTGGTCGCGCCGACGCAATGCAGCTCGCCGCGGGCGAGCGCCGGCTTCAGGAGGTTGGACGCATCCATCGCGCCATCCGCCTTCCCCGCCCCCACGAGCGTATGCATCTCGTCGATGAACAGGATGATGCCGCCCTCAGCCGCCTGCACTTCCGACAGGACGCCCTTCAACCGCTCCTCGAACTCGCCGCGATATTTCGCGCCGGCGATCAGCGCACCCATGTCGAGCGCGAGCAACTGCTTGTCCTTCAGGCTCTCCGGGACGTCGCCGTCAACGATGCGCTTGGCGAGGCCCTCCACGATCGCCGTTTTGCCGACGCCGGGTTCGCCAATAAGCACCGGGTTGTTCTTGGTGCGCCGCGACAGCACCTGGATAGTCCGGCGGATCTCCTCGTCGCGGCCTATGACCGGATCGATCTTGCCGTCACGCGCCGCCTGCGTCAGGTCGCGCGCATATTTCTTGAGCGCGTCATAGGCGTTCTCGGCGGAGGCGTTATCGGCAGTACGGCCCTTGCGGAGCGCGTTGATCGCCGCATTCAGGCTCTGCGCGGTAACGCCAGCCTGAGCCAACACCTTGCCGGCTTCGCTGTCCTTTTCGACCGCAAGCGCGAGCAGCAGTCGCTCCACCGTGACGAAGCTGTCGCCCGCCTTGTCGGCGGCCTTCTCGGCCTGATCAAACACGCGTGCCAACGCGGGCGAAAGATAGATCTGCCCGGATCCGCCTTGCACCTTCGGCAGCTTGCCGAGCGCCTGCTCAACGGCGCTCAAGGCGAGCCGCGACTGACCACCCGCTCGGTCGATAAGGCCTGCCGCAAGCCCTTCGGAATCGTCCAGGAGAACCTTCAGGAGGTGCTCCGGCGTGAATTGCTGATGTCCTTCTCTCAGGGCAAGCGCCTGAGCGGACTGAAGAAAACCTTTTGCCCGATCGGTATACTTATCAATATTCATGTCCTGCTCCCGCTCCGGCAGCGGCGCCCCCGAGAGGCACGCCGAGACCCGCGAAGGATTGCCCCGCGGGATGAGCCGCGCCAGGCACCGCCCCCATCGGCGGGGGCCGGCGAAGCTGATGTAGTGTTGTAAATCAGTAACACAAGTGGCCATCCCTGCGCCACGACCGGATATTTGCGACGATACCGCAACAATCCTGCGGCATCGGCCGGAGCCGGATTGGGCTGGGTGACCTCGGAAAGCCAAGCACCACTATGCCGCCTTGGCAATCAAAAGATCTAGACAACAAAAAGGGAGGGCCAAAGCCCTCCCTCGTCGTCATTCCCGCATGTGAGCTAAGCCGCAGGGAGCTTATCGGTCGCCGAGCGGCAGTACACTCTCGTCGCTATCCGCGTCTTCCGCTGCCGAGCGGCGCTTCGGGCGTCCGCGGGTTGCCCGCGGAGCGGGCGAGGCCGGAGCTTCAGCCTCGACACTCGCAGCCTTGCGTGTCCGGCGCGCACGCGGAGCGGGCGCCTCGACCTCCTCTGCGGCAGCCGGAGCCTCGACCTTTGCCGCAGTCTCCTTGGGAGCAGCGGTTTTAGCAGCAGCGCGAGCGCGCGGCCTCTCGGCGGGCGCGGGAGTCTCGACAACTTCCGGCGCCTCGTCCAGAACTTCGGGTGCCTGCCTCAACGGCGCGGTCAGGAAGGCGGGTAGAACGCCCTGTCCATTCGCGCCTGCGTCGCTCGCCTGGGCCTCATCGTTGCGGCGCGGCCCACGAAACCGCTCGCGACGATCCTGGCGATCATTGGTCCTCTCCGAACGCTCACCACGCTCCTGGCGCTCACCGCGTTCCTGGCGCTCGCCCCGATCTTGACGATCTCCACGGTCCTGGCGCTCGCCGCGCGCCTGCCGGTCACCGCGATCCTGACGTTCAGCCCGCTCGTAGCGATCGCCCCGATCCTGGCGCTCACCTCTATCCTGGCGCTCGCCTCGCTCCTGGCGATCATTCCGCTCTTGCCGGTCTCCACGCTCCTGGCGCTCGCCCCGTTCCTGGCGCGCCTGGTAAGGCTGCGACGGCGCATAGGGCTGCTCATCGTAAGAGCCGCGCACGTCCGGCTGAGGCGCCCCATAATCAGAAGGCTGCTGCGAGCCGTAGCCGTAGCCGCCCTCTTCAGCGCCTTCGCCCTCATCGCGCTCATCGTCATAGGCGCGGGGAAAAGTGCCATAGGTCTGCTGAAACTGCGCCTGCGCGGCGGCAATGAGCCGGTAATAGTGTTCGGCGTGCTGCAGGTAGTTCTCGGCCGATACGGGATCGCCGGAGGCCTGCGCATCGCGTGACAACTGCGCATACTTCTCGGCAATATGCTGGGCCGTGCCCCTGATCTTCACATCCGGCCCGTTGGACTCGTATGTCCGTGTCAAAGGATTGGGGCCTTTCCGATTCCGGCCCCGCATGCGCCTGTTTTGACCTGGTCTCATCGACTGTCTCTGGATATGGATAAAAAAACCACGCGCAGCAATCGCCCGCGTTCAAACGCGCCAGCCGCCAAGGGCGGAGAATGCGCGCTTATTCAGTCAGCGCTGTAGCTGAAACACCCGAAGGCTCAGTCAGCCACCCTTGTGTTCATATTGCGGATGCCGATCCCAAGGTGATACGACAAGGCCTCACCGGCAGCGAATTATTCGACCCGCGGTCTGCGCGCAACATCAAAGCTGCCCGCCATCCACTGCACCGGAGATTCTGATTCGCACTTTTCGCGGAGGTCTACTCCTTGCGGATCCGATAGGATCGCATGACCCTTTATCTTTTGCCGCTAAGCGCAATTCCTAAAATTCACACTAACGTCTTTACCCTATTCAGCCAAGCCATTTTTGCAAGATCACCCCTATGGTGATCGGTGCATATCACCTGTATCACGATCGGGTGTTGCGTGAATGACACGTTCGATTCCCGCCAAATCGCGTATCGCAACCCAGTTGGCAAAGCCATAACGGACAAGCAGCCGCCCTACATCCTCCGTTTGCCCCGCGCCCACTTCGACAAAGCAATGTCCGTCCGGCCGCAGCAGGCGCCGCGCTTCGGCACCGACGCGCCAATAAGCCGCAAGTCCGTCTGCCCCGCCGTCCAGGGCAAGCCGTGGATCATGAAACCTCACATCAGGCGCGAGGCCTTCGATGTCAGCCGTCTCGATATAGGGGGGATTGGAAACGATCAGATCAAAGGGCGCCGCGACGGCCGACGCCCAGTCCCCAACGAGGAACGCGGCGCGGGCGCCAACGCCGTTCATCGCGGCGTTATAGCGCGCGGTGCGCGCAGCTTCCGGTGAAAGGTCGATGCCGACGCCGCTGGCCGCGGGAAGTTCGCTCAAAAGAGCGGTCAAGATGCAGCCCGAGCCGGTGCCAAGATCGAGGATACGCAGCGGACTGTCCGCCCTCCCTTCGCCGCGAATTGTCCCAAGCGCAGCCTCTACCAGCGTCTCGGTATCGGGGCGCGGCACCAGTGTCGCCGCGGAAAGGGTAAAGGGCAGCCCCCAGAACTCCTGAATGCCGCAAATGCGCGCGACCGGCTCGAAGCGCAAACGTCGCATCACCATGTCGGCCAGGACCGACGCGGCCGGTCCGATGACCACGTCCGACTTCAACGAGAGATCGAGAGGCGAAATCTCAAGCGCGTTGCACAGCAACACGCGCGCATCGAGCGTGGGCGAATCGAGGCCCGCCCCGGAGAAGGCGTCAACGATCAGGCGCCGCGCCTCCCCGCGTGTCGTCGCAGGGGTTATCCAGTTGTCGACCGGCCGTGTGGGAGGCGTCATTCTCCCTCAGCCAGCAAGGCCGCCTGATGCGCCGCGGTGAGCGCATCGACGACCTCGTCCATAGCCGTACCCATCATCATTTCGTCAAGCTTGTAGAGCGTGAGGCCTATGCGGTGATCCGTCACCCGTCCCTGCGGAAAATTATAGGTCCGGATGCGTTCCGAGCGGTCACCGGAGCCAACTTGAGAGCGCCGATCCGCAGCGCGCGCGGCGTCCTTTTGCTGGCGCTGAATGTCGTAGAGCCGCGAGCGAAGGACGCCCATCGCCTTGGCGCGATTGCGATGCTGAGAGCGCTCATCCTGCACCACAACGGCGATGCCGGTGGGGATATGGGTGATGCGCACGGCGGATTCCGTCTTGTTGACGTGCTGACCGCCGGCACCCTGCGCCCGCATCGTATCGATCTTGAGATCGCTTTCGTCGATGGCGATGTCGACGTCCTCGGCCTCCGGCAGCACGGCGACCGTGGCCGCGGACGTATGGATGCGGCCGGAGGCCTCGGTGTCCGGCACACGCTGGACCCGATGAACACCCGACTCGAACTTGAGACGCGCGAAGACGCCGCGCCCCCGGATTTCGGCGATGATTTCCTTGTAGCCCCCGACGGTCCCCTCGCTTTCGGAGAGGATCTCCACCTTCCAGCCCTTCAGATCGGCGTACCGCGAGTACATGCGGAAGAGATCGCCCGCAAAAAGCGCGGCCTCATCGCCGCCCGTGCCTGCGCGCACCTCGAGGATCGCACTTTTCTCGTCCGCTTCGTCCTTGGGGATCAGAAGCACACGCAGAGCGAGCGCGGCCGCCTCCGCGGCAGCCTCCGCACCCGCCTGCTCCTCCTCCGCGAGGGTCTTCATCTCCGCATCCGTGGCCGGATCGTTCAAGAGAGCTTCGATATCCTCGGCATTGCGGGCGGCCGCCTGGAAATCGCGAATCGCGGCAACCACTGGGTCGAGTTCCGACAACTCCCGCGACAAAGCCACGAAATCATCCATATCCCCGCCCGCTGCGAGCGTGGCCGTAAGAATATCGTGCCGCTGCAGGATTGCCGCGAGCTTGTCTTGGGGAACCATGGTGCTGGACTGGGTCATGAGGAAGGGCACATAAGTGCGACGCGGCCTTTATGCCAGTGGTTTTTCGTGGCCGGTCCGGCGGACTTCACTGCACAGGCAAGCCGTGCGCTGCTGCGAAGGCCGCAAGCGCCGGCCGGAGGCTGCCCTTCTCACAGGCTGCCAGCAGCGTGCTCATCGTGTTCGCGAGTTCGGACACGTTCAATTCCAGCAGCATCGCCTTCACCGGCCCGACCGAGGCCGGGGTCATCGAAAAGGCGCGATATCCAATGCCGATCAGGGCCATCGCTTCAAGCGGGCGTCCACCCACTTCGCCGCAGAGCGTCACCGGGCACTCGTGGCGGGCCGCCGTCTCCGCGATCGATCGCAGGGCGCGCAGCGCCGGGGCGCTCAATGGATCGAACCGATCCGAGACCTGTTTGTTGTCGCGATCCGCCGCGAAAAGAAACTGCAGAAGATCGTTCGACCCGACAGACAGGAAGTCCGCATGGCTCGCGATCTCGTCGAGCTGGAAGAGAAGCGACGGCACCTCCACCATCACGCCGAGCGAAACCGATTCGGGCTCGGGATGGCCATATTTCCTGAGATAGGCCTGCTCCCGGCCCACCATCGATTTGGCGCGCAGAAATTCCTCAACCGTCGCCACCATCGGGAACATGATTTTCAGGTGATAGCCGGATCCTGCCTTCAGCAAGGCGCGCAACTGCGAACGCAGCAGGCCCGGCCGATCGAGCCCGATACGAATGGCTCGCCAGCCGAGCGCCGGATTCTCCTCCTCGGCCGCCTGCATATACGGCAGAATCTTGTCGCCGCCGATGTCGAGCGTGCGGAATGTAACCGGCGTGCCACCGGCCTCGATCAGGACCTGGCGATAGAGCGTCTGCTGCTCGCTGGTGGAGGGCATGCGCTCTGACACCATGAACTGCAGCTCGGTGCGGAAGAGGCCGATGCCTGTCGCGCCCGTCTCGACGATATTGGGCAAGTCGACGAGCAGGCCCGCATTGAGTTGCAGCGTGATGGTGGTTCCATCCCGGGTGATCGCCGGAATGCCCCTCAAGCTGCGGTATTGCTCCTGCCGCCGGGCGCGCAGCCTCGCCTTTTCAGCATAGGCCGCCTCGATATCGGGCGCGGGCCTGATCTGAACGTCCCCGGCGCCGCCATCGACGATGATGGCGTCACCGGCCTCGACAAGCCCCGCTATTCCTTCCACGCGGCTCACGGCGGGAATGCCGAGTGCCCGCGCGACGATGGCGATATGGCTCGAAGGTCCCCCTTCCTCAAGCACCAGGCCGCGCAGACGGGATCTGTCATAGTCCAACAGCGCAGCCGGTCCCATCGAACGCGCGACGAGAATAGCGTTTTCCGGCAGGTCCTCGCGTGTTGCACCCCGTTTGGCTCCCGCCAGGACGTGGAGCAGCCGGTCGGCGAGGTCCTCGAGATCGTGCAGGCGCTCGCGCAGATAGGGATCCGTCTGGCGCAGGATCTTGGCGCGGGTGTCCGACTGGATGCGCTCGACAGCCGCTTCGGCGGTCAGGCCTGTCGTCACGGCTTCCCGGATGCGGCGGATCCAGCCCTTGTCGTTGGCGAACATGCGCACGGTCTCAAGCACATCGCGGTGCTCGCCGTGATGGGCGACGTCGCCTCGTTCGAGGAGGCGGTCGATATCGGCCCGCATCACCGCGATCGCATCCTCGAGGCGCTTCACCTCGCCTTCGACATTCTCGGCGATGAGATCCTTCACCACCACGCGTGGCTCGTGGAGCACAACGTGGCCGAGACCGACACCGTCCGCCAGAGCTATCCCGCGCTGGTGGAAAGAGCGGCGGATGGCGATGTCTGCGCCCGGACGCGCCAAGGCCTGCAACTCGCCGGAGGCGATCATCTCGGCGATGATCATCGCCGTGATCTGCAGCGCCTCGATCTCCTCCTCGTGGTACACCCGATGAGTCTTGTTCTGCACCACGAGCACGCCGAGCGTGTTGCCGGCACGCAGGATCGGCACACCGAGGAAGGCGTGATAGATCTCTTCACCCGTCTCGGGCTTGTAGGAATAGGCGGGATGGACCTGCGCATCGGGAAGGGCGAGCGGCTCGGCCTCGCGCGCGATGAGGCCGACGAGGCCCTCTCCCGAGCTCATCGTCGTGAGATGGACGGCCTCACGCTTCAGGCCCTCGGTCGCATAGAGTTCAAGCGTTCCGTCAGTGCGCATGACATAGACGGAACAGACCTCCGCGACCATGTTGGCCGCGATCAAAACGACGATGCGGTCTAGCCTGTCCTGAGCGCTAACCGGCTCCGCCATGACCTCGCGGAGACGACGCAACAGGACACGCGGGCCACCAAGAGCGCCTCGCATCAACCTGTTCCCGTTGAACGTCCCGCACGAGGCGGGCCAGCTAACGGCCAACCGCACCGGCGAAACCGCTCCGCCGGTACGTGGCGCGCCAATAGACCGTTGGTATAGCCAACGAATTCGCGCTCCCGCAACCCATGGTGCGCATATTAGCGCATCACTGTCGCATGAAGCATTGCATCAAATGACGAAAGCCCGTCATCGCCTGGCCGAAACCACCTGTTTCTCTGCGCGTCAAGCTAGAGGAGCAGCGGGTCAGGTGCGCGCAGCGCGCCGCTCCGTCTTCTTCCGGGAGCATGGGATGTAATCCGAAAGACGTAGCGGCGGCCCCCGGTCCATGAGCTCGCCCCTCAAAACGCCAGCATAGGGACGAATCAACTGTTTCAAACGCATCAGTCATCGCCGCAGGGATAGCGAGGAGGCGCGAATGGGATGTGACAGGTGCCGGCCACAGCCGCCGTCCCATGGTCAACAGCCGAAGCAGCGGAAACCAAGCGTTCACGCCAATGCCGGAAGGGAGTGTTGCCCCATGGCCGCATCGGCGTGAACTGGCGCCTCGGCGCCCTTACTGCGGCTTGTCGAGGCCGTAGAGCGAATGGAGCGTACGCACGGCGAGCTCCGTGTAGGCTGAATCGATCAGCACCGAGAATTTGATCTCGGACGTGGTGATCGCGCGGATATTGATGCCCTTCTCGGCCAAGGCCTGGAAGGCCCGCGCCGCGACGCCAGCGTGGCTGCGCATGCCGATGCCAATAGCCGAAACCTTGACCACATCGGTCGCACCCTCGAGCGTCGCAAAACCGATCTTGTCCCGCGATGCCTCCAGAATGCCCTTGGCTCGTTCGAAATCCGCCGATCCCACGGTGAAGGTGATATCCGTCGTGGTGGTATCGTCCGAAACCACCTGGATGATCATGTCCACGTTGATGTTGGCTTCGGCCAATGGCACGAAGATCGCCGCCGCGACGCCGGGCTTGTCGGCCACGCGCCGCAAGGTGATCTGGGCCTCGTCCTTCGAATAGGCGATACCCGTGATCACGTTACTTTCCAAGATATCCTCCTCATCGCAGATGAGCGTGCCGGGTTTCGGATCAAGCGGATCATCGAAGCTCGACCGAACGAAAGTCCTGACCTTCTGGGTCATGGCGAGCTCCACCGAACGAACCTGCAGGACCTTCGCTCCCAGGGACGCAAGTTCCAGCATTTCCTCGAATGATACGCGGTCGAGACGGCGCGCATGCGGCACGATCCGCGGATCTGTCGTGTAGACGCCGTCAACATCCGTATAGATGTCGCACCGGTCAGCACCGATGGCTGCGGCCAGTGCCACCGCGCTCGTGTCCGAACCGCCGCGGCCCAGCGTCGAAATGCGCCGGGTAGGCTCATGCATGCCTTGGAATCCAGCGACGACAGCCACTTCGTTCCGCTCTTCGAAATGGCGGATGATGCCGGAGCCGTCGATGCCGGTGATTCGGGCGACCCCATGGGCGCCATCGGTCAGGATGGGAACCTGCCACCCCATCCAGGAGCGGGCTGGGACCCCGATTTCCTGCAGAACGATGGCCAGGAGGCCGGCAGTGACCTGCTCGCCTGAAGCGACCACGGTGTCGTATTCACGCGCGTCATGGAGCGGCGCCGCTTCGCGACACCAGCCGACCAGTTCGTTGGTTTTCCCCGACATGGCCGATACGACGACAGCAACATCATGTCCGGCATCAGCCTCGCGTTTGACATGGCGAGCGACATTACGGATGCGATCGACGTTGGCGACGGAAGTGCCGCCGAATTTCATTACGAGGCGAGCCATGACAGGATCTGCAACTTCAATGTCGATAGGGACGTTTTGCGATGCCTCGCGCTGCTGGCCCCGCTATGGCTGCTCGGCAAAAGGCGCGTATACATGACGATGTGGCCGGCCGCTGTCAACGCGGGCGACATATTACCACCATGGCACCGTCGCCATGGCTGAACGAAGGCAGGCGATGAGTCTTATGGAGCAGCCCATGACAGCAGCCGAAAATGCGGCACCGAAGGATGCAGCCGCGTCGACGGGCCAGACGATCGACCCTGCGGAAGTGGCGCGCTTCGACAAACTGGCGGACAGCTGGTGGGACCCGAATGGGCCGATGCGTCCGCTGCACCAGATCAATCCGCTGCGCCTCGCTTATATCCGCGATGCCGTTGCGGCCCATTTCGGCCGATCCATCCGCACTTCGAAAGTCCTCTCGGGCTTGACCCTTCTCGATATTGGTTCCGGCGGGGGGCTCCTCGCGGAGCCCTTGGCGCGCCTCGGCGCAGATGTGACAGGCCTGGAGCCGGCGGCCGGCATGGCAGCAGCAGCGCGCCGGCATGCTGAGGAGAGCGGCCTTTCCATCGACTATCGCACGGAGACGATCGAAACCGTTGCGGCGCGGGGCGAGCGCTTCGATGTGGTTACGGCGATGGAAGTGGTGGAACATGTCGCCGATGTGGACGTCTTCGTAAGGTCGGCCTGCGCGGTGGCCGGGCAGGACGGTATCGTCATTCTTTCCACCCTCAACCGCACATTGCGGTCCTTCGCGCTGGCGATCGTCGGCGCCGAATATGTCCTGCGCTGGCTGCCGCGCGGCACCCATGACTGGGAGAAATTCGTGACGCCGGAGGAGCTCACGCGGGCAGTCGCGGCCGCTGATTTCACCGTGAGGGACCGCAAGGGCGTCACCTATAATCCTCTGACCGCCTCCTGGCGGCTGTCTGGAGATCTCGCCGTCAATTACATGCTGACCGCGACACGCTGATCCACGAAGAAGCGTAAGCCTTGCAATTCGTGCAGACCTCTCATCCGGCAAACGCATTGCTCGCCAGTGACGCGTTTGGTTGATTGGGTATTTGGGCCCTCCTGCAGGGCCAGCCCCTTTGGAGATGTCGGGCAGGCGCTTGTCGGATCGGTCCAACCCCACCCTTTTCCTGCGCGTCGCCCCCGCGATCTTCGTGGTGATCTGGGCCACGGGCTTCATTGTTGCACGCCTGGTGGCTCCCCACGCCGAGCCCCTGACCTTCCTCGCTGCCCGTTATGCGCTGAGTATCGTCGCGCTCACCGCCATCGCAGTGACATTGCGCCAGTCCTGGCCACGTAGCTGGCATGGCTGGCGGAATGCGCTGATCGCCGGGGTGCTGCTGCAAGGGCTTTATCTCGGCGGTGTCTTCTGGAGTGTCCGGCATGGGCTAGGCGCCGGCGTCGTGGCCCTCATCATGAGCCTGCAGCCTGTCGTCACCGCAGCACTCGCCGGACCACTCCTCGGTGAAAGCGTCTCGCGGCGCCGCTGGATCGGTATCGCGCTTGGCCTGCTAGGCGTTGCCTGCGTGATCGTCCCGAACCTCAACGTGGCGGGCGGTGGGTTCACCATCACCGTCGCGCTTGCATCGATGCTCTGCATAACTTTGGGGACAATCTGGCAAAAGCGAACCGGCGTCCCCGAGCACCTCGTCACGGGAGCCGTCATCCAGTTCATCGCGGCCTTGGTCGTGACACTTCCCGCAGCCGCGGTGCTTGAGACGGGCTTCATCGATAACAGCTGGCAGTTGTGGGCCGGCTTGCTCTGGGCCGTGCTCGGCCTCTCCGTCGGGGCCATCCTCATCCTGCTTGCCATGATACGGCGCGGAGCCGTCGCGCAGGTCGCGTCGCTGTTTTACCTTGTGCCGCCCGTCGCGGCGCTCATGGCCTTCGTCCTGTTCGACGAGACGATGACACCCCTGCAAATCATGGGCACGACCATCGCTATCGGAGGTGTTGCCATCGCGAGCCGCGCATGAAAGAAGGGCAGATTCTAATGATCGTTATCGCTACCCCCGAGGTGCTTCTTCACGCCTTTCAAAAAGTCAGCTCTATCCAGCATGAAGAACTGTACGGACCCCATCAGAAATTCAGTATAAAATGCTTGAAAAATTGAGTATGGGCGGACGATCTGCACAAAGCCTCGACAACCCGAAGTTATCCTCCGGCAAAAACTTTCACCATGAGACGAGAATATTGACAATCGCTACTTACGTTGCGCACCAAACTTGGTGGCGTGCGCGCCGCGCCACGCCGTCGTGCGGAGCGTCCTCTAGCGTCGCCCTACACGCAAATTCGAGCGGAGGCTAACAATGGACAGCTTTGCCGAGGCTGTTATCCACCGAGTCCCCTGGCCGGAAAGCAACCGGGAGATCCGGATCGTACGCCATCAGGGCGAACCATGGTTCGTGGCCGCCGACATCTGCCGCGCACTAGACTTGTTCGTCAATCGCCGGGGAGAA
The DNA here is from genome assembly GCF_018398315.1 of Chelatococcus sp. YT9. Lineage (NCBI taxonomy): Bacteria > Pseudomonadati > Pseudomonadota > Alphaproteobacteria > Hyphomicrobiales > Chelatococcaceae > Chelatococcus > Chelatococcus sp. YT9. The sequence continues at coordinate 1,170,651 of NZ_JAHBRW010000001.1, forward strand.
CTCAATGTGACGTTGGCATTGGCGGCGGTGAAGGCCGAGGATAAGCATCTTGCCAGGTTGGAGACCAGTCCAAATACATTCAGGCCTTACACCCGCTATATGCTGATTTCGCCGCGGGGATTTACGCAGTTGCTGACGACCTCGCCGGCCCTCGCGACCGAATCTGTGCCGGCAGCCTTTCAGGCTATGATCGAGGCGGCCTTCCGCGTGATGGAAGATGTCGTGGGAAAAACCGCGCCCCAGGCCGACGCCGGCTCTCCGCATCGCGCGGCGAGTTGACAGCTGACCGCGCCTCTTGGAGGCGCGGGGCCAAATGGAGAAACCGCCCGCTACAGATCGGCTGCAGCGCTGGAAATTGGCTGCGCCGCCGGCTCCGAGTGATGGAGCGTCGCATCACCCCGTCTTTCGCCATATCTGCATTCGTCTCGCCGCGATTGGAGACCGCCAGAGGCACCTCGTCCTGCAGCCGGCTATCGGGAACCTTTGACCTCGCCGCCGGATTGATGGCCAGATAGCCGTCTTGATGGGTGATGAGGCGGCATCGTGGTCATAGCCGTTCGGTGCTCTTGCGAGACAATTTTTCCATGACGACAATCGCTCAACCGGGCTTCAGCCGATCGCTGTGGCTTGCGCTTGCAGCAATTCTGCCCGTCGCCGCCGCCTCGCTCGCGGGGCAATACGCCACCTTCCCTAACCTGGCTCCCTGGTACGCGGGTCTCACAAAACCGCCGTTCAATCCGCCCAACAGCGTATTTGGGCCGGTGTGGACGGTGCTCTATATTCTTATGGCGTTTGCGGCATGGCGCGTCCTGAGACTGCCGTCCTCCATCCGACACCGGCGCGCCGCGCTCATGCTGTTTTATCTACAGCTCGTGTTGAACGCGCTTTGGTCGTTTGCCTTCTTCGGCGCAAACAGCCCACTTCTCGGCCTGGTGGTCATCATACCGCTGCTGGCGATGATCATCGTCACCATCGCGGCCTTCTACAGGCTGGATGCCACCGCCGCCTGGTGTCTCGTGCCCTACGCCGCGTGGGTCGCTTTTGCCACGCTCCTCAACGCCAGCATCTGGTGGTTGAACGGCTGACACCGTCTCACGCCGTCGCCAACACCCGCCTGACAGCGGCCCGGAAATCGCCGAGCGAGAAGGGCTTGATCAACAGATCCGCGACGGTTTCGTCGAGCCCCTTGATGCGCTCCTGTTCCTCGGTGAAGCCGGTCATCAGCATGATCGTCAGGGTCGGGTAGTCTTCCTTCGCGGCCACGGCGAGTTCGATCCCGTCCATCAAAGGCATCCTGATATCGCTCACCAGCAGGGTGAAATCGCCCCCTGCCGCTTGCAGCCGCTCCAAGCCGTCCAGGCCATCCTCGCCGGTCTCGACAGTGTGGCCGTCCAGCTCCAATCCGCGTTTCAGAAGTCCGCGAACGCCTGCTTCGTCATCGACGAGAAGTATGCGCGCCATGGTCAATCAACCTCGGTGTCAGCCGCTTCGACGATACCGACAAAAGGCAACTCGCGATAAAAATGAGCCGCATCCATCCCATAGCCAACCACAAAGGCGTCAGGGCACGCGAAGCCCACGAAATCAGCTTCGATGTGGACAGCGCGCTTGTGCGGCTTCTCCAGGAGAACAGCGCACATGACCCGGCGCGCGCCCCGCGCCGCCATGAGATCCTTGGCAAAGGCAAGCGTCCTGCCCGACTCGAGGATATCGTCGACGAGGAGCACGTCGCGATTGCGGACGTCGCTATCCACATCTTTCAGGATGTCCACCTGCCCGGATGAAACGGTGGCCTTCCGGTAGCTCGACAGATGCACGAACTCGACTTGGGGCGCGAGGCCGACCCGGTGCAGACAGCGGATGAGGTCCGCCGCAAACATGAAGCTGCCCTTCAGGATGGCGACGACGAGAAGATCGCGCGGCTCGGATGCGGCGATCGCCGCCGCGATTTCCTGGTTGCGATGCGCGATTTCCTCAGCCTCATAGAGCACGCGCACTGGCCGCGTCGGCGTATCACTCTGACCGGCGGCGGGCCCCCGATCCGTGCCGTTCCCGTCCGCACCTAAGCCTTTGTTAACCATGACCCTCTTTCTCGGATAGGATCACTGCCCGTCGTGATGACAGCGACCATATGGTGCGCCAGCATAGTCGCCGGCACACACATGTGATAGCCGCCAGCCCGATTTTCGGATTAAAGGCGCCGATGACATGGTGCAAGAGATCCTCTTGCAAGAGATCCTCGCGCAAGAGATCCCCGGACGGGGATCCCTCGTGCAGGCGATCGTGGCTCGGCCGGTCCTGGAAAGCGCAGGTTGAAAGTGAGACTTTCGGCCGCGCAGCTCAGCCGGGCCCGCATCCGTAGGTCGAACCTATATATGGAAACATCGCTTGCATCGGCGTGGAAGCACGGCAGCATGGCGAATCAGGGCTGCTGCCCGCGGTGGCCGCCTAAACGAGTGGTTTTGGAGGAGAGGATGAAGAGTGGTCCGCTTTGACAACGTCGGACTGCGCTATGGCATGGGTCCCGAAGTCCTGAAGGATCTTACCTTCACGGTCGCCCCGCGATCCTTCCAGTTCCTGACGGGACCCTCGGGTGCCGGCAAGACGACCTTGCTGCGCCTCATCCTCTTGTCGCTCAAGCCGACGCGAGGCCTTATCAGCATCTTCGGGACGGATGTCTCGCAGATCGCGGGTGAGGCCCTGACCGCAGCACGTCGGCGAATGGGTGTGGTCTTTCAGGATTTCCGCCTGCTCGATCACCTCACAACTTACGAGAACGTCGCCTTGCCACTGAGGGTGCAAGGCAAGGAAGAGGCGAGCTACCGCGCCGAGGTGGTGGAGCTTCTGCGCTGGGTTGGGCTGGGTGAGCGCATGCATGTGCTGCCGCCCGTGCTTTCCGGCGGAGAGAAGCAGCGCGCGGCGATCGCGCGCGCGCTCATCGTGCGGCCCGAACTCCTGCTCGCCGATGAGCCGACTGGCAACGTCGACCCTAATCTTGGCCGCCGCTTGCTGCGCCTTTTCATTGAATTGAACCGCCTTGGCACTTCGGTCATCATCGCCACGCACGACTTCGGCCTCATGGACCAGGTCGATGCGCGCCGCCTGGTGCTCGCCGAAGGCCGGCTCCACATTTACGACTGAGGATCGATGACCTTCTTTGCCGAAAGCGGCCAAGCGGACGATACGCCTCACCCCGCGGGATCAGCGGAATCCGAGCTTGGTCCGCTCCCGGAAGCGTTGAAACGCAATCAGTCGCTCGTTCCCAGTGATTCCTCCGCCGGCCGCGCCCTGGTTACGGTCATCGCCATTCTCACCTTCCTCGCGGCGTTGGCCGCAGGGGCCGCGCAACTCGTCGCGAGCGCCTCATCGGAATGGAACGCCTCGATCGCGCGTGAGGCAACCATTCAGGTTCGTCCGAATCCGCAGCGCGACATCGAGGCGGACGTGGCGGCAGCGGCTGACATCGCGCGAGCGGATGTCGCGATCGACAGCGTCCTGGTTTATTCGCGCGCGGAAGCGGAACGGCTCCTGTCGCCATGGCTCGGTACTACGCTGGATTTCGTTGAGTTGCCGATTCCCCGGCTGATCGTTCTCACCGTGAAGCCAGGGATCCAGCCGGACTTCGCGACGCTGCGCAGCAAGCTCACTGCTGCGGTGCCCGGAACGACCATAGACGATCATCGCGCCTGGATAGCGAGGCTTTCGGCCATGGCCGGCACCGTGGTCTTCGGCGCCCTGGCGATCGTCGGCCTTGTATTGGTCGCTGCCGCGCTTGCCATCGCATCCGCCACACGCGGCGCGGTTGCGAGCAATCGCGAGATCCTCGAGGTGCTGCATTTCGTCGGCGCGGATGACCAGTTCATCGCGCGCGAGTACCAGCGGCGCTTCCTCGGCCTTGGCCTCAAGGGCGGTCTCATCGGCGGTGGTGCCGCCTTGCTGTGCCTCATCGTCGGCGGCGTGATGGCGCGGTACTGGCGGGCGAGCCCGGGAGGTGACCAGTTGGAGGCGCTGTTCGGTCTGTTCGATATCGGCATCTGGGGCTACGCGTCGGTCGCGGCGATAGCCGTGATCATCGCCTTGGTGACGGCAGCCGTCTCGCGCACGACGGTTCGGCGGCATCTCAGCGGCTTGCAGTGAGCAAGGCCATGCCCCAAAATGCCAAATCGAAGGCCTATGCAGGCTGCCCCCTCATTGCCTCATTCGCCGTTATCCTTAAAAAAGCGGGATTCGCGCGCGGAGCTACGGTCTCTTCTGAATGCGCGTGGGATGAGTGTATATGACGGACGGTTTGGCGATCACGAACAAGAGGCAGCCGTTCAAAATCGGACGGTGGCTGAAGCTGGTCGGGATCTGTGCCGTGGTTCTTGCGCTGGTGCTTCTGGTCGGCGGCTTCTTCATGTTCGTGCGCCAGCTCGACGGCTATCGCACCAGCAACGATGCGACGGCCGATGGCATCGTGGTGCTCACGGGAGGCTCGCAGCGGATTGCGGAGGCGACGGACCTGCTGTCGCGAGGCCGCGCCAAGCGCATGCTGATCACCGGCGTCAATCTCAAGACCACCCGCGAGCAGATTGTCGCGGTCAATAGCGAGCTTGCTCATTTGGTGGATTGCTGCGTCGATCTCGACTACCGCGCCCGGAATACGATCGGCAACGCCATCGGCGCGCGGCGGTGGGCGCAGGAGAACAATTTTGGCTCCGTCATCGTCGTCACGTCGAACTATCACATGCCACGCAGTCTGGTCGAACTCGGCAATGCGCTGCCCGGCGTAAAGCTCATGCCCTACCCGGTAGTGGCAGAGAATTCCCAGACCGAGCGCTGGTGGAGCGATGCGGCGACGACCCGGCTGCTCGTCATGGAATATGTCAAGTTCCTCGCCGCATCCGTGCGGACTCTCGTCGAGGGCGACCCGGAGCATTCGCGCATGGCGGTGCTCGTCGGCGGCCGCGAGCCCGCAATCAGCGGACCGCTCATGACCAAGCACGACTGACGTCCGGCGCGGCCAGTTGGTTCCGGCATCTGGCGGCAAGCCTCCGACCGCTATATGAGAGGGCGACCCTTGCTTCGCCCGGCCTGATGATGACTGCCGGTGCCGCGGACTGCTATCAGGCCTGTCTCATGCTCGTGCTACGCTCGCTGCTGTTCAACATCGCGTTCTACGCCAATATGATTGCACGCCTCGTGCTGTATCTGCCGCTGCTGGTGCTACCGCGTGCGTGGCTGATGGCAGCCGTGCGCAACTGGGCTCACTCCTCCCTGTGGCTGCTGCGCGTCATCGCCGGCACGAAAGCCGAGTTCCGCGGCGTCGAGCGAATTCCCGTGGGGGGATGCATCATCGCGTCGAAGCACCAGTCGCTGTGGGAGACCTTCGCGCTGCTCACCATCATCAAGGATCCGGTCTTCGTGCTCAAGCGCGAGCTGACCTGGCTGCCGTTCTTCGGCTGGTACGCGATGAAGGCGCAGATGATCCCGGTCGATCGCGGCAAAGGAGCAGCGGCACTGGCCGCCATGGCGCAACGCGTCGGCGAGGAGCTCGCCAAAGGACGCCAGATCGTGATTTTTCCCGAGGGGACGCGGCGCCCCCCCGGAGCGCCACCGGCTTATAAATATGGCCTCGTGCACCTCTACAACACACTTGAGGTGCCCTGCTTGCCGATCGCGTTGAACTCCGGGCTTTACTGGCCACGCCGGCAGTTCATCAAGCGTCCTGGCACCATCATCGTCGAGTGCCTGCCTCCGATCCCGCCCGGGTTGTCGCGCCTCACCTTCCGCGACCAGGTTGCGGCGGAGATCGAGGAAGCCTCGAGCCGCCTGATCAAGGAGGCGCAGCATGCCGATGGAACGCCCGTGCCAGCAGCGGCCGGAGCCGCCTGACGGGGAGATCCCTCAGGCCGGAGCGTCGAGCCCGGCGACAAGACGGGTTAGTACGGGGTCGTGCACCCCGAGCTCGAGGAGATGGGCCTGCGTATTGCGCACATAGTCCGGATTCGCGCCCGACTGGCCGACCCCTTGCCGAACAAGCCGCAGCACCTCGCCTTCATCCAGCCGCCCCGCATATTGCTCATGCTTACGGTCCGCGACATAGACGAGTGAGCGCACGACCTCCCCTGCTCCCAATACGGTCTGCACATAGCGCTCGACGTAAACCGAGGTCGCCTGCTCACGCTCACGCAGATAGGAGATGGTGGCAGCGGCATGCGCCTCAGCGACCCGAAAGGCAATGCCGAGACATGAGCCGCCCCGGTCGAGCCCCAGCACAAGGCCGGGCTGCACGGCCGTGCCCCGGTGGACGTGGGAATAGATGCAGAGCGACCTATGGAAGCCACGGATCACGGCTTTACGCCGCTCGACGAAAGGGAAGCCAGGGCGCCACATCAGTGAACCATAGCCGAACACCCAAAGATCGCCGGACGTATTACCCGCCGCGTCGGATACGACGCCGGGGAGCGCAGGGATGGTCACCTCATCCATGTTCCAGGTCTTTCATAGGGTTCCATGTCGTTCAAAGATGTCTTCCACCGCCTCATGTCTTCCACAATGCGTGAGCTGTCCCGAGTACCGCCACATCGCACCGCCGTCCGGCCGCCGCCGCCCGGAAGGCGCATTGGAACGGGCAGGCCAGTGATGTAACACAGTGCCGCCCGAATGAATGATGATAAGAATTGTCGACGCTTCGGGAAGTGTCACCGAACAGGAGATCAGGCCAGCAATGTCCGCAAATACGTCCGGGACCATCAAACGAAGGAGCCGCATCGGACTCTATTTGCCGGTCGTGCTCCTCTTCGCGATCGCGGCCGGCTGGTCGGTGTTCTGGTTCATCGCACGCAATACCGTCAACACGGCTGTCAACACCTGGCTGACCCGCGAGGCCGCCGAAGGCCGCGAGTGGAGTTGCCCGGATCGCGCCATAGGGGGCTTTCCGTTCCGCTTCGAGCTGACGTGCAACAATCTCTCGTTCTCCGGCAGGACGCCGGAAGGACCAGTCACCGGGTCCCTGCCGCGCCTCGCCGCCGTTGCACAGATTTATAAGCCGCAGCACGTGATCTTTGAAGCGGTGGGACCGCTGAAGGTCGCCAAGGCAGACGGCACGGTGGACCTCACCTTCAACTGGAAACTGCTCGACGCCAGCGTCATCGTCGCCGGTCGCACCATCGATCGCGTTTCCGTTGTCGTCGATGAGCCTACGCTCGCGGTCGCGGGATCAGCTGTGATGCCCCTCAATCTGACGGCGAACACATTCGAGTCTCACCTGCGGCGAGACCCGGCGCGGCCGCCGGAAGAGAACACCTATGATTTCACGCTCGCTTTCGACGGAGCCGTGCTTCCCCCGTTGGACGCGCTTCTTGCGACGCAGACGCCGGTCAAACTCGCGCTCGATGCGAAGGTGACCCACGCGCGCCCCTTCACCGCGCAAAGCCGCGCCGAGGAGTTCGAGGCGTGGCGGCAGGCGGGCGGCCGGGTGCAAATTCTAGGTCTGTCCATGGACAAGGGCCAACAGCGGCTCGAGGCACGTGGCGAACTCGGCCTCGACGAAGCTCATCGCCCCGCGGGAACCATCGATGCCTCGGTCGCGGGTCTCGAACAGGTGCTTGCCCGTTTCGGCATCGGCGGCCAGGGCAGCAATCTCGGCGCACTGATCGCGGGTGGACTCGCGCGTCTCGGTGCCCGCCAGGCCCAGCAATCACAACCCCAGGGCGACGGCACCGCGAAGCCGGCGAACGGCTTGACGCCGCTGCCCACAGTGACGATTGCCAACGGACGCGTCGCCGTGGGGCCTTTTGCTTTCGCGACAGTCCAGCCGCTCTACTGATCCTTCACAACCGGGGCCTTCCTGCGCGTGTTGGGCAGGAAGGCAGCCAGGATGCCGAGAAGCGGCAGGAAGGAGCAGAGATTGAAGACGAAGCGGATGCTGGTGTGGTCCGCCAGCTGCCCCAGCACCGCCGCGCCGAGACCGCCCATGCCGAAGGCAAAGCCGAAGAACAGACCCGAGATCGTGCCCACCTTGCCCGGCATCAGCTCCTGCGCATAGACGAGGATGCTCGAAAAGGCTGATGCCAGGATGATACCGATGGCCACGCTCGACACCACCGTCCAGAACAGATTGACGTGAGGCAGGATGAGGGTGAACGGCAAGACCCCGAGAATCGAAAACCAGATCACATACTTGCGGCCGAAGCGGTCGCCCATCGGGCCGCCGACGAAGGTGCCCAGCGCCACCGCGCCAAGAAAAACGAAGAGATAAAGCTGCGCATCGCGCACGGACACGCCGAACTTCTCGATGATGAAGAACGTGTAGTAGCTCCCCATCGCCGCCATGTAGAAATACTTCGAGAAGATCAGCACGATGAGGATACCGATGGCGCGCGCCACCGTCCCGCGGCTGAAAATGGCCTCCACGCCGGCAGCCAGTGACACTGCGGCTGTCTTGGGGCGCCGCCCTTCATTGCGGTACCAGAAGCCCACGCGCGTGAGCACGATGATGCCTGTGAGCGCTATCAGCGAAAACCAGGCGAGGCTAGGCTGCCCGTAGGGGAGGACGATGAAGGCGGCGAGCAGCGGCCCGAGTGACGAGCCGACATTGCCGCCAACCTGGAAGAAGGACTGCGCGAAGCCGTGCCGGCCCCCTGAGGCCATGCGGGCCACGCGCGACGATTCCGGATGGAAGATCGCTGAGCCGGTCCCGATGAGCGACACCGCGAGCACGATCATTCCGAAGCTGTTTGCCAGCGAGAGGAGCACCACGCCGCTCAGCGTCACGCTCATGCCAACCGCGAGGGAAAACGGCTGTGGGTGCCTGTCCGTGTAAAGCCCGACAGCGGGCTGCAGAAGCGAAGCGGTGAGATTGAAAGCGAGCGTGATAAGGCCGATCTGCCCGAAATCAAGATGAAACCCGTCCTTGAGAACGGGATAGATCGCGGGAACGAGCGACTGAATCGTGTCGTTCAGCAGATGGGACAGGCTGATGGCTGAGAGGATGCCGATGACGGCCCCTCCGCGCTTCACGCCTGCCACGGAATTCTGACTATTCTCGGCTTCGACAGCCATGATCGAGCACCCATTTCTGAACGCCCTTCATAGCGATGGTCACTGGTGCAACCAACTACCCGGAGCGCATGGCTGATGAGCACAGCGTGGGGAGCAGATGACGTCCTACGCCAGCGCTTCAGGTCTCGGCAAGCCCCGCACCATCGGGCAGGGCGACGGAGCGGCGCGCCCGCGCGGATGCCGCTTCCTCATCCGGCGCCGCGAGAAACTGCGCGCGAGCCAGCCCTGCGAAAACGCCTCCCTTCGCGACGAGCTCGTCGAAAGACCCTCCCTCGACGATGCGGCCGGCGTCGAGCACGAAGATGCGATCGGCATTGCGAACAGTTGCCAATCGATGGGCTATGACAAATGTGGTCCGCCCGCGCATCACCTCATCCAGGGCCGCTTGAAGCTTGCCCTCAGTCGTCGCGTCCAGGGCGCTGGTCGCCTCGTCGAGAATAAGGATCGGCGGGTTCTTCAAGAGCGCACGGGCGATTGAGAGGCGCTGGCGCTCGCCGCCGGAGAGGGTGCGGCCGCGCTCGCCGACAAGCGTGTAGATGCCCTCCGGCTGCCGGGCGATAAAATCCGTCGCCTGGGCACGCTCTAGCGCCACGCGCAGTTCCTCGTCGGTTGCACTCGGCTTGCCGACCCTGAGGTTATCCGCGATGGAGCGCGCGAACAGCATCGGCTCTTGAAACACGACGCCAATATTCCGCCGCAGCGATAGCAGCGTGAAATCACGGATATCGGTGCCGTCGATCAGGATGCGTCCGGACTGCGGGTCGAAAGCGCGATGGAGGAGCCCGAGCGTCGTCGATTTGCCGGATCCCGTGGAGCCAACAAGTGCAATCGTCTCGCCGGGCTTGACCTCGAAGGAGACATCCGCAAGGGCCGCGCGCTTGCCGTCATAGGAGAAGGAGACATTATCGAAGACGACATTCCCCGTGAGCACACCTGCATCCCGGGCCGTCGGACGGTCCGCCACCGTCGCGACCGTATCGGCGATCGAGAAGAACTCGCTGATCTTCGGCGCCTGCAGGAACAGGAAGTTGATATAGGAGACGATCTGCTCCAGTCGGCCGATCAACATCGTGGCCAGGCTCATGAAGGCGACGACCTCGCCGAGTGTGGCCAGCCCGTTGAGATTCAGCCACGTCCCCGTCAGGAAGATGGACAGGACCGTCAGCGTCGCGGAGGCCCGGGAGGCGACCGTCGCCAGCGCCCACCAGGACAGCACGGGCGTCTGCGCCGCAAGAAGCGCATCGATGGTCGCGCGCAGAGCGCGCGCCTCGGCCTCGACACGCGTGAAACTCTGGATGACGGGCACATTGCCAAGCGCATCAGACGCATGTTCCGCCAGCGCCGAATGGTGACGCTCCACGGAACCCTGGAGGGTTTCCGTGCGCCGCAGCACGAAAGTCGTGACGACCGCGAAAAAAACGACAAGCACCACAAGCAACACGCCAAGGCGCCAGTTCAGCACCATGGAGATTGGCAGGAGCGCGACGAGCACCACGAAGCCAGAGCATTGCTCGCGAAAAAACGAGAGCCAGACGGCCGCCATGCCATTGGCGCCCTCCAGCATCACCTTCAGCATCCGGCCGGAATGGGTTGCTCCGTGAAACGCCAGCGGCAACGTCAAGGCATGTTCGAAGAACTGCGCCATCACGGCCAGGCGCCGCCTGTGTGACAGACGATCCGCATGCAATGCAACGAAGACACCGGCACCTATGGTAAAAAGGCCGAAGCCAACCCAGGCGGCGGTATAGCGGCCAAGCTGGCCCATGTCCGGTGCCTGGCCGCTGCCCTGGGCATGCGACAGTAGGTCGATGATGCGCCCGAACAGCAAAGGCTCTGCGAACTGGGCGAGAGCAAGGGCCACATTGGCCACGATCAGCAAACCGCCGAGCCTTGCCTCGCCACCTAGCGCAGACAGGACACGCATATAAAGACGGACAAGATTCATCGGAACCGAACTGCCGGCGAGCGTTTCTGACAAAGTCAGTCACAACGCACGGCGCGCTACTGTCAAGCTGAGACAGAGAGTATGGCGAAGGGATCACGACGGAAATGACCCCAAAGAGGCCTTGCCTTCGTCATTTAGCGCAGGCAACCCTGAAATCACTCACGATAGATCCTGATGATCCGCGGAGTCGTTCACGCATGCGCCTGTCTTTCTTCGTCCGTTCAGCTCCGCGCCTGATCGCCACTGCCCTTTTATGCGTCCTGCTGGCAGGCCTTGGCGGCCTTTCGATGAATGGCCCGGCGCTGGCGCAGACACAGGCGCCGTCTGCGGGACCGTCGGGAGCGCAGGCCGAAGGAGCCCAGTCCCGCCTCGACCAGGCCAAGCTTCAGCTCGACCAGATCGAGGCAACCCTGTCCCGGCAGGATCTCTCGGACGACACCTTGACGAGCCTGCGCGATTCCCTCGAGCCGATATCGGCCGCGATCAGTACGGTGCAGGCGGAGCTGCGTCCGCGGGTAGATGCGCTGAAAGCTCGCCTTGCGCAGCTTGGCCCGCCTCCCGAGGCGGCGGCAGGTGCAACGGCGCCCCCGGTGGATGAGAACCGCGACGAGCGCGAGGCGCAGAAAGCCGCCCTCGCCCGTGCGGAAGGCCTTGTCGCTGCAGCGAACGCCCTGCAGGTCCAGGCCACACAATTGCGAACCAATATCACGGATGCACGCCGCACGCTGCTCAGCGGTCGCATCCTGGCGAAAACGCCGGGCATCCTCAGCCCGGCACTGTGGACCGATGCGATCACCGCCATGCCCTATGACATGCGTGCACTGCATATGCTGGCGCGCGACTGGGCGAGCATTTTCGCTGACCGCATGCGCGACGGTCGTATCGCGGCCCTTATCCTGCCTCTCCTGGTGGGCATCGGCATGTTCGTCCTGCGACAATGGCTCATTCCACATCTCACACGTCGTGACCCCGACGCGGTCGATGTCTCCCAGCGCAAGCGTGTCCTGGTCGCGATCGGCATCGCTCTCGGCCGCACTCTCACGGTCGCGATCACTCTTGCCCTTATGTATGTGGCCATGGACAGCATCGGCCTCCTGCCGGGGCGGATCAAGGAGCTGGCGCAGGCCATTTTCCTGGCACTCTCCCTAGTGGTCTGCGCCCGAGCCCTCGCCGATGCCTGTTTCGCGCCTAATCTTCCTTCCTGGCGCCTGTTCGGTATGCAGGAGACGACCGCGCGCCACCTCCTGACCTTCGTCTCCACGATAGCCGGGCTGATGTTCGCCGAGCGCGTCGTCGAGGCATTGCTTGTTGCCACGAGCGCCAGCCTGCCGAGCACGATTGTCGCCAAATGCCTCTATCTCGTCGCGGTCGTTCTCGTCACGCTGACGGCACTGCACAGTCTCCGCAGCCCGGATGAGGATGAAGAATGCGCCCTCGGGCCCTATGTCACCCCCAATCGCTCCGCGGGCATTTTCAAGATCGTGGGCTGGACCGCCACTGCCGTCGTCACCGTCGCCATCATTCTCGGCTACGTTGCCCTCGCGGGCTTCATCGTTGGGCAGCTCATGTGGGCGGCCCTGGTCGCGGCCGTTATCTATCTCGCGATGCAACTCGTTGCCGTCACGGTCGGCGCAATCCCGCGCGACAAGCGCATGGCGTCTGCAATTCACGCCAATATCGGGCTGAGCTACCGCTCGTTGGAGCAATTCAGTGTATTGGCGGGCGGGCTCATCAACGTCACGCTGATCCTGCTCGGCCTCCTGCTGGTGCTCGCCCCGTTCGGCGTCGAATCCAACGATATCATTCCAGCCGCACGCCAAGCGCTCGTCGGCTTCACGATCGGCGAGGTCACCATATCGCTTTCGGCGATCATGATCGCCGTGCTGACCTTCATCCTGATCCTCGCCGCCATACGTGTCGTGCAGAGCTGGCTGTCCGGCACCTTTCTGCCCACGACCGAACTCGAGTCCGGCATTCGCAATTCGATCACGACGGCGGTCGGTTATCTCGGCTTCTTCATCGCCGCGATGGTTGCCTTGTCGCAGCTCGGCCTCAGCCTCGCGAACGTTGCCATCGTCGCCGGTGCGCTCAGCGTCGGTATCGGTCTTGGCCTCCAGTCCATCGTCAACAACTTCGTCTCCGGCCTCATCCTTCTGTGGGAGCGCAGCATACGCGTCGGTGATTGGGTTGTGGTTGGCGCCGACCAAGGGCACGTCCGGCGCATCAGCGTACGCGCGACCGAAATCGAGACCTTCGACAGGGCGGCCGTCATCGTGCCCAACTCCAACCTCGTCTCGGGCGTCGTGAAGAATTGGGTCCACAACGGTCGCTCGGGCCGATTCACCATCAAAGTCGGAGTGAGCTACACCGCAGACGCCGACGAAATCCGCGATCTGCTCCTGTCGCTGGCGGCTGGTCATGCCGAGGTGCTGCGCGATCCACCGCCCCGGGTCTTCCTCACCGATTTTGGGGAGAAGGCCGTCAACTTCGATCTGCACGCCTTCGTCGCCGATGTAGGGACCAGCGGACGCATCAAAAGTGAGATCAGCTTCAAGATCCTGCACGAATTAAAAGCGCGGGATGCGCTGCCTCCGCGCTGATTTGCAAGAGTGCTTTAACGAATGGCGCCGAGGGTGGTCCGTATGATCCGATCTGCCCTTCCCGCCTCCGTCGCAGTCTGCGCCCTCGCCTTCCTCGCTGCCTGCAGCTCGGATGCGCCACGGCCTTCAGCGCCATCCCAGCCGGTGTTCTACCGATCACTGGCCTCATCCTCCGCCAGCGTGGATCCGGCCACGGCTGCCGAAATGATCTCGGCTTACCGCGCCAACAAAGGCCTGCCACCACTGACCGTTGATCCCGAGCTCATCGCGGGAGCCCAGGCGGCTGCGAATGCCATGGCACGCGCGGATCGGCCAGCATCCGGAGAAGCCCTCAGCAAACAGCTGGCGACCAGGGGTCTGACGTCGCCGGGTGTCAACTTGTCCGCGGGCTATCACACCCTCGCGGAAGCTTTCTCCGGGTGGCGTGATTCTCCCGCCCACAACCGCGTCATGCTGTTGCCACGCGCGACGCGCCTCGGCATCGCGACCGCCTATGCGCCCGGCTCCAAATACAAGGTGTATTGGGCGCTGATTGTCGCGGGACCGCGCTGATCGTCGCGAGCGCCGCGCCGAAAAATTCCGGCGGGATGGCGTCGCCGCAACGCCGGATTCTACAAGGCTCGGCCGTTCCCAGAGGCGGCCGGACAAAAGATGCTGACGTTTTTTTTGGGTTTGACTGCCCATCGGGCTCATTGCGAACGACGTATCAAGGCCTAAATGAATGAATGAGGGGGGAATGAACGAGGATAATGTGAACCCTGCCCGTTGCTGAAGCCTTCCTACAGACCTACGGGAATACGCCCCGGCGCTACGCTGGGCGCGAGGCGTTTCAGCCCTTGACGTACGGGCCGGTTGTGCAAGCTTTGATGCGTAGACAGAACAGGGGATGCAGACCATGCAAACACCGCTGCAGATCACTTTCAAGGATACCGAGACCTCGGAGTCACTCGATCGGTTCATCCGCGAACGCGTTGATCGTCTGGAGCGTTTCCACCCCCATATCGTAGCTTGTCGCGTCGTGATCGAGGTGCCCCATCGTGGATCCGGCAGCGGCAAGACTCCTCTGGCCATCAATCTCGAAGTCGATGTTCCCGGCCGCACGCTGGTTGCCAAGCGCAGCGATGAAATGAAAGAGATGAAGGAGGATCGCACCGCGATCGTGACGCGTGCTTTCGATGCCATCCGCCGGCAACTCGAGGAGGATGCGCAGGTTCGTCGCAAGCACGTCAAAGCCCACGACAGCGGTGCGGAAACCGGAAAGATCGCCCGTCTCTTCCCAGATCGCGATTACGGCTTTGTCGAGGTGGTCGGCAGCCCGCAACTCTATTTCACACGCAACGCTGTGACATCAGGCGCTTTCGAGGATCTCGAAGTCGGCATGATGGTCCATATCACGCGCGCGACCGGCGAGGGCCCCATGGGCCCGCAGGCCAGCAGCGTACGCCGCTTCGCCGGCGAGACAGCGCCGGCCTGATCATCTCGCATGACGGATAGTTGCATCACGAAGTGGCGCCCGGAGTGGCGCCACTTTCACGTCCGGAGGATTGTCCGGAGAAGGGACGCCGCAACTGGCAGCTGGGGTGGCCCCTCCCTCTGCAATATCCATCCGCCGCACTAGCGGGCGCGCCGGACGAACTTTTCACTGTCCGTTTCAACGATACGTGCCAAATCACCGCGATGGACCATATAGTTCACATGGGCATGGGCCTCGCTGAACGCGAAGCTCCATTGGTGCGGGTCCAGCGGTCGCGGAAACATCACCGGAACGATCTCCGCCACGGAGCGCGCTTCCGAGGCACAAGCTGCGGCAATCATCTCACAACGCGCGGCATGATGGTGCGCGATTTGACGGCAGCGTGTCTGCAGGCCAAAGAAAGGCAGCTCATGGCCGGGCAGTACCAAGGCTTCCGGGTGCACCAGTTCCGTGAGTTCAGTCAGCGAGCGCAGATAAAGGCCTAGTGGATCGCCCTCTGGATCGACTGCCGATACGCTGACATTTGGTGTGATGCGCGCGATCACCTGGTCCGCGGCCAGCAGGATACGCTCGGCCCTGCAATAAAGCATCAGTTGCTCGGGTGCATGACCATTGCCACCGATCACATCGAACTCCCGCTCGCCAATCCGCAGCCGATCGCCCGCAACAGAGCGCCGGAACGTGAGCGGCAGTCTCTCGACCATGCCGAGATAAGCATGGCCTTGGGTCACCACCAGGGCGACCGTGTCGGGATCCATCCCGTGGCGCAGGTAGAAATCCCTGTAGAATTCCGCATCGAGCGAGCTGGGATCGAGCACAATGTTACGCGACATCAGATAGGTCGTCTCGCTACACAGAAGTGGGATCTGAAAGCGTTCGACCAGCCAGCCGGCGAGCCCGATATGATCGGGATGGAAATGGGTGACGAAGAGGCGCGTGAGCTTTTGACCCGCCAACGGGCCTGCCATGAGGGCCTCCCACGCTGCACGCGAGATCGCGTCCCCAATCCCGGCGTCGATGACAGCCCAGCCCTCACCATCCGCAATCAGGTAGATATTGACGTGATTCAGACGGAAAGGCAGCGGCAAGCGTACCCATAGGATACCCGGAGCGACTTCAACGACCTCGCCGGGCGCGGGTGGCTTCGCGACGGGAACGCTTAGTCCTTCATAGTTCGCCGGATGGGTCAAGGTCATTACTCAATCGATAAAACACGCCATGTCCGGTCGTGATACTCCTTTGCTATCAAATGCCGCAACACCCGCCCCGAAAAAGTGTCGTCGGGCCGCAGGGGGGTGGTCATGGATCCCACGGATCGTGAACAGAACCCGGGCCGGTCCAGCCGGCTGGTCTCAGCCGCGCAGAACCGCACGCCCATCCGTGCGGACGCACCCTCCCAAATGACAGCTTATGGTGGGAAATCAGCAGCTCAGTGCGGGAGGCGACCGCATCCACAATCCTCATCCCGCTCGACCCGATCGCACAAGATCAGCCGCGCCGTGCCGCCTCGATCTTGGCGACATCAATTTTAGTCATTTCCATCATGGCTTCAAAGGCGCGTTTCGCTTCACCGCCGCCAGCCGCCAGCGCTTCGGTCAATACGCGCGGCGTGATCTGCCAGGATATCCCCCATTTGTCCTTGCACCATCCGCACGCGCTTTCCTGACCACCATTGGCGACAATGGCATTCCAATAGCGGTCCGTCTCTTCCTGGTCATCAGTGGCGATCTGGAACGAGAAGGCTTCGTTATGCTTGAACGCCGGGCCGCCATTCAGACCGAGGCAGGGAATACCTGCGACCACGAAGTCGACCGTCAGCACGTCCCCTGCCTTGCCTGAGGGAAAGTCACTGGGGGCGCGGTGAACAGCACCGACCGAGCTATCCGGGAAAGTCTCCGCGTAGAAGCGAGCCGCGGCCTCGGCATCCTTGTCGTACCACAAACAGATCGTGTTCTTGGCAACCGCCATAGCCTGTCCTTTCGCAGCTCAGACTCGTTCCAGCCAATTTCCGGTGCTCGCGCAAAGTCTTCGCGCCAATCCATGGGGCTGGCGA
Source organism: Chelatococcus sp. YT9 (assembly GCF_018398315.1). Taxonomy (NCBI): domain Bacteria; kingdom Pseudomonadati; phylum Pseudomonadota; class Alphaproteobacteria; order Hyphomicrobiales; family Chelatococcaceae; genus Chelatococcus; species Chelatococcus sp. YT9. Next base: position 1,187,768 of record NZ_JAHBRW010000001.1, read on the forward strand.
CCAATGATAATGAACGCGCGGAGAAAGCCAAGCATATGTGGGTCGCACCCAACATCGGGCAACATCACGTCCCACCTTGGGCCGACTGCCTTTCTCCGAGCTTATCTCTGCACAGTCGTGCAACACGCAACGATATTGATCGTCGTGCCCAAGGTCGGCTTGGCGCCTCCATGCCCGTACAGCCCGCCATGATCGATCTATTTAGACAGATATCTCGGGCTACGTTCGTCGTCATACCCTTGGACATAAACTGACGAGGCAGTGCTAATTTGCACGGCAAGTACGTTGAACATCCTCTTTAATACTTAGGCGTCGCGGGTCGGGGTTGCAGCGATATTGGTTGCGGGAAGATCAGGAATTGGCATGCGCACCTTGAAGCCTGCGCATGGAAGAGGGGGAGCGGCAACCCGGAGCTCTGCAGCCGATCCCAGTGCCCAAAACTCCGGCGGCAGAAAAAAGTTGCGATGAAATCGTTATCATGCATACTCCACCTAACTAGAAGGGGAGCATCGGGTATGTTGGCTTGCGGCTTCGGGGGCAAGAAATTGCCGGACGATGCGTCACTCGTGCGAACGCATTGGCATTGCGATCGAAAGCACGATCGAATGGCTGCGACGCCCGGCCTGCTTCCAAAAACTCAACATCGTCCGGGCAACATGTCTTGGACATTATTATTCCTGAGCCTATCGCTGTGCACCGGTAGTATTCGGGCGACCGTAGCATGAAACATCCCGAGAGCCTGCAAGACCGCCAAGTCGAACGGCACGACTCTGCTATGAACATCGACTGGACGCAGCCGCGCCCCGCGGCTCTGGTCATGCGACCTGAGCGGCTGGCTGCGACCCTGCCGAACGCCCTTAGCTTCGCCCGGACGCTCTTCGACCGCTTTTATGAGGATAGCTGGGCGCTGACGCGGGTGCGCATTGATCTCGACCGCGAGGGACGCGGCGAGGTTCTTTATCGGCTTGCCAGCGACAGGCACGTGCTGCACTTCCTCATCCTGTCGGATGCATTCTCGACTGATCAGAAAGCTGACCGCAGCTACAACATGAACTGGGATGCGACCGCAGCCCTCTGTGAGGGCGAGTGGTCGGCGGAGCGCGAGGAATTTCTGCGTCGGGAGATTCCCAAGCAGCGTTTCGGGCGTCTTGATCATCAGACGCTGGCCTACACGCGCGGCAACCGCAGCGGCCGTCTGTTCGACTATGTCGTCGATTGCCTCGCCGAAGGCCGGCAGCCTGACGGCGCGATGCTCGCGCCGGTCGGTTATATTTTCCGGACCACCGGATTTACCGCCAATGGTTTCATTGGCATGCGTTCCTACCTTGGCCTCGAGAATGGCCATATTCTGGGCCGTCCGTACCATGCCCAGATGTGTAGCGCTTTTCTGCTCCGGGAATATGTCGCCGATCTCGTCGATGCCATGGCAGCCGCCCGCAACCCGGGGGCTGCGCGCCTCTCAGCTCCCCTTCGGCGCTATCTCGGAATCGGCAATTCCGCGGGTCTCGGCCTGACGCCGTTCATCTGCAACCACCCGCATATGGTGCACCGCTGGACCTTGTCGAAAGAACAAGCCCTGGCAGACGTCCGCAGGCAAACCGTGGGGCACGACGACGCGGCGGTTCAGACGTTCCGCCGCCTTCTCGCGAAGGCCAAGCGCTACTTCACCGAGGACCCTCGCGACGGCAACGAGATCTTCCTCAGCTACGCCCATATCGCGCAGGAACTGGGACGCGCCATCGTATGGAGCGAGACGACACTCCTGCCACTCCTTGATGGCGGGCCGCGTCGGATCTGGCTGGACATGGCAGATTGGGCCGAACATTCGCTGCATCCCGAAGCGATTGAGGTCCTGAACACCATACTCCTGGAACTTTACCCAGAGCTCACCCGCCAATACTCACACAATGTCACCGTCGACGAGACACTCGACATTGACGCGACAATGACGTTGGGTGACCTGAAACGCCTCATCGCTGAGCACTATGACTGGGCGGAGGCTTGTTTCCACGATCTGCCACAGGCCGCCGATAACTTTTGGTACATGTCGACCGAGGCCCCGTACGAGCCGCGCAGGGGCAAGCGCGGGGTCCTGCCTGCCTATGAATTTGAAACGCATATGGATGCGCCGCTGCGCTTCAGGCAGCTGCAGTTGGAACTCGCCCAGCACGGCGGCGACATTCCTCTCGCTGCCTTCCTGATCGAGCAGCCACGCTTTCGAAACGTTACGGCACGGCTTTGTTCGCTGCGCAATTCCTGCTATGCGCAACTGCGCGAGAACACCTTGGCGCGGGGCCACACGACCTTTGGGTCGACGCGGTTCATGCTCTCCCACTACGGGATGGACAAACTCGACGCCCAGAAGCCCCGCTCCGTGAAGGGCGTGCTCCTGCAGGGCGCGCCGATCGCCGACGACCTCCCTCAACGGGGACGGGGCGACTGGCCCTTCGCCGTGGTTCCACAAGCCGATCTCAATCCAGCGACCGTCTCTCCCTATCGCGAAGAGCGGCAATTGGGCGCCAAGGAGCTCACCAAGCTCGCCGTTTGGCGGGAAAGCGATTTTGGCGAGAAAGTCATCGCCGCGCCTGTCGAACTACTGCGTTGGGGACAGCGCGCGCTACAGGTCAAGGGTTACGATCTGGGATCAGCGCTCCTGGGAAGTCACCTGATGCATCTGCGGGAGCTGCTGGCCGGCGATGGGCTGTCGCTCATGCTATCGCAATGCGAGATCTCCAATATTCAGGAGCGTCGCCTACACGTGACCGAGCGGGGGGGCCTTTACGCGATCCGAAGTGAGGGGGCTTCCGCCTTCACGGCGGCTCCCGCCCTTCTTGACCTTGCCTGCTACTCCGCGGCGCGCAATACGCAGGGCTTCGGCGCCTCCCTCGCTGTGGGCTTGATGGCATTACCGCTCCTTGAAACCCTGCCTGTCGCCGCCGCGAGACGCGGCTTCGATTGCATCGTCCTCTGGCGCGACGCGCTGATAGCCGGCGACGCGGACGTACCCTGGCGCATCTCGATGGGTTGCCAGGAAGCGCAGGGACATCGGCTGCGCAGCGGCGACCGCCGGGGGCGCTCCGACTTGGACAGCGTTCTGGAAGCTCTGCACGACAACGATCTGCGTAAAGCAATCGCCAGCCTCGCCGCAGACTTCGCCAAAACGAAGGCAAGCCTTTGCTGCGTCGTGTGCTTCAATTCCAGCAGAGTAGAGGCCGACATGGACCCGCTGATCGATCGCCTAGACCATGATCTCTTCACCGAGACGGTGATCGCGGACAAATATCGCCATGGCGTCATCGTCGACTTCAAGCAGCTCGAGGCCGTAAAGGCGCTCGCCTTCGAAACCCTGTTACCGGCCGCGCTGGAAGCGCCGGTGGCGACGGAATGACAGTTCACCGGACTGATCTGCGGTAGGGACGATCAAGAAAAACATAGGGGATCTGGAATGAAGATGTACAAAAAGCCCATGTCGGACACGAGTTTGAGCCGCCGTTCCTTGCTGCGGACCGCAGGAGCGGTATCCACCACGCTCGCTCTTCCTGCAATCATTGGTCGCGCCTTGGCGGCTGAACCGCTCTATATCAATACCTGGGGCGGGAAATGGGAAGAAAGCGCTCAAAAATATTGGTTCAAACCCTTTACCGCAAAAACCGGAATCGAAGTGCGCACGATTTCCCCGGTGTCCTTCGCGAAGCTTGCTGCGCAGACGAAGACTGGCACATACGACTTCGACATTACCACCGTCAGTGGAAGCCAGGTCGTGCAGGCTGCCGAAGCCAAGCTGCTCGAGCCCCTCAACAAGTCCATCATTGACAGCAGCAGTCTTCCCGAGGGAAGCGTTTATTTCGACGCAATTGCCAGCCACTGCTACTCGACCAATATTGCGTTCAACACAAAATACTTCGAACCAGGACGCCTGCAATCTTGGCAGGATGTCTGGAACCTGGAGAAAAATCCCGGGCCTCGCTCACTGACGCGCTCGGCGACCGATTTCGTGCCGATCGGCCTCATGGGAGACGGCGTTGCCCATGACAAGCTCTATCCGCCGGATGTCGACCGCCTGTTTCGTTCGCTCGACAAGATCAAGCGCGCTATCCCGGTTTGGTGGAGTCAGAGCCCCCAGTCACGCCAGCTTCTTGTCGACGGTGAGGTCCATGCCACCTCGATGTGGCATTCGGTGGCTACACTCGCGAAAGCGGACGGCGCCCCGATCGACTTCACGTGGAATGACGGCAAGATCAATCGTGTTTACTGGGTAATCTCGAAAGGCACGCCCCGTGCCAACGCCGCCTGGGAGTTCATCAAGTTCGCCATCGCACCGGAAAATCTCGGTCCCTTCGGCGCCGCTCAATCACTTGGGCCGCTTTACCCGAAGGCGCTGGAATATATCCCCGAACAAGTCGCCCGTCAGCTGCCGACCTATCCCGACAATTACAAGGTGGCTGTTGAAGAGGACGCGGCGGCGATTGGTCCCATGCTGACCGATATCACCAAGCGCTTCAACATGTGGGTCGCAAGCTGACCAATCGCATCGTGGAGAGGCGCGGGCGCTTCTCCACTCCATGTACAGAGGCGAACAGTGAACACGCGAAACACCGCGCGCGGTCCGCGAATACTCGCTCTTATGGCAGCGGTCGTCGGTTTCTACATCGTCGCGCCGCTACTCTTGATCGTCCCGATGTCGTTCAACACGTCGACGTCGATCGAGTTCCCACCGAAGGGCTTCTGGACCGGGTACTATACGAAGTTCTTCGAGAACGAGAGCTGGCTCCAGGCGATCTTCAACAGTACCGTCATCGCGCTGGCCGTCGCCATTCTGACCATGATCCTGGTCATCCCGGCGACATTCGCGATGGTGCGCCACCAGTTCGTGGGCAAAGGCATCATCCGTCTGGTGCTGCTGTCTCCCTTCATCGTGCCCAGTATCGTGATGGCGTTGGGCTACTACGTGTACTACGGGTTCATCGGCCTCAACCACACCTTTACTGGCGTGATATTGGCGCATACGGCGGGCGCGATCCCGATATGCTTCCTGATCGTCAGCGCGGTCGTGAAGGGCCTGGATCGTAACCTGGAGCGTGCTGCCGTCAGTATGGGCGCATCGTCACTCCAGACATTCTTTCTGATCACACTGCCCCTGCTTCGCACGGGGTTCTTCTCGGCAGCGCTGTTCTCGTTCATTCACTCCTTCGACGAGGCGGTCATCGCCCTTTTTGTATCCGGGCGGACGGTAGTCACCCTGCCTCGCAAGATGTTTGACAGCATGAGCAACGAAGCCGATCCGGTGATCGCGGTCGTGTCGACCCTTCTGATGATGGCGGTGTTGATCGGCTGGCTCATCGCCACTCTCCTCCAGAAGTTTCGGGCGGGTCTGGAAACATCATGACGATAGCTGCCACCGATAGAGCCCCGGCATTCGTCCAACGCCAGCCGAGGCGAAGCAGTTCGCGCGTGGCCTGGCTTCTCCTCGCTCCCGTCATCATCTTCATCTGCATCGCCTTCTTCATACCGCTGTCCTATATGCTCTGGCTGAGCATTTCGGACCCGACACTGTCTTTCGCCAACTATGCCTCCATCTTGAAGACACCGTTCTACAGCGCGGTCATGTGGCGGACATTCCTGATCGCGGTGATCGTCGCATTCTGTTGCCTCATCCTCGCCTATCCGGTGGCTCTCTACGCAGCCAAGAGCAAGAATTTGCTCAGCAAGGCCATTCTTGTAGGCGCCGCCCTGTCCTTCTGGATCAGCTTCATCGTTCGCACCTACGCGTGGATGGTCATCCTCGGCAACAACGGACCGGTCATCGCTTTGTTCAAGTTCTTCGGCGTGGTGCCTACGCCGAAGATTCTGTTCACAAGCACGGCGACAGTGATTGGCATGGTGCATATCATGATGCCCTACATGATCCTGTCACTCTATTCTGTCGTAAGCCGGATCGAACCCAATCTGGAGCGAGCCGCGATCAGCCTCGGCGCATCGAATTGGCGCGCCTTCCTCCATGTCTATTTCCCTCTTTCACTCCCCGGTGTGGTGAATGGGTGCCTCCTGACCTTCATCTTCTGTATCGGCTTCTACGTAACGCCCGCACTGCTCGGCGGGCCGCAAGATCAGATGATCGGCAGTATCATCGCTATGCAGATCAACGATCTGCTCGAATGGGGAATGGCTTCGGCGCTCGCGGTCATGCTCCTTGCCGTAACCTTCATCACGCTGTTCATCTATGACCGTTTCGTCGGTCTCGACAGATTATGGGGCTGACATGACTGCCACCTATCTGGAGCTCAAGGCCCTCCGGAAATCCTACGACGGCACGACAAACGCGGTTTCGGCCGTTTCCTTGACCGTCGCCAAGGGCGAGTTTGTGTCCTTCCTCGGGCCAAGCGGCTCGGGCAAGACGACGACGTTGATGCTGATTGCCGGTTTCGAACAGGCCGACAGCGGCGAGATCAATCTCGAGGGCAGATCACTCGGTTCGCTCCCGGCTTCAAAGCGCAATATCGGCATCGTCTTCCAGAACTATGCGCTGTTTCCACACATGACGATCCGCAAGAATGCAGAGTTCTCCCTGCGCATGCGAGGTGTGCCGCGCGCGGCGCGCGAGGCCCGTGCCCAGGCAGCGCTCGACCGGGTCGGGCTCGGACATCTCGCCCATCGCCGCCCGCGCGAATTGTCGGGAGGCCAGCAGCAACGAGCAGCGCTCGCCCGCGCGCTGATCTTCGAGCCGGATATACTGCTGCTGGACGAACCGCTCGGCGCGTTAGACAAGAATCTGCGCGAGCGAATGCAGATCGAGATCAAGAGTATTCAGAAGGAACTCGGGATCACCACCATCTACGTGACGCATGATCAATCCGAGGCAATGACCCTTTCCGATCGCATCGTCGTGTTCAGCCATGGGGTGATCGAGCAATGCGCGCCACCGCTGGAGGTCTACGGCCGTCCCGCATCGCGCTTCGTGGCGGAATTCGTCGGCGACTGCAACTTCATCGGCTGCGTCGTGTCCGATCCGACGACGGGTGTCATCGACATTCCCGCAATGGGACGCTGCCAGCTCACAGGGCTTGCGGCCCGCCGTCTCGCGCACTGCCCAGCCGGGGCAAAAATTGAGCTCGCCCTGCGTCCGGAGATGATTGCCTTGGCTTCACCCGAAAAGGCCGGGGGATTGACTGCCCCCATGACCGTCGAGGGCGTTGTGAACTATGGCAACAGTGTTGTCTTGTTCGGCCAAATGGCAGGAACCCCTCTGAGCGTGCGGCTGTCAAACAAGATCGGCGCACGGGTAGTCGTGGGTGACACATTATCACTCGCCATCGATCCTGAAGATTTCTGGCCGCTGACATGAGCGGCACGGCGCCGGCTGGCCGCGACAGGCGGACGGCAAGCGAAAGGGACAACTAGACCCCATGAGCACATTGACTTTAGATGGCGGCGCGACCGCCGTTGTCTCGGTGGACGTAGGCGGCACGTTCACGGACATTGTTGTCGAGACCGCGCAAGGCCGCACCACCGGCAAGGTCCTCACGGATATCGCAGCGCCCGAACGTGGCGTCCTGCTCGGCGTCGAGGAGACGCTGGCGCAGGCAGGCGTGAAGCCCCATGAGCTGGCGTTGTTTCTCCATGGGACAACCCTCGCGACCAACGCTCTGATCGAGCGCAAGGGCGCCGTCACGGCCCTGCTGACGACGGACGGTTTTCGCGACAGCATCGAGATCGGCTACGAGGATCGGTTCTCTCAATACGACCTGTTCATCGAGAAGGCGCCACCTCTCGTGCCGCGCGCCTTGCGGTTTACGGTGTCTGAGCGGATTCTGGCCGGCGGCGCGATCGACACGCCGCTCGATGAAGACGCCGTGCTGGCCACTGCTGAAATCCTCAAGCGGCGCGGCGTCGAGAGCATCGCGATCGGCTTCCTGCACAGCTACGCCAACCCGAGCCACGAACGCCGGGCCCGCCAGCTCCTGTTGTCTCGTCTTCCCGAGCTCGCAGTCACGCTGTCATCGGAAGTGTGCCCGGAAATACGAGAATATGAGCGCTTCACGACAGCGACGGCGAATGCCTATGTTCAGCCGCTCATGCGCACCTACCTGATGGGCCTTCAAGAACAGATCGCCGAGCGCGGGTTCAATTGCCCGATCCTGCTGATGACCTCCGGCGGCGGATTGACGACCATCGCGTCGGCCTGCGCTCATCCGATCAGGCTGGTCGAATCCGGCCCGGCGGGAGGAGCGATCCTGGCTGCAGGCGTTGCAGAGGACATGGAACTGAGTGATATCCTGTCTTTCGACATGGGAGGCACGACGGCCAAGATCTGCCTGATAGACCAAGGCGTCCCCCAGGTTTCGCGCCGTTTCGAAGTCGACCGGCGCTATCACTACATGAAAGGCAGCGGGCTCCCGCTGCGCATTCCCGTGATCGATATGGTGGAAATCGGCGCCGGCGGGGGCTCGATCGCGGCGGTCGATGATCTGAACCGATTATCGGTCGGGCCGGAGAGCGCAGGGTCCACGCCAGGGCCGGTGTGTTATGGCAGGGGCGGCAGCGCCCCGACGGTCACCGATGCCAATCTGATCCTCGGGAAAATTGATCCGCGCGGCTTCGCAGGCGGTCGGATGAAGCTCGACAGGGATGCCGCTTCCCATGTCATGGCGGACAAGGTCGGCGCCCCTCTTTCGCTCGATGCGCACCACGCGAGTCACGGGATTGGCGAAATCGTCGAAGAGAACATGGCCAATGCGGCGCGCCGACATGCCGTTGAAAGCGGCGCACAGTTGGAGCATCGCAGTCTGATCGCCTTCGGAGGAAGCGCGCCGCTTCATGCTGCGCGCCTGGCGGAAAAGCTGGGCATCGCGGAGGTCATCATCCCTGTTCACGCGGGCGTGGGCTCGGCGATTGGCTTCCTGCGCGCGCCGATCGGCTTCGAAGTCGTGCGTAGCCATGTCGGGCGCCTTTCACAGAGCGATCCGGCGGCTCTTGAAGCCATGCTCGCTGAAATGTCCGAGGAAGCGCGAAAAGTGGTGGTCATGGGCGCCCCGGGAGCCGAGACGGCCGAGACGGCGATAGCTCATATGCGCTATGCTGGCCAGGGGCATGAGATCGATGTGGTCCTGCCCGATCGGCCTTTGACTGCAGCCTCGCTCTTGGAGCTGCGCGAGGGATTCGAGGAACGCTATCGCGGCCTTTTCGGCCATGTCATCCCGGACCACGACATCGAGTTCGTCGATTTCGCCGTTCGAGTCCAGGCCGCCCGCCCCAGCAACTTTAGACCGGTCGAAGCCCCGTCGTTCGAGCACTTCTCCGCAACCCCGAACGAGCGCAGAACGTTCTTTGATCCCACGACGAGAAGCGTGGCGGACATTCCTGTCTATCACCGCGCTGCCCTCCGTGCCGGCGCAACCCTTTCCGGCCCAGCCCTTGTCGTGGAAGACGAAACGACCACCGTGGTAACGCGGCACTTCACCGCAACGATAGACGCGACCGGCGCCATCCGGCTGACCGCAAAGGGACCATGAGCGCACCATGATCGACGTTATCGACTACCAGATTATGTGGAGCCGCCTCATTGCCGTGGTCGAGGAGGAGGCGCAGGCCCTGATCCGGACAGCCTTCGGAACTGCGACGCGGGAAGCCGGCGATCTATCTGCGGGCGTCTATGACGTGCGGGGGAACCTCATCGCGCAGGCGGTGACCGGTACGCCCGGTCACGTGAATTCCATGGCGAAAACCGTGGGCCATGTCCTGAGAAAGTTCCCCGCGGAGACGATGCGTCCGGGCGATGTGTTCATCACGAATGATCCGTGGCTGGGCACCGGGCATCTCAACGACGTGGTCGTCGTGACACCCGCATTCCGCCGCGACGCTCTCGTCGGCTTCTTCGCCTGCACATTGCACGTGGTAGACATCGGCGGAACCGGTGGCGGCGCGTCACGGCAGGTCTATGAGGAAGGATTGTGCCTGCCGATCGTCCGGCTCGCAGAGGGCGGGCGGATCAGCGAGACCGTCCTCGACATCGTACGGGCCAATGTGCGCGAGCCCGTGCAGGTGGTGGGAGACATCTACTCGGAGGTCACAGCCAACGAAGTCGGATGCCGCAAGCTCGCCCAGATGATGGATGAATTTGCGTTAGAGACACTCGACGACCTCGCCGCCTATATCCTGGACCGCTCGCGCGAGGCTAGCCTGGCGCGGATACGAGCCCTGCCCGCCGGCACCTACGAAAGTGCGATGGAGATCGACGGGATTGACCAGCCTATCACACTGAAGGCAAGGCTTCATATCAGGCCTGACGGCATCGACATAGAGTACTTCGACTGCCCCGGCCTCGCTCAACTTGGGTATAACGTTCCATATTGCTATGCTGAAGCTTACACTTGCTTCGGCTTGCGATGCGCCATAGCGCCAGACGTGCCGAACAACGCCGGATCACTTGGGGTGATCCGCGTGCATATCCCAGAAGGCACGATGCTGAATGCCCCACATCCCGCGCCAGTGCAGTCCCGCGCGCTCATCGGACAGATGCTGCCCGATCTCGTGTTCGGCTGCCTGGCGCAGGTCATTCCGGACAAGGTCATGGCGGAGGGCTCTGCGCGGCTCTGGAGCATGCGCTTCACCGGCGGGCTCGGGCGTGTCAAGGCAGACCCTCATCTCCTGCGTGACGCGCGCCGTTTCAATGTTGCAAGCTTCCATAGCGGCGGCACGGGCGCTCGCTTTGGCCAGGATGGGCTCTCCGCCACCGCATTTCCGAGCGGGGTTAGAAACATTCCCGTCGAGCTGACGGAAACCTACGCGCCTGTGGTCATCCGTCGCAAGGAGCTGCGAATGGACTCCGGGGGCGCCGGCCGGCAGCGCGGCGGGCTGGGACAGGTCATGGAGGTGACATGCACCGAGCCCGTTCCGTTTGCGGTCGTTACCTCGTTTGATCGCATGAAATTCCCCGCTCGCGGCCGCGACGGCGGCTTGCCGGGAGCTCAGGGAACGCTGAGGCTGGCGTCAGGCCGCGATCTTCCCGGAAAGGGCTATCACCAGATCGATCCCGGCGACCGGCTGATCGTCGAGATGCCCGGTGGCGGTGGCTACCATGATCCGTTGTCGCGTGCGCCGGAACAGGTCGCGGCCGACGTGCGCGACGAACTGGTCTCGCGCGCGCAGGCTGAGGCGCTCTACGGGGTCGTCATCGGGGATAACGGCGAAGCTGATGTGGCTGCGACTGAGATACGGCGACGCGAGCTTTCGCGGCGATCATCCCCGCCGGCATTGTGATCCGGCAGTCCCGACCTCTTAATTTTCGGCATGCTCACATGACTGACAGTGAATTGCGCAGCGCGGTGTTCATCTCAGCCGACGAACTGCACGCGAAGATCGCGGCCGGTACACCGCCTGTACTGCTCGATATCCGCTTTCGCCATGCCCAACACGACCGGCGCTTCGCCTATGAGGAAGGGCATATTCCCGGCGCGATCTATGTCGACCTGCAGCATGAGCTGGCCGGCGAGCCCGGCGGGACGAGGGGAAACAGGCCCCTGCCAGAACTCGCCGACCTGCAGAAGCGTGTCACGGCATGGGGGATCCACGCCGACAGCGAAGTCGTCGTCTATGACGACCACACATGCCTCCAGGCCGGACGTGGCTGGTGGACCCTCAAATGGGGAGGCCTTCCCGCGGTCCGGCTTCTCGACGGTGGGCTCGATGCCTGGATCGCGGCGGGCTATATCGTGACAAAGGAAACGCCGACCTCTCCCGCTCCCGGCACGGCGCGGCTGACGGGCGGAGGCCTACCGACCATCACCGCCGATGAAGCAGCGCAGATGGCCATTGAGGCCATCCTGCTCGACTCGCGCGGGACCGAGAACTATCGCGGCGGGCCCACGCCTCCCGGTCAGCCGCCACGCGGCCATATCCCCGGCGCGATCAACGCCCCGACCCCCGACAACCTGGACGCGCGTGGCTTGACGCTCCCTACGGCAGCGCTTCGCCAACGCTTCGCTGCGTTCGGAGTCGATGGAAGCCGGCCCCTCGGTGTGTATTGTGGCGGCGGTGTCTCGGCTGCCCATCAGATTGCCGTCCTCACGTCAATCGGGATCAGGGCTGCATTGTTTCCGGGCTCCTGGTCCGCCTGGAGCGGCGATCCGGATCGCCCCGTCGCCCGCGGCGAACTGCCATGGGGCGAGGACGCGTCAGAGCACAGCAAAGAAGGACATCGCCGATGAGCAGCGCCTCCGATCACGACCTCGAGACGCGCCTGCTCCACGCGGGACGCTCGGCGGATCAGCATTTCGGCGCCGTTAACCCGCCCGTCTATCACGCATCGACCATTCTGTCTCCAACCTACGCGGCCTATGAAGCGCGGCTCTCGGCTCCCGTTGTCTACGGCCGGCGCGGAACGCCAACGACGCAAGCCCTGGAGGTGGCGCTCGCCGAACTCGAAGGCGCGGAAGGCGCCTTGCTCGCGCCTTCCGGCGTAGCCGCGATTGCGTTGGTGCTCTCAGCTTACGTAACGCCGGGCGCTGAGATCCTCGTGCCGGACGCCGTCTATGAACCCGTCAAGAAGTTCTGCGCCGGACCGCTTCTCCAATACGGGGCGAAAGCCGTTTACTATAACTCTCTCGCAGCCGAGGACTTGAGCGAGAAAATCTCCGACCAGACTCGTCTTATCTGGCTGGAAACACCTGCCTCACAGACATTTGAAATGCAGGACACCAGGGCAATCGTCGCAGTCGCGCAACGCCATGGTATTCCCACGGCAATCGACAATACCTGGGCCACGGGATACTTCCACCGTCCTCTCAGTATCGGCGTGGACATCGCCGTGCAGGCCGCGACCAAATACATCGGCGGGCACTCTGACATCATGATGGGGGCTGTCGCCGCTTCCGGCAAAACCCTTGCCAAGCTCACCGATTTCTCGCGCCGTTACGGCTATTGTGTGGGGGGCGACGATGCCTATCTCGCGCTGCGCGGGTTGAGAACCCTGTCCGTTCGACTTGACCGCCACCACGCCAATGCAATGACCGTAGCGCGCTGGCTCGAAAGCCAGCACCTGATCTCGCGCGTGATGTACCCGGCCTTGCCGACCGATCCCGGGCACAGCCTTTGGCAGCGGGACTTCACCGGCGCCTCCGGCCTCTTCGGCTTCGTTCTCCGCGACAAGCACCCGGCCCGGCTCGCGCCCTTCTTCGATGGGCTACGGTTGCTTGGAATGGGTGGCAGCTGGGGCGGCTTCGAGAGCCTCTTGATCCCGACATGGCCCGAGAAGAGCCGGAGCCTGCGCCCCTGGTCGCCGGAGGGGCAAACGATGCGGATCCATGTGGGACTTGAATCGCCTGACGACATCATCGCGGATCTGGAAGCTGGATTCGCGCGATGGGAGGCTGCATAGGAGCGCGGCGGGCATCAGCGTGTGCGGCGGCACGGCCCGCCACGCTGACGCCCGGATTCATCGACATTCCACCAGGCGCATGTGTTCTGACGTTACACCCGGCTCAACGGAGCGCGTATGCATTGATACCGCTCCGGCTGGAGGCAGGCTTTTAGCTCGTCGCTCTCACAATGAGCTCGCGTTTAAACGAGACACAGCTGACAGCATCCGAAAAGAGCATTGCTACCATCTCTTGGGCAACCGCAATCGGATTCCCGGCTAAAGTCGTCAACTTTGGCTTCGAATATTTACCAACGTCTAGCCCGCCGAATCCCATGACGGCAATATCACCTGGGACATCGCGACCAAAATCATCGATCGCCGACAAAGCCCCGATCGCCAATTCATCCGTTCCGGCTAGGATCGCATCGAACTGCAGCCCCGCCTCGAGGGCCTGCGCCACCATCGCGTAACCGCCTTCAAAGCGAAAGAGGGGGCTCTCCCAGAGCAATGCTTTGTCGAACGTAATGCCCGCTTTCTCAAGTCCTGCGCGATAACCGTCGTAGCGGCGGCGACCAGCAACCGAAAGCGATATGCGGTTGAGATAGGCGATACGGGTACGGCCCCGCGCGACAAAATGCATGACGCCCTGTATCCCTGCGTCGACCTCGTCGTGAAGGACGGAGCTGATTCCGATATGATCCAGTTTTTGCCCGATCGATACGATAGGAATATTGCCGTCCTTCAATTGTGCGGCAATCGGCTGGATCGATCCAAAGTCAAAGGTATCGCTCGTCGCCAATATCACCCCGCGAAGTCGGAGGGAATTGCTGCGTTCCAGCATCTGCACCAACCGAGCCTCACTATGGCTCAGATCGAACAGCAACATATCCAGGCCACGCTCCTGCAACGCCCGCTGCAGATGCTTGGCCAGCGCCGAATACCAGCCCTGCTCGATGTCACTGACGAGAAACGCGACGGAATCAAGGTAACCCGTCCGCAGAGCCTTACCGAGTGAACTCGGCAGATAGCCCAGTTCCTCGATCGCTGACATGACCTTTAAGCGCGTTTCCTCTGTGACGAATACCTTCTGGCTCAGCACACGCGATACCGTTGCCTGTGACACCCGTGCGTGTCGAGCAACATCGACGATACTGACCATGCGGCGCGCCCCACTCTGCCTGTCGTGCCAATCACTTCGACTGTCGCAGCACGATTACACAGCGGGTATGGACTACGCAACCGCAATGGCGTTGACAGAATATTTCTTTGACTTCGCAACGTAAAATTTCAAACTACGCCTATACTATTAGCTGAAGCCACGTCTCGCATGAAACGATCGTGTAATTACTTTAACAGAACAACATTCGCCGAGACGATTAGTTCGTATATTCGGGACATTTCGCGGACGAGCCTGACCGCGTATCTTGTCGCGACCGCTTTGCAAAACGCAAGGTGGAGTAAAGCCCGCCATGGCGTTACTCCGCGGCGTCGCGATGCACCTCGTCCGGCCCGTCAGGATCCCCGGGGGCCGTTTCACAGCCAAGATCCGGGAAGGCGAGCACACGCCGCCCGTGAAAATCCATGCGGGTGACGAGCAACCCGCGCTCCTCGAAATAGGTGAGCAAGCGGCGGACCCGGCGCGGCGAGTGGCTGCCATAGGCGCGCGCCAAAGTCGCATCGGACGGACAGGGATCCTTGTTTGTCGCAGCACGGGCGATCATCAGGAACATCCCCTGGAGATCGTCGGGCAGCCCTTCGGAAAGCGACAGCGCCATGGTCCAGGCTTCACCACCGGCGCTTTCATCAACACCGGCGCGCGCGACTGCCAGCCGCCGGCGGAAAGCCGGCAGCAGCAGCGGCTCTCCGGGCACCCGGCGAATGCGACTGCGCACCAGAAAATCCTGATAGAGCACGGCGTCGGAACGGAACGCCGCATCGGGGTCTTCCAGGATCTCGCGCAACACCGTGTCGATACCGGCCTCGCGCTCGGCCTCGTCGATGATCGCGAAAACCGGCTCGGCTGGCGGTTCGGGCGATGGCCTTGGTCGCGACAGCTGGGTGAGAATATCAGCTGTCGGAATCGGCTTCGGGGGTGGCCTTCTTACAACCGGGCAGGCTTCCTCGGGACCTGGCGTGAAGATGAGGTCGCGGACATCCTCCGGCGCGTCGGGCAGAGGCATGAGCTTCGGACTGGCCGAACGCGCCGAGGTCTCAACGGGACCTATGGTGATCGCCAGCGGGCGGCGCGACAGGGCTGGCCCCAATGCGATAAAACGTCCGCGCGTCAGATCGCGGAACATTTCAGCCTGGCGGCGCTCCATTCCGAGGAGATCGGAGGCACGCGCCATGTCGATGTCCAGGAAGGTGCGCCCCATCAAGAAGTTGGAAGCTTCCGCCGCGACATTCTTCGCGAGCTTGGCCAGGCGCTGTGTGGCGATAACACCGGCCAGCCCTCGCTTGCGGCCACGGCACATCAGATTGGTCATTGCCCCCAGCGAGAGCTTGCGTGCCTCGTCCGAGACCTCGCCTGCCACGGCGGGAGCGAAAAGCTGCGCCTCGTCGACCACCACCAGCACGGGGTACCAATAGTCTCGCTCGGTATCGAACATGCCCCCGAGGAAGGCTGCCGCGGCACGCATCTGCTGTTCGATGTCGAGCCCCTCGAGGTTGAGCACGACCGAAACGCGGTGCTGGCGCACCCGGCTGGCGATGCGCGCGAGTTCCGCCTCGGTGCGAGCGGCATCAACCACCTGGTGACCGAATTTTTCCGCCAGCGTAACGAAGTCGCCTTCAGGATCGATAATGCACTGCTGAACCCAAGGGGCGCTCTGTTCCAGCAGGCGGCGCAGCAGATGCGACTTGCCGGACCCGGAGTTGCCTTGCACCAGCAAGCGGGTCGCGAGCAGCTCTTCGAGATCGAGATCCGCCACGGCGCCGCCGGCCGCGGCACCCATGTCGATGTTGACCTTCATCAGGCACCCCTTCGCCCATCGCCCTTAGCATCCCCTGCCCTATAACGCGAAGCATGGCCGCAAGGATTCCCACAGCATGATGGCTTTGGATGACGTTGGCCGGTTTGCGCGCCAACGCAGATCGAGCAAGATCGATCCATCGAGGCGAACCATAACGGCAGTACTGTAGAAGCAGCAATTCGCCGGGCACCACGCTATCGGCGACCGATTCGGTTCATGTTGCCAGCGTCCTCGCATCAGCACACGAAGCCAGAGCTCCCGAACATGGGATGGTCCAAGCCGTTTGTTCCAATATGTTCCGGCCGATTTAGATCATCCTAGCGAGGACATGGCGTCCCGGAAGGGATTCGAACCCCTGACCTACGGTTTAGGAAACCGTTGCTCTATCCTGCTGAGCTACCGGGACAATCTCGACAGCCGAGATGCCGATGCGAGCGCACCCCGGGGGGCGTTCACGCGAACCATATGACCCAAGGTGCCCTTCATGTTCAAGAGGGGAAACTGAAAACACGCTGCTGTGCCGCCTTGGTTTATGGCTTAGCTCTGCGTAAACTCCTCGGCCGTTGTTGAACGATCCGCACATGCTCGCTCCATCTGCCCTCGCGCAGGTCCTCGTCCCTACCGGCCTCACCCTCCTGGCCGCCGTCGCCCTCGCCGCGCCCGATGCAGGGGCGCGCGAACGGAAATCCACGCGTGGCAGCGCGACATGCCTGGCGCCTCAAGGGACCAATGAAGGCCTCGTTGTGGGCATCGAGGGCAACGGAGATCTGCGCCTGGCTGATGGGCGGCTGCTCACCCTTGCCGGCATCCTTCTTGCGCCAGGCCCAGCTGACAATGCCGTTCCACGCCCGGAACTCGGCGCCCTTCTCGGATCGGAAGTGCATTTCCATGTCCTGCAGCCGGCGGCGGATCGGTGGGGGCGGCTGTCAGCCGACATTCTGCTGCCGAAATCGTTGGCCGGAGCGCAAAGCGCCTCACGTTCCGTCTCCGGCGAGGCTGGGTCGCGAAAGGCGAAAACGACGGCGGAAATGAGCATGGACTTGGGCGCCGAACCCGCCTACACCGTGGCCCAATGGCTTGTCGATGCTGGCTTGGCCCGCGCCGCCCCCGATGCCGCGGTCACACCGCTGTCACGACCATGCATGAAGGCGTTGCTCGCACGCGAGGACAAGGCGCGCGCAGACCGCCGGGGGCAATGGGAGGACGCTGCCGCCGTGCTGGCGGCGAGCGAACCGGAAGCCATTCTCGCGAAGGCTGGCGACTTCGCCGTGATTGAGGGCATAATCGTGAGCGTCCGGGAAAGGGAGCATGTTACCTATCTGAATTTCGGATCGCAGTGGACGCGGGATTTCACAGTTACCATCTGGAAGAAGAATCGGGCAAAATTTGCTGCTGCCGGATTACGGTTCGCCGAACTCGATGGACGCCGGATCCGGGTACGCGGCATGGTGGAGGCAGGCCGAGGGCCATTGATCGACGTATTGACGCCGGAACAAATCGAGGTCATCGGGACTGAATGAGCGCGTGTGGCGTGACGAAACGAACGAGGCTGGCGATCCTGGCTGGCGGACGATCGCCCGAACTGGGACGCAATAGCAGGAGCGGGGCGACGCTGCGTAGCGCCTGCGCGATGCTTGGTGTCATTTTCCTAGCGAGTTGCGCGACGGAAACCAGCAAGCTTCCTGCGTCCGTTCCCCTGCCACCGGCCGCCCCCCGGGTCACGGGGGTCGAGCGCGCCGTCGACCGTGAACATCAGCGCCTAGTTGCCTCACTTGGTGGGTCATACCGCTGGCCGGCGGCGGAAGCGCGGCTTAAAACCATAGTCGCCAAGCTGGTGGCCGCCACAGATACGCCGAGCCAGGGATATCGTGTCACCCTCCTGAATTCACCAACGGTCAACGCCTTCGCTCTGCCGACGGGCAATATCTATGTGACGCGTGGTCTCCTTGCTCTCGCCAACGACGACTCTGAAGTGGCCGGCGTACTCGCGCATGAGATTGCCCACGTCACGGCAAAACATGCGAGCGCCCGCGCGGAGCTTGCCGAAAAGTCGGCCCTGGTGAGCCGCGTGGTCTCCGAAGTGCTCAACAACCCGAGCGAGAGCGAGACGGTCAGCAATCAATCGGAACGGACCATCGCGGGCTTCTCCCGCGCGCAGGAGCTGGAAGCGGACCGTATCGGCATCCGGACGATGGCGCGCGCGGGTTACGATCCGTATGGGTCCGCGAGATTTCTCGCCTCTCTCGGCCGCAACTCAAGCGGACGGCAGCCGCAGACCTCGAACTTCCTGGCCACGCACCCCAGCACGCCGGAACGTGTCGCGCAGGCGCTCTCTACCGCGCGCAGCATCGCGGCGCCAGGCCTCGGCGAGCGGCACCGCGCGGAATACCTCGCGGCCATCAACGGCATCGCCTATGGGGACGACCCGGCTGATGGCGTCGTGCGCGGCCGCGCCTTCATCCACCCACGGCTCGGCATCACCTTTACTGCCCCCGAAAACTTTTCCATCGACAACACGGCTCAGGCTGTCTTGGGCGTCTCGCGCAATGGGGAGTCCGCTTTCCGGCTCGACGCGGTGGAGGGCGGCGATATCAGTTCGCTCGAAGAGTTTCTACGGTCTGGCTGGATCGAGAAGGTCGATCCAGCGAGCATCCAGTCCCTGACCGTGAATGGACTGCCCGCGGCCACCGCCACCGCTGAAAGCAACGGCTGGCGCTTCCATCTCGCCGCCGTCCGAATCGAAAGCTCGATTTATCGCCTCGTTCTGGCGTCGCGAGACCGGGACAATGCAAGCGGGCCGGCATTCAGCGGAACCTTGAACAGCCTGCGCCGGCTCTCTGATGGCGAGATCAACGCGGTGAAGCCGCTGCATATCGCCCTTGCCAAAGCCAACCCTGGTGACACGCCGGACACGCTGGCAGCCGGCATGGCTATCGCCAATGGCCGCGTGGAACGCTTCCGCGTCCTGAATGGCCTTGATCCGTCAACCTCTTTGACTTCGGGCGAAACCTACAAGGTCGTCGTGGAGTGAGCCTCAGCGCTGGGAAGCGCATCCGCGCCGCGCTCTGAGCTTGCGTTGCCTTGGGGCCACCGCACAAGCGCCTCCTGACCCGCCTCGGTGAGCGAATAGATGCCGCGCTCTGCGCGGACGAACCAGCCATAGACGTTACGTTGCAAGATTTTAGCAGCATCCGGCGCGAAGGGCCGCAAGTCCCGCGGCCTGAGCGCCCCCCGCGCGAGTGCGGCCGCGCAGGCGAGCGCCTGCTGACGATAGGCGGTCATGATCGGCGCGCGGGAACCGCCTCCCAAAGCCGGATCGCCAACACGCTTGCGATGCTCCGTCACAAGACGCGAACGCCGGCGCGAGTTCTTGCGCGGCATGGGGTCCTCCGGGCTCACGAGGACGCTGACCGCGCCATCTGCAGACACGCCAAGCATCCCGAAGCCAAGCCGCCGGCAGAGCTGACGGAAGCGGGCATCGCTCTCGCGCCCCTTCCCCCGCGCGGAGAGCCGAGCCGCAAGCCACACCTCGTCACAGGCCGTCGCCCGGTCGACCGCCTGCAGAACGAGCTCCAGATTGAAGCTCAACTTCATTTCGCCGATGACGACGAGCGGCGCCTCGCCCTCCCTGAGAGCGACGATGTCGCAGCCGCCGATCTCGCCTTTGACGGAAAAACCGAGCCCCTCGAGGAACCTCTTGACCGGCAGATAGAGCGCTGTCTCCACGGGACCGCTCAGCGAGACCGTGGCCGCGGCGCAGCCCCACCACCATCCTTGGCAGCCACCCAGATCACATGGCGCGCGCCGGAGCGTCCCCTGTCGGCCCGCACCCGCGCCTCCTCGACCGCAAAGCCCACTCGCCTCAATCGCTGCGCGAAAGCAGAGTCAGGCGCGGCTGACCACACCGCCAGAATGCCGCCCGGGCGAAGCGCTGCGCGGGCTATGCCGAGGCCCCTTGTCGAATAGAGGTTGTCATTGGCTTCCGACGTCAGGCCTTCCGGACCGTTGTCCACATCGAGCAGGATGGCGTCGAAGGCCGCTCCGCGCTCTCGCATCACCTGTGCGACGTCGTCCTCTCGTATGGTCACGCGCGCGTCCTCCAGCGAGCCGGCGAAAAGGCCGGCCATTGGCCCCCGCGCCCAAGAGACCACGGCCGGCACGAGTTCTGCGACCGTGATGCGCGCGTCCGTACCGAGTGCCGTGAGCGCCGCCCGCAGAGTGAAGCCCATGCCGAGCCCGCCGATAAGAACATGGGGCTTGGAACGGCTGGCAATCGGCGCACAACCAAGCCTTGCCAAGGCCTCTTCAGAACCACTCAGGCGACTGTTCATCAGCTCGTTCGTGCCGAGCATGATGGAGAATTCCTGCCCCCTCTGCTTGAGGCGCAGTTCCCCGTCTCCTCCAGCCATGCTGGCATCCGGTATCTTGGCCGTGTCGAGGGTGATCCAGGGAAGCATCAGCGACAATCATAAGGGGAGCGGGCAGGACGGGCACGATCTTTGGACGACATGATCTAGATCTCTGGCAATTTCAGCCAGGTCGCCGCCGCGCTGAGCACGAGATTGACCGCAAGGGCCGCCAGGACAAGTCCCATCGTTCGTCGCAGCAGGTTTGTCAGGCCGGTGCCAAGCAGCTTCGTCAGGATACCACCAAGCAGGAAGATCGTGAGAAGCCCGACGAGCACGGTCGCCAGCGCCGCGAAGGTGATGATCTGTTCTGTTGGCGAGTAGCGATTGTTGTCCATCAGGAGAACGATGGTGAGCATCGCGCCCGGGCCTGCGATGATCGGCGTGGCGAGCGGATAGACGGCAACCTCCATCACCTTCTCGCCGGTCGGTACCGAGGGCGGCATGTGTTTGGATTCGCCGAGCACCATGGACACGGCGAACAGGAACAGGACCATGCCGCCCGCGATCTGAAAGGAAAGCAGTGAGATGCCCATGGCATGGAGCAGAAACTGTCCGCAAAAGCCGAAGATCGCGAGAATGACGAAGGCCAGCAGCACGGCGATGGAAGCCGCTCGGCGTTTCTCGCCGTCGGTCAGACTTGTCGTCGCCCCCATGAAAAGTGGCAAGTGGCTTACCGGATCGAGCACGGCCCATAGCGTCACAAGCTGGGTGATGAAAAGCGCCTGATCGTCCAGCATCCGCGTGGCCTCGTGCAGCTTGGCAATTCGCCCTATAGGAGGGAGCGGCCATGCTTGTAACAGCCCCGGATGCAAACATAAATCGGCTTGGAGAACTCCGAGAGTCGGTGTCTTACCGCCGCGCGTCGGGTCTCACCATCTCGAACATCACTTCAGGCGAGATTTGCGCATAGCCACCCACGCCTCCGGCACGCAGGATGGGGAGCGCGGCCGCGGTATCGTAAATGCCGTCTTTGAGAAGCGCCTCGTCAATGTGGACGCCTACGACCTCGCCGAGTGTCAGCCAACTGTCGACAGGCTCTCCCGCAGCGGATTTGAGGCGAATGATGTCGATCTTGATGCATTCCATGGCGACAGGGCTTTCCGCGACGCGCGGCACACCGACCATTTGGCTCGGTGCTGGCGTTAGCCCCGCCAGCGCGAATTCATCCACGGCCGGCGGCAGGGTCGTCGAAGTGACGTTCATCGCCTGCGCCAGAGGCCTCGTTGCCAGGTTCCAGACGAATTCCCCCGTCTCCGTGATATTGCGTACGCTGTCCTTCCAACCCGTGCTGGCAAAGCCGATGATCGGGGGCCTGTAATTGAAGGCGTTGAAAAAGCTGTAAGGAGCGAGATTCAGCACGCCGTCGCTCGCACGGGACGAGATCCAGCCGATCGGGCGCGGGCCGATGATGGCGTTGAAGGGATCATGCGGCAAGCCGTGCCCCTTGGACGGCTGATAGAAATACATGAATGACCCTCTCCAGGTGGAGCTACGCGGGGTGCGAAACCGCGCTCTGGGTGATCAGCGCATAAAGTGCCGAGGCGTCCCGGGTAGCCCGGATGCTGTCGACCAGACCAGGCTCGCGCAACAGCCGAGCGATCCGGGCGAGCGCTTTGAGATGATCCGCGCCCGCGGTCTCGGGTGCCAGCAACAGGAAGATGATGTCGACCGGTTGGCCATCAAGCGCCTCGAAATCGATAGGACGCTCAAGCCTGGCCATGAGCCCGAACAACTTGTCGACGCGGGCCAGCTTGCCGTGCGGAATGGCGATGCCGTCGCCAATGCCGGTCGATCCCAGGCGCTCGCGCTGCAGCAGCGCCTCAAAGATCTCGCGATCGTCGAGATTCAGAAGTCGGGCAGCCTGGCTGGCGACCTCCTGGAGTGCCTGCTTTTTGCCGTTCACCTTGAGAGAGGGCAAAACAGCGTTCGGAGATATGATGTCGATCAGAGCCATCGTCTTGAGTACGTGCGGCAAAGGCCGCCCCCGCGAGATCGTTATGAAACGGCCTTCACGGCCGATACGATGTCAGGCTTGCCCCTCGAAACATGGCTTGGGCGGATATCCCCGAAGCTCCTCATCACGACGATATACGATGTTGCGAGGCCCGCCGCTAGGGGGACAGGCCGGTGCGATCCCGCGATTAAGGCGAGCACCGCCTCCACAATTAGCCAGAGCATTGGAATTGCAGCGAAAGAACCTTGAATGCTGATCGTGGAAAAGCCGCAAAACCATCTGTCCCTCCCTGCCTGGCCGGGGCGATCACGTCGTAGGCCTTAATTATCCGTTCACGTCAGTTTCTAGCGCCAAGTCCTAGAAAGCTCCCTGGGATCTGTCAACGCGCCCAAGGTGGTGGGTCGCTCACGGTTTCCCCGGTCACGCCCGTTGGTGCATCCGGCGCCGCTCGACCGAAGATGGAATGCGCAGCGATTCGCGGTATTTTGCGACCGTCCTCCTCGCAATATCGATGCCACTATCACGCAATTTCTGAACGATGGCGTCGTCGGACAGAATGTCGCGGGCCGTCTCCTGATCGATCATCTGCTTGATGCGGTGGCGAACAGCCTCCGCCGAGTGGCTCTCGGCGCCGGTCACGCCAGCGATCGCAGCCGAGAAGAAATATTTCATGGCGAAGACACCGCGACTCGTTCCGATCGCCTTGTTGGACGTGACACGGGACACTGTGGATTCGTGCAAACCTATCGCATCCGCCACGGTCTTGAGATTGAGGGGCCGCAGATGCTCCGCGCCATAGGCGAAGAAGCCGTCCTGCTGCCGCACGATCTCGGACGCGACCTTCAGAATGGTCTTGGCCCGCTGCTCAAGGCTGCGCTGCAGCCAGGTGGCGTTCTGAAGGCAGTCAGCGATATAGGCCTTCTCTGTATCGTTACGCGCATGGCGCGCCACTTTGGCGTGGTAGCTCTGGTTAACGAGCACCCGGGGCAAAGTCTCGGGGTTGAGATCGATGAGCCAACTGCCATCGGGCGCAGTCCGCACGAAGACATCAGGCACCAGAGGCTGAACGGGCGTGGACCCGAAGGCGCGGCCCGGCTTGGGGTCAAGCTGCCGGACCTCCGCCAGCATGTCGGTGAGATCCTCGTCGTCCACCCCACAGATGCGCTTTAGCCCTGCAAAATCCCGGCGCGCGATCAGCGGCAGATTAGCGATGAGCGCCTCCATGGCTGGATCGAAACGGTCCCTCTCCTTGAGTTGGATGGCCAGACATTCTGCGAGATTTCGAGCTCCCACCCCGGAGGGCTCAAAGCTCTGAATGAGCTTGAGCACAAGTTCCACCCGGCCGCTGCTGACATCCAGACGATCGGCGATAACCGCAAGATCCTCGGCAAGATAGCCGGCCTCGTCGATGGCATCGATCAGGAAGCGCCCGATCAACTGGGTGACAGGATCCGTTGTGGCGAGATCGAGCTGGGCCTCGAGATGACCCTGAAGAGTTTCATCCGCGACGAGGGTCGCGGCGAAATCCATGTCGTCATCGAGCCCGCCGCCGCCCACACCGCTCCAGAGCGAGGATGACACAGGCAATTCGCTTCCGCCGACAGCTTCGGAAGCGCGCGGCGGCGTCTCGTCCTGGAAGACATTGTCAAATGTCGTGCCGAAATCGGCCTCGATCGTCTCGCGCTGGAGCCCCCCATCGGGCTGACTCCAATCCGTGGGATCAAGAGGTGCGTCGAAAGATGCGGGTGTCGCCGGCTCGTGGCTATCGGCAGACCGCTCGTCGGGTCTATCAAAGCCATCGTCAGCAACATCACCGCCGCGCTCCAGGAGGGGGTTTGTCTCGAGCTCCGCCTCCACATGGGCCATGAGTTCGAAATGCGACAACTGCAGCAACTTGATCGCCTGCAAAAGCTGTGGCGTCATGACCAAGGATTGCCCTTGGCGCAGTTCAAGTCTGTGAGATAGAGCCATTGCCGACGCCCACCACCCTCAGCCGACGGCCAGAACACATCCCGCTAAAGTGGCCCCACCTCGGCGTGGCGAACATGCCTCCGGCTCGCCGATCGATGCTGCCCCTCCTGCGTCACGGTTTGCTTCGCGCGCAGGAAGGTACCCCCGATCGAAATCGGCATAATTCTTGCGTTCAATTTCTATCTGGTTGCGCGCGCGGCGTCAAAGGCGCAATGCGCGTGCTGGGCCTCAGCCCCCGGCAATCCAACATGATGGTTAAACAGCGAAATGCTCATGAACTGCGCAGCTCGTGCCGTGGGTCGCTCGAGAGCGCCGGGGCAGGACAAATTTACAGATGGAAATCTTCGCCAAGATAGAGCCGACGCACGTCCTGGTCGGCGATGATCTCGTCCGGCGTGCCCTCGGTCAGCACACGGCCTGAGTGGATGATATAGGCGCGATCGATCAGCCCGAGCGTCTCGCGGACATTGTGATCCGTGATGAGCACCCCGATACCCCTCCGGGTCAGGTGCCGCACGAGGTTCTGAATGTCGCCGACCGCAATGGGGTCGATACCCGCGAAGGGCTCGTCGAGAAGCATGAACGATGGGTTGCCGGCGAGTGCGCGAGCAATCTCGCAACGGCGGCGCTCACCACCTGACAACGCGATGGACGGTGACTTACGCAACCGCGCGATGTCGAATTCTTCAAGCAACTCATCGAGCTTGCGTTCACGCGCCTTGCGGTCGGGCTCCACCGCCTCGAGCACCGCACGTATGTTGTCCTCGACACTCAACCCACGAAAGATCGAGGCTTCCTGCGGGAGATAGCCGATTCCTAGGCGCGCGCGCCGATACATCGGAAGATGGGTGATGTCATGGCCATCGAGACTGATCATGCCACGGTCGGCGCCTACCAGCCCGGTGATCATATAGAAGATCGTCGTCTTGCCGGCGCCATTTGGCCCGAGCAACCCGACCGCCTCGCCATTACTGAGATGCAGCGTCGCGTCCTGCACGACGGTGCGGCCACGGTAACTCTTCTCGAGCCCATGTACGGAGAGAATGCCGCTTCCCATGACGCGGCCCTGCACGGCGCCTTCGCTCTCCGGCGGTGACGGAGCGCCGTAAGTCGCCTGCGAGGAGGCGGCGTAGCTGGCGCCGACTGGCTGATCCATGACCTGATCCATTATAACGCCCGGCCGTTCCCTGGCGCTCAGCGGCCCGGACGCGCTTGGGCCGGCTTCTGTCCGGGCTCGGCGCTGCCGGGAACGAAGACGCCCTGCACGCGACCGCCCGGCCGTGATTCACAATTGGCGATGCTGGTGTCCAAGTTGTAGACGATGCGGTCGCACTGCTGCACGTTGGGCCCCTGGCTCAAAGCGACGCGCCCAGTGAGGATGACCTTGTTGTCGCCTCGGTCATAGGTCGCGTTCTCGCCAGTCGCCGTCTGGTCTTTGGAGACGACCGTCACGGGTCCCTTGCAATCGAGCCTGCGGATGTTGCTGTTCTCTCCGCCCGGCTGGGCAGCGGGTTGCGCCGGCTGTTGGGCCCCGGTTGCACCGCCCATCGCGCTTTGCTCGTAATAGACGTTCAGGAGCGAGCACCGCATGGTGGTATCGCCCTGCACGGCAACAACATTCCCGGAAAAGCTGGCACGTTGCTCCCGATCGAAGATATCCAGGCGATCGGCGTCGATCTTGATCGGCTCCTTGTTGTTGGAACCGATACCTCCCAGCGGCGAATTCTTCGGCCCTTGCTGCTGCGCAGCTTTCTGGGCAAGGGCAGCGGGCGCGACCGCCGCGATCGCGATCGGCAGGGCCAAGGCGAAGCCTACATGAGATAGGAAGCAACGCTTCATGGCTCGTCTCTCAATTGTTGGTAGCAGGAGGGGTCGACCGGGCCTTATCAGATTCCATAATGGCGCGCACCCGCCCCTGGAAAACGATGTGCTTGCCATTGTCATCGATATCAAGCTTGTCTGCTTTAATCGAGCCTCCATCGATATCAACCCTCACCGGCTCCGCCGATGAAACCTTGCCGCCCTTGAAGTCGACGGATGCCGTCGTGAGATGGGCGCTGTAGCCCGTGTCGGTCCGCACATTGACGCGGCCAGCAAGTTCCAGAAGCTCGGTCTGGGAATCATAGACGCCCGTGGTTGCTTCAATATGAGCCTGGCCGTTGTTCTCCAGTGTCACTTTTCCGGTGATATCATTGAGTTCCACGATGTTAGGCTTGCGCGCATCCTGGGATGCGGACGCCGCCGTCATTTCATAAGGCCGAGATCCCGCGCGGTATCCGCGCAGCTTCGGGGCAGCCATGGTGATCTTCGTACCAGACAGGCTCACCGGGCCGAGCGTGAGCCCCCTTAGGCGGCCGAAGGGATCGAAGATGCCGATGATCAGCACGAGGATCACGGCGACCGCCGCGCCGACGGGAATCGCCTTCTTGAAGAAACGCACGCGCGCCGAATGCCTCACAGCGGCGGCATATCCGCCACGCTGCGAACGCTTCGCGTTGCTACTGCTCTGCGCGCCCAGGGGCTGCCTCATCTTCAGGGTCGGTTGATCCATCGTGTCCTGAACCCGCGCGGCCCTCTCGTCACCATGTCCTTCAATCAGCGAAAGCCGTGGCAAAGTTGTGACCCGCTTAGTGTCTATAAGCCAACCGGTCGTTCAGCTATGCGCAAAAATGTCAACGTCCGGCCAGCCGAGAAGATCGAGCCGCGCCCGCGTCGGGAGGAAATCGAAACAGGAAGCCGCAATGTCAGCTCTCCCCTCACGAGCGAGGGATGCATCAAGCTTTTCCTTGAGCGCATGGAGATGAAGGACATCCGACGCAGCATAGGCGATCTGCGCCTCCGTCAATGTGTCGGCGCCCCAATCGGAGGATTGCTGCTGCTTTGAAATATCAACAGAGAGCAATTCCCGCAGAAGATCCTTGAGGCCGTGACGATCAGTGTAGGTGCGCGTGAGCTTTGAAGCGATCTTCGTGCAATAGACCGGCGCCGGCATGACCCCAAGCCGATGAAAGAGCACCGCAAGATCGAACCGGGCGAAATGGAAGATCTTCAGGACCTTGGGATCACCAAGAAGCTTGATCAGGTTCTCTGGAGGGGGTCCGTCACGGAGAATCTGCACGACCTCCGCCGACCCGTCGCCCCGGGACAGCTGAACCACGCAAAGCCGGTCGCGGTGCGGGTTGAGACCAAGCGTCTCCGTGTCGACCGCGACTGACGCGCCGAAATCAAGACCGGGCGGAAGATCTCCGCGATGCAGACGAATGGCCATTCAGCACCTAGGGATTGAGATCAGGTAATATTCGACAGGGCGAGCTGCAAGGCTGCCTTGCACCTGCCCCCCCCTTTCGGGTTGGGAAGCTGGCCTGGGTGTAGCACCTCACGGACACCTGCGACAAGCAATCGCCACAATTACGCCACACGGCCGCTCTCGACCGACGCGGGCAAGACGGCATTCCTGGACCTCGTATTCTCGCCCTTGCGTTCTCAGCCCGACGACGGCATGAAGCCGGCGGGGCTGCCAGAAGACGCGGTTCCACCAGGAAAACGTGTTCGTTCAAGGCCGCCGGAGTTCCCGATGTCTCGTGCCAACCATGTGCTGACCCTGTCATGCATCAACCGCCCCGGCATCGTTTCCGCCGTTTCGACCTATCTGTTCGAGACGGGTTGCAATATCAACCAGGCTCACCAGTTCGACGACACCGAAACTGGCCGGTTCTTCATGCGTGTGGTTTTTGACCGCGTGTCATCCGAGCCGAGCCAGGCCGCCCTGGAAGATGGTTTCCGCGCAATTGCCGAGCGCTTCGGCATGGATTGGCGCATGAGCGACCCCGCGGCGCGGCGCCGTGTAATGATTCTCGTGTCCAAATTCGACCATTGCCTCGCCGACCTCCTCTATCGCTGGCGCATTGAGGAGCTGCCGATGGATATCGCGGCCATCGTCGCCAACCATCCGCGCGATACCTACGCTCATCACGATTTCGACGGCATCCCCTTCCACTACATGCCCGTGACGAAGGACACCAAGCTCGAACAGGAACATGCCCTATGGGAGCTGGTGCAATCGACGCGCAGCGACGTCGTCGTTCTCGCCCGCTACATGCAGGTGCTGTCGGAAGGGCTCGCGGCCAAGCTCGCCGGACGATGCATCAATATTCACCATTCCTTCCTTCCCGGCTTCAAGGGCGCCAAGCCTTATCACCAGGCCTTCGCGCGGGGCGTCAAGGTGATCGGCGCGACCGCCCACTACGTGACGAGCGACCTCGACGAAGGTCCGATCATCGCGCAGGACGTGGAGCGGGTCAGCCACGCGGACTTCCCCGAGGATCTCGTCCGCAAAGGGCGGGATATCGAGCGGCGGGTGCTTGCCCGTGCGCTCAGCTATCACCTGGAGGATCGCGTTATCCTCAACGGCCGCAAGACGGTCGTATTTGATGCCTAAGAGCAAAGCGGGCCTCCTGAAGCATCCCGCTCAACTACCGTTCACCGTGATCCGAGCCTCGGCTTGACCCTGGAGCAGCCGCTCCTCACTCTCGGCGAACCCTTTGCCACGCCGCGGGAAGCATTGGGCACCGAGGTGATGCATGAAGACCATGTTTCGAACGATTGCAGCCGTGCTGCTTTTGACGGGCGCAACCTTGTCTTCGGCTCTGGCCGCTTCCTGCTCCACCCGCCAGGCTTTCGAAGCGTGGCTCGCGGACGTCAAGTCGGAGGCTGCCGCTGCAGGCGTGACACCGCGCGGGCTCGCGGCCCTGAGCGGCCTGACCTACGATCCGCAAATCGTGGCCCGCGATCGGGCGCAGGGCGTCTTCCAGCAAAGCTTTCTGCAGTTCTCGGATCGCATGGTCTCGGCTGACCGGCTCTCACGTGGAGGTCGCTTCCTGAAAAGCGAGTCGGCGACATTCGATCATATCGCGCGTACTTATGGGGTGCCTGGTCCGGTCATCGTGGCCTTTTGGGGCCTTGAGACGGATTTTGGCGCGGTGATGGGCAACATGTCCACCCTGCGCTCCCTGGCCACGCTCGCCTATGATTGTCGACGGCCCGCGATGTTCCGCGCTGAACTGATAGACGCGCTGAAGATCATTGACCGTGGCGATCTCCAGGTCAGCGACATGCGCGGCGCGTGGGCGGGAGAGCTCGGCCAGTTCCAGTTCATGCCGTCCTACTACCTGAAATACGCCGTGGACGAGGATGGGGATGGCCGACGCGATCTACTGCGCAGCCGCGCCGATGCGCTGGCTTCGGCCGCCAATTTCCTCGCGTCGCTTGGCTGGCGCCGCGGAGAACCCTGGCTGCGCGAGGTGCGTGTGCCCGAAAACCTGGACTGGAAGCAGGCGGATCTCACTATCAGGCACCCCGTATCGGTGTGGGCCGAATGGGGCGTAACCTTGCCCAACGGCAGCGCCCTGCCGGCCGAAGAACGGGAGGCTTCGCTTCATCTCCCGATGGGGCGTCTTGGCCCCGCCTTTCTCGCCTACGACAATTTTCAGGTCTTTCTGAAATGGAACCAGTCGCTGGTTTATTCGACGACAGCAGCTTACCTGGCTAATCGTCTTGCGGGCGCACCACCCGTCAACAGGGGGCGCGGGCGTGTCACGCCGCTGAACGCGCAGGACACATCCGACCTGCAGAGGCTCCTAGCGGCGAAGGGATGGGACCCCGGGCCCATTGACGGCAAATTGGGCACCGCGACGCGCACGGCTGTTCGCGATGCCCAGCGTCGTTTCGGCCTGCCCGCCGATTCCTATCCTTCACAGGAGTTGCTGGAGACCCTGCGCCGCAACTGACGTCGCACGGAAGGAAGATCAGGTGGCGAGCCTCAGCGTCATCGACGTTGCGCGGCGAGAAGATCGCGGATCTCGGTCAGCAGCTTCACATCGGCCGGGGCCTCCGGCACCTTTTCCTCGACCTTTTCTTGCCGGCGCAGCCTGTTGATGCCCTTGACGACGAGGAAGAGAATCCACGCCACGATCAGGAAGTTGATCGCGACGGTCACGAAATTACCCCACGCCAGAACCGCGCCCTGCTCGCGCGCCGCGGCAAGGGAGGTTGCCGTGACATTGCTGCTCAACGGGATGAAGTAATTCGCGAAATCGATGCCGCCACCGGTAATGGCACCCAGGATGGGGTTGAAGAGATCATTGACGACGGATTCGACGATGCGGCTGAACGCGGCGCCGATGATGACACCGATGGCGAGGTCGATGACATTGCCCTTGAGGGCGAACTCCCGAAACTCCTTGACCATGGACATAACGAGACCCTTCCTATTTTGGTCGACTTAAAGCCTGTTCCGGTGAACGCTGCGTGCGGAAAATCTCGAGACCAGCGGGTTGTTTCAACCAGACACGCTCCAACATGGGATTGCGAGCAATGATGCTTTGCTCCCCTCCTCGACGGCGGCAGATGCCGCGATCCGAGCGCCCTTAGCGAGTGCTTGGTGCCCCTTTAGCGCGCGAATCGCCCGATATTTGCCGTTTTTCACGGCCGGCGCTACTCTTCCCAAAGAAAAGGGCCATGCGGGCTGGGGTTATACGCTCTCATTTCGAGCGTGTTGACCTCTAGCTCCCTCTTTTCAATGTCCGAGGGATGAGTGCCTTGACGTCTGGGGGAGGACTGCGGGCATCCAATGCAGATTGAGATTCAAACCGTTTGCATCGCAAGCGGAGATCAGAACGACGGTCGGACGGGCAGGCGAGCCCATGACGTCGTTGTAGACCCAGCAGTTCCCCGGCAAGGTGCATCATGATTGCCGATTGGGCTGTTGTCCTCTCCGCACTGGTCTATCTCAGCGGCCTCTTCGCGGTGGCGCGCGCCGGCACCTTGTTCGGCAAGGGCCTCATGGTCGGTCGCTCAGGCGCCCTGATCTATGCGCTGGCGCTCGCGGTCTACTGCACGTCCTGGACCTTCTTCGGCGGTGTCGGGCTGGCGGAACGTTCGGGCCTCGACTTTCTCACGATCTATATCGGGCCGATCCTCGTCATCGGCCTCGGCAGCCGTCTCGTCATGCATATCGTGCGACTGGCGAAGGCACAGAACATCACGACGATCGCCGATTTCGTGGCGGCCCGCTATGGCAAGGACGACCGCATCGCCGCGTTTGTCACATTGATCGCCGTGGTCGGGACGGTGCCCTATATCGCCTTGCAGTTGAAGGCCGTCTCGAATTCACTGACAGCCTTTCTGGATGCGAGCCGTGTCACCGGCCTGTCGACCTCGACGATGATCTTCGGCGACCTCGCCTTTATCGTCGCCTGTGTACTTGCAACCTTCTCGGTTGCCTTCGGCACTCGGCACATCGACGCCACCAAGCCGCAAAATGGCCTCGTGCTGGCAATCGCCGTCGAATCGGCGGTGAAGCTATTCGCATTCCTGACGGTTGGGCTGTTCGTGTCGTATTGGATGTTCGACGGAGTATCGGACATCTTCGATCGCATAGCCTCCACGCAGCACGCCCACAGCGTCACGGAGGGCACATCGCCGCCCCTGCCCTTCCTCGCCATGATCATTCTGTCCAGTGCCGCGGCTCTGCTCCTGCCGCGGCAGTTCCACATGATGATCGTGGAAAATCGCAATCTCCGGGATGTGCGCACCGCATCCTGGCTGTTTCCGCTCTATCTCATCCTCATCAACCTGTTCGTGGTGCCGCTTGCGGTTGCCGGCCAGCTCCTGTTCCAGCCCGGCACCATCGATCACGATATGACCGTCCTGGCCTTGCCGCTCTCCGTGAATGCGGGCGGCATCGCACTCATCGCCTTCATCGGCGGCCTGTCGGCGGCCACAGCCATGGTCATTGTCGATTCCGTGGCGCTTGCCATCATGATCTCCAACGATCTCGTCATGCCTTTCGTCTTGCGGCGGCGAGGCTGGCTGCGGCGCCGCGGTGCGGATCGCGGCTCCCTGCTGCAAAGCGCCATGCGGGACGCGGCCGGGACGATGGGCGACCTCGGGACATTCGTGCTCGTGACACGCCGCATCGCCATCGTGACCATCATCTTCCTTGGCTATGCCTATTTCCGTATGGCCGGCGAGGCGCAGCTCGCTGCGATCGGCTTCCTCTCCTTCGCGGCCGTCGCGCAGATCGCGCCGGCATTCTTCGGTGGTCTGTTCTGGCGACGGGGCACTGCGCGGGGGGCCGGAGCAGGCCTCGTCGCAGGCTTCAGCGTCTGGCTTTATACGCTGCTTCTCCCAAGCCTCGCGCCAACGGGCGGCCTCGCGGCAGTGCTCATCGCCGAAGGGCCCTTCGGAATTACCGCCCTGAGGCCGACCGCCCTTTTCGGAACCGACCTGCCACAGCTCACCCATGGGGTTCTATGGAGCCTCGCGATCAATATCACTGCCTATATCGGATTTTCCTTCATGCGGCCTGCCAATGTGATGGAGACGCTACAGGCCCAGGTCTTCACCAGCAAAAATTATCTCGCCACCCCGGCCCTGACGCAGAACCTGCGTCTGCGCCGCTCCGCCGTCAGCGTCGCGGAGCTGCGCTCCACCGTCGCGCGCTATCTCGGCGCAGAGCGGGCGGAGCGCGCCTTCGCCAGCTTCACCACTGCGCGCGGCGCGCCGCTTGCCGACGATAGTGAGGCGGATCTCCATCTCCTGCGCCAGACGGAGCATCTGCTTGCATCGGCCATCGGCGCGGCGTCCTCGCGGCTCGTGCTGTCGCTGCTACTGCGCCGCAATGTATCCGCAACCGCCGCGCTCAAGCTCCTCGACGATGCCTCCGCGGCGATCCAGTACAATCGCGATCTGCTGCAACACGGACTTGACCACGCCAGCCAAGGCATCACGATCTTCGACAAGGACCTCCGCCTGATGGGGTGGAACCGGGCGTTCTGCGACATCTATAACCTGCCGCCGTACCTCATGCGCGTCGGTGTCGGGCTCGACGAGATCGTTCGGTCGAATATTGCCCGCGGCGCCTATGGCGATGGCCATCCGGAGCAGCTTCTCGCCGCACGCATTGAAAGCCTGATGGACGACCGCGCGCCGGTGCGCCTCAAGCTGTTTCCCTCCGGCAATGTGATCGAAATCCGCTCGAACCGTCTGCCCGATGGCGGCATCGTGACCACCTACGCCGATATCACGGACACGGTCGCGACAGAGGAGGAGCTGGCACGCGCCAACGAAACGCTCGAACGCCGCGTCAAGGAGCGCACGGAAGAACTCGAGCGGCTGAATCAGGAATTGTCACGCGCCAAGGGTGAAGCCGAGGATGCGAACGCCTCTAAAACGCGCTTTCTGGCGGCCGCCAGTCACGACATTCTGCAGCCGCTGAATGCGGCCCGCCTCTACGCGACCGCGCTCGCCGAGCGCGACCGCCGCGAGGGTGACCCGACGCTGGCCGAGAATGTGCAGGCCTCGCTCGATACCGTTGAGGAAATCCTGACAGCCCTCCTCGACATCGCCCGGCTCGATGCGGGCGCCCTCAAGGCTGAACTCTCGAACTTCCGCATCGATGATCTGCTCGTTCCCTTGCAGCGGGAGTTCGAGCTGATGGCAGAGGAAAAAGGCATCGCGCTGACTTGCGTGCGCTCCTCGCTCTCCGTTCGCTCCGACCGGCGTCTCCTGCGGCGCCTGCTGCAGAATTTTGTTTCAAACGCGGTGAAATATACGCCGGCAGGGCGCGTGCTGGTGGGCTGTCGGCGTACCGGCCGCGGCACCCTGAACGTGGAAGTATGGGATACCGGTCCGGGTATCCCCACCAGCCAGCATCGGATCATCTTCCGGGAATTCCAGCGTCTCGACGCCGCGCATATGGCGCGTGGCCTCGGTCTTGGCTTGTCGATCGTCGAGCGCATCGCGCGGGTGCTGGGCCATACGGTAACGCTCAGATCATTGCCCGGTCACGGCTCCATGTTCAGCGTGGAGCTTCCCATTGCTGACAACGTGCCCACGAGCGTGCCCGCGCGGGACGTTGCGGCGCCAAGCTTCGGCACATTGGAAAATCTCTCGGTACTTGCCATCGACAACGAGCCGGTGGTGGCCGACGGCATGCGGGTCCTGTTCTCGAGCTGGGGCTGCCGCATCGCGACCGCCGGCGGCCTTTCCGAAGCCGAGGTCCAGGTCGATGGCGGCTTCATCCCGGACGTCCTCGTCGCCGATTATCATCTTGATGATGGCGAGGGTATCGCTGCGATCCTGTCGCTACGCCAGAAACTCGGCCGCGCCCTGCCCGCCGTGCTCGTGACTGCCGACCGCTCCCCGGAAGTGCGTGAACGCGCCCGAGCCGCTGACATTCATGTCCTGGAAAAGCCTCTCAAGCCGGCAGCGCTCCGTGCCCTGTTCGTGCATTGGCAATCGGCCCCCAACATCGCCGCGGAATAGCACGTCTGCTGCGCGACATCGCCCTCTCGACACCGTCGTTCCGGGGCCTCGCGGCCAGCGGGGAGCCCGGAATCCATGAACACGGCGCCGGACAAGACGGCGAGTCGGGCCGTCATGTTATTCCTTTTCTGTCGTGTTGATGGCCCCCGGGCTCGGGCCTTGCGGCTCGCCCGGGAATGACGAGGGGTTTCGTGTAGCCCGGCTCGCTTCGCCAAAAACCGGCGTCCGGCTTTCGACCGGAAGACGCTACGCCGCCGCGCTTCGCTCATCCCTGGCATAGAAGGCAGTACCGGTCCGGGCCATCTCCACGAGAAGATCACAAGGGGCGAAACGCGGACCATGTGCTGCGGCTAGCCGTTCGCTCAAGCCCACAAAAGTCGCCGCGCCCATGCCGTCGATGTAGGAGAGCGGTCCCCCCGTAAACGGGGCGAAACCAAAGCCGAGGATGGCGCCGACGTCACCCTCGCGCGGATCCGTCAGCACCTTTTCCTCCATGGCACGCGCGGCCTCCAAAGCCTGCACGACGAGGAAGCGCTGCTTCAACACCGCAATGTCGATCGCGTCCGGGTTCTGCTGGACCGGTTGAAAGGCGCGCAATCCTGGCCAAAGGTGCTTCGGCTTGCCCTCCGGATAGTCATAGAACCCCTTGCGGTTCTTGCGACCGAGCCGGCCTTCGCCCTCGACGAGCGCAACGAGCAGGGCCTCCTGCGCGGGATCAACCGCATCGTTTCCGGCCTCTGCCTTCGTGGCGCGGACGATGCGGAGCGCCAGATCAAGCGCGACCTCGTCGTTGAGGGCGAGGGGACCAACCGGCATGCCGGCCTGCTTCGCCACGTTCTCGATCATCGCCGGCGGCACGCCTTCCCCCAGCATGATATGCCCCTCGCGCACATAAGCGAGAACGCAGCGATTGGCGTAGAAGCCCCGGGCGTCGTTGACGACGATCGGCGTCTTCTTCAAGGCCCGCACGAAATCGAGCGCCACCGCGAGCGCGCGGTCACTCGTCCCCTGTCCCCGGATCACCTCGACGAGCAGCATCTTCTCGACCGGCGAGAAGAAGTGGATACCGACGAAGCGTTCCGGGCGGGTGATGGCGCGGGCCAGTCCGCTCACGGGTAACGTGGAGGTATTGGTGGCGAGGATCGCATCGTCCTTCAGCACGGCATCGATGCGCCCAAGCACCTCGGCCTTGACCTTCGGGTCCTCGAACACGGCCTCGATGACGAGATCGCAGGTCGACAGGGCCGTGTAGTCCGGCGTCGCCGTGATCAGTTCAAGCAGCCGATCACGATCCGATGTCTTCGCGCGGCCCTTCATGATCTGATCGGTCATGAGCTTGTGTGACAGGCTCTTGCCCTTCTCCGCCGTTTCCTGGTCCCGGTCCACCAGCACCACCTTGATGCCGGCGAGCGCTGAAACATAGGTGATGGCCGCGCCCATGAAGCCGGCACCGACGATGCCCACGGTCGCTGGTCGGGAAGGGGGGATCTCCTTTGGCCGCCGTGCGCCCTTGTCGAGCTCCTGCTTCGACAGGAACAGGGTGCGGATCATCGCCGCCGCCACGGGCGAGCGCAGGATGGAAGCGAAGTAGCGGCTCTCCACCGTCAACGCCTGGTCCATCGGCAGCTGCAGCCCCTCATAAACCGCCTGCAACAGTGCGCGCCCGGCCGGATAGTTGTCCTGGGTTTCCCGGCGATAGATCGCGTTGGCGGCGGGCCAGATCTGCATGCCGGCGGGCGAGTAGACCTTCCCAGACGGCGGACGGAAACCTTGCTCGTCCCAGGGCGCCACCGCCTTGCCGCCCTGACGGATCCAATCCTTAGCCGACTCGACGATCGTCTCGCGCGCCACGACCGCGCCGGCGATGCCGAGCTTCTTCGCAGCGGCGGGCCGCAACTGTTCGCCGCGCGCCATCAGTTGGAGGGCGTCCGGGGTCGGCATCAGCCGCGGCAGACGCTGGCTGCCGCCGGCTCCGGGAAACAGACCGACCTTGATTTCCGGAAGCCCGACCCGCGTCGCGTCGGCGTCTGACAACACCCGATAGTGGCAGGCCAGCGCGAGTTCAAAGGCGCCGCCGAGGCAAATGCCGTGAATCGCGATGGCAAAGGGCTTTCCGCAGGTCTCCAGCGCGCGATAGAGCTGCGACAGGCGCCGCGACTGCTCGAAGAACACGCGCATTGCCTCGATCTCGCCGCGCTCACCCTTGAGCAGCGCGTAGCTGCGGCCGAGATCTTGCAGCATCGACAAGTCCGCCCCGCCCGAGAAGCTGTCCTTGCCGGAGGTGATGACGCAGCCCTTGATCTCTTCGTCAGCGGCAACGCCGTCAACGATAAGCGTCAGTTCGTCCATCACCTCGGTCGTGATGACATTCATCGAGCGGTCGGGCATGTCCCACGTGGCGAGCGCGATGCCGTCAGTGTCGATCTCGAAACGGAAGTTGACGAGATTCATGGTCGATCTCCCATCCGGCCGTGCCGGTCACATCCTCTCGATGATGGTGGCGGTGCCCATGCCGGCGCCGATGCACAATGTGACGAGCGCT
The DNA here is from genome assembly GCF_018398315.1 of Chelatococcus sp. YT9. Lineage (NCBI taxonomy): Bacteria > Pseudomonadati > Pseudomonadota > Alphaproteobacteria > Hyphomicrobiales > Chelatococcaceae > Chelatococcus > Chelatococcus sp. YT9. Next base: position 1,225,296 of record NZ_JAHBRW010000001.1, read on the forward strand.
GTCGCGGCCTGCCGCCGCTCCAGTTCGTCGAGCGCCGTGCCGAGGATCATCGCCCCCGTCGCGCCCAGCGGATGGCCCATGGCAATGGCGCCGCCATTCACATTGACGATCGCGGGATCGAGGTCGAAGGCCTGGAGATAGCGGAGTATTACAGCCGCAAAGGCCTCGTTGACCTCGAACAGATCGATATCCGACAGCGTCAGTCCGGTTCGGTCGAGAAGCTTGCGCGTCACGTCCACCGGCCCGGTCAGCATGAGCGCCGGGTCAGATCCGATATTGGCGAAGGCCCGGATCCGCGCCCGAGGCTTCAGCCCCATGGCCCGTCCGGCCGCAGCGGAACCGATGAGCACCGCGGCCGCGCCATCGACAACCCCGGAGGAATTGCCTGCGTGGTGCACATGGTCGATCGCCTCGACCTCTGGGTGGGCGGCAATGCCGACGGCATCGAAGCCACCGAGTTCGCCCATCTGCGCGAAGGAGGGCTTGAGTGCCGCCAGCCCCTCAAGGGTTGTGTCAGGGCGCATATGCTCATCCCGATCGAGCAGGATGAGCCCATTTACATCCTTCACCGGGGCGATAGACCGGGAGAAGCGCCCCTCGCGCCAGGCTAGGGCAGCGCGGCGCTGGCTTTCGACCGCATAACTGTCCACCGCCTCGCGGGAAAAGCCATAGCGTGTCGCGATGAGATCCGCAGACACGCCTTGCGGCATGAAATAGGACTTCACAGCGACCGCCGGATCCACAGGCCATGCGCCGCCGGAGGCGCCGATGCCGACCCGGCTCATGGATTCAACGCCGCCGCCGATGGCAAGCTCGTGCTGGCCCGAGAATACCTGGGCGGCTGCGATATTCACGGCATCGAGCCCCGACGCACAGAAGCGGTTGATCTGCATGCCGGGTACGTGGCTGCCATAATCGGCGAGGAACACGGCCGCGCGTGCAATGTCACCGCCCGCCTCCCCGACAGGATCAACGCATCCAAGGATGACGTCGTCGACGAGGCGCGTATCGAGCCCGTTGCGTTCCTTCAGAGCGGACAGGGTGCCAGCCGCAAGGGCCACCGACTCGACTGTATGCAGCGAGCCGTCCGGCTTGCCGCGCCCGCGCGGTGTGCGGACGTGGTCATAGATGAAGGCATCGGGCATCTCGGATCTCCCTTGCGGCCGGCACCAACGGCGGCCACCACGTTGCGTTCTGGCTCTGCCGCCTGGTCAGAACATCTCGGCGGGCAGCGACATGACACCTTCGGCGCCGGCCGTGACACGACTGAGCCTGAGTGCGGTTTCCGGCAGCATCCTCTCCATGAAGAAACGCGTCGTCGCGAGGCGCGTCTCGATCAGAGCGACCGCACCTTCGTCGTTCGTGGCGGTCGCGGCGGCGCGCTTGTCCGCAGCGGCCTTGGCGATCCGCAGCGACATGTAGCCCAAGGCCACGAGCCCGAAGAGATGCATGTAATCGGTCGAGCCGGCACCTGCATTGTCCGGCTTGCCGAGCGCGTTGCGCATGAACCACATCGACGCTTCCTGCAGGTGGTCGAGCGCAGTCTTCATGCCCGCGACATGCGGCTTCACTCCGTCGTGCTCGGCATGATCCTTCAGAAAACCGGACACCTCGGCGAAAAAGGCCAGCATCGCGCGACCGGCGTCGCGCGGCAGCTTACGGCCGACAAGGTCGATGGCCTGAATGCCATTGGCGCCTTCATAGAGCATGGCGATGCGGGCATCGCGCACGAACTGCTCGACCCCCGTCTCGACGATATACCCATGACCCCCGAACATCTGCTGGGCCTTCACGGTATTGTCGAAGCCGACGTCCGTGAGAACGCCCTTGATCACGGGCGTCAACAGCCCGAGATGGTCTTCGGCCGCCTGCCGCTCGCCGTCGTCGGTCGCCTGGCGCGCGACATCGGCGTTGAGCGATGTCCACACCACCAGCGCTCGCGCGGCCGCGTTGAAAGCCTTGATGGACAACAGCGTTCGGCGCACATCCGGGTGGACGATGATAGGGTCGGCGGGCTGCGCGGGAAACGCGGCACCAGTCAGCGCCCGCCCCTGAAGACGGTCACGCGCATAGGTCGCGGCATTCTGGTAGGCGACCTCGGAGAGCGCGAGCCCCTGTATGCCCACACCCAGCCGGGCCTCGTTCATCATCGTGAACATGGCGTTGAGGCCACGGTTCTCCTCGCCCAGCAGCCAGCCCGTCGCCCCGTCGTAGTTCATCACGCAGGTGGCATTGCCGTGGATGCCCATCTTCTCCTCGATCGAGCCACAGCTCACCCGGTTGCGGGCGCCCTTGACCCCGCCGTTGGCCGCCATGAACTTCGGCACGATGAAGAGACTGAGACCCTTCGTCCCGGCGGGCGCTCCTTCCACCCTGGCAAGAACGAGATGGACGATATTGCTGGCGAGATCGTGCTCGCCCGCCGAGATGAAGATCTTGGTCCCGGTAATGGCATAGGTGCCATCGCCCTTCCGCTCCGCCCTCGTGCGGATGAGACCGAGATCCGTGCCGCATTGCGGCTCGGTGAGGTTCATGGTGCCGGTCCAGGTTCCCGCCACCATCGGGGGAAGATAGAGGGCCTTCTGCTCCGCTGTGCCGTGTTGCAGGAGCGCCGCGATCGCGCCCTGCGTCAATCCGGGATACATGGCGAGCGCCATGTTGGCGGAGGATGCGAATTCGTTGACGATAGCCGCGAAGGTATAAGGCAGCCCCTGCCCCCCATAGTCAGGCGGCGTGGCAAGGCCGACCCACCCCCCCTTCACGAAAGCCCCGTAAGCTTCCGCGAAACCCTCGGGCGTGCGCACGGAACCATCGGGATCGCGACGACAGCCCTGTCGGTCCCCCACGGCATTAAGCGGGGCAAATCCTTCTTCGGCGAGTCGGGCAGCTTCCGTCAGCACCGCCGAGGCGAGATCCGGAGTGATGTCGGTGAAGGCATCGAGATGGCTGTAGTGATCAAGGGAGAACACGTCGTTGATCAGAAACAACACATCCTCGAGGGGCGCCTTGTAGCTCGGCACGATATCGTCTCCTCCCATCGGAACTTCCCGCCACCTCTTAGCTAGGAAGACTTGCGACATTTACCAAATGCGCACGCACGAATGATGCATCCCCTGCCATTTTACGTGAAGCGGATGCAGGCGGAAGACACCGCCCTACGCAGATTGATCAGGAAAAATACGCGACCTGCGGACGATACAACCATTTGGTGCAAACATCCACTTCATTCGTTAACTGGTTGTTAACCGTAAATTGAAAAGAGTGGCATTGCGAGGCAGACTCTCGATTCCGCCGCTTTTGTGAAGTTGCGGTGGTCCCAACTCAGAGAGATGCCTTCGGCAGCACGTGACCGCACGAGGACCATCGCGATCATGACTCAGAACGTTCCCTGGAGTGTCAAAGGGATCGATCCCCAAGCCCGCGAGGCTGCGAAGGATGCAGCCCGCAAGGCCGGCATGACGCTGGGCGCGTGGCTGAACAGCATGATCGCGGAAACAACCCAACCGGGCGGCGGCGGGCTCCACCGCTTTTCGTTCGACAGCGAATCGCAGGATGTCTTCGCGCACGCGGCCGACAGGCTTTCCCTCGAGACGGCGGCACTGAAAGCGCGCGCCGCCGAGGCGGCCTCCCGCGGCGCGCACACCTCCCAGCCCGGCCCGGTCGCCGCGCTGGAAAACCTGCTGGACAGCGTCGCCAGGCGCCTCGACGCGATTGAAACCCGTCTCGATACGCAGCACGCGGCGGAGCCGACGCTGTCGGCCGTCGAGAAGCTTGAACAACGTTTGGAGTTCCTCACCGCGGCGGTAGCGCCGTCCGGTGCAACGGCGGCGGAAGATATGTTGCGTACTCTCGAGAAGCGATTGACGGACATCATCGTTCGGCTTGGCCCTGATGCCAGCGCAGCGATTGCGCCCCGGCGCGAGACCCAAAGGCATCTTACCGAGGGGGCGAGCACCGGTGGTGGTCAGCATGAGCCGCCCCTCTCGCCCCACAGGGCCGCGAGCCTTCGTGGGACGACCCCGTTTCATGAACCCATCACCCGCCCTGGCGGCGGTGATGCAGACATCGATCGATTCGCGGCAACTATCGCCGAGATCCGCCGTCGGCAGGCCAGACTGTCTGAAGAAGGCGAGCAGGACATCGCCGACATGCCGGCCGACACGGAAGACGCCGATATGGACCAAACTGACAAGGCCCGCCCCGCATACAGGACGGCCATGCCGGCAAGCCAGTCGGCGCCGAGCGGGATTTCGGTAGACGTTGCGGAGCGGCTCGAAGCCCTGACGGAAAAAATCGACGCTTTGCTCGTGCCGGGCCGCTTCCCCGCGCTCGACGGCGTGATCGAGCGGCTCGATCGAATCGACGCCCACATCGAGCATCCGAAGCTCCCCGGCGATTTCGGACGTGTCGAGCAGTTGCTGACGGTTGTCGCTGACCGGCTCGAAGCGAACCATGACAAGGCGCTCGATACGGAGAGTCTCGATGCGCTTGAAACACAGATCGCGCACCTCGCTCATCGCGTCGATGATGCCCTGCGCAACAAACCGACCGACGCCAGCCTCGAGAAGAAGCTGGGCGAGCTCGAGGTAATCATCGTCGGCCTCGTCGATCGGGTGCAGGGCCTGCAGAAAGAAGCTGTCGAATCCGTCGAGTTCGCCACGCGCAGCGCCGTATCGGACGCCCTCAGCGCGAAGATTTGGGACGGCTCTGACGACATGAGCGGCCTCAAAGCCGATATCGCTGACCTCAAATCCGTTCACAGCGCTATAAGCGAACGCACGCAGGACACCCTCAGCGCCGTGCACCAGACGCTGGAACTGGTGGTGCAGCGGCTTGCTCTCATGGAATCGGAACGCGCTTTTGGCCGAAAGCCGGACCTCTCGCGCTCGCTGTTCGAAAAGCAGGCGTCACAGATCCTTGCGGCCGATCGCGAGGCCTCGGCCGGCACGCCGCCGTCCACCGCGGAATCCGCACGCGCTGCCGCCGACGCGGCCCCCATGCCGGCGCCGGATGTCAAATCGAGCTTCATCGCCGCTGCACGGCGCGCCGCCCAGACGGCAACGGTCGAAATGGGAGTGGCCGCAGCGGCGCCGCAAGCCGCCGCAGCGCAAGCCACGCCGAAGCAACCTCCCGTGGCGGCCCCTGCCTCCACCGCGCCCCAATCCGAGGCGGACGGGGCTGCCGCCATCGTGCGGGGACGTGGTGAATCCCTGATCGAACGCCTGCGTCAAGGCTCGACCCGCCGCCGCAAGTTGGTCTTCGGCCTTGCCGCTCTCGTCATCGCTCTCGGTGCGGCGCAACTCATCGTCTCGTATGGGCGGCTTTCGAAAGACGGCACCGCGCCCATCGCGACCAATGAACACAGCGCCGTTCCGTCCGAACCCGCGCCGAATGCGCCGAGCCTCGCGCAGGCTAAGCCCCATAACGCACCGCCCGCGACCAAAGCTCAACAGTCGGTTGCGCTCGGGCCAAATTCGCAGATGGCGGATGTCCCCGCCGCGAGCTCCGCTCAACCAGGCCAGCTCGGATTGAAGGACTTTGTCAATCCTCTTGCCCCGCCATCAGCCAACCCGGCTGCAAGCTCCGATAACTCGGTTACCACCGGCTCCATAAAGCCGCTGCCCGAGTCGACCCTTCCCGACACCAGGCCCGCTCAAGACAGTCGGTCCACCCAGGTCGGCACTGTTCCCATGGCGCCCTTGTTCCCCGCGCCAAGCCCATTCGCGCCCGAAACCGTGGCTCCCGAAACGGCAAAGCCTCGCGAGATCACCACCCTTCTGCCTAAGGACATGTTAGCAGGCATTCCCGCGGGCATCGGCACGGACGCCCTGCGACAGGCAGCAGAAAAAGGCAATGCCGCCGCCGTTTATGAACTGGCGTCACGGCTCGCCGAGGGGCGCGGGATCCCCCGTGACATGAAGAGCGCGGCGCGGCTGTTCGAGATCCAGGCGGAAGCAGGTTTTGCACCGGCGCAGTATCGTATCGCCAATCACTACGAGAAGGGCTTTGGCGTCGATCGCGATCTTGCCAAGGCGCGTGAGTGGTATCAGCGTGCCGCCGAGGCCGGCAACGCGAAGGCCATGCACAATCTGGCCGTTCTCTACGCAGAAGGCGTCAGCGGTAAACCGGATTACCCGACCGCCGTGAAATGGTTCCGCAGGGCGGCCGAACTCGGCATTCGCGACAGCCAGTTCAACCTCGCCATCCTTGCCGCGCGTGGCCTCGGCATGGATCCCGACCTGGTGCAATCCTACACCTGGTTCGCCGTTCTCGCCGAGAACGGAGACGCCGACGCCGCCGAGAAGCGGGACAGCGTCGGCGCCCGCCTGTCCCCCACGGACCTCACCCTGGCGCGCGCCGCCGCGGAGCAATGGGTCGCCAAGACGCCCGATCCGGCAGCCAATTCGGTCGAGGTGGCGCCGGAGTGGAACAGGCCGGCGATGCCGAAGAACACGACGGGAGACGCCGGCGCAGGCGCTAAAACGAAAACGCGAGGTTGACCTTTCGTTCCGTGGGCGTAACCATCTGAAAAAACGCATATCCAAAGGGTGGAATCGACGATTCTCTAAGGACTATGCGCCGTATTGTTGGACCGGCATCGTGCTTGCGGTGCCGGTGCTTTGTCACATGTGCTGATTCCGTTCGTAAGGCGCGTCGTGCAGATCTATCTTCCCATCGCCGATGTCTCGGTGAACTGGTTGCTGCTGCTGGCAATGGGCGGCGGTGTCGGCTTCATTTCCGGCCTGTTCGGCGTGGGCGGCGGCTTCGTGATGACGCCGTTGCTGATTTTCATCGGCATTCCGACTGCGATCGCCGTCGCCACCCAAGCGGCGCAGATCGCCGCGTCCTCGATGACCGGTTCCATCGGCTACTGGCGACGACGGGCCGTGGACGTGAAGCTCGGCCTGGTGCTCGCTGGGGGCGGCCTCATCGGCACAGTCCTCGGCGTGTGGTTCTTCAATGTGATGCGGCGGCTTGGCCAGCTCGATGTCATTATCGCCATCGCCTATGTCGTGCTCTTCGGCGTAATCGGCGGATTGATGCTGTTCGAGAGCCTGCGCGCCATATGGCTGACCCGCAAGGGCGTCAGACGACCGCCGCGCAGGCCCGGCGAACATCCCTGGTATCTCGGATTGCCGCTGAAGATGCGCTTCCACCAGTCGAAGCTCTACGGAAGCATCATACCGCTGGCGCTGCTCGCCCTCCTCATCGCCTTCATCGGTGCCGTGCTTGGCATCGGCGGCGGCTTTATCGCCGTTCCCGCGCTGATTTACCTGTTCCGCATCCCGGCCGCGGTCGTGGTGGGCACCTCGCTCTTCCAGATCCTGCTCACCATGGTGGCGGCGACGATCATGCACGCCACCTCCAACCATTCAGTTGATCTGGTCCTCGCCCTGCTCCTGATCGTCGGGGGCGTGATGGGAGCGCAGTTTGGCGCGATCGTCGGGCGTAATCTACGCGGCGACGCTTTCCGTCTGCTGCTCGCGCTCCTCATACTCGGCGTCGGCGTCCGCTTCGCCGGCGATATCATCCTGAAGCCCGACGAGACCTTTTCCATCGTGACGCTGGACAACTGATGAAACGGAGCGCGCTGGCCCTTCTCGCTTGTCTCGCCAGCATGTTACCGGCGACCGCGGAAACGCTCGTCACCTCGCTGTCGACCTATCGCGTTGCCATCAACTCGAATTACACCGGAGCCTCCCTCGTCCTCTTCGGCTCGATCGAGCGCGACGCGCGCACGGCGACACGCGCCGCGCCCTATGATCTCGTCGTCACCGTGCGTGGTCCCAGGCGTACGGCCCTGGTGCGCGAGAAGGAACCGCTGGGTCCGCTCTGGATCACCCGCGGGCAGCGCCGCTTCGTCGACCAACCGGTTTATCTCGCCGTCGTAAGCTCGCGCGCCATCACCGACATCGCGGGAGAACCCGTGCGCGGGCGGCTGAAGCTGGGACTGGAAGCGGAATTCGCGTCGCCTCTTCCCGGCGCGAACATCATGGGCGAGGACTTCATCGACGCCTTCATTCGACTGCGCCGCCAGCAACACCTCTTCCAGGAAGATCCCGAAGGTGTTGTCTTCCTGACGCGGAACCTGTTCCGGGCGAAGATTGATCTGCCCGCCATAGCCCCGACAGGCCTCTATGAGGTGGAAACCATCCTCTTGTCTGACGGGGTCGCGCTCTCGCGGCAGTCAACCAATTTCGAGGTCGAAAAGACGGGCTTTGAACAGGCAACGGTCGTTCTCGCCCGCGACTATGGCTTCCTCTACGGTCTCATCGCCGCCGCGAGCGCGCTCTTCCTTGGCTGGCTGGCGACAGTCGTCTTCCGCCGTGAGTAGCGGCGCGAAAGGCGTCGGCGCTCAATCCGGCAGCAATTGCGGCGACGCGATAGCGAAGGTGCGACGGCCGAGCACGTGGGCTGTCATCCCGCGCGGGAAGAGCGGCGCGAAGGCCTCATCGCGTACGTTCAGCCCGCCGGCATAGGCGCCAAAGGCCGGTAGCACGCAGCGCCCAGGCCCGAGTGCGAAGCAGCGGCGGCGGACGACCTGGCCTCGCGAGGCAACTTTCGCGACAGGATGCAGATGGCCAGCAAGCTCGAAGGCCGCACGGCAATCCGGCGCGCTACCGGGAATATGCCGCAAGGCTATCCCGCCGGCCGACATCTCCGCGACCACGTCGCCGCCAACTCCGACCGGCGGTGAGGGATCATGATTTCCGGTGATCCAGATCCATTGGCGTCCGCGCTGCAACGCCTCAAGCCGGTCCCGATCACCAACATCGAGCCTCGATCCGCCGCCATCATCGTGGAAGCTGTCGCCGAGCGCGACAACGATGCGCGGCGCATATATGTCGATCACGGCCGCCAGTCGCTCCAGCGTCGCCTTGGTATCGTAAGGCGGCAGAAAGATCCGGCGGCGAGCATAGGAGGAGCCCTTCTCAAGGTGCAGGTCCGCCACCACGAGCATGCGCTCCTCGCTGAGGAAGAGCGCCCCGCGCGGATCAGCCTCGGCCACAAGCCCACCGAGCAGCACCGCGCGAGCAGTGTTCTGGCTTCCGCCCTCGGCGCTCTCCCTGGCGATCACCATGCTCAAATCAATGTCTCGCTCATTCGCCGCAGCCGCGCCTTACCCCAGTGCCTCTTCGATGAGGCTCGCCTCCGCATCCGCCAGGATCGTCTCAGCTGCCTCGCCGTAGACCAGCTCACGGCCGATTTCCAGCATCACGGCGATCGAGAGCGGCGACAGCCGCTCAAGCGGCTGATGCGTGATTCGGCCCTCGATGCGCCCCAGCATGCCGGCGAGGCGCGCGAGGTCAAGCAGGCCAGTGGCCGCATCCGCCCGCGCCGCTCGGAGGAGGAGATGCTGCGGTTCGTGGCGGCGCAGCACGTCGTAGACGAGATCAGTCGACATGGTGACCTGGCGCTGCGACTTCTGCTGCGCGGGAAAGCGGCGCTCGATGAGACCGGCGATGATGGCGCATTGCCGAAAGCTGCGCTTCATGAGCGCCGATTCGGCGAGCCATTCCTCCAGGTCGTCACCCAGCATGTCCTGGCCGAAGAGGCCATTGACAGACAATCTGTCCGCAGCAATGGCGGCATCAATATCCGACAGGCACCAGGCGGCGAGGCCATAATCGTTGGCCACGAAGCCAAGGGGGTTGAGCCGTGCCCGCTCCAGCCGGCGGGTCAACAGCATGCCGAGCGTCTGATGGGCGAGCCGCCCCTCGAAAGGGTAGCAGACAAGAAAATACCTGCCCGCGCGCGGAAAAGTCTCCACCAGGAGCCCCTCGCGGCCGGGCAGGCGCGAAAGCCGTCGCTGCCCCTCCAGCCAGTTCGACACGGGTGTTGGCAAGCGATGCCAGTCGTCCGGGGCCGCCAGCATCGCACGCACCCGATCCGCGAGAAAGGTCGAGAGGGGAAACTTGCCACCTTCGTAAGAGGGGACCTTGGGATCGGTACCAGGCGCCGTGCGCTGGGTGATCACCTCGTTCTCCACAATGGCCTCGAAGCGCAGGACCTCGCCGGCGAAGACGAAGGTGTCACCGGGCGAAAGCCCCTCCGCGAAATATTCCTCCACCTCGCCGAGGACGCGCCCGCCGCGCATCCAGCCTTGAGTCGGCTGGACGCCCCGGCGCGGCTTCGAGACGCGCACCTTGAGCATCGCCGCCTCGACTATGGTGCCGACGTTCAGACGGTATTGCTGGGCCACGCGTGGATTGGCGACGCGCCACAATCCGTCGCGCCCCCGCGCGATCTTGGCGAAGCGCTCATAGCTTCTGAGCGCGTAACCGCCGGTCGCGACAAAATCGACGGTTGCGTCGAAATCAGCCCGGCTGAGGCCGGCGTAAGGCGCCGCACGCCGTACTTCCTCATAGAGCGCATCAGCCGCGAAAGGGGCTCCGCAGGCCATGCCGAGAATATGTTGCGCGAGCACGTCCAGCGCGCCGATGCGCGCATCCGGCGTGTCCTGTGCAGCCTCGGCGACCGCATCGAGCGCTGCCCGGCACTCCAGCACCTCAAAGCGGTTCGCCGGCACCAACACCGCCTGCGACGGCTCGTCGAGCCTGTGATTTGCACGTCCGATACGCTGCATCAGACGGCTCGCCCCCTTCGGCGCGCCCACATTGACGACGAGATCGACGTCACCCCAGTCGATGCCGAGATCGAGCGTCGAGGTACAGACGACGGCCTTGAGTTGGCCCGCCGCCATTGCTTCCTCGACACGGCGGCGTTGTGCGACGTCGAGCGAGCCATGATGGAGCGCGATGGCGAGATTGTCGTCGTTGATATGCCAGAGCTCCTGGAACAAGAACTCTGCCTGCATGCGAGTGTTCACGAACACAAGGCTGAGCTTGTGCGCACGGATGGCTGCATAGATCTCGCGCATCGCGTGGCCAGCGGTGTGACCGGCGAGTGGCGGCGCCACCTGTGTCTCCAGGATGCCGATGTCCGGCTGCGCGCCGCCCTTGACCACGACAATATCGGGAGGCGCATCCCCCGGGAGATAGCGGGCGAGCACCTCCGGCTCCCGCACCGTGGCGGAAAGCCCGACAGCGGTCAGACCTGGCGCGAGCTTTCCGAGCCGCGCCAGGCCGAGCGAGAGTAAATCACCCCGCTTGGAGGTTACGAGCGCGTGCAATTCATCAAGCACCACGCGCTTCAGGCTTGCGAAAAAGGCCTCGGACTCGCGGTGGGCAAGGAGAAGCGCCAGTTGCTCCGGCGTCGTCAGCAGGATGTCCGGTGGCCGCTCGATCTGGCGGGCGCGCTTGTGGGCAGGCGTATCGCCGGTGCGCGTCTCGATCCTGACCGGCAGCCCCATCTCGCGCGCCGGTGTCTCCAGATTGCGGGCGACGTCGACCGCCAGAGCCTTCAGTGGCGAGATGTAGAGCGTGTGCACGCCGCGCGAGAGGTCCGGATGTCGGCTGCGCGCGGTGAGCTCGACGAGACTCGGCAGAAAGCCGGCCAACGTCTTGCCGGCGCCGGTTGGTGCAACCAGCAGCGCCGATCGGCCGGCCTCTGCCTTGGCCAAAAGTTCGAGCTGATGGACGCGCGGTGTCCAGCCCCGGGCGGCGAACCAGCCGGCAAAAGGCTCCGGCAAAGGGAATATGGGCGGCGCATCGGGCACGGAGCCAATCTAGTGCATTGCGCTGAAAAGTGTATGCGGATTTGACGGATCTGGCCTCCATTGGACGCCGCCCTGATCCCTCTCCTCCAGGGGAGGGGGCGCCGCAGGCACCGCGTGGGGGGCCGGACGGCTGACCCCGGCCGGAGAACGGCGACAGCCGCATGGCCAGCACAGCATCGCTCTCTGCCTCGTTGCGCGCCCACCCGACCTCGCTGCGCGAGGCCACCCTCCCCTTGAAGGGAGGGATCAGCGGCAGCGGTTCCCTCGTGTCATTCCCGGCGAGACGAAGCGTCGGAGCGGGAAACCAGGGCTGTCTTTTCAAAAGCGCTTCTCTCGACATGTATGCGACAATCACCCCTGCCCCTGTGCATGGCCGCAGAAAGACTTATCTTTCGGGGAGCATGCGCCCCACCGATCTTCTCACGCTCACGCCCGAAGGGCTTTATTGTCCGCCTGGCAACTTCCACATCGATCCGCTGCGGCCGGTGCCGCGAGCGTTGATCACTCATGGCCATTCCGACCATGCCCGGCCAGGTCATGGCGCTGTGCTCGCCACGACGGAGACGCTCGCCATCATGGCGGTGCGGTGCGGCGAGGGGTTCTGCGGCACGCGGCAGGCGGCCGTGCTGGGCGAACCGATGCGGCTCGGTGGCGTCACCGTCACCTTCCATCCGGCAGGTCATGTGCTCGGATCCGCCCAGATCCTCATCGAGGCAGGCGGTTGCCGCATCGTCAATTCGGGCGACTACAAGCGCGAGCCGGATCCGACTTGCACCGCTTTTGAACCGATCGCCTGCGATGTTTTCATCACCGAGGCGACCTTCGGCCTACCCGTGTTCCGCCATCCGCCGACGCGCGACGAAGTAGCGAAACTGCTCGATTCAGTCGCCCTGTTTCCAGAGCGCAGCCATCTCGTCGGCGCCTACTCGTTGGGTAAGGCGCAGCGGCTCGTCGCCCTCCTGCGTGAGGCGGGACACGATGCGCCGGTCTATATCCACGGCGCCATGGAACGGCTGATGGCTCTCTATGAGACGTTGGGCGTCCCTTTGGGTGATATCCGCAAGGTCCCTCTCGCCGAGGAAGCTGGCCGCGGCACCTTCGCGGGTTCGATCATCCTCTGCCCGCCGAGCGCGACGCAGGAAATCTGGTCGCGCCGCTTTGCCGATCCGGTCACTGCCTTCGCCTCAGGCTGGATGCGGGTGCGGGCCAGAGCACGTCAACGCGGCGTGGAGCTGCCGCTGGTGGTCTCCGACCACGCCGATTGGGAGGATCTCTGCACCACCATCTGCGAGACCGGCGCCTCTGAGATCTGGGTCACTCATGGCGAGGCCGACGCCTTGGTCCACTGGTGCACGACCCGTGGCCTCAAGGCAAAGCCTCTGCACATGCTTGGCTATGGCGACGACGAGGAGGCGGCCGCAGCCGAGAACGAGATGCCGATTGCGAGCGAAGGAGCGACGGAGGGCAAAACGCCATGAACCGCTTCGCCGAGCTGCTCGATCGCCTCTCCTATGAGCCACGCCGCAATGCCAAGCTCAGGCTGATGAGCGCCTATTTTCGCGAGACGCCTGATCCTGAACGTGGCTTCGCGCTCGCTGCGCTGACCGGCGCGCTCTCCTTCGCCAACGCAAAGCCCGGCGTCATTCGGTCCTTGATTGCCGAGCGCACGGATCCCGTTTTGTTCGCCCTGTCCTACGACTACGTCGGCGATCTCTCGGAAACCGTCGCCCTGATGTGGCCGGGGCCTGTCCCGGCTGGCATGGCGGCCATCGATCCCTCCCCTCAAGGGGAGGGTGGATCCGCGCGCAGCGCGGAGACGGGAGGGGGCGCCCCAGCCCCTCCGCTGCGCGAAGGGCCCTCCCGTGAAGGGGAGGGATCTTCGAGCCTTCCCACAAGTGGCCACAATCATCCGCCGGCTCCAACCTTGACCGAAGTCGTCGAGGCGCTCACGGCGACGCTGAAGCCCGACCTGCCGCCCCTCGTCGCCGGCTGGCTCGATGGTCTCGACGAGACAGGGCGCTGGGCCCTGCTCAAGCTCATTACAGGCGGCCTGCGCGTCGGCGTGTCCGCGCGACTTGCCAAGACGGCGGTGGCAGAACTCGGCGCTCTCGAGGCGGACGATATCGAGGAGGTCTGGCACGGACTGGAGGCGCCGTACGAGGCCTTGTTCGCCTGGGTCGAAGGGCGCGGCGATAAGCCGGAAGCCACATCGGCGGTTCCCTTTCGCCCACCGATGCTGGCGCACGCGCTCGAGGAAGTGGACATCGACAAGCTCGATCCCGCCGATTTCTCCGCCGAGTGGAAATGGGACGGAATCCGCATCCAGGCCGTGGCCGGCACGAGCCGCGGGCGGAACGACGCCCATCGCCAGGTGCGGCTCTATACACGCACGGGCGAGGATATTTCGGGTGCCTTTCCCGATCTCGTCGGAGCAATCCTCGCCGACGCCGGGTTCGACGGCGCCATCGATGGCGAGTTGCTCATCATGCGAGGCGGGCTCGTGCAGAGCTTCAACGTGTTGCAGCAGCGGCTCAACCGGAAGTCGGTCACGCCGAAGCTGGTGGCGGAATATCCCGCCCATATCCGCGCCTATGATCTCCTGGCGGAAGCGGGGGAGGATCTGCGTGCGCTGCCGTTCAGCGAGCGCCGGCAGCGGCTCGAACGCTTCGTGCGCCGCCTTTCCGGCACCCGCATCGATTTGTCTCCTCTCGTCGTGGCGGCGAACTGGGACGCTCTGGCGGCGGCACGGATGGATCCCGCCTCCGCTGGTGGCGGCGCGGATGCTGCTGCCATCGAAGGCTTGATGCTGAAGCGCCATGACAGCACTTATGTACCCGGCCGTCCCAAGGGGCCCTGGTTCAAGTGGAAGCGCGATCCGCATACGGTGGATGCTGTCCTGATGTATGCTCAGCGCGGGCACGGCAAGCGATCCTCGCTTTATTCGGACTACACCTTCGGCGTGTGGCGCGGACCGGAAGGCGAGGAAGAGCTGGTACCGGTCGGCAAAGCCTATTTCGGCTTCACCGACGAGGAACTCACCAAGCTCGACCGCTTCGTGCGCCAGTCCACCGTCAATCGTTTCGGCCCCGTACGGGAGGTCGTACATGCACGCGACAGCGGATTGGTCCTGGAGGTTGCCTTCGAGGGCCTGCAATCGTCACCACGCCACAAATCCGGTATCGCCATGCGCTTTCCGCGCATAAGCCGCATCCGCTGGGACAAGCCGCCGCGGGAAGCGGACCGCATCGAGTTCCTTGAAGCCTTGCTCAGAGGCAAAGATTAGGGCAAGGACACTGTCCTATCGGATGGGGGATCGCGAAATTATCCCAATTTTTTGGTTTTTTTAGAGTTACTCTTGCGCCGCAAGGCGTGACGCGAAACAATGTGGCAAAATTCGGGAGGCCCATTCCATTGAACGATCAGCCATCTGTGCAGATCGTCATCGCAGATGACCACCCGCTTTATCGCGGGGCTTTGCAGCAAACCATTACGACGCTGATGCCTCAGGCGACGGTGATCGACGTCGGCACTTTTGATGACGCGGTTGCGGTCCTGGCGGAAAAAGGCGACGTCGATCTTGTCTTGCTCGATCTCGCCATTCCCGGAGCACAGCGCCTGTCCGGCTTGATGTATCTTCGTGCACAGCATCCCGGCACCCCGGTCGTCATCGTGTCCGGCAACGACGACAGAACGGTCATTCGCGGCTGCATGGACTGTGGCGCCTCAGGATTTATCCCTAAGTCTCTCGGCGTCGCGAGCATCGGCGAGGCCGTGCGTTCCGTCCTCGCGGGACACACCTGGGTCCCGCCGGATATAGACCTTTCAACGGCCGGTGACGCGGCGCTGAGCGATGCTGCTAAACGCCTTTCCCGCCTCACGCCACAGCAGTTGCGTGTCCTCATGATGCTGACGGAGGGGCTGCTCAACAAGCAGATCGCCTATGAGCTCAGCGTGTCCGAGGCCACTGTGAAGGCTCATGTCTCCGCGATCCTGCAGAAGCTCGGCGTCGAGAGCCGCACGCAGGCCGTCATCCTGGCCGGCAGGGTTACCGGGACGGGAACCGCCGCCTGAGAGCGGCCCCTCCCTGTCATTCTCTGAGGGACCTGCCGGCACCTGTAAGAACCGATTGCCCCGGTCTACGCGGTCTTCTATGCAGCCGGAGAACCTAGAACTCCGCCAGAAAAGCTTCGCTGCGGCTCAGGGCCCTTTCGGTCAGGGCGCTTGGGAAGCCGATGAAGACATGACATCCGCCGGGGTAGACCGCGAGTTCCGCGCGATTGCCGGCCGCTGTCCAGCGCGCGCTCATGAACAGGCTGTCGTCGAGCAACGCGTCGCGGGTACCGATGGTGAAAATCGCCGGGGGCAGGCCACGGAGATCGCCGTAAAGCGGTGAGATGTCGGGGGCCCGCAGATCTCCGCCGTTGCGCAAGAAGTTCTGGACGAAGAGATGAATGTCGAGCGTCCGCAAAATCAGCTTGTCTTCGCCGAACTGCCGGGCGCTCGGAGTCATCCCGAGGTCGAAGGCTCCAGCCACGAGATTGGCGGCGCGGAAGGGCGTGAGCCGATGTCGGTCGCGGAGGCGCAGCAAGGTCACGACAGACAGATGCGCGCCCGCCGATTCCCCGCCGATGAACAATCGCTCCGTGCCGAAGCGGTCCTTGGCTTCCCGCACGAGCCAGAGCGCCGCCGCCTCGCAATCGTCAGGCGCGGCGGGATAGGGATGCTCAGGCGCGAGCCGGTATTCGACGGAAACACACGCCAGTCCCGCTTTCTCGACCCAGCGCTCGAGACGGCCATCCTGCAGGTCCGCCCCACCGAACGTCCACCCTCCGCCATGGACATGGAAATAGACACCGCGCGGTTGCTGCGGCGCGATGATCCGGAGCGCGAGAGGACCACCCGGCCCGGGGATCGTCACGGTCTCGGC
The DNA here is from genome assembly GCF_018398315.1 of Chelatococcus sp. YT9. Taxonomy (NCBI): domain Bacteria; kingdom Pseudomonadati; phylum Pseudomonadota; class Alphaproteobacteria; order Hyphomicrobiales; family Chelatococcaceae; genus Chelatococcus; species Chelatococcus sp. YT9. Next base: position 1,241,843 of record NZ_JAHBRW010000001.1, read on the forward strand.
GCGCGGGCTTTTTGGCGCCAGGGGGAAGGCCCCGATGCCTTTGGCGCGCATGTCGCGAATGACGGCCGGCGGCAGGCTCCACTGGTCTGGAGCCAAGTCGGCATTGGCGATGATCGTGGCATTGAGCGCCGCCGTCTCGGGGTCAACGGCGGCAGGATCGAACAGGGCAGGATCAAGCATGCGACAGACCGGTTGCGCTCGATGGACGGGCCTGCGATGAAACATCAATGAGCGATTGTCGTCCAGCAGGCGGCAGCATCGGCAACGGGAGCATGCGTATGGCCAATGGTTCACTGCAGCGTTTTCTCGGCGGTTCGCCGGGAGCGGTTCTGGTGCGGCTGGTCTTTCTGTCGATCCTTGTCGGCGCGCTCATGGCCTTTCTTGGGATCACGCCCTTCAGCCTGGTCGAAGGCATCGTCAGGTTCATCGATCGCATCTTCGGCCGAGGCCTGGAAACGCTGATGGAAGTCGGCCAATGGCTCGTCTACGGCGCCATCATCGTCGTGCCGATCTGGCTCCTGCTCCGCGTGACCAGCAGGGGGCGATAGGCCCCCAGCGATAGTCAGCCCGCGCGCGTCCAGGCGCTGGCGTCCTGGCCGACATGGTGGGCCAGCGTGCCTCCCTCGGCCGCGAGCCTGGCGATGAGGCCCTGCTGGATGACGCCCACCAGCTCTAGGCCGTGATAAACCAGCGCGCTGTAGAGCTGCATCAATGTCGCGCCGGCGCGGATCTTCTGCCAAGCGGTCTCTGCAGATGAAATGCCGCCGGCCGCGATCAACGGAAAGGCGCCCTCGACACGCAGGAAGGTCTCGGCAAGCATCCGCGTCGCGAGCGGAAACAGCGGCTGGCCGGAAAGGCCACCCGCCTCCGTCACCCGCGAATCCCGCAAGGTCGCGGGCCGGCTGATGGTGGTATTGCCGACGATCATGCCGTCGATGGCGCGGGCACGGGCCACCCTGACTATATCGTCGAGCTCGGCGAGGGTGACATCCGGCGCGATCTTGAGGATCACGGGGCGACGCGGGTCACTGGCGCCGTCGCGTGCCTCAAGCACGCGGGCGAGGAGATCATCCAGGGCGGCCGCCTGCTGGAGATCACGCAGTCCCGGCGTGTTGGGTGAGGAGATATTGACGGTGAAATAGCTGGCGTAAGGCGCGAAGGCCTTCACACCAGCCACGTAATCCGCCGCGCGATCGGCCGAGTCCTTATTGGCGCCGATATTGATGCCGACGATCGCCTCTGGGTGCGCCCTACCGCGTCGCGCTGCGAGCCGTGCCTCGGCGGCGGCATGGCCACCATTGTTGAAGCCGAGCCGGTTGATGACGCCCTGGTCGGCCGGCAACCGGAAAACACGGGGGCGCGGGTTGCCCTCCTGCGGCCGCGGGGTCAGCGTACCCGCCTCCACGAAGCCGAAGCCGAAGCCGAGCATCGCATCGGGCACCTCGGCGTTCTTGTCGAAGCCCGCGGCAAGGCCGACTGGGTTGGGAAAGCTCAAGCCGAAGGCCTCGACCTTGAGCTTCGGATCGCTCCGTGGTGGCCTCGCGGGCGGCAGCGCCGCCAATGCGCGGATGGTCAGGCGATGTGCCGTCTCGGCATCAAGCTGCGCCAGAAACGGCCGCGCGAGAGCGGCGAGCATCGACATCATGGGATTTCTTCCGGAAAGACATGCCCGCCATCGGCAGCGAGGGGCAGCGGCACGACGCGGCGCACCGCCGACAACGGCAGGGTGGCGTAAAGATGCGGAAAGAGGTCGCCCCCGCGTGACGGCTCAAAGCGCAGCGCAGCGCCAAGCGCGGCGGGATCGGTGGCGACCAGCAGAAGACCCTGCTGCCCGGCGAAGTGGCGGCGAGCGGTCTCGCGAACCTGCGCTGCCGTCGAGAAATGGATGAAGCCGTCGGCGTGATCCACCGGCGCGCCCGCGAAGACACCGTTACGCTCAGCCTCTCGCCACAAGGTCTCCGGGCAAATCTTGTAGATGCAGGATTCGTCGATGGTGGACACAGGCGTCGCCTCCTCATCAGGTGGGTAGGGCAGGCGCGGTTAGAGATCAACCCGCTCAGTGCAGATCCGACTGCGCCGCAGGGGCGCTGATGCGTGGGATCAGGGCATCGCAACGTCGAGCTTCCTTCGTGAATTTCGGGATCAGGAGGCTTTTGGGGCGCCAGCGCGTTACCAGAAGTCCCGAGGCCTGGCGCCTCCCCCCCCCACACCAGGTTGAAGGTAGCCCCCGCTGCAACGGCCGGGAGCCGCCTGCCCTCTTGCAAAAAGGCATATTATCCTATAGTAAGGGAATTATCCTAGCCTTACATGAAAGCCGCTTCGATGCTCTCGCATGATCAGATCTGGTCAGCCGTCGATGGGCTCGCGGCACGTTATGGCCTCTCGCCTTCCGGTCTTGCCCGCAAGGCCGGGCTTGATCCGACGTCCTTCAACCGGTCCAAGCGCATCGGCCCGGACGGCCGCTTGCGCTGGCCTTCGACGGAATCGATTGCCAAGATCCTCGAAGCGACGGGGGCCTCCCTTGACGAATTTATGGCGAGCCTGGAGCGTGGCGGGCGCCGCGCTCCGCGCGGGCTGCCGCTCATCGGCTTCGCGCAGGCTGGCCATGGCGGCTATTTCGACGACGGCGGCTTCCCTGTCGGCACCGGCTGGGACGAGGTCGCCTTCCCGGACATGGGTGATGATCGGTTCTATGCGCTGGAGATTTCCGGCGAATCCATGCTGCCGCTTTATCGCGACGGCGATGTCATCATCGTTTCGCCCACAGCGGCACCACGCCGGGGCGACCGGGTGGTGGTGCGCACGACCGATGGCGAGGTGATGGTGAAAGAGCTCAAACGCCGCACGGTGAAGACCGTCGAGCTGCGCTCCCTCAACCCCGACCACGCCGACCGCGTGCTGTCACTCGCGGACGTCTCATGGATGGCGCGCGTGATGTGGGCGAGCCAGTAGCGCGCCACACAACTTTGAGCCGTGGGTTTGATGCTCGCGCATGCTTTGAGATGAAAGCGTACAGCGTCGTGAGACGATCTGAGGGATCGCGGCCGCGACACACGTCACCTGCTGCAAAGGACGAGCGGCGCCATTCATGGCCGCCGCTCGTCTTCTTCGTTCTCAGGCGGCTCCGCGAGCGGCCAGGAAGGCTTGATGCTCGGCGATGAGCTCGCCGTTCAGCGCCTTGGCAATGAGCGCGCGTGTCTCCGGAATGCCGTAGACGGCGACGAAGGAGCCGAAACGCGGCCCGCGCTCCTCGCCCAGCAGGATCTGGTAGATCGTGTTGAACCAGGCGTTGGACACGCCGGGCCGCTCGGGCGTCGCGTTCTTGGCGTTGAAGTCTTGATAGCGCGGGATCGGCCGGGCCACATCGTAGAGAACTTCCTGGATCTTTTCGGCTGATGCGTCCGCAGGAAGCGCCGAAAGCGCCGCCGAGAGGGCCTCAAGCGCTGCCTTCTCCTCGTCGTCGGCCAAGCGATAGGTTTTCGCCGGCTTCACAAAGTCTTGGAAATAGCGGATGGCGTAGCCGACCAGCGCGTCGAGCCGCGGATGCGTCTCCGGGCCGACACCCGGCGCATAGCGACGGATATAGCCCCAGAGCATGTCCTTGCTCTCGGCGTTCGCGACCGCCACGATATTCAGGAGCAGCGCGAAGGAGAGCTGGCTGCGCCCGCTGTTATCCCCGGCCGCCGCGACGGTCTCCGGCTCCGGCGGGTTGCCGGCGTGGATATGCCAGACGGGATTCGAGAGCCGCTGCGGCTCCGCCTGCTTCTGATAGGCGGCGAGATGGGCCGCATATTCATCGACCTGCCGCGGGATGACGTCAAAATAGAGCCGCTTGGCTTCACGCGGCTTCGAATACATGAAGAGCGCGAGGCTCTCCGGCATCCCGTAGGACAGCCATTCCTCGATCGTGAGGCCGTTGCCCTTGGACTTCGAGATCTTCTGGCCCCTCTCATCCAGGAAAAGCTCGTAGTTGAAACCATCCGGAGGCACGGCGCCGAGCGCGCGCGCGATCTGGCCCGATAGCTTGACGGAATCGATCAGGTCCTTGCCGGCCATTTCGTAGTCCACGCCGAGCGCCACCCAGCGCATAGCCCAGTCGGGCTTCCACTGCAGCTTGGCATGGCCGCCCGTGACCGGCGTCTCGAAACGCTCGCCAGTCTCTGGATCACGCCACACGATCGTGCCCGCGTCGGGCTTTATCTCATCGAGAGGCACCTGCATGACGATGCCGGTCTTGGGATGAATGGGCAGGAAGGGCGAGTAGCTCTGCGCCCGCTCAGCCCGGAGGCTGGGCAGCATGATGGCCATCACCGCATCATAGCGCTCCAGCACCAGCTTGAGCGTGGCATCGAACACGCCCGACTTATACGTCTCGGTCGCCGACTGGAAGGAATAGTCGAAGCCGAAGGCATCCAGGAAGGCGCGCAGGCGCGCATTGTTGTGTTGCCCGAAGCTCGGATGCGTGCCGAACGGATCCGGCACCTGCGTCAATGGCTTGCCGAGATAGGCGGCTGTCTGCTCCTTGTTCGGAATATTGTCGGGGACCTTGCGCAGGCCGTCCATGTCGTCGGAAAACGCCACGAGGCGGGTTGGAATCTTGTCTTCGGTCAGCACTCGGAAGGCATGGCGCACCATCGAGGTGCGCGCCACTTCGCCGAAGGTGCCTATATGCGGCAAACCGGAGGGCCCGTAGCCGGTCTCGAACAGCACCGATTTTTTCCCCGAGCGTTCCAGGCGTGCAACGAGCTTGCGGGCCTCTTCGAAAGGCCAGGCCTGTGATGCGTGAGCCGCATCGATAACGCCGCGATCGAGCGCGAGGGGGGTCGTCATGAACTCAACTTTCAGGTTTTCAGGATGTCAAAGGGGTCTGCCACCAGAAGCTCTATAGAGGCCAAACTGAGGCAAACGCGGCGGACACTAGAACATCGATCGCAAAAGTGCACGTGGTTTCTAGTGAAATGCGTTGCTCGAACAAGAGGATAGCGTGTGAGACGCAGAAGCGCACCCGATACCTTCCTCACGCGGAACTCCCGACATCCGCTGGCGAGCCTCAGTAGAAGCTCACCGGAAAGTAGCGGAGGTAAAGCTCCGCATAGGTGCCATCTTCCCATACCTTCTGCAGGCCGTAGTCGAGCGCCTGGCGCAGGATGGGATCATCCCGCCGGGTGATGAATCCCACCCCCTCGCCGAAATACCGGCTCTCGGTGTAGGGCCCGCCGATGAAACGACAGCAGCCTGCCGCATCGCTCCCGTTCAGCCAGAGCGCCATGCTGAGACCGTCGGCGAAGACATAGTCGACCTTGCCATCACGCAGCGCATCCTGTGCCAGGCCGAGATTGATGAAGGTTTCGACCTTCGCGCCCGGAAAAGTCGCCTTGAGGTAGGCGCGGTGAGCTGAGCGCTCCACGACACCGACCGTGCGCCCGACGATCGCTTCCACCGTGGGCTCGGGCAGATCGCCGCCTGCCCGCGCCACGAAACGGGCGGGGGTCCTGTAGTACGGCGACGTCACCGAGAAGCGCTGACGCAAATCCTCCCGGATCGGGATGGCGGCGGCGATGGCATCGCCACGGCTCTCGGCAAGCGACTCGAGAAGCGTATCGAAACGCCGGACCTGAATGGTGCAGGCAACCTGCAGGACGTCGCAGACGGCCCGCGCGAGATCCACCGAAAAGCCAGTCGGTAAGCCCTCCGCATCGGCAAAATGCAACGGCGGATACAAATCATCCGTGAGAAAACGGATGACCCGCAAACCAGTCAGATCCGGTTTGTTGGGGGAATTCTGCCGATTCCAGAAATTTGGAACAGCAACCTCGTCCGAGACGCCACGCGGCCGCCCTTCCTGAGCGGAAGAGATGCCCACACTCAAAGCCAGAACGAAGAAAGCCGTCATGGCAGCGGCAATCGCCGACGGCCGCCGCCACGACCAAACGATCCGGAGAATACAGGGCAGGAAGGGCTTCATTCTGATCCAGGCATCGGATGGCCAGCGTCTATTCGACCATGGAATGAGTCGGATTTGACTCGCAATTGTTGCGAAAGTTCTAGCACAATGCGCTCCGGGGACAATTTGGGGGAAAACTATGCATCGGGGCAGCAATGCCGGCGGGGAAGGCCGGCTGTTGCGTTATCGGTGGTCACCTGAGGGCGACAACGAGCCCTTGCCGCCTGAGATCGCCTTTCTGGCGGCGCACGGCGTGACCGTTCCGCAACTCATCAAAGCCAAGCGCTACGCGCTCCTGTGGGGTGTCACACCATCCGAGGCCTTGCTGGCTTTGGGATTCCTTGACGAAGACACCTTCTATCGTGCGCTGGCCACAGAAACTGGCGTGCCACTCCTCCCTCATGACGTGGCCATCAGCCCGCAAGCGCCCTACGACTTGGGAATTCGCGCCGGTATCGTGGCATTGCAACCGAACCGGCGCCACCTGGCCTTCGCCATCGCGCCACGGGGCAGCGCCGTGCAGGAATTGCTCCTGCGAGGACCCAAGTTCTCCGGGCAGCGAGTGGCTTTGATCGCGCCACGGCGTCTGGCCGAGCGGGTCATGGCGGCGTCCGCCGCCCGCATCGCGCGTCGTGCGGCCCACGAACTGCCCGATGAGGACCCTGCCCTTTCCGCGCGTGACGGCGCGACAAAGGCGCAGATCGCGTCCGCGGCGACTGCCGTGTGCGCCGCGAGCTTCATGGCAACGCTGGCCCCCGACATAGTCCAGCAGGTCATCGTCGGTCTCATCAGCCTTGTCTTCCTGGCAATGATCACGGTGAGGCTCGCATGCTGCCTCGAGCGGGTACCGGTTCGGCCGCGGCGCAGGCCTTCACTCGCATGGGGCAGCGAACAGCACGGCGACGAGCACTTGCCGACCTACACCATCATCGTGCCGCTGTTTCGAGAGACGCGCGTGCTCGGCCAGATCGTCAGTGCTCTGCAAAACCTCGATTATCCAGCCGCCAAGCTGGATATCAAACTTGTCCTCGAAGAAGACGACGAGCCGATGCGCGCCGCTGTCCGGTCCATGGAAATACCCAATTTCATCGAGGTCATCATCGCCCCGTCAGGGCAGCCCCGCACGAAGCCACGGGCGCTGAACGTCGCCCTGCCGCTCGCGCGCGGAGAATTTGTCGTCGTCTACGACGCCGAAGATGTGCCGGATCGCGACCAGCTACGCCTGGCCGTCGGGACCTTTGCCCGCATGCCGCGTTCCGTCGCCTGCCTCCAGGCGCGTCTCGTCATCGACAACTTCAAGGACGGCCTTCTCGCTTCCCTGTTCGCCATTGAATACATGGCGCTGTTCGACGTCATCAATCCCGGTCTCGCCAGCTACGGCCTACCGGTTCCGCTTGGCGGCACCTCCAACCATTTTCGCACCGACGTGCTGCGCGACATCAGGGGCTGGGACGCCTGGAACGTGACCGAAGATGCCGATCTCGGAGTGCGGCTCGCGTGTCGCGGCTACGAAGTCGCCGATTTGCCCTCGGCGACCCTCGAGGAGGCGCCGATGCATCTTGGAGCCTGGATGCGCCAGCGGGCCCGGTGGATGAAGGGCTGGATGCAGGTCTGCATCACCCATAGCCGGGCGCCGCTCAATACGGCCAGGACACTCGGCGGGGCCGGTTCGCTCGGCGTCGTGACGATGGCCTTCGGCACTGTCGCAACCGCATTGGCTTACCCGGTGTTCGCGACACTCGCCCTTATCGTGCTGACCAAGCTTATCGTGAATAACGGCACCATAGCGGTTTCCTCGATAGCGGACGCAGGTTTTGCCGCTCTGGCGCTTGTCGTCTTCACTGCAGGCTTCGTATCGATGCTGCTGCCGCCGATGATCGGCATCGCCCGGCGCGGCCCGTGGAAGCTGATGCTCTATGTGCCGCTGCTGCCCTTCTATTATGTCCTGGTGTCGGTCGCATCGTGGCGCGGTCTCGTCGGCCTCGTCACTTCCCCCTTCAACTGGAACAAGACTGAGCACGGGCTATCCGCCCGGCGCCGCAGCCTCCAGATTACAGGTAACTCAGCAGATCTTTCGCAGCGACGTCCGGTGCGCGCTTGAGATCGAAGCCGTTTACGAAGCCCCCCTTGGCATCCATCAGATACACCATGGCGGTGTGATCCATGGTGTATCCGTCGCTGGTCGGCACCTTTCGCGCGTAGACCTTGTAGGACTTGAGAACGGCGGCGATTGTCTCGGGCGAACCAGACAGGCCGATGATGCGTGGATCGAAAGCGCCGAGATAGCTCTTCAACACTTCGGGCGTGTCACGCTCGGGGTCGACCGTGACGAACAGGACGCGCAGCTTGTCGCCTTCGGGTCCCGCGGCTCTCAGCAGCTCGGAAGCCTCGAACAGCGTCGTCGGACAGACATCGGGACAGTGGGTGAAACCGAAGAACACCAGGAATGGCGCGCCGAGGAGATCCTTGTTCGTGACCGTGCGCCCATCCTGCGCGGTCAGGGCGAACGGCCCCCCAACGGACGAAATCACCGGCTCATCGCGCCGAAAATCAACAAGCGAGACGATGGCGATGCCGAGCACAATGACACTGAAGAGGAAAGCCGCGAGGGGCAGCGCCAGACGCCGGACACGGTCACGATTCATATGCGTTGCTCCCGTTACGCCACCCAAAGGCGGCGCCGATGCTCCAGAGCCAAGCTCCCGTCGACCAAGCTTCTCCACCAGCCCTCTTGTACCCAGACCTTCCGGACCAAGTTGGCGGAGAACCCCGGTAGCATCGCTATACCCGGCAGCGGCCTGGCAGGAGAAGGCGGCACATGGTCGCCTCTCGAAAACGTCATTTCATGGAAATGGTGGCTCTCGCCAATCTCACCACCGCCGACCCGCCCGGCTTCAAAAACAGCCAGCCACCGCCGCCGTGACCCAGGCGACGAAAACGCCGTCACCCTGGCTCGCCCACAGCATCGCCCCCGCGAAAAGCGTCAGCACAGCGGCCGCCGCTGACAGCGCGACAACCAGCCGCCGGTTATCAGAAGGCGTTGCGGTCGTCCTGGTGACGGATTCAGACGAGGCCATGGCGAGAAGGATCCTCATGATCGGTCGGTTGCGGACCACTCCTCATAAGATAGAGTGCGGCGGTACATTTTGCGAGCATTTTCAGCGCCTTCTTTCAAGCGGCAGGATTCATGACCCACAGCCGTCGACAGGCATTCGCGTCGCATGATTAGAATAACGCCCTGGAACCTGTATGATGACGCACGAATCATAATCATGATTCTGCATTCGAACGATCGCCCATAGGATTGAATGATAAGGTTTTATGACAGTTTCTATGAAGTTCATCAGAAAATAAGTAAATGTGACAGCTGCGACTCCTAGGACCATCGTAACACTTGTCATGCAAAACGTTCTACGCCATGGAAAAGGCGCGGGAGAAGTTGAATGACCGGCATATCACGAGGTGACATCGACGCGCTCGTTGGCACGATAGACGATATGATCGCGACCGAAATGATCGGAACCGGTGCGAGCACGGCCGAACTCGTCGAGGCAATGGCGCGCCTGGACGAGCAGGCAGGGCGGACAATTCCAGGTTCCTTGCCCACCCGCCGGGTCCGGCGTCTGATCGATCTTCTGCTGGCTGTGGGCGTGCCGGCAGCGCAGCTGCAGCCGGAAATGACCTGATCGCAGGCTCGTGCGGCGACACGTCAGCGCGCCGCACAATTCGCGCGATGGGCGAACCGGAACCCGCCCCTCGACCGTTACGTCTCGCCGAGCCAACAGAAAGCGAACAACAACCTCCCGGAATTGCCCAGCGCATTTCCGGGACGATGCGGCCTGGCCGTGCCTGTGCTTCGCTCTTTAGCTCTTCGGCCCGCCAAACTCGGATTTGCCACCGTGGGCGGCGGACCACTGGGTCGGCTGATTGAGAAAAGCCTCCACCTCGGCCAATACGCCGGCATCGAAATGGCCGCTCGCCTTCGCGACCTCCAGCACATCCCACCACGTGACGAGCGCATGGAGATCGAGCCCAATGGCCTTCAGATCAGCGCGAGCCGTCGGGAATATGTCGTAGAAAAAAAGCACGAAGCAGTGATCGACAGTCTGGCCCGCGTTGCGGATGGCATCCGCAAAGGTCACCTTGCTGCCACCGTCGGTCGCCAGATCCTCGACCAGGAGCGTCCGCGCGCCCTCCACGACCTCACCCTCGATCTGGGCGTTGCGGCCAAAGCCCTTCGGCTTCTTGCGAATGTACTGCATCGGCAGCATCAGCCGGTCCGCAATCCACGCGGCAAAGGGGATGCCGGCCGTTTCGCCCCCGGCCACACAATCGATCGATTCGTAGCCGATGTCGCGCAGGATGGTCGTCGCCGCGAAATCCATCAGCCCAGCGCGCAGCCGCGGATATGAAATCAGCTTGCGGCAATCCGTGTAGACGGGACTCGCCCAACCAGACGTGAAGATGAATGGCTTTTCGGCGTTGAAATGAATGGCCTTGACCTCGAGCATCATGCGGGCGGTCTGGTGGGCGATCGTTTGTCTGTCCGCCAACGAGGCTGCTTTCACCATCACTCTCTCCATCATCCCGGCGCATCACGCCCTGCTGCCCGCCACGGTGTTCCACCGCTTCATGATCGATAGCTCGACCGCAGGCCGCTTAAGAACACTGGTGGGCTCATCCTGACAAGCCCATTTGCTCAACAGCCTCGTCAACATGCCTTGGCTTTGCGTGGTCCGCCCCCAATTTTGATCCTCCTCACCGGCGCCTGTGACAGGTCGCAGTTGCCTTGACCCTTATCTCCGCCTTCGCTAGACAGCCGCATAGGCTGGCCGGACGCATCGGCGTTCCTGTTCTCCGCGGCTGCCCGCTAGAGCGGTTCCGGCGGAGCAAGCGGCCATTGTTCTGCCCTTGCATCCGGGGGCGTAGCGGAGACGGAAGCGATGACCTGACTTAGGTTTTTTGGAGCTTCCCTACTGGCCAGATTTTTCTTGTCGAGACCCGAATCCGAGAATCCCTCATGTCCTTGAGCCCGACACGTCGCGACTGGCGGCTTATGCTGAACGATGTCGTGCGCGGTATCGCCGCTTGGCACGTCTGGGTGCTGCTCGGCTTCAGTGACATTCGCCAGCGCTACAAGCGATCCAAATTCGGACAATTTTGGATCACGCTGAGCATGGGCATTTTTGTCGCAGGCATCGGCATCGTCTACGCTTTCCTGTTCAACCAGCCCGTTCGCGAATATCTGCCGTTCCTCGCGGTCAATATGGTCGTCTGGACCTTGATTGCGGGCATCATCAACGAGGCGACGCTCGCCTTCGTGCAGGCAACGGTCTATCTCCGCCAGGAGGCGATGCCGAAGACGGTTTTCGTCCTGCGCATCCTCGTGCGCAACCTCATTGCCTTTGCCCACAATCTCATCATCATTCCCATCGTCTGGCTCTGCTTTCTGGTGGTGCCGAGCCCGGCCATGCTGCTCGCGATCCCCGGCCTGGTGTTGATGATGGTGGCAGCCTTCCTGGCTGCGATGATCATCGGTATCCTGTCGACACGCTTTCGCGACTTGCCGCAAATCATCCAGAACCTGCTGCAGATCGCGTTCTTCATGACGCCGGTCATGTGGCGCGTCGATCAGATGGGCGCCGCGGCCTGGTATATCGTGGGATTCAACCCCTTCGCGGTGTTCCTGCGCATTGTGGCCGAGCCGCTTCATGGCCGCATACCCGGCCTCGCGACCTATGCGAGCGCCTTTGTCGTCATCGCCGTGCTGGTACTCATCGCGGCGCCGCTGTTCGCCCGCTTCCGGGCGCGCATCGTCTATTGGCTTTAAGCTTTGAGATCGGACAGGGCCATGCCGTCGATCGACCTCGTCAATGCCTCCGTGGAATTCCCCATCTACAACGCACGCGGGCGATCGCTCCGGTCGAGCCTCCTGAAACGCGTCGGCGGCCAGATCGAAAGCGAGAACGGTGACGTGGTCACCGTGAAGGCACTGCGCAATATCAATCTATCGCTCAAGGCAGGCGATCGCCTCGCCCTCATCGGCCACAACGGTGCGGGCAAATCGACCTTGCTGCGGGTCTTTTCGGGTTCCTACGAGCCCTCCGACGGCACCGTGGACATCGAGGGGCGCGTGTCCTCGCTGCTCGATATCAGCATGGGCATGGATCCCGAGCTTACGGGCGCCGAGAACATCATCCTGCGCGGCGTCATAGTCGGCATGTCCATCGCCGAAGCCCGTGCCCGCATCGGCGAGATCGCCGACTTCTCGGAATTGGGCGGCTATATCGACCTGCCCATGCGCACCTATTCTACCGGCATGTCCCTCAGGCTGGCCTTCGCCATCTCGACGGCGGTGCAGCCGGACATCCTGCTCCTCGATGAGCTCATCAGCGTCGGCGACGCTGGTTTCGCCGACAAGGCATTGCAGCGCACCGAGGACATGATGAACAACGCCAGCATCCTCGTGCTGGCGTCACACGACAGCAACGCTTTGCGGCAATACTGCAACCGCGCTGTCATGCTGCGTGAAGGCCGCATTATCGCCGAAGGCGGTGTCGACGAGATCCTCGACGTCTATGCGTCCTCGCGGGCCACGCCAGCGGCCTGATCCGGCCCTCGTCCGCCATTGATGACGGTTGTTCCGGTGTCGGCCCCGAAGAGCGCGGCGACGCGGTATCAAACACGTGATGGCGCTGCTCTAATAAATGCCGGATAATGGGTTCAGCGTCCCTTTTGGCGTTACATGAGCAAATGTTAACTTGATCGGCACGCGAGTTGCTTAGAGGATCCGGATCGCTCCGCAGCGGATGAGACGAGAATGCGAAAGTCGGTTTTGGCAGTTGTTGGTCTTGTCGCTCTGGCCTCTGCCGGCGCCTTCGCGCTCGACCGTGGTGGAACGGACTTTTCGGCCGAGGTCAAACGGCTGAAGGAAGCCGTCTTCGGCGAGGCGCGCGCGCGCGACCAAAGTGCCGCGCCAGCCCGGCAACAGGCCGCGGCCATGCCGGTTGAAGCGGTGCGGCCACGGCGTGGTGAAGCCACTTCCGATATACTGGCCGTCGGCGGGCTCCAATCCGATGAATCGGTGGTTGTCTCGTCGGAGATCGCAGGCCGGGTTGCCGAGATCCTTTTCAAGGAAGGCCAGCAGGTCAACGCGGGGGCGGTTCTCGTCAAGCTTGACGGCTCCCTGACGCAGGCCGAACTTGATGACGCGCAGGCGCGTCTCGATCTGGCGGATTCCAATTACAAGCGGACAAATGCGCTGGCAAAGGGTGGCAATGCGACCCAGCGCGCCAATGACGAGGCTTTCGCCGGTCTCGCGACTGCCAGGGCCGCCCTGTCCCTCATTCAAGCACGTTTCGACAAGCTGTCGATCCAGGCGCCATTCCCGGGCGTGCTCGGCATCCGCAAGGTGTCCGTGGGAGCCTATCTCAGCCCCGGCGCCGCCATCGTGAACCTGGAAAAAATCGACGCCTTGAAGGTTGACTTCAAGGTTCCCGAGATCTTCCTGTCGCGCGTGTCAGTGGGGCAGACGATCGAGCTGACGGTCGACGCCCTGCCGGGCCGCGTGTTCACCGGCACGATCTATGCTATCGACCCCATGGTCGATGTGAACGGCCGGGCGCTCACCATCCGCGCTCGCCTGCCGAATACGGATCTGACCCTCCGGCCCGGGCTGTTCGCACGCATCACCGTGAAGGGACAAAGCGTGCAGAACGTCTCGCTCGTGCCGGAAGAGGCCGTCGTCCCGCGCGGCAAGGACTCGCTTATTTATCAGATCGTCGACGGCAAAGCGGTGGAGACCAAGGTTCGCCTTGGCAGCCGCAAGGCTGGCGAAGTCGAGATTCTCGAAGGCCTGATCGCCGACGCGCCGGTGGTGACATCGGGACAATCCCGCCTCCGCGACGGCGTCCGCGTCGAGGTCGTTGCCGGTTCATTGCGCCAGACCTGACCTAACAACGCATTGTTGCTGACTTTTACCCCCGCACCGCATTCAGACTACGCCCGACGCGTACCAGGCACCATCGAAAGGCACGGCTGATATGGGTTTCTCCGAGCTCTGCATCCGCCGGCCGGTTTTCGCGACGGTGCTCAGCCTCATCATCGTGCTGATCGGCGCCGTCTCGTACCAACGTCTGACCGTACGCGAGTACCCCAATATCGACGAGCCCGTGGTCTCCGTGACCACCACTTATCCCGGCGCCTCGGCCACCATCATGGAAAGCCAGGTGACGCAGGTGCTCGAAGGCTCGATTGCGGGCATCGCCGGCATCGACGTTCTGGAATCGACGAGCCGCTCGGAGTCGAGCCGTATTACCGTTCGCTTCCGCCTCGGAATCGATGCCGACGTCGCGGCGAGCGATGTGCGCGATCGCGTCAGCCGTGTGCGCCGGCGCTTGCCGGACGAGATCGACGAGCCGGTGATCGCGAAAGTGGAGGCTGATGCCCAGCCGATCATCTTCATCTCGTTCATGGCCAAGAACATGAACGCTCTGGAGCTGACGGACTATATCGACCGCTATGTCACCAACCGCCTGAAAAACCTCACCGGTGTCGCAGATGTCACCATCTTTGGTGAGCGGCGCTATGCCATGCGTATCTGGGTCGATCGCGAACGCCTTGCCGCCTATAATCTGACCGTCCAGGACATCGAGGCAGCGCTGCGAGCGCAGAACGTCGAGCTCCCATCCGGCCGCATCGAGAGCCGGGACCGCGAGTTTACAGTGCTCTCGCGCACGGGCCTGACGAATGCCCAACAGTTCGAGAATATCGTCGTTAAGCTGTCCGGAAATTACCAGGTCAAGCTGAAGGACATCGCCCGCGTCGAACTCGGCGCGGCGGATGAACGGCGAGACGGGCGCTACAACGGCCAGACGAGCGTCACGGTCGGCATTGTCAAGCAGGCGGTCGCAAACCCGCTCGACGTATCGGAAGCGCTCCGGGGTGTGTTGCCGGACATCAGCGCCTCGTTGCCTGATGGCGTGACCGCCGAGATCGCCAACGACAACGCGGTCTTCATCGATCGCTCGATCCAGAGCGTCTTTCACACCATTCTCGAGGCCATCGTCCTCGTCGTTCTCGTCATCCTGTTTTTCCTGCGCTCGCTGCGAGCCTCGCTCATTCCCATCGTGACGATCCCGATCTCACTGATCGCGACCTTCACGCTGATGTATGCGCTTGGATTCAGCATCAACACCCTGACCCTGCTCGCCATGGTGCTGGCGATCGGCCTCGTGGTTGATGACGCCATCGTGGTGCTTGAGAACATCCACCGGCATGTCGAGCACGGCATGAAGCCGAGAGCGGCCGCAATCAAGGGCATCAAGGAGATTGGCTTCGCCGTCATCGCCATGACGCTCACGCTCGTGGCGGTCTACGCACCGGTGGCCTTCTCGCCGGGGCGCACAGGCCGCCTCTTCCTGGAATTCGCGCTGACACTCGCCGGTGCGGTTCTCGTGTCGGGCTTCGTCGCGCTGACCCTGACGCCCATGATGTGCTCGAAGATTCTCAAGCACGAGCCCAATCCCGGCCTTCTCTTCAGAGTGCTTGAGCGCGGCTTCAATGCCTTCGAGAACGGCTATCGTCGGCTGCTCGTTGCCACGCTCAAGGTTCGTTTCCTCATCATCCTGCTCGCGCTCGGCGTCGCCGGCATGAGTGGCTATTATTTCACGCATCTCAGGGCGGAACTTGCGCCCGTCGAGGATCGCGGTGTCATCATGATTCGCGGCAGCGGTCCGGAAGGCGCCACCCTCGCCTACATGAGCCGCTATTCCCGCCAGATCGAGGACTCGCTCCGTGAAGTTCCGGAGATGCAGTCGGTCCTGGTCATTCTCGGCTTCCCGGAAATTACAGATTTCATGATCGTTGGACGCCTGAAGGACTGGGATGTTCGACAGCGCAGCCAGCAGGAAATCGCCGCTTCCATGCGGGCCAAGCTCGCTCGCATTCCCGGCGTTCAGGCTTACGCCAACAATCCCGCCTCGCTTGGGCAGCGTGGTTCATCCCGCCCCATCGAATTCATTCTGCAGACCTCCGGGACCTACGAGGAACTGCAGGGCTATGTCGACACGTTCATCAAGCGGGTCGGCGACTATCCCGGGTTCATCAATCTGGAATCAGACCTCAAGCTGAATAAGCCTGAATTCCGGATTGAGCTTGATCGCGCAAAGGTGGCTGATCTCGGTCTCGACGTGTCGGTCATTGGCCGGACGCTGGAAACGCTGCTCGGCGGACGCCAGGTGACGCGTTTCGAGGTTGAAGGTGAGCAGTACGACGTCTACGTGCAGATGGCGGCGGAGGATCGCGCCTCGCCATCGACACTGTCCACCATCTTCCTGCGCGCCCCGAATGGAGAGATGGTGCAGCTCTCCAACATCGTGAAGGTGTCCGAATCGGTTGCGCCGAAGGAACTTCGACGGTTCAACCAGCTGAGATCCGCCACCATTTCAGCCAACCTCGCGCCAGGCTACGCATTGGGTGACGGCCTTGCCTATCTGGATAAGGCCGCCCAGGAGGTTCTCCCCGCGACGGTACAGACCGACTTCGGCGGGCAGAGCCGTGAGTTCCATTCGTCCAGCCAGAGCCTAGCGGTCGTCTTCGTGCTGGCGCTTGGCTTCATCTACCTCGTCCTTGCCGCGCAATTCGAGAGTTTCCGTGACCCCGTCATCATTCTCCTGACCGTGCCATTGTCGATGACGGGCGCTCTCGCAGCGCTGTATTACGCCGGTGGAACGCTCAACGTGTATTCACAGATCGGTCTCGTGACCCTCGTCGGCCTGATCACCAAGCACGGCATTCTCATCGTCGAATTCGCCAATCAGCAGCAGGAGACCGGCAAGACCCGCCTGACGGCTGTCGTCGAAGCGGCGACGCTGCGCCTGCGACCCATCCTTATGACAACGGGCGCCATGGTGCTCGGTGCTGTGCCGCTCGCGCTCGCGGAAGGCGCGGGCGCCGAGAGCCGCCAACAGATAGGCCTCGTCATCGTCGGCGGGCTCACCCTCGGCACGCTGCTCACGCTTTTCGTGGTGCCCACCGTCTACAGCCTGGTTGGCCGCATTCACAAACCTCATGAAGAGCACGACGACGCCCATGCGCATCACCATCACCCCAAGGGCGCCGCGGGACCCGGGCATCTGACGCCTGCAGAGTAATGTCCTGCACAGGGGGACGCGGAAGATTTCTGCGTAAAGCGTCCGGGTTGACCATTGCCATCGCACAAGCGGCGAATTATGGTCCGCCCCGCTCGCAAGACTTGCGTCGCCAAGGGTGACGAAGCGTGCACCGCGTTGGGGCGTCGCCAAGTGGTAAGGCAGCGGATTTTGATTCCGCCATGCGGAGGTTCGAATCCTCCCGCCCCAGCCAGCCTCTTCATTGATCTCAATGTCCCGAAGGCTCCGCGAGAATGCCCCGCCTCGGATCTCGTTGCCTTCGGGAGCGCTGATTGCGTGAAGGCGGCTTTGTACCGTGGCGCGCTCAAACCGCCCTCTTCACCGTGCTCATCCCTCATGCAGGCCCGGCGTCGAGGAAGCCGATGACGGTTGCAATACGGCCCTCGTGATCCAGACGCACAATATCCGTCCCTTCGGCGATGGTGTGTCCCTCGCCACCCTTCAACGACCATGAAAAGCGCACATGGTCATTGTGGCTGTCAGGCGTTCCCCGCAGCTCGAAACGGTGACCGGGAAATTGCGCGCGGGCGCCCTCTATCATCGCTGCAATTCCATCGGTTCCGGTCCCGGACATCAGCGGATCCACATAATGCGCATCCGTGGTCCAGCGCGCCGTGATGAGCTCTCGCCGCAGCCCGGCATCCGCTTCATTCCAGGTGGCAAGATAGATGTCCGCGATGTCTCGACTGTCGGTCATGATTCGTCACTCCTGTGGTGGATATGACGATCCTGCCGTGTTGCGGAACCCGACGCGATTACCTCGGAGGTAATCATCCCGGCCGCGCCTTTTCGATATAGTCCTGCTATGGAAACAACGATCGACAGCGTCGGCTCACTGTTGCGCGAATGGCGCCAGCGACGCCGCTTCAGCCAACTCGACCTCGCGAGCGAGGCCGCCCTGTCCACCCGGCACCTGAGCTTCGTCGAGAGCGGGCGGGCGTCGGCAAGTCGTGAGATGCTGCTCCGCTTGGCCGAACATCTTGCGATGCCGCTACGCATCCGAAACCGGCTGCTTCTCGCGGGCGGCTTCGCACCGGAGCACGCCGAACGTCCGCTTGATTCTCGCGATATGGCCGCAGCGCGCGAAGCGGTGGAGGCAGTCCTTGCCGCCCATATGCCGTTTCCCGCTCTTGCCGTGGATCGCCATTGGAATCTCGTGCTTGCCAATCCGGCTCTCGCGCCGCTTCTGGAGGGGATCGCCCCGCAATTCCTGGCGCCACCCGTGAATGTGCTGCGGCTCAGCCTCCATCCAGACGGATTGGCACCTCGCATCGACAATCTGGCCGAATGGCGCCACCATCTGCTCGAACGACTCACTCGCCAATGCGACGAGACAGGTGATCCGGTCCTGGCGGATCTGCTGGCCGAGCTCTCGGCGCTACCTTTCCGCGCGAGCAAGACCCGGCCGGGAGCGGCCAATCCCATCGCTGTGCCCTTGAGGCTCACTGTCGATGACGGTTCCTGTCTCTCGTTCCTCTCCACAACAACCGTCTTTGGGACGGCGACAGATGTGACGCTGGCGGAACTGACACTCGAATGCTTTTATCCGGCCGATGTCGCCACACGCGCGGCCTTGCTGGCCGCGCCCCTGTCCCCGGATGCCCTGGGAGCTTCATCATGAGCGTGACCTATCTCATCGAATTCGACGTCAAGCCGACGGAACGCGACCGCTTCCTTACTCTCCTCAATGGCGTCCTGGATGCCATGCGCGGTGAGGACAACTTCAGGAATGCAGTGCTGCACCGCGACCCTGCCAATGACTATCATTTCATGCTGTACGAGACCTGGGCGAACCATCAGGACGTTGTCGACGTGCAACTCCAACGCCCGTACCGTGCCGCTTGGCATGCCGCACTACCCGAGTTGCTGCAGGAACCACGGCTCATCAACATGTGGGAGCCGATCAGGATCGATCCGCCGATCGCTGTCTCGGTGAAGAGTGGTTGAGCACGCTTCTGTGCCAGCCTAGGCCGCTGGACCTTAAGTCCTCGCGGTCGAAAACGGCAGTGAAGGTGGCGCTAGGTTCCGTCACAGCCGCCCCGTCACGCGCCTGCCCCGCCCGACGGCGGCCTACCAGCGAGCCCCTGCTTGCCCGCAGGCCCATGGATGGCCGGCAGGCGTAGATCGGCGAGACTGTCCTTCACATCACGCAACCGCTTGAGCAGAGGCTCCCCGAAATGAAGGGCAACGGCGGTCACGATGATGTCGAGCACCACCGCATGCGCGATCCGCGACGTCATTGGCGCGTAGACTTCCGTATTCTCATGCGCGTCGATTGCGAGCAGGATATCCGCCGCGGCAGCAAGCGCGGTGCCGGGCCTGGTGAGGCCGATGACGCAGGCGCCAACCTCCCTCGCCTTCATGGCCATCTTCACCGTGTCCCTGATCTCGCCCGTGTGGGAGAAGCACAGGACGATGTCGCGGGGCCCCAGCGTGGCCGCCGCCATGCGCTGTAGATGGGTGTCGACGTAAGCCATCACGGGCAGTCCCAGTCGCATGAGCTTGTGCTGCGCCTCAATGGCGAGGATGCTGGCCGCGCCAGCACCGAAGCAGTCGATGCGCCGTGCTGCAACAATCATCTGCACGGCACGCATCAGTGCCTCGCGATTGAGCGACTGGCGGACCGTATTGAGGACATGGATGCTCGAGTCGAAAATCTTGTCCGCGACCTCGTCCAAAGTGTCCTGAGTTCGGACCTCGCTATGAAGATAAGGCGTGCCTGAGACGATGCTCTGCCCCGTGAGCAACTTGAGATCGGGATAGCGTGACAGGCCGAGCGAGCGCACGAAACGCAGCACCGTCGGCTGGCTCACCCCCACTGATGCCGCCAATTCTGCAATCGACATGCGGATGATTCGCTCGGGATGATCGAGAACGAAATCGGCCACCCTCCGCTCAGAGGGGGACAATTGGGCCCTTTGGGCCGCGATCTTGTCCAGGAAACGCGACGCGTCTTGCATCAACATCCCACTGGCCGTCTTGGTGCCAGCGCGCTGTTCAGGCGTAGCACCAGTGTCGTCCGATACCATGGCTTCACCCTGGCCCCGCGGCAAATTCATCACTGTTTTCGATATGAGCCCGTTTCATCGCCAGAAAACTCACGATTCCGCCGCCAGCAACGCCAAGGCCGCCCCTATAGGAAAAACTTTCGACCGCCGTGAGACGGATGTGTAATTTTTCTCCATTCAATGCCACCGATCACGATTTCTTCCTCGATATGAACTGCCGACGTAAACGCGGCTGGCGTCGATACATTCGAAATATTTTTCAAAAACAGAGTGACGTTTCAATCCCGGATTGCACAATCCGGGGGATTACCGTGCCTCTGCCATTGAAACACCAGTGAAATATCAACAGCGTCGAAAGAGAATGCGATTGCACCGATAAATAACCGATGCTTTTGAGCGGGAAGCGTGAATGATCCCGCAGGCGCCACGGTAAGCGTAATAAAGCTACAAAGCGCTCGCGGTCCCGCGCACCACGGTGTATGGTGATAGCGCCGCTAGAGGCCGCAGGAGTGACGTCTGGCCGGAATATGAATGATGAGACCGGTTTCCCATCGGGCAAGGCCCCTACTAGCTGACGTACTGCCCACAGCATCGCACGGGACTTGGCTCCGCCCGGGAAAATCAGAACAATCCAGGAAACGACCATGCCCGCCACACAGCGTGACCCGACCACAGGTCTTGACCGCCTCACCCTGTCTCACCTTCCGACCCCGCTGGACGACGCGCCCAGGCTGGCACGGGCGCTCGGTGTTGCGAGCCTTGCGATCAAGCGTGAGGACATGGCGGGTTATGCGCTGGGTGGCAACAAGCTGCGGCAGCTCGACTTCATTCTCGCGGAAGCGATAGCTGCCGGCGCAGACATGCTGGTTACGACGGCGGGGAGCCAGTCCAATTTCTGCAGGTCACTCGCCGGAGCTGCCGCCAAGCTTGGACTTGGCTGTCATCTCCACCTGCGAGCCGCGATGGGCACCGAGCGGGTGGGCAATCTTCTGCTGGATGACGTTTTCGGCGCCACGATCACCTTCACCGCCGTGACAGACCCCTGGGACCGGACCGTCGCGAACGAACTTGACGCCATTGCCGCCGATTACGCCGCCGAGGGCCGCAAGCCATTCATCGTCCAACTGACGGGGGTAAGTGCCGCCGTTGGCGTCTGCGGGTGGATGTCAGGCGCAGCCGAGCTCATCGAGGATTTCGCTGCCCGCGGCTCGGTGCCGGACGTCATGGTGGCGGTCTGCGGGTCGGGCCTCTCACTGGCTGGCCTTGCTCTCGGCTTCAAGCATCTCGGTTGCCGCACGCGTCTCCTGGGCATCAGCGCGCAGCAGCCGGCGTCCCGGCTCAGGACATGGATTTGCGGCACCGCGGATGAAGCCTCGTCCCTGCTCGGCATTGATACCCGGTTGACGGAAGACGACTTCGATGTCCTCGACAGCGAAATAGCGCCGGGCTATGGCAAGCCCTCGCCGGCGAGCCTGGCGGCGGTGCGCCTCGCCGGCCGCATGGAAGGTCTGGTTCTCGACCCCGTCTACACCGGCAAGGGCATGGCCGGCATCGCCACCGCGGTAAGGACGGGCGCGATCAAGCCGGAGCATTCTGTCGTGTTCCTGCATTCCGGCGGCACACCCGGTCTCTTCACCCATGCGGAAGCGCTCGCCAGGGGGGCGGCGGCGTGAGTCCAACGTCGAGTGCCCGCCAACCCGGGCCGGCACGGCTCGATATCCCGCTTGACCGACCAGGACGCACCATCGGCGCGTTGCGCCTGCCGTGGTCGCACGACCGTTCCGCGTATGGCCAGATCGTGATCCCGGTCATCGTGATCAACGGCGCCCCCGGGCCGACCGTGCTATGCACCGGGGGGGTCCACGGCGATGAATATGAAGGGCCTATAGTCCTTGGCGCGCTCGGTCGCGACCTCATGCCTGAAGATATCAGGGGCCGCCTCATCATCGTGCCCACCGCCAATCCGCCGGCGGCACTGGCCGGCCGACGCACCTCGCCCATCGACGGCGGCAATCTCGCGCGCCTGTTCCCGGGCGAGGCGAGCGGCAGTCCCACGAGCCAGATCGCCGAAGGGATCACCCGGCTTCTCCTGCCTGAAGCCGACTATCTCCTGGATTTCCACAGCGGCGGCAGCACACTCGACTATCTGCCCTGCGCCTTCGGCCGTCTGCCAGAGGACAAGGCCCTGGCAACGCGCGTGCTGGATCTGCTCGCAGCCTTCGGGGCACCGGTGACGGCGGTGGTGAAGCGTCCCGAAGCGAAGGGGACACTCGTAGCCACGGCCCTGGATCTGGGCATCGTCGCCATGGCGACGGAACTTGGCGGAAGCGGCGGCGTCACACAACAAACCGTGGCCATCGCAGCCGCCGGCCTGCGCCGTGCGCTTGCCCATGTCGGCATTCTCGTGAACAGCGGCTTAGGACCGGAAAGCGCATCGACACGGCTCCTCGCGGTGGGCGGCGAGCATTTCCTGCGGTGTCCTGGCCGAGGCCTCTTCGCTCCCGCCTTCATGCTCGGCGATACCGTTGCGTCCGGCGCCGTGGCTGGCTGGCTGAGTGATCCCGAACGGCCCGAACGCGCGCCGGAACCGCTTCATTTCGCGGCGGCCGGCGTCGTCATCTGCCGGCGCGTCCCGACGCTCGCTGAAGCGGGAGACGTTCTTGTCCATCTCGGCGAAGACACGAGCCCGGAGGCCCTGATCGAGGCGGCCTGCCCGTGCGCCTAAAGCAGGCGCGGCCATCCCGGTTAGCCGGAAACGACCGCGCCCTTCCCCCTCTTATTCCACCAGTTTCTCAGCCAACCAGCTTCTGGACCGTCACCGTCAGCTCATCCATCGCCTGCTGAGGCGTTTTCATGCCGAGCACGACCGTTTCCGCTTGCTCCTTGAACAAGTCGGCGGCGCGGGCGGCATTATCAAAGGCCGGTAGCGGCACGCGGGAGACCTGGAGCACCTTGCGCTCCGCTTCCGCATAGGGGAGAGCCTCCTTGATGCGCGGATCATCATAAGTGGAGCCACGAACCGGCCCGTTGCCGTTAAGCGCGGCTGCCAGTGTCGCCTCCTTCGAGGACATGGCCTTGATGAAGGCCCAGGCCAGTTCCTTGTTCTTGGAGTTCTTGGGTATCGCCATGCTCCAGAACTCGACCTTGGTGGGCGCCACCTCGTATTTGCCCTTGAGGGCCTCAGCGATCGGGAAGTAGGTCGTCTTGATCTTGCCGGCGACCTGCGACTTGGCCGGATCATTGTAGAGGCCGTTGCGGCTCATGGAGCTCGCGGCCATGGCCGCCCGCCCCTGCTGCATCCAGGTATTGGCGTCTTCGGCCTTCATACCCGTGAGGTTTTTTGGCACCGCACCGGAAGTGTAGAGGTCACGGATCATGGTCAAAGCCGCCACCATCTCCTTGGAATTGGCGACGACCTTCATGTCGGGCGTGATGAAATCCGCATCCCAGGCTCGAGCGAGTGCGATAACCTCGGGATAGGCGACGCCCGGCAGGATGAAACCGACGACCGGCGTGCCGTCCGGCCGGGTGTAGGTGCATTTCTTGGCGACCTCGACGAATTCCTCGATTGTTTGCGGCGGTCCCTTGATGCCACGCTCGGCGAAGATCTCCTCGTTATAATGGAGACCTGTCGATGCATGCCGGAACGGCACCGCGTAAAGCTCATCACCAATGGTCACGCCCTTGACCAGGCCCGGAAACAGGTCCTTTGGATCCTCGACGGGATCCTTCGCCATCCTAGGACCAAGCGGCTCGAACAGCGTGGCGATGCGCGGGGTCGCATAGGTGTTGAGAATGAAAGCCACGTCGACGGTGGATTCCGCGAGTGAAGCCTCGCGGAACAAGCGGTCGTGCAGGGGCCCTGTCTCGAAAGTCACCCAATTGACCGTGTCACCGGTCGCCTTGGTGAACGCCTGAGTGACATCACCCCCCTTTGTACCGTTGGACACGTTCTGCATCACGCGATGCGCGAAGACGTTGATCTGCTTGCCTTCAGCGCGCAGCGACCCCGCGAAGGGCAGAAGCGCCGCGGTAGCGGCACCCGTTTTCAGAATTGTCCGTCTCGTCAGGCTCATATTTATCCCTCCCGCAAGCTTCATAGACCGGCCCGTTCGCCCGTGGCGTGGCTTCATTTGCCTTACTTTGCCCGCACATCGCGAGATTATCCGGATGTTTGCGGTAGGGCCATTCAAGGGGTCGTGTCGTAGAATAATTACATTCCAAAGCCGCTTCAACGAAGAAATTGCGACGCGCGGTGCCGGATTTCTGTAATAAAACTACAATATGGAGCGGCAAGCCTAGATATGGGTCCACAGACCACAGCCTCGCATCAGCGTCGAGCGAGCCTGCTCTCCCAATCCATGCGGTAACGATCCGGGGCGGCCGCCACGGCAGCCATGCCGAGCAGCACCGCTTTCTGCTCAATGACAAGCACAGTCGCGATGCGGCTCATAAAACCATCAACCGGGGCCTTTTCGGCGAAGATGGCCGCGAAGACACCGGGATCAATCAATGAATGGATCCGCGGCAGGATTCCGCCAGAAAGATAGACACCGCCGCGCGCGCCGAATGTCAGCGCGACATCGCCAGCAAAGCGCGCCAAGATCGCGAGGAACAGTCGCACCGTGTCGCGCGCCGCCGGATCGCTGCCATCGATCGCCGCTTCGACAAGCGGGGGCGGCTCACCGTAGCGCGGCTCTAGTCCTGCAACCGCGCATTGCGCCTTATAAAGCCTTAAAAGGCCCGGGCCGGACAGGACGCACTCCGCCGTCACCCGACCATCAACCCGCTCGATATGCGGCCAAAGCGCATATTCCTCATCTGTGACCGGGCCGAAGTCGATATGACCGCCCTCGCTTGCAACGGGGATGAACTGGCCCGCGCTCTCGATGAGGCCTGCGACACCAAGACCCGTCCCGGGTCCCAGCACCACCCGCGTTCCCGCTCGCGGCGCGAGATCGGGCGTGATGCGATGCAGCGCCTCACGCGGCAAGGCGGGCAGCGAGAGGGCCTGCGCCTCGAAATCGTTGAGCAGCAGACACTCCTCCAGGCCAAGCTCCTCGAGTAACGCCTGCTGGTCGAGCACCCAGCCGGCGTTGGTGAGCTGAATGCGTCCGTCGACCAGCGGCCCCGCGCCACATACGATCATCGAGCGGGGCGCCGGCAAGGGCGGGGATGCCGTTTCAGGAAAACCACCGCGCATGGCAGCGATCGCCGCGACGACACCGTCGTGGGCACTCGCATGCTCGTGCGTATGCAGTTGGACGGAAGCTTCAAGCGGCGCGCCAGGGGCTTCGACCAGCGCGAAGCGCGCATTGGTCCCACCGATATCGCCCACTAAAACGGGGTGAGGAAATGTTGCCGTCATCGTTCCTGTTAAACGAGAGCGTTGCACTGAGGGTTCCGTGGCCAGCGGGATCTCCGGAAATCCGGCGACATTGCGCGTCGGCGGACCTCTTGAGATGGCCTTGTCCCGCTTTGGCAGAGCGGGGTCAAGCGCGCGAGCCCGTCTCGTAGCGATCACCGCCATGCCGAAACAGATCAGGAAGACTTATGGCAAGACTGGTCGCAAGACCCTGGATAGGGCTATGCATGGCGCAGTATGGAGAGATGACAAGGACAGCGACGCATGCCATCCGGAACGACAGGCTCGAACCGCACGGTAGCCGCGCGATTTCTGAGCTTAGGCTTCACGACTCTGGTTGTCGGCTTGAGTCTCGCACCTGGCGCAGCGCAGGCGCAGGCGCAGGCCGGCACGCCCTCATGCAAGCGCGATCTCTTCGTTCTCGATTCAACGCTGCGCAACGCCTTGCGCAATCTGGAAGCCGTGGCTCAGGCGAGCGATGATGCCAAATGCAGCGCCTATCGCAAGCATGTCGATGTCATGCGTGAGGCGAGCAAAACCTTCGCCCGTTGCACGACAGGGCGTGAGCGCCAGGAGAACGTGGCTCAGATGGACGGGTCCGTCGCGGATTTCGAGGTGCTGATTCGCTCCCGCTGCACGAAACCTTGAGAAGGACGGGATCCCCATGGGGCAAGCCCGCCTTCCAGCAGTCCGTACGGCCTCGCTCTCAGCGCCCTGTCTTGATGCGCGTCCACAGACGCGTCGCGGTGCGCTGGGCCTGCTCGTTATAGGCCGTGTTGGTG
The DNA here is from genome assembly GCF_018398315.1 of Chelatococcus sp. YT9. Classification (NCBI taxonomy): domain Bacteria; kingdom Pseudomonadati; phylum Pseudomonadota; class Alphaproteobacteria; order Hyphomicrobiales; family Chelatococcaceae; genus Chelatococcus; species Chelatococcus sp. YT9. The sequence goes on from NZ_JAHBRW010000001.1 coordinate 1,268,113, forward strand.
AAAAGGCGTGACATGGTCTGCTCATCCGGATAGATGCCGGGATCGTTCAGGATCGCTGGATCGACATCCTTCTTGGCGGCCAGATTGCCGCTGGCATAATGCACGGCATTGGCGTTCCGCGCCGCGATCTCCGGCCTGTTCATGAAATCGATGAAGGCATGCGCCTCCGCGACGTTCTTCGCGTCCGCGGGGATCGCCATCGAGTCGAACCACATCAGCGCACCTTCCTTCGGAATGACATAGCTGATGTTGACGCCGTTCTTGGCTTCCTCGGCGCGGGCCTTCGCCTGGACGATATCCCCGGAATAGCCGACAGCCACGCAGATATCGCCGTTGGCGAGCGCGTTGATGTATTCGGATGAATGGAACTTGCGGATGTTGCCGCGCACCTTCATCAGGGCATCGGCCGCCTTGTTGAGATCCTTCGCGTCCTTCGAATCGGGATCGAGGCCGACGTAGTTCAGGACCCCGGGAAAGAGGTCCTCCGGGGAATCGAGCATATAGATGCCGCAGTCCTTCAATTTCGCCGCGACCTCAGGCTTCAGCACGAGATCCCAGGTATTCAGCGGCACATCGCCGAGCCGCTCCTTCACCTTGTCGACATTCAGGCCGATGCCCGTGGTGCCCCACATGTAGTTGACAGCATAGACGTTGCCAGGATCGAAGACGGTCAGCTTCTTGGCCACGTCCGGCCACATGTTGACCAGATTGGGGATCTTCGCCTTGTCGAGCGGCTGGAATACCTTGGCCTTGATCTCGCGCTGCAGGAACGGTCCGGACGGCACCACGATGTCATAGCCGGATTTCCCGGCTAGCAGCTTCGTCTCGACGATCTCGTTGTTGTCGTAGGTGTCGTACACGACCTTGATCCCGGTCTCCTTCGTGAACTCTTCGAGCACCGTCGGATCGATGTAGTCGGACCAGTTGTAGACGTTGACGGTCTTTTCCTGCGCCATGGCGACACCCGCCGCGGCGAGCGCGGCGATCGATACCAAGGAGCGAAGCATCAGAGAACGGATCATGCCGGCTGTTCCCAAGCTGGAGTGTGTTGCGTGTTTTGGAGTGTTGCCAAACAATGTGGGGCAGTTCAACGGCGCTGCACAAGCCCCTCCAACCGCTCCAGGGCGCGATCGAGGGTCGCGTCAGTCTTGGCGAAGCAGAAGCGCGCGACTGTGCGGACCGCGCCTTCCGCATAGAAGGCCGAAACGGGGATCGCGGCGACGCCACGCTCCGTCACGAGCCGCTTGCAGAAATCCACATCATCCGTCTCGCCGAGGGGAGCGATGTCCACATTGAGGAAATAGGTGCCGTGGCTCGGCAGCACGGTGAAGCCCCTCTCCTTGAGGCCATTGCTGAAACGATCCCGGCTGCGCTGGAAATCTGCCCGCATGCCGGTGAAATAGTCGTCAGCCTTGCCAAGGCCAAAGGCGACGGCCGCCTGCAGGTTGGGCGCCGTGGTGAAGGTCAGGAACTGGTGCGCCTTGGCGAGCACCTTGAGGATGTCCGGCGCCGCGCAGGCAAAGCCCACTTTCCAGCCTGTCAGCGAAAAGATCTTGCCCGCCGAGCCAATCTTGACGGTGCGTTCGCGCATGCCTGGCTCTGCCATCAGCGGACGATGGCGGCGCCCGTCGAACACCACATGCTCCCAGACCTCGTCACAGACCGCGATGGCGTCATGCTTGACGCAGAAGCGGGCGAGCAAGGCGAGGTCCTCCTCCGGGAAAACAACAGCGGAGGGGTTCAGCGGATTGTTGAACAGAACCACCTTTGTCTTATCCGAGAAGGCCGCGGCGAGCGCCTCTTCCGTCAGGCGCCAGTGCGGCGGCTGCAACGTGACGAAGCGCGGCACGCCACCCGCGCGCCGCACGAGTGGCAGATAGGCATCATACATCGGCTCGAAGAGCACGACCTCGTCGCCCGGTTCGATGAGCGCGAACAGGGCACCCGCAATCGCCTCCGTGGCGCCTGATGTCACCATCACCTCGTCCGCCGCAAGATCAAGGCCCTGATGATGGGCATAGTGCTGAGCGACCGCTTGCCTGAGCTCGGGCAGGCCCATCATCGGCGGATACTGGTTCCATCCGGAGATCACGGCTTCCGCCGCCTTGGCCCGCACGTCATCCGGGCCGGCGCCGTCGGGAAAGCCCTGCCCTAGGTTTACCGCTCCCGTCTCGCGAGCGAGCTGCGACATGGCTTCAAAGACAGTGGTAGGCAGGGAAGCGAAAATGCGGTTCATGGAGCGGCGCCTCTTAATGGGGTCAGCCTTAGCACCGCTGAAGGGTAGGCGAAATGGCATTCGTCTCCCACAGCACGGGACGCGGCGCCGAAGTATCGACCCTCCTGCAACATTTCGCGTGAGATTGCACAGTAAACGCGGGCCAGCGTGTGCCAGCGCACAGCCTGCGCGGAACTTCGGTGCACGTCGCGCCCACAAGATGCAGGTTTGTTTGACTTCGGGAGCAATGGCGCCGAATGTTTGGCTGTCGGCTCGGCAGGGCCGTCTGGCTGGACCGTTCTCCGGTGCCCCCTCCCAGCCTCGCGGACTTGCCGGGCCGGTTCCCGTTCCGGGGACCACCCGCGATGCCTTGCATTGCCCCTGAGGTCGTGACACCAATGGGCATGCCCCTGGCCAGCGCACCACGCCCCTTCCTGTCCCTGATTCTCGGCGGCGCCCGCTCCGGCAAGAGCCGCACGGCCGAGGCCCGCATCACATCCCTGCCGCAGCCGTGGATTTATCTCGCCACCTGTGAGCCTCGCGATGATGAGATGGCGGAACGCGTCGCCCATCATCGCGACCGTCGCTGCGGCGGATGGATCACCCGAGAGGAACCCATTGATATCGTCGAGGTGCTGGATGACGCCCCGCCCGGCGTCCCGATGCTCATCGACTGCCTGACCCTCTGGCTCACCAATGTGATGCTGGCGGAATACGACGTCAGCGGTGAATGCGACCGGCTGATCACCCGACTGGAGGCCAATGACCGGCCCCTCGTCGTCGTCAGCAACGAGGTCGGCCTCGGCATTGTGCCGGACAATGCGTTGGCCCGCACTTTCCGCGACCAGGCGGGCCTCATCAACCAACGCGTCGCGGCCATTGCCGATGAAGTGGTGATGGTCGCCGCCGGCCTTCCCCTGAAACTGAAATAGATCCGTTCACGGCCCGGGCTGCGCGCGGCCCATCAGAAACCCCGAGGACACCATGAGCCTGAACACCGACGATGCGCGCCATCGCGACAAGATGATCAAGCGGAAAGCCGCCCAGGATGCAGAGGTTGCCTCCAAGACCATCGAGAAAGGGCTCCTTATCGTCCACACGGGCAAGGGTAAGGGCAAGTCGACAGCCGCCTTCGGGCTGATGCTGCGGGCGCTCGGCCACGGCTGGCGGGTCGGTGCCGTGCAGTTCATCAAGGGCGCCTGGTCAACCGGCGAGCGCAAGGCGCTGGAGGCATTCGGCGACCAATTGCACTGGTACAGCATGGGTGAGGGCTTCACCTGGGAAACGCAGGACAAGGCACGCGACATCGCCGCCGCGACCCGCGCCTGGGCAAAGGCCCGAGAACTCATGGCGGACCCGGCCGTTCGCCTCGTCGTCCTCGATGAGCTCAATATCGCGCTGCGCTATGACTATCTTCCGCTGGACGAGGTGGTGACGACGCTCGCTGCGCGCCGCCCAGACTTGCACGTGATCGTCACGGGCCGCAATGCCAAGCCGGAACTCATCGCAGCCGCCGATCTCGTCACCGAGATGACCCTCGTGAAACACCATTTCGAGGCGGGTGTGCGCGCACAGGAAGGCATCGAGTTCTGATTCCATCCTGACGTCGCTGATACCAGTCGCGGCGTTCGACAGGGGCCATCGCCATGCGTTTGCTGGTCAATATAGACGTGCCGGATCTCGTGCAGGCCGTGGCTTTCTATACGGCGGCCTTCGGCCTTACGCCTGGGCGCCGCCTCGGAAAGACTGTAGTCGAGCTCGATGGAGGCCCGGTTCCGATCTACCTTCTCGAGAAAGCACCGGGCACGTCCGGCGCCGCCAACGATGCCCGGCGTTACGAGCGCCATTGGACGCCGATACATCTCGATATCCAGGTCGATGACATCGACATTGCCCTTGCCCGCGCCGTCGCGGCTGGTGCGACCGTGGAAAACGGCGTCAATACAACCGTCTGGGGCAAGATCGCCATCTGCGCCGATCCTTTCGGACATGGCTTCTGCCTGATCGAGTTCCAGAATCGCGGCTATGACGAAATCGTCGAAGCCGATGGCTGAAATGTCCTCTACCCCGGCCATCATGATCCAGGGCACCGGCTCCAATGTCGGTAAATCGCTCTTGGTCGCCGGCCTCTGCCGGTACTTCGTCCGCCAGGGCCTCAGGGTGCGGCCGTTCAAGCCGCAGAACATGTCGAACAACGCCGCCGCGGTCGAAGGGGGCGAGATCGGGCGGGCGCAAGCCCTGCAGGCGCGGGCGGCCAGGGTGGCGCCAACAGTCCATATGAACCCGATCCTCCTGAAGCCGGAGAGCGAGCGCGGCTCGCAGCTCATCGTCCATGGCCAGCGCTTCGGCCGGCTGGAGGCGCGCGATTTTACATCGAAGCGTGAGCGGCTGATGCCCTTCGTCATGGAGAGCTTCACGCGGCTTGCGGGTGAAGCGGACCTCGTGATCGTCGAGGGAGCAGGCAGCCCGGCGGAAACCAACCTCCGTGCCGGCGACATCGCCAATATGGGCTTTGCCCGCGAAGCCGGGGTGCCCGTCGTTCTCGCCGGCGATATCGATCGTGGCGGAGTGATCGCCAGCCTCGTCGGCACCCACGCGGTGCTGGACGGGGCCGACAGGACGATGATCCGCGGCTTCCTCATCAACAAGTTCCGCGGAGATCCGACCCTGTTTGCCGCCGGTCTCGACACCATCGCGGCGCGCACCGGCTGGCCATCCATCGGCGTCCTGCCTTGGTTTCCGCACGCGGGCCGCCTGCCCGCTGAGGATGCGATGGACCTCCGGCAAGGGCCGCCGAACACGAACGGAACCATCCGCATCGCGGTCCCGGTGCTGCCACGCATCGCAAATTTCGACGATCTCGACCCGCTCCGGCTTGAACCATCGGTGAGACTGACATTCGTCGAACGCGGTCTACCGCTGCCGGGTGATGCCGATCTCATCATCCTGCCTGGCTCGAAGACGACGATTGCCGACCTCGCGGTATTCCGGGAGGAAGGCTGGGATGTTGACCTCGCGGCCCACATCCGGCGAGGCGGCGCGGTTCTCGGCCTATGTGGCGGCTATCAGATGCTCGGGCGGACGATCGCCGACCCCGACGGCCTCGAAGGTCCTCCCGGCATGGTCGACGGCCTCGGGCATCTCATCGTCGATACGGTGCTGGGGGGAGACAAGACGGTTCGGCCCGTCAGGGCGCTCGCCCTGGACCACTCTGAGCCACTCGAGGCCTACGAAATCCACCTTGGCCGCAGCGGTGGCGCCGATTGTGCCCGCCCTCTCTTCCAGATCGACGGACGGCTTGAAGGCGCTCGCTCGCCAAACGGCCGAGTGCTGGGCACCTATCTGCACGGACTATTCACGGCAGATGCCTTCCGCCGCGCATTTCTAAGGTGGCTTGCGGACAGGCCAGCAGACGGACCGGGCACGCCGCCACTCGCCTATGAGGCGACGATAGAGTCGACGTTGGATGAATTAGCGGCCCATATGGGCCGCCATCTCGATACCGACGCCCTGCTCTCGATCGCGCGCAGCTGGAGATGATCCCGGTGTTGCGGGATCAAGCGATCTTGGCTTTGGGCGGTTCCCCCGTGGCGACATCGCGACGGTCGCTGAGATACAGTGCGATGGCATAGAGCAGGAGCAGACCCCCGCCGATGAACAGAAGATCATCGATGAAGCCGGTGTTCCGCATCCCGATCACGATCTGGCCAATCGCGCTCAGGATCGAGCCCGCGGCGAAGACCGGCAGGCTCTGACGGCCGATCACGCACAGCGGCGCAAACAGGCTACCGCTCTTTGCCATGAGGGTCAGGCCCGAGTGGTAAAGCACATAGGCGAGCGCCAGGAAATGGATCATCCGGATCGGCGCCAGATTGGTCTTGCTCATGTCGACCACGCTGTTGAGCTGTTCCGGCAGCAGCGGCAGAAACCCGAATGCTTTCGTGATCACAAAGGCGGAGGCGGCCAGGATCACGACGCTCGCGGCAAAGATGCGGCGATCGAAACTGATGTCCTCACCCTGGCGCAGGCGCAAGCCGATGAAGACACCCGCCGCGAACAGGAATTGCCAGGTGAAGGGATTGAAGAACCATCCGCCGTCGACTGGCCAGGTCGGGAAGTTCCAGCCATATTCACGGGCGAAGAGATAGATCAGCGCCGCGGAGCCCAGCATCAAGCGATCATCGACGCGCGCCAGGAGAAGCAAGGCCGGAGCCCACAGCAGGAAGACGATATACATCGGCAGAATGTTGAAATAGCCGAGCTGGTGGCTCAGGCCGGTGACGGCCACCACAGCGCGCATCGGATTGGACAGGAAGAGATCCCGCCCATGTTCGTGCATGATCGTGTCATCGTCGAAAATCAGCGCGCCTATGGCAAAAATGGCGATGGCCATAAACGACATGGCGATCTGCACGCCATAGAGGGTCACCGCCCGGCTCACGATGGCGCGAAGTCCTCGCCACGACTGGTTCCCCAAGAAACGCCCGCCGTAAGCGAGCGCTACCGAAACGCCGGCCAGAAACACGAACGCCTCGGCGGAATCGCTGAAGCCGACGTGGCGATGGGTCATAATCTCGAAACCGTTGCCAGGCACATGATTGATGAAAATCATTGCGAGGACGATGCCACGCCAGAAATCAATGCCGTCAATCCGCTTCGATCCGCTCATCACCATGTCCATTTTAACAATAGGTTAACGAGCGCCCAGCTTCGCCTTGGCAAGTTACGCACGCCGTATCGCGTAGGACGCAGAACACCTATCGAAATATTTCCAGTTCAGTTTGGTTCCCGCCGTCGAATCGGGCTGGACGCTTCAGCTGGACCTTTAGACTCAGAAATCCGGCCAGGGGAAGGCGAGAAAAGGTGAATGGACTCAATAAGCTCGTTCTTGCACGCGATGCGTGGCAAACAACGTCGCCACGGGCTGCCTCCAACATTGACAAAAGCGTGTTGTGAGCGGATATCCCGCACGACCCATGGCCCGGCTTGAACTCATCCCTTCCCTCAAGAAGACGTTGATCGTCATCCACGATCTCGTCGCGACGGCGCTTGCCGTCACGCTGGCCTTCGTCATCCGCTTCGAAGGGGGGCGGCTCGCCACCCGGCTCGACTTGTTGCCGTCGATCCTACCTGTCTTCCTGATTTACGCCGGCGCGATCTACTGGCTGTTCTCGCTCTACAAATCGAAGTGGCGCTTCGCGTCACTGCCGGACCTGTCGAACATCGTACGCGCCTCGACGGTGCTGGCGCTGACGCTGCTGGTGGTGGACTACGTGCTGGCGTCGTCGACGTTCTACGGCTTCTTCTTCTTCGGCAAGATCACCATCGCGCTCTACTGGTTGCTGCAGGTCGCGCTGCTCGGCGGCCCGCGCCTTGCCTACCGCTATATGAAGTACGAACAGGCCAAGACCCATGCGAAGGATGGCGCCCATCCGGCGCTTCTGTTGGGGCGCGGCACGGACATCGAGGCGCTGCTGCGCGCGATAGAGTCCGGGGCGTTCCGCAAGATCGCGGCGGAGGGCATCCTCTCTCCGCGCCAGGGCGATCTCGGCCAGGCTATCAGGGGTGTGCCCGTGCTCGGCAGCTTCGCGGACCTCGAACAGGTGGTCGCAGAGGCTCAGGAGCGCGGTGTCGCCATCCGCAGGCTCGTGCTTACGCAGAATGCCCTCACCGGGGAGCATGGCAGCGACACGGAAGGCAGTGACCTTCTCCTGCGCGCCCGGCGCCTTGGACTGCCGCTGTCGCGCATGCAGGACGTCGAGGAGGGTATGAGCGCCGCGGCGCTGCAGCCCGTTGAGATCGAGGATCTCTTGCTGCGCCCGACCGTTGAGATCGATCGTGCCCGGCTCGCCCGCTTTGTCCGTGGGCGGCGTATCGTCGTCACCGGCGGCGGGGGCTCCATCGGCAGTGAGCTTTGCCTGCGCTCAGCCGCCTTCGGTGCCTCCGATATACTCGTCATCGAGAACTCCGAGCCTGCCCTTCACCAGATCACGGAAGCGCTCGCCAATCTCGGCACCGAGACGAAGGTGGAAGGCGCCATTGCCGATGTGCGCGACCGCCTGCGCATGGACATGCTTTTCGCCCGTTTTAAGCCGGATGTGGTCTTCCACGCCGCAGCATTGAAGCACGTGCCCTATCTGGAACAGGACTGGGGTGAGGGTATCCGCACCAACGTCTTCGGCTCCGTGAACGTCGCCGACGCCGCCGTTGCGGCGGGTGCCAGAGCCATGGTGATGATCTCCACCGACAAGGCCATCGAACCAGTATCAATGCTCGGCGCAACCAAGCGCTTCGCCGAAATGTACGCCCAGGCCCTCGATGCGGAGATGGCCGGCGCCGACGACGGGCGCGGTCATCACGACGGTGGCACGCGCCTCATTGCCGTGCGTTTTGGCAATGTGCTGGGATCGAATGGCTCCGTCGTGCCAAAGTTCAAGGCGCAAATTGCCCGCGGCGGCCCTGTCACGGTCACGCACCGCGCCATGGTGCGCTACTTCATGACCGTGCGCGAAGCCGTGGACCTTGTCATCACGGCCGCGTCGCACGCCGACGGCGAGGGTCGCGTTGCGAGCGGCACCGTGCCCACCTCGAGGCCAGGCAACACTGCGCCGCGTGAACAGGCTTCCGTCTACGTGCTCAAAATGGGACAGCCCGTCCGCATTTATGCGCTCGCCGAGCGCATGATCCGTCTGGCCGGCTTCGAGCCAGGGGCAGATATCGATATCGTCGAGACCGGCATCCGGCCGGGCGAGCGGCTGCACGAGATCTTGTTCAGCCAGCAGGAACCCATGGCGGAAACCGGCATCGATGGCGTCATGGCCGCCAAGCCGCTTTTCGCCGACCGGCAGTATCTCTCCGCGCGCCTTGCGGCACTCGCGGAAGCGATCGCCAGCGGCGACCGCCTGGCGGCGGAAGCCATTCTCGAGGATGCTATCCCCGAGTTCGCGGCGCGCAAGAACCCGCCGCTAAAAGACGCAGCTGTAGTCGGGTCTGCAATTGTGGCACAAAGCCGGATTGCCTGAGCGCCGCTGCGTCGACCTCCAGTGATCTCGTAAGGCGTGTCCAAGCCTCAGAGCGCCCTGTGATCATGCAGAGCGAACGGGAAAGCCCCTCCGGCACTGTGAAGAGGCCCGGCCGCCGCCCCATTCCTTCCCGCAGCGCCGCGACGATCTCTCCAACGGTGACCGACTGCGGGTCGGCAACGATGAAGGCAGACCTTGGCGCCGCCGGCAGGGCGAGGCAGTGGCGCACGGCGCCCGCGAGGGTCTCGACCGCCACAAGGGAGCGGCGTCCCTTGAGGCCGTTCACCGGCAAGGGAATGGGAAGGCGCGCCAGCCACAGCAAGGCGCCCATGTTACCGCCCACCCCCTGCCCATAAACCAGCACCGGCCTGAGCGCGACCCAGTCCCCCCCGAGTTCGGCTAATGCTTGCTCCGCGGCAAGCTTGGAGCGGCCATAAGCGTCCTCGGGGCGCGGCACATCAGCTTCCGTCAGGACGTGCGTGGCCGTGGGGCCGCTCTGGGCACGGATAGACGAGATGAAGAGGAAGCGTCGCGACGGCCCGGCTGCTTTCGCCAACGCCACCGTCGCTTCCGTATTCACGCGGTGATAGCGCTCCTCGGCAATGCCCGGCCCGGCGTGCGCAATGCCCGCCGCATGGACAACCGCGTCCACTCCGGCTAGCGCTTCGCTCCAGTCGACAGGGCGGTCGAGGTCGCCCACGACGACCTGCTCGACCCCCGCCGGCAGGGCGGCAGGCCGTCGGGTAGCGGCGCGGACGATGATCCCCGCGCCCATGAGATCGGTGATGAGATGGCGGCCGACGAAGCCCGTCGCCCCGGTGAGGAGAACCCGGCGCGCCATCAGCCTCTCCGTTCCGCGACTGTCGCGCGCGGCCGGCCGAAACGGGCCAGCACGATGGCCACCGCGACAAGACCAGCTATCAGGAGCCCGGTGGGGATAAAAATCCCCTCGGCGAGAACCGCGGCTGTCGCCAGCGCGGCCAGCACCAGATTGAGCACGAAGACCGTTCCGACGACATCCATCACCGTGAAGCCATTGTCCGTGGCACGTTGGTAGAAATGGCTGCGATGCGCCTGCCAGACCTTCTCGCCGCGCCTGAGGCGCATGAGAAGCGTGAGCGTCGCGTCCGCGAGATAATAGAGCGGTAGGAGAAGCGCCGCCGTGAGATGCCCTTCCCCCGCGAGGCGATAAAGGAGGAACCCAAGGATAAGGCCGATGGGAAGCGAGCCGACGTCGCCCAGAAACAGCTTGGCGACGGGACGGTTGAAGGGCGCGAAGCCGAGCATCGCGCCACACAGCCCCATCGCAACGAGCCCAGCATCAAGGGGAAGGGTGCCGAAAAGCGATAACAGCGCTAGCGCGGCCGAAACCGGCACGACTTCGGCCACCGTGATCCAGTCCAGCCCATCCATGAAATTGACGAGATTGACGAACCAGACACCAGCCAGGACGACCAGCGCGAATTCCACGGGAGCGGGAAGAAGAGCAGGAAACAACCGGATCTCGCCCACCGCGGCCACGGCAAGGGCGACGGCGCCGAATTGGAGCAGCAGGCGCGGAAGAACCGGCAACGGCCGGATGTCGTCGAAAGCGCCAATTAGGGCCAAGACCACGGCGCCAATCGCGGCCGGTGTGAACACGGCAATCGAGCCTGGTGCGAGAACCCAGACGCCGGCGCCTGCCGCCAGGAGCAGCGCGGCCAATACGGCAATGCCCCCTCCCTGTGGCGTCGGCACGCGATGGCTGGAACGGGCATTCGGACGGGCCAGCGCATAGCGCCGCATGAGGGGAAAGAGAAGAAAAACGAGCGCTGCGGAGAGCACCGCCGCTACGAGCCCGACACTGGCGAGGCTTACCAGAAGTGATATCGTCATGCCCCGCCAGTCCTTGCCCGCGACAATGGAGAGTTGCTGGCCGGACAATAACGACCGGTTTCCCGATCGCAAGAGACGGGCGCCGCCTTTCCGCAAGGCAATGCGCTGATCTGATATCGAGGGGAGGAAGCGGCGGTAGGCCCAATCCCGTCAGGCAGGCACTTCCGCTGCCACCGGAGCAAAGACGAGAGATTGCCCCTGGCGTGCCACGAATGAGCCGGGCATAGCCTTCGTGAGATCCGCTTCCATGTCGAGCAGGAAGGCATCATTGTGCATCGGGTGCATGTGGAAAGCAGCCAGCTGCTTCACGTCAGCGCGGCGGCACAGCTCCACACCCGCCCTGATCGTGGAATGCCCCCACCCGCGACAATGGCTGTATTCGTTCTCGCAGAACATTGCGTCATAGATGACGAGGTCAGCGTCCCGCACGAACTCGACAAGGTTCTCCGGCGGCCAGTTTTCGCCATGCTCGATATCGCTGACATAGCAGACACTGCGGCCGCCATGGTCGAATCGATAGGCAGTCGCCCCCGACGGGTGGTCCAACAGGCAGGTACGAACGGTCTGGCGCCCGAATGACAGCGTCTCACCGGCTCTGAAGCCGTTGTAGATGAACTTGGCCGGCAGCTGCGCGAGCGTAACGGGGAAAATCGGCGGCGAAAACAGCCGCTCAAGCGGCTTCTCCGCAGTTTGCCCATCGAGGTTGCCGCAAGACAAGCGGATTGTCTTGTCCGGATAAAGGGCTGGCTTGAAGAATGGCAGGCCCATCACATGGTCGAGATGGAGATGGCTCAGCAAAATCTCGATCTGTGGCGGCGCAGTCTCCTTGATGGCCAAGCCGAGATTGGTGATCCCCGTACCCGCATCAATGATGAAAAGCTGATCACCGCAGCGGACTTCGACGCAGGGTGTATGGCCGCCAAAGATGACGTGATCCGTTCCGCAGACCGGAATAGAGCCGCGAACGCCCCAAAACTTGACGAGGAGCGCATCATCGGCTGGAGCAGGATAGGCGCACATCGACTACTGATACCTCAAAAACGCCGCAAATTCCGTGCGCTAACACACATAAGGGAATTTTTCGCCGCAATTGCCACAATTAGATCCGTCCTGCGATCTCATTCAGCCTTATCAGCACCATGAAGATCGCCGCGTGGCAACTGCCTTCTCACATCGGAGCGGCTTTCAGGTACCGAATATGGTGGTGCCAGACCCCGAATTCCACGCCATATGGGGATACGAGGCGCCGTTAGCGCGAAATTAGCGTTGAATTCCAGCATTCTTAATCGCTGCGTGTGCGAGCGCACACGAGGAGGCTCATCCCTCCGCTGGAATGACTGCAGCACCCCCGCCAGTGGTAACAGGTGCCGAACCGCCGGGGATCTCCACGCGATCCTGCGCCGTGAGGACATGGTCACCCTCGAAACGGATGATCTGCGAGAAAGCGCTCAGATCGAAGGTGGAAGGCACCACCGCGATGAGGCTGCCGTTCGCCATGAACAAATCCAGGCGCTCCATCAGGGCGGCGATCTCGGCGATGGAGAGACCGTTGAAAACTCCATCGAGAACAAGAAGATCCGGACGGCGGACGAGGCAGCGCGCCAGATCGATCAGTGCGACGTTCAGGTGCTGGAGCCGCTCCGCCCCGTGGCTGACATGGGCAGACAGGCCGAGACGCAGCACGTCCTCATCGAGGCCGAGATTGCTGAGAACGCGCCGCGCGGTCGCGTGAACCTTGTCCTCCGCGCCGGCCACGTCATAGGCGATGCGCCCGAATAGAAGGTTATCGCTGAGCGAGGCGGCGGCGCAGATCGCATCCGCTTCATAGAACGAGATCGCCGGCCTGAGGCTAGGTGGAAGCAGCCGCGCAAAAGTGTGCCGAGCTGCAACGAGGCGTTTTTCCATCGCCTCGTCGAGAACGCCGAGACGATGCCGCGCTTCACAGTAGCGAAGTGCGAGGGCTATCTGCCGGTCACGATCACGCCCGGTCTCTGCCGACCGCCGACGCTCCGATCGACGCGCCACCATGTCGGCGCAGAGGCCACGCTCGGCGGCGCTGAAGAAGGCGAAGCGCTGGAAGAGCGGATGCCCGTCCGGCACGCCGTCGAAGATCTCCACGAGGCTGGAGGCAATGGCAAACCCCATCTCCGCGAGCGGGCGCGTCAGATCCTCGGCTTCGAGCACAGCCCGCAGGAAGGGGTTGGAGGCAAGATGGACCTCTCGGAACGTGTCGCCGACGGGTACCCCATGCAGAATGTTCTCAGCGACGGTGCCGTAGCGATTGTAGCGATTGGGCTCGAAGGGATCGACCAGGTCGCCCAAACCGTTGGAGCTGAGCTCCGCCCGGATAGCACGGCGGACCTCCACCACCCGCTCCGCCAGTCTGGGCGCCGTCTGGCTGCTGACACTTGTGGAGAGGCCAAGGGCATAGGCATCATCATCGATGCCGGCCGTGCGCATGACATCGCAGAGCACCGCATCGATGTCCTCTCCGCCAAGATCGGGGGCTCCATAGAGAATATTTTGACGCAAGGTGCCGTCGAGAATGATGGGTGTATGGCCCGCGAGCGCAACGCGTCGGGCACGGCGAGCGGCCGGCACCGTAAGAAGATTGATGCCGTCCAGCTTGATCTCACCCGAGGAGGGCTCAAGCGCTCCACCGAGCGCCGCCGCAATGATATGTCCGCCTCCCTCATCATCCGTCACCAGAGCCGTGCGTGTCGGCAAAGGAATATCGAGGTCGACAGCAGATAGCCGATGGCTGGTCAGCGGATCGAAAATCGACGCCCGGTCGATACGGAGCTGGCTCCAATTTTCCGGCAAATCTGTATCGGAAAAACGCCGGGCCCGCGCCTTGAGGTCGCCGATCGACCGCGCGATCTCGTCGAAGAGTTGCGTTGCGGCATGCCGCTCGCGCGTCCAGAGCGCCATGGCCTCGACGGGGCGGATCAGCAGGAATGCCGCGCTGACGGCGGCCAGCAGACCACCGGGTGTGAGCTTGCCCTGCATCATCAGCCAGCCCCCCACCATGAGCATCAGCACCGGCATGCCATCGCGCACGATGCGCAGGGCGATGCCCAGAAGCGTTAGCTGGCCTAGCGGCGGCCGGTGCTTGTGCGCGACATTGGCCAGACGCTCGGCGAAATGCTCGGCCTCGCCGTCAGCCGTGCCGTGCACGCGAATCGCGGGCAGGCGCTCGACCGCGTGACGCCCCATCTGGATCGCCTCGGTCTCGCCCGCGCTCATGCGCCTCACCATCGTGTCCCGCTCGGCCTCCCGTGCCGGGACGAGCATAGCGTCGAGCATGGCCGCCACCATCAAGGCCACGCCAAGCCAGAGGTTCAGCGTGAAGACGAACAGGATGACGATCACGCCTTCGGCGAAAAACAGCGCGGGCGCCGCCAATGCCCGCCCCAGGAACGGCGTGACAGTCGCAACGCGATGACCGAGCGAGGTGATCGCGTTCTCCACGGCCTCGCTGGTGGTGCGTTCAGCCACCAGATGGCGAAAGAGAAGGAGCCTGAGGTCGTCGGCAAGGCTAGGCCCGAGGCGCGCGCTGATCAGCCGGATGGACACCCTGAGCACCGCCCTGAGGAGGACGAGCGCGGCAATGACCATCAACCCGACCGTGAAAGCCTGGTCCCGGCTCAGCGGAAAGCCGGAGAAGAGCACCCGCTCGCCCCCGAAGTGCCACGACAGGGGCAAGGCGAGCCTCAGGAAGGCATCGACCTGACCGTCCGCGCCCGCGTTGCCGATGAAGACCATATCGACGAGTTCGCGCGGCACCAGCAACAGCAGCCATACCACCGGCAACAGCACGGCGACGATGAGGAAAGCCAGACAATGGACGCCCCGGCTGCGAGTCCAGACATATCGGATCGGATTGCGTTCCATCAACAATACCGGTGTTCAGCGGCAGTGGCCGGGTTCCCGCCGCCTAAATCGCATCCGGCCCCCACAACTTCAAATCCCATTGGGTGATGCGGTCAATAAGTTGCTATCGGATCGGCAAATTGAAAGAGGCTGCGGCAAGAATGCCCGCCAAGCCTGCATGCCCGCCAGGCCTGAATGCCCGCACCAAGCCTGAATGCCCGCTTGGCCCGCTTCCCCGCGGTTGGCCTTGTGGACCCTCTGGATGGCTCGCGGCTTAGTTTAATGCGTCAGTTCGACCTTGACTCGCGCACGGCCAATGCCGACAACGCCTTGCACCCGGTTTCGCCCACCGGATGTCGCCCGTGCCGTCCACAGCTGCCAAGGATCTTGATTTATGAGCACTGAACAACTCGCTTCCGTCATCGAGACCGCCTGGGAGGCGCGTGCCGAGATCAGCGCCGCGACACAGGGCGAAGTTCGCGACGCGGTGAACGAGTCGCTCCTCCTCCTCGACAGCGGGAAAAAGCGCATTGCCGAGAAGGACGCCGCCGAAGCGACGGGCTGGCGCGTTAATCAATGGCTGAAGAAAGCCGTCCTTCTTTCCTTCCGCCTCAACGACATGGCCGTCATCCCGGGCGGGCCGGGCGAGGCGGTCTGGTGGGACAAGGTTCCCTCCAAGTTCGACGGCTGGGGGGCGGGTGAGTTCAAGGCGGCCGGCTTCCGCGCCGTGCCGAATTGCACTGTGCGCCGGGGGGCCTACATCGGCCCGAACGTCGTGCTGATGCCCTCCTTCGTCAATCTCGGGGCCTATGTCGACGAAGGAACTATGGTCGACACCTGGGCGACCGTCGGCTCCTGCGCGCAGATCGGCAAGAACGTGCACCTCTCGGGCGGCGTCGGGATAGGCGGCGTGCTCGAGCCGCTGCAGGCGGGGCCCGTGATCATCGAGGACAATTGCTTCATCGGCGCCCGCTCGGAGGTGGTCGAAGGCGTGGTCGTCGGAGAGGGCGCCGTACTGTCGATGGGCGTTTTCATCTCGTCGTCCACCAAGATCGTGGATCGCGCCACCGGCGAGGTGTTCTACGGCCGCGTGCCGCCCTATTCGGTCGTGGTGCCAGGCAGCCTGTCCGGCAAACCCTTGCCGGATGGAACGCCGGGCCCCTCGCTCTACTGCGCCGTCATCGTCAAGCGCGTCGATGCCCAGACCCGCTCCAAGACGGCGATCAACGAGCTGCTGCGGGACTGAGCTGAGTTGATGCTCGCGCGGATTCAATCCGCGCGGCCGCGTCCCTCGACGGCCCATTGCGCCACAAGCCTGTCGCCATCGACCACATGCAGAACATCGTGCATGTTGATGGTGGGATCGCAGTGCGGAACCGTGCATTCGACGACCGTGCCAATGGGCAGGGTGGCGCAGCCGGAGGCTGGAAGGATGCGGCCGAATTCATCGCCGCACCATTCGATCGTACCGACAAGCCGCTCGCCTGAAGGTCCCGGAAGCAGCACGCGCGGCGGCGGTCCGTCCCAGGCGAAGCTCTTGCTGCCCCCATCGGTGATGGCGAAGCCTGCCGATGAATGGCCGATGACGGTGACAGCGATGCGCAGGGCCGAGCCGAAAACGAGCTCGCCGCTGCCCGCGATATCGACCGAATTGTAAGCCTCATCCATGAAGACATAGGAACCCGGCTGCACCTCCGTGAACAGGCGGCGCTCGGCATCCAGCACATGGCTGCCGGTGCCGCCGCCGGAGATGATGGCAGGGGCGAGCGAGGCAGCAGCGAGGGCGTCCAACATCGGCACCAGCCGCCGGGCAACCTCGTTGTTGGCCGCACGCCGCTGGTCAAAATCATCGATATGCTGGACACGCCCCTGATAGGCCTGCACCCCGGCAAAACGCAGATAAGGGTGGTCAGCCGCGGCACGCGCCAGCGCAACGGCATGGGCGGGCTCCGCCACGCCACTGCGCAGCAGGCCGACATCGAGATCAACCACCAGATCGATGCGCGTGTCATGCCGCCTGGCGGCGTCTCCATAGGCGGTTATGAGGTCCGCCCGGTCCGCCACCACCATCAGGCGAGCTCCGCGTGCGGATGCCTGCGCCAGCGCGTCGATCTTGGCGAAACTCGCCACAGGCGCTGTCAACATCAGATCGTCGATGCCGGCCCCGAACAGGGCGAGCAGCTCACCTGGCTTGGCGCAACAAATGCCGAGCGCGCCTGCGGCGAGCTGCCGCCGCGCTATCTCTGCTGACTTGTGTGACTTGGCATGGGGCCGCATGCCGACACCCGCCCGCCGGCACGTCTCCGCCAGCGTTGCGAGGTTGCGCTCAAAGATCGGCAGGTCGAGCACCGCGGCCGGGGTTTCAAGATTTGCGCGGCTCGCCCCAATCCCCAATTTCGGCGCGTTCAACGCCGCTGCACCCACGCTGTTCATCACGATTGTCGCTCCTGTCGGAGACGCCTTGTTGCGGCTGCGTCTACGGAGAGATCATCGTCGACGATGACCCCGTAGTCACGCAATGCCCCCTCACGGGTCACCTTGCCCTCGCGGATGTCGTCGAGGACGCGCGACGCTTCCCGCAGGAACGGATTGCCATAACCACCGCCGCCAGCGCCCGTGAGGCGAAAGACATCGCCGGCCTTAGCCGTGAAGCTCTCCATCGGCATGGTCGGCAGATTGTGTGTGGTGCCGTCCAGCCTGATCAGGAGGTGCTCGGACGAAGAGCCCGTACCGCCACCCTCGACGCCGTAGGGCGGATGCGCACGCCGATCCCCACGCAAGGTGAAGCGCGCGTCTGTGAGAAACTTGAAGCTGCGCACGAAGGCAAGGCCGCCTCGGAACTCGCCTGGCCCGCCGGAGTCCGGCACCAGGCCGTAATCGAGCACCTCGATCGGCATGTCCGTCTCGATCATCTCAACTGGCTGGTTCGAGAGATTGGCGGCGGGGTTCGAAATACCCTCGATGCCATCCTTGGTGGCGCGGGCACCCCAGGTCCCGACGACCATCTCATTGAGCACGAACGGCCGGCCTTGGTGTATGCCACCCGATGCGAGCAGATACGGCCCGCCTTCCGAGCCACCAATGGCGCGTTCGGGCACCACCTGCGCCAGCGCCTGCATGATCGCATCGAAGACACGATAGCCGACGACCCCGCGGGCGCCGCAGGCCGCGGGATAGCGCGGATTGACCAGACACCCTTCCGGCGCGTGCACGGTGATAGGCCTGAGATAACCCTCGCAATTGGGAATATCCTGCTGCGACAGGCAGCGAATGGCGCTGAAGGCCGCCGATTCGGGAAGCGAAATCGGACAGTTGATGCTGGCAGCCACCTGGTCAGCCGTGCCGGCAAAGTCGATGTCGATCGTATCATCGTTGACGGTGACGGTCGCCACGATGGGAAGCGGCGCCGGGTTCTCGCCCACGCCGTCAATATAGTCCGTCGCGCGATAGACGCCGTTCGGCAGATCGCGGATCGTCTCGCGCATCATTGCCTCGGCATGGTCATGAAGGGCCTCGATATAGCTGTCGAGTTGCGCTTGCCCGTAACGGGCAACGAGGGCTTTCAGTCCCTCCTCCGCCACGTTGCATGCGGCGATCTGCGCGCGGATATCTCCGAGCACCTCGACCGGCGAACGCGTGTTCGCCTCCAAGATGCCGAGGACGGCTTCATTTGGTTTGCCGGCTTCATAAAGCTTGAGCAGTGGAAGTCTCAACCCTTCCTGCTGAATCTCTGTGGCATAGATGGCTACACTCCCGGGTACAATTCCGCCGAGGTCGGTGTGATGAGCGACGGTCGCCGCGAAGCCGGCCAGCACGCCGTCGGCGAAGATCGGTTTGAGAATATAGACATCCGGGAGATGTTGCCCGCCCGACCCGTAGGGATCGTTGGCAATGAGCACATCGCCCTCCTTGAGCGAGGCGCCGAAACGCTCTCGCACGAACTGCATGATACGCGGGAATGAACAGAGCTGGATCGGCAGCGTAAGACCCTGCGCGATGACCCTGCCCTTCGCGTCGCAAAGGCCGGTCGAATAATCCATGATGTCGCGCACGACCGGGGAATAGGCGCTGCGCATGATGATCAGCGCCATCTCGTCAGCGGTGGAGGCGAGCGCGTTGCGGATGACCTCGAGGGTGATCGGGTCGATCGCGCAGGCAGCGCGCGCCCCGGCAGCGCTCATGTCAGCTTCGCTCATGCCGCGTCTCCACTGAGCGTGATGGCAATGTTGCCTGCCTCGTCGAGGCTCGCCGCCTGGCCCGGCCCGATGACACAGGTGCTGTCGTAGTCCTCGATCACGAAAGGTCCGCGCCGGGGCGTAGCGTCCAGGTCGCCGCGGCCGATGACCGCAACGGTCGCGGGTGTGCTCTCGGCGGCGAAGACGACGCTTCGATCGGCCCGCCGCAACGGCGTGTCAGGATGGAAATGCGGAGGCGGCGCGACGAGCGGCAGGCGCACGGTGAGGCGCGCATTGACGAGATGCACCTCATCACCTGCGGAGCGATGACCGTAGGTGCGCTCATGCTCGCGATGGAACAGCTCCCTCAGCTCATTCACGGCAAGTCGTTCAGCCGGCACGGTGAGCTCATAAGCTTGCCCGACGTAGCGCAGATCGGCGGCCCGATGAAACGTCGCGGCCGCCTGATCATAGCCTTCCAGCGTCATGATGCGGCGGGCGTCTGCCACGAGCTCGTCGAACAAGGCTGCAAGCGCCGCGTCATCGATCTCCCCCGGCCGATGTCGAGACGGCCGCACGAATTCCTGCTCCACATCGGAGCGCAGCAGCCCGAGCGCGCTGAACACACCGGCGCCGCGCGGAATGATGACGCGCCGGATCCCGAGCGCCATCGCAACCTCCGCTGCCACTACCGGCCCGTTACCTCCGAATGCCACAAGCGTCGACTGACGGGGATCTCGACCGCGATAAGTGGACACGGCTTTGACAGCCCGCGTCATGGTGGTGACCGCGAGGGTCAGAACACCACGCGCCGTGCGCGACAATTCCAGCCCGAGCGGTCTCGCGACCTGATCGTTCAGCGCCGCGCGTCCAGCCTCCGCCTGAAGCGGAAAGGTGCCACCCGCGAGCGCCTCATTATTGATGTAGCCAAGCGTGAGAAAGGCGTCAGTCAGCGTCGCCCGTGTGCCACCAAGCCCGTAGCAGACAGGCCCGGGATAGGCGCCGGCGCTCTGTGGGCCGACCGAGACCTGATTCATGCGGTCGATCGCAATAATGCTGCCGCCGCCGGCCCCGATCTCCGAGACATCGATGAACGGCATCTTGATGGGGTAGCCCCCGCCCTTGACGAGCTTGCTCGACAGATTGATGCCGGCGCCCACTTCGTATTCGGTTGTGCGCGCGGGCTGGCCGTCCTCCACCAATGCGGCCTTGGCCGTCGTGCCTCCCATGTCAAAACTGATGATGCTGGGTTCAGCTTGGCCCGGAAAGAGGCGGGCACAGGCGATGACGCCGGCAGCCGGCCCCGACTCCACGAGCGACGCGGCGCGCCGGACCGCCGATTCCAGCCGCATGATTCCGCCGCCGGAATGCATCATGTCCACCGCGCAGGTGACGCCGATAGAGGCGAGCCGCGCGGTCAGGGCGCTGGCGTAGTTGCGAACCACCGGGCCGATATAGGCATTCACGACAACCGTGCTGGTACGCTCGTATTCTCGAATCTCGGGAAGGATCTCCGATCCCCGGCAGATGTAGACATCCGGGCCGAGTTCGCGCCGGAGGATTTCCTCTGCCGCGATTTCGTGAGCGGGATTCGCGTAGGCATGCAGGAAGCTGATGGCAACCGCCTCAGCGCCGGCTTCGCGGAAGTGCCGCGCGGCGGCAACGACATCGTCCTCCGACAACGGCAGCCTCACGCCGCCGTCGGCGCTCAGTCGCTCGCGCACTTCAAGCCTGAGCCGCCGCGCCACGAGCGGTTTCGGCTTGTCATACTGAAGGTCATAGAGCACGGGGATGCGCAGCCGGCGCATCTCCAGCACGTCGCGGAAGCCGGCCGTCGTCAACAGGCCCGTGCAGGCGCCCTTGTATTCCAGGATCGCATTGGTCGCGACGGTCGTCGCGTGGACTATGCCGGTGATACGATCGGGCGTGGTCTGAAACTCCTCGACCAGCGCCTTGATCGCCATGGCGATACCACGACTATAATCGTCAGGCGTTGAGGGCACCTTGCGCGTTTCTATCAAACCATCGTTGCGCGCAACAACCACATCGGTGAACGTGCCGCCGATGTCGACGCCTATCCTATAACTATGTTGGGACATTGATGTCGTCTCGACATTCCATTGATCTGTATTCAGATGCGTTCAGCCAACCGACGGCTGGTAAAGATCTCAGGCTTCAAATCCGGCGATTTCTGCCGGCGAGTGCTTGCGCCAAGGCTTGAACCGGGAGCTCCGGAGCGACGTCCCGCAAGCCCCTTCGGCACAGCCGCAATCAGAAGCCGTGTGTAGTCGTGTTGCGGATTGTCCAGCACCTCACGGCATGCGCCCTGTTCCACGATGGCGCCATTGCGCATGACGATAAGCCGGCTACATAACGTGCGGACGAGCGCGAGGTCGTGGCTGATGAACACAAGCGTCAGGCCGAGCTCCCGCGTGAGCCGCGCCAGGAGATTGACGACCTGCGCCTGCAGCGAGACATCGAGCGCCGACACCGGCTCATCGGCAAAGAGGATGTCCGGCCGCATCGCGAGCGCCCGCGCGAGCCCGACGCGCTGTCGTTGGCCGCCGGACAGCTCGTGCGGCAAGCGTGGCGCAAGTTCCGCGCCCAGCCCGACCAGCGCGAGCAACTCATAAGCCTCCGCGGACCGCTCGTCGCGCGGCACACCCCGCAGAGCCAGGGTCTCGGTAAGGCAGAGCTCCACTGTCTTGCGCGGATTGAGCGCGCTGCTCGAATCCTGGAACGCCATCTGAACGCGCCGACGCCATGGCCCCGCATGGTCGCGCATCAGGTCGGCGAGGTTCTCACCGTCGAGCAGGATCTCGCCCGACGTCGGCGCAATCAGCCCGACCGCGAGGCTCGCCAGGGTCGATTTGCCCGATCCGCTCTCGCCAACGATGCCTACCACGTCGCCGCGATGAATATCCAACGACACATTGTCGAGCGCGACAAACGGCTTGGCGCGGGTGAGCACCCTGTCGATCAGGCCGCCGCGCGGATAGGATTTGGTCACGCCTCGAAGGGACAGAAGGGCCGCGCTCATTGCGGCCTCCAGCAGGCCAAGCGATGCGCGGTACCGGCCACCAGCGGCGGCATGTCCGTCGCGCACACAGCGTCGGGGTGCGGACAGCGCGGCTGGAAAGGACAGCCGGCCGACATGCGGCCGAGACGTGGTGGCGTCCCCTCGATGGTCGCGAGGGGTCCGACCGGTCCGTCGAGCCGCGGCACGCAGGAGCGCAGCAATCGGGTATAAGGATGGCGCGCGCCGAGCTCGATGGTTTCAACGGGCCCGTCCTCGACGACCTTGCCGCCATACATGACAACGACGCGGTCCACGATTTCCGACACGAGTTGCAGGTTGTGGGAGATGAAGACAACGGCGAGACCCAGATCCCGGCGCAGTTCCGCGATCAGGTCAACGATCTGCGCCTGCACCGTGACGTCAAGCGCCGTGGTGGGCTCATCCGCGATCAGAAGGCGTGGGCGGCAGGCGATCGCCATGGCGATCAGCGCGCGCTGGCGCATGCCACCCGAGAATTCATGGGGATAGGCATCGAGCCGCCGCACCGCATCACGAATGCCGACCCGTTCCAGCGCGTCGGCGGCCACTCTCCGCGCTTCGGTTTGTCCGACCCCACGATGGGCACGGACCACGTCCGTGATCTGCCGACCAATGGTGAGTGCCGGATTGAGCGAACTTTGCGGATCCTGGAAGACCATCGCCAGCTCCCGGCCGCGAAGGCTGCGCATCTCCGCCTCGCTCATCTCCGTCAGATCGCGGCCGTCGAACGTGATGCGCCCGCCGGTGATGCGGGCCGTACTGCCGAGCAGGCGCATCGCCGCTAGCATGCTGAGGCTCTTGCCGGAACCCGATTCACCGACGATGCCGACAGCCTCGCCGGGCGCCACCCTGAGATCCACCCCACGCACCGCCTCGATCACGCCCCCGCCGGCGGCACGGAAGCCGACACGCAAGCCTTCGATGGCAAGAAGCGGAGCGTTCATGGCAACCGCACTCATGCGACCAATGTCCTTGTTTCACTGCGCGGATCGAACAGATCGCGCACGGCGTCGCCCAGCAGGTTGAAGCCAACGACAGTGATTGATATCGCGAGCCCGGGAAAAACCGGCAGCCACCACTCACCGGAATAGATGGCGCTTCGAGCATCGGAAAGCATGGTGCCCCAGCTCGGGCTCGGCGGTTGAACGCCCAACCCCACGAAGCTAACAGATGCCTCGATGACGATGCCGATCGCGACGAGCAGCGTCGCCTGGACGATGATCGGCGACAGGCAGTTGGGCAGGATGTCGCCGAGCACGATTTCCCTGTGGCTTGCACCCTGGAGCAGACGCGCCTTGACGAAATCGGCGCGCACCACCCGTTGCGCCACCGCATAGGTGACCCGGCCAAACACAGGCGAAAAGAGAACTCCCACGAGCAGCACGATCTTCGCCTCGTTCGGCAGGGCGAGAGGCCCCAGGTGCAGGGGCCCCACCCCCAGGATGCCGACAATAGCGATGGCCCAGACGAGGAGCGGGATGGCCGCGATGCCATCGATGATGCGCATCACCAGCTGATCGCCCAGGCCGCCCTTATAAGCCGCGAACAGACCTGCGGACACGCCGATGAGGGCGCCGATGAGGACCGCCCCAATTCCCACGGTGAGCGAAGCGCGGGCACCATAGATGATGCGACTGAGGACATCCCGCCCCGCCTGATCCGTGCCCAGCCAATGCACGGCGTCCGGCGGCGTCAGCCTGTCCTCCAGGATCACCTCCACAGGATCGAACGGCGCGATCAGGGGCGCGAGCAGCGCGCTGCCAAGCATCAGCGCCACGAAAGCGGCGCCGAGCCAACCCGTCCAATCCACGCTGCGCAGGGCCAGGGACCAGCGGTTCATGCCGCGCTCCTCTGGCGCGGATCCAGCGTGCGGTTGACGAGGTCTGCAGCAAGATTGGCCATGACGAAGATGACCGTGAACAGGAAGACGATGCCCTGCAGCAGCAGGAAATCGCGCTGCGAGATCGCGTTCAGCAGCGCCCGCGACAGCCCGGGGATGTTGAACACCTGCTCGATGATCAAAGCCCAGCCGAACATGTAGCCGAAGGAAAGCGCAGCCAGATTGATGACCGGCGGCAACGCGTTGACGAGCGCATAAGCGACAACTTTCCACGCCGGCAGGCCCATGGCGCGCGCCGTGCGCACATAGTCTCCTCGCAACGCCTCCTGCAGGCTTGCCTGCGTCATGCGAGCAAGAACCGCGACATAGTAAACCGCCAGCGAGACAGCGGGCATCAGAATGGTCTGGAGGTGCAACATCAAGCCTGCGGAAGGCGGCGCATAGCCACCCGGGGGTAGCAGGCGCAGATCCACCGCGATGAAGCGTATAAGGATGATCCCCAGCCAGAACGCCGGGATCGACAAGCCGACGACGGCCCCCAGCCGCGCCAGCCTGTCGAACACACCCCCCGGTTGCAAGGCTGCCGCGATGCCAATGGCGAGGCCGAAGACCACTGCGATAACAAAGGCAAAAAGAACGATCGACAACGTAACCGGAAGTGAGGCCATGATTTCCCCCGCCACATCCCGCCCCGTGACGAACGATTTTCCGAAGTCTCCATGCGTGAAAACGTCGTTAAGCCAGGCGCCGTACTGGACCAGAACGGGCCTATCAAGGCCGTGGCTCTGCTCGAACTGGGCGATTTGCTGCACGGTGGCGTCCGTTCCCAGGACGACCCGGGCGGGGGAGCCCGGACCGGATCGCGTCAGGATAAACAACGCCAGCCCTACGAACAGCAACGTGCCAATAGAAGAGACTATTCGGCCGGCGATCAGGCGGAACATGGGTCCAGACCGCGTTTAAACTTTGGTCTCGCCGACATACATCGTCAAACCCTGGTTGACCTTGAAGTCTTTCACCCGGTCGCGCCAGAGATTCGATGCGTGCACGTAACCGAGCACGCCGATTGGCGCATCACGCGCGACGATAGACTGGATCTTGCCATAGATCTCCTTGAGCTTGGCCTGCTCCGTTTCGGCGAAGGCGGCTGCGAGCAGCCCGGTAAGTTCCGGGTTGTCATAGCCCGTGCTCTTTGACAGCACCTGACCTGGCGTCAGCGTCACCTGCACGATATAGCTCGCCTCGCCCGGCGACATGAAGACCTGCAGCGCCATCTGATGCTCACCGCGCGCGATCTGCTGGATGAGCACTGAGAATTCATAGACCTTCAGGTTGACCTTGATTCCAATTTTGGCGAGCTGCGACTGTACGAAGATCGCTGCGTCCTTGGTATCGAGCAGGTAAGGCTCGGCCTGGATGCTGAGATCAACCTCAGCGCCGTTCGGATACTTGGATTTCGCGAGAAATTCCTTGGCACGATCAAGGTTATACCCAAGCTCCTTGTCGGCCTCCGCGTTGTACCACCAGCCACGCGGCGGCGCCGGGACGGAGGTTGGATCAAGGAGCCCGTAGTAAACCTTGTCGCCGATGACCTTGCGATCCAGCGCAGCCGAAATCGCCTTGCGGAAATTTACATCGTCGAGCGGCGGCTTGAGATTGTTCGTGAACATGAGCAGCGCACCGCCCAAGGTGGGCCGTGAGGCGCCGGTGACGCCGGGCATATCCTTGAGCTTGCTGAACTCACGTGGTGGGGGCGCGCTGATGATATCCACCTGCCCCGTCAGGAGATAGGCGACACGCGTCGCATCCTCCTGGATCATCTTGACGACGAGCCGGTCCCAATGTGGCAGCCCCTTGCGCCAGTAATTCGGATTCTTCTTGAAGCTGATGTAGTCGTTCGGCTTCCACTCCTCGAAAATGCCGAAACCTGTTCCGACGCCGGCCGGCCGCGACTTGAAATAATCGTCGCCATGCTCCTTGCGCGATCCCGCCGGGAAAATCCCCATATACTTCGTCAGGAAGTAGAGCCAGGGCCCGTAGGGCTCGCTGAGCTCAAACTGCACCTTGTCCGGCGCAAGCGCCGTCACCTTGGCGATACGTGTGAAAAGCGAACGCCGCGCGGCCTTGTTCTCCGGATCGAGCAGATAATCGAAACTGTATTTCACGTCCTCGGCTGTCATCTTCTTGCCGTTCTGGAACGTGACGTCATCGCGCAGTTCGAAGACGTAGGTCTTCTTGTCAGCGGAAATCGTCGGCAGCGCCTTCGCGAGCTGCGGCTTCAGCACACCATCGACATCATACTCGACCAGGTTCTCGAAGACCGTCTGGCCGAGCACCATGGCGTCATGATTGAGCTGGTTGATCGGATCCATCGTGATCGGATTGCTCGGCAACACGATCGTCAGCGTCTTGCCCTCGTTGGGCTGCGCATGGAGCAAGCTGGCCGGGAGGAAGGAGGCCAGGGCACCCGCGGCGCCGCCGGCAAGCAAGCGGCGGCGGTCAGTCTGAAAACGATCCATCGAAGTCCCCCTCATTCTTGGACGCTGCCGCGCGGGACAGGAAAGCGCGGCAGATCAGGCGAGCGTAGCACCAAGAGCCGCTCGAATTAAAATAAGAAGCCTTGGCCACTTGATTGCATTTCGCTATCATCTTGGGTGTCGAC
Source organism: Chelatococcus sp. YT9 (assembly GCF_018398315.1). NCBI lineage: Bacteria > Pseudomonadati > Pseudomonadota > Alphaproteobacteria > Hyphomicrobiales > Chelatococcaceae > Chelatococcus > Chelatococcus sp. YT9. The sequence goes on from NZ_JAHBRW010000001.1 coordinate 1,294,833, forward strand.
CCATGTCGGCAGCAATAGGTCTCTACCGTCCCATGCGCTACACTTTCGGTCAGGCCGAAGCCTTCTATTGGGTTGCCCGTCTCGGTGGCTTCCGCGCGGCGGCGGCGCATCTCAACCTCTCCCAGCCGACGGTAAGCCTGCGGGTGAAAGAGCTCGAGCGCATTCTCGGCGGTGATCTTTTCGATCGCTCCCTGTATCGCCCGGTGCCGACCTCACTGGGCGCCAGCATCTACAGCGACGTGGAGCGCATGCTCGCCCACGCGGAGCTCGTGCAACGCCGCTCGAGAGAGGACATGCCCGGCCACGGCCTCCTGCGCATCGGCGCCGCCGATTCATTTGCGGCGCGCATCCTTCCGGATCTCCTGGCGGCGCTCGCGGCCCGCCACCCGAGCCTGCAGGTCGACGTGACCGTTGATTTCAGTACACGGCTGGAGCAGCTCCTGCTCGACCGGGCTATCGATATCGCCTTCCTGTCGCAGCCGCGCGCTCACGAGAAGATCGTGATTACCCCGCTGTGGCAGATCGATCTCGTCTGGGTGATCGGACGAAATTTGGCCTTCGATGGCGATATCGCCACGCCGGAGAAGCTTGTTGGGCTGCCCATCTTTACCAACAGCCCACCTTCCGGGCTGTTCACCACCATACAGATGTGGTTCGGCACCCGCGGTCTGAAACCGCTGAGACTGAATACGTGTAATCCGCTGACGGTGATTGCGCGGCTGGCGAACGCCGGCACGGGCGCGGCCCTGCTGCCGCGGGAGATTCTCGGCTTTTCAGGCGAGGGGCTCGATCTCAGGGTGCTGGAAGCAGACCCGCCGGTCGCGGGCCATCACCTCTGTGCCATGTGGTGGGAAGCCGAGACTTCGGGCGAATATGCCTATTTGGCCGACATGGCCCGGCAGATCGCGCTACGCAACTAGCGCGAGCCACAAGACAGGGCGTGGGGCAGCTGCGCGTCGGCGCGTGTCCCGCCTCTCTCACATGAGCGTGGCGCGTCAATCCCGATCGGCGGTCCCCGGCTGCGCTCTTGCCCGACGCACCTGCGAGCAACCTCAGCAGTCCAGGCCGAAGCGGGATTACGAAGTCGGGCGCTGGTCGGCGGCAGCCTTGACGATCTTCTGGACCGTTCGGAAAGACATTCCGGATGTGCGCGCCAGCTTCCGAATCGACCAATTCGTTCCTGACGCATCGGAATCCCGGTGCGAGAAACGCAGGCTGACGACCTGCTCGACAGTGTCCGCGCCGAACTTCGGCAGCCGGCCGCGGCGTGGCTCCTTGATGCCATCGAGGCCCATCTCGGCATAGCGCTTCCGCCATTTTCCGACGGCCTGCTGAGAGAGCTTCATGGTTTCGCTGATGGCGTTGTTGCGGGCTCCAGCGGCCGCCAGGAGAATGCACTGCGCTCTCAGCCGTTCATCCGGCGAGGCAGTCTGCATCCATTGTTCGAGTTCAAGGCGGGCGGCTTCAGACAGCGTGATCGGCTGCGCCTTCATGACTTCCTCCGGTGCGGGGATCGCCTGCGGCGACCGGTGCGGCCTCAATCGGAAAGTCGACATGCACGGTAATGAAAAATAGGACCCGGCGCGTACGCCGGGTCCCGAATGGCAGCCATCCAAGGGGATGGAGGATCTCCGACCGATCAGCCAGTGAAGACCAGATCGTCCTGAGAGATACCCGTGACGCCTGTCAGCTCGACAACATCAACGATGTTAAAGTTGTAAGCGGTGACTGGACCAGCCGACTCCGTAGCAACCTGGGCAAGGCTGATGTGGAAGTCGCCGCCGGTATCGCGCCAGCCGATCAGGAAGGCATCGCCGACATCAACGTCGTTGTCTGCGATGATCGCCTGCATGCTGCCGATGTTTAGCGCTGAAGCAACTGCGTTGTGATTGGCGAACGTGCCGGTCACATCGATGAAGGAAGGCGTGGACACGAGGCTCCCCAAGTTGCTGAGCACGTTGTCGAGCGTCAGGAAGTCAGCCTGGATATAGTCTTCCGTGTCGAAAGCCGAGCCGACGACATCACCATGGGTGTTGACGAGATCGCCCGGGAGGTAGTTGTTCATCGCGCTGATGTCGATGACAATCTTGTCGTTACCATCGTAATTGAAGTCGGTAATGACGTTGTGCGAGACAGTCTGGCCGCCACTGTTCGTCTGGCCGACGTTGTTGAGATAAACCCAATCGTTCCCAGCGCCGAGCGTGATCGAGTTCTTCCCGGTCGTCGCGGTAACGATGTAGTCGTTGCCAGCGCCAGCATCAACGACGTTGTTGCCGGCACCTGTGAAGACGAAATCATTGCCCCCACCGGCGTCGATGTTGTCGTTGCCAGAGCCAGCTTTGATCCAGTCACCGGTAACTTGACCGATGTGGTCGTCATTATCACCGAAGCCGTCTGCGCCTTCATTGTTGAAGTTGTAGAAATTCTCCGGCTGGCTGCCGTCGACATGATCGTTGCCGACCGGGCCAAGGCTCACGAAGCTCTGCGAGACATCGCTAATCGATGCATAATCTTCAACGTCGTTGTCCGTTCCGATGAAGTTGACACCGCCCTTGTCGTTAAAGAAGTCAACATGGACCGTATCTTCGGTAAGGCCGGAATAGTCCTGGTTCTTGATCGCCTGATTGGCAAACGTGAACCAGTGACCGCCGTCACCGCGATCGCTTTCCTGCCAATCACCTTCTTCGAAGATGCCGGCGCCGGACGCGGTCAACGTGCCGAGGCTGGAGCCTTCCGAAAGGTTGTTAGCGAGGATCCAGGTGCCGACACCGACCGAGCCGCCATTGGCGATCGTGATCGTGGTCTTCTCGACATCGCCGGCGCCGAGGTACCAGAGGTTGGTCTCGGAGTCGTTCTCTGCGGACAGCGTGATCTCCGAGATCGTAGCGCCATTCGAAAGAACCGGGCTGCTCAGATCGCCAAGAGCATTGATGAGGTTGACGTTGGTCGTGGAGCCCTGCGCCGAAGAGAGATGGATCTCGTCGAGGTAACGGGCCGCATCAAACGGAGGCGGGTTCTGGAAGCCCAGAGCAAGACCCACACCAACGGAGTTGATGTAGATATCGCCGCTCGCCGTCGCATGGGCGTCAAAACGCTCCAGCGCGTCAACGTTGCGGATGTCGCGCAGCATGATGTCGCCGGTGTCCTTGGTCTCGAAGGACATGTCGGTAACAGCATTGGTGCCGCCGATATCGGCAAAACCGCCCATATAGTAGTAGGAGTCGGAATAGTCACCACCCGCCCATTGCGGATAGGCACCCTTATAACCGAGGATCAGGTCGCCCTTGCCGCTGTTCTCAACAGTCAGAACACGCGTCACCGGGTGAGCTGCGTCGGTGATGTCAAACTGCCAGGCGTCGCCCGAAAGATCAGGCTGCTGGTTATTGAAGTACGTGTCGAACTGGCCTTTCGACTCGAAGTGGAACTCGCCGGCGCGCTTCACGCCGAGAGCACCCGCGTCGTCATTGGCCTTGTTGTTCGCCCAGGTGACCTTCAGGTTGCTGTCGGAGACACCGGGAGCGTACTCGATAAGGTGATAGGCGTTGGCCTGCGTGCCGAACACGTTCAGGTTCGCCACCGTCGAGTCCATGTTGATCAACGCGAAGCGGTTGCTGCTCTCGTTGACATTCACGGTCTTGACGTCATCGACCTTGGCGAAGTTGAGCGTCGCATTGGCCTTGAACGTGAGGTCGAAGGTCTCGATCTCGGTGCTCGTCGGCGCGCGCGTGCCACCCGTGGTGAAGGTCGCATAGAGCGTGTCGTTGCCGCCGTTCCCATCGAACACGTCGCCGTTGGAGAGCGTGTCGCCGGTGTAGAGCTTGTCGTTGCCCGCGCCGAGCTTGACATTGATGTCAGTGGTCGAGTCGGAGATGTTCAGCGACAGGTTCGACTTGGCAGCCGAGGCGTCGATGCTGGTGAGGCCAGCGTCGAGGGCGTTCTTGATGCGGAAGTCGAGGCCGGCCGTGCCGCCGTCGATCGTCAGCTTCGTGGTGCCCTGGGAGTGGAACGAGTTGACGTCCGACGTGAAGCCCGCCGTGTCGTTGATGGTCAGCGCGACCGTCTCGATCTTGGCACCGGCGTCAGCCGTCAATTCGACATCGCCGCGAACTTCCTTGAGGCCGAGCTTCACAACCTTGCCGGCACCGACAGCCTGAGCGTCAAAGTCGAGCGTGGTGTGCAGCAGGCCGTTCGACGAGACATCGTCGTCGATGCTGTAGACGGTGTCCGAGCTCTGCAGATTGCTGAGCTTGGTGTCGACACGCAGCGTGTCGAGAGCGATCGCGTCGATCTCGGTCCAGCGGCGGGTGTCAACGGTGACCGGGCCCGTGCCAGCGGCGTCGCTGGTGCCGACCGTGATGAGGTCGACGTTCTTGATCGTCTGGCCGTCATAACCACCCGAGGTGAACTCGAGCTCGACCGAGCCGGAATTGCCGGTGATGATGTCGCCAGCCGTCAGCGTGCCCGTGCCACCACGAACGACGTCGCCGTCATGGATGTTGAGGATGTCGACGCCCGAGGTCAGCGGAATGGTCTCCGGCTCCGGCTGCGGCTCCGGCGGCAGGAAGTCCGGATTGAACAGCGTGCCGGTGTAGACGGGCTCGCCATCAGCAGCGGCCTCGAGGAAGCCGGCGATGTATTCCTGCGCCGCGTCGGTAAATTCCGGCGACTGTGAGAACGACAGGACGAGGCGGGCGAGAGCTTCCTCGCGGCCGACTTCCTGGGTCCACTGGCCAAGAGCGGCGGTCCAGAACTGCACGCCAGCAGGCTCACCTTCGCGGCCGAGCACGTTGACATACATCTTCGCGACGACAGCTGCGTCGGGAAGATTGTCATACTGGTCCTGGAACTCCTGGCTGACTGCGAAAGCGGTCGACAGATTGCCGAGCGTAAGCGTGCCGCCGACGTTCGCCTGCGTGTAGTTCTGCACCCAGAAGTCGAGACCAGCGCTGTCCGGCACGCGACCGAACACAGCCTGGTAGAGCTGAACGACGGGGTTAACGCTGCCGCGAGCGGCGGTGATCAGAACATCCTGCAGCTCCTGCACGGTGTCGTAAGAACCGGCAAGCGCATTCACTTGGGACTGGGTAGGCGTAACACGAAGAATTGCTTTGTAGTTGGCAGCAACTACTGCGGGATCAAGAGCCATGGACGGATCCTCTCGAGACACAAGGGGCAGGCCAGGCCGTAAGCCGAGGCATCTGCCGTAGCCGGGGGTATACAGCGTTCTTCATACCCATACAAGCCAATAGTAAGTGTTTTTTATATCCACTCGCACCTCGGCACGTTCCCTTAGCTCTCAAAATTTTCTTTTAAATCAATATGTTAAGTGTCGTTAACCGCAAGAATGCAACACTCAATTCTGATTTGTAAGAAAAATCATTACGTACGGCGTACAGCAAATATTGCACCGTGCGTGTAAGTGCAGTACCTTCACGCCAGGCTGGAAACGTCGCATTTTGAGGCGCGTCATGTATGGAAATCCACAAAGACTTGATGATTCGGACGTTCAGTCACTCAGGCGCGACGCGGGACGGTGGCTGAAGGAACGGCGCGAAGCCGTGGGCCTTTCACAGCGTGAATTGGCAGGCCTAGTGGGCACTCAGTATTATACGTTCATATCCCAACTCGAACTGGGGCGCGGCCGCATCCCTCCGGACCGCTATCGCGCTTGGTCCAAAGCGCTCAAGGTCGACTTGAAGCTTTTTGTGCAGACCATGCTCAAGTTCTACGATCCTGTGACCTACGACATTCTCTTTGAGAGCGAAGGCGCTTAGCCGCCTACCGACTCGCGCTTGGCTGGGCTGGCCATGGCAAGCAATCCCATTACCAATCTTTACTTCTTCAGACGCAAATCCAGGGACTGGACCCCACAGGACTTGGCGGATCTTGCGCGCCTCGAAGCCGCATTGCGGCGTTGCGGTCTCAATATCGAAACGGAGCATGGATGTTCCGATGAGGGAGACCCGTGGTTCATTTTCACAAGCGTCGACACGGAAGACCCGATTATCCATATCGCGTATATCGATGGGGTCTTTGTCATCGCGAGTGGTTTCGGCGAGGCCCTGCAGGATCGCGCGCTCGGGGCAGTCGTTGAAAGCTTCCTCACGCGGCATGTGTCTCGCTTGCCGGTGGCGCAGGCTTGCGACAGCAACTCAAATATAGTCGCGCATCCCGCCGCGCTACTACCAGGGGTTGTTGCCCCGCTCTTTGTGAACAACCTGAGCGACAATCTCAACAATTCCTATAGCACTGGCGTGCCGATTGCGGCGACAAGCAAGCACGCCTGGGTTGCGACAGCTGCCTCGCGCTTGAAGGATAAGGGGTCTTTCCCAGCCGCGACTGTTGTTCTGGCCGCACTCGCCGCTGCGCTCCACCAGCGTGGGCATCTTGACGGGGCCGGCATCGCGCTGCCTCCTGCCGAGCCCGTGGTCCATGATTCGTCGTTCCCCGCCGTTGACGTGGCGATGTCCGAGGTGAGCGATCGCCCCGCGGCTCTCAAGACAGATCTGGCGGAAGCAGATGCGGGCTCGGGGAGTGCGCGGCAGGCCAATCCTTCCAGAACGTCGTCCGGCGCGCTGGAGGCAGCTGATCATCGTGGCGGGAGTGCCGACGATAAAGCCCCAGTGGCGATTGCAACGGATGTTAGCGGCGTCGTCAGCAAGGTCGTGGCGGCCGGCGAAGCGAGCTTGGCGATCGCAAGTGATTCGGTGCCGGAAGTTCATGCCGGTACTGATGATATCAGTGACGCGATAAAGCAGGCGATCGATCAGATGCTTGCTGGTGGCCGTGGCAGTAACGGTGCGCCCGAGGCTGAGCCGAGGGTGCAGCTCGCCAGCCTCGCCGTCACGAGCGACGATTTGCCAGCTCATATGGTGGCCGATGATAGCACGCCCGATTCCGCTGGATGGGACATCACTGCCGCTCGCCAGAGCACCACTTCCCAAAATGCCGACTATACCGGCTCAATCGGCCGGGCGGCCGTCATTCCGCCAACGTCCCCCGATGACGCGACGCCGTCGGTGCCCGACCGCTCGATGGGATCGTCGTCCATTGATGCCCCCACCCCACCGCCATCTACCCTCGTGCCACCTTCTCCATCAAAGCCGGCAACCGCAGCCGACAAGCGTGTATCAAATGACTTGGCGATTCGCCTCGTCGAAGACTTTATGGATAGCAATCGCAACGTCCATATCAACGATGGCGCAGGAAAATCCTATATCGGAGGGGCGGGTAACGTAGTCTATTCCACCTCAGATTATACCCCCGTCGACGGCAAGACCTTTGTGATCGAAACACTGGCCGCCGAGGACGGCTCCCACATCACATTGATCGGCTACCTGAGTCCAGACCTCTGGCTCGCCACCTGAGCGTGTCTCTTCTCTTTAGTTCAGTTCGAAACTAAGTATAGGCGCCTGTCGAGGGGCCTGTCTCATAATTCCATTCATCTTTGCCGCAGCCACCGGCGGAGGCTAGGGAGAACGCGGAGTGAATGCGAGAAAAGGGAAATACTGTCGAAAACGGTCAAGGCCAAACTTGCGCCGACATGGATATGAAACATTTGCGTGAGATCAGCGGGCTCAGTCGAAGTTTCATTAAGGTCCAATCATGCGGCTCTCCGCACCATTATGCCCGGCTGATTGCTGTTGCTCACGCCGCCGGCGTCCGGCCGAGAGAATGCAAGTGCCGACAACGGAGGCGACTTTTCTGACAGCATCGCAGTAACGGGAGATCTCTCGCGCTGAATTGCAATCGCACCCGCCATTGTCGGGAGAGCAATTGATTCACGGCCAAATAGGCCACCGCGAATCTAGACCGACTTCGCCCCGTTTCAAGCTTGCCGGAAGCTGCCCGCGGCATTGTTCAAGCCGCGCCGGATGGCTGCCGCGATTGTTCCGGAGTATCGAGGTAACGTCATCTTTCTGTCTGCTCAGCGCCGATATGGCTGACTATCCACCTGAAACGTAGCGCATCATCAAAGCTTGAATTTTCCGAACACACGAACGCAACAGTTGAACCCTATGATAAGCTCTTCCACGGCTTATAATTTTGGAAAATTCGGTATGCGTCGCGTAGCTTCATTATTGAGGAGAGTATGAACTATCTTCACCTGAAGTCTGCGGGCAAGCAGGATCTTACCGATCTACTATGGCTTGAGAAGGTGTTGAATAAAGTCGGACCTCGATTCGAAATATCGTCGTCGGTCAGCGAAGATGGAAGCGAGTGGGTCGCCGTTATCGATGCGGAGTATGCGGAAACGATCGTCCATATCGCTTGGATCGATGGTGTTGCGCTCGTTGCATCATCTCCACTGAGGGCCGCAAGCAGCGGTCCTCGCCTCCGTCCTCTCTTGAGGAACGCGCTTGAAGAAAACGGCATTAATGCAAGGATCTAGACCCTTTCATCAACGCACACCCGAAGCGAAGCGATACGGCTTCCACACTGGTGCAGCATCCGCCTGCTCAGCAAGTGTCGCGGGTGCGCTTCCAGGCAGTACGGAGCGTGCGTCCAGCGGCGTTTCGGCGTCCTCAACGCGTCGTTCCATCCTATCGCGCGACACCAGCCACGAATAAGAGCAGCGTCTGGTTGCCGGCAAATAAATACCCAGCACTTGCCAACGGTATGTAAAAATAATACACCCTTGGGTGCAAGGCTACCCCGATGAATTGCCTGGTACAAACTCGTGCAAATGAAAGCCCATCATTCGCGCGCCATGGCGGTCGCGCCAAACGCATCCTCTACATCCGAAGCTAGGCAAATGTGTAGATCGCCCGGCATTGCCACGCTTGATGACCTCGTAGAGACGGTGCCCTGCAGGAAGTGTTCTATTTCGGTAACAATTGAAGGTGGTGTGGTCAGTTTATCAAAAGGTGAGTGCTGCATCTGGACACATCTTTTCCTGCGTGACGGAGGCCTCCCAGGATCTTTGTCGCGCACCTGTCCGATTGTAGAGCTCTTGAGAAAGCTCGAACTGGCCAAGAACAAGATATCGTTTTGAAGGGCGCAGTGTCTTCGCGCTAGGCCGTAGCGAGAATTCAACACGCACGTCACGCGAAATGGGATTGATCGCCGAGCGTCGCTGCGCGCCAGATGGCAAAGCCTTCCTGGCGCTGAAGTTGTTGCGCTCTGCTGTCGAACGAGGAGCGCGGGCGTGTCGCCAGGCGCTGCGGGGAACCGTGCGTTGGAGAACGCGGCCGATCCTACTTAGGATGAGACCGCGCGCCGGTGCTGCGCATGGGATTGGAGCGTAGATTGATGTCACAGGCGGGGATTATGGGTGGGGGTAAGAAGGCTCCGACGGCGCTGAACGCGGCGATCCGCGCGACGCGACCCGCGTTTGTGACGGCGATCATTTTCTCGTTTTTCATCAATCTTCTGGGTTTGACGGGTTCGTTGTACATGATGCAGGTCTATGACCGCGTCCTGTCGAGCCGGAACCTGACGACACTTGTTGTCCTGACGATCCTGATCGCGATTTTGTATCTTGTTTCGGCCTCGCTGGAGAGCCTCAGGACGCGCCTTCTGGTGCGCGCGGGTGTCCGGTTTGACGAGGAGGTGAACGCGGATGCGTTCAATGCGGTGCAGCGGGCCTCGCTGCGCCAGCCCGGTCCTGGCCATGTGCAGGCCCTGCGCGACGTCGACAGCATCCGGGAGTTCTTCACGGGCCAGGGGCTGATCACCTTCTGCGACGTGCCGTGGGTGCCGATCTACATCATCGCGGCAACGCTGCTGCATCCCTGGTACGGGATCCTGGCGATCATCACGGCCTTGATCTCGGCGGCGCTGGCCTTTGCGAACGACCGTGCGACGCGGCCGGTGCTCGACCAGGCGACGAAGGCCAATATCACGGCGCAGAACCAAGCGCTGACCACCTTCCGCAATGCGGAGGTGCTGCAGGCGATGGGGATGGTGGGACGGCTGCGCGAGAAGTGGGTGAAGCACCACTACGACGCGCTTGGCCACCAGGCGCAGGCCTCCGACCGGGCCGGCGGGCTGATGGCGGGCATCAAGTTCAACCGCGCCTTCATGCAGAGCCTGATCCTGGGGGTCGGAGCCTATCTCGCCATCAAGCGGGAGATCTCGCCGGGCATGATGATCGCGGCCTCGATCATCGTGGGGCGCTGCGTGCAGCCGATCGAGATGGCGATCAGCAACTGGAAGTCGCTGATCAACATGCGCTCGGCCTATGAGCGCGTGCAGGGCCTGTTGCGGGCGCTGCCGGCGCCGGGCGCGCGCATGCGTCTGCCGGATCCGAAGGGTGACATCTCGGTCGAGAACCTGATCGTGCGGGTGCCGACGCGGGACGTGCCGGTGCTGAAGGGCATCTCCTTCGCGGTGCCGGCGGGCACGGTGCTGGGTGTCATCGGGCCGAGCGCTGCGGGCAAGTCGAGCCTGGCGCGGGCGCTCGTCGGGGTGTGGCCGGCGGCAGCGGGCTGTGTGCGGCTCGACGGATCGGACCTGACCCATTGGGATCCCGAGCAGCTCGGGCGCTTCCTCGGCTATCTGCCGCAGGACGTGGAGCTGTTCTCCGGCTCCATCGCCGAGAACATCGCGCGCTTCGGCGACATGGACGAGGCGGGGATCGTGGGGGCGGCGCAGCTGGCCGGCGTGCATGAGATGATCCAGCGCCTGCCGGACGGCTACAACACGCAGATCGGCGAAGGCGGGCAGGCCCTGTCGGGCGGCCAGCGCCAGCGCGTGGGACTGGCGCGGGCCCTTTACGGGTCGCCGCCGATCCTGGTGCTGGACGAGCCGAATGCGAGCCTCGACGCGGCCGGCGAGCAGGCGCTGATGACGGCGATCCGCCAGCTGAAGGCGGCCGGGCGCACGGTGATCCTGATCAGCCACAAGACCAATTCCCTGGCCTTGTGCGATTCCATCCTGGTGCTGGCGGAAGGTGGCGTGCAGGCCTTCGGGCCGCGCGACGAGGTGCTGGCCAAGGTGCTCGGGCCGCGCATCGTCGGGCCGCAGGGCGCAGGGCCGGCGACCGCCGCCCCCGGCCAGCCGGGCATCGCCGCGGCCGCCGCGCCGGGTTGAGCAAGCCTGGCCTCCAAAGGGGCCTCGCGTGACCTCAAGCGGCCGCCCAATGACCCCCGAGGGGGCTAACACCGATGTGATCGGAGCCGGCGGCTCTCCTGTGGCGAGCGGCGGCGCCGGTGTTTATGTTCGCTGGCCCGGTTGCCGCGTGGTCCGGACAGCGCTTGTCCCTGTTGTTCCTCCGGCTTGGTCCGGAGTCTGGTCTGTGACGCTGGAGCGTGGTTGATGTCCGAGCAGAAGATCCCCCCGGTGCAGAAGGCTCCTGTGCAGAAAGCGCCTGTGCAGGCCGAGACAGGGCAGGCCCCAAACCAGCCCGCCCCCAACCCGCCCGCATCGAGCCAGTCCCTGTTCGCACAGCCCGTTGCGGGTCACCATTCGCGGGTGGCCGTGTCAGCCCCCGGCGGCGTCCCGGCCGGCGCCGACGGCGAGAGCACGCGCTTTCCGCGGCCGCTGACCTTCGGCAGACCCATTCCGCCAAACCAGCCCCCTCAAAGCCAGGCCAGCATGGGCCAGCCCACCATGGGCCAACCCATGTCGGGCCAGCCCACCCCTCCCCTTCCGGCCGGAGCGCGACCCGCCGGCCCCGCGGCGACAGCCGCCGCGCCGGAAGACGTTTCGGGAGCGAGGTTCGAGGGCGAAACAGCGGGGTCCACCCCCTTCGCCGCCATCACGCCGGCGAAGGTGCCGGCCCATGAGGCCATCCAGGGCCAGCCTCTGCAGAACAAGGCCATGCAGGACAAAACCGGACGCAAGCTGCCCTTCCTCGAAAAGGCCATCGATGCCGCCCTCAGCCTGGGCAAGAGCAAGCGCGACAAGGCGGAAGGCGGCAGCGACGGCACCGGCTCCCCGGGCAAGCCCGACAGCGACTTCCGCCGCATCGCGCTGACCGGCTATGCCATCATCATCTTCACCTTCGGCGTCATGGGCGGCTGGGCCGCGCTCGCCAATATCGACGCCGGCGTCGTGGCGCCGGGTGTCATCTCCGTGGAGAGTAAGCGCCAGGTCGTGCAGCACCTGGAAGGCGGCATCATCAAGGAGATCAAGGTCCGCGAGGGCCAGAAGGTCGAGGAGGGCGACCTCCTGTTCCGCCTCGAGGACACCACCGCGCTCGCCAACCGCGACGCGGTGCGCAACCAGGTGTATGCGGGCCTGGCGCTCGAGGCCCGCCTCGTCGCCGAGCGCGACGACGCCCCGGCGATCACCTTCCCCGCCCTCCTCGTCGACCATCCCGACGATCCGGTGGTCAAGCGGGTCATCGCCGACGAGACCGCCCAGTTCACCGACCGGCGCGCCTCCATCACCGGCCAGCTCAACATCATCAACGGTCGCGTCGACCAGCTCAAGGCCGAGATCGACGGCCTCGACCGTGAGCGCAAATCCGCCGAGCAGCAGCTCTACTTCATCAACGACGAGCTCGTCGGCATCCGCGACCTCGCCCTCAAGGGTCTCGTCCCGAAGTCGCGCCAGTCGGCGCTGGAGCGTGAGAAGGCCCGCCTCGACGGCGTCGTCGGCCGCAACCTCGCCGATGCCGCCAAGGCCCAGAACAATATCGGCGAGATGAACCTGCAGGCGACCCAGACCCGCCAGAAGTTCATCGAGGAGGTCGGCGCCCAGCTCCTCGACATCCGCCAGAAGCTCGGCGACATGCGCGAGAAGCTCAACGTCACCGAGGATGTCCTGCGCCGCACCGAAATCCGCGCGCCACGCGCCGGCGAAGCCCAGAACATCAATCAGCGCATCTTCACCGTCGGCGCCGTCGTACGCCCCGGCGACACCCTCGTCGAGATCGTTCCCCAGGACGAGCTCGTCATCGAGGCCCGCGTCCAGGTCACCGATATCGACAATCTCAGGACGGAAACATCAACGGAAGTCCGCTTCCCGGCCTTCCACTCGCGCACCACGCCGCTCATCCTCGGCACCCTGCGCAACGTCTCCCGCGACCGCCTCGTCGACGAGCAGACCCGCGAGCCCTACTACCTCGCCCTCATCTCCGTCGCCGATACCGATATCCCCTCCGAGCTCAAGGGACGCCTCAGACCCGGTATGCCCGCCGAAATCATCTTCAATACAGGCGAGCGGACCGTCATGAGCTACCTCATGAGACCCCTCACAGACGCCATGTCCGGCGCCTTCAGGGAACACTGAAACCACCCAAAACAAACCAAAAAACGGCGCGGACCATCACACCTTCTTGCGGCCGCGCGCCCGAGACCCTTTGCCCGGCTGGGGAGGCAGCTCTTCCGCCGGTGGCTGAGCGTCCGCCTCGCTCTGCTCCAGACGCTTCTGAAGCCGCGCGACTTCGAGCGTCTTCTCGCCCAGCAAGCGCTGAAGCTCGCGGATCTCCTCCTGGAGTCCATGGGTATCGAGGAGCGATGACTTCGCGGATGCGCCGGCCTTGGCACGTGCGCCGGTGGGAAAAAGCAGGTCGTAGAGAAAAGGATTGTAATATTTTATAATATTGAGTGCGAACTCATGTGGATCGACCTTGAGCGCCTTACTCCAGACTAAATACTTTTCCGGGGGAATGCGTCCCTTGCCGATTTCCACCTGAGAAATAAATGTATAAAAGTCGATGTCGATGAGCTTAGCCAAGTCGCGCTGCGACAAGCCTGCATCCTCACGCAGGCGCCGCAACCACACTCCTCCTTGTTGGCGCGCCTTCTTGGTCTTCTCATCAAGCTGAATTCTACCCACCATAATGGCCGCTACATCCTAATTGGTTTTGTGGTGCCTGATTCGCTGGAAATTCAGAAATCCACATATCCCTCGATTCACTGTGTCGTGCCCGCGCGCATTAGTCCATAGTCCAACCGACGCAAGCTCGACAGAGATTATTGCGTTTTCACACCTGGAAATCCGGAAGCGGCCCAATTGCCAGGCGAGCGCCACGCGTTCCGCTCGAAATCGACAAGCCTCGCGCCAACCGCTGACATCACAGCACCTCATGGGGAGGTGTAGCGGCAACAGCCATCCTGATCGACCGTCAGATTATCACGTTATTGTAGGCCACCGGGCTTTGGTAAGCGAGGGCTGGAGACAGTCCGGCATCAACCGGACCACGCCCCAGGAGGGGTTTCCTGCAATGCAGAGAGCCCACCGCGGATGAGTTGAGCCGCCGCCTCGCCCGCATCCTCCATATAGGATGGATCGCGGTGGAGAAGGACCACGGAAAAGGCCCCGTCGAGCAGCAGGATGATCTGGCGCGCGAGCGGCCTTGCCTGTTCCCCGATGCCTTCGGCGACGAGCGTCGCGCAGAACCAGTCTTCCACTCGTTTTTTGTGAGCCCGGCCAATCGCCAGAGCGGGGTGCCCGGGCAGATTGACGAGTTCGACGGACGTACGCAGGAAACCGCATCCCTTCCACTTGGGGTGTCGCGCAGAACGGGCGAGATTGCGGAATATTCCCTCGACCTTCTGGGCAACATCGCCGTCGGCTTCTGCGAACCAGCGCTTGAAGATGACGAGGTTGGGCTGATCGCGGATTTCCAGATAGGCCGCGATCAGGTCGTCCTTGCTGCGAAAATGATAATAGAGGGTGCGCTTGGTCACCGCGGCCTTTTCCGCGACCGCGTCGACGCTCACAGCACGAACGCCCTCGGCGTGGAACAGCTTTGCGGCCGCATCAATGATGCGCTCTCGCGTGGGTCGGTTTTCTCGGGTCATGCCAATGTATACCGACCAGTGAATATACACACCACCCGCGATTTCTTATTGTCTCCCCATGGATGAAGCCGCCGCCCCCGAAACGACATCAGTAAGCACTGCACTTCCGCTTGCTGGTGCAAAGGCCGTCACCATCCCCTGCCGCGACGGCCTGAGGCTCGGCGGTCACTTCTGGTCGGCGTCGACCACACCCTTGGCCAGCGTCGTCATCAATCCGGCAACGGGAGTTCAGGCGCGCTATTACCACCGCTATGCGTCGTTCCTGGCGAACCGGGGCTTCGACGTCCTCACCTTTGATTATCGCGGGATCGGCGCATCGCGTCCGGACAGGCTGCGCGGCAGCGGTTATCGTTGGCGAGACTGGGGCGAAAAGGACTGCGATGCGGCCTTGCGCTTCATGCATGAGCGCGCGCGCGGCGCGCCCTTGCGCGTTGTGGGCCACAGCATCGGCGGCTTCCTGCCGGGGCTGGCGGAAAGCGCCTCACTGATAGACAGGCTGCTGACCGTTGGCGCCCAATATGCCTGGTGGGGAGATTATGCCGCGCGCCGACGGCTCGGCCTTTTCCTCAAGTGGCATGTCGCCATGCCTGCCGTCACGGCTTTCCAAGGCTATTTCCCAGGCCGCAGGCTCGGTTGGCTGGAGGATCTGCCCGCAGGCGTGGCCAACGAATGGAGCTTTCGCGGGCCCCGCTTCGAACGCAGCCATCCCCGCAGCGACAGGAAAGCGGTGCTCGCCCGGATGGCCGCCGTGAAAGCGCCGATCCTCGCCGTGTCGGTCTCAGATGACGAACTCGGCACCCTGGCCGCGGTTCGGCGCACGCTTGGCTACTACACCGGAGCGCCGCGGACGCTGGTGTCACTGACACCCGACGACTTCGGGCGAGAGACCATTGGTCACTTCAGGCTGTTCCATGACAGCCACGCTGGCGATTTCTGGATCGATACGATGCTCTGGCTCAGGGATGGCGTGAATCCGTGGCCGCGGAAGGTGGTTGGCCTCTAGCGACCTCACCCTGGCTGATCCTGGAGGTTGGCCGAGATCATTTCCGATCCGAAGTTCAAAACAGGCTGGGCTGACGCACGGCCTTGCGCTTTCTCCCCAGATCTTCTCCGCTCGCCGTCAGCTCCACGGCGTTGCGAGGCACTTTTATCGCCCGAGTGCCCAGTCACTCGCCTCAGCGCTGCTTTCGGCCGCGCCGGGAGCCCGTTCGCAAAGAGCTCCCCGGCACCCATCGCCGAACATGTCGGGATGCGGGCTGCTCGCCGCAGGACCCGGCCGACACATCGCCTTCCGGAACGCGATGGGCGATGCGGCAGGTCAACCCGCGCGTCTCGCCCGAGCCAGGACCAGCGATGACGATCAGGGGCCTGATTGTCTGGGCGGCGCGCCTCTGGTCGGAGTCGAGGCCGGCCAGAACGCCCGTCTCGCCGGAGGAGACAGCACCGGAAGCCGCCCCGTAGGCCGGCATTGGCGGTGCTGAGATCCTGGCTGCGGCTATTCAGAAGCCTGAGCTTTCCTTGGCCGGGCTCGGCGCTGAGCCGGGACATCGTCGAGGAGAAAGCGGCTACCCACGTTTGTGCCGATCTCACCTTCGTCGAAAAGCTTGATGACGCCATACTCGCCGTCATAGCCGGCAGTGCGGGTGACCTTGCCGGCGCGCAATCGGGTCACCGCCTCGCCCAGAACCGGGTGGACCTTTGCGACGTCCTCGACCGGAAGGTCATCGAGCACGGACAGCTCCGCACCGAGCGCTGCGATGATCCTGTCATAGGCGCCCACCACCTTCTTTGACGCGACGCCGCTGCCGACGATTTCCGACAGGATTTCCGGCAGCGGCACGAGGCTCGACGCCTTGCCAGCCGTCTCGGGAACGACCTCGCCTTCCTCGCGGTCAGCGAGCGCCTCGACGCGATGGGCCACGCCGACTGTGACGGATCGGCCGCAGACGGGGCAACGACCGCCGAGCTTGATCGTCTCCTTGGGATCGAGCCGCACGCCGCAAGCGCGGTGGCCGTCCATGTGATATTTGCCTTCCTCCGGAAAGAACTCGACCGTACCGACATAGCCCTCGCCGGATTCCAGCGCGCGGCGTATGGCAAAATAGTCCGGCGCGCAGGAAAAACGCGTCGCCTCTCGCCCAAGCTTGCCGGGCGAATGCGCGTCCGAATTGGAAATCAGGCGGAAGCGGTCCAGGGAGGAGATGCGCCAGTTCATCTCCGGATCGGACGAGAGCCCGGTTTCGACCGCGAAAATGTGTTGGCTGAGGTCGCCGTAGCATGCGTCGATCGAGTCGAAGCCGGACTGCGAGCCCATCGCCGCGAACCACGGTGTCCAGATATGCGCCGGCACCAGGTAGGAATTCCCCCCTGACTCCAGCGTCACCTCCAGGAGGTCGCGCGAGTCGAGGCCGAGTATCGGCCGTCCGTCCGACGCGATGTTGCCGATCCGGGCGAGGCGTGCGGCCAATCTGTCGGCCGAATCGATATCAGCGACATAAATGAGGTGATGGACCTTCCGCGTCTTTTCGTCCTTCTTGTAGATAGTCGAAATTTCCGTGCAGAGCATGAAGGAAACCGGCTGACGGCAAACCGGTGGCAGGGTCTCGAAAAGGGCAGCTTCGATCTCGGGCTTCAGCCGGAAAAGCCCATTGCCTTCCGGCAGGAGCTTATCCTTGATCTCCGCGAGCCATGCCGGATGCACACAGTCACCGGTGCCGACAACCCTGATGCCCTTGCGCGCCGCCCACCAGAACAGATGTTCCAGATCAAGATCGCGACTGGTCGCGCGAGAATATTTTGAATGGATATGCAGGTCGGCGTGGAAGATCATTACACCCGGTCGATTGTCTTGCGCACATGAGGCGTGGAGTCGTTCGTCGACACTAGCGACTGCAAGAGCGTTTCTCCAGCGCTGAGCCACGGCCCTCGCGAGAAGGCCGCACGCCTCCCCAAAACGATCTGGGCAAACAGCGCCGGCCGACAGGCCGGATGGCGCTGTGACGCCTCGCCGGTCTTTACAAGATTGACACTTCCGCACGCAACGATTGACATCAGTTTTCACATTAACACGTTGATTTACAATAATTTCTTGCCTCTCGGAGGCGCGCTGTCAATCTATATACAAACCTCCAAGAGGACGAGGAGACAGCCGTGTTGGACCAAATTCGTCAAGATCGCCCCCGTTTCGCATCCGGCCGGGGCCTTGAGACGGTGAGCGCCGCCGGAACGGGCGCGCGCCCGCGCAAACGCTATTCCGAGCTGAAGGCGGAGGCTCTCTCCCGCTATCCCTCAGGCGTGGGCCCCGGCGGGATCACGGTGGATGACATCGTGCAGCTTCGCTTGCAGAACACCTTCGACACCCATCTCGACATCGCCCGCGCCATGGCCACGGTCGTCCGCCGCGATATGGCGCTGTATGACGAGGATACTTCCCAGTTCACCCAGTCACTCGGTTGCTGGTCCGGGTTTCATGCACAGCAGATGATCAAGGCGGTCAAGCGGCTGCGCGGCACCGCACGTGGCGCCTATGTCTATCTGTCGGGGTGGATGGTCGCGGGTTTGCGCAATCGCTTTGGCCATCTGCCCGATCAGTCGATGCATGAAAAGACGGCGGTCGCCGACCTGATCGAGGAAATCTATGTCTCCTTGCGGCAGGCCGATGAAGTGGCATTGAACGATCTATTCCGCGCACTCAAGGCGGCGCGCGCCGCCGGCGATGCCGAGGCGGAGACAGAGGTAATCGCAGCGATCGACGGCTTCGAGACCCATGTGGTGCCGATCATCGCCGATATCGACGCGGGCTTTGGCAACGAGCACGCAACCTATCTGCTCGCGAAGGAGCTCATCAAGGCCGGGGCCTGTTGTCTGCAGATCGAGAACCAAGTCTCCGACGCGAAGCAATGCGGTCATCAGGACGGGAAGGTCACCGTCCCCCGAGAGGATTTCATCGAGAAGCTTCGGGCTTGCCGCCTCGCCTTCGAGGAACTCGGCGTCACCGATGGCATCGTCGTAGCCCGTACGGATAGCCTCGGAGCAGGGCTGACCCAGAAGATTCCTGTCAGCCAACGGCCCGGCGATCTGGCTGCCGAATATACGAAATGGCTCAGGACGGAGCCGGTGACCGAGGAAAAGCCCCTGCGCGAGGGCGAGGTGGCGCTGTGGCAGGGAGGCCAGCTGGTGCGGCCCGAGCGGCTTGCCAACGGCCTCTTCCAGTTCCGCGAAGGTTCGGGACGGGCGCGTGTCATCGAGGACTGCATTGCCTTCATCAATGACGGCGGCGCGGATCTTCTTTGGATCGAGACCGACACACCGAATGTCTCCGAAATCGCGTCGATCGTGGCCGAGATCCGCAAAGCGGCGCCGGGGGCAAAGCTCGCCTACAACAACTCGCCGTCGTTCAACTGGACCTTGAACATCCGCAAGCAGGTGCGGTCGGAGTGGCTGGCCGCGGGGCGGATCAGCGCCGATACCTATCCGGAGGGGAACGCCCTGATGAAGGCCGAGCTGGACGACACCGAACTTGGTCGTGAGGCTGATGCCCGGCTCGCCGGTTTCCAGGCCGACATCGCAGCTGAAGCCGGGGTGTTCCACAATCTGATCACCCTGCCGACATTCCACCTCACCGCCAAGAGCGTCGACGAACTCGCCCAGGGTTACTTCGGCGCGGACCGAATGAAGGCTTACGTCAACACGGTGCAGCGTGAGGAAATCCGGCGCGGCATCTCGGCCGTGAAGCATCAGCACGAAGTGGGTTCTGATCTCGGCGACAGCTTCAAGGAAATGGTCGCGGGCGAGCGCGCCCTGAAGGCGGGCGGCCACGCCAACACCATGAACCAGTTCGCGGCGGCCTGAACGGCCGCGCCAGCGCTGCGAAGCGCGACGGAACACAAGGCGTCTCCAGATGACGAAAGTTTGGAGACCCGTCTTGAGCTCCGCCCGAACCTCCGTCCGTAGCCATCCCAGTGACCAGGAGACTTATGATGACCTCCTATGAAAGACCAAAGCAGATCATTGGATATTGTCTCGAACCGCTTGACCTGGATGAGAATGATCCAGCGACGCGGGAGACGGTCAGCCGGCTCGTGCATGTGATCCGCACGTTGCAGCTCGCGCTCGGCCCAAGGGGCCCTGTCTCCGTCGATTTCTCGAAGATGCCCACACTCGTCATCAACGAAGCCGCCCATGGGGATGGGGTCTAAGATCACATCATTGCGCGAATCCCTTCCCTCTTGGGGAGGGATCTCGCTAATTCAATATTTTATCAAATCCATTGACGCTCCATATTTTATCAAATATTCAACTCCCAAGGCTGCTCAAGCGGCTCAGGGAGGATTTCACATGTTCAACAAGCCGGCTCTCAAGGGAGCCATTGCGTTGGCGGCATTCGCCTGCGTGGCGTGGCCACACATGGCATCGGCCCAGAATTCGGCCCAAGTCCCGGCCAAGGGTTCGGCCAACGAGGCGGCGACGGAGTTGGTCCTGGCGCAGGGCGCGGACCCTTTGGGCTTCAATCCCACGCGCTTTTCCGCCCCCAACACATCCTATCTGCACCAGCTCTATGACACGCTTGTCGAAATCGGGCCTGATGGCCAGCCGCGTCCATCGCTCGCGGAAAGCTGGGAGCGTTCGGCGGACGGGCTGTCAGTCACCTTCAAGCTGCGTCCGGCGAAGTTCCATTCCGGCCGGCCCCTGACCGCCCAGGATGTGGTCTACAGCGTGCGTTATCACCTCGACCCCGCCAACGCCGCGAACCTCCTCGCGCGCCTCAGCGCGGTGAAGGATGTCGAGGCGCTCGATGACCGCACCGTCAAGCTCACCCTGTCGTCGCTGGCGCCGGGCCTTTACGATCTCCTGAGCGCGCTGTTCATCCTCGACGAAAAGGCTGTCGTGAACATGGCCCAGCAAGATGCCGGCAGTGGGCCGTTCATCATGAAGAGCTGGACCCCGGGGGTGTCCTACACCATGGAGCGCTTCGCCGACCACTGGAGCAACGATCGCACCAAGCCCGATCGCATCACCGTGCGTATCGTGCCGGACGACGCGGCCGGCGCCGCGCTGCTCCAGACGCGGGCCGTTGATGTCCTCTATACCGCCGGCCCCCTCGCGCTCGCCCAGTTGAAGGATGCCGCCGGCACCAAGATCGAGCGCATCAAGCGCGCGCCGCGCAGCCATTATCTCGCCCTCAACACGTCGCGCGCGCCGCTCGACAACAAGCTGGTGCGCCAAGCGATCTCCCATGCCATCAACCGCGATATGATCGCGTCGGTGGTCTACAACGATTTTGCCGCGCCGAGTTGCCAGCCCTGGGCCGAAAGCCACTGGGCCTATGCGCCGGCAGTCGACAAGCTCTGCGGCTATGATCTCGAGAAAGCCAAGGCCTTGATGAAAGAATCGGGCGTAGGGCCTTTCACCATGACGGTGAACACTTCCACTGATTCCTACGCGCCCGGCAGTGTCGATACGGCTCAGATCCTGAAAGAGGATCTGGCTGCACTCGGCATCACCCTGAACATCGCCACCTATGAACCTGCGAAGGCGCGTGAACTCATCCTCGGCGCCAATTTCGACATGCTGCTGCACAACTACATCGAAGGCGGCAACGATCCGCAGTTCATCATCCCGAGCGCGATCTACGGGCCGACCAAGGGGCGCACCAAGTTCACCAGCCCCGCCTTCGAGGCGCTGGTGGAGAAGGCAGGCAAAACGCTGGATCTGAACGAACGCAAGGCGATCTATGCCGATATTTCTAAGCTCATCGCCGATGAAGCCTTCATGCTGCCGTTCGCCCATGAGTTCCGGCCCATCCCGATGATCGACGCCGTCAAGAACTTCGAGATGGATGGCTCCGGCTTCTCGCAGTTGCAGCAGGTCGACGTCACGCGCTGACATCCCCCGCACGCGTCGACGACCGTTCATCCCGGCATCGCGGATCATTCATGTTCGGCTTCATCCTGAAACGGCTTCTTCAGGCCATTCCCGTCCTGCTCATCACGTCGTTGCTCATCTTCGTCGGCATGCGGCTGTCTCCCGGAGACCCCGCGACCATGCTGGCGGGCAACGATGCGACCGCCGAGACGATCGCGGCCGTCAGAAGCCGGCTTGGGCTCGATGAGAGCTATGCCACGCAATATGTGAAGTGGCTCGGGGCATTGCTCATGGGGGATCTCGGCCGATCCATGGTCAGCGGGCTGCCGGTGTCGCGCATCATGGGCGAGCGTATCGCGCCGACGCTCGAACTGGCGTTCGGCGGTCTCCTCGCGAGCCTCGTGCTGGGCGGCTTGCTTGGCACCCTTGCGGGCCTGCGTCCAGACTCTCTGTTTGACCGGCTGATCTCTGCGGTTGCGGCGCTCGGGCTGGCGGCGCCAATGTTCTGGACGGGCATGCTGCTCGTCGCCGTCTTCGGCGTGTCTTTGAAATGGCTTCCACCCGCCGGGCGTGTGCCCTTTTCCCAAGGGGTCGGCGGGGCGCTCGCGAGCCTCGCCATGCCTGTGGCGACACTCGCCATCGCCAACGCACCAGTGATCATGCGCTTTCTGCGCGACAGCATCCAGGAAACGCGGCGCGCCGAATATGTGCGCGCCGCCCATGCCAAGGGACTGTCCAGGACTGTGGTGGCCCGCGATTATATCGTGCGCAACTCACTCATCCCGACCGTGACAGCCTCCGGCATTCTTCTTGGAAACCTCATCGGCGGCGCGGCCCTGGTCGAGATCGTCTTCTCCTGGCCGGGCATGGGTTCCCTGCTCGTCTCCGCCATGGGCAACCGCGACTATTCGGTCATCCAGGCGGTTCTGCTGATCGCCGTGTTTGGCTTTGTCTTCGCCAATCTCGTCGTTGACCTCCTCTACGGGCTTCTTAACCCGAGAATTCGCCATGCCCAGCATTGAGCAAAAGAGCCGGGGCAGGCGCGGTTTCCTGATCGCGGTCGCCTTTCTCATCATCGTCGGGGCCCTGGCGCTTCTGACACCCGCGCTGCCTTTCGCGCCCTACACCAAGATGTCGGCGGCGCGCCTCATGCCACCCTCGTTCGATGCCTGGTTCGGCACGGACCAGTTCGGTCGCGACATTTTCGTGCGAACCCTCTGGGGCTTGCAGGTCTCGCTGGTCATCGCGGGCGCGGCCGTCCTGACCTCGCTCGCGATCGGGGTTCCGCTCGGCCTCGCCGCCGCCTATTTCGGCCGCTGGAGCGACTCGGTCATCATGCGCGGACTTGATGCGCTGCTGGCGTTTCCCTCCCTGCTGCTCGCCATCGGCGTCGCGGCGATCATAGGTCCCGGCGCGGTCAGCGCGACGATCGCGCTCGGTATCGTCGGTGTGCCGCAGATGGCGCGGATTGCCCGTGGCGCGGCTCTCTCGGAACAGCAAGGACTTTATGTCGATGCGGCGCGGGTTGTTGGCGTCGGCCCCCTGGGGATCATGATGAGCCATCTTCTGCCCAACATCCTGGCCCCGGTCGTGGTGCAGGCGACGCTCTACTTCGCCATTGCCATTCTCACCGAATCCGGGCTGAGCTTCATCGGCCTCGGCGTACAAGTGCCGCGCCCATCCCTTGGCGCGATGCTGAGCGATTCCCGCGCCTATACTGTATCCGCCCCCTGGTACGCCTTGGCGCCGGGTCTCACGATCACCGCCGTCGTGCTCGCCTTGAATATCGCCGCGGATGGCCTGCGCACACGCCTGGATCCGCAGAGATGACGACCATGACCGCAGCAGCACAGGCTCGCCCCGTCTCGGCAGGCGCCTCGTTCGAGGTCGAAGGTCTCACCGTCCGATTTGGCGGCAAGACCGCCGTTGATAACGTATCCTTCCGTCTCGCCCCCGGCGAGGCGCTCGGCATCGTCGGAGAATCCGGCAGCGGAAAGAGCACGACAGCCATGGGCGCCGTGGGGCTGCTCGATCCGGAAACGGCCGAGGTCGAGACGCGTCATGTGCGCCTCGACGGTACGGATCTCGGCAAGCTGAACGGAAAGCAAGCCGGTGTGCTCGGCAGGCGGATCGGCGTCGTCTTTCAGAACCCCATGGTCGCCCTCAACCCGGTCCTGACCATCGAGCGTCAGCTCACGGACCACATGCGCCAACATCTGCGTCTCAACGCGCGGGCAGCGCGTGCGCGGGCTCTGCGCCTCCTCGGCGAGGTTGGCATCACCGACGCAGAGCGGCGACTATCCTTCTATCCTTTCCAGTTCTCCGGCGGCATGCTGCAGCGGATCACCATCGCCATGGCGCTCGCCTGCGATCCCGAACTCCTGATCGCGGACGAGCCGACGACAGCCCTTGACGCGACAGTGCAGGCCGAGGTGGTCGACCTCATCCTCTCAATTCGGCGCTCACGCGGTCTCAGCCTCATCTGGATCACCCATGATCTCGCGCTCCTGAACCTTATCGCGGATCGGGTGGCCGTGATGTACGCAGGGCGACTCGTGGAGGTCGGTCCGGCGGATGCGCTCCTTGATCATCCCTCGCATCCCTATGCCGCCGGGCTTCTGGCCAGTGTGCAGAGCCTTTGGATGGGCGAAGGCGTGGAGTTCCGCACCATAGAGGGGACGCCCCCCGCGAATGGACCGGACATGCCGGGTTGCGCCTTCGCCCCGCGCTGCCCCCGCGCGTTCGCGCGCTGCGCGACCCGGCCGCCAATGGCATCTGTTCCCGGCGCATCCGCGCATGACGTCGCCTGCTGGTTGTTCAACCCCGAGGTACCGGCATGAGCATGCTTCTCGAACTCGATGATGTCTCCGTGACATTGCGCGGGCCACGCCCTCATCCCTTCGCCGCGCCCACGCCAATCCGCGCGTTGCGCAAGGTGTCCCTCACCATGGTAGCGGGCGAGACCTTGGCTTTAGTGGGCGAATCCGGGTCCGGTAAAAGCACACTCGCGCGCGCCATCACGCGGCTCGTGCCGGCTGCGGGACAGGCGCGGTTTAATGGTATCGATATTCTGCGAGCCGACCGGGCTGGCATGCGCCGTGTACGACGCGGCCTGCAGATGGTCTTTCAGGACCCCTACTCCTCCCTCAATCGTCGGAAGCGAATCGCCGATATCCTGACCGAGCCCCTCAAAGTACACGGCGTTGGCAATAGTCAGGAACGGCACCGCCGCGTCGAGGCTCTGATCGCACAGGTGGGACTGAACACCGACATGCTGCAGCGCTTCCCCGCGGCGCTCTCCGGCGGTCAGCGCCAGCGCATCTCCATCGCGCGGGCTCTTGCCCTGCAGCCGCAACTGGTCATCTGCGATGAGGCCGTCTCCGCGCTGGACGTGTCTGTGCAGGCGCAGATCCTGAACCTGCTCGGCAACCTGAAACGCAGCTACGAACTCGCTTATCTCTTCATCACCCACGATCTCGGCGTGGTCAGACGCTTCGCCGATCGTATCGCGGTGATGCATGCGGGGCGGATCATCGAAGTGGCGCCAGCGGATGTTCTGTTCGCCCGCCCCTTGCATCCCTACACGCGCGCGCTGCTCTCGGCCGCGCCGCATCCGAACCGGGACCGGCCCGCGCCGCAGCGCATCGTCTTGCGCGGGGAGCCGGTCAGTCCGCTCACCGACCCGCCAGGCTGCCTGTTCGCCGGGCGTTGCCTGCATTTCCGCCCGGGGCTATGCGAAGCGAGCGATCCCGCCCTTGCCGCACATGGAACTGGGCATCAGGTCGCTTGCCACCGGGCACGGGGCGGCGTGCCAGCCTGGATCGCGGATGAGGCCACCGAAGGAGCGACACGATGACGATGGTTGCTACCGCGACCGCGGCAGCCGGCGGAGAGGATGATCGTCTGCTCAGTGAGACGATCGTCGCGCGGCTGGCGCAGCGCCTGCGCGAGGAAATCCTAAGCGGGGATCTTCCCTTCGGAACACGGCTCAAGCTGCGCGAACTGTCGGATCGCTTCGGCGTCAGCCAGATGCCGATCCGCGACGCGCTGGTGAAATTGAGTTCGGAGGGGCTCGTCGAATTGCAGCCCAACCGCGGTGCGGCCGTGCGCAAGATCGATCATCAATTCATCGAGAACATGTTCGATATCCGCATGATGCTCGAGGAGCTCCTGGTTCGGCGCGCCATCGAACGATCAAGCGATGCCGAACTCTCCAGCCTGCGCCCGCTCGCCGCTAAACATGCCGAAGTGGCGGCGAGCGGCGACTTTCGCGCCCTCATGGCTGCGAACCTCGCATTTCACGGACGCATCACCGAGTTGGCCCGCAACGCTGAGGCGGCACGTATTCTCGATCAAGGCTGGGAGCTCATCTACTCCCTGCGCGGGCAGACCGGATACGCTGAAGGACGCCTGGAAGAAATCATCAACGAACATAACCAGCTCGTCGTCGCCATCGAGGCCCGTGACGTCGAAACTGCCGGCCGTTTGGCCCGTCAGCACGTCCAGCGCTCGCGCGACGACGCGCTGTCGCGGTTCAAGCTTCGATAATGGCCGATAGGCCAGTCCATCAGCAGAGAGTAAGATCGTGAAGATCAAGGCAATCCGCAGCTTTCCCGTCCGCATTGGCGATCGCAATCAGCTCCTCGTCAAGGTGGAGACGGACGCCGGCATCCACGGCTGGGGCGAATCCGGCCTCGCCACGCGCGAGCGCGCCGTCATGGGCGTGATCGAGCACTACGAGAAATTTCTCATCGGGCAGGATGTCTTTGCCATCGGCGCGCTCTGGCAGGAGATGTACCGCAGCCAGTATTTCGAGGGCGGCCGCGTGCTGACGGCGGCCATTTCGGCCATCGACATCGCGCTGTACGACATAAAGGGCAAGGCGCTTGGCGTGCCGGTCTATGAATTGCTCGGCGGCCGGCATCGCCACCATGTGCCCACCTTCGCCTCATTGAAGGGCAGCACCCTCGATGTGGTGCTGGAGCGCGGCCGCGCGGTGCGCGATGCCGGCTGGACCTGCATTCGCCTGCTCGTCGATGTCGGCGCGCCGGGTGCGCGTTTCGAACCCTGGGAAGCCGTTGCGCGCTACGCCGAGTGGTTGCCACGCCTGCGTCAGGAGTTGGGTATCGGCGTATGCCTGGGCATTGACCTGCATCATCGGCTGACGGTGGCGGAGACCGCCGCTTTGTGCCAACGGATGCCGGCCGGCACGCTCGATTTCGTCGAGGAGCCGATACGCGACGAGGACCCGGCTTCCTATGCAGCTCTGCGCCGGCTGACCTCCGTGCCCTTTGCCGTCGGTGAGGAGTTCTCCTCGAAATGGCAGTTCTTGCCCTACGTGGAGCAGCGCTTGACAGAATATGCGAGGGTCGACGTCTGCAATGTCGGTGGCTTCACTGAGGCGATGAAGGTCGCCGGCTGGTGCGAGGCGCATTACATCGATCTAATGCCCCATAATCCTTTGGGCCCGATCTGTATCGCCGCGAGTCTGCATCTCGCCGCCGCCGTGCCGAATTTCGCATGGCTCGAGTGCCGCGAAAGCCCTGGCGAGGAATATCGCCGGTATGACAGCGGCATCTTCCGCAGCCGTCCGCAACTGGATGGCACGAGCTACCCGGTCCCCACCACGCCCGGGCTCGGGATCGAAATTGACGAGGAGGCTCTTGCGGGGGCTGGCGAATTCCAGTTTGTCGAAATGCCCCATCTGAAACGCGACGACGGCTCTCACACCAATTGGTAAGGTCCACGCGGGGGGATGGGACAATGCCAGCCCTCCGCACCCACGAGCGATCTTGGCGCCGTCGGCGCTGCTTGCCCGCTATCACCCTATACTCAAGTTCAATAGCTCCACATGTGTGGACCATTGCTGCCCTCTAGCGGGATTTCCTAGAACGAAGCTGCCCGCTTGCAAAGGACAGCCATGCCGACCGCCATACCCGCCTCCGGTAAGCGCTTGATCGATCGCGGCAGTCGCGCGCTCGTTCCTACAACGACGAACCGCGACGCTTCGGGACGAAGCCATCGAAATCCCGGGCCACTGCGCCATATTACAGCGGCATGTCCCCGCCTTGGAAGTAACAGGTATCGCGATAATAGCGAACCGAAGACCTTCTTCGTTTTTCATATTCATGAAATTCTCGAATAATCTTTTAGTTTCAGTTCGCATCATACCGACTTCCGGCGAATACTGAGCGCTGACCCGCGCCACCACGGGATCATGTGGAGCGTATGATCTTGGGTGTCACCCCGCCAAGTCGATGTTCAATATGTCGAGGAATCTACAGAGATCCGATTGGCGCCGACTTATTCGACGAAGTGTTTACCGCTCGGAGCTTGTGACGGGGGCCAGAAATGCGGTTATCAATGTGGCCGGCCTTGAGCGATACCCGATCGGGGCGCATGGTCTCATCGCAAGGCCCGACCGATTGCCTTGGACAGGCTCTAGTACCTTCCGTCACGGCCTGCACCACAAGCCGTGGGAACCTCGATCACCACAGTGAAGGATTGACCTCCATGCCAAGCGTTACGACTAAGGACGGCGTCGAAATTTTCTTCAAGGATTGGGGTCCGAAGGATGCTCAGCCCATCATGTTCCACCATGGATGGCCGCTGAGCTCCGATGACTGGGACGCGCAGATGCTGTTCTTTCTTGCCAAGGGCTATCGCGTCGTTGCTCATGACAGACGTGGTCACGGCCGCTCCACGCAGGTTTGGGATGGTCATGACATGGACCATTACGCCGCCGATGCCGCGGCAGTCGTTGAGCACCTTGATCTGAAGAACTCGGTTCACGTCGGCCATTCGACAGGCGGTGGGGAAGCGCTGCACTTCACGGTCCGGCACGGCAAAGGCCGCGTTGCCAAGCTCGTGCTCATCGGTGCCGTCCCTCCCCTCATGCTCAAGACAGACACCAATCCCGGCGGGCTGCCGATCGAAGTTTTCGACGGGTTCCGCAAAGCCTTGGCCGACAACCGCGCCCAGTTCTTCCTCGATGTTCCCGCCGGCCCGTTCTATGGTTTCAATCGCCCGGGCGCGAAGGTTTCCCAGGGGGTAATCGAGAACTGGTGGCGGCAGGGCATGGCCGGCAGTGCCAAGGCGCATTACGACGGCATCAAGGCCTTCTCCGAGACCGACTTTACGGACGATCTGAAGGCCGTCGAAGTTCCCACGTTGGTAATGCATGGCGACGATGACCAGATCGTTCCCTTCGCCGATTCCGCACCGCTCTCGGCCAAGCTCGTGAAGGGCGCCACTCTGAAGGTCTATCCCGGCTTTCCGCATGGGATGTGCACCACGCATGCCGATGTGATCAACGCGGATCTCCTGGCGTTCATCGCGCAGTAAGGCCCCAAAAAGCCCGTCCATCTGGCCGCCCCCTCCGCGCACCTCAGGGCTGATTACCTATTGGAACCGCGGCGCAGAGAGGCTCAATGGCTGGACCTCTGGCGAGGCCTTGGGGCCGGCGGCGCTCAGGGCTTCCCAGGTGGTTCGTCGCATTCGCATGTTCATGACGCGCGTCGAGCCGGACCGGATGCCACTGCCGGTGAATGCGCTGATTGGGAAGGCCATTCACCTCATTCAGAATGAACTCGGCGCCAATAGCGTCAGACTGACGACGGTTCTGGAGACTGACGGAGCCGCCATAGTGGGGGACAGGATCCTGCTTCAGCAGGTGATCATCAACCTGATGAACAACGCGATTCAGGCCATAGCCCCCGATAAGCGCGCCTTGTCTGTCCGCACGGCGATAAGTGACGAGACCGTGATCATCACCGTAACCGATAGCGGACCTGGCTTCTCGGAAGAGGCAGCGAAGAAGGCCTTTGAGCCCTTCTACACCACCAAGGCTGCCGGGATGGGCCGTGGCCTGGCCATGTGCAGAACCATTCTTGCGGTCCATGATGGCGATATCCGCGTCAAACCATCGGAGGCGCAAGCGGGCGGCGATGTCACGGTTCGCCTTCCCCTCAACGTCACGGCTCTTGCCGAAATACCCGTTCCGGTCGAGGCGTAAGTCAGTCGCGCGATTTCAGATGCTCTGACAAAGCGTCGATAAATAGCCGCACCTTGGTCGGGACCATGCGGCGGGTTGGATAGACGGCCCAGATCGACAACGGCTCGGGTTGAGCATCGGCGAGGGAGATCGCAACAAGCGCGCCGTCCTTCAAGTCCTTGAGCACATCCCAACGCGACAGGTTGGCGATGCCTAGTCCGCCGCGACACGCTTCATGGATGGCGTCGATCGAATTGGCCGTGAACCGCCCGAGCACCTGCACCCGCCGGGACGTATCCGCCGCGCGAAAGTCCCAGTGCGGGGACGCGCTGACCGTAAGGCATTCATGCCGTTGCAAACCTGCGAGTTCTGCCGGTACGCCGAAACGCTCGATATAGGCCGGAGACGCGACCAGGAGGCGAGGATTATCCGCCAAACGTTTCGCGATCAGGTTGCTGTCGGCGAGGTCGGCGATGCGCACGGCGAGGTCGATTCCCTGCGCGACCACATCAACAAGGCTGTCGGTCAACAGGAGATCGACCTTCACCTCTGGATTTGCGCTCATGAACTCCACGACAAGGGGAGCCACCACCTGTCGGCCAAAAGCCAGCGAGGCTGTGAGGCGGAGAAGTCCGCTCGCGCCGGCGGTCGTCCCGCGAAGGCTGGCCAATGCGGCTGCCTCCCCTTCGACGAGTGCCTGCGCATGAGGCAGAAAGGCCTGCCCTTCCGCTGTCAGCGACAGCGACCGGGTGGTCCGCTGGACCAGCCTGACGCCTAATTCGCGTTCGAGAGCCGCCAGGAGCCGTGTCGCTGTCATGGGCGGGATGCGCAGCCTTCGAGCTGCGCCAGCCAGGCTGCCCGCGGACGCCGTCTCGACCAGGACTGCAACTGCGGCGAGATCCATAATATCAAAAACCGATATGACCGTACATCACGGGAAGACACTATAACAAAGATCGCTGCAATTCTATCTTCCGTGCCAATTCAGCGGCCCGTGATATCCGCGCGGGATCGCGCGCCACAGCTCCGGATGCAGAAGCCTTGGTGCCGAGGAGACCAGCATGACCACTCAAGAGACAGTCCATAGCACAGCGTCCAGGGAGGAGCCCCGCCTTTCGGCTCCCGCGGGCTCCGGCACCATTTTCGCGATGGCCGCCGCAGCGGGATTGGCGGTCGCCAATATCTACTACAACCAGCCCATGCTGGCGCTCATCGAGCAGGACCTGCCCGGTGCCGCGAGCGCTGCGATCCCCACCGCAACACAACTCGGCTACGCCGTCGGCCTGTTTTTACTCGTACCGCTCGGCGATCTCGTGGAGCGTCGGCGTCTGATCGTCGTGCAGCTTGTCGTATTGGCAGCAGCATTGATTCTGGCGGCCGTTGCGCCGACTGCATCCCTCGTCGTCGCCGCTTCGTTCGCCGTCGGTCTGTCGTCGACGGTCGCACAGCAGATCGTGCCGCTCGCCGCCCATCTCGCGCCTGCTGACAAGCGCGGGGCAACGGTCGGCACCGTGATGGCGGGGCTGCTGACGGGCATCTTGCTCAGCCGCACCCTCGCCGGCTTTGTGGCGACCCACGGGGGCTGGCGTGAGATGTTCTGGCTGGCGGTGCCAATGGCGCTTGCCGCGGCTGCGCTGATGGCTGTGGTCCTCCCGCACAGCGTGCCCCCCGCCCGCATGACCTATCGTTCGCTGCTCCATTCGACTTTGCATCTATGGCTGGAATTTCCGGCCCTTCGGATCGCCGCGCTGAGTCAAGCAGCTTTGTTCGCCGCCTTCACGGCCTTCTGGACAATTCTCGCCTTCCGACTGGAAGAGCCACGATTCGGACTGGGTGCCGATATCGCGGGATTGTTCGGCCTGGTCGGCGCCGTCGGCATCCTGGCCGCGCCGCTCGCGGGGCGCTTCGCCGATAGAAGCGGGCCGCGTCCTGCCGTCATGCTGGGCGCCGTCGCGACCCTTGCATCCTGGGTCATCCTTGGCGCATGGGGCTCCATCGTCGGGCTCATCGCCGGGGTCATTCTGCTCGACTTCGGCATACAGACTGCCTTGGTTTCGAACCAGCACATCACCTTCTCGCTGCGGCCCAGCGCTCGGTCACGTCTGAACACCATCTTCATGGGCGCGATGTTTCTCGGCGGCGCCTTTGGCTCGGCCATTGCAACGGTGGCGTGGGACTATGGCGGATGGTCGGCCGTCAGCGCGTTGGGCCTGACGCTCAGTGCGCTCGCGACGATCCTGCAGGCGCCTGGCGGAAGGACACAGAACACGCCATAGGTAGGAGGCCGCGCCAGGCCGGAGAACACTGTCCGTCCGGAACATCGACGCTGGACCCGGGTTGAACCCGTCCCTATCCACCGAGAACGCCCCAATCTGCAGTGCTGAGCCTATACGAAGGTATGGCGCCGCCACACTCTTCAGATATGAGATCAAACCCACGGAGAATAGCGGAAATGCCAGGGGACGATATTCTGCATGTATGGACGGCATGCGAATAACCGTAGCAACGGTTTGAATGCTTCGCTGTTGATATAAATATTACATAACAACAGCTGCCGCCGCCCTAGAGATCATGCGATATCTACAGGCCAGGAGCTCCCGCTATGTCATTTCATGTCTTGCCGCTTCCTGAATCCCGCTCCAGCTATCCAGTTGATGATGGATACCGTACATCGGGGAGCCTGCCGGAGCATCAGCTGTCTTCAATGGAGGGCCTTTCGCTTGACGGGAGCGCTTCGCATTCACCCGCTTGGGAAAGAGGAGTCAATCTGGCGGCCCTTGGGTTGCAAATCGCCCTTCCCAAGGCGGAGGGCGCGTCCGGCGCTATGACCGTGCGCGCCAATAACCACATATCCGGCCAGGTTTCCCGGTCCGGGGCGCCCGTTGACGACATCCAATCCAGGACGACGGAGGTCATCACCGATCCGGTCATCAAGCAGATGTCGGAAGCGCTTGCCGCCCTTGCCCCGCGCGCCGACGAGCTCTCTAGCGTGACAGCGGACGCGTTGCGGCTGGCCATCGTCACACGCGTGCTGAGCCTTCGCCTCACAGTCCCGTCGCAACGCCTGGAGCATAGCGCGCGAAAGCCGCAGGCGGCAAAATCCGGTTTGCAGAAATGGCGCTTCAAGCGGGTTGCCGACTACGTCAGCGCCAATCTGGCGGAGCCGATTACGTTGGAGGATATGGCTTCCGTCGCTGGATTGAGCCGCATGCATTTCGCAGCACAGTTTCGCATCGCCACGGGCATCCGGCCGCATGACTTCCTCCTTCGCCAAAGAATCGGGCGCGCACAGGAATTGATGACGACCGCCGAGACCCCTTTGGTCGCGATCGCCCTTGATGTCGGCTTCCAGACGCAGGCCCATTTCACCAGCGCCTTCAAAAAGATCACCGGTGAGACGCCTCACCGGTGGCGCATGGCCGTACGACATCGAGGGCAACGCGGAGATGGCGGCGGTCTTCCTTGCGAAGCGCCATGTGGTCACGGACAGTTCGAAGGGGGGCAACGCCGGATACGCGCCAATGGGGTCGGGCCACTATGTTAAGGCCACCAGGCAATCTGTCCCGTGCCCCGGAGTTCTCCGGGAAAGCGGTAGCCCCATCCACCCGCCGAACCTGAAATCAGGGCTGGGGTTATAGCAAAGGAAGGATCTGGGCCGAAGTGATGGAATGAATGGTAGATCACCACCATCCCTGAACACATAGCTGATAGAGATAGCTGGCGGAGAGGGGGGGATTCGAACCCCCGATGGGCTTGCACCCATGCCGCATTTCGAGTGCGGTGCATTCAACCGCTCTGCCACCTCTCCGCGTCGGCGCGGCACTTATACGTCACAACGCCGCAAGATCAAGGGGCTCTTGTACATTTTGCACCGTCAACGCGTTGACATGCATGCCCGTGAGATGTATCGACCCTCATTCTGTGCGAAGTCTTTTCGCGCTCCGTACGTGTGCGCGGCTCCTTCAGTCTTTGAGGTCGCCGCGTGTGAGTACGGCAACATCTGCCAAAAAGCCGGCCTTGTGGCGATCGCCGCAAAGAGCCGGGAGGAACACGGGACAAGAACGATGTTCGCAGTTATCAAGACCGGCGGCAAACAGTACCGCGTCGCCGCCACCGACGTGATCACCATCGAGCGCCTTGCCGGCGAGCCTGGTGACATCATTGCCTTCAGCGACGTTCTGATGCTTGGCAATGGCGAGACGACCGAAGTGGGCGCGCCCTTCGTGGCCGGCGCCACCGTCGCTGGTGAGCTCGTGGAGCAGAGCCGTGGCGACAAGGTCATCGCCTTCAAGAAGCGTCGCCGGCAGAATTCAAAGCGCAAGCGCGGTCACCGCCAGGACCTGACCGTGGTGCGCATCACGGAGATTCTCACGGGTGGCGCCAAGCCGTCGGCGAAGGCCGCAGCAGCGAAGCCCGCGCCGAAAGCTAAGGCGCCAGAAGCCGCTCCCGCGGCTGGCGATCACAGCAATCTCTCGTTGATCGCGGGCATCGGCCCGACCATCGAGAAGAAGCTGCGCGCCGCAGGCATCACGAGCTGGGACGCGATTGCTGCCTGGACCGAGGCCGACGTCGAGAAGTATGATGCCGAGCTTGCCCTGCGCGGCCGCATTGCGCGCGATGAGTGGATCGAGCAGGCCAAGGAACTTCTGGCCGGCAAACCGCCCCGCGCGAAGATCGATCAGGCCGAGCTGAAGTCCGGCGAGGACGACTGAGCGGCGAGGTTCAACGAAGGTTTAGGTAGTAGCGTTCAGAGTTGCGAAAAAGCGCCTCGCGCTACGGACGATAAGTAATTCAGGAGTTTCATCATGGCTCACAAAAAGGCAGGCGGCTCGTCGCGCAACGGTCGTGACTCGGACGGCCGGCGTCTCGGCGTGAAGAAGTTCGGCGGCGAAAGCGTCGTTTCCGGCAACATCCTTATCCGTCAACGCGGCACCAAGGTGCACGCGGGCGCCAACGTCGGCATGGGCAAAGACCACACGCTCTTCGCGCTTTGCGCAGGCCGCGTCGACTTCACGAAACGTGCCGGACGAGCATTTGTATCGGTTGTACCCGCCCAACAGGCGGCAGAGTAAACGGCGCAGCTTAGACGAGGAGCTCCGCCGGCATCCCAGCGAACCGGCGGATCAAGAGGCTCCTGACGATAGCTTCGGATCCAAGCGACAGGGGAGATGGGATGACCATCTCCCCTTCGTCGTTTTTCGCCGTCGTTGCCAACACGAGCACACGGCCCTTTGGAACGGAGCGAACGATGTTCACCTGCGGCATCATCGAAGACGCCTTCGTCATCGAGACGGAACGGCTTGCCCTGCGCTCGCCGCGCCTCGCCGACGCAGCCGCCATCGCATGCTTGGCCGGTGATAAAGCCGTAGCAGAGATGACGGCTCAAATTCCGCATCCATATCCACCAGGGCTCGCAGAACAATTCGTCAGCATGGCGCGCGCGGGCAACGCGGCCGGGCAACATCTCGTGCTGGTCGCAGCCTTTAGGCACACGCCCGATGAGATCATCGGCGCGTTCGGCGTCGCGCCAGACCGGGAAGCATCATTGCCATCGGTGGGTTATTGGCTGGGTACCCCGTTCTGGGGCTTGGGGCTGGCGACGGAAGCGCTGCGCGGCCTCATCGATACTCTGTTCGCCCGCAGCGACAGCCGGGGACTTTCAGCAGCCGTCCGCGTGGTCAATCCGGCCTCCCGCCACGTGTTGGAGAAGTGCGGGTTCCATCACGACGGTGCGGGTTTCAGGGACTTTCCAGCCCGTGGCGGACGGCTTCCCGTCGATCTTTTCACGCTTGAGCGCGGCATCTGGGCGAGCCTCAAGCGGTGGGGACCGGCGGTCGTGGTTGAAGGCGTGCGGAACGACACAGCCCTAACGGCACCACTGGGATAAGGAGGCGAGGATGCTGGACAACGCGATCAAGACTCAACGCGCTCTTCTCCGCCCCATCGTCGCCGGGGATGCAAAAGCGCTGCATGCGGCTTTGTCATGGGCCGTGGTACGCCAGCTCAGCCAAGTCTCGTGGCCTCTGCCACTCCGGGACGTCGAGGATTTCGCTCGCAAGGCTGAAGAACAGACACGTGCCGGGATTAGCTTTCATCATGCAGTCGTCGTCGATGGAGTGCCCGCAGGCGTGATGTCGATCAGACCACAACACGGCGCGATGAATCTGGGTTACTGGCTCGCAGAGGCCCACTGGGGCAAGGGCTTGGCAACAGAAGCCGCCGCGGCTTACGTTTCCGGCTTCTTCGCCGGCTCCTCGGATGTGCATCTCACGTCCGGGGCGTTCAGTGACAACGAGGCATCGCTGCGCGTCCAGGAAAAGCTCGGCTTCGTGGTGGTGGGTGAAGGTCTCGTCGAATCACGGGCCTTAGGACAACATCGGCCCCATTCCGACACGATGCTTGGTCGGATACGCTGGCGTGAAAGCGCGATGGCGGCGTGAAAGAGCCGAGGTTCCCGGCCGTCACTTGTGGCGGCCGGGTTCCATCGTGTGGAGCGGGAGAGCCGGCTGGCTAGGCAGATTCTCCGGATGAGGCGCGGCGTGCGGCGAACAGTTGGCGTGGCGCTTAGAACAGCAGGATTGTGGAATCGGATCGGACCTCCTGCGCGGTCATGCCGATCAGGGTGAGCTCAGCTTCTCCTCCTCCATCGGAAGCGACAAGGTGCAGCGTCACCGAGCCGCCAAAGGCGGAGGTGTCCAGCATCTCGACATCCTCTGGCGCTCGCAGTCCGAAGCGCCTGAGGTCGATGACATTGCCCGACCCGCGCTTGAAATCTTGGATCACGTCATGTCCATCGCCCGGTGCAATGAAAAAGAGGTTCCTTCCCGTCCCCCCTGCGAGAAAATCCTTCCCCCGACCGCCCCAAAGCACGTCATCTCCCTCATTCCCTTCAAGGCAATCATCTCCGTCATACCCACTGATGCGATCATTGCCCGCCCCGCCGCGAAGGTGATTGGCGCAGTCATTACCCATTATCGTGTCATTCCCGCCCCCTCCGATTGTGGCCTCGATAAGGAAACGAGAGTCGTTTGAGGACGACATCGGTGTGCAGACGACTATCTGCTCGGACGCCTCTCCGTACTTCAAAGGGCGCGGCACGATGTGGCTCGCAGTGCCTGGGCGAAGATCGATGTTTAAATCCTGATTAAAGTTCGAAAAGTCGAAAGTATCCCACCCCCCATCATCCACGATTGTCTCGAAGACGTAGTTGCCGGATGCTTTATGACGATAGTAGCCATCGCGGAAACTGTGTCCCATCGCCGGATCCCAGGAATAGGAATTATCGGTACCGGACGTCGGGGAGCGACCGGGTTGGCCATAAAGCGTTTGAAGGGCCAACACATCCAGCGGCATGAAGCTTTGAGGATGCTCGTCTCGGCTGCAGCCCAAACTAGGGTGATCGCGGTAGTTATTATAGCTCATGACCGTGAAACGACTACTGTCGTGTTCCTGCGGAACACGCCCGAAGGGGCCTAGGTTATGGGGATGCTTGAGCCCCAAGGCATGGCCAATTTCGTGACGTATGGCGTGGTGCTCGAAGCTTCCCTCATCAGGCTCGCGATAGTCATCCGTAACCGGGAACCAGACGTCGCCAGCGCAATGGTGGGAAGTTGGCAAATAGGCGCAAGGATTTTCCACGCGACACTGGGCGATACGAATGATAGCCCGACCCGGATTCGCTTCGTACTCATAAAATCTGATGTCGATTATCTTCTCTATTTCACGAAAAAATTCACGCGTTTTTTCTTTGATTCCCTTATCTAGCTCACGAAAATTTTCAATGTAATCAACGGGATAAGTATCTCCATACTCCGATAGTGAGCTTGGAAAACTGTAAGTTATAATTTTTGAGCCCCATCTATATTCATGAATAAGTCCATCAATCGAGCGGTTGCCTGTCGGAATATTACTCGCTATACTCATTGCACTCCTCACAGCAGCATTGTATGCATTGTTCACTCTTGTCACGGATTCGCGCGCTGACAGCGCTGAAAGCCTGGCAAGTCATGCGTGAGTTTGGGTTCTGTGTGCACGAGCTCACATGTTGGGCGACCTAGACGCGTTGCAGCCTTCGCCGAGCTCCTGTAGGAACAGGGTTCGTCCCGCAGTGGGCGGGAGTGGTGTCATGAAGTTTCTCGATCAGGCCAAGGTCTATGTCCGTTCCGGTGATGGCGGCGCGGGATGCGTTTCCTTCCGCCGTGAAAAATTCATCGAATTCGGCGGCCCGAACGGCGGTGACGGCGGCCGCGGGGGCGATGTCGTCGTGGAGTGCACAGACGGGCTCAACACGCTGATCGACTATCGCTATCAGCAGCATTTCAAAGCGCGGCCCGGCATGCATGGCATGGGCAAGAACCGCAACGGTCCGCGCGGTGATGATGTGGTGCTCAAGGTTCCCCAGGGCACTGAAATCTATACGGAGGATGGCGAGACCCTGCTCGCCGACATGACCGAGGTGGGCCAGCGCGTCGTTCTGGCGCGCGGCGGCAATGGCGGCTTCGGCAACGCCTATTTCAAGTCATCCACCAACCAGGCGCCGCGCCATGCCAACCCCGGCCAGACCGGCACGGAGATGTGGATCTGGCTTCGGCTGAAGCTTATCGCCGATGCGGGCCTTGTCGGCCTGCCCAATGCGGGCAAATCGACATTTCTTGCGGCGGTGAGCGCCGCAAAGCCCAAGATCGCGGACTACCCCTTCACAACGCTGCATCCTGGCCTTGGCGTGGTCGGCGTGGATGGTCGGGAATTCGTGCTGGCCGACATTCCGGGCCTCATCGAGGGCGCCCACGAGGGGCATGGTCTTGGCGATCGCTTTCTCGGCCATGTCGAGCGCTGCCGGGTGCTGCTCCATCTCGTCGACGGCACGGGCGAGCACGCCGGCAAGGCCTACAAGACCGTGCGCGCGGAACTTGAGGCCTATGGCCACGGATTGAGCGAAAAGCCCGAGATTGTGGTGCTGACAAAGGCCGATTCGCTCGATGACCAGACGCGCAAAGATCAGGTTGCGCGCCTGAAGCGGGCTTCCAAGCGTACCCCTTATGTGATTTCAGCGGCTTCCGGCGCTGGCGTGCGCGACGTGCTGCGCGCAGTCATGGCAACGCTCGACGGGGTCGCCGCCGCGGAAGCCGAATCCGACGACGCACCCTGGCAACCGTGAGACGGCGACGGAGCGTAAACCCGGGTTGAAGCGAAGCATCCGGCGTCCATCCGGACGCCTCCGCCATCAATGATGAGGCGCCCGCCGCGCTTACCGCGCACGCACGCCAGCAATCAGCAATCCGCCAAGACCAAAAAAGCCGATGAGAACGGCAAGGCCCGCGGCCTGGCTGTTGAAGAGATAGGTGGCCGTGGCGACGAGGGTCGGCCCCAGAAACGACGTCACCTTGCCCGACAGGGCGAAGAGGCCGAAGAACTGTCCGGCCTGCCCTGGCGGCGCGAGACGAACGAGCAGGCTGCGGGAGGAGGCTTGTAGGGGTCCCGCGACGAGCCCGATGGCAAGGCCAAGCGCGACATAGACCTTTTCGGGGATATGGGCGTAGAGCCCCGCCCCCGGCGTCATGGGACCGGTCGGCCAGACGAAGAGGATATGGTCACGGCCGAGGGAGAGGATTCCGACGCAGCAGAGGACGAGGATCGCCAGCGCCCCGAGGATGACCCGCTTGCCCCCGATGGCATCGTCGAGGCGCCCGCCTATGAAGGCGCCGATCGTCCCCGTCAGGGTAAGCAGAATGCCGAAGACGCCGATTTCGATCATGCCCCACCCGAAGACGCCGGCGGCGTAAATGCCTCCGAAGGCAAAGAGCGCCACGAGACCGTCCTGGTAGATCATGTTTGCGAGGAGGAACCGGCCGATGTCCCCGAGGCTCCTTGCCTGGCGCACGGTCTCCCCCAAGGCATGGAAGCCTGCGCGCATGGCGACTTTGAGCGGAATGCCGCTGGGCTTCACATCTGGCGTCAAGGCCAGCATCGGCGTCACGAAGACGACAAACCACAGGGCTGTCAGGGGACCGACCAGGCGGTCACCGGCGAAAGTCGCGGGGTCGAGCCCGAAGAGCGGCGTCAGCCCGGCCAGCGTGCGGCCGGTCTCCGGCGACGCCGCGAAGAGGGCGAGCGTCAGGGCCAGTGATATCAATCCACCCACATAGCCCGTCGCCCAGCCGGCGCCGGACAGGCGGCCGATGCGTTCCGGCGGTACAAGATGCGGCATCATGGAATTGTTGAAGACGGTCGCAAACTCAGCGCCGATGGTCGCAATGGCGAAGGCGACCAGCGCCAGGGCGACCGCCCCCGGTACTCCCGGCGCCGCCCACCACAAGGCGGCAGAGCCGATGGCGAGCAGCAGGCCAAAGAGCACGATCCAGGGCTTCTTGGGACCTGTCGTGTCAGCGACCGCGCCGAGAAACGGGGAGGTCAAGGCGATCGCGAGCCCTGCAACGCCCGTCGCGTAGCCCCAGAGGGCCTGTCCACTCACCGGATCGGACGCGAGGCGTGCGGCAAAATAGGGCGCGAACACGAAGGTGGTGATCAGGGTGAAGAACGGCTGCGTGGCCCAGTCAAAGAAGATCCAGGCAACGACTGCGCGCTTGGGCGGATAGCCTGGCTCTGCCGTCTCGGCGGGAAGCGACTTATGCCGCGATTGGAGTGATGACAATGGCGCCTTGCAGGGTCAACGGCTGTGAAGAACGGCTTCGATCGGCAAGGTCTCCTGCCAGCCGTGGCGGACGAGCTCCGGATCGAGATGTTCTTCACACGGCTCGCCGATGCATAGATAGGCGATAAACGACCATGTGGGCGGCACGTCAAGGGCCGCCTTGACGCGTTCTGGATCGAGGATGGAAACCCAGCCCATGCCAAGCCCCTCGGCGCTGGCTGCGAGCCACAGCGTATGGATCGCCATCAGGGTGGAATAATGCAG
Organism: Chelatococcus sp. YT9; assembly: GCF_018398315.1. NCBI lineage: Bacteria > Pseudomonadati > Pseudomonadota > Alphaproteobacteria > Hyphomicrobiales > Chelatococcaceae > Chelatococcus > Chelatococcus sp. YT9. The sequence goes on from NZ_JAHBRW010000001.1 coordinate 1,335,301, forward strand.
CGTCTCCGGCATGGTTCGCCTGCCGAGGCCATATCCTGCCTCCGGCTTGTCTTCATTGAAGACAGCGAGATGCGCCGGCGCATCTCGCAGGCCGGCAAGTTTCAGCGTGGCATAGGATAAGGCACGATCGCCCGTGTAACTCTTCAGGGCGTCGGCATTGCAGCGCTCGAATTCGGCAATGATGGCATTCCGCCGCGCTGGCGTGACGACCTCGACGAAGCGCCACGGCTGACTGTTGCCGACCGAGGGGGCGAGCACCGCGAGATCGATGAGATGTCGCAGCATGCCCTCCGGCATGGGCGCGCCGGTGAAGCGGCGCACATCGCGCCGCCATGCCAGAAGCTCCTCCAGCTGTTTGCGAAAGGCCGGGCCGAATTCCGGCGGATCGACGGGCGGGCATGGTCGCGTTGTCATGGCTTCACGAGATCCCCTATGAGGCCGGCCGCGACCGTGAGACGTGACAGAGTGAGCCCCGACGCCGCAATGCTTTCCACGGTCGAGCGGATGCGCTCCACCTCCCCGCCCCGGGCTGTCGCCCAGCGGTGGACGGCCTCGCGGGCCGCCGCAGCGTCCCGCGCGGGGGCGCCTGTCGCGACTATGGCTGAGGTCAGGCGGCGGTGCGCACTGGCGATGCCGCCCAGCGCGCGGCCGAGCGCCAGCCGGTCGTAGTAGTCCGTCACCGACAACTCCCGCGCGGCCGCGGCGAGCTCACGGAGGCGGAAGCTGCTCTCCACCGCGAAGTGGATGGCGGCGACCTCGTCGGCGCCGCGGTCACTCGCTTGGGAAATACGCACGATGTCCGGTGCGGCTCCCAGTTCGGACAAGGCCGCGAGACGCCGTGCCAGGGGCGCGGGAATCCCCGCCTCCTCGAGGCTCACGCTGCGCGCTTCGAGCCCCTCGCGGGCATCCGCTGACAGAGCGAGTGGAAGCGCTGCCTCGACAGTCGCGATGCCGCGGCGGTAGCGCGCGACGATCTTCTGGATGCCCTCGGCATGGAAATCCGCGTTGCGGATGAACCAGGAGAGCCCATCGATCAGGAGGTCCTGCAGACCCGCATAGAGATCGAGCTGCATGGCCGCGTTGATGTCGTCAGCGGAATGGCCGATGCGCTCGTCCAGCGCGTCGATACCGGCATTCAGCTCGATGAGCCCGTAGGCGTCTCGCACCGCCGCATAGGCCGCAGCGATTGTCGGCGCATCCGCCCCTGTCTCATCCGCGAGGCGCGTGACGATCGTCGGCCCGCCTCGATTGATGATGGCATTGGCAAGCTGCGTCGCAATGATCTCCCGTCGCAGGCGATGCGCCGTCACCGCGTCCGGGAATCGCTCCCGCAAGGGCTTTGGCATATACCGCATCAGTTCGCCCGCAAGATACGGGTCATCCGGCACCGGGCTTTCGAGAATCGCGTCGTAGAGCGCGAGCTTGGCATAGGCGAGGATGACGGCGATCTCAGGACGCGTCAGGTTCTCACCGCGCTGCTGGCGCTGCGCAAGCGTCGCGTCGTCCGGCAAGAACTCTACGGCGCGGTCGAGACGCCCTTCCGCCTCCAACACCCGCATGAGCCGGCGCGCAAAGCCGAGTTCCTCTGTCCCCCGCCGCTCGGCGAGAGAAATAGCCAAGGTCTGCAGATAGTTGTTCGTCAGAACGAGCCGTGCGACCTCGTCGGTCATCTCAACGAGCAGGCTGTCGCGGCCGGCTTCATCGAGGCGTCCCTCCTTCACCGGCGGCGCCAGCGCAATCTTGATATTCACCTCGACGTCCGAGGAGTTGACGCCGGCCGAATTGTCGATTGCGTCAGTGTTGAGACGAACACCCGCCTCTGCCGCCTCGATACGCCCGCGCTGAGTCATCCCAAGGTTGGCACCCTCGCCGATCACTTTGGCTCGGACAGACCGACCGGTAATACGTATGGCGTCATTGTTGCGATCGCCGGCATCGGCATCGGTCTCCTCGCTGGCACGGATATAGGTGCCGATGCCGCCGAACCACAGGAGATCGACCGGCGCCTTGAGGATAGCGGTGATGACCTCCTGGGGTGAGGCGTGATCTTGCTCAAGGCCGATGGCAGCCTGAACAGCCGGCGAGAGTGGAATGGATTTGGCAGCGCGCGAGAAGACCCCGCCGCCTGTCGAAATCAACGTGGTGTCGTAGTCCTGCCAGCTCGATCGCGGCAAAGCGAACAGCCGCTGCCGTTCCGCGTAGCTCACGGCAGGATCGGGGTGCGGATCAAGGAAAATGTCGCGATGGTCGAAGGCGGCCACGAGCTTCAGTTTTTCCGACAGCAGCATACCGTTGCCGAACACGTCGCCCGACATGTCTCCGACGCCCGCCACCGTCACAGGCGTCGTCTGAATATCGATGTCGAGTTCGCGGAAATGCCGCTTCACCGCTTCCCAGCCGCCGCGGGCAGTGATGCCCATCTTCTTGTGGTCGTAACCGTGGCTGCCACCGGATGCGAAGGCATCGCCGAGCCAGAAGCCATGATCGGCCGAAATGCTGTTGGCAAGATCCGAGAAGGTGGCGGTGCCCTTGTCAGCGGCGACGACGAGATAGGGATCGTCGTCGTCATAGCGCACGGTCAGCGGCGGATGGACGATGGCCTCGCCTTCGCGATTGTCGGTGATATCGAGCATCGACGACACGAAAATGCGGTAGGCCTCGGCGCCCTCGGCCATGAAGGCTTGCCGGTCGCCCGGAGCCGGCAGGCGCTTGGGAAGAAATCCGCCTTTCGCGCCAACAGGCACGATGACGGCGTTCTTGACCTGCTGTGCCTTGACGAGACCGAGCACCTCAGTGCGGAAATCCTGCGCGCGGTCCGACCAGCGCAATCCGCCACGCGCCACCTTGCCAAAGCGCATATGGACACCGTCGACACGTGGCGAATGCACGAAGATCTCATACAAAGGCTTCGGCATCGGCAAGCCGTCGACCCTGGCGCAGGCATATTTGATAGCAATGGTGCGGCGCGGATTACCGTCCTTATCCACCTGGAAGAAGTTTGTGCGGATGGCTGCGTCGACCAGGTTGACGAAACGCCGCAGAATGCGGTCGTCGTCGAGGCTGGCCACTCCCTGGAGCAGTGCCTCCACACGCGTATGGATTTCAGCCTGGCGGGCCGATCGCGTCGCCTCGTCCAAGCGCGGATCGAAGCGGGCATAAAAGAGCGCCACGATCTCCGTGGCGATGGTGGCGTGGCGTGTGACGGCACCCGCAAGATAGCCGATGCTGAAATGCACGCCGATCTGACGCAGATAGATGGCGAGCGAACGCAGGAGGGAAACGTCGCGCCAGCCGAGCCCAGCCTCCAGCACGAGCGCGTTGAAGCCGTCCGATTCCGCCAAATCCCGGAAAAGCGCCATCAAGGCGGCTTCAATGGCGGGCTGCAGCGCGTCGACATCGATAACCCCGCCCGCAGCGCGCTCCAGCCGCATGTCGTGCAGCCAGACCCGCGCATCATCATTCACCCCGGCGGGGAAGATGCGGTGGGTGCGCTCGTTCACGACGCGAAAACCGAGATTCTCCAGCAAAGGCACCCGCTCGGACAACGGCATCGGGCGACCGCGCGAGAACACCTTAAGATTGGCGCTGGTGTCGTCCTCGCCCTGGCGGCGGTAGATATCCACCGCCCAAGGCCGCTCGACGCTCAGCTGCTCCAGGATATTGATATCCGTAAGGACGGCTTCGCCGCTGTAAAATTCCCGATAGGCCGCCCCGAAGGCGTCGCCATAGCGCTCTGCGAGCACACGACCGCGTCGGCCTCCGATCGCGGCTTCCAGCAATTCGCCGAGCGCGTCTCGCCAGGTCCGGACAATGGCACGAACGCCCGCTTCCAGGGCTTCCTGCCCGATTGCCGGGATCTTGCCCTCATGATGGCCGATGATGAAATGCGTGCGGGACAAGGGTCCTTCGGGATAGGCCGGGTAGGCGGCGGAGACATGACCGTCGAAGGTCCGCGCCAGAAATTCCCCGACCCGCCGACGCACCTCGGTATCGTAGCGATCCTTCGGGATATAGACGAGTACGGACACGAAGCGGTCGAAGGCGTCGCGGCGAGCGAGCACGCGCACGCGCGGCCGTTCCGTCAGCTTCAGGATTTCCAGGCAGTAGCGATAGAGTGTCTCGACATCCACCTGAAACAGCTCGTCACGCGGATAGTCCTCGAGCACGTACAGCAACGCGCGGCCGGAGTAGCTTGCCGGATCGAAACCGGCACGGGCGATGACCTGAGCCACCTTGTGGCGGAGATAGGGGACGTCCCGCGTCGTGCCCGTGTAGGCATCGGCGGTAAAGAGGCCGACAATGCGCAACTCGCCGTCGAGCCTGCCATCCATCGAGAACAGTTTCACGCCGATATAATCGAGGTAAGCCCGGCGATGGACGCGCGATTTGACATTGGCCTTGGTCACGATCAACGGCACGGGCTCAGCGAGGAAGGCCCGCATTTCCGGCGTCATGACGACCATTTCCCGGCCCCGACGCAGGATCCGGACGGAAGGGTCGCGCAGGATTCCAAGACCCGATCCCTCCACGGGATCGGCGCTCGTATCGCCTCCTGAGAAGCTGTATTCACGGATGCCGAGGATGGTGAAATTCCCATCGGCCAGCCATGAGAGGAAATCGCCGGCCTCCTCCACCGCCTCCGCCGGCATGCTCGCCGGGGAAGATCTGACCACATCGGTGGCTCCACGGAGCCGGTCGCGCATCGCGCTCCAGTCATCGGTCGCCTGCCGCACCTCCGCATAGGTCCGCGCCAATTCCCCGACGAGGGCTGTGCGCACGGCCTCATCATCGATGCGATCCAGATGAATGTGAATGAGGCTCTCGCGCGCAACGGACCTATCGGCCTCCGCGTCAGGAATGATCCTGGTAAGGCGGCCATCGGTGTCGCGCTCCACGGCGATGATGGGGTGCGCCACCAGCGCCAGCTCGGCCTCGAAGCCCTGGGCGATCAGAGCCGCAAGGGTGGAATCGAGCAGAAACGCCATGTTGTCGTTGACAACTTCGAGCAGCGTGATCTGGCGTTGCTGACCGTCTCCATTGATGTCGCGATCGATGAGCTTGACAGCCGGAGGATGGCCACGGCGCCTCGGCTCTGCGAGATGGGCGAAGGCGTCGGCCGTGAGGGCGGCGATCTCGTCAACCGCGTAACGCTCGAGATCCTCGGTCGCCGTCGCACCGAAGAGCTTGGCCACGAAACCCGGCGGAACCGTCGGCACCCGCTGGCGCAGCACCGTTTCGACCGAGGCGATCAGATGGACCTTCTGCCTGTCCGCCTCACCGCCGGAGACCTCTTCATAAGAACGAATTCCTTGCTGATCAGGCGTCTCTGGAGACGTTCCCGAAGCATCGGCTCTCTCGTGATTATGGGGCTTCACTCGGTCCGGCTTCGCCGACGGCATACCAGTCTCCCTAAATCCTACGCGTGGTTGCGCGTATTGATCGTTCGCGCTGTTGAAGGCTTAGTTCAAGGTTATGGATCAATCATGACCGCGAGGGGCCGATCGCGATGAATGGTCGTGGAATCGGGGCTTACCGCTTCTCCGCGCTTCCATGATCGCACTCCCTGTCTTGCACCGCATGGCGTCGTCACCGGCATCTCTCCCTGCGTCAGTGGAGGAGCGGCATCGTTGCAGTTGGAATGCACCTTAGCAGGAATCGCTTGCAAAGCTCTCAGTTCCAAACGGCCGCACTGCACATTTCGGTCGCGCTCGGTGCAGCCGCGAAGGCTTCGGCAGGGTTATTTGGCAGCTTCGACGAAAAGAACCATCGGTGCATGGGCATGCCAGCGCGCCAACCAGGGATTCTCCTCTGAGGCCTTGGCGTCGGGGCGCGGTTCTTCAATCTTCGTGATGCGAAAACCCGCTCCAGTCAAAGCGTTGATGTAATCTGAGAGCATCCGCGGAAAGCGGGGCACTTCAAACGGCAAGATGCTGTCTGTCGATGGCCGCTTGCTGAAGAGCCAGCGCTCGACAAATGGCGCCTGATCGAAATACCGGCCCACTCGCAGCCCAACGCAATTGCCGTCAGCATCCCTCTCCCATTGCGTCGCGGGCGTGATGAAACACGGGTGCAGCACGCTGAAGGACAGCAGACCGCCTGGCTTGAGAACGCGGTGCGCTTCTCTCATGGCTGCCGGCAGATCCGGACCATCCATGAGCGCCATCGTCGATAACGCCACATCGAAACTGGCCTCGCCGAACGAGGACAGATTGCAATAGGATATGACCTGGTAATCTATCCCCAACGGCGTGGCGGCCTCTCTTTGGCGGGCCATTTCGATGAAACGGGGGGACAGGTCCACACCTGTAACCTGGGCGCCGCGCGCGGCAAAAAGGCGTGTGTTGGAGCCTTCCCCGCATCCGAGATCGATGACCGATTGTCCCTTGAGATCAGGAACGAAGGCCAGATAAGCCGGCAGGGTATAGAGCTCGCGGTATCGATCGTAACCGCTCTGCACATCGTGGGTCCATTGATCGGCGTTTCGATCCCAGGCGGCTGCAACAACCGCTTCATCGATTGTGTGTTTGGTCATGTCGGCTCCATCTGGTGGGCTGGAGCAGCGCGGCGATCCGAGGGCTGGCGAGAACAAGCGCCGCGTCGGTCGCTTGGCGGGCCTATCATCGAGGCACATGCGGCTCCGATAGCTTTATAGGCATGTCGGGGCCTCGGATCACTGGACGCCTCGTCCCAAAGGTCGTGCAGGCCGCGCATTCGTCGTCACTTCTGCAACGATTTGCGCCAGCATAAGAAAAAGCCGGCGCTGAACGCCGGCTTTTTAGAAGTCAGGTACTCGTTACGCGTTGCCAAGTGGCCCGGCATTCCCCTGATACCGGGGGGCTGGGGGGCTGACGTATTCCGGCATCGGGAGATACCGAGCCACCAAGGCAACATGGAATTTATCGCCGGGCAGTTGGGCCGCCGCTGGGCCTCTCTGCGGCGGAAATGTGGATTTTGCGATTTCTCAAATGGCACCGGCGGTCGGCTGAAATCGCGCGCTGCGCCAGCAGGCGTCCGCTTCATCCAGCTCATGACGCTTGCATGACACGGCGAGGCGCCCCATCATGAAATGCAGTAGCGCGAGCCCTTTTCGCGTTCTCGGTACGGCGGCCGCCGTGGCCGCCGCTTCGGCGCTATGGCGTTCGTCAGGCGCGGAAGGCAGGAACAGGGTAACGGAATGAGCGAGGAGGGTAGCTCGGACATCGAGCCCAACCTGCCCGAGCCGTCGGCGTATCGCATCGAAGCGATCACAACGGCGGCGGACAACAAACCATCGCCAGGCCGCTTATCAGACCGGTCCGTCCTTCCCTTCACGGCAGCGCAAGGCCACCGCTCACCCGCTCCGGCCAATGCGGCGTTTTCCACCGCGTCCCAGCCGAGCGCGTTGCCGGTTGTCTCGTTCGACCGGCTCGAACTTCGGGAAATTCTCAACCTCTACGGGCGCAAGGTCGCGGCCGGCGAGTGGCGGGACTATGCCATCGACTGCCTGAAAGACCGTGCCGTATTCTCGGTATTCCGGCGCACATCGGAAGTGCCCATGTATCGGATCGAGAAAGACCCGAAGCTTGCGCGCCGGCAAGGAGCCTACAGCGTCATCGCGGCTTCGGGCTTGATTCTCAAACGCGGTCACGAACTCGCCCGGGTCATCAGCGTTCTCGACAGGCCCCTGCGCGTGGTTGGCTGATGGCGATCACAGTCGCAATCACCTACAAGGCACTCAGTGCAAGGACGCTAGGAGCAGACGGCTTCTGACGGGGCCTGCTTCACATTTCGAGGCATTGCTTGTGATCAGCCAATACCTCCGCAATGATCTGCCATGACGTTTCAGCCTGGTGGAGATTGGTACCGGACGCGGCAATAGTGACCAGAGCTTTCCATAGCGCCCAGCCCCGGGCGCGGCTCCATGTCGCCTCGTCGAGAGAAAGTGCCCCCCGAAAGATCTCGCGGCTTGCGCCGGAAAATAACGTCCACGCAATCACGAGATCACATGCGGGGTCGCCTACAGCCGAGCTGCCAAAATCGATGACAGCGCTAAGATTGCCATCCCGCACCAACAAGTTGCCACCCGACACGTCCCCATGAACCCAGACCGGCGGCCGCTCCCATCGCGATGCGAGCGCGCGAGCCCATACATCCTCCATCACGCTCGTATCGATTTTATTGTGAAGGATGGCCAGCGCCGCGTGAACCTCGCTCTCGTATTCGGCAAGCCGACCGCCGCGATGGAAATTGTGCTGTCCCGGCAGAGGCCCGTCACAGGCATCAATCCGATGAAGCGCACCGAGAAAGTCGGCGAGCGAGCGAGCAATGCGCGAGAGATCCGCGTGGAGGTCCGCCGCGGCGGGATCGCCGGGCAGCCACTGATAGATGGACCACGGCCACGGGTATTCCGCGCTTGGCTGGCCTCTGGCCACGGGTACCGGGATCGGCAATGGCAGGTCGGGGGCCAGCACGGGGAGCCAGCGATGCTCTTTCGCGACCTGCGCGACATAGCGAGCTGCACTGGGCAAACGAACGAGCATGGTACCGCCCAAACGGAAGGTGCGGTTATCCCAGCCTCCGGGCACGACTGGCGCGACCGCCAGATGGGCCAAACTGGGGAACTGCTCGGCGACAAGCCTACGAACCAAATCGGCATCGATCTCGATGGTCAAAACGCGCCCCAGTTTGGGCCCCTGTTGAGCAAGGATCGCCAAGAAACGTCAAAAAAAAGCCCCGGCGAACCGGGGCTTTTCGTGATCTCGTAGCTTGCTCAGCTGCTGCGCTGCTGACCAAAGAGCTGCATCAGCATGACGAACATGTTGATGAAGTCGAGGTAGAGCATCAACGCGCCGAGGACAGACTTGCGGGCGGCCGAGGCACCGTCGTCCATCTCGTAGTACATCTCCTTGATCCGCTGGGTATCCCAGGCGGTCAGGCCAGCGAAGACCAGCACGCCCGCAACCGAGATTGCGAACTGCAGGGCGCTCGACGCCAGGAAGATGTTAACCAGCGAGGCGATGATGACGCCGAACAGGCCCATGATCAGAAACGAGCCCATCGCCGACAGGTTACGCTTCGTCGTGTAGCCATAGAGGCTCAGCGCGCCGAAGGTCGCCGCGGTGATGAAGAACACCCGCGTGATCGACGCGTGGGTGTAAACGAGGAAGATCGACGACAGCGACAGGCCCACCAGCGCCGCGTAGGCGAAGAAGAGCAGGCGTGCGGTGGCGGGCTGCAGCCGCGCTATCCGGAAGCTCAGGAAGAAGACCAACGCCAGCGGGGCGAAGATCACCACCCACTTCAAAGGCGAGCCGAACAGCGCGACACCGACGCTTGTCAGCATCAGGCCATTGCTGAACTGACCGGCGGCGGCAGCCGGATCAGTGGTGACAGCCGCCATGTAGGTTCCGAGCGCCGCCAGACCGGTAATGGCCAAGCCCAGAACCATGTTGTTGTAGACACCGAGCATGAAGGCCCGCAGACCCTGGTCGAGCTCTGCGGTTCCGGCCCGGGCGACACCGCTGCCGTAGGCGTAGGTGTTGCGGTTCAGATCCGACATGATTCCCTCTCGAAACTCCAAAAATCGTTGTGCTGCGACATATTGGCAGCAGACGAAATATGGAACATCGCCGCCCGCGATACAAGGGCCGCTCACTCATTCCGTGCGCTCACGCAAGACATACGGCTCAACATGAACGTTTCGTAAAGATTAGAAGGGACCAAACGCCAGCCAGGAAGCGCCTTTTGCTACAGATCCCTCAAGTATGGCGCAGGCTTCTGGCCAAGTATTCTCCAGGTCCCGGCAAGCCCGATTCCTACGGCAACCACAACTGCAACGAGCGCTGCCAATATCGCGCTCATTGGCGACAAGTCAAAACTCAGCCTCATGATGCGCGTTATTATCGCCCATCCGGCAATGGAGCCCGCGATGAAGCCAAATATGGCCGTCGACAGGGCGATCACTCCATACTCGATTATATAGGCCGTCAGCAGATGCGCGCGGGTTGCGCCGATGGTCTTCAGCACAACCGCGTCATAGAGTCGTGCCTGATGCGACGCCGCCATCGCGCCCGCCAGGACCAGCACGCTCGCCGCGAGCGCGATTGAAGCTGCCGCCCGCACGGCGAGCGCCAGTTGGGACACCATGTCGTCCACCGCCTGCAGCGCGTCCCGTACACGCACGCTCGTCACCACGGGAAAAGTTTCCGCGGCCTTGCGCAGCAGCGCTGCCTCCCGCGTGATCAGAGCGTTGTCCGCGATCTCGCCGCGTGGCCAGCTCAGCGTCGCGAGGTCGGTGTGAGGGGCTCCCGCAAAGGTGTTCGGCGTGAAGACCATCACGAAATTGATGCCGAGCGAACGCCATTCCAGCTTGCGAAGATTGGCGATCCGCGCCTCGATGCGGCGGCCGAGCACATTGACGGTGACAACGTCTCCGATACTCAGACGGAGCTTCTCCGCGATCTCGCTCTCGAAGGAGACGAGCGGGGGACCGGCATAATCGGCGGGCCACCATTCCCCGGCAACGAGCTTCGAATTCTCGGGTACGGTCGCGGAATAGGTGATGCCGCGATCGCCGTCGAGCACCCACTGCACGTCCTCCGGAGCCTTGTAGCCGTCGGCGGGCTCGCCCTTCAGCGTCAACAGGCGTCCCCGCAACATCGGAACCTGCTCGATCTTGGCGTTGGGCGCCTCGTCCGTCAGAAACGTCCGGAACTCCTCAGCCTGGTTCCCGGGCACATCAAGGAAGAAAAAGCTCGGCGCCTGCGCGGGCAAGCTGCCCGTGAGCTGGTTACGCAGGTTTGTCTCGATGAGGGCGAGCGTCACGATCAGCGTGATTCCGAGCCCAAGGGACAACACCAGGGACGGTGTCGGCGCCGCCGGGCGGTGGACGTTAGCGATAGCCAGCCGCATCGCCGGCCGCTGCACCCGTGGCAGCGCGCGGGCGAGACGCATGAGCCCGCTCGCCACCAGTCGCAGCAGGAGGAAGACAGCGGCTGCGGCGGCAACGAACATCAGCGCGAGCCAGCGGTCGTAAGAGAAGACCACAGCAACGGTCACCAGAGCGGCTATGGCGAGGGCCAGGGCAACAACATAGCGACGCCGCGGCAGGCGGCGGTCGAGCTGCACGGCCGAACGGAACAAGGCCGTCACGGGCACATCATGGGCGCGGCCGAGGGGTAGCAGGGCAAAGACGAAGGCGGTGAGCAGCCCATAGAGGGCGGCCAGCGCCAGTTCCAGCGGAGCGAAACTTGGCTCAAGCGGCAGCGGAATAAGCGTACGCCCAACCGTCGAAAGCAGGAAGGGCACTGTCGCCCCCAGCGCCATGCCGATTGCGACGCCGATCAGCGCCATCAGCATAACCTGAATCAGATAGATGGCCACCACCTGGCCGCCCGGGGCGCCTATGCTCTTCAGCGTCGCGATCGACGGTCGCTTACGATCCACGAAGGCATTCACCGCATTCGCAACGCCGACACCGCCGACAAGCAACGCTGTCAGCCCGACGAGGGTGAGGAACTGGGTAAAGCGCTCGATCTCGCGGGCGAGGCGCGGCGCGGCCTCGAGGCGGCTGCGCATCTCCCAGCCGGTGTCGGGAAAAGCCTGCTTCACGGCGCTCTGAATCGTGGCGAGCGCCGCATCATCATCGGCGCCCGGCGGCAGCACGAGGCGATAAGTCCAGCGGACGAGGCTGCCAGGCTGCAGAAGCCCGGACGCCTTCAGCGCCTCCTGGGAGATCATGAGCCGCGGACCGAAGCCTACGCCTGCCACCACCTTGTCAGGCTCGGTGACAATCGCTGCCTTGAGGATGAGGGGCAAATGCCCCAGGGTTACGCGATCCCCGGCCTTCAGACCAAGCCGCGCGAGGAGCACCGGATCCGCGAACGCTCCGTAGGCTCCATCCGTCACACCGAGCGCCTCGCGCGGCAGGGGCGGGTCGGTTTCGAGTGCGCCCAGCGAGGGATAGCGACCATCAACGGCCTTGACCTCCACGAGGGCAGAGCCCTTGTCGCCCGCCACGACCATCGCGCGAAGCGTCGCGACGCTCGACAGGTCGCCACGCGCGGCAAGGAAGGCCTGCTCACTCTCCGTCGCCTCCCGCTGAACAAGCGAGTAGCTGAGGTCTCCGCCCAGGATGAGGCGGCCTTGGGAGGCCAGGCCATCCGTGAGGCTACGTCCAACGGAGCCCACCGCCGCGATCGCCGCGACGCCAAGGGCCACGCAGGCAAGGAAGATCCCGAAGCCACGCAGGCCGCCGCGCATCTCTCTCAGCGCCAGCCTGACGACGAGAGTGAGGCCGGCCCAGCCGGATCGATCAGCAACGAATCCCTGCACGGGGCTGCCTCTCAACGGTTGACGGATGCATGGTCCGCCTCAACCAGGCCGGACCGGAGATGCACAACGCGATCACAACGAGCCGCAAGGCTCGGATCATGGGTCACGAGCACGAGCGTCGCATGGCGATCCCGCTTCAACTCGAACAACAGCTCGACGATGCTGCTCCCCGTCGCCTCGTCGAGATTGCCCGTGGGTTCGTCTGCCACAAGGATCGGCGGATGGCCGACCGTCGCCCGGGCTATGGCGACGCGCTGCTGCTCGCCGCCCGACAACTGGGACGGATAGTGGCTGAGGCGATGGCCGAGTCCCACGCGCTCGAGCGAAGCCGCCGCCCGCTCGAAAGCATCGCGCCCAGCGGCCAGCTCGATCGGTAGGGCGACATTCTCCAGCGCCGTCATCGTAGGCACGAGATGGAAGGACTGGAAAACGATGCCGATGTTGCGGCCGCGGAAGCGCGCCAACGCATCCTCATCAAGGTTCCCGAGCTCCTGGCCCGCGACGATGACCGATCCCTTATCAGCACGTTCAAGGCCCGCCAGCGTCATCAAGAGCGTCGACTTGCCGGAGCCAGAAGGGCCAACCAGACCGATGGCCTCGCCGGGACGTACCGCCAGTGATATGCCTTTCAGAATATGCACGCGAGCAGCGGCATGACCGAGACTGAGGTGGACGTCCGCAAGCTGGATAGCCATATCGGTGGATGCGGTCGGCGCGGCGGCGTTGGCATGGAGTTGTCCTTGCGGCACAATCTGTCCCACCTTGGGCTGTGAAGCGGAAGACGTCAGCCTGTCCTGGAGAGCATTGTGAACAGTGCGCTGATCTGCTTCCACTGTAGGTTCCATACCTTCCGCTCCGCTTCTGCCCACCCGGTCATGCAACGTTCGTCCGCCTTACAGCAAAGGCCCACGCTGCCATCATCACAATCCATCCATCATATCGAGCCCGCCAAGCGCCGGACCATTCCGGACCGCTTCTGTGGGCCCGCGCAGGGTACGGAACGCGCAGGGCCTGTTCTGCCGAGCATACGCCACTGTTCAGACAGCCAACGTCATATGGGAGAGATCGCGTCGTGATCCAATGTTTGTCTCACCTGGCTTCCTCTTTTCGAGGTGTGACAACGCACCTGATAGCCCTCTCACTCGCGCTAACGCTGTGCTTTCCGTTGATGATTTTCCCCGCTCACGCCGCCGAACCGCCCAAGATCGTCGTCTTCGGCGACAGCCTCGTCGCGGGCTACGGCCTGCCAGCGAACCAGGCCCTTCCGCCCGTCCTGCAGGCGATGCTCGCGGAGAAGGGCGTCCGGGTGGAACTGGTGAATGCCGGCGTCTCGGGTGACACTGCCTCCGCTGGGCTCGCCCGGCTCGACTGGTCCATCCCGGACGACACGCAAGGGGTGATTCTCGAGCTCGGCGCCAACGACATGTTGCGCGGCATCGATCCCGCGGTGACGAAGGCTACCCTCGACAGCATCATCAAACGGCTGAAGGAGCGCAACATCCCCGTGCTGCTCGCGGGCATGCAGGCGGCTCCCAATCTCGGCGCCGACTATGTCCAGCGCTTCAATGCCATCTATCCGGAGCTTGCCAGGACGCATGGCCTGGCGCTTTATCCCTTTTTTCTCGAGGGGGTGGCTGGCAACACGTCGCTCAATCTTCCCGACGGACTTCATCCGACAGCCGAAGGCGTGCGGCGTATCGCGACGGCGATGTTGCCGACCGTCGAACAGTTCATCGCCTCTCTTCCCAAACGCTGACGGCAACTTGCCTGCGGCCCTTTCCACACTGAGATCAGCAACACGGGGACATCGCCCTTCCATGCGCTACACCAAACTCGGCCGCACCGGCCTCGACGTCAGCCGGATCTGTCTCGGCACGATGACCTTCGGCGACCAGAACACGAAGGCCGAAGGTTTCGCCCAGATGGACTATGCCGTCGAACGGGGCGTAAATTTCTTCGATACAGCCGAGCTTTATTCGGTGCCGCCGAAGCCGGAGACACAAGGCTCAACCGAGCGCATCGTCGGGGACTGGCTCTTGGAACGCGGGCAGCGCGACAAGATCATCCTTGCCACCAAGATCGTAGGACGCACCCCCAACACCTGGTTCCGGGAGGGCGGCCTACCCGGGGAACTGAACCGGGCCCAGATCCAGGAGGCGGTCGATAAAAGCCTCAAGCGCCTGAAGACGGACTATATCGATCTTTACCAGCTGCATTGGCCTGATCGCGCAGTCAGCCAATTCGGCTCCAACCCCACGATTTTCAAGGAAATGAGTGGGCCCGAGAATCCGATCCCCGAAATACTCGATGCCCTCAACGACATTGTCAAAGCTGGCAAGGTGCGCTTCATCGGCCTCTCCAACGAGAGCCCGTGGGGCGCAATGAGCTTCCTTCACGCCGCGGAGACGGGCGACAAGCCGCGCGTGCAATCAATCCAGAATGCGTATTCGCTGGTCAACCGCACCTTCGAGATTGGTCTCGCGGAAATCGCGCTGCGGGAGAACACGGGCCTTCTCGCCTATTCACCGCTGGCGCAGGGTTACCTCACCGGCAAATACCAGAACGGCGCCCTGCCCAAGGGAAGCCGAAAGCAGCTTTACAACCGGCTGCAGCGCTACGAGACCCCCGGCGCGCAGGCGGCGTTCGACGCTTATCTTGGCCTCGCCGCCACAAGCGGCCTCGATCCCGCACAAATGGCGCTGGCTTTCGTGCTGTCCCGGCCCTTCGTGACCGCCGCCATTGTTGGCGCGAGCAACCTCGAGCAACTCAAGATCAATATCGATGCCATCGACCTTTCACTGACGGAGGAAGTCGAACAGCAGATCAACAACATCCACCTGCTGCACCAGAACCCCTGCCCCTAAGCTCAATCGACATTCACGCCCGATAGGGCTCCGGCGGCGGGCGCTGATCCCTCCCCTCCAGGGGAGGGTGGCGCCGCAGGCGCCGGGTGGGGCCGACATGATGGTGCCGCGAGAAAATAGCAACAGCAACTTGGCCAACGAGGCATCGTCCCGGCCTGGTGCCCCCACCCGACCTCGCTGACGCGAGGCCACCCTCCCCTTGGAGGGGAGGGATCGGCGCCGACGAGAACGGAACACCCTTGAGGAGATGACCATGCCGCGCTTGTTTTCCGCCCTCTCCATCCCGGAGGATGTCGCCAGCGCACTGTCACTCCTGCGTGGCGGGCTGCCAGGGGCGCGCTGGATGGAACCCGACGACTATCACATCACGTTGCGCTTCATCGGCGATATCGACGATGCCATGGCCCGTGACATCGACGAAACCCTGGCGGAAATCCACCGCCGTCCGTTCGATGTCACCATCGAGGGTCTCGACAGCTTCGGCGGCGCCCGCCCGCGTGCAATCATCGCCCGGGCGGCGCCCACCGCGCCCTTGATGGAGTTGCAGGCGGACCACGAACGCCGCTGCCGTCGCGCGGGCCTCGACCCCGAAACCCGGAAATTCACGCCCCATGTCACTTTGGCGCGGCTGCGCGATGCCTCGCCACTTGATGTCGCGGATTATCTTTCGACCCGCAGCGCACCCCAGTCCATCACCTTCCCGGTCGATCATTTCGTGCTCATGTCGGCGCGCGCCTCGGTTGGGGGCGGGCCGTATATCACCGAGGCGGTCTATCCGCTGCTGTGACGATCCGCTCATCGCGCGCGGCGGTTAGCCGCCCCCGTCACGGAGCGCTCTCGGCGGTTGCTCCGGCGGTTCGTCTTTGGCCACGCTTGCACCTTCCCCCTACTGACCCCATGTTTCAGGGCGATGTGGCTGCGGGCCTGGGTGCCCGCCACCGGGAAGGATGCATAAGGCAATGGCTGCTGGCGATTTCGCTGGTTCCGGTTTCGGACATAGGCTCACGCCGGAAGAAATGGCCGAGATCCGGCGCCGGGCCAGGGCGGAGGACGGAGATGCCGAGGTGCGCGTCAAGCGTGGCTTCTGGCCTGCCCTGAAGCGGGTGGCGCGCAACGTGCCATTCGCGAACGACCTCGTCGCCGCCTATTACTGCGCGCTCGATCCCAAGACGCCACGCCGCGTGAAGGTGGTGCTCTACGGCGCGTTGGCTTATTTCATCCTGCCCTTGGACTCGGTTCCGGACATCATTCCGCTGCTAGGCTATGGCGATGACATGGCGCTTCTCGCGGCAGCAATCACGGGCGTTGCCACATCGATCACCGATGATCATCGCCGGCGTGCTCACGAAACTTTGTCCGAGATGGACATCTAGGCGGCAAAAGCCATTAACGTTCGCGCGTTACGCATCGCCCGTTCAGGGAAAATTATGCCTGAGTTTCTATATCATGGTACAGAATATATCATGGTACAGAATACGGTTAAGGGAACGCGCCCGCTTTTCCTGCGGGCTGCGGGGAGTAACATGCGTTCATGATTCGGCATCTCTCCTTCCAGCCCCTTCGGGGCTTCTTCATGGTCACCCTGCTCTTGTGTGGTTACGGAGCAGCGACGACCAGCGCGACGGCGCAAGGCGCGGGCGGCCAGAGCCAGGCGGTTCTTCTCGCCTCCTCAGGTGACTGGGGCGCCTATGCCTCAGGCCAGGGACGCAACAAGGTGTGCTATGCACTGTCGCAGCCCAAGAGCCGCCTGCCTCAGGGCTTGAATCGCGATCCGGCCTATCTGTTCATTTCTACGCGGCCGGCTGAGAATGTCCGCAACGAGATCAGTCTCGTGATGGGCTTTCCGACGAAGGAGGGCGCAGAGGCCACGGCGACCGTGGGTGATGCGAAATTTGCCCTCGTAACCAAAGACAGCAACGCCTGGGTCAAGAATCCCGCCGAGGAAGCCCGCGTGCTCGCCGCCTTCCGCGCCGGCGCCAAGCTCATCGTGAAGTCGCAATCGCGCCGCGGCAGCAACCTCACGGATGAGTATTCGCTGGCTGGCTTCACCCAGGCGCTGGAGCGCGCCGCTGCAGAATGCAAGAAATAGCGAATCCTTTATTCGCCTCCAGATTGATTCCCGGTTCTAATGACGGCGCCCGTGTGGCGCCGTTTGCATGTATCGAACAATCGAGGAAGAAGCCTTGTCGCGTATGAAAGCCGTACTCTGCGCCCTCGCCGTGACCGCGACCTTCACGAGCCACGCCCTTGCGGACGTTCCCGGCCCCGATTGGCTCCCGATGGAGCAAGTCATCGCGAAATTGAAGGCGACCGGCTACAGCGCCATACATGCCCTCGAAGCCGACGATGGCCGCTGGGAAGGTGAAGGCATGAAGAACGGCCAGGTAATGGATTTTGCTGTCGATCCGCGCTCCGGTGCCCTGCTGTACGAGAGGCTCGACGGATAGCGGAAATGCGGAAACGGCATGGCCGTGCCGTCTCGACCGTGCTATAGCGGCGCATTCTGCATTCCTTGGAGCGCATGTCACCGCGGCGCACGCGACATCGCAGCTCCGGATGGACCACAACCCACATGCACGGTTCCATGACGCGTTGCCGTCCCGGTTTCGTGCATCGTTATATGAGATGACCATCGATGGCCGAGGTTTCGCTCGACTTTGCCAGACGCAACAGCGCCTCCGTGGCGGCCGTCGCGCATGCGCCTGTCGGCGCCGCCCAGTCCGTCGATGAACGGGCGCCTTCACTGCTCGGCGCGACGCGCGGGGAATTGAGAACAGCCCTGTCGTCGATCGGCGTGCCCGATCGCGACCTCAAGATGCGGACAGCCCAGCTCTGGAGCTGGATCTACCAGCGTGGCGTCACCGATTTCGGGGCCATGACAACGATCAGCAAAGACCTGCGCGCGAGGCTTGGGGATGCGTTCACGCTCGACCGTCCTGAAGTCGTCACCGAGCAGGTGTCACGCGACGGCACACGGAAATGGTTGATGCGTATGGCGCCCGTCGCCGCTCACGAAAAGGTGAAAGGCGTCGGCCCTGAGATCGAATGCGTCTACATCCCGGAGGCGGACCGGGCAACGCTTTGCATCTCGAGCCAAGTGGGCTGCACCCTGAACTGTTCCTTCTGCCACACTGGAACGCAGAAGCTGGTGCGCAATCTCACCGCCGCTGAAATTGTCGCGCAGCTCGTGGTTGCTCGCGATCGCTTGGGCGACTGGCCCGGCCAGTCGCCGCCGCCAGGCGCGCGTGAACAGGGCCTCCTGCCCGGCGACGGCAGCCGTTTCGTCACCAACATCGTCCTGATGGGCATGGGCGAGCCGCTTTATAACTTCGACAATGTCCGTGATGCCATGGGCGTGGTCGCTGATGGCGACGGCCTGTCGCTCGGTAAGCGCCGCATTACTCTGTCGACCTCCGGCGTTGTCCCGATGATCCCTCGAGCCGGCGAGGAAATCGGTTCAATGCTCGCTATCTCGCTCCATGCGGTGCGGGATGACCTGCGCAATACGCTCGTTCCGCTGAACAAGAAATATCCGATCGCCGAGCTTCTGGACGCCTGCCGCAACTACCCCGGCGTCTCGAATGCCCGCCGAATCACGTTCGAATATGTGATGCTAAAGGGGATCAACGACAGCCCGGCCGACGCGCGCGAGCTCGTGCGTCTCCTCAAGGGCATCCCGGCCAAGATCAACCTCATCCCATTCAATCCCTGGCCAGGAACACAGTATGAGTGCTCGGACTGGGATACGATCGAGACATTCTCCGACATCGTGTTCAGGGCCGGTTACGCGAGCCCGGTGCGAACGCCGCGCGGCCGCGACATCCTGGCCGCCTGCGGCCAGTTGAAGAGCGAGACGGAAAAGCTTCGGGCGCGAGCGCGCCTGATGGCGGAGAGCGGCATCGGCGCCGAAGGCCTGTTCACGGCCGGAGACTGATCGATGCGCCTTCTCGCGCGCTTTATCCTTGTGCCGCTCGGTATCGGCTGCGCCGTGACCGCCGGCCTCATCTTCCTCATGCTTGCCGCCACATTCCAGCCCGCGCTCGCCCAGCTCTTCGCCGGGCTGAGCCTTGCGGGCCTGCTCGCTTTTTTCGATGCCCTGACGATGACCGGCGACGCCGAGGCGCCGCGCGGGGCGCTGCTGGCGCTCTGGATGCTGACGGTTGGTTTCGTCGCGCTGCCGCCCGCCGTCATCGCCTTCGTGGGCGAATTCGCCGGCTGGCGCTCCTTCGTCTGGTACTCCGGCGCCACTGCGCTTCTAACGGCAGCGCTACCCTGGATCGCGCGTGGTTCGACGGAGGGCACGCAAGGTGAGGCGGACATCACCCTCGTGCTGTTCCTGACCGGCGCGCTTGCAGGCCTGGTGTACTGGGCGACAGCCGGCCGTTCCGCGGGTCGCCAACCATGACGCCGGTGCGCCTGTTCTGGCGAGCATTCCGCCTTGCAACCACTTCATCTACACATCTGACGATCGGGGAAATCTGACCATGGGGTCACGCGCGCTCATCAGCGTTGTCGCTGTCGTGACGGCAGTGTGTTTTGGCGCGGCAACGGTTGTGTTCGCCAGGAACAGCGCCGCGGAGATCCCCATACGCGCAGAAAATGCAGTCGCCGCCTGGGGTAACGTCGAAAAGGAATTCAAGGCGCGCACGGCCGTGGCCCCGGCCATGGTTGCGCTCGCCATCCGCGTCGAGGCCAACGACCAGCTACGCGAGCGCATCGTGACCGCCGCCGAAGATGTCGAGGCACTATCGCCGGACCCCAGCACGCCCTATTCGCCCGACAAGCTGCGCGCTTTCATGGCGACTCAGGATGCCCTCTCGGATGCGCTCGGAGAGGTGCTGGATCTCGTCAACGCCCATCCGGCCGATGCCGCAGATCCCAAAGTCAAGGCGCTTCTGGCGCAATTGGCCGAGCACGAACAACGCATGGTCGTGGCGCGCAGCGACTATGTTCAAGGTGCGAAGGCATATAACGAAGAACTCGAGACGCTGCCGAACCGCTGGACGGTATCCTATTTCCATCCCGACGCGTCGCTGATGGTGGCAAGCTTCGACTTCAAGAAAAAGTAAGGAGCGCCCAAAGGCGCTCCCACAACATCCGTCAGTCTCGCTGAGCTATCAGCGGGCAAGCTTCTGCAGCTCGGCCAGAACGGCATCGCCCATCTCGCCGGTGCTGGCAGCATTGGTGCCCGGTCCCGCGATATCCCGCGTGCGCAGGCCGCTCCCCAGAACGTTGGCAACCGCCTTCTCCAGCAGATCCGCCTCCTCGACGAGATTGCAGGAATAGCGCAAGGCCATGGCGAAAGACCCGATCATGGCGATCGGATTGGCAAGGCTCTGGCCGGCGATATCGGGCGCGGAACCATGCACGGGCTCATACATCGCGCGCCGCTTGCCGGTCGCAGGGTCAACGGCGCCAAGGGCCGCGGAGGGCAACATGCCGAGCGAACCCGTCAACATCGCCGCCACATCCGAGAGAATGTCGCCGAACAGGTTGTCGGTGACGATGACGTCATACTGCTTGGGGTTGCGCACAAGCTGCATCGCGCAGTTGTCGGCGAGCACATGCTCCAGCGCGATGCCTGGATAGTCGCCATGCACGCGGGTGACGACCTCGTTCCACAGCACGCCGGACTTCATCACGTTGCGCTTCTCGGCTGAAGCCACCTTGTTGCGGCGCTTGCCGGCAAGGTCGAAAGCGATGCGGGCGATGCGGTCAATTTCGTGAGTCGTGTAGAGCTGGGTGTCCACGGCGCGCTTTTCGCCGTTCTCCAATGTCACGATCTCCTTCGGCTCGCCGAAATAGACGCCGCCGGTCAACTCACGCACGATGAGAATGTCGAGCCCCTCGACCAGCTCGCGCTTCAACGACGACGCGTCGGCCAGCGCGGGATAGCAGATGGCGGGGCGCAGATTGGCAAAAAGGCCGAGGTCCTTGCGGAGGCGCAGCAGGCCAGCCTCCGGGCGATGCTCGTAGGGAACCTTGTCCCATTTCGGCCCGCCGACGGCGCCGAACAACACCGCGTCGGACGCCATCGCAAGCCCCATCGCCTCGTCGGTGATGGCAACGCCGTTGGCGTCATAGGCAGAGCCGCCCACAAGGTGGCGCTCGGTTTCGAAACGATTGCCGCTTTCCTTGTCGAACCAGCGAACGAGCTTCTCCACTTCGCTCATGACTTCGGGACCGATCCCGTCGCCGGGCAGGAGGAGGAGATTGAAGGATGCCATGATGCCTCGCGAGACTACGCCGAGATGGATTGTGTCGGAGGTTTAAGACGTTCCGCGGGGACTTGGCAAGCATCGCACCTGACGACAATCGGATCCGGCAACAATCCGATCCATCAAGCGATTGGCATACAGGCTGATGAGAGGCTCCGTCAGAGGTCAACCCCGCCATAGGCGTGGTATTCCCCGATCACGGCCTCGGAATAACGAATGCCGAACACCAGGCCGGTAAAGACCTCGGCGACGAACTCCAGCGGATTGATCGTCGCGTAGCCGCTCACCTGCATCCCGATATGGGGCGCGACGAAGGCGTCCTGGACACCTTTTTAAATCTCCAGAACATATCCGGCCTGTGCGCCTCATGCAGGAAATGGCCAAACTCGTGCACGACAGCCGCGATCCCGCGTATCGCCTCCGAGGCACTGCGGCTCGGTACCGGCGCGAGCCCAGCTATCTGGCTCGTGATGCCGGCGTCCCGCAGCTGATCCGGAATGCCACGCTTGCCCTTGGAGCCTTCCCCGAAGATTGGGCTCTGGCCGGGGTAATGATCATTCACGTCAAAGATCTTGTCACCCACGAACATGGTGCGCTTGCCACCCGGCCCCTCCGGCCACCAGCAGGCCTCGCATGGGACGCGAGGATGCAACATCACGTTCAGCGGCGAGATGCGAGGGAGATGATCAGGCAATCGGTCGATGATGAAGCGAATGGCATTATGCACGCAGCCCATCTTGTCGTTGTGAAAACCTGCCATCCGGTTGAAGCTCGAATGAACGATCACTCCACCCATAAAGATATGACTCACATATGCGTTGAAATCCCCAATTTCTGCAACACTTCTACTATATGGCATGTCCCATCACGAAACTAAGATCGCAATTCGAATGCAATATTCATAAATACATCCATTTCAGAAACAACAACGGCGGGATGCCTCTTGGAGGCTCCCGCCGCATTTCAAGTCGCAAATGACGCCCCGGGCAGCCGGTGCGGGCCCCGCCCGATCAGAGCCAGGGATGCGTCTCTTTCGTCTTGGTCTCATAGCTGGAGATCGCGTCCCGCTTCTCCATGGTCAGGCCGACACCGTCAAGGCCATTGAGCATGCAGTGTTTGCGGAACGGGTCGAGGTCGAAAGTGATGCTGCCGCCGTCCGGGCCCTTGATGGTCTGGCTCTCCAGATCGACCGTGAGCGTGGCATTGGCGCCGCGGCGCGCATCGTCCATGAGCTTTTCGAGGTCTTCCGGAGAGACCTTGATCGGCAGGATGCCGTTCTGGAAGCAGTTGTTGTAGAAAATATCCGCGAAGGACGTCGAGATCACGCAGCGGATGCCGAAGTCCAGCAATGCCCAAGGCGCGTGCTCGCGCGAGGAGCCGCAGCCGAAGTTGTCGCCGGCTACAAGGATTTGCGCGTTGCGATAAGCCGGCTTGTTAAGGATGAAGTCCGGATTCTCGGAGCCGTCTTCCTTGAAGCGCATCTCCGCGAAGAGGCCGGCCCCGAGACCCGTGCGCTTGATCGTCTTCAGATACTGCTTCGGGATGATCATGTCGGTATCGACATTGACGATCTCCAGCGGCGCCGCGACCCCCGTCAGGGTTGTGAATTTATCCATCCGTCCAGTCCTTCCACCCAAATCCTCACGCAGCGGAGCCTCAGACTCCGCAGATTTCATCAACCGGCTTCCCGCTCGATCGCCTCGATATCCTCGTCAGACAAACCGAAATGATGCCCGATCTCATGCACGAGCACATGCGTCACGATCGCGCCGAGCGTCTCCTCATGCTCGGCCCAATAGTCGAGGATCGGCCGACGATAGAGGAAGACCATATTCGGCATCTGCCCGCTCAAAGGCCCCGCGCCCTGTTGCGCCAGACCATGTCCGCGGAACAGGCCAAGGAGATCGAAAGGACTTTCGAGGTCCATTTCCTCGATCGTCTCTTCATCGGGAAAATCCTCGATCGTCAGCACGACGCCACTGCATAATGTGCGAAATGCGTCAGGCAGTTGTGCCAGGGCACGCTCCGCCAGAATCTCGACATCGGCCAAGGTCGGAGCCATTCGCCTGCCCCAGGCAAGCGGCTGGTCGCCCGCAAGATTGTGCACCGATGCCACGCTGTCACTCTCCGTTCACAGAATAGTCCCGAAAAGCCGTCGCTCAGCTCCGCAGCTGCGTGAACAGCGACACCGCGAGGTAGATGACGATCACCAGCCCGATGGCCCGTCCGATCCGCCGTCCCCAGACTTCGATCGGATCACGACGTCCATCCGGCAAGACGGGCGCATCTGCCCCGGTCATGTGGCGAACGACACGGGCAACGCCGGAATCGGCAATCGCCTCGCTGTCACGGGAAACACGCTCCAGCGTTTCCTTCGCTTCCCGCTCCCGTTCGTCATCACCTTTCGTCATGACCCACCATCATGGCCCGCCACGGCCGTGCACCACTAGCGGTTAAGCCTCACCAGGAAATGCCTGGCTCAAGCCAGATCACATAGTTCTTCCAGGGCGCTGCCTCAGCTATGCGGTCATACAGCCGCTGCGCGCCGAGATTGTCGCGAGGAACCATCCAGCGCAATTGGATCCAGCCGCGCTTGCGCCCTTCGGCGACAATATCGTCGATCAACGCCCGGGCAATTCCCTGCCCCCGCGCTTCAGCGAGGACATAGAGATCGTCAATCTGCCCCGCGCGACGCCGGGAAATAGCCTCCGGCAGGTCGTAGTACAGAGCAAAGCCAACGAGCTTGCGATCTTCAGCCCTGCCACTGAAAGCGCCTCGGATGATGACGCCTGGCTCAGTCAGCAACCGTTCGACATAGGCGAGGTCTGGCTTGTCGCCGCTGTCCTCGCCATGGCTGAGGGCCTCGCCATAGGCCGTGATCAGGGGCAGCAGCGCGCGCCCATCAGCGGGCTCAAGTTCCCGCAGCACAAGGTCGGCTGCTGCCGTCATGGTGGCCGCGCCGGCGGGCGACGGCCGGTTCGCGGTCATCTCCAGTCCCGGATGTCGACAAAGCGTCCCGCAATCGCCGCCGCCGCCGCCATGGCTGGCGAAACGAGATGCGTGCGGCCCTTGAAACCCTGGCGCCCTTCGAAATTGCGGTTCGAGGTCGACGCGCAGCGCTCGCCCGGCTTCAGCTTGTCGGCGTTCATGGCAAGGCACATGGAGCAGCCCGGCTCGCGCCAGTCGAAGCCCGCTTCGCGGAAGATCACGTCCAGGCCTTCCTCCTCGGCCTGAAGCTTCACCAGACCCGAGCCCGGCACGACCATCGCGCTGACGCTCGGATGCACGGTCTTGCCCTGCACCATGGCGGCGGCAGCGCGCATGTCCTCGATACGGCCGTTGGTGCAGGAGCCGATGAACACACGATCCACCGTCACATCGGTCATTTTGGTACCGGGCTTCAGGCCGATATACTCGAGCGCACGCCACTTGGAGTTCCGCTTGTTCTCGTCCTGGATCTCGTCCGGATTGGGTACGACGCCAGTCACCGCGACGACATCCTCGGGACTTGTGCCCCAGGTCACGATCGGCGGCAGGCTGGCGGCGTCGAGCCGGATCTCGCTGTCGAAGACCGCCCCCTCATCCGTCCTGAGGCTGTTCCAGAAGCGGACGGCCTCGTCCCAGGCGGCGCCCGTCGGCGCCTTCGGGCGGCCCTTCAGATATTCGTAGGTCTTCTCATCCGGTGCGACGAGGCCGGCTCGGGCGCCGCCCTCGATCGACATGTTGCAGACCGTCATGCGGCCTTCCATGGACAGCGAGCGGATCGCCTCGCCGGCATATTCGATGACATGGCCGGTGCCGCCGGCCGTGCCGATCTCACCGATGATCGCCAGCACGATGTCCTTGGCGGTGACGCCGGGCGGCAGCTGGCCGTCCACCGTCACGCGCATGTTCTTGGCCTTTTTCTGGATCAGCGTCTGGGTGGCGAGCACGTGCTCCACCTCCGACGTGCCGATGCCATGGGCAAGCGCGCCGAAGGCGCCATGAGTCGAGGTGTGGCTGTCGCCACAGACGATCGTGGTGCCCGGCAGCGTGAAGCCCTGCTCCGGCCCGATGACGTGGACGATGCCTTGGCGGACGTCGCGCTCGTTATAGTACTCGACGCCGAAATCGCGAGCGTTCTCTGCCAACGCCGCCACCTGCGTCGCCGCCTCGGGATCGTCGATGCCCTTCGAGCGATCGCTTGTGGGAACGTTGTGGTCGACGACGGCGAGTGTCTTTTGGGGCGCACGCAGCTTGCGGCCCGCGACGCGCAGGCCCTCGAAGGCCTGGGGACTCGTCACCTCATGCACGAGGTGGCGGTCGATATAGAGCAGGCAGGTGCCGTCGGGCTGTTCGTCGACCAGGTGGTCGTCCCAAATCTTGTCGTAGAGAGTGCGAGGCTTCATGGCGTGATGATCTCAACTGCGGGATGGCTGTTCTTGGCGCCATCGATAACGGCCGCGCGCGCGGAGGATATCCACACGCGACATTTGAGCCGGCGGAGCCGGCGTCAGATCACCGTAAGTTGCGCGTTCGCGGCCGTGGTCAGGCGTCCGAAGAAACGTCCCGGCAGACGCGCGTGATCATGCAACGCAGCAAACTCGTGGGTCGTCACCACCGGTCGCGCCCTCAAGGCGCGCGACGAGGCCGGTAACAGCCGATCCTGTGGGCATTGCATGGTCATAATGTCTAGTTTTTAGCAGATCCAAAAAGATCCGACAATCAATACCGCGACAGAGGCAAAGAGAGGCGGCATCAATGCCGCGCACCCTAGCCGATCGTGGCTTCTGCGACGAGAACCCAAGAAAAAAGGCGGGAACCGCATGCCTTCCGCGCAATCCCAAAAGGATCGTCAGCGAAAAGACAGGCAGGCCCGCCTCGACACTCCGGCATGAGAGCCGGAATGGAATATGCGATTACTCGGCGGCGGTTGCCTCGGCGCCCTTGGTCTTCTGCGCGCGATCGGCGCGCTCGGCGATACGGGCGGACTTACCGCGACGGTCACGCAGGTAGTAGAGCTTGGCGCGACGCACCTTGCCGCGGCGGACGACCTTGATGGAATCGATGTTCGGCGAATAGAGCGGGAACACGCGCTCGACACCTTCGCCATAGGAAATCTTGCGGACAGTGAAGCTCTGGTTGATGCCACCGCCATCACGAGCGATGCAGACACCCTCATAGGCCTGGACGCGCGTGCGCTCGCCTTCCTTGACCTTCACGTTCACCTGCACAGTGTCGCCGGGCTCGAAATCGGGAAGCTCGCGGCCTTCGGTGAGCTTGGCGATCTGCTCTTTGTCAAGCGCTTCAATGATGTTCATCGGTTCAACTCCTGCCGAGACGCCCTCACGGGCGCCAGCGTTTCGGCGACGCTGTTTTGAATTGGGTGTCCGCAGCGAACCATACCGGCCACCGAGGATGGGGCGCTATACACCAGCCGAAGGGTCCTGTCGAGGAGCAAAGCGCCGCGCCAGCCGACCGGTGGCGCTGCAGCCGACGCCTTGATCCCGGTTTAGTCTCCTTCACCCGCCCCTCGCCCGAGGGAGGAGATCAGCGCCTCTGGCCAGTCGCGCGATGATGCAAAGGCGTCGCTCGCCCGCGAGCAAGCGGAAGAGTGGAAGAGCATTCAGCCTGTACGAGCCACATTCGCCTTCGACCTAATCTCTGTCGAGCAGATCCGGCCGGCGCTCCGCCGTCAAACGCTCCGCTTCCTGGCGTCGCCAGCGCGCGATGGCACCGTGATCGCCGGACAAAAGCACGTCCGGGATGGCACGCCCCTCCCATTCTCGCGGCCTTGTATACTGAGGATACTCGAGAAGCCCGTTCTCGAAGCTCTCTTCATCTCCAGACGCGTAGGCGCCCATCACGCCCGGCAACAGCCGCACGCAGGCATCGGTCAGCACCATGGCCGGAATCTCGCCGCCAGAAAGCACGTAGTCGCCGATGGAGACCTCGGTTAGACCGCGCCCTGCGATCACACGCTCGTCGACGCCCTCGAAGCGGCCACAGACGATCACGAGCCCCGGGCCCGTCGCAAGCCGGCGCGCGTCCGCCTGCGAAAACGGGCGCCCGCGCGGGCTCATCAGCAAGCGCGGCCTAAGGTCGCCCTGTTCCGCCACCGCATCAATGGCGGAGGCCAGCACATCGGCCCTCAGGACCATACCCGGGCCGCCCCCAGCGGGGGTATCGTCCACCTTAGCGTGGCGGCCGATGCCATGCTCTCGGATCTGGCGCGCCTCGAGGCTCCAGAGCCCGCGCGACAGCGCATCCCCCGACAAGCTGGTGCCGAGCGGACCGGGAAACATCCCGGGGTAGAGGGTGAGAATCGTGGCGCGCCAAGTCATCGGCATCACGTCATCGGCATCAAGTTATCGGTCTCAATCGCGCGAGGATCGGCTGTCCTCATCGGGATCATCCGGCTCCACCGGATCGAAGAGGCCCTTGTCAGCCACCACAACATGCCCGTCTTTCACGGAAACGATGGGAACCGCGGCCTTGCTGAAGGGCACCATCGCCGTGACAGGGCTGTCGGCCTTGCGGACCTCGATGATGTCGCCCGCTCCAAAATTGTGGAAGCCGATGAGCGTTCCGAGGCGCGCGCCGTCCTCCGCAATGACGGCAAGGCCGATGAGATCGGCCTGGAGAAACTCTTCTTCCTCGAGATCGCTTGCGAGCCGCTCACGTGGAATATACAGGGCGACGCGGTTCAGCGCCTCGGCGGCGTCCCGGTTGTCGATACCCGCGACCCGTGCCACCAGCATGTCGCCCGCCGGGCCGGCAGCCGGGCGCACGTGGTTCAGCACGAAGCTGCGCGCGCCATCGGCGGTCTCAAGCGGCGAGTAGCCCTTGATGGCCTCAGGCTCACCTGTAAAGGACTTGAGCCGCACCTCGCCGCGGACACCATGCGCGCGGCCGAATTCACCCACGAGCACCAGCCCGGGACGCGGCTTTTCCCGCCCTTTCGGGGCGGGAGATCCATGCGCAATCGGCGGGCGCTTCTCGATCTCCACCCGCGGATGGGAGGAGCTCGGACGCGCCAGGGCCGGACGAGAGGGCTTTCTTGCCATTCAGGATCCTGCCCCTGCGTTGCGTGGCTTACGCCTCAGCAGTCTCGGCGCCAGCGGCAGCCGCGCGCTCAGCTGCACGCTCCTGGGCCTTCTTGCCCGGCGCAGCCTTCTTGGGGTTGTTGCGGGCAGGACGCTTGGCGACGCCGGCGGCATCGAGGAAGCGCAGCACGCGGTCGGTCGGCTGGGCCCCCTTGGCGAGCCAGGACTTGGCCTTCTCGACGTCGAGCACGACGCGAGCCGCGTCATCCTTCGGCTTCATCGGATCATACGCGCCGATCTTCTCGATGAAGCGGCCGTCACGCGGGGCGCGGGCGTCGGCCACCACGATGCGGTAGTAAGGACGCTTCTTGGCGCCGCCACGGGTCAGACGGATCTTCAGGGACATTAAAGACTACTCCTCAGGTCTAACGATAGGGGCGCCTCAGGCGCCCTGGTTCTGCCGGCTCTTGATGGTTTCGTGATGCCGGATCACTTCCTTGACGATGAAGTTCAAGAACTTCTCGGCGAAGTCTGGGTCGAGATTGGCGTCGGCGGCGAGGGCCCTCAAGCGCGCGATCTGTCTGGCCTCGCGGCTGGGATCGGCGGGCGGCAAGTCATGGGTTGCCTTGTACTCGCCGACCGCCTGGGTGCACTTGAAGCGCTCTGCCAGAAGATGCACCAGCGCCGCGTCAATATTGTCGATGCTGCCGCGCAAGCGCAGCAATTCGGGATGCGCGTCCATCACTTCTTCTTCCCCAATCCGGGAAACCCGCCGAGGCCGGGCAGTTTCGGCCCGAGGCCGGGAAGCCCCCCACCCATGCCGGGAAGCTTGGGACCACCCCCGAAACCGCCCGGCGGCAGGGCAGGCAAACCGCCACCGCCAAGCCCGCCGGGCAATTGCGATTTCATCTGCTCCAGCATCTCCGGCGTTACTTTGGAAGGATCGATGTTGGGCATGCCGCCGCCAAGCCCGAACATGTTGCCCAGTGCGCCCGCGATGCCCCCTCGGCCGCCCTTGCCTACGGATTTCATGACGTCAGCCATGGTCCGGTGCATCTTCAGCAGCTTGTTGACGTCCTCGACCTTGGTGCCGGAGCCGGCGGCGATGCGTTTCTTGCGGCTCGCCTTGAGGATGTCCGGATTGCGGCGCTCCTTCACCGTCATCGAATCAATGATGGCGGTCTGCCGCTTCACCACCTTGTCGTCGAGATTGGCGCTGGCGATCTGGGACTTCATCTTGGCGATGCCCGGCAGCATGCCAAGCAGGCCGCCCATGCCGCCGAGCTTTTCCATCTGCGCCAATTGATCACGCAGATCCTCCAGATCGAAGGATCCCTTGCGCATCTTCTCGGCCATGCGCTTGGCGCGATCGGCGTCGAAGCTCTCCGCCGCCTTCTCCACCAGCGAGACGATGTCGCCCATGCCGAGAATGCGGTTCGCAACGCGCGCTGGGTGAAAGTCCTCCAGCGCATCGACCTTCTCACCAGTGCCGACGAGCTTGATCGGCTTGCCAGTGACGGCGCGCATCGAGAGCGCCGCGCCGCCGCGGCCATCGCCGTCCATACGGGTCAGCACGATGCCCGTGAGCCCAAGCCGGCCATCGAAGGCCTTGGCCGTATTCACGGCATCCTGACCGGTGAGGCTATCGGCGACCAGCAGCACCTCGTGCGGCTGCGCGACGGCTTTCACCTCCGCCGCTTCCAGCATCAGCGCCTCGTCGAGGGTGACGCGGCCGGCGGTATCGAGCATCACCACGTCGAAGCCGCCGAGCCGTGCGGCCTCCATGGCGCGGCGGGCGATCTGCACCGCCGACTGGCCGGCGATGATTGGCAACGTCTCGACGCCGACCTGCTTGCCAAGCACGGCGAGCTGTTCCATGGCGGCAGGACGGCGCGTATCGAGCGAGGCCAGAAGGACGCGGCGCTTGGCCTTGTCGGTGAGGCGCTTGGCGATCTTCGCTGTCGTCGTGGTCTTGCCCGAGCCCTGCAGGCCGACCATCAGAATGCCGACGGGCGCCGGGGCCTCGAGATCGATGCTCTCGGCTTCCGCGCCAAGCATCGCCACCAGCTCGTCGTGAACGATCTTCACGACCATCTGGCCGGGGGTCACCGATTTGATGACCTCGGCGCCTACGGCGCGGCTGCGCACCTTGTCGATGAAGCTGCGTGCGACTTCCAGCGCGACGTCCGCCTCCAGCAGGGCGCGACGCACTTCCCTGAGGGCCGCATTCACGTCCTCCTCGGAGAGCGCACCGCGCTTCGTCAGCGCATTGAAAATGCCGGAAAGTTTATCGGAGAGATTGTCGAACAAAGCTCACTCCTCGACTTGTCCGGCCCGCGTCGCCCGACGGACGACCAGCGCGGCCTCGAAATGCTTGATGGCCGTCTCGAATTTGTCCCGGCATCCGGGATTGCAGAAGCCGACGACCGCCCCTTTGTAACGCGTGAGGCTGTCAGCCGCGATCGGCCGCCCAGACCATGGGCAGAGCTCATTGATCGCGTCCTCAATCCTCAATGGCGTGTCAGCCAATGCCATGTTCACTCCTGCGATGCCCGCCGCTGCACGTGGCCTTCAAGCGCGAACACGCCCGAGGGCGCACAGCGCTGTCGGACGTTGACCTCTGGCCTCTCGGACCAGTCGGCGGCTCTCGAACACGGCAAGGTTCGGGCAAATATCTGCGCCTTATGCGCCACGAGGCCTGACGAGTCAAGGTTTGCCGGGAGATCCACGCGTCTGCCGAAAGATCCGTGTTCCGCCACGGATGCTCGCCGCCCACCTGCGCTTCGCCAAGATCACGGCCTTGTCATGCCGATCGCACCGTTGCGACCCATGGAGAGGCATTCGTCGCGCAAGCCTTGTCGGCACAAAAAATTGAAGCTAGAACGGCGAATATTCCATAGGCGTACAAGTTATTGTGGCGTTTCTCGGAAGCGCCGGCGTGGCTCTTTTTCCAAAGATGGCTAAATTGAGACCAATTTTACATGAAATAGTATGGCGTGCGGTCAGCGTCACAGCAGAAGCGGCATTTCCGATCAATTGCCGTGAGATCTGCGATCGCCTCTAAGATTTGCCGCCATTACATTTGACCCATATTTCTATTTAAGTTAGATCGCGCCATGTATCGTGCACAAATGACCACGCTGGGGGGCGTCGAAATGGAAGCGTCGCAAAATTTTCACGCCTCCATTATTCTCAACATACATCGCGAAGCCGTTTTCCTAAAACGCACGCTCCTCTCGCTGGATGAGGCGCTTTCTGTAGCGCGCGACGATGGTCTAATCATCGAGCTTGTGGCAGTGCTCGACCGCAGCGACGATGCAACGCGCGCTGTTCTGATGGCGCATGATCTCAGCGGGTATGGCCACGTCGAGATCCTCGAGGTCGATAACGGCTCACTCGGCCTGTCGCGCAATGACGGCATTGCGCGAGCGCGCGGCGAATTTATTTTGACCGCGGACGCCGACGACCTCGTCTCGCCCAATTTCTTGAAAGCGACCATCCGGGCCGCGCGCGACGCGGGCCCCCGCTGCTTCCTGTTTCCGGAATATCTCTTCGCCTTCGGCGCGACCTATCACATCTGGGCCTACCGCGATCTCGCCACGGTGACGCCGTTCGCCTTCATCGACATGCACCCGTTCACATCGCGGTTGTGCGCGCATCGCGATGCCTTTGCGCACCTGCAGTACGCCGACGTCCGATTGTCGAAGGGCTATGCCTTCGAGGACTGGCACCTGAACAGCGCGGCACTCGCCGCAGGTTTTGACATGCGTATTGTTCCCGGCACGCTTCTGTTCTATCGCAAACGCCAGGGAAGCCTGCTCGATCGCGCGGAGACGATGTCGACATGCCAGATCCCGCCGAGCCCCCTGTTCGAGCCAAAGACATATCTCAAGGTCTGCGCCCCCTATTATGATCGTGTCGCGAAAGCACCGGGCGCCGGCAAACCGATAGATCCGCCATCGCGAGACCTCCTGGCACGGGATGACATCCGACGCGCAATCGACGCTGCCAACACCATCGAGCCTCTTATCTCGACATCGAAATACGAACATTGCGAGCTCGTCTCGAATTCCATGCAGGACCTATCGGCGGGCGTGGCCTACTACAAGGTTTGCCAAGCTATCGGCGACTCGGATTTCAGCGATGTGTTCCTGCTGCCCTTCATGCCACGCGGCGGCGCCGAGAAATATTTCCTCGAACTGCTCGAGGCGATGTACCAGAACGAACCGCTCTCCGACGCGCTGCTGATTTTCGGAGAAGATTGTGCCGGGCCGTCTTGGGAAGATCGCGTGCCTCCCAACGCAAGCATCGTTGACCTCGGCAGCCTCTGCGGCGGATTGCCGATCGACAAGCGCTGCCTCCTTACGCTCAAGCTCATCCAGTCCCGCACGCCGGACGCGCGCATCCATCTCCGTGATTCAACATTTACGGAGCGTTTTCTGAATGCATTCGGCCCAGTGATGGGTCAACATCAATGCTTCTACTATCATTTTTGCGAAACTGAAATTATTCAGGACGGTCGTAAGTTTATCTACTATTCGCCGCTAAATCTTATTGCAGAGAATATCGATACACTTTCAAAGATTATTTGTGACAGCCAGGCGATGATAGAGCGCGATCGCCACCGTATCGGCACTCAGACAGAAAAATGGGAATGCCTCTATGCACCGGTGCAGAGGCCAGCCGTGATCGTCCCGCGAACGCCAGAAGC
Organism: Chelatococcus sp. YT9; assembly: GCF_018398315.1. Taxonomy (NCBI): domain Bacteria; kingdom Pseudomonadati; phylum Pseudomonadota; class Alphaproteobacteria; order Hyphomicrobiales; family Chelatococcaceae; genus Chelatococcus; species Chelatococcus sp. YT9. Next base: position 1,368,431 of record NZ_JAHBRW010000001.1, read on the forward strand.
CCAGTCCCGGATCCTCTGGGCATCGCGGCTGGATTCCGAGAAACGTCCAGATCTTCTACCATTAATTGCCGCACGCTTGCAGCGCAGCCTTCCCGATGCGCATATCCATGCTTTCGGCGGAGCGGTCTTCAACGGGTTCAATGCAACACAACTCAACGGATATAAGAATCTCACCTTCCACGGTCCGTATAACGGCTTCAACTCCCTGTCGCCGAATACATATCTTACGTTGATGTATACGAGCCATTATGATGGCGTTCCCAATACGATTCTTGAGGCTATGAGTCATGGGCTCACCGTCATCGCGTCTGATGTCGGCGGCATTGCGGAAGTCATTATAGACGGGAAGACGGGCATTCTGCTTCCTGCTCTATGGGACAATGATGCGATGGCCGATGCCTATGTGGAAGCCTTGCTTCGCCTCCATCGTGATCCCGCGCTTCTCCAGACGTTCAGCCAAGCCGCGATGGCATTGGTCGAACGACAACATTCCCACGCGGCATACCGTGCGCGCGTCGCCCAGCTGTTCGGCCAGAGGCCGCGTTACGACGCCCCACCCGATCCTGCCGTCACACCCAAGGTCCTTTGCCATGGCTGAGCGGATCAGCTTTTCTCCCGACACCATGCCCTACAATGCAATGCTTGCTGCCGAACATGTCGCGCGCTATCTGCTCGCAGCGTCGCTCTGCAACGGCAAACGCGTGCTCGATGTCGCCTGCGGCGAAGGCTACGGCGCGAGCTTTCTCCGAGCAAACGGAGCCGCCATGGTCGTCGGCGTCGATATCGCCCAGGAGGCGATTGAGGCAGCCAACACGCGTTTCGCATGTCCCGGCATCACGTTTGTGGCAGGCGATGCACTCTCTCCCGCGACTTTCGATGGGCATGGGCCGTTCGATCTCATCACCTGTTTTGAGACCATCGAGCATGTATCGGACGCGACGCGGTTACTGGAAAACCTTCGCGCCTTGCTGGCACCGGACGGCGCTATCATCATCAGCTGCCCCAATGACGCCATCGACGCGAGCCGTGGCGTCCACAACCCCTTCCATAAGAGGACCTACAGCCTCGACGAGTTTAAGGACACCACGGTTTCCGTCCTCGGTCCGGCATCGCAATGGCTCCTAGGCAGCCCGCTGACCGGCTTGTCCATCATCGACGAAGGTAATGCGCGCCTCGCCACGCGAGACACCGCGATGGACCTCAGCCTGAATTCGGAGGCGATTTCGCAAACACTTCTATTGCCGGCCCAGAAGGAGCACAGCGTCACGCCGGACAACGCGGCCTTCTTCGTTGGCGTCTGGAATGCAACGGTCGCTCCGGCCGAGGTCTGTGCGCCGTTGTCGCGGACTGCCTATATCGAGCCCTGGCTTGAGATCGAACGTCTAAAAAAGGCTGTTGCCGCGCAAGCCGCGGATAACGCCCATGATCGCGAGCTCGCTCGCTTGTCAGAGGAACGGGCCCGGGAGATCCGGCGCATTGCAGCCTTTGAGAAGGACACCCTTATCGCCGAAGTCACTGAGCTGCGGTATTTTCGCAACGTCGCGTACCAGTCCCGCGCCCATCGCATCGCTGCCGCCTATATCCGGCACGCGAGCGGCAACAGCTTCGTGGCACGAACGCTACGCATATTCCGTAATATTGCGGCTACCGGCGTTCGCAGCATGCGTAGGCTGGTGCGGTGAACGCGTAGAGCATTCAGCTTTCACACAAGCGACTATTTCGGCTGAACGTAGACATTGATCTCGAGTTCCGGGTCATCCGGATCCATCGTGCGGGATGGATATTCCTCGATAAAGGTGTCTTTCGCGACCATGTTCTTTGAATCGAGATAGGCGGTGATCGCCTCGTAGGTCGTATCGATTTCGTCGTAGGGTGCCTTGTGGACGAAGCGCAATGCGCGGCCTGACGGGGTTACCCCGGCCGTGATGCCGGGCGCGATCTCACCTCCGGCAGGCAGCGGCGCGGCCAGCGGGACCATAGCCTCGAAACGGAAATGGGTGTCGTCCGCCGACAGAAAGATGGCGAGGGGGCGCCCAGCCGGTTTCAGTCCTGCCTTTGCCAGCGCGTCCTGGATGCGGGCGAAGCTCTCTGTCAGGTTCTTGAAGCCATCGTCCCACGAACTCTCACCGCCCTTCAGAACAGCCGCCGGCTTCTCCGGGAGGGTCACATCCTCCGCATCCCCACTGTTGCCCGTTGAAGGCACGAGCGCGGGCAGTTCCTCGACAGCCCGTGGTGCGGCCTGGGAGCCCTCGGCGGGCGCCGGAGTGGCGGCGATCGGGGGCTGCGCCGCATCCTGGGCGAAAGCGCTGGGCGTCAGAACAGGGCCAACAGCAATCAGGACGACCATGACCAGCGCCGCGCCGCATAGCGCTCCGACCGGCCATGATGCACGGGATCTTTGGCCGCGAGCTTCGCGACGCGCGCCCGGACGAGGCACGGATCGACAAGGCACGTCCTGCAGGATTGCGAACTCTCCCAACGCCCGGCTCTCCCTCATTGCCTGGCTCCTCGCCACCGCCGCGAATCGCTACCTTTTCGCTGTCGCGACGATACGATTCTCGGCGTCGGTGAGCGAGAGATGCTTTAGGGGATGTTCATCGCGATTTGGTGCTTATTTGCGGCAAAGCACGCCATGGCGCACAAATAACTGAAACCCGTGACCTCTTTCACGGATTGGCACCCCCTCGCATTCAATTTAAAAGGCCCCCATCTTTCCAGACGTTTGCACAACCGGCTGAGACCATGAGCACGCTTGCCAACCACCCCTTCGCGAAGATGAACGGCATCGGCAACGAAATCGTCGTTCTCGACTTGCGCCACGCCGACCACGTCGTGACGCCAGCGGAGGCGCGTGCCATCGCCGGCGATGCGCGTTCTCATTTCGATCAGCTCATGGTGCTGCACGCTCCCGTTACCCCGGGCACCGATGCCTTCATGCGCATCTACAACACGGATGGCTCGGAATCGGCGGCCTGCGGCAACGGTACACGCTGCGTGGCATGGCACCTGATGCAGAAGGGCGACCGTGACAGCCTGACACTCGAGACCACCGCGGGCCTGCTGCCTTGCACCCGGGTGGATGCGCTCACCTTCACAGTCGATATGGGGACGCCACGCTTCGACTGGGACCAGATCCCGCTGGCGGAAGAGTTCCGCGATACCCGCGCGATCGAGCTGCAGATCGGACCCATTGACGCGCCCATCCTGCATTCGCCGTCCGCCGTGAACATGGGCAATCCCCATGCCATCTTCTGGGTAGATGACGTCAAGGCCTATGACCTTCCGGCGATCGGACCGCTGCTCGAGAACCACCCGATCTTTCCGGAGCGGGCCAATATCTCGCTCGCGGCGGTGAAGGACCGCCGTCATATCGATCTGTGGGTATGGGAGCGCGGAGCCGGCATTACGCGAGCCTGCGGGTCGGCCGCCTGTGCCGCGGCCGTTGCGGCCGCGCGCAAGAACCTCACCGATCGCGAGGTGGTTGTCAGCCTGCCCGGCGGTGACCTCACCATTACTTGGCGGGAAAGTGATGGTCACGTGCTGATGACGGGAGCTGTAGCCTTCGAGTGGGAAGACCGCCTCCCACCTCGACTCTTCGTAGGCGCGGCCTGATGGCAATCGACGTCGTCACCTTTGGCTGCAGACTCAATGCTTACGAATCGGAGGCGATGAAACGCCACGCCGATGCGGCCGGCGCCGACGACCTCGTCATCATCAACACCTGCGCCGTGACGGCCGAGGCCAGCCGGCAGGCCCGCCAGACCATCCGCAAACTGCGCCGCGAACGGCCGCAGGCGCGCATCGTCGTCACCGGCTGCGCCGCGCAGGTGGAGGCGGCGACCTTTTCCGCCATGGCCGAGGTCGACCACGTCATCGGCAACACTGAGAAGATGCAGGCCGGCACCTGGGCGGCTCTCGCCGGGGACGTACGCGCCGAGCGTACCCTCGTCAGCGACATCATGGCGGTGAAGGAAACCGCGAGCCATCTCGTCGACGGCTACGGCGGGCTGCCCCGCGCCTTCGTGCAGGTGCAGAACGGCTGCGACCACCGCTGCACCTTCTGCATCATTCCCTATGGCCGCGGCAATTCGCGCTCCGTCGCCATGGGCGCTGTCGTCGATCAGGTGCGACGGCTCACGGAGAACGGCTGCGGCGAGGTCGTCGTCACCGGCGTCGACATCACGAGCTACGGCCGCGACCTGCCGGGCACGCCGACGCTCGGCCGCCTCGTCAAGCAGATCCTCAAGCATGTGCCGGAGCTGCCGCGCCTGCGCATCTCGTCGATCGACTCCGTGGAAGCCGACGATGATCTGCTCGACGCGCTGGCGACGGAGCCGCGCCTCATGCCGCACCTGCATCTCTCGCTGCAGGCCGGCGACGACCTCATCCTGAAGCGCATGAAGCGCCGCCACCTGCGCAACGACGCCATCCGCTTCTGCGAGGATATCCGCAAGCTGAGGCCCGATGTGGTGTTCGGCGCCGACATCATCGCCGGCTTTCCGACAGAGACCGAGGACATGTTCGCGCGCTCGCTCGCCATCGTCGACGAATGCGACCTCACCCATCTCCACGTCTTTCCCTTCTCGCCGCGCCCCGGCACGCCGGCCGCGCGCATGCCGCAGGTCGATCGCGCGCTCGTCAAGGACCGCGCCCGCCGCCTGCGCGAGAAGGGCACGGAGGCGCTCGCCCGCCATCTCGCGCGCGAGGTCGGCCGTCAGGTGCCGGTGCTCACCGAAAATGCAGAGCTCGGCCGCACCGAGGGCTTCACACTGGTGCGCCTCGCCTCCGCAGCCATCCCCGGCCGCATCCTGGACGTCATCATCGCCGGCCACGACGGGCACGAGCTGCTGGCGGCTTGAAACGAGAACGTCCACGACGGGCAAAGGGAATTCCGGCCAAGATGCCGGGGATGGCACGAGGGAGCCAGCGCGTTGATCCCTCCCCTCAGGGGAGGGTGGCCTCGCGTCAGCGAGGTCGGGCGGGGCACGCGGCAGGAGACCGGGACCTCCGCGGCCAGCACGCATCCCCTTCTTCCAGTCAAGTCAGCGTCGGGTGGACCCCCGCCCGGCGCCTGCGGCGCCCCCCTCCCCTGAGGGGAGGGATGGCCCGTCGCGACTGACTTGGCGACACGGCGTTTCCGGCCACAAGCCAGAGCAATGATGTCGGTTCAGCCTGACTGACTGCCGTCTCTTCGTTCAAGCATCGCCAGCGTCTCTTGCATGGCCGCTGGCACGGGCGCCTCTACCGTGATCGGATCGCGTTTCGGATAAAGTGGGACTGTTACCGCGCGCGCATGCAAATGAAGACGCTGGCCGGCTCCGCCGCGCCCGTAGATACGGTCGCCCAGGATCGGCCAGCCCATGCTGGCACAATGAACCCGAAGCTGGTGAGTGCGGCCGGTCACGGGTTCGAGCGCGAGCCAGGTAAGGCCCTCGCCGCGGCCGAGAACCTGCCAGCGCGTCAGGGCCGGCAGGCCGGCGGGATCGACCTGCATCAGCCATCCCCGCGCGGGATCACGCGGGCTGAGCGCCAGCATGATCTCGCCGGCGTCGGCCTCCGGGCCGCCGACGACCACGGCCCAATAGGTCTTGGCCACCTTGTTCTCGGCGAACAGCCGGCTCAGCCGTTCCAGCGCCTTGCGATGACGCCCGAGGACAAGGCAGCCGGACGTGTCCCTGTCCAGGCGATGCGCCAGTTCCGGCCGGCGCGGCAGGCCGAAACGCAGGGCATCGAGGTGATCGGCGAGCGTCTCGCCGCCCTTCGCGTCGGGGTGGACCGGCAGCCCGGCCGGTTTGTCGATGACGAGCATGAGCCCGTCGCGGTAGAGAAGGCGCGTCAGAATATCCGACCCGCGGATATGGATATCCATCTTGGGGATATGGCCCTTCGGCCCGTCCTGTGTCATGCCCTCATCCTGCCGACGCGATGGAGCCGCTCTAGGCCTTGCGAGATCGAGCGGCAAGGCTCATGTGCAACGGGCCATCCAAAGGTGGCCGAGACAACGCAGTGTTTGAACGCATGATCGTTTCCGAAACGTCCGATGGGCTTTTCGGGATTGTGTCCGGAGATTGAAGGCGACGATGGCTGAGAACGAGAAGCGGACGATGCTGGACAGGCTGTTCGGCCGTCGCAGGGACAAGACCGAACCAGCCTCTTCAGAACAAGCCCCGCCCCAGTCACCACCTTCCGAGTCACCGCCGCCTCCGGCCGAACCCGTCGCGTCCCCACCGGAGGCACCGGCCATACCCGTGGCGGAGGCAGCTCCTGTGGTGCCAGCGGATGCCGCCGAGGCCGTGTCCGTCACCCCGCCCCCTGCCGAAGAAATTTCCCGATCGGTCGATGATGCTGGCGCGCCCCATGCCGCTCGGGTCGCGCCACCCGGACCACCGGAGCCGGAACCGGACTTGCCCGCCCCGTCCGCACAGAAGCCCCAGAGCTGGTGGCAGCGGCTGACGGCGGGCCTGAAACGCACCTCGTCGTCGATCGGCACGGGCATCACCGATCTCTTCACCAAGCGGAAGTTCGACGCCGCGACCCTGGAGGAACTCGAGGATATTCTCATCCAGGCCGACCTTGGGGTGACCATGGCGGCACGGGTCACGGAGGCTGTCGGCAAGGGCCGGCATGACCGTTCGATCGATCCGGAAGAGGTGAAGGGCGTGCTCGCCCGAGAGGTCGAGGCGGTGCTGGCGCCTGTCGCCAAGCCTCTCATCATCGCCGCAGACAGGAAGCCTTTCGTGATCCTGATGGTCGGCGTCAACGGCTCCGGCAAGACGACCACCATCGGCAAACTCGCCGCCAAATATCGCGCCGAGGGCCGCTCGGTGATGCTCGCGGCCGGCGACACCTTCCGCGCTGCGGCCGTCGAGCAGCTCAAGGTCTGGGGCACGCGCACGGGCGCCAACGTCGTGGCGCGTGACCAGGGCGCGGATGCGGCGGGCCTTGCCTTCGACGCCCTGCAGGCAGCCCGTGACGCGGGAACCGACGTGCTGATCGTCGATACCGCCGGCCGGTTGCAGAACAAGGCGGGCCTCATGGCGGAGCTTGAGAAGATCGTCCGCGTCATGCGCAAGCTCGATGCCGAGGCGCCGCATGCGGTGCTCCTCGTGCTCGATGCGACGACCGGCCAGAACGCGCTCAGCCAGGCCGAGATCTTCGGCAAGACCGCCGGCGTCACCGGCCTCGTCATGACCAAGCTCGACGGCACGGCGCGCGGCGGCATCCTCGTGGCGCTGGCCGACAAGACCGGCCTGCCGGTGCATTTCATCGGCGTCGGCGAGGGCGTGGACGATCTCGAACCCTTCACCGCGCGCGATTTCGCTCGGGCCATCGCGGGCCTGGACGCCTGACCGACCAGCCGCTCAGGCGGCCCGCGGCCCCAGCAGGATGACCGCCGCCCCGACGAGACAGATGGCGCCGCCAGCCAGATCCCAGCGGTCCGGGGCAACACCCTCGGCGCGCCACAGCCAGATCAGGGACATCACGATATAGATGCCGCCATAGGCCGCGTAGGCGCGCCCAGCCGCAGCCGCGTCGACCAGCGTGAGCAGATAGGCGAAAGCGGCCAGGGAGCCGAGGCCGGGGATGAGCCAGAGCACGCTCTGGCCAAGGCGCAGCCACGCCCAGAAGGCGAAGCAGCCGACAATCTCCGCGAGCGCGGCGAGACTATAGATCACCAGGGCAGGAATGGGCATCGGCAGGATCGGCTGACGGCGGGACTCAAAGGGTCCCGCCTTCGTGGCACCGGTTCTGGCCCAATGTCAAAGGGCGCGGCTCGTTGCCTCTAGGAAGCAAAGGGCGAAAGCCCCTCGACGACATGCGCGAGCTTGTCCGGATTGCGGACCACATAGATCGCCGTGATCCGTCCGTCGTCTATCGCGAGGGCGATCGTCTGGAGATGACCTTGACCGTCGACCGTAACGAAGCCGGGCAAGCCGTCGATGATGCAGCGCCTGAGCACGGTCGCCGGCTTGTAATCCTTCTTGCGACTGAGGCCCCAGAAGAAGCGGGATACCTTGTCCTGCCCGAAGATCGGATTGAACGTCGCGGTGACCTTCCCGCCACCGTCGCCATAGAGCACGACATCTTCGGCCAACAGCGCGTGAAGGGCGGCCATATCGCCGGTGGCGGAGGCGGCGAGGAAAGCCTCCGCCAGATCGCGGCCTTTCTCCGGCGAAACGGGAAAGCGCGGGCGCGCCGCCTGCACATGCGAGCGGGCCCTGCGTGCAAGCTGCCGGCAGGCTGCGGGATCGCGCTGAAGGGAGGCCGCAATTTCATCAAAGCCGACGCCGAAGACATCATGCAGGAGAAAGGCGGCGCGTTCGAGCGGCGACAACCGTTCCAGCGCCATCATCAGCACGGTGGTGATGTCGTCGCTGTCTTCCCCCTCGAGCGGATCGACCACGGGCTCCGGCAGCCAGGGCCCCACATAACTCTCCCGCTTCATCCGGGCCGACTTGAGCTGGTCGAGGCAGAGATTGGTGACGACACGGGACAGGAAGGCGGCCGGCTCGCGTATGGTGCCCGCGTCGGCGCGGTGGAGGCGAATGAACGCCTCCTGCACCATGTCCTCGGCCTCCGCGATGGATCCAAGCATGCGATAGGCAAGGCGGATCAGGCGTGGGCGCGCCGCCGAGAAGGCCTCCGTCAACATGGCATCCTGGTCGGGGCCGCGATCACTCACGATACGGTCACTCACGGTCTTGCCGCTTTGACACGGGATGGATGGCGCGGAAGCCAATGGCGAAACGATTCCATGCGTTGATCGTGACGATCATCAGCGTGAGCTTCACCTGCTCCTCCTCCGAGAATTCGCGCTTCAGCGCCTCATAGTCCTCATCGGGCGCATGGGTTTCCGAGACCAACGTCAAGGCCTCGGTCCAGGCGAGGGCGGCACGCTCCCGATCCGTATAGAGGGGCGATTCCCGCCAGGCGTCCAGCAAGTAGAGCCGCTCTTCCGTTTCACCTGCAGCGCGAGCGTCACGTGTGTGCATGTGGATGCAGAAGGCGCAGCCGTTGATCTGTGACGCCCGCGTTTTCACGAGCTCGAGCAGGCTGTGCTCAAGTCCGCTGCCGAACGCCCGCTTCTCCAGATCGAACATCGCGCTCATCGTATCAGGAGCGGCGGTATAGGGGTTCAATCTCGGCTTCATGTCTCACTCCGTTTCCGATTCTGGGAACATCTCGGTCACTTGACGAGCGAGTTCCCGGGAATGTGACATGCACCCGAAAAAATTCGGAGGAGGTGCTCCCGCGGTCGTGATAGGCGGCGCCAGCCACCGGAGTTGACGGCTTATGGCGGAACAGGCAGACATCATCTCATGACCAATACCAAGCGACAGCCGCTCAACCCGATGCTCAAGCTGGCCCTTGAGCTTGGGCCCCTCGTCCTGTTCTTTTTTGCGAACCAGCGCGAGGGCCTCTTCACGGCAACGGCCGTCTTCATGGTCGCGACAGCCATCGCGCTCGCTGTCCACTATGCGCTTGTCCGGCACCTGCCGATCATGCCGATCGTCTCGGGCATCGTGGTGCTGGTGTTCGGTGGCCTCACGCTCGTCCTCCACGACGAGCTCTTCATCAAGCTGAAGCCTACCATCGTGAACTGCCTGTTTGGCGGCATTCTCATTGGCGGATTGGCCTTCAACAAGCCGCTCCTCCCGATCGTCTTCGATAGCGTGTTTCATCTCGACGAGGAGGGATGGCGAAAGCTGACCTGGCGCTGGGGGCTGTTCTTCTTCTTCCTTGCGGTTTTGAACGAGGTGGTCTGGCGAACCCAGTCCACCGACTTCTGGGTGAACTTCAAGGTTTTCGCGACGATGCCGATCACCATCGTCTTCGCGCTGGCGCAGACTCCACTCATCATGCGCCATTCTCTGCCCGAGAAGGACCAGCCCGAGGCATAGGAGAGCTCGGCAGCCGCAGAGCACCCGGGTTCGGGTCAGGAGGCTTGGCTGGCGGGCTCGGCTCTGGCTGTCTCCCAGCCCCTCAGATCGGCGGGCGTGAACAGCTCGATGGGTTCGGCCCGGCCGCGCAGGGATTGCTCGCCGATATGGCGCCATCCGGATCGGTCGGCACGGGCAGCGGCGAGCGCTTCCTCTGACACGAGGAATGCGACCTGGTGGAGCTTCGTCGCCTGCTCGAGGCGGCAGGCAACGTTCACCGCATCGCCCAGCACCGTGAAGTCCAGGCGCATGTCGTTGCCGATGGCGCCGATGAACGCCTCTCCGCTATGCACGCCGATGCCGATGCGGATGGGATCGAACCCATTCCGGCCGCGTTCCAGGTTCCATTTGTCCATGCGGTCCAGAATGGCCCGCCCGCAGGCGAGCGCCCGCGCCGCGTCGTCCTCGCCGGGTTCCGGCATGCCGAAGACAAGGAAGGCGCCATCGCCGATGAACTTGTCGATGACGCCGCCATGCGCGGCCGCCGCAGCCATGACATGCTCACGAAACGTGCCGATCAGCTCCACCACCGCTGAGGGTGACAGGCTTTCCTCCATGGCGGTCGAGCCGCGGATGTCGACAAACATCAACGTCACAACGCTTCGGCGGCCGGCCTTAAGTTCGCTGATGCGCCCTTCGGCGAGCACCGGCGCGAGCTCCGCCGGCAAATAGCGGCCGAGATTGAGGCGGATCGTTGTTTCTTCCACCGCGCGCACCAGAAGCTTGCGGCCGCGCGCGGACGCAAGGATGAGAATGCCGCCAGTGAGAAGCAGAATGACAACGCGCGCGAAATTTGGCTGCCAGCCGAATTGGTCCTGGACCATGAGCTCAGGGGGGCGCGGGAACGTTACTTGCGCAGGCGCGGCGAAAATTCCCACAGCGATCAGCGATAGGACGAGCAGGACCGTCGTGTAGATCTGGACGCTCGGCCGCAGGCGCAATGCATTGCTCGCGAACACCAGCGGTAGGGCCGCAATGATCGGAAACGACAGGATATATTGGCCAGTCAGCCCGGTGACCCAGACGTTGAGCCAGATGTTGAAGGCAACGATGAACATGTCGATCGTTGCCGTGACAAAGCTCATCCACCAGCGCCAGAGACGGATGCGCACCAGCACGTAGCTCAAAAGGCCCGACAGGAACAACGTCAGCACAGTGAGCTGGGCATAGAAAACCTGGCGCTCGCCGATTGGCGAGAAATCGCTCTTGCGGTCGACAAACGCGATCGCGGCGAGAAGGACAATTCCCGTGATCATACGCACAAGGCTGGCCGTCCGCTCTGCGCTGAGTTCCGCGCTGAGCAGCAGGACGTCACTTTCCTTGGGAAGCTTGGGGGAACGCGCGATCATGGATGGCTGTGGTCCGGGGAGGGAACCTGCTGGTGCTGATGACCGCTCGTGAGGACCGGTCAGACGGATGGGAACGAATCGTCAGGGCGAAGCGGCCTTGTCGATCGCTGCCTTGATACTTGTTTGCAGCGCCTCGGGGGTTAACGGCCCGATATGTTTATGTTGAATCCGGCCGTCGCGGCTAACGATAAAGGTTTCAGGCACGCCATACACGCCCCAGTCGATGGAGGCGCGGCCAGCTGCATCCACGCCGACTGCCGTGAACGGATTGCCAAGCGCGCCGAGAAAACGCCGGGCATTCTCAGAATTGTCCTTGTAGTTGATGCCGACGACTTTGACGCGCGGATCCTGCGCCAGGCTCATCAGGAGCGGATGTTCCTCGCGACATGGTGCGCACCAGGAAGCCCAGATATTCACCACCGTCACCTGATTCGGGCCCGCCGCCAACAAGCTCTCATTGGTCAGCCCCGGGACAGGCTGGCCATCACGCACGAGCCCCTCGAGCGGCGGCAAGGAAAACGCCGGAACCGGACGGCCTATGAGCGCTGACGGGATGCGCGCCGGATCGCCGGCAAACAATCGCACCATGAACAGCACAGCCAGCGCCAGGAAAATGACAAGTGGCACCGCAAGCAGGATCCGACGCCGCCGCAGGGACCCGTCTTCAGGAGCGATCGCTCCGTCCGTTGTTGTGGGATCGCGCAGCACCACCCTCTTTGTCCTCGCCTGTATCCTGGTCCGCGGCACCCCGTGCCGATGATATGGTCCCGGCGGCGCCACCATTATCGCCGGCATGTCGCATGGCACTTGCACCCGGAGCGTGGCCGGACGATGGCATTCTGTTACGAGCCACCCCGCGCGCAGCCAAGGCGCCGAGTGCCCTGTTCCGCATCCGGCTGTCCAGGACGGCACGCGCCACGAGGCCCAACACGATCAGTGCAGCCGCCCCATAGGCAGCCAGCACGAAGCCGATATGTGGTGCACCGAGCGCAATCATTACCCGAGCCTCACGCCGGTCCGGCACCGGCGGACCCGGCGCCCAGCGGAAGGCGGCGCTCGGCCGAGGGATCAGCGGCCTTCAAGGTCAGGCTGCGAACCCGCCGCGCCAGAATCTCGCTGCGCATGCCGGACATGTGCAGCGTCAGGGCCAGCAGCGTGAGCCCGATCGCCATCACGAACAACGGCCACAGCATGCTGGCATCGATCGTGGCGCCATCCATGCGGATGACGGAAGCCGGCTGGTGCAGGGTGTTCCACCAATCCACCGAGAACTTGACGATGGGAATATTGACGAAGCCAACCAAGGTGAGAATGGCAACGGCACGCGCCGCCTGTCCGGGATCTTCGATGGCACGCCAGAGCGCGAGAATGCCGAGATAGATGAGGAAAAGGACGAGCACTGAGGTGAGGCGCGCATCCCATACCCACCAGGTACCCCACATGGGCTTGCCCCAGAGAGAGCCTGTGATGAGGCACAGCAACGTGAAGGCGGCCCCGATAGGCGCCGCCGCCTTCTGCGAGACATCCGCCAGCGGATGGCGCCACACCAGCGTTCCGAGCGCCGATGCGCTCATGATCGTGTAGAGCGCAAGCGCAAGCCAGGCAGCTGGTACGTGGATATACATGATGCGGACCGTCTCGCCCTGCTGATAGTCGGCCGGCGATGAAAACAGCGCGAGATAGAGCCCAGCGACGGTTACAAGCGCGCTCAAACCCGCCATCCAAGGCAGGATGCGGGCCGACAAGGCCATGAAGCGCGTGGGATTGGCGAGCCCCCATAGAAGGCTGGTCGGCATGGTGCTCCTCCGCATCATCGTGATGTAGCGGCCGACGGTGCCGCCCGCAACGGTCTCCTGCTATCCGCCGCCGCGTAACGCTGCCGCGGACGCGACGGCACCGGTCACGATCGCGACAAGGCTCAGCGCCGCGAGCACCAGGAAGGGTGTGAGGAACGGCACGGTCCCTCCAAGAGCCGCCTGCGCTGCAGAGACGCCAAAGATCAATGTAGGGATCATCAGGGGGAGGACGAGCACGGCCAGGATGAGGCCGCCGCGCGGCAGGCTCGCTGTCAGCGCCGCCCCGATACCGCCTATGAACGTGAGAGCCGGCGTACCGACCATCAGTGTCGCCATCACGGCCAGCATCGCATCTGGCTCCTGGGCAAGCAGCAGCCCGAATAACGGCGAGAGCAGCGCCAGCGGAAAGCCCGTCGTTAGCCAGTGTGCGAGACCCTTGACGACAACGGTGAGCTCAAGCGGCACCCGCGACATGCGCATGAGATCGAGGGAGCCATCCTCCTCATCGCCCTGAAATAGCCTGTCGAGGCCGATGAGGGTGGCGAGCACCGCCGCGATCCACAGAATGGCCGGGCCGATGCGACGCAGAAGATTGAGATCCGGCCCAAGCGCGAAGGGAATGAGCGTGACGAGCATCAGGAAGAACACCACCCCGAGTAGCCCGGAGCCGCCGACTCGCGCCGCAAGCTTCAAATCCCGGATGAGAAGAGCACCGAGAGCGGCCATCATGCGCCGAGCTCCCAAGCATCCCTGACGTCAGGATACGCGCCGGGGCCATCTCCGCCATCTTCCCTCATCCCAAGTGTGAGCTCCCTCCCGCCGTCGAGCCCAAGCGGAAGATGTGTAGCTGCAACGATGAGACCGCCGCGCGCCAGATGCCGCTGCATGAGATGGGCAAGATCGTTCTGTGCCGCGAGATCCAGCGCAGCGGTGGGCTCGTCGAGCAGCCATACGGGCCGATCGACCAGAATAAGTCGCGCCAATGCCACTCGCCGCCGCTGGCCCGCCGAGAGATATCCGACGGGAATATCGGAGACATGGACAAGGCCGAGATCATCAAGGGCCGCAGCTGCCTGCTGCGGCGTCGCCGGCGTCCCCAGCATGGCTGCGGCGAAGACCAGGTTCTCAGTCGCGGTCAGTGCCGTTTTCAGGCCGTCGCGATGACCGACCATGACCGCCTGTTCAGCGAGCGGCGCATCCTCCTCGGCGCGCTGCTCCGCGAAGTTGCGATTCCCGGCCAGGCGGATCGTGCCGGCGGCCGGCCTGAGCCGCCCGGCAAGCGTCGCGAGCAGCGTCGACTTCCCCGCGCCGTTAGGCCCCTTGACCACAAGCACCTCGCCACCGGGGATCGTGAGCGTCAGGTCCTCGACCAGCAGCCGTCCGGAACGGCGGCAGGAAAGACGATCGATCTCAAGGCGCAAGATGGCAAACCTCTGTGGCGGAGAGCGAGGGCGGAATGACAAGAAAGACTTCACGGACAGTTTAGAACGACTATGATTCGTCTAGCAGTCCGACACGAAACTCTCTATATAGAGCGCAGGCTGCGCCGCGCGCGTGACGCGCGGGGACCTGGGCACCCCCGGGGCGGCGCGCGCTGTTGCGCAACAGGCCGGCATTTCTGTCTCACCAGGACATCTGTGCCGTCCGTCCCCGAAGGATCACGCGATGACCAAATCCGTCGACAGCTTCTCCTCTCGCCGCACCATTGTCGCGGCTGGCAAGACTTACACCTACTACTCCCTGCCGGAAGCCGAAAAGAACGGCCTGGAGGGGATTTCCCGCCTGCCCTTCTCGATGAAGGTCCTCCTGGAGAACCTCTTGCGCTTCGAGGACGGCCGCTCCGTCACGAAGAAGGACATCATCGCCATCAAGGACTGGCTGGTGAACCGCGGCACGGCCGAGCGGGAGATCGCCTATCGCCCGTCGCGCGTGCTGATGCAGGACTTCACTGGCGTTCCAGCGGTCGTGGACCTCGCCGCCATGCGTGACGCCATGGTCAATCTCGGTGGGGATCCCAAGCGCATCAACCCGCTGGTGCCGGTCGACCTCGTGATCGACCACTCCGTGATCGTCAACTTCTTCGGCAACAATGCCGCCTTCGGCAAGAACGTCGAGGAAGAGTACAAGCAGAACCAGGAGCGCTACCGCTTCCTGAAATGGGGCCAGTCGGCCTTCGATAACTTCCGCGTCGTGCCCCCCGGCACCGGCATCTGCCACCAGGTCAACCTCGAGTACCTCGCGCAGACCGTTTGGACCAAGACCGAGGACGGCGAGACGGTCGCCTATCCCGACACCTGCGTTGGCACCGACAGCCACACCACCATGGTGAACGGCCTCGGCGTGCTCGGCTGGGGCGTGGGTGGCATCGAGGCCGAGGCGGCCATGCTCGGCCAGCCCGTTTCCATGCTCATACCCGAGGTCATAGGCTTCAAGCTCACCGGCAAGCTCAACGAGGGCATCACGGCGACCGACCTCGTGCTGACCGTCACCCAGATGTTGCGCAAGAAGGGTGTGGTAGGCAAGTTCGTCGAATTCTTCGGGGAAGGTCTCGACCATCTCTCGCTCGCCGATCGCGCCACAATTGGCAACATGGCGCCGGAATATGGTGCGACCTGCGGCTTCTTCCCCGTGGACAGCGAAACCATCGCCTATCTCGACGAAACCGGACGCACCGACGACCGCATCGCGCTGGTCGAGGCCTATTCCAAGGCGCAGGGGATGTGGCGCGAGGCAGGGACGCCGGATCCTGTTTTTTCCGATATCCTCGAGCTTGATATCGGCTCCGTGCTGCCCTCGCTCGCCGGCCCCAAGCGCCCGCAGGACCGTGTGCTGCTCTCCGGCACCAAGGAAGGCTTCCTCACCGCCCTTGAGGGCGAGTTCAAGAAGCCGGGCGAGGCGACCAAGCGCGTCGCCGTCGCCGACGCCGACTTCACGCTGGGCCATGGCGACGTCACCATCGCGGCCATTACGTCCTGCACAAATACATCCAACCCCAGCGTACTGATCGCGGCCGGGCTCCTTGCGCGCAACGCCGTGGCGCGCGGCCTCACGTCGAAGCCATGGGTGAAGACCTCGCTCGCGCCAGGATCGCAGGTCGTCGAGGGCTATCTCAACGCTTCGGGCCTGCAAACCGATCTCGACGCGCTCGGGTTCAATCTCGTCGGCTTCGGCTGCACCACCTGCATCGGCAACTCCGGTCCGCTGCCTGAAAACATCTCCGAGGCGATCAACAAGAACGACCTCGTCGCGGGCGCCGTCATCTCCGGCAACCGCAACTTCGAGGGCCGCGTGAACCCGGACGTGAAGGCGAACTACCTCGCTTCGCCGCCGCTGGTCGTCGCCTATGCCATCGCCGGCTCGCTGCAGATCGACCTGACGACCGAGCCGCTCGGCACAGGATCAGACGGGAAACCCGTCTATCTCAAGGACATCTGGCCCTCCAACCAGGAGATCGCCAAGTTCATCCGTGAGAACGTCACCAAGACGATGTTCCAGGAGAAATACGCGGACGTCTTCAAGGGCGACGAGAATTGGCAGAAGATCGCTGTACCAACCGGCGAGACCTATGCCTGGGATTCGGGGTCTACCTACGTGCAGAATCCGCCTTACTTCGAAGGCATGGAGATGAAACCCGAGCCGGTCACGGACATCGTGAAGGCACGGGTGATGGGTCTGTTCCTCGATTCGATCACGACGGACCACATCTCCCCGGCCGGCTCGATCAAGGAAGCGAGCCCTGCCGGCCACTATCTCCGCGATCACCAGGTGCGCCCGCAGGACTTCAACCAATACGGCACCCGCCGCGGCAACCATGAAGTCATGATGCGCGGCACCTTCGCCAATATCCGCATCAAGAATCAGATGCTCGGGGGCAAGGAGGGCGGCTTCACGAAGCACTGGCCCGACGGTGCCGAGATGCCCATCTACGACGCGGCCATGAAGTACAAGGCGGAGGGTGTTCCGCTGGTGGTGTTCGCCGGCAAGGAATACGGCACCGGCTCCTCCCGCGACTGGGCGGCCAAGGGAACCAAACTGCTCGGCATTCGCGCCGTCATTGCCCAGAGCTTCGAGCGCATCCACCGCTCAAACCTCGTTGGCATGGGCATCGTCCCGCTGGTGTTCCAGGGTGAGGATTCCTGGCAGACACTCGGCCTGCAGGGGGACGAGGTCGTCACGATTCGCGGCATCGAGGGTGATCTCAAGCCACGTCAGACTCTGGTTGCCGAGATCACAATGAGCGATGGCTCGGTGAAGAATGTGCCGTTGACCTGCCGCATCGATACGCTCGACGAGCTGGATTATTTCCGCAACGGCGGCATCCTGCAGTATGTCCTGCGAAATCTCGCAGCCTGATGATGAATGAGGCGGCCGCAAGGCCGCCTCACCTTCCACCCGCAGCATGCTATCGAAGGTCCGCTTGGCGAAAACGGCGGCAGCGTCGATGGCGTGCGATGTCGCACAATCTGCGAATATGCGACGAAGATCGGTCACCGAACCGTCACCCGCGCTTGGACAAGAGCCGGCGCTCATGTATAGGGAAACGCATCAAGGCCCCGCGCACGCACCGCGTGCCTGGGCATTTTTTCTGTTGCGCCTTGCAAGGGTTGCACACTTCACGGACAGGAGAGCCAAGCGATGGCATCTACCTTCGAGACCGTCGCCGATATCATCGCCGAAACCGCTGATATTCCGCGTGACCAGATCACGCCGGAAAGCCACGCCATCGACGACCTCGGAATTGATTCGCTGGCCTTCCTCGATATCGCTTTCGCGATCGACAAGGCTTTCGGCATCAAGTTGCCTCTTGAGACCTGGACGCAGGAGGTCAATGACGGGAAGGTCCCGGCCGATCAGTATTTCGTTCTGAAGAACCTTTGCGCCCGCATCGACGATCTCGTGGCGGCGAAAACCGCGTGATGCGTCCCGACAACGGGCCTTCGAACCCGTCCGGGCTTGACGAAACGACAGGCGCCGGCCTTCCCGGCGTAGCTGTCCGGCTCCGGTAGCTCACCGTATGCGCCTTGAATACTTTCAGATGATCGACCGCGTCGTCGCTTTCGACGAAGCGTCTTTGCGACTCGAGGCCCGCTCGACCGTTCCCGCGGAGAGCCCGGTTTTTGAAGGCCATTTTCCCGGTCATCCCCTGATGCCCGGCGTCCTTCTGACCGAGACGATGGCTCAGGCATCCGGCTATCTCATTCTCGGCCTCTGCCGCTTCTCCCATATGCCGTTTCTCTGCGGCGTCGAGAAAGCGAAATTCCGCACTTTCGTCGGCCCTGGCGCGCCGCTCGACATCACGGCCACCCGCATTCACGAGGGCTCCGGCTACGCCGTGACAAAGGCGCGCATTGCCTCAGGTGGCAAGGCCATCTGTGATGCAGAGTTGATGTTCCGCACGATGCCGTTTCCCGACGGCCTGGGAGCCCGCATGCGCGAACAGGCAGCGTCCCTTGGCCTCGAAGTGAAGGAAGCGCAGAATGACGCGTGAGGTCTGGATCACCGGCCTCGGGCTCGTCTCCAACCTGGGCGAAGGTGCGAAAGCCCATCTCGCCATTTTCGACGGAGACGCGAGCCCGGTCATTGACAGCGAGCGTTTCGCTCCGTTTTCCGTTCATCCGGCCGTTCCGCTGGAGCTGGACCGGCAGATTCCCAAGAAGGCCGACCAGCGGCAGATGGAGCCCTGGCAACGCCTCGGAGTTTATGCCGCAGGCCTCGCGCTTGAAGATGCGGGCCTCAAGGGCGACGCGGAAAAGCTTGCAGCCATGCAGCTGATCGTCGCGGCAGGCGGCGGCGAGCGCGACTATGCGGTCGACGGCCAGATCCTCACCGGACTGCGCACGGCCGAGAAGCCTGGCGTGTTCCTCAACGAACGCCTGATGGGCGACATCCGGCCGACCTTGTTCCTCGCCCAGCTGTCCAACCTTCTGGCCGGCAATATCTCCATCGTCCATGGCGTCACCGGCGCCACGCGCACCTTCATGGGCGAGGAGCAGTCCGGCGTCGACGCCTTGCGCATCGCCCACGCGCGCATCGCGGCGGGACAGGGCGATACCTTCCTTGTCGGTGGGGCTTACAACGCCGAGCGGCCGGATGTTCTGCTGATCTACGAAATGGGGCAGCTTCTATGGAAGAAGCCCTATGCGTCGGTCTGGGACCGGCCCGGCGAGGGTGGCGGCTTCATCCCCGGCAGCGCCGCCGGCTTCCTGGTGCTGGAGGCGCGGGAAACCGCCGAGGCGCGGGGCGCAACCCCGGTTGCGACGTTGCAGGCTGTCGCGGCCGACCAGGTGACACGCGGCATTGGCGCGGTGGGCGCCAGCGTGGAGAATCTGTGGCAGCAAGCAGCGAGCGAGTTCAAGCCAACGGGGGGCGCCATTCTCTCCGGCGCAACCGGTATAACCGGCATCACCGAGGAAGAGCGCGGCGCGCTGGCCAAGCTCATGCCGGGCACGACGGTGCATGCCATGGGTGATTTCATCGGTCACACGATCGAGGCACAGTTCCCCCTGAACGTGGCCATCGCGGCGGCAGCAATCCGCGACAGCTATCTCAGGCAGGCCGCGGTCACCAGCGTCGGTCACATGCGCGGCGAAGGCTTGGCCTTCCTGACGTCGGTCTGAGGCGGGAGCACGATGGCACAGCAACACCGCGATAGTCACGGACGGCCGATCGTTGCCGTCACCGGCATGGGCGTCGTCACCTCGCTCGGCGCCGGCAAGGAAGAGAACTGGGCCGCCCTGACGGCCGGCCGTTCCGGCATCCACACGATCAGCCGCTTCCCGATCGAAGGCCTGCGCACAACCATCGCGGGCACGGTCGATTTCATTCCCGTCGAGCCGTTCTGCGCGCCGTTGCTGTCGGAGCAACTCGCCACGCTCGCCGCCGAGGAGGCCGTGAGCCAGGCTGCGATCGGCGCCGCCGGGGATTTTCCCGGCAGCCTTTTCATTGCTGTGCCGCCCGTCGAAATGGAATGGCCCCAGCGCGAGGCGTTGGCCAAGGCCTCCGGCCAGGTGGGCGACATCACCTATGCCGATTTGCTCAAGGCCGCTGGTTCCGGCGATTTCAGGGACTGGCACAACCTCTTCTTGTTCGGAACGGTCGCGGACCGCATCCGTGAGCGCTTCGGCACCAAGGGCTCGCCGATCTCGTTGTCAACGGCCTGTTCCTCCGGCGCGACGGCCATTCAGCTCGGCGTCGAGGCGATCCGTCGCGGTGAGAGCCAGGCCGTGCTCGCCATCGGCACCGATGGCTCGGTGCACGCGGAGGCGTTGATCCGCTTCTCGCTGCTCTCGGCCCTGTCGACCCAGAACGAGCCGGCCGAAGAGGCCGCCAAGCCCTTCTCCAAGAACCGCGACGGTTTCGTCATGGGCGAAGGCGCGGCGGCGCTCGTGCTTGAGGACTATGACCACGCGATCGCGCGCGGCGCGACCATTCTCGGCATCGTGGCGGGCGTCGGCGAGAAGGGCGATGGTTTTCACCGCACCCGCTCCAGCCCGGGCGGCGCGCCGATCATCGCCGCGATCCGCGATGCCATCGCCGACGCGGGGCTGACGCCCGACGATGTCGACTATATCAACGCTCACGGCACGGCGACACCCGAGAACGACAAGATGGAGGCCCTCGGCCTGACGACCGTGCTCGGCGAGCGCATGGCGCAGGTGCCGATCTCATCCAATAAGTCGATGATCGGCCACACCCTGACGGCGGCGGGCGCGATCGAGGCTGTGGTGTCGCTGATGACCATCGCCAATGGCCGGCTGCCGCCGACGATCAATTATCGCGTGCCTGATCCCGCGATCCCGCTCGATGTGGTGCCCAATGAGGCGCGTGATGCGCAGGTGACGCGTGTTCTCTCCAATTCCTTCGGCTTCGGTGGGCAGAACACCTGTCTGTTGTTCACTGCCGAACCGGTGACCTGACGCAGATACGATGACAGCCGCCGTCGAACCACAACGCATTCTCGTCACCGGCGGAGCTAAGGGCGTCGGCGCTGCCATCGTGCGGACACTCGCTGCCACCGGCTATTCCATCGATTTCACCTATCGCAGTTCCGGCGATGCCGCTCACGCACTGGCGCGTGAGCTCGCGGACACCCATGGCGTGGCCATCAATGCGCTGGCGCTCGACTTGGCCGACACGGCCGCGATCGAGGCCTTCTGCGCGGCTCAGGAAGACACTGCCTATTACGGGCTCGTGCACAATGCGGGCCAGCCCTATGATGCCCTGACCGCCGTGATGGCGCAGGACAAGGCCGAGGCGGCCATGCAGGTCAATTTCTGGTCCGTGACACGGCTCGTGAAGACCTTCATCCGGCCGATGATCCGCGCCCGCGCTGGCCGCATCGCCGTGATCGGCTCTGTGACCGCGCTTCAGGCGAATGCCGGTAACGCCGCTTATGCCGCTTCCAAGGGCGCGCTGCTCAGCTATCTCAGGACGCTCGCGATCGAGAGCGCCAAGCGCGGAGTCACGGCGAACTACATCGCGCCCGGTTTCATCGACACGGATATGATGACCCCCTATGCCGCCTATCGCGCGCAGATGGAAAAGCAGATTCCGGCCGGCCGCTTCGCGGCACCGGATGAGATCGCGGGTCTTGTCGCGTTCCTGATGAGCCCGCCGGCCGCCTATGTCACCGGCGCTGTCATTCCGATCGACGGCGGCTTGACAGCCCAGCTTGGTGTCCACCGCTGAGCCCTAATCCGGGCGGTGCCGGTTGATGCAGGCGGTGTGCCCTGCTACGGATCGCGTCACTCAAAAATCAGGTAGATTGTGACGATGCATTCCATGCGCGCCCTGCAGCTTTTTGGTGACCGTGACCTGCGACTGGAAGAGGTAGCTGCGCCGCCGCCTCCCGGCCCGGGTGAGGTCCAGGTGCGTGTTCACGCCGTGGGCCTCAACCACATCGATGTCTGGGGCTTTCGCGGAATGGCCTTCGCCAAGCGCAAGCTGCCGCTCGCCGTCGGGGCGGAGGCCTCCGGCGCCGTCGTCGCGGTGGGCGAAGACGTGACCCATGTGGATGTCGGGGATCGCGTCGCCATGTATGGCGCGATGACCTGCGGCCATTGCAAGGCCTGCCGGGAGGGTCGCGACAACCTCTGTGAGAATGTCGGCGGCGTTCTCGGTTTCCACATCGATGGCTTTGCCCGCGATTTCGTCAACATGCCTCAACGGCTTCTCGTCAAGATCCCCGATGGGGTGAGCTTTCAGGAGGCAGCCTGCGCGCCGGTCGCCTTCGGCACTGTGCAGCACATGCTCTTCGACAACGCCAAGCTCGAACCCGGCGAGACCATCCTCGTCCACGCCGGCGGATCTGGCATCGGCACGGCGGCTATCAAGATGGCCAAGGCCATCGGCTGCCACGTCATCACTACCGTCGGTGACGACGACAAGGGCGCCAAGGCCAAGCTGCTCGGCGCCGACCATGTGATCAACTACCGCACCGACCGTTTCGAGGGTGTGGTGCGCAAGCTCACCGGCCGCAAGGGCGTCGACGTAGTGTTCGAGCATGTCGGCGTCGACACCTGGAACGGCTCGCTGCTCTGCCTGAAGCGCGGCGGCCGCCTGGTGACCTGCGGCTCGACCTCCGGCGTGTCGACCACGATGAACCTGATGCAGCTCTTCCAGCAGCAGTACAAGATCTTCGGGTCCTTCGGCTGCACGCTGCGCAACATCGAGCAGTCGCTGCACAAGATGGCGACCGGCATCACACCCGTGATCGACACCGTCTTCGATGTCGTCGACTACGCCCAGGGCCTGGAGCGGCTCGAAAGCCGCAAGGTCTTCGGCAAGGTCATCGTGACTTTGTAACGCGGTCCATGCTCTTGACCCGGCAGCCTGCTTCGGGGAAGTAGGCAGGCAAGAGTTGGTTGGACGGCGCATGCGTCCTGCCGCGTAATGGCTTGGAGCAGGACGACTTTGACAGCACGACGTCAGACCTCGCTTGGCGGGATCGTTCGGCGATTGGCCTCGCGGGTCGCGGAAGTGACGATGATCGGGCTGGTCCGCGCTGTCTTCGCATTGTTCCGCGCGCTGGGTCCGGACCGCTCGAGCGCGTTGGGCGGCGCCGTCGCCCGGGCCATCGGCCCCCTGCTGCCGGCCCACCGCACGGCGATGACCAATCTGCGCGCGGCCTTTCCCGACAAGAGCGAGGCGGAACGGCGCGCGATCGCGCGGAGCGCCTGGGACAATCTCGGCCGCACCGGCGCGGAATATGCTCACCTTTCGGTCCTGTTCGACTACGATCACGACAACCCGCAGCTTGATGCGCGGGTGGAAGTGGACGGCATCGAGCACTTCATGGCGCTGCGTGACGATGGCAAACCGGGGATCATCTTCTCGGCCCACCTCGGCAACTGGGAGCTGCCGGCGATCTGCGCGGCACGCTATGGACTGGCGGCAACTGCGGTTTTTCGGGCGCCCAACGATCCCGGCATCGCCCATGTGGTGCATGAGGTACGCAGCCAGACGATGGGCGGGCTTGAAGCTGCGCGCCAAGGGGCTGCCTTCGCGATGGCCCGTGTGCTGGAAGACGGGGGGCATCTCGGAATGTTGGTCGACCAGCATTTCACGCGCGGCGTGACCGTGCCGTTCTTCGGGCGGCCCGCGCGGACCAACCCGATCCTTGGCAAATTCGCGCGCCGGTTCGACTGCCCGGTCCACGGGGTCCGCGTGCAGCGACTGCCGGGAGGGCGCTTTCGCCTGCAACTGACGCCTCCGCTCGATCTGCCGCGCGACAGCGAGGGGCTCATCGATGTGGAAGGCGCGATGGCCGCCATGACGGCCGTCGTCGAGACGTGGGTGCGAGAGGATCCCGGCCAATGGCTGTGGATGCATCGCCGCTGGCGCCCGCCTGTCGCTGCGCTCAAGGCAACGTGACTATCGCCAGCGGCAAATTTGCGTTTGAGTGATGGTGGAAACAGCCTCCATGACAAAAAGATTTGCCCTCTTACCCACCCTTGCCAGCCTGATGGCGCTCTCTTTCCCGGCCCTGGCAGGGAATGCGCCTCGTGGTGTCGTCGAACTCTTCACCAGCCAGGGGTGTTCCTCCTGTCCTCCGGCTGATGCGCTGTTGCGGGAGCTCGCGAAGGACACGAGCATCGTGGCAATCAGCCTTCCCGTCACCTATTGGGATTACCTGGGCTGGAAGGATACGCTCGCCGAAAAAGCCTTCAGCAAACGACAGCGCGCCTATGCCGAGACGCGCGGTGATGGCCAGATCTATACGCCGCAAGCGGTGATCAACGGATCGCGGCATGCGCTCGGATCGGACCGCAAGAGCATCGAAGCCGCCATCGCGAACAAGGGCGAAGGTGAGAAGGGCAATATAGACAAGAGCCTTGCCAAGATTGCGCTGACCGTACCGCTCGATGTCGCCGACAATGCCGGGACGCTCAGGATATCAGTGCCGCAGGGCCAGACCGGTCAAACCGCTGCGCTATGGTTGCTGGCGGTCTCCCGCAGCCACAACGTAGCCATTGGACGCGGTGAGAACACGGGGCGCAACGTCGTCTACACGAATGTCGTGAGGCGCATCACCAAGCTCGGAGACTGGTCCGGACAAGCGATGACGGTGGATGTTTCACCGGAGACGGCCAGGCCGCCGGGCACCGACGGATACGTCGTCCTGCTGCAGGCAGTTGACAACGGCCGCCCGAGCGTGATTCTCGGCGCGGCCAAAAGCGACGGTCTTTAGCGACCAGGGGGGCGGCGCGCCTCCTCCTCGCGGGGTCGTTCCAGTGCGGATCCCGCAACCATGATGACGTTTCTGCCGTCCACCCCGATCATCCTGACGTACACGCTCGCCTGCATCGTGCTGTTCGTGACGCCAGGGCCTGACATGAGCTTGATGCTCGCCAAGACCCTGTCAGGCGGCCGTCGCCAGGGCTTCGCGGCCCTGTTCGGCACCACGGCGGGCTGCTGCGTCCAGACCATGCTTGCCGCACTCGGCGTCTCCGCGCTGCTCGCCGCATCCGTCACCGCCTTCACTATCCTAAAGGTGGTCGGTGCGTTGTATCTTCTGTGGCTCGCGTTCGAAGCGATCCGCCACGGGTCCGCGCTGAGCGTGGACGCGAAGCGGGCGGCCAAGCCGACCCCTTTGTGGCGGACCGCGCTCGTCGGGCTTGGCATCAATCTCACCAACCCGAAGGTCGTTCTGTTCTTTGTGACGTTCCTCCCACAGTTCGTCGAGGCGACCGACCCCCATGCCTCGGGCAAGCTGTGGTTCCTGGGGCTCTACTTCGTTGTGGTGGCCACGCCCCTGTCGGTCGCGCTGGTCCTGGCTGCGGACAAGGTGGTCGGAGCCCTGAAGCGGCGCCCCCGGGTCATGCGAACGATCGATTATGGCTTTGCCAGCCTGTTCGGCGCGTTCGCCCTCAAGATGCTGACCGTGCAGGCGCGTTAAGACGATCGACCTTCAGTGAAGGTCCCGCGCTGTGATCCGTAAGCACTGATGAAGCCCGTCTAACTGCCAGCATATAAAAAAGCCTGTCCCGAACAGACAGGCTTTCACACGCACGTGAAATCGGGGCTGGAGGAACAGCGGACACGCTTCCGGCGGAATCAGCGAGCAGACGGGTCTGCCAGCGGCGGCGTCAGATACACCTTGGGAAACGGGTTGCGCCCCGCGCCGATGCGCGGCGGCAGCGCTTCATACTGGGGCTGCGCGGCGAGCGTGGGCGCCGGGGTGCTGAGAATGGTGCCAGCGGTAACATAGCCCGAGAGCGAGCCGACCGGCACGACCGTGCCGGGATCGAGGAAGCTGCGCGGCTGGACGCGGATGGTCCGCGGCTGGCGGCTTTGGGCCTCGGCTGCGGCCGATACGACGAGACCCGTCGCGAGTGTGATTGCCGTCAAGGCGAGTGCCTGGGAGCGCATGGGTTACATCCTGCGGTTCATTTGAACGTGCAGATATTATCTTATACACCGCGATGCAATCCAAAGACGAATATTGTTCACACGCCTTGGAAAACGTCACATTAACGTTGACGCGGCTTCCAGCCTGAACGGACATTCGCGGTTGTTGCCAGCAGAATGCCGCAGGCAACGGCAAGAAGCCCGACGAGCAGATTCCAGGTCACCGCCTCGTCGAGAACAAAAGCCGCAAGAAGGCCGGCAACCACTGGATTGAGCGTCACCGTGACGACAACCCGGGTGGGCGTGGTCCGCGCAAGCGCAAAGGCCCAGAGAATGAACATGAAGGCACCGCATACCACGCCGAGGTACACGAGTGTCCAGATCCGTGAGGTGGATGCTTGCAGAAGCCCGGTGCGGATGTCCGGAGCCGGCAGGACGGAATAGATGAGAAAGAGCGCCAGCACCCCTGCGCCCATGCCGACCGCGCAGAACGACAACGTGCCGGAACGCCTCACATAAGCGCGCGACCAAACCGTATAGAGGGCCATCGCCAAAGCAGCGCCCACCATGAGGAGATCGCCTCGCCACGCGCCGGCTGGAGCGCCGGGCAGGCCAGACAGAAGCGAAACCGCAACGCCCGCAGTTGCGACCAGCACCCCTGCCGTCTTGCGGGGTGTGAGCGGCTCAACCTTCAGGAGCGCACTCACCGCCATCGTGAGGAGCGGCGCCGTCGCCAATGCAAGAGCAGCGCGAGCCGCCGTCGTGTAGACGACCGAGAAGTTGAAGAGAATTGGAAAGAGGCAGAAGAACAGAACGCCCAGCGCCATGACCGCTGGCCAGTCCTGCGGCGGCGGCCAACGCTCGCGGTGCAAGATGGCAACCGGGAGCAACACGGCGAAGCCGACGCCGAAACGGATTATCCCGAGCATGAACGCGCCAACATCCGCCGCGGTGTGGCGGGACGCAACGATCGCTGTCCCGCCGAGAGCGCTCGAGAGAAGCGCCGCTCCAACGCCCGTAGCCTCTTTCACTCGTATGCCCCCGGCAACCCTTAAAGTCATGAGCGGCAAAGAGCCGCCTGACTCATGAACCATCACTTCTTTTGGCCCTGGAGGGAACGAGCGTCCAGATAAATCGTGAAATGGGCTCCGAAGGCGTCTCGGCGGGCAGCCGAAAGCCGCGGCCCCCTATTCGGCTGCCTGGATATTGACCGTGCTGACAGCAAGCTTTGTCAGCTTTTTATCTGTTGCCTTTTCTTCATCAAGATTCTGCTGGAGTACCTTCGCGCAGTCGTCACGACCCAGTTCCTTCGCCCAAGCCACGAGCGTGCCATAACGTGTCATCTCATAATGTTCGACAGCTTGGCCCGCCGCGATCAAGGCCGCGTCAAGAACGCGCGGATCATCGACATCCCCGGCGATTTCCTCGGTCTCCTCGATGATTCCGTCGATCGCCGGACACTCCACGGCCTTTGCCTTCGCACCGTGCATGCGGAAGACTTCCTCGACACGGGCGATATGGTTCTTTGTTTCACCAAGGTGGGTTTCGAACCCCTTCTTAAGTTCAGCATTGCTCGCCTTCTTCACCATATCCGGCAAAGCTTTAGCGATTTTCTTTTCAGCGTAGTAAATGTCCTGCAGCGTATGGACAAACAGATCGTCCATCGACTTGATGTCCTTCGCGAATAAACTCATCATATCCTCCATGTATTGGCAATCGACAAGCTCGAGCTGCTAATGCTGCGGCAAGGCTTATTTAAGAGCTCGAGCGAATAACGCTCGCACGAAAGGCCTGTTCCGAATTAATTTCAACCGACAGAGATTGAATACTGCTCGGCTCACGTTGCGCCCGCAGCGGGTGCCGTGATGACATTCGATCCATGGGATCCTCGCCCGAGTGTCGCCGACATTCCCTTCCGGGATCTGCACGCGTGGCGCGCAAACGATTGCTGCGCCTGTCCGGGATGAGGCCACCCTTTTCATGGAACTACGCGTCTTTCTCGTCGACATTCGTTCGACGTCCTTGCAGAATGGACGAGTCGAGCAATGGCGAGGCAGGTATTCCGTCAGACATGCCGCGAACAGGCGAATAGACCTGAGGCGGCTTGACCGTTGAATGCAACGGATCTGGAGGGGGAGGAATGGCGCGTACCATCAATCGCGTGCTTATCACAGGCGCGGCCGGCCGCATCGGTGGGATGTTGCGGACGGCGCTCAAGGGGCGATATCAGCGCCTTATCTTGTCTGACATCATTCCACTGAAGGACGTTCAACCCCACGAGGAAGCCATCGTGTGCGACCTCAAGGACGGCGACGCCATCAGGCGCGCTTGCGGCGGCGTCGACGCCATCGTCCATTGCGGTGGCAACCCCCGCGAAAGCCCCTGGCCGGAGATCCTGGAGCCGAACATCATCGGCTCGATCAATGTTTGGGAAGCCGCGCGCCAGGAGGGTGTCGACCGCATCGTCTATGCGAGCTCGAACCACGCAATTGCCTTCACGCGGCGCAGCGAGACGCTGGACCATCGCGGCGCGCACAGACCTGACTGCCGCTATGGACTCTCCAAGGCCTTCATGGAGGATCTCGCTTTCCTCTACGCCTATAAATACGGAGTGCGCGGCTTCGGCATGCGCATCGGCTCCTTCACGCCGACCCCCACGGACGCACGCGCTCTTTCGACCTGGATATCCCACCGCGATATGGCGCAGCTGGTGCAAGTTGGCCTTACGGCCACCTACACAAACGAGATCGTCTTTGGCATCTCGCGCAACAAGCGAGCCTGGTGGGACAACAGCAACGCCTACCGGCTCGGCTACGATCCGCAGGACGAGTCGGAAGCCTATGCAGAGGAAGTCGGCCATATCCGGGGGGATGACCCGATCGCGGAAGAGTTCCAGGGATCCCGTTTCGTTTCAGCGGAATTCACTGCCGACCCCAACGATGTTCCTTGAGTTTTGCCCGAGGGGCAGACTGGACAGCCCGGCCGCCGTCGCGCGATGCAGGAGTGGACGATGTTTGTAGGCACACAGTTCAAGGCCCGCACGGATGACGACTTTCGGGTCATGGCGCAGCTGGGCGTCCGCCATGTCTGCGCCGATCCGCCAGGCATTCCGCATGACTGGACGCTTGATGATCTCAAGCGGCATCGCGCGCATATCGAGAGCTTCGGCCTCGTGCTCGACATGGTGGAACTTCCCCTGAAATCCCATCCGATCGAGGAGAGCCGCAGTCCGCATATTCTCCTCGGGAAGAGTCCGGAGCGAGACCGGGAGATCGATTCGATCTGCGCCTTGCTGGACCGCGTGGCGCGCGCCGGCATTCCCGCCGTCAAGTACAACATGAACATCATCGGCATTCCGCGCACCGCGCCGGAGGCCGGACGTGGCGGCTCCATCAACGAGGCCTTCCGCTGGGACAAGGCTGATCATGAAGCGGCACCCGGCCGTGCCGGCATCCTGCCGGAGGACGAGAACTGGGAACGGATCGATTATTTCCTTGCGCGTGTCGTACCCGTGGCCACCGCCGCGAAGGTGCGTCTCGCCTGCCATCCGCACGATCCCTATACCCCGCCGGGCTATCGTGGCGTGACGCGCGTGCTCGGCACGGTCGAGGGGCTGAAGCGCTTCGTGACGATGCATGAGAGCCCCTATCACGGCCTCAATTTCTGCCAGGGCACGGTGGGCGAGATGCTGGAAGACCCCGCGCGCGAAATCGGCGATGTCATCCGCTGGTTCGGCGAACGCGGCAAGCTCTTCAACGTGCATTTCCGCAATATCCGGGGTCGCCGCCTCGATTTCATGGAGACTTTCCCGGATGAGGGCGACATGGATATGGTCGCTGCGCTCAAGCTCTACGCCGATGTGGGCTACAAATACATGGTCATGCCGGATCATGCCCCGAAAGTCTCCGGGCCGGATCCGCAAGGCACGGCTTTCGCCTTCTGCTACGGCTATATCATCGGCGCCATGCAGGCGCTCGGGCTTGATCCTCATGGGCCTGAGGTAGCGCCGCGCGGGTGAAAGGTGGCCTGTTTTGGCCCATCACGTCATGGAGCCTCACATAAGGATTTCGAGCCATCGGAAAGATGGATCCCCTTCCCGGGCTGCTGCGCAGCCCGCCGAGAAGGGGATCCAGAGCGTCGCAACAACATCGCGATCCACGCGATGCGTCGCCTAAGCCGTTGCGTCAGATCGTGCCATTCCGGATTGGACCGCTCGATCAACCGGATCTTCCATGTCCGCTTCCATCCCTTGAGCTGCTTCTCGCGCGCAATCGCTTCGCTGATGTCTCGGAAGCGCTCGAAGTACACGAGGTGGAACACCCCGTATTTTTGTGTAAACCCAGGCACAGCCGCCGCACGATGTTGCTCGACACGGCGAAGAAGATCGCTCGTTACGCCGATATAGAGCGTTCCGTTCCTGCGGCTCGCGAGGATCTACACGGCATAGCGGTCATTCCATGGCGTCACAGCAACTGGATCCCCTTCCCGGCCGGCTTTGCCGGCCGCCGGGAATGACACTGGGAGCAGGATCAACGCGGCGAAAGCCCCTCACCCGCCGGTGCGCGTGAGCTTCGCCCGTCGCCTCAGGCGCGTCTGGAAATAGACATTCTCACTGACAGTGCCCGTCTCATAAGCCCAACCGTCTTCGGGCGGCATGTCAGCAACGTTGCGCCGGCTCGGGTAGCGCGCCACTTCCTCCTCGACGATATCAACACCGAGGCCGGGCGCGGTCGGTACTGGCAGGTGGCCATCCACAACCTTCAGCACGGGCGCGACGACCTCGTAACGGCCCGGCCAGTCGAACTCGACACGCTCCAGCATGAGCGCGTTGGGAATTGTCGCCATGACATGGAGGGCCGCGAATTCGGCCACCGGTCCGAGCGAACCGGAATGAGGCGCCATGGTGATGAAATGGCCCTCCGCCATGGCCGCCATTTTGCGCATCTGCGAGATGCCGCCGGCGCGGCCCGTGTCGGGCTGAATGACATCGACCAGATCCCGCTCGATATAGGGCCGGATGCCCCAGATGGTGCTGACACGCTCGCCGGCGGCGAGCGGGATATCCACGGAATCGCGTACGCGCGCCAAGGCGTCCAGGCTCTCGGGCGCTACCGGATCCTCGAAGAACAGGAGGTCGAGCGGTTCGAGAGCACGGCCGACGATGATCGCGTCCTGGGGCGTCATCCATGATGGGCCATGTGCATCGACCATCACGTCCACATCAGGCCCAACGGCCTCGCGTACCGCCGCGACGCTGTCGATATCGACGGCGCCGGTGAAACTCACCTTAACGCCGGTGTATCCACGCCCCATCAGGTCACGCGCGCGCTCCGGGGTCTTGGCATGGCCGTAGACACGGATGCGATCGCGGAAGCGGCCGCCGAGAAGGTTCCAGACAGGCTGGCCGAGCGCCTTGCCCTTGATGTCCCACAAGGCCATCTCGATGCCGGTCAGGGCGCCACCGCCGACCGTGCCGAGCACGCCGTGCCCCATCGATGCAACGTAGAGGCGGTGCCATAACCGGTCGATGTCCCCCGCCTCCTCACCCACGAGGATGGAGGCATAGTCGTTGACCGCCGTCTCGATGACGCGCGGCCAGCCGGAGCATTCACCGACGCCCGTGATACCCTCGTCGGTAAAGATCTTCACAAACAGCCAGTTGCGCGATCCCCGGAAGTCGGCATCGGCGCCTAGCGCGGCTCCTTGTTGCGAGGCGCTCGTCGCGGCCGGACGTGAGCCAACCTGCATCAGATAGGTTTTGACGGCAGTGATCTTCATGGGACTACGTTTTCACCCTTCACGGTTCACGATAACGGAAACGATGCGTCATGCCGCGCCGGCGCGGGTCGGCGACCGGGACAGCCGAAAGCAGGGATTGCGTGTAGGCATGTTGGGGGTTGGAGCAGACCGTCTCCGTTTCCCCCGTCTCCACGATGCGCCCCCGGTGCATGACCGCGATGCGATCGCAGAAGTAGCGGATCACCGCGATATCGTGGCTGATGAAGATGAAGCTGAGATCGAGCCGCTCCTGAAGGTCGAGCATCAGATCCAGGATCTGCGTCCGCAGGCTCACATCGAGCGCCGATGAGGCTTCGTCAGCGATGATGATGCGCGGATCAGGCGCGATTGCCCGGGCAATCGAAATGCGCTGCCTTTGCCCGCCTGAGAAGGCATGGGGATAGCGCTCCGCCGCCGAAGCCGGCAGGCCGACGAGCCCGAGAAGCTCGGCGACGCGCGCCTTGAGCGCAGCACCGCTCAAAGTGCCATTGACGAGCAGCGGCTCGCCGATGATCTGGCCGACCGTCATGCGCGGATTGAGCGACGAGAAGGGATCCTGAAACACCATGCGGATGTCGCGCCAGGGCGCCTTCAACTGGTTGTCCGAAAGCGGCGCCAGATCAGTCGTCTTGCCGTGACGGTCCGTATAGAGAATATGGCCGGCCGTGACAGGATGGACGCGCTGCAGGCAGCGGCCGAGCGTCGTCTTGCCCGACCCGGATTCGCCTACGATGCCGAGGTTTTCGCCGGCCTTCAGCTCGAGACTGGCATCCTGGACGGCCACGATGGAATCGTGCTTCAACCCGAGAAAGCCGGTGGAGAAGGGAAATTCCTTGCGCATGTCCGACATGACGAGGATAGGCTTGCCGGGTGCTGCCTTCGCCCGCATGGCGAGGCGCCGCTCCGAGGGCCGGTCGAGCTCCCGCACGGCATTGAGCAGGTGGCGCGTATAATCGTGCTGCGGCCTCTCAAAGATCGAGAACACGTCGCCGCGCTCCACCATCTTGCCAAAACGCATGACCGCGATGTCGTCGGCGATTTCCGCGACCACGCCCATGTCATGGGTGATGAACATCACGGCCATGTCGCTGTCGCGCTGGAGCTGGCGGATCAGGGCCAAGATCTCGGCCTGGATCGTCACGTCGAGGGCGGTGGTCGGCTCGTCGGCGATGAGCACTGCCGGGTTGCAGGCCAGTGCCATGGCGATGACGGCCCGCTGGCGCATCCCGCCGGAATACTCAAAGGGATAGCGGTCGATGGCGACCTCCGGCCGGGGGATCTCGACCTTCCGCAGGAGCTCAATGGTCCGGGCCCGCGCCTCCTTCTTCGAGACATGCTCGTGCAGACGGATGACCTCTCCGATCTGGTCGCCGATGCGATGCACTGGCGATAACGAGCTCATCGGCTCCTGGAAGATCATCGCGACGTCACGCCCGCGAATGGAGCGGATTGCCGACGAGCGCGGATCAAGACTGACGAGATCCACCGTGTTCTCGGCGCCGCGCCCCCGCGCCGTGAGATGGCGGTGCAGCAGCACCTGACCCGACGCGACCCGCCCCGGAGGATCGACGATCTGC
Source organism: Chelatococcus sp. YT9 (assembly GCF_018398315.1). NCBI lineage: Bacteria > Pseudomonadati > Pseudomonadota > Alphaproteobacteria > Hyphomicrobiales > Chelatococcaceae > Chelatococcus > Chelatococcus sp. YT9. Next base: position 1,401,721 of record NZ_JAHBRW010000001.1, read on the forward strand.
AGGATCGACCGGGCCGTGACGCTCTTCCCGGAACCGCTTTCGCCGACGACACAGAGCGTGCGGCCGGGGAACAGCGACAAGGTCACATCATCGACCGCGCGGAATACGCCGCGGCGCGTGGCGAATTCGGTGACGAGGTTCCTGACTTCCAGAACCGGCAGGGCGTCACCCTGGGCGACGTCCCGTGGGGCGGCAGAATGATCGGCGTTCCCGCTCATCAGCGGCCCTCCTGCGCATAGGGATCGGCCGCGTCACGCAGGCCGTCGCCGAGGAAATTGAGGGCGAGAACCGCGACGCAGACGGCCACGCCCGGTGCGAACAGCCAGGGCGCCTGGGCAATGCTGCGGACGTTCTGCGCTTCCTTGAGAAGCACGCCCCAGGAGATCGTGGGCGGCAGAAGGCCGAGGCCAAGGAAAGACAGCGACGTCTCGGCGATAATCATGACCGGGATCGCGAGACTGACCGAGGCGATGATGTGGCTGACCATCGATGGCATCATGTGGCGGAAGATGACGCGCGCCTTGCTGCCACCGTCGAGCCGCGCGGCGACGACGAAATCCTCGGTCCGCAGAGCCAGGAAGCGCCCGCGCACCACACGTGCCAACTCCGTCCAGCCGACGAGCGACAGGATCAGTGTGATGGCGAAATAGCGGGTCAGCGGCGCCCAGTCCTGCGGCAGGGCGGCGCTCAATCCCAGCCAGATGGGGATCGTCGGGAGGGACAGCTTGAGCTCGATAAGCCGCTGCACCCCCGTATCGACCCAGCCCCCATAGTACCCGGATAGCCCGCCGAGCACGAGGCCGAGCAAAAGGCTGACGGCAACGCCGGCGAGACCGATCGACATCGAGACGCGCGTTCCGGCGATGATTCGGCTCAACATGTCCCGCCCCAGCCGGTCAGCCCCCAGGAGGTAGAAGCGCTCGCCGGGTGTGACCGCGGCGATCAGACGCTTCTCCATCGGGATGAGACCCCACAGCTTATAGGGCGTGCCATTGCCGAACAGCGTGAGATAGATCTTCTTGTCCGGGTCTGGCGCGAAGGTCGTCTTGAGGGTGAAACGGTCCCGCGACAGCTTCATGCCGTTCACATGGGGGCGAAAAGCCCAGCTTCCGTCCGCAGTCGTGTCGAACAGATGGATCATCTGTGGCGGATGGTAGACATCGCGCGATGATGGCGCGTCAGGATCGAACGGCGCCAGGAACTCCGTGAAGAGCGCCACGAGATAGAAGGCGATGACTACGACCGCGCCTGTCATAGCAAGGCGATGCCGGCGGAAAGACCCCCAGATCAACCGCCATTGCGACGCGCTGTCCTCGCCGGCGATGGCCCGGGGATCCGCATTCGGATCAATATGTGGATCGGCGACGACACTCATTGGCGCGATCTCCCATCACCGGTAGCGGATGCGCGGGTCGATGACCGCAAGCAGTATGTCTGAGACAAGCATCCCGACGACCGACAGGCAGCAGAGCAGCAGGATGAACGCGCCGGCGAGATACATGTCCTGCGCCAGCAAGGCTTGCAGCAGGAGGGGCCCCGATGTCGGCAGGGAGAGCACGAACGCCGTGATGACCGCTCCGCTGATGAGCTGCGGGAATGCCCAGCCCAAGGTCGATACGAAGGGGTTCAGCGCCATCCGCACGGGATATTTGAGAATGAGCCGGAGCTCTGAGAGCCCCTTGGCGCGGGCAGTCGTTACGTAAGGCTTGTGCAGTTCATCCAGAAGATTGGCGCGCATGATGCGCGTGAGGCTGGCGGTGGAACCAAGCCCAAGGATGATGACCGGCAGCCAGAGATGGGACAGGAGGTCGCCGACCTTGGCGAGCGACCAGGGCGCCTTCTCGAACTCCTCCGAGAACAGACCCGATACATCGCTGCCGAAGAAGACGACCGCAATATACATGAGCACGAGCGCTACGAGGAAGCTCGGCATGGCGAGGCCGATAAAGCCGACCGCTGTGATGACATAGTCACCGAGCGTGTACTTCTTCACGGCGGAATAGACACCGATGGGAAAGGCGACCGCCCAGGTGAACAGCAGGGTCGACAGCGCCAGCGTCACGGACAATGCCATGCGCTCCCAGATGAGATTGGAAACAGGCTGCTGCCACTCGAAGGAAATGCCGAAATCGCCAACGAGTACGCCGGTAATCCATTTCCAGTATTGGACAATGAAGGGCTGATCGAGCCCATAGCGCTCCCGCAGAAGCTCCAGGCGCTCCTGGTCGACCACATCACCCGACTGCGCGAGCGTCGCGGCGAATGTCGTCAAGTAGTCGCCGGGCGGCGCCTGAATGAGGGCGAAGGCAATCAGCGACACGACGAAGAGAAACGGCACGGACCACAAGATGCGGCGAATGATATAGGTGATGAGCATCAGCGATCATCTCCGGCGATCATGTCTGGCCCCGATTGACTGCCGCAATCCGCCGGGGCGTTCCTGTCACGGATCAGGGATGTGCTCGCCCCGGAAAGCCACCCGGCTCCGCGGAGCCGGGGGCATGATCGGCACATGGCCAGCCCATCGTGCATTTCGGCCGAAACCGTTACTTTGAGGCGCTACGAAGCGCTACTTGGCCCAGAACCACGTCTGCGGCAGGGTTGGCGCGGGCGTGGGATAGTACCAGGAGCTTGGCATCGTGGCGGGGACGTTCTTGAGGTTCGTCTTGGCGATGCCATAGGTCGGCAGGGCTTTCGTCACCGAGAACACCTCGAACTCGTCCGCGGCGATGTCGGCGATCTTGAGCATCAGCGCCCGCCGCTTTTCCGGATCGGTCGTCGCGCGCGCCTCGTCATAGAGCTTCATGCGCTCCTTCACCGAAGCCGGCGGTTCCTCGCCCTGCTTGCCACCCGTCTTGTACCACTGCACCCACGGGATGCCCCAGCGCGAGTCGTGGTGCACAGGCACGATCTGCTGCGGGATCTCCCCAGGCACCCAGCTCGCCTGGCCGCCCCAGACCGCGGCGTCATGGTCGTTGCTGTTTGACGTCCGCTCATAGAAGAACGTGCGCTCCAGCGAATTCACATCCATGTCGATACCGATCTTGGCCCATTGCCGCTCGATCAACTGCAGCATGTCCACCTGTTCTGGCTGCAGCGTGGGAATAACGTCGATCTTGAACTTGACCGGCTTGCCGCTGGGGAGAAGGCGGGTGCCATCCGGGCCGCGCTTGGTGAGGCCGAGGCCGTCCAGCAACGCGTTCGCCTTGGCTTCGTCATACTCCAGATACTGCGTCGCGATGCGCTTGTGGAAATTCGGGTGATTTTCAAAGGGGCCGTTCTGCCAGGGCTCACCATCGCCGAGCAGTGCCGTGTCGATGATTTCCTTGCGATTCATGCCGTGCGACAGAGCGATGCGGAAATCCTTCTTGTTGAAGAGCTCCCTCAGCTCCTTGTCCTTCGACATCAGGTTGAGATTGATCACCATATTGGTGCCGCCGACGGCCGAGGCCTCGAACATCTCGTAGCCGCCCTTGGCGCGGTTTTCCGCGAGCACGGCGCGATTGGCTGGCGCGTCGAGATGGCGAAGGCCGAAATCGATGCGGCCGCCGATGGCTGCGAGGATCAGACTTTCCACATCCTGAGCGATGGGCGCATTCAGCTCATCGATGTAGGGCAGCTGGTTGCCGTCCGTATCGACCTGCCAGAAATAGGGATTACGGACCATGATCACGCGGGTCGCCCCGCCGGTGTAGGGATCTTTCACCACCCACGGATCGAGGGTCGGACGATCGACATTGCCCCAGCGCGCCGGGATTTCGATGTCGCCGCATTTCTGGAGGAACAGGTTCTTCCAGTCGGAGGCGTTGTTCGCCTTGACCGTATCCGCGATATTGGCGTTGTACTTCGGGTGGAACTGCGAACAATAATGCTTCGCATAGAGGACCGGATGCTGTCCAAGCGGGCTGGCGAGCTCCGCGAGGAAGTCACCATACGGTTCCGTAAAGGTGAACTTGACGGTGGCGTCGTCGATCTTCTCGACCTTCATCGGTACGCCACCCGTCATATAGCGGGGTTGCGGAGCCGCAAACTCTGCGTTGAGGATGAGATCGTTGACATTGAACAGAATGTCGTCGGCGGTGAACGGTTTGCCGTCAGACCATTTCATCCCTTTGCGCAGAGTGAAGGTGAAAACCTTGCCGTCCGGGCTGACGTCGATCTTCTCGGCGACGTTCGGCACGATCTTCGTATACTCGGGGTCCCAACGCACCAGGCCCTGGTTTCCAACCATACGCAGGATGTGGTTGTGGTCCGAGGAGCCGCGCAGGCCGAAGCGCAGCTGCCCGCCATAGGTTCCGATGGCATTCAGCGGCTTCACCACCTCTGGATGCTCAGGCAGGCGTTTGTCGACCGATGGCAGTTGGCCGGCCTTGACCGCCGCGGCCAGCGCCGGCGCCTCCTTGTAGTCAGCAGCAAGGACAGGCAGCGCGACCGCCAAGAACGCCCCCGCCGCGCAAGAACGTAATAATGCTCTCGCCGTAAAGATCATCTCGTTTCACTCCCCAGTGAATTATTCTTATTTGCGACAACGATGATTTATACGTTTTACTAGAAAAATATGGGCTTTTTACATCATCAAAATCCAAGATCCTTGCACATATACAAGCTTGGATCGAAGAGCTTGCCCAAATACCACCCGATCAGTTTCGGCGCGCTCTCGATTGGGTCCCGGGCGACCGTTCTCTGCGGTCGTCTCTCTCTCGCCGGCCCGATCATCGCCGCCCGTAGAAACAAGGTTGCCGGCTCAGGATGGGCTCGTTCCGCTAGGTCTTTCGGCCGATCAAACCGTGTCTCAAGTCCTCCGTTCAACGCACCGGACAGGAGCCTATCTCGTATGTCATCTTACATCGATACAACTGGAACGCCAGCGCGACGTGCCCATGTTCGACGAAAGCCTTAGAAAGGCGACGCGTGCGCCGCGCCCGTGCCCCCTTTCCGGGTTAAGGCACGCCGCGACTTTCCCGCACTGCGACGTGCTTTAACATATTGGTTATACGCGGTCCTTCTCGAACCGGTCCCGCTGCCGCGAGAAGACATGCTTTAGTGGATCTCCGGCTCGGCAGTCGGCGCTCCAGCGTGCAGGAAATCGAAGTCACAGCCTTTGTCAGCGGAAGTTATATGCTTGGCGAACATCGCGCCATAGCCCCTTTCGTAGTGGGGTTTGGGCTGCACCCATGCCGCCTTGCGGCGGGCGAGTTCCGCGTCGTCCACATGTAGCTCCAGCCGGCGGGCGGGAATGTCGAGTGTGATGAGATCGTCGTCCTTCACGAGCGCCAGTGGACCTCCGAGGTAGGATTCCGGCGAGACATGGAGCACGCACGCGCCGTAGCTCGTGCCGCTCATCCGCGCGTCGGATATCCGCACCATGTCGCGGACGCCTTTTGCGAGGATCTTCTGCGGGATCGGCAGCTGGCCCCATTCGGGCATACCAGGCGCGCCGAGGGGCCCGGCGTTCTGCAGCACGATCACGCAGGTCTCGTCGATATCAAGCGCCGGATCATCGATGCGTGCGGCCATATCATCATAGTTGCGGAACACACGGGCCCTGCCGGTGTGCACGTGCAAATGCGGCTCGGCTGCCGGCGGCTTGATCACCGCGCCGTTGGGAGCGAGGTTGCCCCTAAGCACGGCCAGCCCGCTCGACACCGTGAGGGGATTGTCGCGCGGGCGGATCACCTCGTCGTTGTAGACCTCGGCGGCGCGCAGATTCTCGCCAAGCGTGCGGCCGTTTGCCGTGAGCGTGGTCAGGTCGAGGTGGTCGGTGATGCGGCTGAGCAATCCCCGGAGGCCACCAGCGTAATAGAAATCCTCCATCAGGAAGCGGCCGGAGGGACGGACGTCCGCCAGCACCGGCGTGCGCTTGGCGATCTCGTCGAAGCGCTCGAGCGGCAAGTCGATCCCGACGCGGCCGGCCATCGCCACGAGGTGGATAATGGCATTTGTCGAGCCCGACAGCGCGATGTCAGCGGTGATGCCGTTGTCGAAGGCCGCCGGTGTGAGAATATCGCTCGGCTTCAGGTCCTCCAGGATCATATCGACGATCCGGCGTCCGCTCTCCGAAGCCATGCGGGCATGGCCCGAATCCGGCGCGGGAATGGACGATGCGCCCGGCAGCGTCATCCCCATCGTCTCGACAATGGCGGTCATGGTCGAGGCAGTGCCCATGGTCATGCAATGGCCAGGCGAGCGGGCGATGCCTTCCTCGATCTCCTGCCAGGCCTGCTCGGTCAGGTTGCCGGCGCGCTTCTCCGCCCAGTATTTCCAGGTATCGCTGCCGGAGCCCAGCACCTTGCCGGCCCAGTTGCCGCGCAACATCGGCCCGGCGGGCACGAAGATGGCCGGCAGGTTCATGCTGATCGCGCCCATGATGAGCGCCGGGGTAGTCTTGTCGCAGCCGCCGAGCAGCACGACGCCATCCATGGGATGGCTGCGCAGGAGCTCCTCGGTCTCCATGGCGAGGAAGTTGCGGTAGAGCATCGTCGTCGGCTTGACGAAGGGCTCGCTCAACGACATCGCTGGCAGTTCAACGGGGAAGCCGCCAGCCTGCCAGATACCCCGTTTCACCTCTTCCACGCGCTGCTTGAAATGACTGTGGCAGGGATTGATGTCGCTCCAGGTATTGACGATGGCGACCACCGGCTTGCCCATGAAGTCAGCACGCGTATAGCCCATCTGGAAGGTGCGGGAGCGATGGCCGAAAGCCCTGAGGCCTGGATCACCGTACCAGCGCTGGCTCCTTAGCTCGGAAATGGCACGCCGCGGCCGGATCTTCGCTTTCCCCGGGGTGGTCGGAACGTCGTCGTCGGTCGTCTTGCTCACGCGCTTCTCCCTCGCGCAGCGCCATCGCCGCAGAGGCGCGCCGCGCTTGTTGTAACGAGCAGGTTATAAAGGTGCCGACCCACTCGCAAGGATCGAGATTGGAGACGATACAATGAGCCGCAGACCCGATCTGCATGCGCTTGCTTCGCTGGCAATGAAAACTGGTGGTTGACTGTCCTGAGGACCGGTCTTCGCGGATCAACAACGATAGGATCAGAAATTCACCATGTGAGGCTATAGGCTATTGACAGAACAACCATGAAAGACGAAGGCTTCGCCGTAAGCAAAATCATCTGAATACGGACAGGGATTCGCTTCAATGGCGTTTGAGCTGAATCGGCCGGGCCGCGTGCGTTTGGGAGCGGTGCTCGCCATAGGCGTATCACTCTTCCTTCCGCCGCTAACAATCACCGCATATGCACAGAACGCGCAGGGGACACCCCCGGCATCTCCCGGGGCCACGCCCGCGCCTGCGGACGGCAGCAAGCCGATCCTCGACCAGGCGGTGCTCGACCTATTGAAGAAGGCGACGGGGCGCATCGCCGAAGCGAAGTCCTTTTCTGTCGAGACATTCGGCTCGCGCGAGGTTCCTTCCAGCCAGGGCCAGATGCTGACCTTCTTCGACACCGCCGAAGTGGATGTGAAGCGGCCCAACAAGCTGAAGGCCGAGATCAAGGGCGGCAACGGCGAGGTCGACGTTTACTACGACGGCAAGTCGGTCACCATCTCCGACGATAAGGCGAAGCTCTATGCTGTCGCGGATGCGCCGGACACGCTCGATGCCTTCCTGACGGATGTCGCGCAGAAGCGGGGCATCCATTTTCCCATGGCGGATTTCCTCGGAAGCGACCCCTACAGCCAGCTCGCCAGCGGGCTGACGAACGCCTATGACGTTGGCCAGACCACCGTCGACGGTCGGGCAGTCCGACAGCTCGCCTTCGCGAAGCCCGGCGTCGAATACCAACTCTGGCTCGATGCAAGGACCGACCTTCCGCGCCTCATGACGGTGACTTACCTCGACGTGCCGAAGGCACCACGGTTCACCGTGTCCTTCAAGGACTGGGAGTTCCGCAACCTCCCTGATTCGGCATTCCGCTTCTCCCCCGGCAAATCAGACGCGAAGATCGACTTTCTGCCAGCTTCGCAATGATCGACCAGCCACGACTTTCTATTTCCAACGAAGAGATATGTCCGATGCGGTGTGAAATGACTGGTCAGGACACGACGGCGATCAGCGGCGCATCCCGGCGGCGCCGGATGCACCGTCACATTGCGCTGGCGATCGCCGCGGCCGGTGCCGCTCTTGCGGTCGTCTCGGCGACGTCGCCAGCATCAGCATGGGTTGCCTATCACGGCGGCGGCGTCTGGCGCGGACCCGCTGGAGGCTTTCACGCCTGGCACGGGGGAGCCGCCTGGGGCGGTCCGGTTGTTCGGCCCGGCTGGGGCTACGGCTGGGGCTATGGCGGCCCATCCCCGGGGGCCGCGGCCGCGGTTGGCGCGGCGGCGGGGCTTGCCGCGGGGGCGGCGCTCGGAGCCGCGGCTGCAGCGCCACCGCCTGTCTATTACGCGCCACCGCCTGTCACAACGAGTGCGCCGATCGGCGCCATGTTTGCCAGCCTGCCAGGTGGCTGCACATCGGCGACGGTAAGCGGCGTGCGCTACTATCGTTGCGGCTCGACGTTCTACAGGCCCTACTACTCCAACGGCCGTGCCGTTTATCAGGTTGTCGCCAACCCGTTCTAAAGCGTTTCCGAAAGCGGGAACGCTGCTTCGCTTCGCGAGAAATGCTTGGCCGGCTGCGCGGCGGTCCCGAGCTGTGGCGAAATAATAGGCCGGGACCAAGTATCTCGGCCTCCTGGACTTCTTGACCTCCGTGACCGCAGGAAGTGCGGGCTCGGAGTTGTTTGGTTTGAGCATTCCGCCCGCGCGGCGGGAATCTGCAGTCGCGGGCAGTGTTGGGGGTTCGCATGGCGTTTGAGAGGCTTGTCACACACACCGGCCGACATGCCGAGGTTTCGGGTCTTTGCGGTATCGCGAGCGCTCAGCCTCGTCGCATGGCTGGTCCGGGCGTCGGCGCTGTCGCGCTGATGCTTCTGGCGCTGGCGGCCTGCAACGATAAGAATACCTACGTGCCGCCGCCTCCGCCGCAGGTCTATGTCGCAACACCCGTCCAGCAGCCGGTGCAGCGCTATCTCTCCTTCACCGGCAATACGGCAGCCGTGAACTCGGTTGATCTCGAGGCGCGGGTGCAGGGCTTCCTTGAGAGCATCAACTACAAGGACGGCGCGCTGGTCAAAAAGGATACGCTGCTGTTCACCATCCAGCGTGACCAGTATCAGGCGCAGCTCGACCTGCAGAAAGCCGAGCTCGCCTCGGCACAGGCGACACAAGCCAATGCGCAGACCGAGTACAACCGGCAGGCGCAACTCGGCAGGCAGGACTTCGCATCCCAACGTGCGATCGACGATGCCAAGACCAATCTCGACAAGGCCACCGCGCAGATCGCGGCCGATCAGGCCAATATTCAGCTCGCGACGATTACGCTGGGCTACACCCAGATAAGCGCCCCCTTCGATGGCATCGTGACACGCCATCTGGTAGATGTCGGCGCGCTTGTTGGGTATTCCGGCCCCACCAAGCTCGCGACGATCGTCCAGGTAGATCCCATCTACACCTATTTCACCGTCAGCGAGCAGATCGTGCTCCAGATCAAGGCGGAACTCGCTCGCCTTGGGCGCAATCTTACCGAGATCCACAACGTTCCGATCGAGATTGGTCTCCAGGATCAGACGGACTTTCCGTATCGCGGCACGATCGATTACATCGCGCCGCAGGTTGATCCGAGCACCGGCACCCTCGAAGTCCGCGGCGTTTTTCCGAACAAGGACCTCGCCCTCATTCCCGGCCTCTTCGTGCGGGTACGTATTCCCGTCGGGCAACCCGAGAACGCGTTGCTGGTGGATGATACCGCCATTGGCAGGAACCAGCTTGGCAGCTACGTGCTCGTCGTGGGAGCGGACGGCGTCGTTCAGCAGCGCCCGGTCACGGCGGGGCGGCTCGAAGGCCAGCTCCGGGTGATCGAGAAGGGAATTGAGGCCGGCGACAAGGTGGTCATCAACGGTCTCCAACGCGCCGTGCCGGGCAGCAAGGTCAATCCGCAGACCGGCACCATGGCGGCGAATAGCCCGGCGCCGGCCAGCCCGGCACCGACGCCGACTCCCGCGCCTGCCCCCACAAAACCCTGACGCTCCGGCCAGAAGGCGGTTCCCATGATTTCCCGCTTCTTCATCGAGCGGCCGGTCCTCGCCAACGTTCTCGCGTTGGTCATGGTTTTGATTGGCGCGGTGGCGCTCTTCAATCTTCCGGTTGCGCAGTATCCCAACGTCACACCGCCGACCGTGCAGGTGACGACACGCTATCCGGGCGCCAGCGCCAAGACTGTCGTCGACACCGTTGCCCTGCCTATCGAGCAGCAGGTCAACGGCGTCGACAAGATGATCTACATGCAGTCGACCAGCGCCAGCGACGGCTCCTACACGCTGACGGTGACCTTCGCCATCGGCACGGATCCGGATTTCGCGCAGGTTCTGGTGCAGAACCGCGTCAGCATCGCCATGTCCTCCCTGCCCCAGGCGGTGCAGGTGCAGGGCGTGACGACGCAGAAGAAGTCCACGTCAATTCTGCAGTTCGTGACCCTGTCATCGCCCGACGCACGGTATGACAGCCTGTTCCTGGCGAACTACGGCGTCATCAATATCCAGAACGAGCTGGCCCGCCTGCCCGGCGTGGGCAACGTCAATGTGTTCGGCGCCGGCGAATACGCCATGCGTGTGTGGATGGACCCGCAGCAGATGCAGGCCCGGGGCTTGACGCCGCCGGACGTCATCAGCGCCATCCAGCAACAGAGCCAGGAGGTCACGGCAGGCGTGGTCGGCATGCCGCCGGCGCCCGCTGGCCAGAATTTCCAATATACGATCAACATCAACGGCCGCCTCGACAACGCGCCGGACTTCGAGAACATCATTGTCAAAGTCGACAATGCCAACGGCGGGCAGATCACGCGCGTCCGGGACATCGGCCGCGTGGAACTCGGCGCGCAGACCTATAGCCAGTCGTTCACGTTGAATGGTAAGCCGGCAGCCGGCATCGGGATCTTCCAGCTTCCCGAAGCCAACGCCATCGCAGTGGCGGAGGAAGTCCGCGGCAAGATGGAGGAATTGTCGAAGAACTTCCCGCCAGGCCTCGTCTATGGCGTGCCCTTCGACACCACGATGTTCGTGAACGCCTCGATCACGGAAGTGTACAAGACCCTGTTCGAGGCCGGCATCCTGGTGCTCGTCGTCATCCTGCTGTTCCTGCAGGACTGGCGAGCCATGCTCGTGCCAGCGACCACCGTCCCCGTGACCATCATTGGTGCCTTTGCGGCAATGTCGGCGATGGGCTTCACGGTCAACCTGTCGACGCTCTTCGCGATCGTCCTGGCGATCGGCATCGTCGTCGACGACGCCATCGTCATCGTCGAGGGGGTGTCACGCCACGTCGAGGCCGGCATGCCCGGCCAGGCGGCGGCGGAAAAGGCCATGGACGAATTGTTCGGCCCCATCATCGGCATCACCCTCGTCCTGATGTCCGTGTTCATTCCAGCGGCTTTCTTGCCGGGTCTGACAGGCCAACTCTTCCAGCAATTCGCGCTGGTGATCGCCGCGACCGCCCTGATCAGTGCCGTCAACGCCTTGACGCTGAAGCCGACCCAGTGCGCGCTGTGGCTCCGCAAGCCCGTGCCACCGGAGAAGCGCAACGCCTTCTATCGCGGCTTCAACGCCATCTATGATCGCTGCGAGCGGGGATATTCCCGACTCATCGCGCATATGGTGCATCGCAGCGGGTTCATGGTGGCGATCGCCCTGGTGCTGATCGGCTTTGCCGGCTGGGCGCTGACGCGCGTGCCCACATCCTTCCTGCCGACGGAAGATCAGGGCTACGTCCTCATTGGCGCGCAGCTCCCCGACGGCGCCTCCCAGGAGCGCACTAACGCCGTCCTCGCCAAGGTGTCGCAGATCGCGCAGGAAACCCCCGGCGTCGAGAATGTCATCGGCATCAGCGGCATCTCGATTCTCGACAACAGCGCAACGCTCGCCAACGCCGGCGTCGCCTATGTCGTTCTGAAAGATTGGGACACTCGCGGCAAGGCCAAGGGCGAGGATCTTCTCAGCATCTACGAGCACCTCAACCGCGCGCTACAGGCGGTGCCGGAAGCGACGACCTTCGTGCTCGTGCCGCCCCCCATCCAGGGTATCGGCAACGCCAGCGGCTTCACCATGCAGACCCAGGTGAAGGACGGCAGCTTCAACTATCAGCTGCTCGAGGCCGTGACACGCCAGATCGTCGAGGCCGGATCGAGCCAGTCCGGGTTGCAGCATCTCAACACCTCCTTCCGCGCGGGTGTGCCCCAGTTCGAGGTGAAGGTCGACCGTGTGAAGGCCGAGACGCTCGGCGTCACCGTTGGCCAGCTCTTCTCCACCATCTCCGGCTACGTCGGGTCGAGCTACGTCACCCAGTTCAACGCCTTCGGCATGACGTTCCAAGTCTATACGCAGGCCGAATCGCAGTACCGCGTCAGTCCGCAGGATCTCTTGAGCCTGAAGGTCCGCGCCGGCAACGGCACGATGGTGCCGATCGGCACGATGGTCACCGTCGAACCGATGACCGGGCCCGCCCTCATCAGTCTCTACAATCTTTATCCGAGCGCGACGATCGTCGGCACGCCGGCGCCCGGCTTCTCATCCGGGCAGGCACTGGACCTGATGGGCCAGATCGCCGCCAGCATTCTGCCGCCCGGAACCGGCTACGAATGGACCGCCATGTCCTACCAGGAAATGGCTGTCGGCTCGCAGATCTATGTCGTCTTCGGGCTAGCCATTCTGCTCGTCTATTTTGTCCTCGCCGGGCAATATGAGAGCTGGATCCAGCCGCTGTCGGTGCTGCTGGCGGTACCGCTCGCGCTACTCGGGACGGTTGGCGCCCTCGTCGGGCTCGGCATCGCCAACAATCTCTACACGCAGATCGGCTTGATACTGCTCATCGCATTGGCGAGTAAGAACGCTATCCTGATCGTGGAATATGCGCGAGAGAAGCGCGCGGAGGGCATGGAGATCGCCGAGGCCGCGGTCGAGGCGGCACGCCTTCGCTTCCGCCCCATCATCATGACCTCCTTCGCCTTCATTCTCGGTGTCCTGCCCCTGGTGCTCGCCACGGGAGCCGGTGCATCGGCGCGCAAGTCCATCGGGATCGCCGTGTTCTCGGGCATGCTGGCATCAACCTGCCTTGCCGTGTTGTTCGTTCCCTCGTTCTTCACCGTCCTGCAACGGTTCGAGGAATGGCGCGCGCGCCGCTCAGCCAAGCCGGCGTCCGAAGCCGGATCGGCATCTGAAGCCTAGGCATGATGACGCCCAAGAGCTGACGCAATCGCAGACCCCGCTGCCTAGCCCTCCGCTTGGACAGCGGGCCTGAACCGGTCGAGCGCCTGCCACTTAGAGAAACCTTTAGCGGCGCTGTTTGCCTCTGCGCCGGGGGAAAACCCTCGCGCAGCGAGGCGAACATTCGGCCTGATCGGCCGGCGATGGAATACGAGCAGGATTAGCTCGTTGGAGCGCAGGTGTAGGGTATGGGAAGCTAATCTGCACCGCCTTGAAGCAGCCGAGGCACCGCCGATGCATTAAAGCGCCACCGAATCACAACACATCGTTGAGGCAAGCCCTGTTCAGGCATTTCGGCGTTTGCTCGACGTTCCCGGAAGGCACAAGCGTGCGGAGCCTTGGCCTCACACATCTGCCGGCGAATAAAGAACCACGCAACCAGGCACAGATCATTGCGCTTTTTCAACAAGACTTATGATATCGGCGCGCACAATCAATATATCTCCAAGATATGCTGGCAACCCCTTGCGCAACCAAGATTGGATGCGATAGATTCTACTGCGAATAGCAGGATTCATCATATATATTGATCTTAACGGCCCCTTAATACCTGACACATACATCTACGAGCGTAAGCCAAGTGGCACTTCCGTCGGTCACGAGCATTGGCGGCGAGCACGAGGCAAACGGGACAGCGTGTCGCACGGCATTTTTTTGCCGCGCTACTGGAAAAGCTTGATTTCGCCAACCATTATATCTCTTGCGTATCGGCGGCAGACTTGCTACTCGCTCATCGTCCAATAGCTCTTGCTGAACGCGATGTCGGCTTCGATATCATCGTGCTGGGTTTTCCCTTCACGACGAGGAAGAAGGGCTGGGTTCACGCGTGAATATTCGCTATACTTAAGCGGGGAATGGCGAATCAGCGCTGGCTATTGAGCAAGTTTGTGCGGGGCACCAATTTGTCGTCGATCATACCGGTAGTTGCGGCAGTGAACGCCGCGCGAATGGCTCTGTGTAGATCGCTGAACAGTTATAAGACTAAAGACAACACTCAAGAGGACTTATGAGACGACAGTCGCGACCTTTCGTGGTCGAGGTTAAGCGCACGCGGAAGGCTCCAACCAATATTTGGGGATCTTCTTCCATTTTTGATGATGCGGAAGCGCCAACCAACCGCCCTGGCGCGGCATCGGCAAGTCTGGAAGGTCTCTTCAAGAAGTCACCGACGCAGGCGCCGGAACAACCCGGCAATACCAGCGCCACGCCGCGAATCCTGCCGAGCCTTCTTACGGAGGAAACTCCGGTTCTCGAGCGTGTCGCCGCAAGCGACCATAGCGAAGACGATCATTCCGGCATCGAGGACGATGTATTCTCGCTGCGTACGGCGGCTCGAACCACGCGCAAGGTTTCCTCGAGGTCTCCGAGCAAAGGCCCGAGCGTCATTACACGCGATCTCGCGGTCCGCATGCCAGCACCGGCAGACGCCGCACCCGCCGGCGTGCCGTCCACGGCCGGCCTCTGGGACGACCCGCGCTCGCGGGAAGCCTTCGCGGAACACGCGAAGCCGCTCAGTTCCGAGGACGCGACAGCTGCTCTGGGCTGGAGCGTGAAGCCAAAGACAGAAGAGAGCGTCGCGCCAGTCGAGCCCAAGCTCGCAGCGGACCTTTTTGCCGGCCAGTTGCCCCCGGACGAGGCAGCGCCCTCCAAGACGAAAGCAAGTCCGCGGCGCAAGGGGCAGAAAGCCGTTCCGAAGGCGCCCAAGGCCTCACTCGCCTTCTCTCTTCCTTTGGATGACGAGAGCGAGGACGATGAAGTCCTGGACGCGGTCGATGCCGCACATGACATCCAGCCTCTGGCGGACGCTGCGCCCCGTCGGGACGTAAACGCCTCCGCCGTTCGCCGTCGCCGCAAGCAGCCAACTGCCGCGCTGCCGCCAGGTCAGCGCTGGAAGCGCCGCCTGCCTTCGAGTTTGCGCTGAGCCGTCGCAATCTCCGCCAGTCAGCGCGCCGATTCAATCAAGCGCCTGTCCCGTGAGCAACGGGGCGGGCGTTTTGCCGTTATGGGGTCTTCAGGAGCCGGATGCAGAGTCCGGATGAAATCCCCGCCATCATGCCGGGCCTCGCATCAGCGGGGAGCCCGGATCCATGAACACGAGGCCTGACAAGAAGACGCGTCGGACTCCGCCAAGTCGGATGTCCAGGTTAAATGTCAACTCATGCTGCCTAGCCACTCTGATGGTGGCAGCATTTGAGAATCATTAAATCTAATTGCAATTAGCGCACCTGATGGTCCGTCAGGCAGCAGTATTTCTGATCGTTAGCAAGGATTGCTTCAGCAACACCCGCGTCGAATGCCACTCACTGCAAGATTGTGCGTGATGGAACGGGATGATGGGTGGAGAAATTTCGCGACCAAGCGGTTGGACACGGCGGTCAGTTCTTGTCCTGCCCGCGCTGGGTTTTCCGGCGGGGCTGCTAGGCCTGTCAGCGGATGCAACAGCAGCGCCCAGCCTCGCGTCCATGGAAGGGCCGCCCCCAGGCACGGTGCTGGTGCGTACACGCGAACGCAGGCTTTATCTCGTTCTTGGCGGGGGACAGGCTATCCGTTATCCCGTGGCCGTCGCCAAGCCGGGCAAGCAGTGGCATGGCGCCGTGCGAATCGACGGCAAATATGTTGAACCGGCATGGATGCCGCCGCCAGATGTGAAGCGCGACAATCCACGGCTTCCCGATTACATCGCCGGCGGGGCGCGCGACAATCCCATGGGCGCGCGGGCATTGACCCTATCAGGGGATCTTTATGCCATTCACGGAACAACGCGCAGCATGCGGCGCAGCATTGGCACCTATGCGAGCTATGGCTGCATCCGCATGCTGAACGAGGACATCATCGACCTTTATCAGCGCGTGCGCGTCGGCACCCCCGTCATCGTTGTTCCGTGACGTCCTCGCGAATATAGAGATCGGCCCGCGTGGGTGGCAGGCCGGATGGCCCGCGTGCGCGGCGGGT
The DNA here is from genome assembly GCF_018398315.1 of Chelatococcus sp. YT9. Classification (NCBI taxonomy): domain Bacteria; kingdom Pseudomonadati; phylum Pseudomonadota; class Alphaproteobacteria; order Hyphomicrobiales; family Chelatococcaceae; genus Chelatococcus; species Chelatococcus sp. YT9. The sequence goes on from NZ_JAHBRW010000001.1 coordinate 1,417,968, forward strand.
TGCCACGGTCTGGAAAATGCCGATCGTGCCCCGTTCAAATCCGAGCGAGACACCGGCAAGATAGAGCAACCACAGCCTGGTCTTGGCCTCGCCCACCTCCCGGACAGCGGCCTCGCGCTCTGCGTAGAGCCGCTCGCACCAGCGCCGCGTGGTCAGGGCATAATGCTCGCGCCAAGCTTCCACGTCGTGGATCTCGAAGCCGTGGCGCTCCAGGCTGGTGATGGATCCGCCGATATGGTCGAGCTCCGAGCCCGGGAAGATGTAATTGACGATAGCCGCATACTCCGGCCGCTTCCGGCGAAAGGCTCGCGCGCTCTTCTTGGCCGGACGCGTGATGGCATGGTTGAGCAGGATGCCGCGCGGCTTCAGCAACTCTCGCAGTTTCGTGAAATAAGCCGTATGGTTGTCGAGCCCCACATGCTCGAACATGCCGATCGAGGCGATCTTGTCGAAGGTCCCGGAGACGTCCCGATAATCCCGCAGCTCCACATGCACGCGTCCCTCGAGGCCAAGACGGGCGATCTTCTCCTTGGTGAAGGCAAGCTGCGCCTCGGACAGGGTCACGCCGTGGGCCTCGACCCCATAATGTTGCGCGGCATGGCAGACGAGGCCACCCCAGCCGCAGCCGATGTCCAGGAAACGCTCACCAGGCCTCAGGCGCAGCTTCCGGCAGATCATGTCGAGCTTGGCCCGCTGGGCATCCTCCAGCGAACTCTCCCAGGTCGGGAAATAGGCGCAGGAATACTGCATCTCCGGGTCGAGGAAGAGCTGGTAGAAGGCGTTTGACAGGTCATAGTGGAACTGAACCAGGGCCTTGTTGTCCCGTCCGCCCGCATCCTTGTCGATCTGCTCACCTTGGTAGGCCTCGCTTTTGAGCGGCGTCGCCGCGGCATCGGCCTTTGCGGAGAACAGGAAGGGCCAAAGCGCCCGCGCCAGCGACAACTTGCCGATCTTCTTCCAGATGCCCTTGGTGCCGCTGCCGCGCCGTGCCGCAAGATCGAGCAGCGTGCCGCCGATGATATCGACATCGCCCGAGGCGGCGAGATCGACGAGGGTTGTCAGACGCGGCTGGCGAATGAGACGGCTCAGCACGGCGGGACTGTTGAGGGCAACGAGCAGATCCGTGCGCGCGTTCGGGCCCAGCGGGATCACCTCGCCATCCCACAGCCTGATGCCGAAATCGGCGTTGATATGCTCCGAAGCCTGCCGCAGCACACGTTTCACCGCTGCGAGACGCTTGTCCCCACCCTCACCCGTCTTCCCACTCGTCATCACGCTTTCCTATTCCGTTCGCGCGCGACGTTAGAACATTGGAGGCAAAAGTGGCACCCCGATTGGAGGCCATGCATCGATCCCAAGGCCCGCGCGTTTAAAACGTGTGGCGTCGTTCGGGCGAATAGGTTGGTTCGCAAAAGGGCAATAGCGGGCTTCTGCAAAAATCGCAGTGGATCGTGCGATAGAGATAGCCACGTTTATGGAGTGCCTTGATGAGCGTTGAAAGACGCGTAGGAACTTTGGGAAAGCGGCGCCTGACCGTGATCACGTCCATCGTCCAGATGCCATGCCGGGACACCAAGTCTTTGTATATGGGAACGCCGGAGTTCGCGTAAAGCGCAGCAGCCTCGGAGTGCGGCCGACTCATCGGACGGTCCTCTGGCCGCCGCATCGAATAGCGATGAGCGACATGTAGGGGCAGGTTGCCTAGCAATTCATAGGTCTCGTCCGGCCCCTGATACTTACTGAGAAAATAGTCAGGGTATGGGCCGCACGCCATCGACTCGTAAGTTGGATAGGTCTCGGCCAGGACGCCGATGATGTCTGTACTGATCGGCTGCACGAGCGAGGCACCTTCAGGGCCATAAAAAACAAGCTCAACAATTGGCCACGAGAAATATACGCCATGAAATCTGGAGCCATGCGTTGATATAACACATGCATGAACCCCGGCCGAAGGCCTTCCTTCAGCGAGAGTCCATGCATATATGTCGTCACCGACGGGGTTTGTAAAAAGTTTAATGGGATTTTGCATGGGTAATACGTTCCAGTAACTATATCGTTCATGTTTACCAAATAATATATTTTAACTTGAATTTATAACTGGAAGGCATTGCAATTTCCGCATCCGGCATTAATGATCGGGCAAAGCTGCCGCCTAGACGGAACAGAATAATCGGACATCCAATCCGTTTGCCAACCACCCGCATGACACATTATGAAACCCGCCGGGCTTACAGCCCTTCCATAATGTGCTCCTGGGAGGATGCCGGATGAAGCGTCGTGATTTCCTGAAAGGTGCCCCCGGCGCTGTCGCCGCCGGCACCGTAGCCGCCGCGGGCGTGGCGATGCCCGCCATCGCCCAGTCCACGCCCGCAATCAAGTGGCGCATGACGTCGAGCTTCCCGAAGCCGCTCGATGCCTTGTTCGGCAACGCCGAAATGTTCGCCAAATATGTGGGCGAGGCAACCGACGGACAATTCCAGATCCAGTGCTTCGGTCCCGGCGAGATCGTGCCCGCATTGCAGGCGCTGGACGCCGCGCAGAATGGCACCGTCGAATGCGCCCATACGCCGATCTATTTCTACACAGGCAAGGAGACGGCGCTGGCCTTCGGCACGGGCGTTCCCTTCAGCTTCAATTCGCGCCTCCAGTATGCCTGGCTGCTCAATGGCGGCGGCAATGCGCTGATGGACGAAGCCCTGGCTAAGTTCAACGTAGTTGGGTTCCCATGTGGCCAATCCGGAACCCAAATGGGCGGTTGGTTCCGTAAGGAGATCAACACGCCGGACGACTGGAAAGGACTCAAATTCCGCATCGGAGGCCTGGGTGGCGACGTGCTCGCGCGGCTCGGCGTGGTGCCCCAGCAGATCGCCGGCGGCGACATCTATCCGGCGCTCGAACGCGGCACGATCGACGCCGCCGAATTCGTCAGCCCATACGATGATGAGAAGCTCGGCTTCGCCAAGGTGGCCAAATACTACTATGCGCCCGGCTTCTGGGAGGGCGGCGCCATGCTCCACATGGTCGTCAACAAGGAGAAGTGGGACGCGCTGCCCAAGCACTACCAGGCGATCATGCGCCAGGCGGCCGATGCCTCAACCAACTGGATGCTGGCGAAATACGACGCCTTCAATGGCCCAGCCCTGAAGCGCCTCATCGGAACCGGCACGGAGCTGCGTTTCTTCCCGAATGCGGTGCTCGATTCCGCGTGGAATGCGGCTCATGAACTCTACGGCGAAATGGCCGCCAAGAACCCCTTGTTCAAGAAGGCGCTGGAATCGATGATCGCATTCCGCACGGAGAATTATCTCTGGTGGCAGGTCAACGAATACGCGTTTGACACCCTGATGATCCGCAATCGCACCAAGGTGTGACCCTCTGATCAGAAGTCGCTGGCGATGCCTTTGACTTCCCAGTCATCATAGCGCACGGGCTCCGGCCCGTTGCGCCCGTTGATTTCGCGGTTGGCCGTCAACGCAGCGGTACGGGCGTCGATCGCCGCGCGACGTTCGGCGGCTTCGGCCAGCGCGCGTTGGGCGGCGGGAGTAAGCGGCTTGCGCGGCGTCTCCGCCACCGACCCGGCGCCGGCTATGCCGGAGGGCAGCTTGTCGGGGCTAGTCACAGAAATTGCTCCACTTATGGACGTTCCATGCTCTTGAACGCAGGGGCTATCCTCCTCCACATATAGAGCACGATCCCAAGGATGCCATATCCTTATGGCAGGTAGAACCCAGGCTCGACGGAGCTGACTGGGGATCGGTGGAGGGTGCGGATGAACTACGTGAAGACCGGTATGCTGCTTGCGGCACTGACGGCGCTGTTCGGCGTGGTCGGTTATCTCATCGGCGGCGCGGCTGGCCTTCTCATCGCCCTGGCGCTCGCGGCGGGCATGAATCTGTTCAGCTATTGGAATTCGGATCGCCTCGCCCTGGCGGCTTACAACGCCCAGGAAGTCGACGAGCGCGCCGCGCCGGAATACGTCGGCATGGTCCGCCAGCTCGCTGAGCGCGCCGGACTGCCAATGCCGCGCGTCTATATCATCGACAACCCCCAGCCCAACGCCTTCGCGACCGGCCGCAACCCCGAGAATGCCGCCGTGGCCGCGACAACGGGCCTCATGCGCATTCTGAGCCGCGAGGAACTGGCCGGCGTCATGGCCCATGAGCTCGCCCATATCAAGAACCACGACACGTTGACGATGACGATCTCGGCCACCATTGCCGGCGCGATCTCCTCGATCGCCCAGTTCGGCCTGTTCTTCGGTGGCGGAAACCGCAACAACAACGGGCTAGGCACGATTGGCACCATTCTGCTCGTCGTGCTGGCGCCGATTGCGGCGATGATCATCCAGATGGCAGTCAGTCGCTCGCGCGAATATGAGGCCGATCGGATGGGGGCGGAATTCTGCGGCAATCCCTTGTGGCTCTCCACCGCTCTCGCCAAGATTTCCCAGGGTGTTGCCCATATCCCGAACGAGGACGCCGAGAGCCATCCGGCCACCGCGCCGATGTTCATCATCAATCCTCTGTCCGGGCGCGCGATGGATAATCTGTTCTCCACTCATCCGGCCACGGAAAACCGGATCGCCGCACTTAAGCAGCTTGCCCACAGCATGGGCGTGACACCGCCGCGCTCATCCTCCTTCCTCGGAGGCGCCCAGCGCGCCGCGGGCCCCTGGGGGAGCAGATCACGCCCGCGCAGCGGCCCCTGGGGTTAAGCCGGCGCGAAGGCGTGCGCGCAGGGCAACCATCGCGATCCCGCGTGATTAAATGTCGACAAATGCCATCGCTTCGCGGAAAAGGCGTGCTGATGGCATGGCCTGGCGCGCCCGCCGCTTCCTCGATCCGGATTGTCGCGCCAGCCTGTCGCCCGAAGTTCTTCAGAGTTTAAGCCCATGACAGGTCCTGCCACAGGGGATCGGCCCAGTTGAAACCCTCGGTTCCGGCACACCGCGGCCGATCACGGCGGGATGATCCGCCTGGACTCGCCGCGCGTCGCATGGCCGCGGCGGCGTTGACTCGCATCCTGGGCCATAGCGAGGGCTTGGAAGATCTGTTTGACGGCACCGCAGCACGCCGTGCCGCTTCACGGGATAGCAGGCCCGCTGGCGTCGAGCTCGATCTGCGCGACAGGGCTTTGGCGCGCGCCATTACGACCGCCGCCCTTCGCCGTCTCGGCACCCTGCGCAAGGCGATAGGCGACCGTCTGCAGAAGGGCCTGCCGCGCAACTCCGGCGCGCTTGAGGCCATCCTGCTCGTCGGGGCGGCCCAGTTGCTGCTGCTCGACGTACCGGATCACGCGGCTGTGACCACAGCGGTGGACCTTGCCCGCGGCGACAAGCGCGCTTTTCCCTATGCCAAGCTGGTCAACGCCGTGCTGCGCCGTATCGCAGCCGACCGTGAGGCGATCCTGGCCGCGACAGATCCTTTCGATGTCGATACGCCGACGTGGCTGCGCTCCCGCTGGAGCGACGCGTACGGCGAGGCGACAGCACGGCAGATCGCGGCTGCGCACGGGCGAGAGCCCTCGATCGACATCACCGTGAAAGCCGACGCGCCGCATTGGGCGGAACAGCTCGGCGGCCTCCTCCTTCCAACCGGATCGATCCGCCTGACGACGCGAACGCCTGTGGCGGAACTGCCCGGCTATGCCGAGGGCGCCTGGTGGGTGCAGGATGCCGCGGCCGCCGTTCCGGCTCGGCTCCTTCGCGTCCGGCCTGGCGAGACAGTGCTCGATCTCTGCGCCGCGCCGGGCGGCAAGACGGCTCAGCTCGCAGCCGCCGGCGCCGACGTCACCGCCGTGGACAGAGCTGAAGCGAGGCTGGAGCGCCTCAAGGAGAACATGAAGCGGCTCAGGCTCACTGCGGCCTGTCGGAGGGCGGACGCGGGCACCTTTCAGCACCCGCCCGCCGATGCCGTCCTGCTCGACGCGCCGTGCAGCGCGACCGGCACTATTCGCCGCCATCCTGATGTGGCCTGGACAAAGCGCCCGGAGGATATTGCGGCGCTGGCTTTGATCCAGCAGCAGTTGCTGGACCATGCGGCCAGCCTGGTCAAACCCAGAGGCGTGCTCGTCTATTGCACCTGCTCCCTTGAGCCCGAGGAAGGTGAAGCACAGACCAGTGCATTCCTCGCCCGGCATCCGGAATTCCGTCGCGAGGCCATCGCAGCGGCCGAGGTCGGCGGTGTCGATCATCTCATCACGCGTGACGGCGACTTCCGCAGCCTTCCCAGCGCAAGCGTCACATTGGCCGATGGAACCGTCGTCGATGGCTTTGATGGCTTCTACGCCGCCCGTTTGCGGCGGAGTGACACCTGAAACGAGGGCAACTGAAACGTTAACTTCTGCCCGCTATCTTCGCCGATTGGTAACGGTGCTGGAGCACTGAGCGGTCATGCGCATCGACCGGTCGGTTGATACGGGACGGGATGAGTGGACGCAGTTGCCGTGAGGAGAGCTGAAGTACAGAAGACAAAAACGGTCGCGTCCCCAGGAACCGACCGTTGGCGTCTTTACGGGCTCGCCCTTGGCGAGGGCTGGCGACGCCTGCGCTATTGTGCCGTCAGCGCATGGCGCAGCGTTTTTTCCCTGCATCGTTTCGCGCCGGATCGCATTCTCATCGTGCCCCAGGACCTGCGGACCGCGGATCCGACCGTCGCGGGTGACATTTACTCCGGCTATTACGCTCTCGCCGGCCGGGTTGTGAATACGCGCGGATCATCCCCGTTCAACGAGGAGCCGCCGAGCCGCGCTTGGGCGGAGGCTCTTTATGGCTTTGGCTGGCTACGACATCTACGGGCCGCGGATTCGGCGCTGTCGCGCGCCAATGCGCGCGCCCTGGTCGATGATTTCTTCAATCACGCCACCTCGCGCCACGGCATCGCAACCAAGCCACGCGTCGCCGCGCGCCGGCTCATCTCGCTCCTCGATCACTCCCCACTCGTGCTCGACGGCGCTGACCGCGGCTTCTACCGGCGGTTCACGCGCACCCTCGGCCGGACCGCCGTTCAGCTCCAGCTTTCGGTCGCCGGCGGATTGCGAGGTAACGACAGGCTTATCGCAGCCGTCGCGCTGGCCTACGCCGGGCTCTGCCTGAACGGCCCGAGCCGGGTGCTACGGCAGGCGAACCGCCTGCTGACCGACGAGTTGAACCGCCAGGTGCTGCCCGATGGCGGCCATATCAGTCGCAATCCACGCGTCGTGGTGGAGCTCCTGACCGATCTGCTGCCGTTGAGCCAGACGTACGCGGCGAGGGGTGCTGAACCGCCGCCGGCGCTCATCGGCGCCATTGATCGGATGATGCCCGTACTGCGCATGTTCCGGCATGGCGAAGGATCGCTAGGCCTGTTCAACGGCATGGGTCTCACAAAGCCGGACCTCATCGCGACCCTCCTCGCCTATGACGACGTGCGCGCCAAGGCGATGGAACATGCACCGCACTCTGGCTACGAACGTCTCGAAGCCGGAGAGGCGATCGTCTTGATGGATGTCGGCACACCGCCCCCCGCTGAATTCTCGCGTGAGGCCCACGCTGGCTGCCTGTCCTTCGAAATGTCAGTCGGGGCGTACCGTCTCGTGGTGAATTGCGGAGCACCGCGCCCTGGCACCGGCCCGTCGGCATTCGCTGCGCGCTCCACAGCGGCTCACTCCACCGTCACCATGGGCGACGTGTCGTCCTGCCATTTTGCAGGCGCTACCAGCGGCAACACGGTCGGCTGGTGGCTCAGCCGCTTCATCGGCACCCCTGTGCTGTCAGGACCGCGCCACGTTCCAGCAACGCGAGAGACCCTCCCGGACGGCATCAGCATCAAGGCCTCGCACGATGGCTATCTCAGCCGCTTCGGAGTGATCCACGAGCGCCGGCTCGATCTGGGCGGACACGGCGACAGGCTCGAAGGCGAGGACAGCTTCATTTCGGAAGGGCCGGCGAGGCCCGGCGAGACTGACACGACGCTACGGTTCCATCTGCATCCCTCCGTCCGCGCCTCGCGGATCGCCGATGGCCCAGGCATCTTCCTCGTATTGCCGAACCAGGATTGCTGGAGCTTCGAGGCGGACGCGGGAGAACTCAGCCTTGAAGAGAGCGTGTTTTTCGCCGCCTCGGATGGGATCAGGCGCACGACACAAATCGTCGTGACCCTTGACGCCGGCTTGACGCGATCGGTGCGTTGGCGCTTCCTGCACCTCGGCCACAGACCGCAGGGGGAAAGCGAAAGCTGACCGCAGCGCCCCTTTCAGGGGAACCAGCGCGCCGAACCCGCGTCGATCCTGCAGCTTTTGCCGAAGGCCGCTTTCGTGCTAATCGCGACGCATCCACATCTAAGGTGGAGCGAAGCGACATTCTCGACGGAAGCCGATGCTTGAACATCCAAAGCCCCTGACACGTGCCCTTCTCTCGGTTTCGGACAAGACCGGCCTCGTCGATTTTGCCCGCAGCCTCATTGAACACGGCGTCTCGCTAATTTCCACCGGCGGCACATACAAGGCCATTGCCGAGGCAGGCCTGCCAGTCACGGAAGTGTCTGATGTCACCGGTTTTCCCGAGATGATGGATGGCCGCGTGAAGACCCTTCACCCTGCCGTCCATGGTGGTCTTCTCGCAATCCGCGAAAATCCCTCCCACCAGGCCGCGCTCCTTGCGCACGGCATCGCGACCATCGATCTGCTCGTCGTCAACCTCTATCCCTTCGAGGCGACGCTTGCGGGCGGCGGCTCCTTCGATGATTGCGTCGAGAACATCGACATCGGTGGCCCCGCCATGATCCGCGCCGCCGCCAAGAACCACACGGATGTCGCCGTTGTTGTTGAACCGTCCGACTACGAGGCGGTTCTGCAGGAGCTCGCCGCCCACGACGGGTCCACCACCCTGCCGTTGCGCCGCCGTCTCGCCCAGAAGGCCTATGCCCGCACCGCCAGCTATGACGCTGCCATCTCCAACTGGCTGGCCCGTGAGATCGGCGAGGAAGCGCCGGCTTTCCGCGCCTTGGGCGGTTCGCTGATCCAGCCCATGCGCTACGGCGAAAACCCCCATCAGCCGGGGGCGTTCTACCGTACGGCGGAAGCGAGGCCCGGCGTCGCCACTGCCCGCCAGCTCCAGGGCAAGCAGCTTTCCTACAACAACATCAACGACACCGATGCGGCCTTCGAATGCGTCGCGGAATTCGACCCCGCGCGCACGTCCGCCGTCGTCATCGTGAAACATGCCAATCCCTGCGGCGTGGCCGAGGGATCTTCCCTGCTCGAGGCTTATGAGAAGGCGCTGGCCTGCGACCCCGTCTCCGCCTTCGGCGGCATCGTCGCCCTCAACCAGACCTTGGATGCCGACGCAGCCCGCAAGATTGTCGAGATCTTCACTGAAGTCATCATCGCCCCCGACGCGAGCGAGGAGGCGATTGCATTGGTCGCCGCCAAGAAGAACCTGAGGCTTCTCCTGACCGGCGGCCTGCCGGATCCGCGCGCGCCGGGCCTCGGCTTCAAAACCGTGGGAGGGGGGTTCCTTGTCCAGGCGCGCGATAACGCCGTCATCGACGACATGCCGCTCGAGGTCGTGACGAAGCGCGCGCCAACGGAGGCCGAACGCGCCGATCTGATCTTCGCCTTCCGAGTCGCGAAGCACGTGAAGTCGAACGCCATCGTTTATGCCAAAGGCGGCGCGACCGTCGGTGTCGGCGCAGGCCAGATGAGCCGCGTCGACTCCTCGCGCATCGCGGCCTGGAAAGCTGCCGAGGCAGCCCGTACCGCCGGCTTGCCGCGCTCATTGGCCGAAGGTTCCGTCGTCGCGTCCGACGCCTTCTTCCCCTTTGCCGATGGGCTTCTGGCAGCGGCTGAGGCGGGGGCCACGGCCGTGATCCAGCCCGGAGGCTCGATGCGCGACGACGAGGTGATCAAGGCCGCCGATGGAGCCGGACTCGCAATGGTGTTCACCCGCCATCGCCATTTTCGCCACTGACCCGGGTGGCCGATGCCGGCGTCGGCCGGCAACACGGTTTGCGTAACAGGGAGACCCCAATGTTTCCGGAGCAACTCACGGCAGGCTATCGGGCTTTTCTCGATAGCCGTTTTCCCAGCGAGCGCAGCCGCTACAAGCAGTTGGCGGAAAAGGGACAGAAGCCGGAGGTCATGGTCATCGGCTGCTGCGATTCGCGTGTATCACCCGAGGTGATCTTCGACGCCAGCCCCGGCGAGCTCTTCGTCGCCCGCAATGTGGCCAATCTGGTACCTCCTTACGAGACCGGAGGCGACTTCCATGGGACCAGCGCCGCGCTCGAATTCGCGGTGCAGGCGCTCAAGGTCAAGCACATCGTTGTGCTCGGCCATGCGAGCTGTGGTGGCATCCGCGCCTTCGCTGATGACGCCGAACCCTTGTCACCGGGTAATTTCATTGGCAAATGGATGGCCCTTATCGCGCCCGCCGCAGAGAAGCTCGGCAGTCCCGCCGGGGACCGCAGCTCCTATCTGACAAAGCTCGAGCATGCCGCGATCGAGATGAGCCTCGCCAATCTCATGACCTTCCCCTGCATCGAGATCCTGGTGAACCAGGGCCGGCTCCAGCTGCATGGCGCCTATTTCGGCGTGGCGAGCGGACAGCTTCTCGTGCGGGACCCCGCAACTGGCGTCTTTGAGGCCGTTTTTCCGGACCACCCCGGCAGAGCCTCGTTGTTCGACTGCCGGTGATCCCCGGCCGCCTATCGCGAGCTCACGCCACAAAGCAAAAGCGCGGCCATGAAGCCGCGCCTTTTCCTATGACCGCTCTGTTGCGCGAGGTTACGCCGCCTTGGCCTTCGGCGTGATCAGCTTACGGTTCACCAGGGCCTCGGCGATCTGCACCGCGTTGAGCGCCGCACCCTTGCGGAGATTGTCCGACACGACCCACATGGCGAGGCCATTCTCGACAGTGCCATCCTCACGAATGCGCGAGATGTAGGTCGCGTCTTCGCCGGCAGCCTCATGAGGAGTGATGTAGCCGCCGTCCTCGCGCTTGTCGATCACGACACAGCCAGGAGCCGAACGCAGGATATCCCGGGCCTCATCGGCCGTGATCGGCTTCTCGAACTCGATATTGACCGCTTCTGAATGGGAAATGAAAACCGGCACGCGTACCGCGGTAGCGGTCAGCTTGATCTTCGGGTCGAGGATCTTCTTGGTCTCCGCGACCATCTTCCACTCTTCCTTCGTGTACCCGTCCTCCATGAACACGTCGATATGGGGGATCAGGTTGAAGGCGATCCGCTTCGTGAACTTGGTGGTCTTGAGCTCGCCGGCGGTGAAGATGGAACGGGTCTGGTTGAACAGTTCGTCCATGCCGTCCTTACCGGCGCCGGAGACCGACTGATAGGTCGCCACCACGACACGCTTGATCACCGCGTGGTCATGCAGGGGCTTGAGTGCCACGACGAGCTGAGCGGTCGAGCAGTTGGGATTGGCGATGATGTTCTTCTTCGTGAAGCCGGCGACCGCCTCGGCATTCACCTCGGGCACCACCAGCGGCACGTCCGGGTCCATGCGCCACGTCGAGGAATTGTCGATGACGACCGCGCCCTGAGCGCCGATCCGCGGCGACCATTCCTTCGACACGGCGCCACCGGCCGACATCAGGCAGATATCGATATCGGAGAAATCGTAGGTCTCGAGATCCTTCACCTTCAGTGTCTTGTCACCGAAGGAGACCTCCTGACCGATGCTGCGACGTGACGCGAGAGCAACGACCTCGTCGGCGGGAAAGGCCCGATCGGCGAGGATCTCCATCATCTCACGGCCTACGTTGCCCGTGGCGCCGACCACGGCGACCTTGAACCCCATCATCATCTCCTGTTGCGCTTCTCTCCCCGTCACCTATGGCGCCTTGCGGCACCGTCCTCTCGCCCCGCGGGAGAGAGAACGGGGAACGAGCGGAGGCTCAGCCGGTCGCTTTCGCGACCGTCGTGACGGTTTTCCGTTTCGTCGTGGTGTGAAGCGCCACCATGGCTGTTCCGTCGCAATCCGGCTCAAGTCTGGGAGTGAGCAACATCAGACGGAGGCTCCTGTCAAGGGGGCAGATGCGAAAGCGGCCGACGGAGCGCACTAAATCACGAGTGGATTGCACAACATGCCACTAGCGCTCGAACCCGGCGGAGCGCTCAATCCGTATCGGGATATCCGCAATCCTTTGTTCACCCTTCGTGGAAAAAGGCGGGCACCAATAACGGGTGAACAACGTTGGGGGTCCAAAGTCGTGGCGTCGATGTGGCATGAGTGGGCGGTCACGCCCGGCTATCGCGTCCGGACCAACAGCAACGGATCTCGATCACGCTATGAATTCTCGTTACGGCGATACGAATTGGGACGAGGATTCGGAATTCACCCGGCTGGCTGACGCCATCTCCGGCAAACGCGCCGCGCCGAAAGGATCGCCCTACAAGACTCTGCACCGCCAGAGCACGAAGAAGCACGCGGGCAAGCCTGATCACGCGGGTATCTCGCATCATCGTGTGCATATCAGGGCAACACCCGATCGCCAGGTCCGTCGCGCGGCGCCCAAAAGCAATCGCATCAGTGCAGGGCTGGTCGCGCTCGGGCTTCTGGCCGCGGCCGGCGGGGCGCTCCTTACGCACAAGTTGCTCGAGCCGCCGGCCACTCCCGACGTGCGGGAAGAGCGCAACGCCCCGCTCGACTACACGATAAAGCCGACCCCGGCGGTCGATGCTCTGGGGCAGGCGCTTCCCATATGGGTTCGGCTGGCGAAACCGGCAATCACGGTCGTCAATCCGGCATCCGCGCTCAAGACCGTCGACGTTGCCTATGAAACTTGGCAGCACGGGCTTGGCGGGCAGCGGGACATCACGGTTTTCGGGCGCTTCACCGAGGGCCTTTACGTCTTCATGTCCTTCTACCGGCAGGGCGAGGAGGCGCAGGCCGCTCCAACATTCTTCGTCGACGCCGCGCGCCAGGCGGCCGAAGCCGGCATCGGCGTGATCCGAACGGATGTTCCGGCCGTTCGCTCAACGAAATTCGGCCCCACGGAGATGGCCAACGGCGTCTTGACCAATGGAACGCTGCGCCGCGACTGCCTCGTGTTCCGCAATCGCAGCGCCGACAGCAGCTTGAGCATATCAGGCTGGGCCTGCGGGGCTGCCGATCACCCGATCGAGGGCGACACGCTGGCCTGTCTGATCGACGGCACGGGGTTCGCGGCGAGTGACGCGGCGCTCAACCAGCACTTGGCTGCATCCGAGACCAAGAGGCGCCCGGGTTGCGCCGCCCAACCGGCCGCGCCCGCGAAATTGCCGCAGCGTCGCTCCTGACCCGACCGCCGGGCCGTGCCACATGCGCACGCAGCAGCGTGCAAACGCGACGGCTGCTCGCCTGCGCGGGAGACCGACAGCGAAGCGGCTCTGTTGCCTGAAATTGCATCATGGCATGTGAAGAGGCACGGGCGCCTTCTGGCGCGTTCCGCGTACCGTTTGACAACGATACACCAACGGTTACGATCGCCTCAGAACAGTTGCGTGCAGCAATGCATGCAGCGGATATACTAAGGGAACGCTCGTTAGTCTTTAGTATTACGGAAATTTGATCAACGTCTCGCTCCAACGTTGAGGGATGCCCTATTTGCGTATCTTTCGACAAGACGCCCGAGGACTTTCGATAGGACAGAATGATATCATCAGATGTCACCTCTATCTTGCCGGAACGCGCAAGTATTCCCGCGCAACGCAAATACAGATCGTCCGGGATCGTTTTTGACAATGAGCGCATATGGCATTGATGTTCAATGCAGCGAGGCGACTACCGTCAAAGCGAGGGGAAATAATCATGATCATGATGCGCAAAAACTGGAAGAGCGCCGCGATGGCCGGTGCCATGGCGGGGCTCATGGCGGGATTGCTGGCCAGCGTGTCACCTGTCGCAGCCGCCACCCCAAAAGATACGCTTGTGCTGGCTTGGGCAATCGACGACATCATCACGCTCGACCCGGCTGAATCGTTCGAGATCAGCGCCGGTGAGATCATGGGCAATACCTATGATCGGCTTGTGCGCTTCGATATCAACGATCCGTCCAAGCTTTACGGCGACATCGCCGATTCCTGGACAGTCTCGGACGACGGCAAGCTCTATACTTTCAAGCTGAAGCCGAACCTGAAATTTGCATCCGGCAACCCGCTGACGGCCGACGACGTCGTCTATTCGCTGCAACGGGCCGTCAAGCTCGACAAGACGCCGGCCTTCATCCTCACCCAGCTTGGATGGTCTAAGGACAACGTCGATAGCAAGGTCAAGAAGGTCGATGACCTGACCGTGACCCTCGAGACCGACAAGCCCTACGCGCCAAGCTTCGTCCTGAATTGCCTCACCGCCAATGTTGCGGCGATCATCGACAAGAAGCTCGTCGAGGCCAACGCCAAGGACGGCGACCTGGGCTATGGCTGGTTGAAGACACACTATGCCGGGTCCGGCCCGCTGAAGATCCGCGACTGGCGCGCCAACGAAATCCTCGCCATGGAGCGCAACGACAACTATTACGGCGAAAAATCCAAGCTGCCGCGCGTCATCTACCGCCACGTGAAAGAGAGCGCCACCCAGCGACTGCTCCTGGAAAAAGGCGATGTCGACATCGCGCGCAATCTGGAGCCCGGGGATCTCGACGCCGTCGCCAAGAATGCCGATGTGAGTGTCACCAATACGCCGAAGGGCACGATCTACTACTTCAGCCTCAACCAGAAGAACCCCACGCTGGCCAAGCCTGAGGTCCGGGAGGCCATGAAGTATCTCGTCGACTATGACGCGATCGGCAAGACCTTCATCAAGGGCATCGGCGAGATCCATCAGACCTTCCTGCCGAAGGGCCTGCTCGGCGCCTCCGATGAGAAGCCCTATAAGCTCGATGTCGCCAAGGCCAAGGAGCTTCTGGCCAAAGCAGGCCTGAAGGACGGGTTCACTATCACCATGGATGTGCGCAACACCCAACCGGTGACGGGCATAGCCGAAGCGGTGCAGCGCAGCTTCGCCCAGGCCGGCATCAAGATGGAAATCATTCCCGGAGACGGCAAACAGACGCTCACCAAATATCGTGCCCGCAATCATGACCTCTACATCGGTCAATGGGGGGCGGACTATTGGGACCCACATACGAATGCCGATACCTTTGCCCGCAATCCGGACAACTCCGACAACGCCTCCTCCAAGACCCTGGCTTGGCGCAATGATTGGGATATTCCGGAATTGACGAAGAAGGCCGATGCGGCCGTCCTGGAACGCGACACCGAAAAACGCGCTCAGCTGTACAAGGACATGCAGAAGGATGTGCTCGCGACGAGCCCCTATGTCATCATCTTCCAGATGATCGAGACGGCGGGCGTGCGCAAGGACGTCAAGGATTTCAAGCTCGGACCCACCTCGGACACGACCTACACCTTCAAGGCTTCCAAGAGCTGACGGCGCGTCATGGTCGTCACTGAGACGCCCCGGCCGGGTGGCATCAAGCCCACCCGGCCTCGCGCGAGATCCCGTTCATTAGCGGCCGCATCCAGCGTCGGGCGCTTCCTCGTCATCGTCGTTCTGACCTATCTCGGCCTACTGGCGGTCACGTTCTTCATCGGACGGGTCATTCCCGTCGATCCCGTGCTCGCCATCGTGGGTGACCGCGCGCCCACCCATGTGGTCGAACGCACCCGGGAGGAGCTCGGTCTCAACAAGCCGCTCATCGAGCAGTTCGTCATCTACGTCCGCAACGTGCTGACAGGAGACCTCGGCACATCGGTGCTGACATCGAACCGCGTGATCGACGATATCCGGCGCGTCTTTCCGGCCACGCTCGAGCTCGCGACGCTCGGCACACTCATCGGCGCTGTCTTCGGCATTCCGCTCGGCGTGCTTGCGGCCGTCAGGCGCGGAAGCCTTGCCGACCAGCTCGTGCGCGTGATCGGGCTCGTCGGCTATTCCGTGCCGATCTTCTGGCTCGGTCTGATGGCCCTGCTCGTCTTCTATGCGCGCCTCGGCTGGACGGAGGGACCGGGCCGCTTCGACATCATCTATGAATACACGATCACGCCGGTGACCGGCATTCTGCTCCTCGACACGGCGATGGCAGGGGAATGGGACGCGTTCCGCAACGTCGCGGGCCATCTCATCCTGCCCTCGGCGCTGCTCGGCTATTTCTCGCTGGCCTATATCAGCCGCATGACACGCTCGTTCATGCTGAACGAGCTCAGTCAGGAATATGTCGTCGCTGCCCGTGCCAAGGGCATTTCCGAGGCGCGCGTCATCTGGCGCCATGCCCTGCGTAACGCCGCCGTACCGCTCGTGACCGTGATCGTGCTGTCCTACGCCGGCCTGCTTGAAGGATCGGTGCTGACCGAATCCGTCTTTGCCTGGCCAGGGTTAGGACTTTACATCACCAATTCGCTCCAGAATGCCGACATGAACGCGGTGCTCGGCGGCACCATCGTGGTCGGCTCGGTCTTCATCGGGCTCAATCTCCTGTCGGACCTGCTCTATCGCTTCCTCGATCCAAGGACGAAGCGGCGATGAAGGCCGGCGAGCAGCGACATCTCATCATGACAGACATGCGATGACGGATATGGCTCAGCCCCAGGACTGGCGGGCATGGCTCACCAGCGATCGGCCGGCCTCTCGCAGCCAAGCACGCCTCGGCCGCGCCTTCGCCGGCTGGCAGCGTTTCACGGCCAACAAATTGGCCATGGTCGGCTTGGCGATCGTGCTCGGCCTCGTGCTGGTCGCGATCTTCGCAGACGTGATCGCCCCCTATTCCCCGGTGGAAGGGGGGGACCTGCGCACTGAAAGGCTGTTGCCACCAAGCGCCGCCCATCTCTTCGGGACCGACGACCAGGCGCGTGACATCTTCTCGCGCGTGGTCTACGGCTCGCGCATCACGCTGTTCGTCGTGGTGCTGGTCGCCATCATCGCCGCGCCCATCGGCCTTGTCGTCGGCACCGTCGCTGGCTATGCCGGCGGCTATGTCGATGCCATCCTGATGCGCATCACGGATATTTTCCTCGCCTTCCCGAAGCTCATTCTGGCGCTCGCGTTCGTTGCCGCGCTCGGCCCGGGAATCGAGAATGCGGTCATCGCGATCGCCATCACCTCATGGCCGCCATATGCCCGCATTGCTCGCGCCGAAACGCTCACCATCCGCTCCAGCGAATTCATCGCGGCCGTTGAACTGATGGGCGCATCCTCCTGGCGCATCGTGCTCCGCCACATCATGCCGCTGTGCGTGTCCTCTTTGATCATCCGCGTTACCCTCGACATGGCCGGCATCATCCTCACGGCCGCGGGCCTCGGCTTCCTGGGTCTCGGGGCTCAGCCGCCACTGCCGGAATGGGGCGCGATGATCGCCTCCGGCCGGCGTTTCGTGCTCGATCAATGGTGGGTCGCCGCCGCGCCGGGCGCCGCAATCTTCATCGTCAGCCTGGGCTTCAACCTGCTCGGCGATGGCCTGCGCGACGCGCTCGATCCCAAGGCCTCGGACCAATGAGCGGCGGACCTGTGAGCGATGGCCATGCGGCGGATCCGCGACTGAGCAAGCCGCTCCTCGAGGTCGAGGACCTGCGGGTGAGCTTCCCAAGCCGCAATGGTCCTGTCGAGGCGGTGCGTGGGGTCTCCTTCACCCTGGGGCGGGAAAGACTCGGCATCGTTGGGGAATCCGGCTCAGGGAAATCCCAGACGGGTCGCGCCATCATGGGGCTGACGCCGCCGCATGCCGAGATCACCGCGAGACGCCTCGCCTTCGCCGGAACGGACCTGATGGAGCTTTCAGCGCGCGAGCGGCGCGCCTTCCGCGGCGAGCGTATCGCGATGATCCTGCAGGACCCGAAATATTCGCTCAATCCCGTCATGACCATCGGCCAGCAGATCACAGAGACCCTGCGCGCCCACAGCGATGTGACGCGCGCGGTCGCGCGCGACCGCGCGTTGGAAATGCTAGCCGCGGTGCAGATCCGTGATCCCGAGCGCATTTTCGGGCTCTATCCGCATGAGGTGTCCGGCGGCATGGGCCAGCGCGCCATGATAGCCATGATGCTGATAGCCGACCCGGAGCTTCTGATCGCCGATGAGCCGACCTCCGCGCTCGATGTCACCGTGCAGCTGCAGGTTCTCGGTATTCTCGACCGGCTGGTCAGCGAGCGCGGGATGGGGCTCATCTTCATTTCCCACGATCTCCGGCTCGTCTCCTCCTTCTGCGACCGCGTCCTCGTGATGTATCGCGGGCGGATCGTCGAGGAGATCGCCGCCAATCGGCTCAGTGAGGCCACGCATCCCTACACCCGCGGGCTCATCAACTGCCTGCCGAAGATCGGCGATGACCGCCACCCCCTGCCGGTGCTCGACAGGCGGCCGGAGTGGGCGCAATGACCGACGCCCTCACCATCAGCAACCTCACTGTCTATTTCGAGGATTTCGCGGCAGTCGATGGTGTTTCCTTCAGCGTGCCGGCGGGTTCGTCCTTCGGGCTCGTCGGGGAGTCGGGCTCGGGCAAATCGACAGTACTGCGGGCCATCGTCGGGCTCGCGCCGGTGAGTGGCGGCGCCATTCTGCTCGACGGCAAGCCCGTCGCGCATCCACGCGGCAAGGCCTTCTACCGCCATGTCCAGATGGTGTTTCAGGACCCTTACGGCTCATTGCATCCCCGCCAGACCATTGACAGGGCCCTTGCCGAACCGCTCGCCATCCACGGCATCGGCGACGGCGAACGCCGCATCGCCCGCGCGCTCGACGAGGTGGGGCTGGGAAAAGGCTTTCGCTTCCGCTATCCGCACCAGCTGTCCGGCGGCCAGCGCCAGCGCGTCGCCATTGCGCGGGCGCTCCTTCTGGAACCGGAGGTGCTGCTCCTGGACGAGCCGACCTCTGCCCTCGATGCCTCCGTGCAGGCCGAAGTCCTCAATCTGCTGGAGCAGCTCAGACGCGAGCGCCGGCTGACCTACGTGCTCGTCAGCCATGACCTCGCTGTGGTCACCCATATGTGCGACCGGCTGCTTGTCATGCAGAAGGGGCAGGCGGTGGAGGAAATTTCGGCCCAGGATCTCGCCGCCCGCCAGATCAGCACCGCCTATACCCACGATCTCATGGTTGCGAGCGCCGGCTTCAGGCGAGGCTGAGCTTCGTGAGATCCCAGCCCCCACCCCTCCGCGCACGGGCGAGCGGTATGGCATTGTTAGCGAAAACAGACTGCGCGCAGCGTGCCGCGGCGGAGGAGCTACGGGCCGCGATATGCAATTCGCGACGTGAGACCCCCTCCCCTGCGGCAGGGAGCAACGGGGCCGACGCTTACCGCCGGCCAGCCCGCCGGGCCGCCAGCGCCACTGACCAGAGGCATTTCAAGGCCAATTCACTGGCAAGGCCCGCCTGCCGTCGTGTCGCAGCAACACCGGCACCAAGGTCAACGACAACGCCACGCAGCATCGGCGTCGTCCAGACCCGCAACTGCCGCTCTACGGTGCTTTCGCGCTTGAAATAGAGGCCGCGCATCGTCTTTACGGCCGCGGCCGTCGGCGCGCCGCGATCAACACCGACGCGCGCCTGCGCCAACATGAGCGCATGCCGTAACGCATAGCCCAGCAGCGTCCCGGCATCCGTCCCCTCACCCATGAGCCTGGTGAAAGCTCGGTCGAGTTCAACCAAGTCGCCCGTAAAGGCGGCGTCGACAGCTGCATCCATGGCGAGCGCGGAAACATCGCCGATCACTGCCTCGATATCTTCGACGGTGATAGCCCCTTTGCCATGGGCATAGAGGACGAGCTTGTCGATCTCGCCCCGCGTTGCGCCACGGTCGGCGCCGAGGAGGCCTAGCAGATGCGCCTTGGCCTCGGCATCGATGGTGAGCCCTGCGCTCTTTACGCTCGTGTCGATGAGCGCCGCGAGGCTGCGAGCGTCGTCGGCATAGCAGGCGATCGCGAGCGCGGCCGGCGATTTCTCGCAGAGAACGCGGAGCGGCGAAGACTTCTGGAGTTCGCCCGCCTCGATGACGATGATGGCGTCCTCCGGCGGCGTCGCCAGCACCGTCGTGACGGCAGGAGCCAGATTGCGGCTGCCGACCCTGACGCGAATGGCACGCTTGCCGCCGAAGAGCCCGATGGTATTGGCCTCGTCGGCCAGCCGCAGAGGGTCGCCGGCGATATCGTCGCCGTCCATCTTGACGAGCTGGAAAGGATCGCCCGGATCACTGACGCTGCGTTCCGCGAGCGCCCGCGCTCGCTCCGAAACAAGCCCGCCGTCAGGACCATACAGGAGCACGACGGCAGCGCGGAGATCCTGCCGCCGCAGCACCGTCTCGGCATCGCTGGCCTTGACCGCGACCATCGGCGATCAGAGGCCCGCGACCTGCCGATTGGCCATCCGCGCCGCAAGCTGGGTCTTGATCTGTTCAGCCAGCTGCTTGGCGACCAGGATCTCCGCATCCCGGGCCGCGCGCAGGGACGCAAAGCGTTGCGGGCTACGGTCGTAGGACGCGGATGCAACGGCCTTGCCTGTGAAGATCGGATCACCCCCGGCGTAGGGCCGGAGCGTGTAGTTCGCGGTCCCGATCAGTGTCGCCGACTGTGCGTTACCGGTGGACGAATCGACGATCGCGGTCTGAACGCGCTCTGAAACCGTCAACTCGAGCCGGTAACGTTTGTCGCCGGCCGGGGCGCCCCCGTTTAGCGCAAAAACGGTCTCGTTGCGCAGGTAGTGAGCCATGCGCTCCTGGCCGACGGCCGCCCCCATCGGAGCGACCTCGATCGCAGCCAGGTCCGACCGCACAGAAGTGCCGGCAGACGTCGTCCCATAAAGTGGGCGGAAACATCCGCCCAGCGACAAGGCGACGGCCAGTGTGAGCACAACGGGTAGAAGCGGTGCTCGACGCTTCACGTCAGGCGACGACATTCACGATCCTTTGCGGAACCACAATGATCTTCTTGATCGGCCGCCCCTCAACGGCCCGCTGCACGGCTTCCAACGCGAGCACCGCCGCCTCGACGGTCGCCGAATCGGCGTCACGAGCGACGGTGACATCGCCGCGGCGCTTGCCGTTGACCTGAACCGGCAGCGTGATCTCGTCCTCGACGAGGAGAGAACTGTCTGCGACCGGCCATGCGGTCTCAGCCACCAGGTTGGTATAGCCGAGAACCGACCAGCATTCTTCGGCGAGATGCGGCATCATTGGGGCGGCGAGTTGCACGAGAATGGTCGCCGCCTCGTAGAGCGCGAAACGCATGTCGGCCGAGATATCCTCGATACCGCCAGCCTCGCCCGCCTGACGCGCACCAACGGCCGCCGCTTGGAGGGCATTGGTGAGTTCATAGAGCTGGGCTACGGCGCGGTTGAAGCGCAGGCGTTCGATATCCTCTCCGGCCGTCGCCAGCGCGCGATGGGCGGCTTTGCGCAACGCGAGCGAGGCCGCGTCGAGCTCGGTGGCCGCCGGCTCGTCCTTCACGATGCCCGTTATGGTGGCAACTTCATTGATGAGGCGCCAGACACGCTGGACGAAGCGGTGAGAACTTTGCACCCCGTCCTCTGTCCAGATGACGTCGCGCTCGGGCGGCGAGTCCGACAGCATGAAGAAGCGCGCGGTATCCGCGCCGAAGGTGCCGATGATGTCGTCAGGGTCGACCGTGTTCTTCTTCGACTTCGACATCTTCTCGATGGAGCCGATCTCGACATCCGCGCCAGTGGACAGCTCGATGGCGCGGCGCTCGCCGCCTTCCGTGGTGATACGGATCTCTGATGGCTGCAGCCATTGCCCGTCCACCCCGCGGTAGGTCTCATGCACCACCATGCCCTGGGTGAACAAGCCCTCGAAGGGCTCGTCCAGCCCGGAATGGCCGGTTGCGCTCATGGCCCGCATGAAGAAGCGGGAGTAGAGGAGATGCAGGATCGCATGCTCCACGCCGCCGATGTACTGGTCCACCGGCAGCCAGCGATCGACCACCGCCCGGTCCGTCGGCTCGGTTTCCAGGAAGGGATCGGTGAAGCGGGCATAGTACCAGGACGAATCCACGAAGGTGTCCATGGTGTCGGTCTCACGCACCGCCGGCTTGCCGCAGTTGGGGCAGGCCACATGCTTCCAGGTGGGATGGCGGTCGAGCGGATTGCCCGGCACGTCGAAGGAGACGTCCTCGGGCAGAGTCACCGGGAGGCTTTCGGCGGGCACCGGAACGACACCGCAGCTCTCGCAGTGAATGATCGGGATCGGGCAGCCCCAATAGCGCTGGCGTGACACACCCCAGTCGCGCAGGCGATAGTTGACCTTACGCTCGGCCACCGGCCGCCCGTCGAGGTCGCGACTTTCCAGACGCCTGGCGACCTCCTCCTTGGCCTCTGGAATGCCGAAGCCATCCAGAAAGGCCGAGTTGAAGAGACGGCCGTCGCCGTCATAAGCCGTGTCAGCGACGGTGAAGTCATCGTCGGCGCCGTCCGGGCGCACCACGGCCTTGACCGGCAGGCCGTAGGCCCGGGCGAACTCGAGGTCGCGCTGGTCATGCGCGGGGCAACCGAAGATGGCGCCCGTGCCGTAGTCCATCAGCACGAAATTGGCGACATAGACCGGCAGCGTCCAGTTGGGATCGAAGGGATGTACGGCCTTGAGGCCGGTGTCGAAACCGCGCTTCTCGGCCTTGTCGATGATCTCCTGAGCCGTGCCGGTGCGCTTGCACTCCTCGATGAAGGCCGCGAGCCCGGCATTGCCCTCGGCAGCCTTGCGGGCGATGGGATGATCCGCCGCGATCGCCACGAAGCTCGCGCCGAACAGGGTGTCCGGCCGCGTGGTATAAACCTGGACCTCACCGGGCTCACCGCCCTTGAGCGCGAAGCGGACCAAGAGGCCTTCCGACCGGCCGATCCAGTTCTTCTGCATGATGCGGACCTTCTCAGGCCAGCGCGTCAGCCCATCGAGGGCGTTCTCCAGGTCTTGCGCGTAACGTGTGATGGTGAAGAACCATTGCGTGAGCTCGCGCTGCTCCACCAGCGCGCCGGAGCGCCAGCCACGTCCATCGATGACCTGCTCGTTGGCGAGCACGGTATGGTCCACCGGATCCCAATTGACGCGCGCCGTCTTGCGAGAGACGAGGCCCGCCTTCAGGAAATCGATGAACATGCGCTGCTGGTGGCGATAATAAGCGGGATCGCAGGTCGCGATCTCCCGGCTCCAGTCGAGCGACAGGCCCATCGATTTCAACTGGTCGCGCATCGATGCGATATTGGCGTAGGTCCACTCGCGCGGATGCACCTTGTTCGCCATCGCCGCGTTCTCGGCCGGCATGCCGAAGGCGTCCCAGCCCATGGGGTGCAGCACGTTGAAACCCTTGGCGCGCTTGTAGCGCGCAACCACGTCGCCCATGGTATAGTTGCGCACGTGACCCATGTGGATGCGTCCCGAAGGATAGGGAAACATCTCGAGCACATAGTATTTTGGGCGCGGATCCGCATTGTCGGTGCGGAAGAGCTGACGCTCGTCCCACACCTTGCGCCATTTCGGCTCGGCTTCCTTCGGGTTGTAACGCTCCACGCTCATTGCTGTCGTCGGTCCGGTCGTTCGCTCCTGAGGGAGCGCAAAATGAAGGGAATCGGCTCAGAACCATGCCCCATGCGTCAAAAGCGGCGCAGCGGCATTGCCTCACCGAGGTCGATCGGACTAGGACACGAATGAAGGAAGCGGTCAACAATGGGCAGCCTTTTAACGCCCTCTGTGGCCGGATGGACAAAGACGGATTCAGTGAAAGATTTGGTGAGGACAATGGCTAGTGCATCGTCCATCGATACGAGTTCCGGGTCCGACGCTGCGACGCGGCTGGCAGCGGTTCGCGATGCCATTGCCCGCACCGCGCGTGAGGAAGGGCGCGATCCGTCCGACGTGACGCTCGTCGCTGTCTCCAAGACATTCGCCGCAGCGGAAATCCTGCCTGTGCTCGAGGCTGGCCAGCGCGTTTTCGGCGAAAACCGCGTTCAGGAAGCCAAGGCCAAATGGCCGGCGCTCCGGGAGCGCTTTCCGGGCGTCGAGCTCCATCTCATCGGGCCCTTGCAGAGCAACAAGGCCCGCGAGGCCGTGGCCCTGTTCGACGTCATCCACACGCTCGACCGCGAATCACTTGCCGCCGCGCTCGCCAAGGAAATTCCGCGCGAGGAAGCGGCCACCGGCCGCCGCCCCCGCCTCCTAGTCGAGGTCAACACCGGCCTCGAGCCGCAGAAGGCCGGCATTGCTCCGGCGGACCTCGATGCCTTTCTCGCCCGTCTGCGTGACCATCACGGTCTCGCGATCGAGGGCCTGATGTGCATCCCGCCAGCCGATGAACCGCCCTCCGCGCATTTCGCCCTGCTCGCGACGCTCGCGCGCCACCATGGCCTGCCGCTCCTGTCGATGGGCATGAGCGGCGATTTCGAGCAGGCGGTCATGCTCGGCGCGACCCATGTGCGCGTGGGGAGCGCCATTTTCGGGCACCGCCCGCCTCTCTAGCGGCAATCGTTACGCCTGTTAGAGGAGATCCCGCAGAGCGCCACGCGGCTCGGCCAGCCAGCGCTGGTCATCGAAAAGACAGGTCACCCTCTTTCCTCCGGCTGTGAGATGATATCGCAGCAATAGCCTCCCCACAGGCGCAAAGCCGGGCGGAAAAACGATGGTGAACGGCATCGGGGGCCGCAACGCTTCCAGGAAGTCCGTAAACTCCGATGCGGATATGGCCCGATCATCCGCTGGTTGGCCGTCCGGGCGTTCCTCCTGAAACAGATGGCGGGCCAGGATATCGCGGCCGCAAGCCGTTTGCCGGCAAAAGACTTGAATGGTGGCATCTCGGCCCAGCATTGAAAACGCCCCGGGCTCGACTGCTGACAAGCCGAGTGCATCGACCTCGAAGGTGGCAAAGCGCCGATGACGCGGCGTGGTCAGGTACATCTGGCTCAGCGGCAATTGCGCCAGTATCCGGGCATCATCCGAGTTGCCGAGGTAGAGCAGAGCGGGATTCCGCATAAGGTGTTGCGTTCGCAGTCGCGTGAGGCGCTGCCCGTCCTTAGGTGACTGACCGCAGAGCCGTGCTAATCCGGTGTGAACGCTCGGCCGACTTCGGCATTTCACCGATAAAGTCAGGAAACCAGGCGGCCGGTGAAGTCACCAAGGTGATGGGAACGTCATTGGTGGCGAGGAAATTGTTGATGTGAAACATGGCGTTGTCGGTCAAGCCTGGAGCCAGGTTGACGCGGAAACGCGGCTGAACCCCAAGATCGAGGAGGAAATGGCCAATATCGAGCGCCCCGATCAACCTGTCGCGCCCGTGGTCATGGGGCGGCAGCCAAACCGACGGAAAGATTTTCGCCCGGCGGTCCATCAAGCCACGGCGGATGCGCCCGAAGGAAGATGGTACATCGGGGAAAAGATGGGTGCGGCCTATGACTTGTCGGCCATCCGGGGCGGCAATGAAACCGAGGTGAACGGTGCTGAACTCGGGCAACACCGACAGACAGCCTCGTACGGCTGGCGAAAAACTCGAGCCACGGTTACAGAACGTCGCAAATCGGTAATCCGGGGACGACTCAACATAAAACCTGCATTGCTTTATAACTGCCGCGGAAATATTTCCGATTTCATTACCGAGAAAAACAAACGCATTCTGCATATTTCACGCTCCTGCATGAGATATGCTTTCATATATTAAGCTATTTAATCATCGCAGATGGCGCATGATATTGCGCAGCACCTGCCGGATGCCGCCAATCTTGCCCCTGCTAACCTATTCCAAGATGGTCGCGAATGAGGCTTCCCAACCGTGGATCCGTGAAATCGTTCACGGCAAGTGAGGCCCCGGCGTCCATCAAGGCCGCTTCGCTGAGCGACGTCGTCAGGCCGACAGTCAGGATGCCGGCCGCCGTGGCAGCCTTGATGCCGGAGCGAGAATCCTCGAAGGCAAGAGCGCGTCGCGCGTCGCCGTTCAGGACCTCAAGCCCGGTGAGATACGGCAAGGGATCGGGCTTCTGGGCAGGGAGTTCATCGGCGATGACCACCGCTTCGAAACGGGCATCGAGCTTCAGACCCTTCAGGAGGAGCATCGCGTTATCGCGCGGCGCGTTAGTGACGACGGCGCAGCCGATGCCATGTGCACGAGCAAAGGCCAACAGATCACCCAGCCCGGGCGTCGGCTCGAGTCCCTCAACTTTGCTGCGGAACAGGGCCTCCTTGGCGGCCGCAAGGCGCTCATGCTCGGCGATCGGGAGCTCGGGAAACAGGCCCACCATGATGTCAGCATTGGCGCGCCCGATGATATCGCGCTCGAACACGTCCCACTCCATGGTGCGATCGAAATCGCCCAGCAGATCCTGAAAGGCCCGCCAGTGCAGATGATCCGTGTTCACGAGCGTGCCGTCGAGGTCGAACAGAAGCGTGGCGGGGGGCATTGATGTCACGGGCATTACCAGTCAATGGATGATGAGGCGGGTATGAGGGCCGATCACGGCCAAAAGCCGGCGGATGGCGTTCGCATCAACTGCCACACAGCCCTCCGTTGGACTGAAGCCGGATCGCGCGATATGCAGGAAGATGGCGCTACCGCGGCCGGGAATCCGCGGCCCGCGGTTCCAGGCAATATCCACCACGGCATCATAGAGATGATCGTCGCGCCATAGGCTCTCGGCGCTGGCGGGATAGGGAAGGACGACCGGGCAATTATAGCGGCGGTCGCCCGGCGCGTCGCACCACCCATCGCTCTTGCGAGTCACGCGCGTGGGAAGGCCCGAGCGGGGCCGGCGGCCGTGATCGGCCCGATAGGTGAGGCTGAGAAGCCGGAAGCGTCCGCGCGGCGTATGGCCATCGCCTTCGCGTTTGACAGTCGCGACGCCGGAGCGCCCCAATGCACAGGGCAGATGCAACGCCCCCGCGACGACGACCCCGCGGGTGCGATCGAGAGGAGAGGCGTAGACGTGGACAACAGGAATTGTTGTGCGCTTCATGCTTGCAGGAGCTTTTGCGGACAGCCCGAAGCTGCTTCAGGCCTTGTTTGCCGCGTGGGGCATACATAGTCTAGGAATTCCACGGTGCTGCCTGTGTTAAGGAGCCTTTTCACTGTCTAGCGCGATTGTTCTCAAATCCAAGATAATTTCCCGCCTCGATCCTTCCGTCGCTCCATTCTAAGGAATCCCCCCACATGCCCAGTGCTCGCCACCTCCTGATTGTGGACGACGAGCAGGATCTCCGTGAGACTCTCGCGGAGCAGCTCGCGCTTGTTGAGGAATTCACCGTCGCAACCGCGGCGAATGCCACGGAAGCCATCGCATCCGTCGCGGCCGGCCGGGTTGATCTCGTGATCATGGATGTCGGTCTGCCCGACAAAGATGGGCGTGATGCTGTCAAGATCATGCGGGAAGCCGGTTTCCGCGCACCGATCATCATGCTCACCGCGCTCGGTGGCGATTCGGATACTGTTCAGGGACTGGAAGCCGGCGCCAACGACTACGTGGTGAAGCCTTTCAAATTCGCGGTGCTGCTCGCACGCATCCGCGCACAGCTTCGCCAGCACGAGGCCAGCGAGGACGCCGTTTTCTCCATCGGCCCCTATACGTTCCGGCCCAGCGCGAAACTTCTGGTCAATGCCCGCGGCTCAAAACTGAAGCTGACTGAAAAGGAAACCGCCATCCTGCGCTTTCTTTACCGGGCCGATCAGAAGGTTGTCGGCCGCGATACCCTTCTCGCAGAGGTCTGGGGCTATAACGCCGGAGTGACCACCCACACGCTGGAAACGCATATTTATCGGTTGCGGCAGAAGATCGAGGAGGATCCTTCCGAGGCCCGGATCCTCGTGACCGAAGCTGGCGGGTATAAGCTGATCCCGTAGTCTGCCTGCCGGAACCAGGATATCCCGGCGGCGACGCGTGACACGTTTCGGTATGACCCGGTATGGCCGTGTCATCGCAGTATTGGGAAGAGCTTGCAGGCGGCACGGGCATGGGACTGAACGACGACCTCGAAACGTTGAGCCGGGTGCCGCTCCTCTCGTTGATCGAACCCGATGCCTTGCGGCTTCTTGCCTTTGCTGCGGAAACGCGGATTCTCCGAGCGGGCGACATACTGTTCCGCCGGGGCGAGAACGCGGACGGTGGATACATCGTTGTGTCGGGCGCGATAGCGCTGGACGCAAGTGATGACGGCTCTCCGGCAAACTACATCGCGAGGCCCGGCACACTTCTTG
This sequence comes from Chelatococcus sp. YT9, assembly GCF_018398315.1. Classification (NCBI taxonomy): domain Bacteria; kingdom Pseudomonadati; phylum Pseudomonadota; class Alphaproteobacteria; order Hyphomicrobiales; family Chelatococcaceae; genus Chelatococcus; species Chelatococcus sp. YT9. Next base: position 1,446,104 of record NZ_JAHBRW010000001.1, read on the forward strand.
GGGAATCCGCGCTCTTCGCGGAGTGCACTCGCCCGGCCACAGCCATCGCGCGGGAGCCATCCAGTGTCATGAAAATGCAGCGGGGCCTCGTGCATCGCGTGTTGGGCGAATTTCCCTATTCAGCCCGCGCGCTTCATGACGCCATTGCGGCGCGGCTCATCGCCTTTTCTCAAGAACTCGGGGAAATTCGCGACACGATCGATGCAGCCGGCGCCGAGCCGGCGGCCCAAGCCCCGCTAGATCAAGCCCCTACAGATCAAGCGTAATCGACACCGGCACGTGATCTGACGGCCGCTCCCAGCCGCGTGTTTCACGCGCGATGGTGCTGCCCGTCACGCTGGAGGCCAAATCCGGCGCAACCCACACGTGGTCAAGGCGGCGGCCCTTGTCCGCGGCAGCCCAATCCGGCGAGCGATAGCTCCACCACGTGAACACCTTCTCGGGCACCGGGCGCAGCTGGCGTATGGCATCGACGAAGCCCGACGTCTCACGAAATTCCTCCAGCCGGGTGGTCTCGATTGGCGTATGGCTGACGACGTTGAGCAATGCCTTGTGGTTCCAGACGTCGGCTTCGTACGGCGCGATATTGAGGTCCCCGAGCAGAATGGTTGGGGCAGCGGTCGGGCGCGCGCGGTCTTGCCACTGCATAAGCTCGTCCAGGAAAGCGAGCTTATGGGCAAAGCGCGGATTGAGCTCCGGATCCGGAATATCGCCGCCAGCGGGCACATAGAAGTTATGGATCGTCACGCCAGATGCAGCCTTGGCACCGGTGCCCAGGGTCACGGCGATATGGCGCGAATCATTCTTGTCGCAGAAGCCCATGACGTTGGTCGAGGCAAATGGCAGCCGGGAGATCACCGCAACCCCGTGGTAGCCCTTCTGACCATTGAGCGCCATGTGATGGTAGCCAAGCGCCTTGAAGGCCGCCGAAGGAAAACGGTCGTCGGGGCATTTTGTCTCCTGCAGGCAGAGCACATCCGGGCGCGTTTCCGTCAGGAAACGGACGACGTGGTCCAGCCTCATGCGGACAGAATTGACGTTCCAGGAGGTGACGACGAGTTTCATGCCTTGCTTTCGACGTGCTGGCAGGGGGGGCTTTGGTCAGGCGACCACCGGCTTGCTTTCGCAGAAAACGGTCCTTCTCGCAAACGGACGCGCCGCCGCAGCCGCTCTACGAACTCAACGATGATGACGGGCCGGTCTCATCGAGCTCGCCGGTTTTTTCGGTTCGCGGACAGGGCCCCGGCGGTCGGCGTTTCGCCGCGCTTCAGTAAACGTGCGTGCGCTACGGTTTTCGCTCCGGTTAAGCGAACGCGCGGCGATTCCTGGATGCGCTATGGGACACGTGGGAAGCGTAGGCCGCAGCCTTCCTATTCCGCCTGTGCGCGGCTGGCGAGGCGCAGATCGGACAGCGCCACGGAGGTCTCGTAGCCCTGCGGGTCAACAACGGTCCACTGCCTCAGGGCATTATTACGGGCATCGAAACGCAGGGTGATGCGCGATGTGCCGCCGATGGTGGCGCTATCCTCGAAACTCACGGTCACGACGCCGTCGTTGCCGATGTCCACCGCGCGAACCTTCGTATCACGCGTCAGATCGAAACGATCCTTCAGGAGAAATTTCAGAGGCGTCTGGCCGATGGGATAGACATCGTTGGTCTTGAGCTTGGAATCGCGGATGGCGACAGACCGTCCATCCGCTACGATCTCGAGCGTTGACGGCGGGTTATAGGCGAACCGCAAACGCCCCGGCCGCTGAATATAGAGCGTGCCTTCGGCCCGACGGCCGTCACCGCCATACTGGACGAACCGCCCCGTGAGCGTGTCGATGCTGTTTACGTAGGAGTTCACGCGTTCAATGGCCGCCGCCTGGCTGGTGGGCACCACATTCGTGGCGGCACGTGGCGCGGCTGCCGGAGCGATGGACGCCACCGGTGCAGCGGGAGCTGCCGGCGCAGCCGTAGCGACAGGCTGAACAGACCCGCCGTCGCCACCGCCCAGGGCTACCGGCCGACGTGGCGGCAACGGAGGCCCGCCCGCCGCGGACTGGGAGGGGGCCGCTGGGGTCGCGGCTTGCGGCGGCGCCGCTGGCGACGAGGCGGTATTGGCCCTCGGCGGTGCAGGTACAGGTGCCGGCGCAGGGGCGGCTCGAGCCGGGGCTGGATCTTGTGCGGGCCCTTCAGCCGGCGCTTTCCCGAACATGCCGTCGAGGAACCGGGTGAGGGGGTCATTCTGCGCTTGTGCAACGGGCACACCGCCACTGGCCGCGAAGGCGGCCACAAGCGCCAATGTTGCACAACCAAAACGCTTCATCTCACCATCCGCGCTAGGGGCGAAGCCCACATGTCCCCGCCATCACTTCGACCGACTGAAAGAGATCTTCACGAGGTGATCCCTCCCTTAAGATCGTGAACCATACGCCAAATTCCAACGCTCTTCACAGAAAGCTGAGGAGTTTCACATAAACCAGCGTTATGGCGAAAGAGGGACCGATAAGTCCGTCTGAAGGAGCCTGCCCATTCTGCCGATGGGCTCACGGCCCGCCGCCCGCCCTCACGACCTCCCGTCCATCGGGGGGCAGTGGATCGGGTGCCCACCTAGTCTTCGTCGTCGCGGTCGCCGCCTTCCATCAGGATTTCACGTTTTCCGGCGTGATTCGCCGGACCCACGACACCCTCGTTCTCCATGCGCTCCATGAGTGAGGCCGCACGGTTGTAGCCGATCTGCAGGCGACGCTGGATATAGGACGTCGAAGCCTTCCGGTCGTGCAGCACAATGGCGACGGCCTGGTCATAAAGATCGCCGCCGGGGGCGCCGAAGGACGAATTGTCGAACACGGCGCCATCCCCGCCCGCGTCAGCGCCATCATCATCGCTGGCAGTGACGGCGTCGAGATATTGCGGCCGGCCCTGGCGCTTGAGATGGGCGACGATCTTCTCGACCTCATTGTCGGAGACGAAGGGCCCGTGCACGCGCATGATGCGGCCGCCGCCCGCCATATAGAGCATATCGCCCTGCCCCAGGAGCTGCTCGGCACCCTGCTCGCCCAGAATGGTGCGGCTATCGATCTTCGACGTCACCTGGAAGGAGATGCGTGTGGGGAAATTCGCCTTGATGGTGCCGGTGATAACATCGACGGACGGCCGCTGGGTGGCGAGGATGACATGGATACCCGCGGCGCGCGCCATTTGCGCGAGGCGCTGGATCGTGCCCTCAATCTCCTTGCCGGCGACCATCATCAGGTCAGCCATCTCGTCGACGATGACCACGATATAGGGCAGCGTCTCCAGATCCATGAGCTCTTCCTCATAGATCGCCTCGCCCGTTTCCTTGTCGAATCCGGTCTGCACCGTGCGGGTGATGACGTCGCCCTTGGCTTTGGCCTCTGCGACCCGAGCGTTGAAGCCGTCAATGTTGCGGACACCGACCTTTGACATTTTCTTGTAGCGTTCCTCCATCTCCCGGACCGCCCATTTCAGAGCCACAACGGCCTTCTTCGGATCGGTGACAACCGGCGTCAGGAGATGGGGGATGCCCTCATAGACGGAGAGCTCGAGCATCTTGGGGTCCACCATGATCAGCCGGCATTCCTCCGGCTTCAGCCGGTAGAGCAGCGACAGGATCATGGTGTTGATGGCGACGGACTTGCCCGAGCCGGTGGTGCCGGCGACGAGCAGATGCGGCATGCGCGCCAATTCCGCGATGACGGGCTCGCCCCCGATGGTTTTGCCGAGGCATAGGGCGAGCTTCAGCTTCGTCTTCTCGAAATCTTCGGAAGCCAGCAGCTCGCGCAGGAAGACCGTCTCGCGCTTGGCATTCGGCAGCTCGATGCCGATGGCGTTGCGGCCGGGTATAACGGCGACGCGCGCGGAGACCGCGCTCATCGAGCGCGCGATATCGTCCGCAAGGCTGATGACACGGGACGATTTGGTGCCCGGGGCGGGTTCCAGCTCATAGAGCGTGACGACTGGACCAGGGCGCACGTTGACGATGTCGCCGCGCACACCGAAATCCGTGAGCACGCCTTCCAGAAGCGCTGCGTTCTGGTCAAGCGCCTCCGGGGATACCGGCATCAAGGTTTTCTTCGGTTCTGCCAGCAAGCCAAGCGGCGGGAGCTGGTAATGCTCCGCGTCGAGGAAGGACGGCTGGGCCTCCCGCGCCAGGCGTCGGCCCTGCTTGGGCGCCGGAGCACGCGGCGCCACGCGGCTCGGCGGCGGTTCCACGGCGAAGCTGTCGTCACCTCCATAGGGGGCGCCGGCGTAGTCCTCATCGTCCTCGTACTGCGGATATGGCGATGACATGGCACGCCGCGACACGCCCGCCCCCGCTCCCTCCAGCATGGGTTCCCCGCGCGGTCGTGGTGCGGTTTTCGGTGCTGCGAAGCGGCGGGCTAGAGCTGCCTTCGTCGCCATCACGCCATGGGCGATGGCTCCGAGTGAAATGATGCCCCAACCCGGCTCGCTGCTGCCGTCGGAATCGTCGTCGCTGTCGGCCACCGTGTCGTGATTGTCATCATCGGCATTCTCGAGGCGATCATCGACGAGACCGATGCCGCAAGCCGCCGTCAGCGCCAGGATGGCGACACCCGCGTAAATCAAGGCGACAAGGGCACGCTCCGGGCCGCCGCCGAAAGGAATGATACCCCGCGCCGCGAAGACGAGCGCGTCGCCGACCACGCCGCCGAGGCCCGTTGGCAAAGGCCAGCGCGCGGTTGACGGCAAGGCGCTGGCAACCGCGGCTGCGGCGGCACCGCCGAGCAGCCACAGGCCGATCTTCAGGGGCAAGCGCGGCAAGGCCCTGCGGGTCATCAAACCGAGCCCCCAGGCCGCGACCGGTAGAAGGAAGGCAATGGCGCCCAGCCCAAAAACCTGCATGGCGAGATCGGCGGTGATCGCCCCAGGCAGCTTCAGCAGATTGGCAGCCGGCTGACTTGTGGCGTGCGTCAGGCTCGGGTCGTCGACCGACCATGTCGCGAGCGCGAGTGCGGTCGCGCCCGCAACGCCCAACAAGGCGAGACCGACCATCTCCACGGCACGGCGCGCGAAAAAGCGGCGCAGGGCGTCGGAGAGACCGTCGGTGGGAGACGAAGGCCGGCGTAGTGTTCGCATTCGCAGAGGGACCCGGAAAAGTCACGCTAACGGCCGCAGCGTAAGACCCGGCGGTTAAGGCGTGATTAACCTTCCCAGCAAAGTCGCATCGCGTCTCTTATTGGTATGGCCCTGCGCAGGTATGGCTTCATAGTCCGCTCAGCGACACATCCCACGAGAAAACCCGCATACGAAAAAACCCCGGCCTTGCGGCCGGGGTTGAGTTTCCAGGAGAGGATGGAAGAAGCCGTCTCAGTAGTTGTAGGCACGTTCTCCGTGGTCGGCGAGGTCAAGCCCTTCGCGCTCGCCCTCCACGGAGATTCGCAGGCCGACTATGAGATCAACCACCTTGTAGAGGATGGCCGACCCGATACCGCTCCAGATGAGCGCGACGACCACCGCCACAAACTGGGTCCAGAGCTGTCCGCCCATCGAATAGTCCGCAACCCCGACGCCGCCGAGGGCCGGCGCGACCAGAATGCCGGTGAGCAGCGAGCCGACGATGCCGCCAATGCAGTGGATGCCGAAGACATCGAGCGAGTCGTCATAGCCGAGCGCGTTCTTCACCGTGGTCGACGCATAGAAGCAGATGACGCCGGCGATAATCCCGAGGATGATCGAGCCCATCGGTCCGATGAGCCCGGCAGCCGGGGTGACCGCAACAAGACCGGCGACCGCGCCTGAAACCGTGCCGAGCAGGGAGGGATGGCCCTTCGTGCCCCATTCCGTGAACTGCCAGGCCATGCCTGCCGCCGCCGTGGCGACGAACGTGTTGAGCATGGCGAGCGCCGCCCCGCCGTTGGCTTCGAGATTCGACCCGGCGTTGAAGCCGAACCAGCCCACCCACAGCAGCGAGGCGCCGATCATCGTCATTGTCATCGAGTGCGGCGGCATTGGCTCCTTGCCGTAGCCGGTACGCTTGCCAATCATCAAGGCGCCGACGAGGCCGGCCATACCAGCGTTGATGTGGACCACCGTGCCGCCGGCAAAATCGAGTGCGCCCATCTTGAACAGGAAGCCCTCGCTGAACCACACCATATGGGCCATGGGGAAGTAGACGAAGGTGACCCACAGGACGGTGAACAGGAGGAGCGCGGAAAATTTGATGCGCTCGGCGAAGGACCCGACGATCAGTGCCGGCGTGATGCAGGCGAAGGTCATCTGGAAGCAGATGAATACGAATTCAGGGATGACGACACCCTTGGTGAAGGTATCTGCCGTCGAATCACCCGTGATGCCGGCAAGGAAGGCCTTGGAGAAATTGCCGATGAAGGCGTTCGTGCCGGTGAAGGCCAGGCTGTAGCCGTAGATCACCCATATCAGTGAGACCACGCAGACGATGGAAAACACCTGCGTCAGCACGGACAGCATGTTCTTCGTGCGCACGAGACCGCCGTAAAACAAGGCAAGCCCCGGAATGGTCATGGCCAGCACGAGGATCGCGGAAACCAGCATCCAGGCCGTATCACCTTTATTCGGAACCGGTGCGGCTGCCGGAGCCGCTTCTGCGGCAGCCTGGGCAAATGCCGGCTCGGCACCTGCAATGGTGCCGGCGGCAAGTGCAAGGGCGAGTGCCGCAAGACCCGCCTTATGCTCGCGCTTGAACGTCATGAAACAAACTCCTCGAATGTAGCAGCAGGCGGGGGATCAAAGAGCGTCGGTGTCGGTTTCACCCGTGCGGATGCGAACAGCTTTCTCGATCGACGAAACGAAGATCTTGCCGTCGCCGATCTGGCCGGTGCGCGCGGCACCGACGATCGCGTCGACCACCTTGTCGGCGATGTCGGCCGCGACCGCGACCTCGATCTTCAGCTTGGGAAGAAAGCTCACCGCGTATTCGGCGCCGCGATAGATTTCGGTATGCCCCTTCTGTCGCCCGTATCCCTTGACCTCGGTCACGGTAAGCCCGTTCACGCCGATGGCAGTCAGGGCGTCGCGGACCTCCTCGAGCTTGAAGGGCTTGATGATAGCCACCACGAATTTCATATCTCGGCTCCCTCGCGGATGGTGCTGGACGCCTTGTGAGGCGCCCCTGACCAGCTAATCCGTCCCAAGGGAAATCAAGCTTCGTGCCAGATAGGCCCAAGTTGGCGCAAAGCGCACTTTTTCAGGGCAAACACCGGCCGGTGGCCGCCATTTCCCCTCACGCCGCAGCCGAGCCTGCGCGATCGATCATCATTCCGCTTAGAAAATAGGCAGTCAGACGGCCAGATCAGGACGTGGGCGAATCAGGCCTTCCTGAGCCACCGAGGCAATCAGGGTCCCGTCACGGGTATAGATCAGGCCGCGTGAAAAGCCGCGCGCGCCCCCTGAGAAGGGCGTATCCTGAGCATAGAGCAGCCATTCGTCGGCACGGAACGGCCCATGGAACCAAAGGGCGTGATCGAGGCTCGCGCCCTGGATATCCCGCTCGAACACCGTCCTACCGTGGGGGATGAGGCTGGTATCGAGCAGCGTCATATCCGAGGCATAGGCCAGTACGCAGCGATGGATCGCGGGATCATCGGGGAGGCGCTGCGTGGTGCGGATCCAGACGTTGAACTGGGGTGCCATCGGCGTGCCCGATTGCTGATAGCGCTGGTATTCGACGGGCCTGAGCTCAATCGGCCGCTCGCGCTCGTAGTAGGTCCGCATCGGATGCGGCATCGCCGGAAGGAAATTGGCGCGCAGATCGTCCTCCGTGGGCAGATCCTCCGGCATCGGCACATCTGGCATAGGGAAGTGGTAGGTGAGGCCGGTCTCAGGCGTGTGAAAGGAAGCGGACATGGAGAAGATCGCTTCGCCATGCTGGATGGCAACCACGCGTCGGGTCGCAAAGGAGCGCCCATCGCGGATGCGGTCGACCTCATAGATGATCGGAACCTGCGGATCGCCCGGCCGCATGAAATAGCCATGCAGCGAATGAATGTCTCGCCCGGGATCTACCGTTCGCGTCACCGCGACGAGGGCTTGGCCGATGACCTGTCCACCGAAGACGCGTTGCCAACCGACCTTGGGGCTACGCCCGCGGAACAGGTTGCGCTCGAGCGGCTCAAGATCGAGAATATCGAGGACTTCATCTACGGGATTGGCCATCGGTCACCCATTTCTGCCGTGTGCGATGCGTGACTGCGGAAGGACGATGTCCATCCACCTCACAAGCCTCTTTCATCCCATGTGCGCCCTGACGGGTTGGGGCGTCAAGCGCCGGTGGGCGAATGTCCTCGCTGGGACGCGGCCCGATGACATGGTCCGGTTCGCGCATAATAGTGGTAGAGGCTGCCGGGGATTCGCGTCTGCCATGCTGCCTTTGATCTGGGGCAATGGTCATGGCCGCGGTGCACGATAGAGACGCTGGTGGTGGAACGGTATGGCAAACGACTCGCAGGCGGCCCCGCTGCCGATGATTGATGTCACCATCGCTGGTGGAGGCGTTGTCGGCCTATGCCTTGCCGTGGCCTTACGACAGGGTGCCGGCCTATCGGTCCTGGTTTGCGATCCCCTGCCCGCTGGCAAGGATGTCGGGCGTGCCTCCGCGGTCGCGGCAGGTGGACGGCGCATGCTGGCTGAGCTTGGCGTCTGGGATGCGATCGCTCCAGCGGCCCAGCCCGTTGCCAGGATGGTCGTAACCGATAGCCGCCTTACCGACCCGATACGGCAATCCTTCATCACTTTCGATGGTGAGATCGCGCCGGAAGAGCCCTTCGCCCATATCATCGAGAATGCCGTTATGACCGAGGCGCTGCGTAAGGCGGCGGAGAAGGCAGGCGTTGTCGCGGCAGCGACCTCCGTGAGGGCGTTCTCGCGGCGGGGCGGTGGTCTCGATCTCACCCTAGCCAACGGAGACAAGAAGCGAACGGCTTTGCTTGTCGCAGCCGACGGAGCCCGTTCGGCCTTGCGGTCCTATGCGGGCATCGCCTGGAGCGGTCATGACTACGAGCAATCCGGCATCGTCGCCACCATCGGGCACGAGAGGCCCCATGACGGCTGTGCTGTCCAGCACTTCCTGCCGTCCGGGCCCTTCGCGCGGCTTCCCCTGACCGGAAACCGCTCGTCGATTGTCTGGACGGAGCGACGCGAGGAGGCAAACGCGCTTCTCGCTCTAGATCCGGATGATCTCGTCGAAGAACTGGAACGCCGGTTTGGGCTCGATCTGGGACGGATCACGCTCGAGACTGCGCCACGCGCCTTCCCGCTCGGCGTCGGCATGGCGCGTCGCTTCATCGGTAACCGCTTCGCCCTTGTTGGCGACGCGGCGCATCTCGTGCATCCGCTCGCCGGCCTTGGTCTCAATCTCGGCCTGCGTGACGCAGCGGTGCTCGCCGAATTGATCGTCGACAACGTTCGACTCGGGCTGCCGCCCGGCGACGCCACTGTGCTGGAAAGCTACCAGCGGGCCCGGCGGTTCGACACATTGACGCTGGGTGTCGCAACCGACGGCCTGAACCGGCTGTTCTCCAATGACCGGTTGCCGCTTCGCCTTATACGGGACCTGGGCCTTGGCCTGGTAGACCGCATGCCGGCACTGAAGAGCTTCTTCATCCGCGAGGCAGCCGGTGTCGTCGGCGCCGTGCCACGCCTCATGCGTGGTGAGCCGCTCTGATCATGGAGGTCCAGGCTGTACGGAGCCTTGAGACCGGTCGGCCTTAGGGTATGTGCCGGCGGATGAATGCGACGATGGTCTGGACGAGACCTTCGGCGAGGGCCCGGTCCGGGTCGCGGTAGGCCGCCAGATTGTCGGCAGCGCCTGGTTCCACGTCCTTCAACACGTGATTCATGGCGGGCAAGGTAAGCGCCACGCCGCCAGGCCGGGCGTCGACCGGCGGAACCTGGATATCCCGCCCGCCTGCGATCACCAGCAGGGGCGCCTGCTGCTGGCGCGCCAGGCCATCGGGGTCAAGAGCCATAAGGGATCTGAGAAACGGCTGGATGCTTGGCCGGAACAGCGGCGCAAGCGCGGCAGGCACCTGCTCGATATCGTCCCCGTGCTGGAGACGCTCCAGGATCGTGGCCGCCTCGCCGCGCAAGGGTTCCGGTGCCTCAGCCAGCTGCTTCCTGATGAGCTCCGCGACAGGCTTACCCGGCGTGGTGAGCAGCACAAGGCCCGCGACCGGCTCGCGTTGGGCAAGCGCGAGCGCGATGACACCACCTTCGCTATGTCCAATGAGGAAAGCCGCGGAAATGCCAGTCTGCGCACGACACCAGCGAAGCCACTCTGCGGCATCTGCGATCGCGGCATCGATAGTCAGCTCCCGTTCTGCGTCCGCCGTTGAAGGCAGACGCTTGTCATATCGGAGAGTGGCTATTCCTCCGGCGAGAAGCGCGTCAGCAAGGAGAGCGTAAGGGCGGGCGCTGACGCCGTAGGGATTGTTGCCATCCCTGTCCGTCGGCCCCGATCCCGGTACGATGACCGCGCAGGGAAATGTCCCCTTCCCGGCCGGGGCAGCGAACACACCGGTCATACCGCTCCGGCTCACGATGGTTTCGGCATGGACCGGGAAGGCCGCGATCATCAAGAGGAACCATGCAACACAGCCGGAAAGCCTCGAGCGGGGTGCAACGCAGCTCACTCGATGGAACGTGCCTCTTCCGGCAGCATGATCGGGATGCCGTCCCGGATGGGATAGGCGAGCTTGGCCGGGCGGCTGATGAGCTCCTGACGCGCGGCATCGTACTCCAGGCTTGCCTTGGTCAAAGGGCAGACCAGGATCTCGAGGAGCTTGGGATCGACGGTCGTGCCTTCAGCTAGAGAAGGCTCTTCGCTCATGGGGTTGGCGGGGGAAGTGGATTCGTCCGTCATGGAGGCTCACTGCAATGTGGAATCAGGATTTTCGGAATCGCGCACCAACTCGATTTCGGTGATCGCGATCAGCATTTCTGCGCGGCTCTTGAGATCAGGCGCTTCGAGCAATGCCTGCTTCTCACGGGTTCCGAATGGACTCATCATGGAAAGGGCATTCACCAGCGCCTCGTTGGGCGCTTCGTTGATGCCCTTCCAATCCACCTTCAGGTCGTTGGCCTCGGCAAACTCCTTCAGAGTGCGAATAACACCGGCGCGATCGGTCTCAGCTTCCCCGGCGCGCGGCTCGAAATCGACCTTGAAAGGCTCGTAATCGACGCGCGCCTGGCGATAGGGCGTCGCGACGGTCAGTTCCTCGACAATGCGAAAGCGGGAAACGCCTGTTAGGGAAATCACATAGCGCCCATCGCCGGTTTCGGCGAACTGGGTGATGCGGCCCGTGCAGCCCACGGAGTAGAGCCGTGGCATGGCCGCATCCTCTTCGTCATCCGGCTGGATCATCCCAATAACGCGGTGGCCGGCGATCGCGTCGTCAATCATCGCGACGTAACGGGGCTCAAAAATATTCAGTGGCAGTTGGCCGCGCGGCAGGAGGAGCGCCCCGGCCAGAGGAAACAGCGGGACCACGGCGGGGCAATCCTGCGGACTACGATAGGTCTGGTGGGTCGACATCTCGATCAGGACCTAAATATGCAATGTCGATGCCGACCGGAGCCCCGCAGCGAGTATGGCCTGCGGGACCGGATGGCATCAGGCGAACAGCAGGGATGACAGGCGCCGCCGGCCGGCCAGCGTCGCCTCATCCGTCGGGCCCCAGGCCTCGAAGAACTGCAGAAGCTGCTTGCGCGCGCCGTCGTCGTTCCAGTTGCGATCGCGGCGAACGATCTCGAGCAGATGATCGGCTGCTTCCTCGCGCTTACCTTGCGCGTTCAGGGCCACTGCGAGATCGAAACGCGCCTGATGATCGAGGGGATTGGCCGCCAACCGTTGCTCGAACTCCGCGAGATCACCGAGTGAAGCGGCCTGTTCGGCCAGCTCGAGGGCGGCGCGCGCCGCCGCTATCGCGGGATCGTTGGCCTTGTCGGCCGGCGCCATGTCGAGAAAGCGGTGGGCGCCTTCAAGGTCATTGAGTTCCACATGAAGCTTGGCGAGCGCTCCGATAGCGCGGGCGTTGTCGGGCTCCTGCGCCAGCGCCTCGGCATAGAGCCCTGCCGCGCCAGCCGCATCTCCGGTCGCGGCAAGCTGGTCCGCACTGTCCAGCAGTTCGGCTACCGGCCCCGGCCCAAGTGGTCCGACAAGCCGCTCGATGAATGCCTTGACCTGGCTCTCCGGCAAGGCGCCGACAAAGCCGTCGGCTGGCTGGCCGCGGCTGAAGGCAACGACCGCCGGAATGGACTGAATACCGAGCTGACCGGGGATCTGGGGGTGCTCGTCGATATTGAGCTTGACGAGCTTCACCTTGCCCTGCGCGGCATTCACGGCCTTTTCGATCACCGGCCCGAGCTGCTTGCATGGTCCGCACCAGGGTGCCCAGAAATCCACCAGGACCGGCTGGCGCATGGACTCCGCGATCACATCCTGCCGGAAGTCCGAGGTTGTTGTATCCTTTACCAGGGAATCGGCCTGGCCGGACGTATCTGCGAGCATGAAGTCCTCATCTCTCCTGGCGCATCTGGGGCAGAGCCCCCGACGCCGTCCTCACCTTCGGGCGATAGCGTCGACGAGCGCGCTCCCGTCCATGATCCGCCGACTCATCGAACAAGTCACTGCATAAGTCCACCTGATATCGCAACCCAAACTTGATATGAGACGGGTATGCGCGGGTGACCCCGCATTGGTCAGATAGGAAGTCACACCTCTTCCGCAAAGGGCACTGTCCCTGATGTCCAACGGGTTCCCTCTCCGCAAACAGGGCCTGCAGGTCCGTCGCCGAAGCAAGCCCCGAATCCCCACGTTAGGGATAATCCGCCCTCGCCCGCTCAAGGCGAGCGCACGTGAGCGGAGGAAAGCTGGCGTCCAAAACCGTGGGCCTATGTTCCGCCGGCGACCATCCTGGGAGAGGGGTGTATTGCCACGCTTTGCAAAGGGGGCGGTTCGGCAGGGGCGGTGATGCTCAGCCTCGTCTCAGCTCGGCCAAACGGAAAAACGTCCCGTAGTCTTGACCGATTCTAATTTGTAATTATTCTAATGAAAGTGAATTGCCGGCCTGTTGCGGCCGAAATGGAGTGATGACCATGGATAGGACCACGTCCTGCACAAGCTGCATCTTCTTTGACACCCACGCCGGGAATGGCGGTAGCCCGGCTGCCGACGCGGGTCTTTGCCGTTTCAATCCTCCCGTTTCCCAGCCCGGTCCCGACGCCCATGGTCTCTGGCCGGTGGTAACCACCGACGATTGGTGCGGGCATTTCACGGCCCAGCGTCAGGGCACCCGCGTGGCCTGATTTCCTGACTTAGTCCCAATAAAAAAAGCCCGCTGACGGTCCGTCGGCGGGCTTTTTTCATTTGATATCAAAGCGAATCGGGATGGCGAGGGGGATCGTGGCCCCCCCTATGTCGGCTGGCGGTGCTGGAACAGGACTGGCCCTCCGGACAATCGCGACAGCTTCCTGGTCCAAGAGCGCGGCGCCTGAACTCCGGGCGACACGGGCAGATAAAACACGCCCTGAGCGGTCGATTGTGAAGGCGACAACCGGATTGCCCTGCTGACCTCTCGCCTGCGCGGCGCCGGGGAAGCGGGAATAACGCCGCAGATGCGCACTCACAAAGCCTTTCCAGTTCGCTGACGCGCGCGAAGGCGCCTGCGTCACGCCTTGTGACGGCGCGGCGGCGGTCTGCGCGCGCGGGGCGTCGCTGGTCGGTGGCGCGGAATTTCGATCCGAACGCTTGTCCTTGCGCTCAACCTCACGACGACGCTCGAGCCGGCGAACCCTCGGCGGCTCCTTCTTTTCAATCTTCTTCACCTCCTTCTTGACCTCCTTGGGCGGAAGCGGAGGCGCTGGCGGCGTCAGGACAGCGGCGGCGTTGGGCACATCTGGCAGTTCCGGCACGTCGACGTCCGGCGCCTCCACCATCGGGCGCGGCGGCTCCGGTTTCGGTGGCAGTGGCTCAGGCTCGGGTTCGGGTGGAGGCGGCTCTGGTGCGGGCGGCGCTGGCTCAGGCGGTAGAGGCGGTTCCGGTTCCGGCGTTTCAACAGGTGGCTCGATCGGCTTTTCCGGTTCGGGCTCGGCTTCCACCATCAGCGGCCCGACTTCCGTTTCCGGTGGCGCTTCAGGAGACACCGGGAGGGGTGCCAGCTCGATCAGCACGGCCGCACCGGTCGGGTCGGTCGGGCCAGGATCCTGCGGCCAGTTCATGACGCTCCAGGCACCCGCCGCATGGGCGGTGACCACCAGCAATGCGGCCAGCCCCCAGCGGGCGACTTGACGGGGCGCCCCCTCCTCCCACCGGGAAGCTCCCAAGGGCAACTGCGAACTCACTGTGCCGCCCCGGGAGCCGCGGCCGCAGGTGCGCCCCGACTTGACGCGTCTTGGCTTGAAGCCGGAGCAGCTTGGCCCGGAGCAGCTTGGCCCGGAGCACCCTGACTTGGCGCACCTTCAAGGCCCACCAGCCCTATCTTGAGATAGCCCGCGGATCGCAGGAGGTTCATCACCTCCATGACGTCGCCATAGGGCACGGCCTTGTGGGCCCGCACGAAGACACGTTCCTCGCGATTGTTGTCGGTCTGCGCATCAAGGGCCATTTGGAGCATGCTGCGGTCCGTAGGCGTATCGCCGAGGGCGAGCGTCAGATCCTCCTTGACGGTCAGGAAAAGCGGCTTTTCCGGGCGGGGTTGCGGCTGCGCGTTGGAGGTCGGCAAATCCACCGCGACATCCACAGTCGAAAGCGGCGCGGCGACCATGAAGATGATCAGCAAGACCAGCATCACGTCGATGAAGGGCGTGACGTTGATCTCGTGGTTGTCAGCGAGCTCCTCGTCGCGATGATCCAGACGGACACCCATGACGGCTTACTCGGCAGCGGCGAACAGGCCGGGCTTGCGCCGCCCGTTCGCGGCAGCGCGGCGATCGAGATCGCGCGACAGGTGGCGCAGCACTTCGGTGCCTGCGTCGGCGAGCATGGCCCGATAGCCGGTGATGCCGCGGGCGAAGACGTTATAGATGATCACGGCGGGAATAGCCGCAACAAGGCCGATCGCCGTCGCGAGCAGCGCCTCGGCAATGCCGGGCGCGACCACCGCCAGGTTAGTCGTGTTCGACTTCGCTATACCGATGAACGAATTCATGATGCCCCAGACGGTGCCGAACAAGCCAACGAAGGGTGCGGTAGCGCCGATCGTCGCGAGAAGCCCGGTTCCGCGTGTCATGAGCCGGCCGGCCCGAGCCTCGATCCGTGACAAGGCCGCTGACGCGCGCTCCTTGATGCCGTCGGCAGGCAGGTCCGCCGAAACCTCCTCCTCCTGCTTGGCCGCGCGAACGAGAGCCGCAACCACGCCCCCATCCAGCCCGCCCTGCCTGAGGTTGCTTTCAGCTTCCACCAGGCTGCGCGCTTCGAGGAGGCCGGTGAGCGAGCGGCGCGCACGGCGCTTGGCGGCGGCAAGCTCTATGCTTTTGGCAAGCCACACCGTCCAGGTGATCAGGGAGGCGAAGGCAAGACCAACCATCACGGCTTTCACGACGAGATCCGCCTGCATGAACATGCCCCAGGGGGACAGATCATGCGGCAATCCGCCGGCAATAGGGCCTTGCAGGGATGGCGCCTCCGGCAGCACAGCTTCCGTTGCCGGCGCAGAGGTCGGCACCCCGTTACCTGTCTGCGCCTGCGTGGTAAGCGCCTGACCGTTGAGAGCCTCCCGGCCATTCGGCGTGCTCGAAGGCTGCGGAATTGGAGGCTGTATCGCGGCCGGCGAAGCAGCGGTCGGCATGGTCACCGGATTCTGCCTCATCGGCGACGGCCCCACAGCCGGGTGTCCGGCAGGAAGTTGAACGGACGTAGCGCCGGTCCCGCTGCTCTGCACGGGCTGGGGCTGCTGCGCCGCAAGCGGGCTGAAGCAAGCCGCAGCGATCAAGAGGGCGCAGCCACATATGAGGCGGTGAGGCCAATGTTTCGACCGGGATGCGACGCTCAGCGGAGAGGGCATGTTGAGCCGGAGCGCCAGGGCCATCGGCTTCATCACTCCCACCGCGGAAGACGGGCGAGAGTGATCGACATGCGTCAGTCCGTGAATCGCAGGCATGAGCCACATCCCTATTGGCATCTAGCAGATTGGCCACTGGCTGGCTGATCCGGCCGAAGCAGGAATTGGCTGGCTTGCGGTATATTCAGACGTCGTAAAGCAGCGGAGCGGTTATTCCTCTCCCTCGCTCGCTCTCACATACGTCAAATATTAGGGCTAGGAATAGTCCATCAGAGCATGGCTGCCTAGTTTCTATATCACTTTAGATATATTCAAAACTAAGAACATCCGCTCTATATCTTAGAACTCATCTAATTACAGGATCAGCCCTAGTCTTCAGCTGGAGCTTTCTTGAAATCACCTTCGCTGACCCCTCGACGCCAGTAGGCAACAGCGAGATGGCTGCTGCGGTCAAGGTTCATATCTTTGCGCCAGTAGCTGCGGATGGCACGAAAGGCTTCGAACTCGACCCCCGCCCAAGCGAAGACGCTTCCCTCCGATGGCCATTCGATCGCACGTACCGCATCCGGCAGCAGAGTCGTGGAGCCGGGTTCCGCGCCGTTGCGATGAAGAAAGCGCAAGGAGATTCCAGGTGGGTGCTGGATGATCTGCTCCTCGCTGACGTCGCTCACCTCGACCAGTGCGATCCCTCGAGCGGTCGCGGGCATGGCCTCCAGGATGCGCGCGATAGCCGGGAAGGCGGTCTCATCCCCGACAAGGCAATACCAATCAGCCTCGGCGATCCCCCGCCCGCCAGGCCCCATCACGCCGATAACGTCTCCCGGCTGCGCGCGCAGCGCGAAAGCGGCCCCCGGTCCGGCGTCCTCATGCATGACGAAATCGACGTCGAGCTCGCCTGCCCGCACATCGACGCGCCGGACCGTATAGGTGCGCACCGTCGGCCGACGCTCGCCCTCAGGCCAGACCGGCAAGCCATTGCGTCCCATTACCGGCCACGCCGGCTCCAAGCCGGCAGGGGGAAGCAGGAGCTTGACGTGAAAGTTACTGCTGTCGAAACGCGCCAGATCCTGACCCGCGAGCGTGATCCGGCGCAGATGTGGCGTTATATCCGCTATCCTCGACACAAGCATCTCGCGAAAATTCAAAAGTTCCGTGCGGTCACAGCCATCGCCCGTCCAGGCGATGTCCGGCTTCTCGGCCTTCGCCAGTTCCTCGAAACGCAGCGCCAACAGGAACTTCACCCGGGCGAGCGATGCCTCATCGGCAGCCTCGGCCCGCAGCATGATGCTGCCGACGCCTGCTTCGAGAATTCCAGATCCGAAAGTGAAATCCGCCCGTCCGGCGCTCTCGCTCCAGGTAATCTTGGCATGGTCCTGTGCAAGGCGTTCGCAGAGTGTCGCGATGACATGTGACGAGAGGCTCGTGCGGACCCGCGCTTCACAGACCAATGTGGCCATCGGTTTAATCTCCTTAGCACTCGCAGCGCGCTGTTTCGATGCCGCGGGCCTTCCCGCCGACCTGCCGTGATCCGGCAAATCCATGCGGCGGCCGCACCTGGCCAGACCTCCGCTTCATTTTGGAGGACGCCCGCATCCGAGCGCTTTTTGCGCGCATTCAGCGGCGCAGCGCAAGAGCTAAGTAACGGAACTGATTATATTTTAACTGTTCTACATCGAAAGCGGCCGGTTAAAGCGCGGTATTTCATCTCGTTAGCCGGCATCTGGTGAAACACACGAAATGTATGTTTTCAAGCTCGATCGATATGGCCGAGATCACGCCCCGGCTCAAGCTGGTCGCGAACGCGTTGCTTCAGAGTTTTTACATCTGGAAAGCCATTGTCCCTCTGGCGCTCCCAAATAACGACATCATTGCAGTCGATCTGGAAAACACCGCCGGTGCCCGGAACAAGAGCGACCTCGCCGAGATCCGCACCGAATGTCGACAGAAGCTCCTGCGCCATCCAGCCGGCCCGCAGCAACCATTGGCACTGGGTGCAGTAGGTGATGACGATGCGCGGCTTGTTCGTGTCCGTCATGGCTTTCCGCTCGCGGTTCGGCGATGGATATGTCTCGCATAGGATGCCTAGGCGCAAGCCTACGTGCAAGCTCCACGCAAGCAGGGCGGCCAAAGCGCCTGACGAACCGCGTGAGCCCCCGATCACAGGGGCACTCACTTGGCCAAGCAATCGGACTGAGTTCAGAGTATAGGACAAGTCCTGAATCTGCCGCGCCATGAGCGTGGAACATACCGGCGCCACAAGTGGGCTTCGCCTCCGCCGAAATGCCCGAATTCCCACGGCGGTGCCACTGGGCGGAATTGCTTCCAGAACTGAACGGTATTGCGGACAAGCGCGTCGGTTTGGTTTCTATAGATCCAACGGAGCTCAGAGCCTGTGCAGGAGCGGGACTTGTCGCCCTTGTCCTTGAAGTCCAGTTTCCGACCACCGTGCCATGTCGCGTTCTTTTCCACAACCGCAGCCATATCCAATTGATCGAGAATGAAATGGGCAGCTATCGTAAACTTGCCGGTGGCGGCCCAGTGTAATCCGCCTTTGCATTTCCGCCGCAAAGTCTCTGATGAGTAAACCGGCCAATCCCTTCGCAACTCATACGTGCCGTCAAGAGCAGAGCAATAGACTGGATGGCGGCGCAATGCCCTCCAAAAATCGGCCTGCCGATGAGATAAGGGGTTGAAGTCGTCGGTGCTCCCCCGATCGCGAGCTTCCTCTTCCGACAACGAATAGCTGTCGATCATCGGGAATGGCTCTTCGGATAACTCCGCGTCCAGCCCCCAATGTCCGCAGTATGCCGCCCTTGGAAGGCGCAGGCCATACAGAAGATCACCTCGCTCATATCGCTCTTTGAAAGGGGGATCCATGGGCATAGATGCCGCCGCCATATTTGGAGTGAAACCATGCCTCCACATCGAACAATCAAAATACAAGTAATATGATTGTGCGAAGAGAGGCGTACACTCCAAATAGATATACGCGTCATATATCGATATGCGCTGCAATGACTGCAGGATCGACATCAGATAGCGTCGCCGGGGACCATCGCGGAGTTCTGTCCTTATCGATGACCGCTGCTCGTACGCCCTCATAGAAATCATGGCCCCGAAGGGTTTGGCAGGCAGCAGCGTACTCCGCATCGAGGCAAGCCTCGAGGGACGTGGCCAAACGAGCCCGGCGCAGGAGAGCCAACGTGACCTTCACACTTGTTGGCGAACGACTGAGGATCGTCTCTGCCGTTTCCAGCGCGAACGGTGAACGGTTAACCTTCAGCATCTGGATGATTGCTGAGGCATCATCGTTGCTCATCAATTGATCGATAAGGGGCTGTTCTGCCGAAAGCTTGGACGCCCCCGCAGGCTGCGCAAGCGCGGCGATGACTGCTTCCACGTCGGAACCCGTCGCGCCGGCCGGCAGCGCCAAGAGGCCCGCCAGAAGTTGGCTTTTATGGGTTGAAGGCATGAAATGGTCGGCGAAGCCGGTGAATATGGCATCAGCCGCATCCACGCTGTTACCGGTAAGCCCCATGTAAGTGCCGGTCTCGCCCGGCGCGCGCGCCAACAGCCACGTCCCACCGACATCGGGAATGAAGCCGATGCCGGTTTCCGGCATCGCCAGGCGGGTGCGTTCTGTGACGATCCGATGGCTTCCGTGGGCCGATAACCCGACGCCGCCGCCCATGGTTATTCCATCCATGAAGGCGACATAGGGCTTTACGAACCCGGCAATTCGCGCATTTACCGCATATTCGGTGCGCCAAAAGGCCTCGGCGCGGCCGTCGTGGGCGCGGCCACTATCGGCGACCGCGCGGATATCACCACCAGCGCAGAAGCCACGCTCGC
This sequence comes from Chelatococcus sp. YT9, assembly GCF_018398315.1. Lineage (NCBI taxonomy): Bacteria > Pseudomonadati > Pseudomonadota > Alphaproteobacteria > Hyphomicrobiales > Chelatococcaceae > Chelatococcus > Chelatococcus sp. YT9. Next base: position 1,465,958 of record NZ_JAHBRW010000001.1, read on the forward strand.
CGGCCCCGTCTATGAAGACAAGCCCGATCGCTCCGTCCCGCTCGGCCCGATCCAGCGCGGCGGCCAGGATCTCCACCATTTCAAGCGTCAGACTATTGAGCGCCTTGGGGCGATTGAGCCTGATATGCAAAAGGCTCTTCCGACGCGCCACGAGAACGGGCGCGTCGGGGTCGTCCCACGTCACGTCTTGATCGCTGTCAGGTCCCTGCACGCTTGTTCAGCCGGTTTGCGACAAGATCATCGACCACTCCCGGGTCCGCCAGGGTTGATGTATCGCCGAGGCTCCCATGTTCATCCTCGGCGATCTTGCGGAGGATGCGTCGCATGATCTTCCCAGAGCGCGTCTTCGGCAACCCCGGGGCGAACTGAATCAGATCAGGCGTGGCAATCGGCCCTATCTCATGGCGTACCCAGGCCACGAGTTCCTTTCGCAGGTTCTCGGAGGGCTCGACGCCAACCATCAGCGTGACATAGGCGTAAATGCCCTGGCCCTTGATGTCGTGAGGATAACCCACGACGGCCGCTTCCGAGACGTTGTCATGGGCAACGAGGGCCGACTCGACCTCAGCGGTGCCAAGCCGGTGACCGGACACATTGAGGACATCGTCGACGCGGCCGGTGATCCAATAATAGCCGTCCTCATCGCGCCGGCAGCCGTCACCCGTGAAATAACGGTTCGGATAGGCGGAGAAATAGGTGTCCATGAAACGTGCATGGTCCCCATAGACCGTGCGCATCTGTCCTGGCCAGGAATCCGCCAGCACGAGATTGCCAGCCCCTGCCCCTTCGATAATCTTGCCGTCAGCGTCGAGTAGCTCTGGGCGGACGCCGAAGAAGGGGCGTGTAGCCGAGCCGGGCTTGAGATCTGTTGCGCCGGGTAGCGGTGAAATCAGGGTCGCGCCGGTCTCTGTCTGCCACCATGTGTCGACGATCGGGCAGCGGCCGTCACCCACGACGCGATGATACCACTCCCACGCCTCCGGATTGATCGGCTCGCCCACGGAGCCCAAGAGCCGCAAGGAAGCGCGGGACGTTTGCTTCACCGGTTCGTCGCCGGCCTGCATCAGCGCGCGCAGCGCGGTCGGGGCGGTGTAGAAGATGTTGACCTTATGCTTGTCCACCACTTCCCACATGCGGGACTTGGTCGGATAGGTGGGAATTCCCTCAAACATCAAGGTCTTGGCGCCATTGGCCAGTGGCCCATACACGATATAGCTGTGGCCCGTGACCCAGCCCACGTCGGCCGTGCACCAATACACCTCATCGCCATGGTAGTCGAAGATGTACTGGAAGGTCATCGAAGCATACACGAGGTAGCCGCCGGTTGTGTGCAGCACTCCCTTGGGCTTCCCCGTAGAGCCGGATGTATAGAGGATGAACAGCGGATCTTCGGCGTTCATCTCCTCACAGGGACATTCTGCGGTGACCAACGCTGCCGCCTCGTGCAGCCACACGTCGCGGCCCGGCTCCATATTCACCGGCGAGCCGGTGCGTTTGACGACGATCACATGCTCCACGCCGCCTGCAATGGCGATCGCTTCATCGACATTCACCTTGAGCGGCACCTTACGGCCGCCGCGCACCCCTTCGTCCGCGGTGATCACCACTTTCGATCCACAGTCGGTGATACGGCCGGCCAACGAATCCGGCGAGAAGCCTCCGAATACGACCGAATGCACAGCTCCAAGCCGGGCGCAGGCGAGCATGGCATAGGCCGCTTCGGGGATCATCGGCATGTAAATCGTGACCCGATCGCCTTTTTCCACGCCTCTCAGGCGCAGGACATTGGCGAGCCGGGCAACTTCGTCATGGAGTTCCTGATAGGTGATGTACTTGTGTTCGCCGGGATCATCGCCCTCCCAGATGATCGCGACCTGGTCCGCACGTTCTGGCAGATGCCGATCGATGCAATTGTACGCGACGTTGGTAACGCCATCCTCATACCACCGGATTGAGACCGCCCCGGGCGCAAAGCTCGTGTTCTTGACCTTGGTATAGGGCGTGAACCAGTGAATGCGCCGCCCGTGCTCGCCCCAGAAGGCTTCAGGATCGTCGATGGACGCCTGGTACATGGCTTCGTAACGCGCCTTGTTGACATAAGCGCGGGCAGCCCATTCCGCGGGCACCGGATAAATCTTGTCCGACATTGGTTTCCTCCCGGTCGGCTTATGAAACGGACGCTGACGCTACCAACCGCGGCTCAGTTGATTATGCGAATCGGCCTATCAATCGGCAAGCGCAACGCATGCCGGTCTGCATTGGAATAAAGGCTACAACGGTTTGAAATCACTAGGACCTTAGTAGAAGCTGCCAAGTGTCGCACACGTGCGACAATCCTTCGCGGCAGTTTCAGCCCTGCAGACGACGGCAAAGCGCGTCAAGCTGATCCAAGGTGAGATAGCGGATCCGCATTTCGCCACCACGTGCCTGATGGTTGATGGTCACCGCCAGCCCCAGAACATCCTCAAGCGCTTTTTCGAGAGCCCGCGTATCTGGGTCCTTTTCCGCCTTCGCGCGAGCGCGCGGCACACTCGCCTTTCCGCCATCGCGCGCCTCGTCCTGGGCGATGCGCTCGACGTCACGGACATTGAGTCCTTTTTCGATGACTTGCCGCGCGACAGTCTCCGGATCTTCCAAGCCGAGCAGAGCCCGCGCGTGGCCGGCTGACAGCTGACCGTCATTCACAAGCTCCTTCACACCGGCTGGGAGCTTGAGCAATCGGAGCGTATTCGCGACATGGCTCCGGCTTTTGCCGATAACTTGGGCCAGATCGTTTTGCGTATAGTCAAAGTCGGCAATGAGCCGTTCGTAGCCCGCCGCCTCTTCCATCGGATTGAGGTCCGCTCGCTGCACGTTCTCGATGATGGCGATCTCAAGAGCGGTCTTATCGTCCGCCTCGATAACCACCACGGGAACCTCGTGCAGACCGGCACGCTGGGCCGCACGCCAGCGACGCTCGCCGGCAATGATCTCAAAGACATCGATCAAATGGGGTAGCGACCGGACAACGATGGGCTGAATTACGCCCCGCTGCTTGATCGAATCAGCGAGTTCGGCCAAGTCCTCGTCGACAAAGGCCTTCCGCGGATTGCGCGGGTTCGGCCGCAGAAACTCCACGGGAACGAGGCGTTGACCGGGTGCGCGCGTACGTTCCAACGCGCCAAACTCCTCGCCGACATCGCCGATGAGAGCAGCTAGGCCTCGGCCAAGACGGGAACGTGCGGGATCATCGGCCATAGGAATTCTCCAGAACGACGGGGCCTGCAATCAGGCTGCGCACAAGCTACGCTCGCGCTGAATCACTTCGGACGCCAATTTGAGATAAGCCTGAGCTCCCGCGCATTTGAGATCGTAGAGCAAAACGGGCTTACCATGTGAAGGCGCTTCGGATACCCGAACATTCCGGGGTATGACCGTGTCATAAACCTTCTGGCCCATGAACTGCCTGACATCAGCGACCACTTGGCCCGCAAGATTGTTACGGGGGTCGTACATTGTCAGGACAACGCCATGGATCGTGAGCCGTGGATTAAGCGCGGCCCGAACCTGATCCACGGTCTTCAGGAGTTGGCTAAGCCCTTCCAGGGCAAAAAATTCGCATTGGAGCGGCACCACAACTGCATCGGCGGCTGTCAGCGCATTGATGGTAAGTAGGTTGAGAGAAGGCGGACAGTCGATCAGCACATAGGTAAAACCGCCGGTATGGCCGTCCGAAGATGGCAATGCCGAAACGGTCTTGATTGCCTGCATCAATCGATGCGCTCGATCGCGTGATGAAGCGATCTCGAGCTCTACACCTAGAAGATCGAGCGTCGATGGGGCCACCGCCAGATTGGGAACGGCGGTATCGATGACTGCGTCTGCCAGCTGGGCAGCCCCTGTCATAACATCATAGGTCGAAATACGACGGCTGCGGCGATCAATCCCCAAACCGGTCGTTGCGTTACCCTGCGGGTCGAGATCTATGATCAATACACGTTCACCGATGGCCGCAAGCGCGGTGCCAAGGTTTATCGCCGTTGTAGTTTTACCGACGCCCCCCTTCTGATTCGCCAGAGCGAGAACACGTACGGCCTGGGAATGCAGCCTCTGGATCGGCTCCACCTGTGGTGGCTCGATGGTATGGCTATCGGTCATTGCGTCGCCTATCCCCGCTCAAGCTCAGAGGCCGCGCTCACGATGAGAATCCGCGCTTCGGGATCCGTTAAGCTCGGCGCGATATCGGCCGTGATTCTCCAAGATTTAGCGGCCTCGGTCAATTCGGCATCGAGATCCTGGCCCTTCGGAAATATCCCGACTGCTCCGGTTCTCAACAGATCTTTGACCATTGGCATTAATCGGACCACTGGCGCCAAGGCGCGCGCCGTCACGACCTCCACCTGCCCGGCAAACTGATTCGCCACATTTTCAATGCGGCCCTCGTGAACGTGAGCCGGTGCGCCGGTCGCGCGAATAGCAGCCCGCAAAAACGCACATTTCCGGCTGTTGCTCTCGACCAGATGGACTTCTGCCTCCTCAGATTCGCTGAGGAGAATTGCGATGACGAGCCCCGGCAGCCCAGCGCCCGATCCAAGATCGAGCCACCGGCGCGCGGCGGGCCGGAGGCGGAGAAGCTGCGCCGAGTCAGCGATGTGCCGTCCCCAGATGTCGTCCAGGGTTCCTGGCCCCACCAAGTTCTTGATCGATTGCCACCGCCGAAGCTCGTTGACGTAGGCGCGGAGCTTGGCCTCGGTTTCACGTGAAACACCAGCGACACTGGTAATGTCCAGACCGCCGTTATCGCTCGCTGACGCCATCAACCTGAACTGCCCGATTGTTGCGGATAAGAATCGATAACGCTTCTATATCACCGCGAGCGTCGATGCGAAATGACCGCTACGTAACGGTTGCGAATCGACCGCCTTTCCCAAGTGCTATCCCAGCGAGAATCGTCATCGCCGCAGGCGTCATACCTTCGATCCGAGCCGCCTGTCCAAGCGTTTCAGGCTGAACCTCCACGAGCTTCTGCCTGATTTCATTGGACAGCCCCGGCATGGTCAAGAAATCGACCGCCGGAAGCTTAACTGCTTCATCAGCACGATACGTGGCGATGTCAGCAGCTTGACGTTCGGTATAGACTGCGTACGTCGCATCGGCTTCCAGGCGAGCAGCCAAGCGGTCGGGCACAGTGGACAGCTCGGGCCATATGCCGGCGAGCCTCCTCATATCAACGCCGGGGTAGGATAGAATCTGGAAGGCCGAACGCCGCTGTCCATCCCGGTTGAGCGACAAGCCGAACTTCTCTGCCTGATTGGGAGTCAAGTCGAGAGAGCGGAGTTGCGCGCGTAGGCGGACCAGCGATTCCTGCGAGGCGCGGAAGGATTCCGCTCGTTCACTTCCGATGCACCCTATCGCAAGACCACGAGGGGTTAATCGCTCATCGGCGTTGTCGGAGCGGAGGGTCAGCCGGTACTCCGATCGAGATGTGAACATGCGGTATGGCTCACTCACTCCTTGGGTGACGAGGTCATCAACCATAACGCCCATATAGCTCTCGGCGCGGTCGAAGATAATCTCCGGCTGGTTACCTGCGCGACGCGCCGCATTAAGTCCCGCGATCAATCCCTGAGCGCCCGCTTCCTCGTAGCCGGTCGTACCGTTGATCTGGCCGGCAAGGAAGAGCCCGCGGCAAGTTTTGACCTCCAGGGTAGCTCTCAGATTGCGTGGATCGACATAGTCATACTCGATAGCATAGCCGGGCCTCAGAACAGCCGCTCGCTCAAGGCCGGGAATGGTCGCGATAAACGCGCGTTGAACGTCCTCCGGCAAAGACGTCGAAATCCCATTGGGGTAGACCGTTGGATCGTCCAACCCCTCTGGTTCGAGGAAAATCTGGTGCCCATCTCGATCACCAAAGCGCGTAATCTTGTCCTCAACGGAAGGGCAATAACGCGGGCCTCTGCCAGTGATTGAGCCCGAGTACATTGCTGACCGATGGATATTCTCGCGGATGACCGCGTGGGTCGCCTCGGTTGTCCGCGTAATGCCGCACTCTATCTGAGGCGTTGTGATGCGGCCGGTCAGCGTCGAAAAGGGCTCGGGCGGGTCATCGCCCGCCTGCATCTCCACAATGGCCCAATCGATCGTCCGCCCGTCAAGGCGGGCCGGAGTGCCTGTTTTCAATCGTCCAAGCGATAAGCCCAGCTGCATCAAGCTCGTAGAAAGGCCGTTCACCGGAGCTTCGCCATAGCGGCCTCCGGCGCGCTTCACCTCGCCTATATGGATCAACCCGCGCAGGAACGTTCCTGTTGTAATCACGACAGAACCGCAGCCGACGTCACGACCGTCGGCCAGTCGCACGCCGGAAACGCTGTTTTCCGAGAAGATAATCCTGTCTACTTCCGCTTCGAGGATTGTCAGATTCGCCGTGGCATCCAAGGCCTGCTGAACAGCCTGGGCGTAGAGCTTGCGGTCGGCCTGCGCACGAGGTCCGCGCACAGCTGGGCCCTTGCGGCGGTTGAGAACGCGGAACTGGATGCCGGCCGCGTCGGCCGCTCGCCCCATAACACCATCAAGAGCGTCGATCTCCCGGACCAGATGGCCCTTACCGAGCCCACCTATCGCCGGGTTACATGACATCGCGCCAATGGTCGCGCGACTATGCGTTATAAGCGCGGTCCTGGCACCCAGACGCGCGGATGCGGCCGCGGCCTCAGTCCCGGCATGGCCACCACCTACAACAACCACATCAAACTTCGTCAACATATGGATCTCCAGCCGGATCCCAGAACTTCTGACGTCTGCGTCGCTCACCCCGTTTCACGTGAAACAGCGGAACGATGGCTTATTTTCCAATACAAAACGACGAGAAGATCCGGTCGAGGATCTCCTCGACTCCCACATGGCCTGTCACACGCCCTAGATCTCGCAAAGCAAGCCGAAGATCCTCCGCGAGAAGCTCAGTAGGTTTGTGTGGCTCCAATCCTCGCTGAAGCGCCGCGAGCGCCCTGGTCAACGCGTCTCGATGGCGCTCGCGGGTAACCAGCGCTGAACCGTTACCGAGCGCTTCCCGGGCGCGTTCGGCGACCTCGTCCAAAAGCTCGGCTATACCTCGGTCTTTCGTTGAAGAAATAACCAACCCGGAAAATCCTTGAGGCGCGTCCTCAACGTCGCTTTTTGTCCATATCTGCAAAGTCGGCGTTTGCCAATCAGCCGCTTGGGGGGCTGAGTCGAACGCCTGTAGCGAAAGCACCAAATCTGCACGCTGCGCCCGAACGAGGGCGCGGCGAATACCCTCCTTCTCCACCGCGTCGTCGGTAACGCGGAGGCCCGCTGTGTCGATCAGCATGACCGGAAGCCCGTCGATATCGAGCGCGGTCTCCAATATGTCCCGGGTTGTACCGGGAATGGGCGTCACGATCGCAGCTTCCCTTTGCAGCAAACGATTAAACAGAGTGGACTTACCGGAGTTGGGGGCCCCAGCGATGACAACCGTGAAGCCCTCGCGGAGGCGCTCGCCGCGACGGCCGTCGGCGATCGCCGCAGCAATCTCATCCCGAACCGCCATAATCCGCGGCGCTACCGCCTCAGCCAAGCGATCTGGCACATCGGCCTCGTCGGAGAAATCGAGGTCAGCCTCAACTTCCGCCAAGCAATCTGCAAGACGGTTCCGCCAGTCCAAAATGACGACGGAAAGGGCGCCGTCCATCTGACGTTGGGCTTGCCGGCGTTGCAGCTCGGTCTGCGCCTCCACGAGATCGGCAATGCCCTCCGCTTCACTCAGATCAAGGCGCCCGGCGAGAAATGCACGACGCGAGAATTCGCCCGGCTCAGCAAGGCGGCAACCCGGTATGGCCAACAGCGCGCTGATGACAGCCCTGATCACGGCGGTCCCGCCATGAACATGAAACTCAGCCATGTCTTCGCCGGTGAAGCTCGCTGGCTCCGGAAACCAGAAGACGAGCCCACGATCTAGGATTTCTTCTGTGGCTGGCGCGCGGAGGTACCGCAGGGATGCGCGACGCGGTGCCGGGCACCCCCGCGCGATCGTTTCGAGTGCGAATCGGCTGGCGGGGCCCGACAGGCGCAGTATTGCCACTGCTGAACGGACCGGGCCGGTTGCGAGGGCGAGGATCGTTTCCCTTCCCGTGGCGTTCTCATGATGTAGGGGGGCCATACCGGTCATCAGAACAAGTCAGCCTTCGTCTATTCGGTCTGGTTTGAGCGGAAAGGCGTGGCACACTGCATTAAGCAACGGAGCTCCGATATGAACCGCCTGGGTAACCAGACCAGTCCCTATCTCTTGCAGCACCGACACAATCCGGTCGACTGGTGGCCCTGGGGAGCCGATGCTCTCGCGGCGGCCCGCCGGGAGGGCAAGCCTATTCTCCTATCGGTGGGCTATGCGGCCTGCCACTGGTGCCACGTCATGGCACACGAAAGCTTCGAAGACCCCGGGACAGCCGCGGTCATGAACGAACTCTTCGTCAATATCAAGGTCGATCGCGAGGAGCGGCCGGATGTGGATCAAATCTACATGCAGGCGCTCCATATGCTCGGCGAACAGGGGGGCTGGCCGCTCACCATGTTCCTGACACCTGACGGCGAGCCATTCTGGGGTGGAACCTACTTCCCGAAGACCGCACGTTTCGGGCGCCCGTCTTTCGTCGCCGTGCTTCGAGAGGTTGCTCGACTGGTCCGTGAGGAACCTGGACGAATCGCGCACAACCGAAATGCTCTGCTCCAGAATCTCCGCGCGACCGTGGCCGCGAGCCCCGATGCCTCTCTTGGGGAGAAGTGGTTGCTGGAGGTGGGATCAGCTCTTAAGCGCGCTTTTGACCCCGTCCATGGCGGGCTGAAAGGTGCGCCTAAATTCCCAAATCCCATGCTTCTCGAGTTCCTGTGGCGCCACGCCGTGTCATCACACGACACGGAAGCAATGGCCCTGTTCCAGTTATCGATGGAGCAGATGGCGCGTGGAGGTATCCACGACCATCTCGGCGGAGGGTTCGCCCGCTACTCCGTGGACGATCGGTGGCTCGTGCCGCATTTCGAGAAGATGCTCTATGACAATGCGCAACTCCTGCCCCTGTTCGCGCTCGCCGCGGTGAAAACCGGTAGCGCCCTCTGCAGAGAGGCGGCAGAAGGAATCGTCGCCTGGTTGAACCGGGAAATGCGCCTTCCTGGCGGCGTCTTTGCGGCGAGCCTAGACGCCGACTCCGAAGGCGAGGAAGGCAAGGCCTATGTGTGGTCTGAAGCCGAAATTGACGAGTTGCTCGGAGCGGAGTCTGCGCTGTTCAAGACGGTCTACGGGGTGACGCAAGAAGGTAATTGGGAAGGCTCCACCATCTTGAACCGGCAGAACCGAGTCATGGTTGATCCCGCCAAAGAGGCCCAATTGGGAAGGCTTCGAGATCGTCTCTTGGAACACCGCAACAAGCGCGTTCAGCCAGGACGGGATGACAAAGTTCTGGCCGATTGGAACGGGCTGATGATTATCGGGCTCGTGCGCGCCGGGCTGCTGCTTGACCGGCCGGACTGGGTTCAGGCGGCGCAAGAGACCTATCGTTTCATACGCGAATCGATGGTTAGAGATGGTCTCCTCGGTCACAGCTGGAGGGATGACCGCTTACTTTTTCCGGGGTTTGCCACAGATCATGCCGCGATGATGCTGGCCGCCGTGACGCTTTACGAAGCGAGCGGAACCCGGCACTACCTTGAGGATGCATCGCGCTGGAGAGATCTGTTAAGAGATCATTACGCAGACGAATCGGGTGTGCTTTACCTGGTCTCGGATAGCGCGGATGATCTGGTAATACGACCGCGGCAGACAACCGACGAGGCCACACCGAATGCAAATGGTCTCTTCGGAGAGTCTCTGGCGAGACTTGCCGCACTTTCGTACGGGACGCCGGATGAGGAACTATCCAGGCTGGCGGGGTATGCGAAGGTCGCACCACTCAACCACGCCTCGATTCTGAACGCGTTGGACTTCTATCTCCATGGCGCGGCTGTTATTGTCGCCGGGTCAGAGAGAGAAGCGCTTCTGGCTGCAGCCCGATCCGTTCCTTATCCGAATCGGACAATTATGGATCTCAAGGACGCCGGTGATCTCCATGCCGATCATCCCGCGAGGACCCAGGCTGAGAGAGCCGGATTGGGAAGCGCCTTCGTTTGTCAGGGGCAGAGTTGCTCGCTCCCTATCAGCGATGCGGCTCTCCTCCGCCAAACTTTGCGGTCGTCCTTGGACAAGACTGAGTGATCCGTGAGAATAAACCCCACGCAGCAGAGGCGCGGCCGTGGGGTTACCGTGAAAGGAGCCGATCCTTCAATCTCGTAGTGGGGTCATACTGGTCCGAGAAACCGGTCGACCAACCGGCTAGCTCAATCGTTCAGGCAAAATACCAGTCGCTGGTGGACGGGTTCCATGCGAGTGAGTGCAGGTAGTCGCTCTGGCTCACGTTTTCCGCGCTATCCGCGAAAGCGATGAGAAGGCCCTCTCTGCTAAAGCCGTTTTGCAACTGGCTAATCCAGAATGCTGCCCCCGCGCTGTCGCTGGCCCGACCCAACACATTCTCATACATGACCTCAACCAAGTCGGCGTTGGTCATGGTGTATGCATTTCCATATGCCTTTGTGAACTCGGCGCTCTTGAGGAGCGAGCCTACGATATCCTGCTCCGAGACCCCGCTCACCTGCACGTCATACCAGAAGTTCAGACCCGCAATGTCCGCTTTACGGCCAAGCCCGGCCTCGTAGAGGCGGCCAACAGCCTCCGCATCGGCCTTATTGGAGCCGAAGGCTTCCTGCTCCCGATGGAAGTTGATGGTGTCGTTGGCGTCGTTGGACAGAAACCCGGTCAGACCAAGGCCGCCCAACCCTTCCCATGGTATGTCGCCAATGAAGCTCTCCTTGCCCGGGAGATAGTAGGCGATTTCGCCCCAACTCAAGCTCACGTCATTGAAATGATAGAGCTCCACCTGCCGCCCTGGATCGAGCCAGTCGAGCACGATGACCGACGTGTCGCTCGCGGTGTCCCAAAGAACCAGATGGCGATTATCGATCGTCGCGATGTGGCTCGTGGGTGATGACCACGAGATGCCCAGCATCGTCACATAGTCATGCCCGCCGCTGTCCGAGATGACCATATCGCCGTTGACGATGTAGCCATCCTCACCCTTGCCGCCCATGGCGAGGTTGAGACCGCCGCGCGCCTTGCCTTCGATCGTGTCATTGCCGCCATACCCATAAGCGACGGAATAGGAACTTCCGAGCGTCAGGTAGTCCCGAAACGACACACCGCTCGTTGGTGTCAGATTGATAACCATGCCAGAAATCCCGCTTTGACTGCGTCTTTGCCCCGTTTCGAGATAGACCGAGGTCCCCGAAGAGACGTTGCAATTGCCGAGCCTGGCTAGCCGAAGACGGCCACTGGCTTTCTCGACGAGGGATTGCGGGCTGTCAGCGCAAAAGAAAAGCCGCCGGAGCAGAGCCGGCGGCTTATAGAGAGAAGAGATAGAGGCAACCGAGCGAAGCGGCGGTCCTACCTGTAGTCCTTCAATCGTCAGGTATTCATGGAATCGAAGAACTCGCCGTTGGACTTGGTCTGCCGCAGCTTGTCGAGCAGGAACTCGATGGCGTCGACCGTGCCCATCGGATTGAGAATCCGCCGGAGCACGTAGGTCTTCTTGAGGATATCGGCCGGCGTGAGCAGCTCCTCCTTGCGCGTGCCGGACCGGGTGATATCCAGCGCCGGGAAGACCCGCTTGTCGGAAACCTTACGGTCGAGAATGATCTCCGAGTTGCCGGTGCCCTTGAACTCCTCGAAGATCACTTCATCCATGCGGCTTCCGGTGTCGATGAGGGCTGTCGCGATGATCGTCAACGAACCCCCTTCTTCGATATTGCGAGCCGCGCCGAAGAAGCGCTTGGGCCGTTGGAGCGCGTTTGCGTCCACACCGCCGGTCAACACCTTGCCGGAAGAGGGCACGACGGTGTTGTAGGCGCGGCCAAGGCGAGTGATCGAGTCGAGCAGGATGACCACATCGCGGCCATGCTCGACCAGGCGCTTGGCCTTCTCGATCACCATTTCCGCAACCTGCACGTGGCGCGCAGCCGGCTCGTCAAAGGTCGAGGAAATGACCTCGCCCTTCACGGAGCGCTGCATGTCGGTGACTTCCTCAGGGCGCTCATCGATGAGCAGAACGATGAGGTAGCACTCGGGATGATTCGTGGTGATTGACTGGGCGATATTCTGCAGAAGCACCGTCTTGCCGGTACGTGGCGGCGCCACGATGAGGGCGCGCTGGCCTTTACCGATCGGAGAGACAATGTCGATGATTCGCGCCGAGTAGTCCTTCTTCGTCGGATCCTCGATCTCCAGGCGCAACCTTTCATCGGGATAGAGCGGCGTCAGGTTGTCGAAGTGAACCTTGTGCCGGATCTTCTCCGGATCCTCGAAATTGATCGTGTTGACCTTGAGCAGCGCGAAATAGCGCTCGCCTTCCTTGGGACCACGAATAGGTCCTTCGACGGTGTCGCCGGTCCTGAGTCCAAAGCGGCGGATCTGCGACGGAGAGATGTAAATGTCATCCGGGCCCGGCAGATAGTTGGAATCGGACGACCGGAGAAATCCGAATCCGTCCTGAAGCACCTCGACGACGCCCTCGCCGATGATCTCAATTTCACGCGCAGCAAGCTGCTTCAAAATCGCAAACATCAATTCCTGTTTGCGCATGATGCTGGCGTTCTCGACTTCGAGCTCCTCGGCTGAAGTCAAAAGCTCGGTCGGCGTCTTGGACTTGAGGTCCTGAAGCTTGATCTCCCGCATGGAGACTCTCTCAAAATGTAAGGGGCGTGCCTGGGGAAGGCCGGCCACGGAAAGAAGGGGAACTAACAGGTAGAAGGGCAGCGGCTAGGGATTAACGAGCTACCGGGGAGAGGCGTCGCGTGGCAGGGATCCACGCCATCCGCCAACCTGTTTCAAGGAAGGATGGGATTTCCATATCCGTTTTTGAAGAGGCTCTCAAGCCCCGGTATCACGGCTTCAAAAAGGTTTGACCACGACGAGGATCACAATACCGATCATCAGAACAGTCGGTATCTCGTTCACAATACGATAGAATCGCGCCGTGCGCTTGCGGATGTCGCCCGCTAGCCTGCGCTGTTCGCCAGCAAAAAAACCGTGAATGCCAGACAGAAAAAGAACCAGAAGAAGCTTCCCGTGAAGCCAGCCCGATGAAAACCAGCCTCCGCTATAGGCTATGTAGAGACCGGATATCCACGTCGCGCCCATTGCGGGATTGATGATCGCCTTCAAGAGGCGGCGCTCCATGACCTTGAAGGTCTCCGACCTCTCGGAACCGACCGGCGAATCCGCGTGGTAGACGAAAAGGCGCGGCAAATAGAGCATACCCGCCATCCAGGCGATGACAGAGATAACGTGGAAGGCTTTGATCCATTCGTACATGAGGATCAGCCTAACCCGTCACGCACCCGCTTGACGAGCCTTTCCACATGCGGAATCGGCGTCTGCGGCAGAATGCCATGGCCGAGATTGAAGACATGAGGACGCCCGCGGAAGGCACCAAGGATCGCGTCGATCGCATGATCGAGGGCATCCCCACCTGAGAGCAGAACCCCGGGGTCGAGGTTGCCCTGTACCGGGCGGATAGCCTGAACGTCACGCGCGCGGTCCAACGCCACTCCTTGGTCCAGGCCCACCGCGTCGACACAGCTTTCTGCAGCGAACAGCGGGTAAAAGCGGCCACTCCCCTTCGGAAAGCCGATAATCAGGGCCTTGGGAATCTCCGAGCGGACGCCCTGCACAATTCGGCTGATCGGCTCGAGGCACCATCGACGGTAGAGGGCTTCATCCCTGACGAGCGCGCCGGCCCAGCTGTCGAAGATCTGGACGGCGTCGGCGCCAGCTTTCAGCTGGTTGACCAGATATCGAGTCGATTGCGCGACAAGGAGGTCGATGATCTCGGCAAAGAGCTCAGGCTGCTGGGCAGCGAGATCGAGAGCAGGAGCTTGGTCCGGCGTGCCTCTGCCTGCAACCATATAGGTCGCAACCGTCCAAGGCGCCCCGCAGAAGCCGAGTAGCGCCGTTTCGCTTGGTAAGGCCGCTCTCACCCGGGCGACCGTCTCGAGCACGGCACCGATCTTCTCGGGATCGAGATCCGTGCGCAGCGCTGCGACATCCGCAGGCGTTGTAACCGGCTTTAGCCGTGGTCCCTCTCCCTCGACAAACCACAAGTCCTGCCCAAGGGCGTGCGGAACAACGAGAATATCGCTGAAGAGGATGGCGGCATCGAAGCCGAAGCGGCGAATGGGTTGAAGTGTGACCTCCGTGGCCAGGCTCGGCGTATAGCAGAGGTCAAGAAACGATCCCGCTTCAGCACGCAAGGCACGATATTCCGGGAGGTACCGGCCAGCTTGGCGCATCATCCAGAGAGGGGGAGGGGTCATTGCCTCTCCGGCGAGCGTTTTAAGAATCGGGGAGGCCGAGCTTTCGGAGGCTTGCAGGACGCTGGTCACACCATCTCTCTCTTCAAATCTAATCTTATTTTAGAGTCTAGATTCTGTTGTTTCTACTGGTCAGGGCATGACGCATGCGCCAGTCCCGTCCACAACCAGTCCCCAGATTGCTCGCGCGGTATGGCCGGGGAACGGCGGCCAGGCGAGGCGCCGCATATCTTAACAAACCGTTAATCTTCATGGTTTGTTAACGATTGCGGCGCGATTGAGTCGACGCTGTCCCCGCTTGCGTCGAATGACCCGGCCGGAATCCATCCATAGGAGGCTGGCTGTTGATCGCTTCGACCACTCAAGCCACAGTGTGGCGTCGGGTCTGGATACAGGCGGGGGTTCTCCACAGTCGTCAACGCTTCATCCACTTGGCTGTTAGATGACTTGGCATGGCTCCATCCGCTGGGCCCGCCGCAGGAAGGTTGGGAAAAACACTTGAGTCGCAGCTACTTCCATATTCATCTCGTATCCGATTCGACGGGTGAGACGCTCATTGCGGTCAGCCGTGCTGCGGCCGCCCAGTACGAAGGGATCTCGGCGATCGAGCATGTCTATCCCTTGGTGCGGTCGAAAGCGCAGCTGGAACGGGTCATCGCGGAGATCGATGCCGCGCCGGGCATCGTGCTCTATACCCTGGTCGAACCGGACCTGGCGGCAATGTTGGAAGCGGCCTGCGCAGCCGCGAGTTCTCCTTGCCTCCACGTCCTGGATCCCGTCCAGCGGCTGTTCGAATCATACCTCGGCATGGCGTCGCAAGCGCGTCCAGGCGCCCAGCACACGCTGAACGCGGACTATTTCCGGCGCATCGAGGCGATGAATTTCACGTTGATGCATGATGATGGGCAAATGGCCGATGACGTAGATGCGGCGGATGTCGTGCTGCTCGGCGTCAGCCGGACGTCGAAGACGCCGACCAGCATTTATCTGGCGAACCGAGGCATCAAGACAGCTAACATTCCACTGGTGCCGGGTGTTCCCGTGCCGCCGCAGGTGATGGAAGCACGCAAGCCCTTGATCGTCGGGCTGATCGCGACACCGGAACGCATTGTCGAGATCCGTCGCAACCGTCTTCTCAGCCTGCGTGCGGACGAGGATTCGGACTATGTAGACCGGGATATGGTAGCGGAGGAAATCGCTCAGTCGCGCCGGTTGTGCTCACGGAACAATTGGCCCGTGATCGATGTGACGCGTCGTTCAATTGAGGAGACGGCCGCGACGATCATCGAGCTGCATCGCGACCATCGTTTGAAGTTTATCGCGCTATGACATCGACCAACCTGTGGCTTTCGCCTGATGCGCTGATTCTTGCGTCGACGAGCGCGACGCGGCGCTCACTTCTCAGCGCGGCGGGGATTCTCCTGGAAACGGACGATCCAGCTGTCGATGAACGTGCCGTTGAGGCACCGCTCAAAGCGGCCGGCGCGTTGCCGCGGGATGTCGCACTGGCCCTTGCTCGTGCCAAGGCCCTGGCCGTCAGCCAAAATCATTCAAAACGGCTGGTGCTCGGGGCTGACCAGACGTTGGATTGCGAGGGGCGATCCTTCTCAAAGCCAGGGAATATGGAAGCCGCGCACCGCCAATTGATGGACCTGGCCGGTCGCACGCATCATCTGCATGCCGCAGCGGCCCTGGCCCGCGACGGTGAGATCGTCTTTGAGACGATTGCGAGCGCTGCGCTTACCATGCGCCCCATAGACGCGGCATTCGTCACACGCTATCTCGCGACGGCAGGGGAGGCAGTGACTCGCAGCGTGGGTGGCTATCAGCTGGAAGGCCTCGGTATCCACCTGTTTTCAGCGATCACCGGGGATCATTTTACCATTCTCGGCTTGCCCCTGCTTTCGATTCTTCCGGCGCTGCGCCGCGAAGGCGTTCTTGCTTGATAGGAAGCGACCGATGTCAGCCACCCTGCCCAAGGCCTGTGTTATTGGCCATCCCATCGGTCATTCCCGCTCACCGCTCATCCATGGCCATTGGCTTCACGAGCATGGGTTGGCCGGCGCCTATGAGAAGGTGGATGTGGCCCCGGACGATGTTGCTGCCTTTGTGATGAATTTGAGCGAACACGGCTACGTCGGTGCGAATGTCACGGTCCCCCATAAAGAAGCCGTCATTCCGCACATCACACATTTGAGTGATACGGCCGTGGCTCTTGGTGCCGCCAACACGCTCTGGCTGAACGAGGACGGCGAACTCTGCGGCGACAACACCGATGTCGCAGGCTTTCTCGGCAATCTCGACGAACATGCGCCCGGCTGGGATGCCCGCACCGAGGTTGCCTTGGTGTTGGGCGCCGGTGGTGCGGCCAAGGCGGTAGTCTATGCGTTGTTGACCCGGGGTGTCCAGCGTGTGGTGATCGCCAATCGCAGCCTCGGCCGAGCTGAGGCACTGGCGGAACGCTTCAAGGGATCATCCAATGGCCGGGTAGAGGTGACGCCTTGGCAGGATCTCGACAAGCTCCTGCCGCACACGAAGCTTCTCGTGAACGCTACCTCCCTCGGCATGTTTGGCCAAGACCGTCTCGCGATCGACCTGTCCGGCTTGTCCGTCAACGCCGTCGTCAACGATATCGTGTATGTTCCCCTTGAGACCGAGCTTCTTGCTCAGGCACGGGCGCGCGGCATTCTGGGCGTGGATGGCCTTGGCATGCTTCTCCACCAGGCGGTGCCGGGTTTTGAGCGCTGGTTCGGTATACTGCCGCGCGTTACGCCCCGGCTACGGGAACATATCGAGGCGGACGTCCTTCGACAGTATCCGACGACGTGAGCGGCATGACGTTCATTCTAGGCCTCACCGGCTCCATTGGCATGGGCAAGTCAACGACTGCCGCAATGTTCAAAGCGCGGGGGATACCCGTTCATGATTCCGACGAGGCGGTCCACCGGTTATATCAGGGTGCGGCCGTACCGCTGATAGAAGCGGCTTTTCCGGGCACCACGACTGATGGAGTAGTCGACCGCGCCAAGCTCGGTGCGATCGTCATTGGTCATCCCGACCGGATGGCACGGCTCGAACAACTCATTCATCCGCTTGTCCGCGCCGACAGGGATGCCGTGCTCGCGGAGGCGCGGCGTTCCGGAGCCGCGCTGATGGTCTTTGACATTCCGCTGCTCTATGAGACCGGGGCGGAGAAGGATTGTGACGCGGTTTTAGTGGTGACGGCGTCACCGGATATTCAGCGCGCGCGTGTTCTGGCTCGCCCCGGCATGACACCCGAACGATTTGCGATGATTCACGTGAAACAACTCCCGGACGCTGAGAAGCGGAGAAGAGCGGATTTCATTGTGGACACCGGCCTCGGGCTTGCGGAGGCGGAGGCACAGGTCGACGCGATCATTGCTAGAATCAGGGCTCGGACAAGCGAGCGGCGGGGTGACTGAATGCGTGAAATCGTACTCGACACGGAAACGACCGGCCTCGATCACCTGACCGGAGACCGCATTGTCGAGATCGGAGGCGTGGAGCTCATCAACCATTTGCCGACGGGCCGCACTTTCCACAAATACATCAATCCCCAATATCCGGTCGCCCCGGCTGCCTTCGACGTGCACGGCCTTTCGAACGAATTTCTCTCCGACAAGCCGCTGTTCCAGGACGTGGCAGCGGAATTCATGGAATTCATCGCGGATGCCCGTCTTGTGATTCACAACGCGGCCTTCGATGTCGGCTTCCTCGATTCCGAACTCACGCGTCTCGGCTTTCCACGCATAGAAGCGGCCAATGTCGTCGACACATTGATGTTGGCGCGCCGCAAACACCCGGGCGGGCAAAACAGCCTCGACGCCTTGTGTTCACGCTATGGCATCGACAATTCTCGTCGCACGAAGCACGGCGCCCTGCTCGATTCAGAAATCCTGGCGGATGTCTATCTGGAGCTCATTGGCGGGCGGCAAACGGATCTCGGCCTGGCCGTGGCCGGTGCGGCGCGTGCAGCCATCACCCTCGTTGAAGGCTCCCTGCGCGCGATGCAACGGCCGGAACCGCTTGCCTCGTTCTTGACCGATGCCGAACGAGAGGCTCATCGCAGTTTTGTGACTGGCTTAGGCGAGGCCGCTATCTGGAGGCGCTACGGGCTTACGTCTGAGGCTTAAGCTGAAGCGCCAGCTTGTCGGGCCACTTAGTAGCGGTGAGCGCCGCCAGCCCCGGCCAAGCCCCACGCTTGGACGGGGCGAGTAGAGCGGGCATTCCTCGAAGGAAATGCCCGGGAAATGATCAGGCCTGCGCGGCCGGCTGCTGCGGCTGCACTTCCGCCAGCTTCTGGCGGTAGAGCGCGGCGAAGTCGATCGGATCGATGAAAAGGGGCGGGAAGCCGCCGTTGCGGACGCTGTCCGCCACGATCTGCCGGGCAAACGGGAAGAGGAGGCGCGGGCACTCGATCATGACAGTCGGGTGCAGATGCTCCTGCGGGATGTTGCGCAGGCGGAACACGCCGCCATACACGAGCTCGAAGACGAACAGGACGTCGTTGCCGATGGTGGCCTTGCCTTCAAGGGTGAGGTCGACCTCGAAGTCTGTCTCCGCGAGCTGGTTGGCACCGACATTGACCTGGATCGAGATTTCCGGGCCCTGCTGCTGCGGCGTCAGAGAGCGCGGGGCGTTCGGGTTCTCGAAGGACAGGTCCTTGATGTATTGTGCGAGAGCGTTCAGCGAAGGCGCCGTATCAGTCGGGGCGCCAGTGCCGTTGGTTGAGGTGTCGGTCATGACGAAACTTCTCCGGATGGACGGATGATGGAAAGCGGGGTTCCGGAAGGCATCCGCGCTCCCCGGACCAGGACTCGTCGACCGGCGACGGATCCCTGTCGGAGCCGGGCCGTTCTGAACGGATACCGAAGCCTTGCAATGTTCCCAGCTTCAGTCGCTGGGGGCTAACATGGAAGCCGGTCACCGACAAGGCACCATAGTCCCAATCCCGCGTCCTTGTGAGCTAGCCATCTCTTGTTTGCCGCAACAGTGGATGTTACGAGCGCAAGGCCCCATATCTACGAAGCGGTATCGGACAAGGATGGTCTTTGTGGCTATGAATCGAACCGTGGGACTTGACGCCGGGGAACGAGCACGAGACGACTGATAGCCATGCAAGACGGTTTCGACGTAACGACTATAGTCTTCCTCGCGCTCGCGGTGTTCGTGATCTGGCGCCTCCGTTCGGTGCTCGGCCAGCGCACCGGTAATGAGCGTCCCCCGCAGGATCCTTTCGCCCGTCGCGATCCACCGATGAAGCCCGCCAACGGAAGTGCGAACGGTGATAATGTCGTGCGCCTGCCGGGCGCGGCGAACGACACGGGCCTCGGCGGCGAGGGCAACCCGAATCGCTGGAAAGGCATCGCCGAGCCAGGGACACCGCTGGCGGCCGGACTTGATGGCCTGGTGCGCGTCGAGCCGAGCTTCAATCCGCAGGAATTCCTGGCGGGCGCCAAGATGGCCTACGAAATGATCGTGATGGCCTTTGCTCAAGGCGATCGTAAAACCCTGAAGGGCCTTCTCTCGAAAGAGGTGTTCGAAGGCTTCGATCGTGAAATCGGAGAACGCGAAAAGCGGGGCGAGAAGATCGAGACCACCTTCGTCTCGATCGACGGCGCCGATCTTCTTGCCGTGGATCTCAAGGGCAAGCTTGCGCAGGCGACGGTGCGCTTTACCTCGAAACTCATCACGGCCACGCGTGATGCCTCGGGCACCGTGGTAGACGGCAGCGCCGAGACGGTTGTCACGGTCACCGATGTCTGGACCTTCGCGCGCACCCTCGGCGGCCGCGACCCCAACTGGCAACTGGTCGCGACTGAAGCGGCACAGTAGCGGGTCCGGCACGGTGCGGCGCGGCATCGGATACGGATTCGGGCAGACCGGTGTGTTAAAGCGCTTTCTGCTCGCGCTCTCGGCGGGCGGAATTCTCACCTTCGGCGGGCTGTTGCCTGCCTTTTCGGCGCCACCCACTGAGGTTGGCGGGGCACGGCTGGAGCCCGTTCCTTTTGAGACGCTGGGCGGCTGGCGTAGGGATGACCACAGAGCCGCCTTCGCGACGTTTCGACGATCCTGCGAGGCGATCCAGAAAAGCGGTGACCAACAGCGGTGGATCACGCCATCGTCGTCCGCGCTGATCGGGATTTGCCAGCGCGGCTTGAAGCACCCTCCGAAAACCCGATCTGCGGCGCGCAGGTTCTTCGAACAGAACTTTGCAGCCTTCCGGATAGTGACACCAAAAGGCTCAGGCTTCCTGACGGGCTATTTCGAGCCCGAGTATCGCGGGCGATTGCAGCCGGACGACCTCTTCTCAACGCCGCTTCTCGGCCGCCCTGCCGACCTCATTACCTTCGCTGATGGGGAGCGTCTGCCCGCGCCGCACACGGCGCTTACGGCTGCCCGGCGCACAACGAGCGGCGCTCTCGAGCCTTATCCGGACAGGGCAGCAATCGAGGATGGTGTGCTCGGCCCCAAGGCGCAGCCGCTCGTTTACCTTGACCCGATCGACGCCTTTCTTGCCCATGTTCAGGGGTCGGTTCGGGTCCGAATCGACGATGGCCGCATTATCCGGCTCGCCTACGCCGCCCGCAACGGACATCCCTACAGTTCGCTCGGCCGCATGGTGGCTCTTGAGACAGGCCTGCCACCCGCAGAGCTCAACACGCCCAAGCTCGTGGCTTGGCTCAAGGCCAATCCGGATGCCGGACGGCGCCTGATGCGGCAGAACCGTTCGTATATTTTCTTTCGCGTCGCGAATGAGCTCGATCCGAAGCGTGGGCCTCTTGGTGGGTCATCCGTCCAGCTCGTGCCGGGGCGCAGCCTCGCGATCGATCGGAACCTTTGGTCCTATGGTCTACCGTTCTGGATCGATGCGGAGCTGCCGCAGCCGGACGAAAGCACGAAGCCGTTCCAGAAGTTGATGATCGCGCAGGACACGGGCTCGGCCATACTCGGGCCAGCGCGGGGCGATATTTTCTTCGGGAGTGGTCCTGCAGCCGGGGACAAGGCGGGGCTGATTCGCCATCCTGGGCAGTTCATCGTGCTGCTCCCCCGCGAGATCCCGCGGCCTAGCGGAGCGGACCGATGAGACGCCGGCGCGGCCGGACACTCGACAAGGAGGAGATCACGCTATGGCACCACGTGGTGAAAAGCGTGAAGCCCTTGCCGGGCCGCGCCGTCCCGGTCTTACCGCCGGATGAGACTGCCCCCGGGCCAGCCAATCAAACCGCCGCCGAATCAAACGACATCGCCAAGGCAACGGGGGATCTTGCGGGGAAATTCGGCGGCAAAGCCGGGAAGAAGGTCGCGCCTCCCAACCCTGCCACTCCCAAGTCTGCCATTCCCAAGCCTGCCACTCCCGACTCTCGTGCCCCGAAGGTCCCCCCGCTCGCACCGCTGGAGCGGCGGCAACGTCTAGCGCTACGACGGGGCACGGAAGCCATCGAGGCGGTGCTCGATCTGCACGGTATGCGACAGATCGAAGCGCACGCGGCGCTGACCGGGTTCGTACGGAGGGCTCAGCGCGAGCAGAAGCGAGTCGTCGTGGTCGTCACCGGCAAAGGCGGCGGCGAAGGGAGCAGTAAGTTGATGTTCGGCGAGCGCGGCGTTTTACGACGGTTGGTTCCCCAGTGGCTTGCCTCGCCGGAGCTGAGATCGGTCGTGCTCGGCTATGGAGAGGCCGGCAGGCATCACGGCGGCAGCGGCGCGCTTTACGTGCGGCTTCGCCGGAGTCGGGAGACGCGGCCATGACTCCATTCGGCGCGCGTATTCGCGAGCTGCGACGCGAGCGTGGCGCAACCTTGAAGGATATGGCTGAGGCTCTCGATGTTTCGAGCGCCTATCTGTCCGCCCTGGAGCATGGCAGGCGCGGCCGGCCGACCTGGGCACTCATGCAGTCCATCCTGCAGTATTTCAACATCATCTGGGATGAAGCCGACGAACTCATCAGGCTCGCCGAACTCTCTCATCCCCGCATCGTGATCGACACCGCCGGCCTCAGCCCGGAAGCGACGCTTCTCGCCAACCGTCTGGCAAGGGATATAGGTTCGCTGCCGGCTGTGCAGGTGAGGCGGTTGCTGCTCATCCTGGGAGAGCGTGACGAGAGCGTGAACCCCAAAGCTTCTACCTCCGAGAACTCCGCCTCGAGCTGAGCACTTGTACTCATACGGCCGCGCTTGACCCCTCACGCGGTGCGATGCTTAGTGCGCGGCCAGAGGGCAGATTTGCTCGCCGCCCCTTGAGTAAGCGGCCCGCAAGATAGACCTGCTCGAGGCTCGAAAGGGAAATGGATGACGCGCCGCTATGACGTGCTGGGCATTGGCAATGCGATCGTCGATGTCATCGCTCGCACGGACGAGGAGTTCCTCCTCACCCACAATCTGCGCAAGGGCGGGATGACACTCATCGACGAAGCCCGGGCGGAAGCGCTCTATCAGGCCATGGGGCCCGCAACCATCATATCCGGCGGCTCGGCATCCAACACCGTCGCCGGCCTTGCTTCGCTTGGCGCGTCGGCCGCCTTCATCGGCAAGGTCAAAGGCGATGAGCTTGGCGGATTGTTCTCCCACGACATCCGGGCGCTCGGCATCAACTTCGAGACGACCCCCGCTGCCGACGGCCCGGCCACGGCGCGCTGCTTCATTCTGGTGACGCCGGACGGCGAGCGCACCATGAACACCTATCTCGGCGCAAGCCAGGATCTCGCGCCCGCAGATATCGACGAGGAGACCGTCGCGTCAGCGGCGATCGTCTATCTCGAGGGCTATCTGTGGGATCCGCCCGCGGCGAAGGAGGCGTTCGTCAAGGCAGGACGCATTGCCCACGGGGCCGGCCGCAGGGTTGCGCTGACCCTGTCTGATTCATTCTGCGTCGATCGCTACCGCGAGGAATTTCGAGGCCTGATGCGCACGGGCGCGGTCGACATCCTGTTCGCGAACGAGTCTGAGCTGACAAGTCTCTACCAGACGGCCGATTTCGAGACCGCCTTGGCGTATCTGCGGGAAGAAAATCTGCTCGGGGTGGTCACCCGTTCCGAGAAGGGCGTCGTCGTGGTGACGCGTGAGGAAACGCTCGCTGTTCCCGCTGAACCTATCGAGACGCTTGTCGACACCACGGGTGCCGGTGACCAGTTCGCCGCGGGCTTCCTGTTCGGCCTTGCTCGCAACTTCGACCTGCGCACCTGCGCCCATCATGGCGCGCTCGCGGCCAGCGAGGTGATCCAGCATGTCGGCGCCCGGCCGGAGCAGGAACTCAAGCAGCGCGCGCTGGACAACGGCTTGCCGGTCTGAGCGGTTGCCCCAGCACTTTGTGGTGGTCTTGGGGTTCCTTCTCCCCGGCGGGGAGAAGGACAGGATGAGGGATCCGGCAACACTTAGTCGCCCTCACCCGGATGCTGCGCGTTCGACCTCTCCCCCGCCGGGAGAGGTGGCCCGCGCTTTACGCGGCTGAGTGGCGAGGCGATCTCCCGCCTATAGCCGCCGCAGCGCGACCTCCTCGATGCGGTGACTGTCACCTTTTTTCAGGATGAGGCTGGCGCGTCGGCGCGTCGGCAGGATGTTCTCGCGCAGGTTCGGCAGGTTGATCCCTGTCCAGAGGCTTTCAGCGGTTGTCAGAGCCTCCTCGCGCGACACGACGGCGTATTTGGCGAAGTAGGATTTCGGGTCGCGGAAAGCCGTCTCGCGCAAGCGCATGAAACGGCTCACATACCAGTCGTGCAGGTGCTGCTCGTCCGCATCCACATAGATCGAGAAATCGAAGAAGTCCGACACGAACGGGATGGCCTTGCCGTCACGCGGGAGGCGCGCAGGCTGCAGCACGTTCAATCCTTCGACGATGAGAATGTCGGGGCGGTCGACGACAGTCGTCTCGCCGGGCACGAAGTCATAGACGAGGTGCGAATAGACAGGCGCTTCGACCTGCCGCTTGCCCGCTTTGATATCCGTCAGGAAGCGCAGGAGGGCCTGGGTGTCGTAGCTCTCGGGAAAGCCCTTGCGCTGCATCAGCCCGAGCCGCTGGAGCTCCGCATTGGGCAAGAGAAAGCCATCGGTGGTGATGAGATCCACCTTCGGTGTGTTCGGCCAGCGTGCGAGCAGCGCCTGCAGGACGCGGGCCGTTGTCGACTTGCCCGCCGCAACCGAACCGGCAACGCCAATGATATAGGGCACCTTGCCGTTCTCGTCCGCCAGCAGAAAGCGCTGGGTAGCGCGGAACAGCCCCTGAGTCGCCGCCACATAGAGCGATAGCAGGCGCGACAATGGCAGGTAGATCTCTGACACCTCCGACAGGGAGATGATGTCGTTGAGGGACTGCAGGCGCAGAACCTCGTCCGCGGTAAGGGTTAGAGGCGTATCGGCGCGCAAAGCCGCCCATTCCGCGCGCCGGAATACCCGGTATGGCGACAGTTCGGCCTCGAGGTCAGGAAACGGGGTGACGCGATCATCCATGGACGGATTCCAGTCGTCGAGGGTCAGCGCTTGCGCTGGGCTTTCTCCGCAAGCCCGGATTGGGACGTGCGACGCTGTAATTCTGAGAGAACATCGGCGATGCTCACATCACCCGCTTCGAGCACGACGAGCAGGTGATAGATCAGATCCGCCGCCTCGTAGGTCAGGGCCTGCCGGTCGCCCGCCATGGCGGCGATCACGACCTCGACCGCCTCTTCGCCCAGTTTCTTGGCGGGTCCTTCCGGGCGGCTCGCCATCAGCTTGGCCGTATAGGACTGATCAGGTCCCGCTTTGGCCCGTGTCGCGACGATCTCTGCCAGGTCGGCGAGCGTAAAGGCGTTTGTCGGCACGTCCGTATCGGCGTCAGTCATTGGCCTTGCGTCCAAACCCAAAAAAGGGGCGGTCGATGTCAGCGCGCCCGATGGTGGGGACCGCTTCGTGGGGGATCCAGACGCATCGCCAAGCCGGCATCGGCCATATAAGCCTTGGCCTCACTTATACTATAGTCTCCGAAATGAAAAATTGACGCCGCCAGCACGGCGCTCGCATGGCCTTCACGCACGCCGGCGACGAGGTGGTCGAGATTTCCAACACCGCCGGAGGCGATGACCGGGATGGTTACTGCGTCGGCGATAGCCCGCATCAGGGCGAGATCGTAGCCGGCATGGGTGCCGTCGCGATCCATCGAAGTCACGAGCAGTTCACCGGCGCCCAGGCTCGCCACTTCCGCGGCATAGGCCACCGCGTCAAGCCCCGTCGGATTGCGCCCGCCATGGGTGAATATCTCCCACTGATCAGGCGCACCGGGCAGGGAGGTCTTTTTGGCATCAATGGCGACGACGATGCATTGGTCGCCGAATTTCTCCGCCGCCTCGCGCACGAACTGGCGGTTCTTCACCGCAGCCGTCATGATCGAGACCTTGTCGGCGCCGGCCAGCAGGAGCGTTCGGATGTCTTCCACGCTGCGCACGCCCCCGCCGACGGTCAGCGGCATGAAGCAGGCCTCGGCGGTGCGCTGCACCACATCGAGCAAGGTGCCGCGATCTTCGTGACTGGCCGTGATGTCGAGGAAGCACAGTTCGTCGGCTCCAGCAGCATCATAAGCAATCGCAGCCTCGACGGGGTCGCCGGCATCCCGCAGATCGACGAATTTAACGCCCTTGACGACGCGGCCGTCCTTGACGTCAAGGCAAGGAATAAGGCGGACCTTCAGCATGAAAGTCTCCCCTTATGACGCGAGCGGCGTGGGAGCGCGCCCAGCCGTATTGATCAAGGCCATGGCCTCGGCCGGATCGAGCCGCCCGTCATAGAGCGCCCGCCCGGTGATAGCCCCCTCGAGAATGGCGCAGTCAGGTTCGAGCAGCCGTTTCACGTCATCGATGGAGGCAAGGCCGCCGGAGGCGATGACCGGGATCGACACGGCGCTCGCAAGCCGCAGGGTCGCCTCGATGTTGAGCCCCTTCAGGATGCCGTCGCGGGCGATGTCGGTGTAAATGATCGCAGCGACGCCCGCATCCTCGAAGCGCTGCGCGAGGTCCTCCGCCGTCATCTCCGAAAGGCGGGCCCAGCCTTCCACCGCGACACGGCCGTCGCGGGCGTCGATGCCAACGGCAATCCGGCCGGGGTGGACGCGGGCTGCCTCGCGCACGAACTCGGGATCCCGGACCGCGGCGGTTCCGATGACGACACGCGAGATGCCGCGCTCGATCCAGCCATCGACAGTCTTCATGTCGCGGATGCCGCCGCCGAGTTGCAAGGGCATCGGGCTTCGCGCGATGATCCCCTCCACGGCGGCTGCGTTCATCGGCCGGCCGGCGAAAGCGCCGTCGAGATCCACCACATGGAGCCAGGAAAAGCCCTGCGCCGCGAACGTGGCGGCCTGCGCGGCCGGATCATCGTTGAAGACGGTGGCTTGGTCCATGTCGCCCTGGACGAGACGCACGCAGCGACCTTCTTTCAGGTCGATGGCGGGAAACAAAATCATGGCCGCCACCTCAGGAAATTGGCGATCAACGAGAGACCGAGCTCCTGGCTCTTCTCCGGGTGAAATTGTGTGCCCGCGACATTGTCGCGGGCGACGATGGCGGCAATCGCACCGCCGTAGTCCGTCTCCGCCACGAGATCGGACGGATCGCGCGGCTTCAGCGCATAGGAGTGGACGAAATAGGCATGCAAGCCGGAGGGCCCGGTCTCGATGTTCTTGAGGAGTGCATGCTCTCGTGTGGCGCCCAGCGTGTTCCATCCCATATGCGGGATCTTTAAATTGGCGTCATCAGGCTCGATCTGGGCAACGTCACCGCCGATCCAGTCGAGCCCGGCAGTCGTCTCATACTCGAGGCCGCGCGTTGCAAGCAGTTGCATGCCGACGCAGATGCCTAAAAAAGGGGCACCACGACGTCGCACGGCCGTTTCAAGCGCCTCGACCATGCCTGGCACCGCATCAAGTCCCCTGCGGCAGTCAGCGAAAGCTCCAACCCCGGGCAGAACGATCCGCTCGGCGCCCAGGACGACGTCCGGGTCAGACGTCACGGTGATCGCCTGCTCAAGCCCGGACTCACGCGCCGCGCGCTCGAAAGCCTTGCGGGCGGAATGCAGATTGCCGGAGCCGTAGTCGACAATGGCCGTCGTCATCGTGGACCCTCCTGGTCAGGGAACAGGCCGAGCACCGGATGCGTGCCCGACGCGCCGGAGGCGGCAGCCTGTCGGGGCTGGTCGAAGGCGACCGTTGCAGCGTTTGGCACGGAGGTGTCAACGCGCGGCTTGCGGGCATTGAGCCAGGCGGAGAAGGCCCGCGTCTCCGCATCCGAGTAGCTGTCAGCGACGACGACACCCGCTGGGCGGAAGCCGCGCCGCTCCAGCCTCCGCCGCCGAAGCCCGTTGGCCTCGAGCGCAAAGAAGGCAGCGATGAGCAGGGAGATCACTGTCACGGCGATAGATGGCAGACCAAACCACTGCAGGCCGGCGCTGACCCCGAACGTGACCACCGCCAGCGCCAGGGCTATCAGCCACAGCCGGTGGTAAAGGCACCAGAAAACCTGAAAAATGAATGCGCCCCAAGCGAAGCCGTCCTTGAGAAGAACAACGTCGCCAAGTGCTGCCGGATCGCCCGGCATGCCTTCAGCCGGGACATGCAGCGTATACACCGCCATCACCTAAACTCCCGCACTAAACCGCCCTAAAGTGCGCCCTTTGTCGAAGGGATGCGCTCGCCTTCGCGTGCGTCCACGGAGACGGCGGCACGCAAGGCGCGGGCCAGTCCCTTGAAGCAGCTCTCTGCAATATGGTGCGCGTTGTCGCCATAGAAAGTCTCGACGTGGAGCGTCAGGCGCGCGTTGACGGCGAAGGCTTGAAACCATTCGCGCACCAGCTCCGTGTCGAACTGGCCGACTTTCTCCGTGGGGAAGGTTGTGCGGAAGACGAGGAAGGGCCGGCCGGAGATGTCGACCACAACCCGGCTCAGCGTCTCATCCATCGGCAGATCGACGCTCGCGTAACGCTGAATGCCGCGCTTTTCACCGAGCGCCTTGAGCACGGCCTCACCAAGGGCAATGCCCACGTCCTCGACCGTGTGATGCTGGTCCACATGCAGGTCACCGGTGACTTTGACCTTCATGTCGAACAAGGCGTGGCGCGCGAAGAGTTCGAGCATGTGGTCGAAAAATCCAACGCCCGTCGCAATTTCAGCCTTGCCCGAGCCGTCGAGAGCCACCTCGACGGCCACATCGGTTTCGCTGGTGCGGCGTTTCACGGTCGCGGCCCGCATCGCTTGTCTCCTTCGGCGCCTGCCTCTTGCAGTCTGGCAGTCCGGCTGCTTCTAGCAAGACGCGGGGCGCTGCGCCACCATCGCTTCAGGCTCCCTCCACCTCAGGCGTACGCGCCGCAAGCTTCGCGCCCCTCGGACCTCGCTCGCACGCGAAAGTCTGGACCTTGGCGAAAATGGGCTTACATGAAACCGCGACAGTCCTATCGGCCGTCGTCTATTCCCGTTCGCATTCAGAAGCTGGCCAGATCCCCATGCGCATGCACAATCCGAGCTCCCACCTTGACGGCGACCAGGGCGGCGTCTTCCACGCCACCACAATCCTCATGGTGCGCAAGAACGGGAGGGTGGTGATCGGCGGCGATGGGCAGGTCAGCCTGGGCCAGACCGTTATCAAGGGTAATGCGCGCAAGGTGCGGCGGCTCGCGCAGGGCAAGGTCGTGTCTGGTTTTGCGGGAGCCACCGCAGACGCCTTTACCCTGTTCGAGCGGCTCGAGGCCAAGCTCGAGCAGTTTCCCGGGCAGCTCACGCGCGCTTGCGTCGAACTTGCCAAGGACTGGCGGACAGACCGCTATCTGCGTCGGCTGGAAGCCATGATGCTGGTGGCGGACAAGGATGTCGGCCTGCTTCTGTCGGGCACTGGCGACGTGCTTGAACCGGAGATCCAGCACGGGGCGGCTATCATGGCTATCGGATCTGGAGGCAACTACGCGCTGGCCGCGGCGCGCGCGTTGGCGGACAGTGAGCACGATGCAGAAACCATCGTACGCCGCGCGCTCGGCATCGCGGCTGACATATGTGTCTATACCAACAGCAATCTCGTGATTGAGAGTATAGATTCATGATGCAAGAGAGCGTAATCGCCACCGCGGTCAGCCGTGGCATCCTGTCGGCCGATCAGGCCGGCGCGCTCAATCGTCTCGCGGCCGAACTTGCGGGCGAAGCACACCCGCCGATCCAACGCACGCCCGATGACGAGGCGTTGCGGCTTATCACCGGTTTCGCCGATATTTTCGTGACCCTTGGCCTCGTTTTGTTCCTCGGCGCGGTGCGATATATCGGCGGGGTGCTTCTGCCGGATCTTGGTCTTTCGTGGCTTGTCCTGGCGTTGGTTGCCTGGCTTCTGGCCGAGTTCTTCACACGTCGCCGTCGTATGGCGCTGCCGAGCATCGTACTGCTTGCCGTTTTCGCCAGCGCGACCTTTCTTGCTTTGCTCCACGGCTTCGCGGTGCTGACAGGAGACGCAGACATTGCCGCTGGTAACTATCTGGCCTTCGTCAACGGCTATCCCATGTTCACGAGTGTTGCGGCTCTGGTAACGAGCGTGGCCGCATTCCTGCACTACCTGCGCTTCCGGGTACCGATCACCGTCGCGGCCGGCGTCGTCGCCCTCGCCGGCGCTCTTTTCGCGGGTCTGCTGGCGGCGGCTCCCGAGATCGTGCGTCCCCATGTGACAGCCCTGCTTTTCGTGCTCGGGGTCGCGATCTTCGTCCTGGCCATGCGTTTCGACATGTCCGACAGGGCGCGGCTGACCCGTCGAACGGACGTAGCTTTCTGGCTTCACCTCGCCGCTGCGCCAATGATCGTCCACCCCCTCTTCGCGGGTATTGGTGCGGACTTTGGCGCGGTCAGCCTCGGTCAGGCGATAGCCATACTCGGCGCCTTCCTGGCGCTCGGTATCGTGGCGGTGATCATCGACCGTCGGGCGATCCTCGTTTCAGGCCTCATCTATGCCGGTATTGCCTGCGGGACATTGCTGCGCAACGCTGGCGCGTCAGACCTGATGTTGCCGGCGACGCTGCTCGTGCTCGGCGCCTTCATTCTCCTGCTCAGCGCCGGCTGGCAGCCCCTGCGCGGTCTGCTCCTGCGGGGATTGCCGGCGAATCTCACCCTCCGACTTCCAAACCCAGTGACCTGATTGACCTGATCATGACCAATTTTTCGCCCCGTGAGATCGTCTCC
Source organism: Chelatococcus sp. YT9 (assembly GCF_018398315.1). NCBI lineage: Bacteria > Pseudomonadati > Pseudomonadota > Alphaproteobacteria > Hyphomicrobiales > Chelatococcaceae > Chelatococcus > Chelatococcus sp. YT9. The sequence goes on from NZ_JAHBRW010000001.1 coordinate 1,496,588, forward strand.
GAGCTCGACCGCTATATCGTCGGCCAGAACGACGCCAAGCGTGCCGTGGCCATCGCCCTGCGCAACCGCTGGCGTCGGCAGCAGCTCACGGGACCGTTGAAGGAAGAGGTTCTGCCGAAGAACATCCTGATGATAGGCCCCACGGGGTGCGGTAAGACCGAGGTGTCGCGGCGTCTCGCCAAGCTCGCCGGCGCGCCCTTCCTCAAGGTCGAGGCGACCAAGTTCACCGAGGTCGGCTATGTCGGCCGTGACGTGGAGCAGATCATCCGCGATCTCGTCGAAGTCGGCATCGGCCTCGTCCGCACGGCCAAGCGCCGGGATGTAGAGGCGAAGGCGCATCTGGCGGCGGAGGAACGGGTGCTGGTGGCGCTGGTTGGCCCGAACGCGAGCGCGCCGACGCGTGATTCGTTCCGCCGAAAGCTTCGGGCAGGCGAACTTGACGACAAGGAAATCGAGATCGAGGTGCAGGCACCGGCGCCCGGAATTTCCATGTTCGATCTCTCGGGCATGCCGGGCGGCTCCATGGGCGCCATCAATCTCGGCGATATCTTCGGCAAGGCTATGGGCGGTCGGTCCAAGACGCGCCGTGTCACTGTGAAAGAGGCCTATGAGCCGCTGCTGGCCGAGGAGAGCGACAAGCTCATCGATCAGGATCAGATCACCCAGGAAGCTGTCCGTGAGGTGGAGCAAAACGGGATCGTCTTCCTCGACGAGATCGATAAGATCTGCGCCCGCGGCTCGGATACCGGGCGGGGTGGTGGGGCTGACGTCTCGCGCGAGGGTGTGCAGCGCGATTTGCTTCCCCTGATCGAGGGAACGACCGTCTCCACCAAGCACGGCCCAGTGAAGACGGACCACATCCTGTTCATAGCCTCCGGCGCTTTCCATGTGTCGAAGCCGTCCGACCTTTTGCCGGAACTGCAGGGCCGCCTGCCGATCCGCGTGGAGCTGCAACCGCTGAACGAGGCGGATTTCCGCCGCATCCTCACGGAGACCGAGGCAAGCCTGATCAAGCAGTCGGTGGCGATGATGGAGACCGAGGGCGTGACGCTCGTCTTTGCCGATGACGCCATCGATGCCATCGCCAAGGTGGCGGTGGACGTGAACAGCTCGGTCGAGAACATCGGCGCCCGCCGTTTGCAGACGGTGATCGAACGCGTGCTCGACGACATCTCCTTCACGGCGCCGGACCGGGGCGGCGAAACGGTCACCATCACCGGCGACTATGTGCGCGCGGGCGTCGGCGATTTGGCCAAGAACACGGACCTCAGCCGTTTCATTCTGTGAGTTCTGGCGCCACCGCCGCGCCCAAATGTTTCACGTGAGACAGGTCGGCCGGGGATCCACCCCACCCGACCTCGCTGCGCGAGGCCACCCTCCCCCTGAGGGGAGGGATCGGCACGCGCGTTCACGGAGGCGCGATCCTCCCTTTCCAGGGAGGGGCCAGCCGCAGGCTGGCGGAGGGGGACACGCGTTATCCCGGGAGGTACGCCCGTTCCAAGGCCGCGAAAATTAGCCGCTGATCCCCACCGGCGAATAAGCTAGACCTCAGGCATGTCGCTCGCTCGCTCTAGCCTCCTCGTCGGTTCGGCGGCCATCGCCTCGCGCCTCATCGGTTTCGCGCGGGATGTGATGATCGCGCGCGCGCTCGGCGCCGGTATGGCCGCGGACGCCTTTCTGCTTGCCTTTCGGCTTCCCAACGTCGCGCGTCGTGTCTTCGGGGAAGGCGGGCTCAATGCGGGCTTCGTACCGCTCTACAGCCGGATCCGCGCGGAACGGGGCGAGGTGGAGGCGGGGCGCTTTGCCGGTCAGGCCATGAGCAGCGTCGCGGTCGTCCTGCTCGCGGTGACCGCGTTTGTCGAGCTGGCTGCGCCTCTCGTCGTGATAGCTTTGGGGGCCGGCTATGCCGCCGAGGTAGATAAATTCGCGCTGGCGGTGACTTACACGCGGCTGGCCTTCCCGTTTGTTGCGCTGGCGGGGCTCGCATCGCTCGTCGGCGCCTACCTCAACGCCGACCGGCGCTACACGGCGGCCGCCCTCGCGCCGGTGCTGGTGAATGTCCTGATGATCGCCGTGCTGCTGATGCTCGACGTGCCTGACGAGGAGACCGCGATCCGGCAGGGCTGGTGGCTCGCGCTCGCGGTCAGCACCTCCGGCCTCGTGCATCTCGGGATCGTCGTCGCGGCGCTGCTGCGCCATCCCGGCAGTTTTGCATGGCACCGGCCCAGGCTGACGCCCGACATCCGCAGGCTGGCGCGCCGCGTGCTGCCCGCGACAGCCGCAAGCGGCGCGACTCAGCTCGCGGTCGTTGTGGCGACCGCGGTCGCTTCCCAAGAGGCTTCGGCGGTGTCGTGGCTCTACTATGCCGATCGCGTCGCGCAGCTTCCGCTCTCTCTCATCGGCGTGGCGGTGGGCACGGTCTTGCTGTCTGAGGTGGCGGCCCGTCTCGCTGCGGGCGATCATAAGGGCGCGGCCGTCGCGCAGGCACGAGCTCTGGAAGGGGCGCTCGGGCTCGCGCTGCCGGCGGCGGTAGCCCTCGTCATACTCGCCGAGCCGATCAGCGTGATACTCTTCCAGCGTGGAGCCTTCGGCCCGGAGGATGCTGCGGGCACGGCGGTCCTTCTGCGCATGCTGGCCCTTGGCCTTCCCGCAGCTGCCATCGCCAAGGTTCTGGCACAGCCCTTCTTTGCCCGGGAGGCGCTACGCATACCCATCGTCGGCGGGCTCTCATGTCTCGTAGTGACGGGCCTCGCCGGCTATGCGCTCAAATCGGTGCTGGGGATTGCCGGAATCGGCCTCGGCCTTAGCCTTGGCCTTGGCGTGAATGCCTTGGTGCTTTGGGGCGCCGCTCGGTCGACGAGCGAAGCGTCGCCGGTCGGTATGACTCGCCGCGTCATGCTCATGCTTGCTGCCTCGCTCGTGATGGGCGTAGGCCTTGAGGCGGGCATGCGCTGGCTCGCGCCATGGCTCCTCGTGGACCATCTCGCCGCGAGAGCAGGAGCGCTTGCCCTGCTGTGTTGCGGAGGGCTTGCCCTTTACGTCGGTATGGCCTTTGCGACCGGGGCGATACCGCCACAGTTTCTGCGATGGCGTCGCTCTTGAGCTGTGCTATCACGCGGCACCTTGCGCTCAGGCCGGCGCATTGCGATAAGGCCGCACGTTTTTTCATGCAGGTGTTGCCGACGCGTAGCGGGATGGATGGGCCATCCACGACAGGCGCCGGTCTATCCGCATAGGCTGGGGTTGACGGAGTCATCATGGCGGCTTTTCAGGAACGCGTTTTCTCTGGCGTGCAGCCGACGGGAAACCTTCACCTTGGCAATTATCTCGGCGCGATCTCGCGCTTCGTTCCGCTGCAGGACAAGTATGACTGCATCTATTGCGTGGTCGACATGCACGCCATCACCGTGCCGCAGGACCCGGTGGAGCTGAAGCGGCAGATCCGTGAGGTCACGGCCGCCTTCCTCGCCGCCGGCATCGATGCCAGGCGCCATATCGTCTTCAACCAGAGCCAGGTGACGGAACACGCCGAGCTTGCCTGGGTATTCAACTGCGTCGCGCGCATCGGCTGGATGAACCGCATGACGCAGTTCAAGGAGAAGGCTGGCAAGGACCGAGAGAATGCCTCGCTCGGGCTCTATGCCTATCCCTCCCTCATGGCCGCTGACATCTTGGCATACCGGGCGACGCACGTGCCCGTGGGCGAGGACCAGAAGCAGCATCTGGAGCTGACCCGCGACATCGCGCAGAAGTTCAACAACGACTATGCCGCGTCCATTGCCGCGAACGGATTCGGGGACGCCTTCTTCCCGCTGACCGAGCCGCTGATCCAGGGGCCGGCCATGCGCATCATGTCCTTGCGCGACGGCACCAAGAAGATGTCGAAGTCCGACCCGTCGGACTATTCGCGGATCAACTTGACCGATGACGCGGAGACCATCGCTCAGAAGATCCGCAAGGCGAAGACCGACCCGGAGCCCCTGCCGTCGGAGGAGAAGGGGCTCGAAGGTCGCCCCGAGGCGGACAACCTCGTCGGTATTTTCGCGGCGCTGAAGGGCATTCCGCGCACGGACGTGCTGCGCGAGTATGGCGGCGGTCAGTTCTCGGCGTTCAAGGCGGCGCTGATCGACCTCGCCGTCGACCGGCTTGGCCCGCTGGGCGCCGAAATGAAGCGCCTCGTCGACGATCCAGCCTATATCGATTCTGTGCTAATCGACGGTGCTGCCCGGGCCCGCGCAATCGCGAAGCCGACGATCGATGCGGTGAAGGACATACTCGGTTTCGTCAGGGCGAAGTAAAACGCATCGCCTGCATCAATCGTTTCGCATACGATTCGAGCCCGGAAGGCATAGCGCTCCGGCACCCCACCCCTCACCCCTCCCCCGCAAGGGGGAGGGGCGCGGCGACGTAGTGCATTTCCGTCAAATCGGGTGTCGGGAAACGTGAAGGCCAGGGGCTTTTGTTCAGCAGTCTCAACGCGAGACACGCCCCTCGCCCTTGCGGGGAGGGGTAAGGGGTAGCGAACGCCGCGCTTGAGATTGCCGCCATCTGCCAAAGCGCACGCTTAGCCATATAAAGACTTCTTTATGTCTTTATTGCGCGTCTCGCCGCAGCCTGCTATAGAGGCCGCGCTATCGCATCAGAACGGAATCGCGCCATGTCCACCGCTGCCCAGGACTACATCGTAAGGGATATTTCGCTGGCCGATTGGGGCCGCAAGGAAATCGCCATTGCCGAAAGCGAGATGCCCGGCCTCATGGCGGTCCGCGAGGAGTACGGCGCGGCGCAGCCGCTCAAGGGCGCTCGCATCGCCGGCTCGCTGCACATGACAATTCAGACGGCCGTCCTCATCGAGACCCTGAAAGCGCTGGGCGCCGACGTGCGCTGGGTGTCTTGCAACATCTATTCGACCCAGGATCACGCTGCCGCCGCGATCGCAGCGAGCGGCACGCCGGTCTTCGCCGTGAAGGGCGAGACGCTGACCGACTACTGGGATTACACCCGCAAGCTGTTTGAGTGGCATGGCGGCGGTGTGCCGAACATGATCCTTGACGACGGCGGCGACGCGACGCTCTTCGTGCATCTCGGCCTGCGCGCCGAGAACGGCGATACCGCCTTCCTCGAGAAGGCCTCCTCGGAAGAGGAAGAAGTGCTCTTCGCGCTTCTGAAGAAGACGCTCGCCGAGAAGCCCAAGGGCTGGTTCGCCGAGATCGCGCAGTCGATCCGAGGCGTTTCGGAGGAGACGACCACGGGCGTGCATCGCCTCTACATGATGGAGAAGGACGGCAAGCTCCTCTTCCCGGCGATCAACGTCAATGACAGCGTCACCAAGTCCAAGTTCGACAATCTGTATGGCTGCCGCGAGTCGCTGGTCGACGGCATCCGCCGTGGCACCGATGTCATGATGGCCGGCAAGGTCGCCTTCGTCGCGGGCTTCGGCGATGTGGGCAAGGGCTCGGCCGCCTCACTGCGCCAGGCCGGTGCACGTGTGATCGTTTCCGAGGTCGATCCCATCTGTGCGCTGCAGGCGGCGATGGAAGGCTATGAAGTCGCCACCATCGAGGACGCCCTGCCGCGTGCCGACATCTATGTCACGGCCACCGGCAACAAGGACATCATCACCGTCGAGCATATGCGGGGGATGAAGGATCGGGCGATCGTCTGCAACATCGGCCATTTCGACAACGAAATTCAGGTCGCGGGCCTCAAGAACTTCAAGTGGCACAACGTCAAGCCGCAGGTGGATGAGGTCGAGTTCCCCGATGGCAAGCGCATCATCCTGTTGTCGGAAGGCCGCCTGGTGAACCTTGGCAACGCCACCGGCCATCCGTCGTTCGTGATGTCGGCGTCGTTCACGAACCAGACGCTCGCGCAGATCGAGTTGTTCACGAAGCAGGGTCAATACGACAAGAAGGTCTACACCCTGCCCAAGCACCTCGACGAGAAGGTCGCCCGGCTGCATCTCGCCAAGATAGGCGTGAAACTGACGGAGCTCAGCGCCGAGCAGGCCGCCTATATCGGCGTGACGCCGCAGGGGCCCTACAAGCCGGATCATTATCGTTACTGATCCGAATCAGCGACAGCCGGCGAACCTTGTCGGCAGCAAAGACACAGCACCCGGCCTTCAACAGCCGGGTGTTTTTTTGCGTCCGTTAACCACTTCCTGAGGGAGTCTGGCAAACGATACAGTGAAACTGATTCGGCCATTACCCGGTTTTGCCTGCTCGCGCCGCCCGATGGGAAGTGACGCGAGCGGTTTGCGATAGCGGGGGCGGACATCCTGGTTTTGAGGCTTGGGCGCGTGGGTCGGCTCAGGCAGAATCTTGAGAGAAGCGGGTTGAATCGCGTGGCGATGAAGAGGGGGATCGTGGCGAGAATGGCGCGTTTCGGACATCAGCGGAGCCAGAGCAAGGCCAACGCCGGCTCCAGACCTGTCCTGGCGCCAGCCGCAGCGCTCGGTGGCACGGTTTCCGTCCTGACACTCGGCATTTTCGCAGTCCCTTCCATGGCCCAGCCTGCGCCCGGGGTGGCAGAAGGCTTCTCCTTGGCCGGCTGGCTAGCCCGCGCGCCGGGCTCGGGTGGATATCTCGAAACAGCCGTTCCGTTGGCCATCATGGGTGGGCTCACGCTTTTTGCCGCGGCGACCGCCTTCTTCCACCTCCGCGAACGCCGGCGCGCGCAGGAACGGGAAGATGTGCTGGCCGCTGAAGTGGCGCAGCTGCAACTGCGGTGTGATCGGGCCGACGTGATCTTTGCGGCTGAGCGCCGCGTGGTCGTCAGCTTCGGCCACAAGGATGACGATCCCGTCATCGAGGGAGATGTTTCCGTTGTCGGCGAAGGCGCCTCACCGCGCCGCATTCTCGCGTTCGGCTCCTGGCTCACCGCCGCGAGCGCCCAGGCCCTGGAAACCTCTCTTGGCCATCTCAAACGGAACGGCGAGGCATTCCATCTGGTCCTGCGCTCGGTCTCCGGCCTCTATTTCGAAGCGGAAGGCAGCGCGATCAGCGGACAAGCCGTGCTGCGCCTGCGCGAGATCACCGCCGAGCGGCTCGAACTCGTGCGCGCGCATGATGCGCTGATAACCACGCGCGGCGATCTGGAAGGCTTGCAGGCGCTGCTCGACGCCCTGCCCCAACCGGTCTGGCTACGGGATGGGGACGGCGACGTCCTCTGGGTAAACGCAGCCTACGGCCGTGCCGTGGAGGCGAAGGATGCGCGTGACGCCATCGATCGCCGCCTTGAGCTGCTGGACGAACCGGCGCGCTTGGCATCGCAAGACGCTCGCGGCGGTGGTGGCACCTATAAGGCAAGGGTTGCAGCCATTGTCGCGGGCCAGCGACGCACGCTCGACGTCGTGGAAACCCCGACCGGAGAGGGTAGCGCCGGTATAGCCACCGATGTTTCAGAGCTAGAAGCGATGCGGCTCGATCTGCAAAGGCAGATGCAAGCGCATGTGCGCACGCTGGATCAGCTCCCGACCGCCGTGGCGAGCTTCGACGGCAACGAGCGCCTGGTGTTTTACAACGCGGCCTACCGTGAGTTCTGGCAGCTCGACGCCGAATTTCTTGATTCGCGGCCAAAGGATGGTGAAATCCTGGACCGGCTACGCTCCGAGCGCCGTCTCCCCGAGCAGGCGGACTTCCGTGTCTGGAAGAACGAGATCCTGGCCGGATACAAGACTTTGGAGACTCAGGAGCATTGGTGGTATCTGCCGGACGGACGGACCCTGCGGGTGATAGGCAATCCCGCCCCGAAGGGCGGCGTCACCTATCTCTTCGATGACGTCACGGAGCGCGTCCAGATGGAATCGCGCTACAATGCCCTCGTTCGGGCTCGCGGCGAGACGTTGGATTCGCTCCGGGAAGGTGTGGTTGTCTTTGCGGCCGATGGCAGTCTGACGCTCTTCAACCCCGCCTTTGCCACGATCTGGAACCTGGAGCCCTCGCTGCTGGCGGGGCATCCTCACATCGACGCGATCGTGGCCCTCTGCGGCCACCTCTCCGAAGATTCGGATTGGAGCGAGTTGCGTATGGCGGTTACGGGCCTCTACGATACACGCACCAGCCACTCCCAACGCATCAAGCGCCCGGATGGCACGGTCGTCGATTGCGTGACAGCACCGCTGCCCGACGGCTCTACGCTGATAACCTTTACCGATGTCACGGCGGCGGTCGATGTGGAGCGGGTCCTCACGGAGCGTAACGACGCGCTGGAGAAAACCTCGCGTCTGCGCGACGATTTCGTCCACCACGTCTCCTACGAGTTGCGTTCGCCGCTCACCAACATCATTGGCTTCACGCAGCTTCTGGGCGACGAGACCGTCGGCGCGCTGAACGCGCGCCAGCGCGAATACACCTCCCACATCACGAAATCGTCGGCCGCGCTGCTGGCCATCATCAACGATATTCTCGATCTCGCCACCATCGACAACGGCTCGATCGAGCTCGACCTTGGGCCGGTGGACGCGCGCGAGACCATCGCGGCCGCGGTGCGCGGGTTGGACGACCGCCTGGTGGAGCGCAATATCCAGCTTGATATCGAAGTGGCACCGAACATCGGCGTCTTCATTGCGGATGCCAAGCGCGTGCGCCAGGTGTTGTTCAACCTCCTGTCGAATGCGGTCAGCTTTTCCGCGGTTGGGCAGAGGGTCAAGGTTTCGGCCTACAAGCAGAACGACGAGATTCTGTTCTCGGTGGCCGACGAGGGACCCGGTATTCCGCACGAGATCAAGGCCCATGTCTTTGATCGGTTCGAGAGCTACGCTATCGGCTCCCGGCATCGCGGTGTCGGCCTCGGCCTCTCCATCGTGCGGTCCTTCGTGGAGCTGCACGGCGGCCATGTTGAACTCGACTCGGGCACGGGCCGCGGAACAACGGTAGTGTGTCATTTCCCGGCAGCCGGCGGGCTCGCCCGCGTCGCGGCCGAATAAGAGCAGTGTGACGCGATGACGGCGGTGACAGTAATGGCGTTCGACGACACCACAGACGGCTCGGCTGCCGCGACGACCATCAACAGCCTCCTCTCACCACCCGCTCCCGCCCTCGTGCGCGAAGACAGCCGCACGGCGGAGGCGGCTTGGGATTTTCCCATCGACAATGAGGCGGGAACTGAAGCCCTGGCGCAGCTTCTCGCAGAGGAGCTCAGGCCGGGCGACCTCGTGACTTTGTCCGGCGACCTCGGCGCCGGAAAGACCACCTTCGCGCGGGCGCTGATCCGCATTCTGGCGGACGACCCCGACCTCGAGGTGCCGAGCCCAACCTTCACCCTGATGCAGCTCTATGAGACCGGCCATGGCACCGTAGTCCATGCCGATCTCTACCGCGTTGGCGACGCCTCGGAGCTGGAGGATCTCGGCTGGGACGAGGCGAGCGAGGAAGCCATCGTCCTCGTCGAATGGCCAGACAGGGCGGCGGGCGTTCTCGCCGCGGATAGGCTGGATGTCGCGCTGACCCATGTGAATGGCGACAACTACGAGGCGCGGCGTGTCAGGCTCACTGGCACCGGCCGTTTCGCGCCTCGCCTTGCGCGGCTGCAATCCCTTCGCCGGCTGCTGGAGAAGACAACCTGGGGCGAGGCGCGTCGCGAGCATATTCAGGGCGACGCATCGGTTCGCCTGTACGATCGCCTGCACAAGGCCAGCGGTGAGACCGCGATCCTGATGATCGCCCCGCCACGGCTGGCTGGACCGGCGATCCGCAACGGGCGACCCTATCACGAGTTGGCGAAGCTCGCCGAGCGCGTCGATGCCTTCGTCGCCGTGGCGCAGGGCCTGCGCGCGGAGGGCTTCAGCGCACCCGAGATCTATGGAGCCGATCTCGACCAGGGCCTCGTTTTGGTCGAGGATCTCGGCCAGGAGCCTGTAACGAATGCGGATGGCCCCATCCCGGAGCGCTACCGCGAGGCCATCGGCGTGCTCGCCGCGTTGCACGACAGGGAGTTGCCGAGCGTTCTGCCCGTTATGGACGGGCGCGAGCATACCCTGCAGCCCTATGATCTGGAGGCGCTCCTGATCGAGGCCGAGCTGCTGCTGGACTGGTACGCGCCGCACAAGGGCGGTGGTTCCCTGGGCGCCGCCGCCCGTTCCGATTTCATCAAGGTCTGGACCGAGCTTCTTGGACAGGTGATGAATGGCCCGCAGACCTGGACGCTGCGCGACATGCATTCTCCTAACCTGTTCTGGCTTCCGGAGCGGCAGGGGCTGGCGCGCGTCGGGCTGATCGATCTGCAGGACACGGTGCTGGGCCACCCGGCCTACGACGTGGCGGCCTTGTTGCAGGACGCGCGGGTGACCGTGCCTGCCGCGCTTGAGTTGGAGCTCGTCGCCCATTACGCGAAGCTTCGCCGGGCACAGAATCCGGACTTCGACATGGCGAGCTTCGCCGAGGCCTACGCGATTTTGGGCGCGCAGCGTGCGACCAAGCTGTTCGGCATTTTCGTGCGCCTCGACAAGCGCGACGGCAAACCCCAATATCTCGATCATCTGCCACGGATGCAGGACTATCTCGCCCGCAATCTCGCACATCCGGTGTTGTCGGAGCTGAAGCTCTGGTATGAGGCTCGCCTGCCGGGCCTTGTCGCCCGCCCCCCCGCATAGCGGCCGCTTCCTTCGATCCGGAGGACGGCCTCCTCAAGATCGATCCACGATGACAGACGGTTCGACGATAGATTCTTCCGCGAACGCTGGCCGCAAGGCAGATCAGCACGCGGGCCGAGAAGCTGGACAACTGCCGATCACCGCCATGGTGCTCGCCGCCGGCCTCGGCAAGCGAATGCGCCCGATCACGGCGACGACCCCGAAACCCCTCATCCGCATCGCGGGCCGCTCCCTGCTCGATCATGGGCTCGATCGGCTGGCGGCCGCCGGGGTGAAGCGGGCCGTCGTTAACGTCCATTACCTGGCCGATCTCGTCGAGCAGCACCTGAAGCGCCGCAAAGCGCCGGAGATCATCATATCCGACGAGCGCGGAAAGCTCCTCGAGACAGGAGGCGGCGTCAAGAAGGCTCTGCCCCTGCTCGGGGAGGATCCGTTCTTCATCATCAATACCGATTCGTTGTGGCTTGAGGGGCCACATGGCAACATCGCGCGCATGGGGCGGATCTGGGATCCGGCGCGCATGGATATTCTGCTCCTGCTTGCCTCCGGCGCCACTAGCATCGGCGACGAGGGCTACGGCGATTTCACGATGGATCCGGCTGGCATCCTGCGGCGGCGCGGGGAACGGGAACTCGCCCCGTTCATTTACGCCGGTGTGGCAATCGCCAAGCCCGAGCTGTTCGCGGATACGCCGGACGGGCCGTTCTCGCTGAACCTCCTGTTTGACCGTGCCATTGCCGCGGGCCGTCTCTATGGCGTGAGGCTCGACGGCCAGTGGCTACATGTGGGCACGCCGGCCGCCGTCAAACTCGCTGAAGAGACCTTCGTCGCGAGCGCGAGGTAGGATGGTTGGGAGGTAAGCTTGGCTAGGGCGCCATCGCCAAGAGTCTTCACCATTGCGCCAGGCGCGCCTTTCCTGCCGACTCTGGTCGAGGCTCTGGCTTCCGGGCGCCTTGTGCCCGGCCTCCAGCTTTCCGACGGGACCGTCGATCCGCTGGTCCTTGCCGATACCACCATCTTCCTGCCCACGCGGCGCGCTGCGCGGGCGCTGACCACCCTTCTTGCCGAGCGCTGCGGCGGACGCGCTGTGCTTCTGCCGCGCATCGTTCCGCTGGGCGATGTGGACGACGCCGAGATAGCGTTGGCCGCCGACCTCGGCGCGATGGGCGAGGGGGACTTCGCTGGCCTGCCGCCGGCTATCGGTGAGACCGAACGGCGCCTCATCCTGACGCGGCTGGTGCTCGCCTGGGCCAAGGCCGTCGATCGGGCCCTCCTGCGGCTCGACGATCACGAGCCGTTGCTCGTGCCTGCCTCTCCCGCAGATGCGCTCGGGCTGGCGGGTGATCTTGCCCGCCTCATGGATGCGCTTGCCACGGAGGGGATTGCCTGGGAAAGCTTGCACAGCCTCGTGGAGGACCGCTACTCCCGTTACTATGGCATCACGCTCGACTTCCTGAAGATCGCCGCGGAGACTTGGCCCCAGATCCTGGTGGACCGCGGCGTGAGCGACCCTGTCAGCCGTCGCAATGCCATCATCCTCGCTGATGCCGCACGGCTCGCCCGCGAGCGGCCGGAGGCGCCGATGATCGTTGCGGGGTCCACGGGCTCGGTGCCCGCGACCGCCCATCTCATCGCGGCGGTATCGCGGTTGCCGCAGGGCGCCGTCGTTTTGCCGGGCCTCGACCGGGGTCTTGATGAGCTCTCGTGGCGCGCCATCGCGGATGCGCGTCACGGCCACCCACAGGCCGCCTTGCAGCGCCTCATCGCCACCATCGGTATCGACCGCGCCGATGTTCAGGAGCTCGCGGATCTCGCCCCTGAGGTCGCCGCCCGCGCAATTTTTCTTGCGGAGGCGCTGCGTCCTGCCGAGACGACCCATGTTTGGGCAGAGCATCGAAGGGGAACCGACGATCTCTTCGCCAGAGACTTCGCCGCCACCACGGACGCCGCCCTTGCAGGCTTGATCCTCGTGGAGGCGCCGGACGAGCGCTCGGAGGCGCTGGCCGCGGCCCTCGCCATGCGCGAGACGCTGGAGACGCCGGGCGCGACGGTCGCGCTCGTCACCCCGGACCGTATGCTGGCGGAACGCACTATCGCCGAGCTCGCCCGGTGGGATATCGCGGTAGAGGATTCGGCCGGACTCCCGCTGAGCCGAACCCGCGCGGGAAGCCTTGCCCAGCTCGTCGCGGACGCGGCGCTTGCCGACTGCGCGGCACCACAGCTGCTGGCGCTTCTCAACCATCCCGACGCGACTTTCGGACAGAGCTTCGCGACGGCACGCCAAGTGGCGGCGGAGCTCGAAATCGGGCTGCTGCGCGGTCCGGAGGCACCACCTGGTATCGCCGGTTTGAAGGCCATTCTTCCCGAACGTCAGAGGGAAGCGGCGAGCCGTCGCAGCCCGCGCCCCTTGCGGCGCCTCGGCCCAGCCGCGTGGAACAGGGTGGCAGCGCTGCTTGACGCGCTCCAGGCCGCCTTCGCGCCGCTCGAGCGACAGATTCTCGCGGATGGTCAGGTCGATCTCGTCGCCATGGCCTCAGCGCACGACGAGGTGTTGCGCGCGGTTTCAGCACGCACGTCGGATGAGGATTGGGACCCGCCGCGGGCAGATGGCTGGGGTGATCTCGCCAGCCTGTTCGACGATCTCGCGGTCGTGCAGTCCGCCGAACTCATCGGCCGCCCCGGGGATTATCCCGCGTTCTTTGCAGGGCTTCTCGCGGAGCGCGTGCTGCGCCGGGGCGAGGCGGCCCATCGGCGCGCCAAGGTCTTCGGCCTGCTGGAGGCTCGTCTCCTGACCGCTGACAGGATCGTGCTGGGTGGCCTCGACGAAGGCATCTGGCCGCCGGCCGTCCGGACGGACGCCTTCCTCAATCGGCCCATGCGCACCGCGCTGGGCATGAGTCCGCCGGAGCGGCGCATCGGCCAGACTGCCCATGACTTCGTCGAGGCGCTCGGCACGCGTGATGCCGTCATCACCCGCTCGCTCAAGCGCGAGGGAGCGCCGACCGTGCCGTCGCGTTTCCTGCAGCGCATGAAGGCGCTGGCGGGGAGCGAAGCCTGGGAGGCGGTTCGTGCGCGGGGCCGCGCCATCCTCGCCTGGGCCGAGGCCATCGATCGGGTGCCCGCTGAGCCGCCCTTGCGCCGGCCAATGCCGAAGCCGCCGCTCCACCTCATACCGCGCTCCCTCAGTGTCACTGAGGTGGAGACGCTGGTGCGCGATCCCTATGCCATCTACGCCCGGCATGTGTTGAAGCTCGACCCGCTGGACGGGCTTGCGGTGCCGCCGGGCGCCGCGGACCGAGGCAATCTCGTCCATGAGGCGCTCGGCCGTTTCGCCCTGGCCTATCCGGCGGCGCTTCCGGCCGATGCGCTCGCCGCCCTCACGGCGATCGGTCGCGAGGTCTTCGCTCCGTATGGCGCCTACCCCGATGTCATGGCCCTGTGGTGGCCGCGCTTCCTCAGGCTGGCGGAGGCGTATGTGGCCTGGGAGGCCGCCCGTCGGCCGGGGCTGGCGCGGCTTCACGCCGAGATTTCCGGGGGGCTCGATCTGGTGCTCGCGGACGGGTCGAGCTTCGCCCTGCGCGGGCGGGCCGACCGCGTCGAGGAAAGCAGCGACCGTGCCGTCATCGTCGACTTCAAGACGGGTCAGGTGCCGACACCCAAGCAGATCTTCGCAGGCTTCGCGCCGCAGATGACGCTGGAAGCCGCGATGCTGGTGGCCGGCGGTTTCAAGGGCCCGGCGCCGATGCCCGCGGACCGGATTGACCTTCTGTATGTTGGCGCCAGCGGCGGCAAGGAGCCTCTCAAGCCTCGACCCGTGCAACCGGAGCGAGGCGAGACCCGGAGCGTCGCCGATCTCGTCGCAGAGCACCCCACCCGACTGGCGCAGCTCCTGTCACGCTATTGCCGAGGCGAGATCGGTTTCGCGTCGCGTCCCTTTGCGGAATATGCCAAGCGCGAAGGGGTCTATGACCATCTGGCGCGGGTGCGCGAATGGTCCATCGGCGGCGACGACGGAGGCGGCGAATGAACGCTCCGCCATCATCCACCCGGGTGTCCTCTGCCGATGAGGTGATCGGCCGGGTCATCGCCCAGCAGCACCGGGCCGCCGATCCCGCCGCCTCCGCCTGGGTGTCGGCTAACGCGGGTTCCGGCAAGACCACCGTGCTTGCCAACCGGGTGCTTCGGCTCCTGCTCGCCGGCGCGGAGCCCGGCCGCATCCTTTGCCTCACCTTCACCAAGGCCGCCGCGGCCAATATGTCGAACCGCGTGTTCGACGATCTCGGCCGGTGGGTGGCGCTGGATGACGCTGCGCTCGATGCCGCCTTGCTCCGCCTCACCGGCAAGCCTTCGACCGCCGATCTCCGCTCTGTCGCCCGCCGGCTCTTCGCCCGCGCCATCGAAACGCCGGGCGGGCTTAAGATCGAGACCATTCACGCCTTCTGTGAGCGCGTGCTGCATCTTTTCCCCTTCGAGGCGAATGTCCCGGCGCGCTTTGAGGTGCTGGACGACACGGACGCGGCCGATCTCCTCGCTCGGGCACGCGTTGCCGTGATCAGCGATGCCATCGCCGGTCGCGCGCCCGCGCTCGAGACTGCGCTGTCCCGGCTGGTGGAGGAGGCGGGCGACGTCAC
Organism: Chelatococcus sp. YT9; assembly: GCF_018398315.1. Taxonomy (NCBI): domain Bacteria; kingdom Pseudomonadati; phylum Pseudomonadota; class Alphaproteobacteria; order Hyphomicrobiales; family Chelatococcaceae; genus Chelatococcus; species Chelatococcus sp. YT9. The sequence goes on from NZ_JAHBRW010000001.1 coordinate 1,511,813, forward strand.
CATCGACAAGGCCCTTGCTGAGGCATTGCGCGCCAAAGCCTTGCTGCGGCAGGGTGTTTCGAGCTCGGGCGGCGTCGCGATCGAGTCCATCAAGGAGGCGCTCGGGCTCGCGCCCAACGACGATCGCGCCGGCGTCGAATGGGCGATCCTGGGCGAGGGCATCCCCGAGGCCGAGTGGCCCGACATCATCGCGGCACTCGCCGCGGGGCAGAAGACGGACAGGGATCTCGCCGATTGCCTCGGTAGCGCGCTCGCCGCGACGAACCAGGCGGACAAGCTTGCCGCCTATCAATCGCTGTTCTTTACCAAGGCTGGAGAGCCGCGTTCTGATAGTCGCTTCGGCACGAAAGCCATCGATCCAGTCCTGATCCAGCAGCTCCGCGACGAGCGTGATCGGCTCTGCGGGTTGTCCGGACGGCTCAGGGCGGTGCTCGCCGTCGAGCGCACGGCCGCCCTGCTGACGCTGGCAAGTGCTGTCTTCAAGCGTGTCGAGGCCCTCAAGAACGCGCGCGGGGCGTTGGATTTCGACGATCTCATCGGACGGACGGTCGATCTCTTCGCTCGCCATGAGGCGGCCTGGGTGCTGTACAAGCTGGACGCCGGCATCGACCACATCCTGGTCGACGAGGCGCAGGACACAAGTCCGGCGCAATGGCGCATCCTCAAGGCGCTCGCGGAGGAATTCACCGCCGGCGAGAGCGCCGCGCTGACGCAGCGGACGCTGTTCGCGGTCGGTGATCCCAAGCAGTCTATCTACGGCTTCCAGGGCGCGGCGCCGCGCGAGTTCGATGGCAGCGGGCGTTATTTCCGTCAGCGCGTCGAGGCTGCCGGCCAAGCCTTTGAGGATGTGCGCCTGACCGTATCCTTCCGCTCGGCGCCAGAGGTGCTGAAGGCGGTTGATGCGGTCTTTGCCGATCCCCAGCATTTCCAGGGGCTGTCGTTCGATGACCTCGCCGTCGGCACGGTGCATGAGAGCGCCCGGCCGCAGCTCGCGGGCCTTGTCGAGTTCTGGGAGACCGAGCGCCCCACAGAAGTGGTCGATTCAGAGGCCTGGACGCTGCCGGTCGATGAGCTCGAAGAAGGGTCACCCCAGGTGCGGCTGGCGCGGCGTATCGCGCGCGCCGTGAAGCACTGGACCGGAAAGGGCGACGACGGCCGGCACTTCTCACCCGGCGATATCCTCATCCTCGTGCGCAAGCGCGGAGGGTTCTACGAATCTCTGATCCGCGCGCTGAAGGACACCGGTCTGCCGGTCGCGGGCGCAGACCGGCTCAAGGTCACCGAGCACATCGCGGTGCGCGATCTCGTCGCCGCCGGCCGCGCGGCTTTGTTGCCAGCAGACGACCTGACGCTCGCAGCGCTCCTGAAATCCCCTCTCGTCGGCTTGGACGACGATGATCTCATGCGGATCGCCGCTGAGCGGCCCGAGGATGGCTCGCTCGATCACGCCCTGGCGCTGGCGGCGGAAGCCGGCGATATCAGGGCCGCGCGCACCGTCGCGCTGCTGGCGGAGTGGCGGCAGCGGGCGCGCCGGGGCGGCCCCTTCGCCTTCTACGCTCATCTTATCGGGCCTGGTGGCGGACGCCGCCGGCTGGTGGCGCGTCTCGGCGCAGAGGCGGGCGACGCTATCGACGAATTCATGGCCGCAGCGCTCGGCCATGAGCGGCGGCAGGCGCCCTCCCTGGCCGCCTTCCTCATCGCTTTCGGCGAGGCTGAGCGCGAGGTGAAGCGCGACCTCGAAGACGGTCATGATGAGATCCGCGTCATGACCGTGCACGGCGCCAAGGGGCTGGAAGCACCCGTTGTCATCCTCGCCGACGGTTGCGACGTCCCCAGTGGGCGCACCGATCCGAAGCTTTTCGCCATCGCCGGCCGCGATGGCCTTGCCTTGCCGATCTGGTCTCCCAGGAGCGAGCTCGATCCCCCGCCGGTCGCGGACGTACGTGACAGATTGCGGCGCGAGGCGGAGGAGGAGCACAACCGTCTGCTCTATGTGGCGATGACTCGGGCCAAGGAGCGGCTGGTGGTCGCGTCCTACACGAGCCTTGGCCGTGACACGAAGACCGGTGATTACAAACCGTTGCCGGACAAGAGCTGGCCGGCAATGATCCGCAAGGGACTTGAGGCCGGCGCATACGGGCTGGTTCAGGCCCGGGCCCCCCACGGCAACGGCACCGTATGGCGTTGGCGAGATCCGGCGCGGGTGGCGAGCCCCTCCCAGACCCCGAACGTCACCTCGTCCGCTTCGCCGACCCTGCCCGCCTGGCTCGATCGCGCTCTGCCGCCCGAAGCGGAGGCGAGACCCCCTCTCAGGCCATCGAGCGCCCTCGGCGCGGCTGATCAGCTTCCGGAGGCCGCAAGTCTTTCCTCCGCCCCCCTTGGCGGAGCCTTGGGCTTGCCGCTGCCGCGTTCACGGCGGGATGAGGACGCCCGCCGCGTTGCCCGGCTTGGCGGCGACTTCCTGCACAGGCTCCTGCAGCATCTACCAGAAGGCTTCAGCCGTGGCGGTGAGAATGCGGCGCGGGAAATCGCGAAGCTTCTGGAGGTACGCGCGGCAGGGCTCGATGCGGTAAGGCGAGAGGCCATTCTCGCTGATGCGCTGGCGGTGCTCGTCCGGCCGGACCTCGCGGCCCTGTTCGGTCCGTCAAGTCGCGCTGAAGTGCCGATCGCCGGCTCGATAATTATCGATGGTGAGACTGTGCCCGTCTCGGGCCAAATCGACCGTCTGGCCGTGACCGACGACGCAGTCCATGTCGCCGATTTCAAGACGAGTCACTGGCCGCCCGCAACGCTTGAGGCGGCTCCACCGGGCCATCTCGCGCAGCTTGCGGTGTATGCGGCCTTGCTCGCGGAGGTTTATCCCGATCGGCCCATCCGCGCCTTCCTCGTCTATACGCGAGGGCCACGGGTGTTCGCCGTGCCGCCGGAGGCGCTCGAGGCTGCACTCATGCTTGTCAAGCAGGCGTGACTTGTGCTGCCTGCTCCTTGACCCACCCCGGGACGCTTCTTACGTTCCTCATCCAACGGACGGCCATGGGCTCTCCCGTGCAGCCTGCCACCACGAAAGGTTTTTTCATCATGGCGACCATCAAGGCAACCGATGCGAGTTTCGAGGCCGACGTCCTGAAGGCCGGCGAGCCGGTGGTTGTGGACTTCTGGGCGGAATGGTGCGGCCCCTGCAAGATGATCGGCCCGGCCCTTGAGGAGATTTCCACGGAGCTCGCCGGCAAGGTCAAAGTCGTGAAAGTGAATGTGGATGAGAACCCGGCGACCGCCGCGCAGTTTGGCATCCGTTCCATCCCGACGCTGCTCCTCTTCAAGGACGGCAAGCTCGCCGGCCAAAAGGTCGGCGCGGCGCCAAAGAGCGCCCTCTCGGACTGGATCTCCGGTTCGGTCTGATTCGATCCGGCGCCTGCGGCGCCGCGTTTTTCGAGAGAGTGAAAGAAAGCCCGGCGCTCTCGCGGAGCCGGGCTTTTTTATTGACGCAGTCCGTGTGGCAAGCAGGGTGACACGCACAGGACCGCCGGCGCTGATCCCTTCCCTTCAGGGGAGGGGGCGCCGCAGACGCCGGGTGGGGCTGCGCCGGGACTGATCCGTCCGGAAGATGGCAGCAACAGTTTATTGCCAGCGGAGCACCATTCCCGGCCTCGTCACTCCACCCGACCTCGCTGGCGCGAGCCCCCTAAGGGAAGGGATCGCTGTGGCAGTTTGCCACTCGCTGCGCATCAGCGGCGAGGAAACGCGGGGTGGTTTCCGCTGCAATCCGGCGGACGCTCAGGTCGGCGGAGTTCCGTTCGCCGCCAGCACTTCGCCAGCGAAATAGAGCGACCCCGTGATCAGGATGCGGGGAGGATGCTCCCAATCCTGGTGTCTGAGGGAGGTAAGCGCAGCCTCGACACTGGCATGAGCCGACGTGACGAAGCCGAGCTCCTGGGCGATTTCGGCGATTTCCTCGGCGGAGCGCGCCGCGAGCTGCGTCGTCATCGACACCGCCAGCAGCTCGCGGGCAAGGCCAGCGAAGGGGGAAAGGAAGCCGACCGCATCCTTGGTGCCGAGCATACCGACGATGAGCACGAGAGGCGCGGGCCTGCTCTCTTCCATGTCAGCCATGGCGCTGGCGACGGCGCGGCCTCCATCCGGGTTGTGCCCCCCGTCGAGCCAGATTTCAGCGCCGTCAGGCGCATGCCCGATGAGATCGCCGCGTGTCAGGCGCTGCATCCGTGCTGGCCAGTCCGCGGTTTTGACTCCCGCCTCATACGCGGTGACCGGTAGACGATCGAAGCCGCCGGTTCGCAGCGCCGCGATCGCGGTGCCCGCATTGATATGCTGGTGGCGGCCAGTCAGGCGAGGCAGCGGTAGATCGAGGAGGCCGCGCTCGTCCTGATAGACGAGGCGCCCGCCTTCCTCATGCACGGAAAAATCCTGTTCGCCGATGATCAGCGGCGCCCCGATGCGCTCGGCTCGAGCTTCCAGCACGGCTGAGGCCTCTGGATCCTGCGGCGCGAGGACCGCGGGCACGCCGCGCTTGAAAATCCCGGCCTTGGCCGCGGCGACACTGGTGATGCGGTTGCCCAGATATTCAGGATGGTCCAGTGAGACGGGCGTCACCACCGTCACCAGCGGCTCCGAGATAACGTTGGTGGCATCGGCCTCACCGCCGAGCCCCACTTCGAGAAGGAGGACGTCAGCCGGATTTTCCGCAAACAGCAGAAACGCCGCAGCTGTCGTGATCTCGAAGAAGGTGATCGGCTCGCGGCCGTTGGCCTCCTCGCAGCGACGGAACGCATCGAGCAGGCGCTGCTCGTCGACGATGCGGCTGCCGCCGGGGGCCCCGAGCCGGATGCGCTCGTGGTAACGCACCAGATGCGGCGAGGTATAGACATGCACCGCCAGCCCCGCAGCCTCCAGAATGGCGCGCATGAAGGCGATGGTGGAGCCCTTGCCGTTCGTGCCGGCGACATGGATGACCGGCGGAAGCCGGTTCTCTGGATGGCCTAGGGTCGCCAGCAAGCGCGCGATGCGGCCGAGCGAAAGGTCGATCACCTTGGGATGGAGCGCAAGAAAACGCGCCAGCAGGGCATCGGATGAATCCATTGCTTCTTGCTCCGCGCAGCCTCGCCGGCGACCTACTCCGCGGCGGCTTCCAGCATCTGCTGCGGTTCCGGCGCTGGCTCGTCCTTCACCTCCGCCGCAGGCGCGGCGGGCATTCGCATCAGGAGCCGGCTCAGGCGGGCGATCGTTGCCTTCAAGTCATGGCGATGGACAACCATGTCGACCATGCCGTGATCCTTGAGATATTCCGAGCGCTGGAAGCCCGGCGGCAGCTTTTCGCGGATGGTTTGCTCGATGACGCGGGGTCCGGCGAAGCCGATGAGCGCGCCTGGCTCGGCGATATGAACGTCGCCCAGCATGGCATAGGACGCTGTGACGCCGCCTGTGGTCGGGTTTGTGAGCACGACGATATAGGGGAGCTTCGCGTCTCGCAGGCGCTGCACGGCGACCGTCGTGCGCGGCATTTGCATGAGCGAGAGGATACCCTCTTGCATGCGCGCTCCGCCTGACGAGACGAAGAGAACGAAAGGCGTGCCACGGCTGCGCGCGGTGTCGAGGCCCGTAATGATGGCCTCGCCGGCCGCCATGCCGAGCGATCCGCCCATGAATTCGAAATCCTGGACCGCGATTGTCGTCTTCTGGCCCTCGACATCGCCGACGCCGACCAGTACCGCGTCCTGCATGCCGGTCTTGGCCTTGGCGTCGCGAAGGCGATCGACGTAGCGCTTCTCATCCCGGAACTTGAGCGGATCGACCGCAGCTTCAGGCGTCGGAATCGCTTCCCACCGGGCGTCGTCGAACATCGCCTTCAGGCGATTGGCCGCCGTCATGCGCAGGTGATAGTTGGAACCGGGAATGACGTAGAGATTCGCCTCCACGTCCTTGTGGAACACCATCTGCCCCGTATCTGGGCATTTGATCCAGAGGTTCTCCGGCACTTCGCGCTTGAAGAGCGTTTTGATCTTCGGCCGAACGACGTCGGAGATCCAATTCATCGTTTATCCATCCTTCCAGATGTCGCGGCTATGAACGCCGGGCAGTCCTTCAAGCCTCGACGCGTTGGCCGTCACGTACACCGGCGGCAAGTTCCCCGACGAGGCTGGCTACGGCTTCCACGGTCCCCGCCCCAGCCTTGCCGTCTGCATCCAGCGAGCGGCGTACCGTTTCGACCAGGGCCGATCCGACAACCACCCCATCGGCCACCTTCGCCACCTCGGCTGAATGGGCGCGGCTCTTCACACCGAAGCCCACTACAACAGGAAGGTGGGTATGCGCCTTGATCCGGTCAACCGCCAAGCCCACTTCCGCAAAGTCGGGGGTCGCCGACCCAGTGATACCGTTAATGGAGACGTAATAGACGAATCCGCTGGTGTTCGCGAGCACCGTCGGCAACCGCCTGTCGTTGGTGGTCGGGGTTGCGAGCCGGATGAAGGCGACGCCGGCTTCAAGCGCCGGCAGGCAGAGTTCGGCGTCTTCCTCCGGTGGCAGGTCCACGACAATCAGACCATCGACACCGGCTGCCTTGGCATCGGCGAGGAAGCGCGGGACACCGTAGATATAGATGGGGTTGTAGTAGCCCATCAGGATGATCGGCGTGTCCTTGTCGGCTTCACGGAAGGCCGCGACCATGGCGAGGGTCTTCGCCAGGGTTTGCCCACCTTTCAGTGCGCGCTGCGACGAGAGCTGGATGGCCGGGCCGTCCGCCATCGGATCTGTAAAGGGCATGCCGATTTCAATGAGATCGGCACCGGCACCGGGCAGGGCCTTGATGATGGCGAGCGATGTATCGGGATCGGGATCTCCCGCCGTCACGAAGGTGACCAGCGCGGCGCGTCCTTCCGCCCTGACGGCGGCGAATCTGGCCTCGATGCGGCTCATGACAGGCTGCTCCCCAGCATATCCGCGACTTGCGACACATCCTTGTCGCCGCGGCCCGAGAGGTTGACTACCATGATGTGGTCGCGCGGACGCTCGGCGGCGAGCTCGACGGCCTTGGCGACCGCGTGGGCGGATTCGAGAGCGGGAATGATGCCCTCGAGCTTGGAAAGAAGCTGGAAGGCGGCGAGCGCCTCAGCGTCAGTCGCCCCGATATAGTTCACTCGGCCGACGTCATGCAGCCAGGAGTGCTCTGGGCCGATGCCGGGATAGTCGAGGCCAGCCGAGATCGAATGGGCCTCGATGATCTGGCCGTCGCCGTCCATGAGGAGATACGTGCGGTTGCCATGCAACACCCCCGGACGGCCGCCGCTGATCGAAGCGGCGTGGGCATCCGTGGCGAGACCGTGTCCCGCGGCCTCGACGCCGAAGATCTCGATGCCACGGTCATCCAGAAAGGGGTGGAACAGGCCGATGGCATTGGAGCCGCCGCCGACACAGGCGACGAGCGAGTCTGGCAGCCGTCCCTCGGCTTCCATGATCTGCTTGCGGACTTCGTTGCCGATGATGACCTGGAAGTCACGCACCATGCTGGGATACGGATGGGGCCCCGCCACCGTGCCGATGCAGTAGAAGGTGTTGTTGACGTTGGTCACCCAGTCGCGCAGGGCATCGTTCATCGCGTCCTTCAGGGTGCGTGAGCCCGACTGCACGGGAACGACCTTGGCGCCCAGCATCTCCATGCGGAAGACGTTCGGCTTCTGCCGCTCCACGTCCACGGCGCCCATATAGACCACGCATTCGAGGCCGAAGCGCGCGCAGAGTGTGGCCGTCGCCACGCCATGCTGGCCGGCGCCGGTCTCGGCGATGATGCGCGTCTTGCCCATGCGACGCGCGAGCAGGATCTGCCCGAGCACGTTGTTGACCTTGTGGGAGCCCGTATGATTGAGCTCCTCGCGCTTCAGATAGATCCGGGCGCCGCCGTTGCCGCCATTGGCGGCCGCTTGCTCGCGCACATGCTCAGTCAGCCGCTCCGCGAAATACAGCGGGCTCGGGCGTCCGACATAATGCGTGTGATAGCGCGCCATATCCTTGGCGAAGGCCGGATCTGCCTTGGCGGCGGCATACGCCGCCTCCAATTCGAGCAGGTTGGGCATGAGGGTCTCGGCCACGAAGCGGCCGCCGAACTGCCCGAAATGCCCGTGTTCGTCGGGTCCGGTCCGATAGGAATTCGGCTCGCTGGTCACGCCAATCTGTCCCTCGTCTGTCCGCCGTCGACGCCTGCTGCGCGGGCGGCCCTGATGAAAGCCTCTATCCGGGCAGGGTCCTTGATACCCGGCGCCCGCTCGACCCCTGACGAGACATCAACACCCCAAGGGGCGACGAGCTTGATGGTTTCGGCCACGCTCGCGGGATCAAGCCCTCCTGACACCATGAACGGCAGTGCGAGGTCAAGCCCGGCGACGAGGTTTCGGTCAAAGGGCAGCCCGTTTCCGCCCGGGAGTGCGGCGTCCTTGGGGGCCTTGGCGTCCAACAGTATGCGGTCCTGGCTTCCGGCGGCGGCGAGCGTCGCCGCGAGCTCTCGCGCCCTGGCGACATCGTCCGCGGAGGCAATGCCGACGGCTTTCATCACGGGCCGACGGTAGCGCATCCGGATGTCCGCGATGCGCTCGGGCGTCTCATGACCATGGAGCTGCAGGATGTCCGGCCTGGTTGCGGCGATAATGCCCTGGAGTGCGGCGTCATCGGCATTGACCGTGAGGGCCGCGATGGCGGCGCGCCCCCGTGCCTGCTCCGCCAGAGATCGCGCGGTCTCGAGATCGACATGGCGAGGGCTCCTGGCAAAGAAAACGAGCCCGATGATGTCGGCTCCGCTATCGAGCGCCGCGGCCATGGTGTCCGGCGTGCTTAGCCCACAGATCTTGATGATGGTCACAATGGAGTGCCCTCATGGCCATGGAGCGCGTTGCCAAACCATGGCGACGGCTTTTCGCATGAAGCATGCTCTGGAACGATGAGAATGGATCACGCCGCGCTGCTTAAACCGGCTCAAATGGGCGGAATCGTGGCTATCGCCTGAGACTGCGGGCGGTGCTCCACGCGACCCACACGCATGCGCTCCAGTTCGCGCCTCTGCTGGCGCACGACCTTGCGGTGTTTCCCCTGCGCGGCCCAAACGACAACGCCGCCGATCACGACCCCCAGCATGACGCACAGGAACAGCGCGACGAACAGCGGCATCTCGAGGCTCGCCATCGGCTGGTCGGGGGAGAATGGATCGAGCGACACCCGCACGGCGCCGCGGTTCGCCACAGACAGGAGCACGACAATCAGGGCAAGCGGCAGGAGCACGAGAGCTTTCAGGAACCGCTTCATCGTGATGCCTCCTGTCGTATCAAAACATGTCAAGCGAGACTGACAGCGGCTCGCGTGAAGAAAATGCAAATACGGAGGGGAGCTTCCGATTGGATGGAATCGGAACCCCCTCCGGGATCGGCTCTTTGCCGCTCAAGACAAGGTCACGCCCGCGCGCGGGCCGCGCCACGGCTGCGCGTCGTTGGAGTGGCGCCGTTGAGCCGCTGGCGCATTTCCTTGCCGGTCTTGAACACGGGTATCATCTTTTCTGCGACCGATACGGTCTCGCCCGTGCGCGGATTACGGCCCACGCGGGCGTCACGCTTCTTCACGGAAAAGGCCCCGAAGCCGCGCAACTCCACCCGGTCGCCACGGGCCAAGGCCCGCGTGATCTCGTCCAGGATGGCATTCACGATGTTCTCAACATCTCGCTGGTAGAGATGCGGGTTTTGCTCAGCAATGAGCAGCACCAGTTCCGACTTGATCATGTGCCCCGCTTAGTCCTTGAAAAATCACTATTTTTCGAGTGCAGGGTGCCAGAGGGCGAGAAGTCCGTCAAGGCGGTCAGCGGCTAATTGATTGTCAAGACGGTCAAAAATCGTCGCAATGTTAGTCAGGCCCATGCCGTGCGCGCCGATCGCCAATGCACTCCACAACCCAAAGGTTCCATCCGATCCGGAGCGTTTCCACTCGCGCACCGGAAGATCTCGGGTGACTTTCTTTTCCTGCTCCAGCCAACGAATAGCGTCACGGCGGTCGCCAATCTGATCGATGAGGCCGAGCTCGGCCGCCTGGTGGCCGGTGAACACTCGCCCGTCCGCAACGACGGTCAGCTGTGTGTCGTCGAACCTGCGCCGCTCGCGCACCAACCGCTTGAACCAGGCGTAGCTGTCGGCGATGAGGGATTCGAGGGCAGCGCGCGCTGCGGGAGAGGTGGGCTCGAAGCCATTGGGCGCTGCCTTCAATGGGCTGGATTTCACCTCTTCCATCTTCACCCCGAGGGTGTCGAGAAGGCCTTCCACATTGGGATATTGCATCAGCACGCCAATCGAGCCGACGAGGGATGTCTCCAGCGCAACGATGCGATCCGTGCCGATGGCTGCGATATAGCCGCCAGACGCAGCAAGACCGCCGACCACGGCGACCGTGGGCTTCTTCGCCGACAATTCCCGCAGCGCGTTATAGACCCTCTCCGCACCTGAGGTGGTGCCACCGGGGCTGGATATCTGGACGATGACCGCGCGCACGGCCTGGCTCTCGCCGACATCACGAATGAGGTTGAGCGTGCGCTCGTCGCCGCTGATGAAGCCGGACAGGGATATCCGCGCGATCTGCGCCTGACCGCCGCTGACCTTGTCGCGGAAAGCCCAGGCGACAACTCCGACGGCGAGAATGAGCACGAGGAACGCCGCCGCGCGCCACCACGTCAGCTTGCGTCGGAGACGCTTGCGATCGATAAGAAGATCGGCCTCGAAGGACATCGGCAAGGTTCCTCAGCAACGCAGATGGCATGCGATGCCGTCTGATTTAGTCCCCGATGGGCGAGCCGACAAGGCTTCAGGCGGCTATGGCGGCGCGTTGACGATCGAGCGCGATCAAAGCAAGGCCGCTCGCGACGGATCGGAAAGCATCGCCCACATGGATGCGTTCGGGCCCGAAGCGCCGGTCGAACAGGGCGCGTACGCTCGGCACATGCGAGGTTCCGCCCGTCATGAAGACCGCCTCGATGGCTTCGGGCGCGATGCCAGCACGGGCGAGCGCCTCATCGAGCGCGCCCTCGATCGCGGTGACGTCGTCTGCGATCCATCGGTCGAAATCCGAGCGCTTGATCGTCGCCTCGATCTTCACATCCATTTCATTGAACGACAGGAGCGCCTCGTCCGCTGACGACAGCGTGATCTTGGCGGCTGAGACGGCTCGGTAGAGGGCGTAGCCAAGATCATATTCGATGACGGCCAGAAGATCCTCCAGCTTGGCCGGTTCCTCGGAATCCCTGATCAGGGCCTTGAGCTCGGCCATGGTCTCCCGGCTTTTCATCAGCGAGAGGCGGTGCCATTGCGCGAAGGCGGCGTGGTAATGCGCCGGTACCGGCAGCCACTTATCAAAGGAACGGTAGCGCGTGTTCTTGCCGAGACGCGGTGAAACGGCGTGCTCGATGATTCGATAATCAAAGCTGTCTCCCGCCACGCCGACGCCGGCATGGGAGAGCGGAATGGCCTTGAGCCGCCCGGCATCTCCGCCGGGTTCGAAGCGCATCACCGAGAAGTCGCTGGTGCCACCGCCGAAGTCGGCGACGAGCATGGTCTCGGCGCGTGCGAGGTTACGCGCGTACCAGTAAGCGGCACCCAGCGGCTCATAGGCGTAATCCACCTTCGCCATGCCGCCGGCCGCATAGGCCGCGGTGAGGCGGCGTAGCGCCAGCTCCTCGTCCGGCCGGTCTCCTGCGAAGACGACCGGACGTCCGGAAATCAGCGAGAGGTTGTTAAGCCCCTCGAGATTGGCTGTGAGATCGCCGAGGAACACGCCGATCAGATCTTCGAGGCTGTAAAGCTTGCCGAAGAGGCGCGTATCCTGGAAAGCGCGGCTGGACAGATGGGTCTTGAGCGACTGCAGAAAGCGGTGCTCGCTCGTCATGTCGATCGCCATGGCAAGCGCGTCCGGGCCGCTGGCATGGCGGATCGTGGTAGCCGGCGGGCGCCCCTCGCGCCAGAACATCAGCGCGGAACGATAGGCATCCACCGGCCCAGCATGGGTGGGGAAGCTGCGTGTCGAGACACGTCCGTCGGGATGAGCCAACGCAACGACGCTGTTCGTCGTGCCGAAATCGATGCCGATGGCGGCAATGTCGCCTTCGATCCTATCAAAGGGGGCATTCACAGCGACTGTCACGTCCGGGCTCCTGTGGGAGCAATTCCAGGAAAGAAGAAATCGGTTCTTCCGTCAGGAATTGCGTAAAAACAACGGGGTGCGGATAGAAAAACCCGCGCGGATCGCTCCGCGCGGGTCTAATTTTGCGAAAGGCCGCGAGCGCCGCGGCCCTATGATCACTTCTTCTCGTTGGCGCGCTTGAGGGCGGCCCCGAGAATATCGCCGAGCGAGGCGCCCGAGTCGGACGAACCATACTGAGCGATGGCTTCCTTCTCCTCGGCCACTTCCAGCGCCTTGATGGACAGCTGGATACGGCGCGCCTTGCGGTCGAACTGGACCACGCGGGCATCGACCTTCTCGCCAGGGGCAAAACGCTCCGGACGCTGGTCGCCACGCTCGCGAGCGAGCTCGGCACGGCGGATGAAGGAGGTCATGTCGGTATCGACGATCTTAACCTCGATGCCGCTGTCCTTCACCTCGAGAACCTCGCAGGTGACGATGGCGCCCTTCTTGAGCTCGCCGGCATCGGCGAAGGGGTCACCCTCGAGCTGCTTGATACCGAGCGAGATGCGCTCCTTCTCCACATCGACGTCCAGAACGACGGCGCGCACGACGTCGCCCTTCTTGAACTCTTCGATGACCTGCTCGCCCGGACGGTTCCAGTCGAGGTCGGTGAGATGGACCATGCCGTCCACGTCGCCGTCGAGCCCGATGAACAGACCGAATTCGGTCTTGTTCTTGACCTCGCCTTCGACGGTGGCGCCGGCCGGGAACTTCTCGGCGAAGGCTTCCCACGGGTTCTGCAGGGTCTGCTTGAGACCGAGCGAGATGCGGCGCTTGACCGGATCGACCTCGAGGATCTGCACTTCGACTTCCTGGGAGGTCGAGACGATCTTGCCAGGATGGACGTTCTTCTTCGTCCAGGACATCTCGGAGACGTGGATGAGACCTTCGATTCCCGGCTCCAGCTCCACGAAGGCGCCGTAGTCGGTGATGTTGGTCACGCGGCCCTTGAAGCGCGCCTCGAGCGGATAGCGGGCGGCGATGCCTTCCCACGGATCGGCCAGAAGCTGCTTGATGCCCAGCGAGATGCGGTGCGTCTCGTGGTTGATCTTGATGATCTTGACCTTGACCGACTGGCCGATGGTGACGACGTCGGTCGGGTGGTTGACGCGGCGCCATGCCATGTCGGTGACATGGAGCAGGCCGTCGATGCCGCCGAGGTCGACGAACGCACCGTATTCGGTGATGTTCTTGACCACGCCCTCGATGACCTGACCCTCTTCGAGGTTGGCCACGAGCTCGGAGCGGGCCTCGGCGCGGGTCTCCTCGAGGACGGTACGGCGCGACACGACGATGTTGCCGCGGCGACGATCCATCTTGAGGATCTGGAAGGGCTGGGGCTGTCCGATCAGCGGAGTGACGTCGCGCACGGGGCGGATGTCGACCTGGCTGCGCGGCAGGAAGGCGACGGCGCCGTCGAGATCGACGGTGTAGCCACCCTTGACCTGGTTGAAGATGACGCCCGTGACCTTCTCGTTGGCCTCGAAGGCCTTCTCGAGCTTGACCCAGCTCTCTTCACGGCGCGCTTTGTCACGCGAGATGACGGCTTCACCAAGCGCGTTCTCGACGCGCTCCAGATAAACCTCGACCTCGTCGCCCACCTTCAGGGACTGGTCGCGGCCGGGGCCGGTGAATTCCTTGAGCGCGACGCGGCCTTCGGTCTTCAGGCCGATGTCGATGACGGCCACGTCCTTCTCGATGGCGACGACGGTGCCCTTGACGACGCTGCCCTCGTGAGACTCGTGCTCACCGAAGGATTCCTCGAGAAGCGCCGCGAAATCCTCGCGGGACGGGGCGTGATTGACGGAAACGGACATTCGTTCTCCACTGCCAGTGTACCGGCGTACAGGTTGCGTTTCGCTCCACGACCTCGGCCTCGCACGGCTTGGCGAGCCATGCGACTTTCGCCACGTATCGCTCCGCAACCAGGCCCAAAAATCTCGGTGGCCATTAGCGCAAGGGAGACACGGACGTGCCGGCACATCGAACCGATGGTCGGGAACGATTGGTATGTCCGCGCGAGCCCCGCCGGCGGCGGGGTTCGCAACAAGATGTTGGATCTTGGAACACGAAAAGGGCGCGGTATGACGCACCCTGACGCGCTGCCAAAAGATGCAGCGTCTTGCTGGACGGCACAGCTATATAAGACGCACTGGGGACTCCGCAAGGCCTCTGCGCGACCAAAGACCGCACAAAATCGAGAGAAACCCCGATCTAAGAGATCAAAAACCAGACTTTTTGCCGTTACTGGCGGATGAAGGTGAAATAGCCTGGTATTCGTCCTTCACGCAGGGCTTTCGCCTCATAACGTGTTCCGGGCCACCCCGCCCACGGCTTTCGCCAGTCGTCGGGCCCTTTTGCGCCCCACGCGAAGTCGGACGAGCGCATGATCCGGGCGAGTGTCCAGGCTGCATAATCGTCGATGTCCGTCGCAAAGCGGAATTCCGCTCCGGGCTTCAGAATGCGCGCGAGGGCTTGCAAGGTCGCATCGGAGACGAAGCGCCGCTTGCGATGCCGCCGCTTCGGCCAGGGATCGGGATAAAGGAGGAAGGCGCGCCCGATGCTGGCCGGCGCCAGGCGAGGCAGAAGGAGCGCCGCATCCTCGTCAAACAACCGAATATTGTCGAGTCCACGTTCTTCGATGCCCGCCAATAGCTTGGCCATGCCATTGATGAAGGGCTCACAGCCGATGAAGCCGATATCACGATTGGCTTCCGCTCGAGTCAGCAGATGTTCGCCACCGCCGAAGCCGATCTCGAGCCATAGATCGTGCATGGGACGGCCGAACAACGCCTCCGATGGCGGCAGCGTCCCTTCCGGCACCATGAGGTGCGGCAACAGCACGTCCATGAGTTCGGACTGGTGCCCGCGGAGCTTGTGGCCCACCCTGCGGCCCCAGAATGCGCCGCGTCTTTCTTCCGTCTCGATCATACCCGTCTCGTACCGTCACGTTGACGGTTCAAAAATGGCAATGGCCGGGCGAACCCGGCCAATCCCTCCGCATGCAATGTCCGGTGTTCACACCAGGGCGTTGCGGATGTTCTGCGCGATGTCCGTACGCTCCCAGGAGAAGCCGCCGTCGGCTTCGGCAGGGCGGCCGAAATGACCATAGGCTGCGGTCCGTGCGTAGATCGGGCGGTTGAGCGCGAGATGCTCGCGGATGCCGCGTGGCGAGAGGTCCATGACGTCGAGCAGAACCTTCTCGAGCTTGGCTTCATCGACTTGGCCGGTGCCGTGCAGGTCGACATAGAGCGAAAGAGGCTTTGAGACGCCGATGGCGTAGGAGACCTGGATGGTGCAGCGATCGGCCAGCTCGGCCGCCACCACGTTTTTCGCCAGATAGCGCGCGGCATAGGCGGCGGAGCGATCGACCTTCGTCGGGTCCTTGCCGGAGAAGGCGCCGCCGCCATGCGGCGCGGCACCGCCATAGGTGTCCACGATGATCTTGCGGCCGGTGAGACCGCAGTCGCCGTCCGGGCCGCCGATAACGAATTTGCCGGTGGGATTGACGTGCCAGACCGTCTCGCTCGAGATCCAGTTCTCGGGCAGCGCCGAGCGGATGTAGGGCTCGACGATGTTGCGGACATCGTGCGACGTCAGCGCTTCATCGAGATGCTGAGTCGACAGCACGATCTGGGTCACGCCGACCGGCTTGCCATTCTCGTAGCGAACCGTGACCTGGCTCTTGGCGTCCGGCCCCAGCGCGCCGGTCTCACCCGAGCGGCGTGCATCGGACAGGATCTTCAGGATGCGGTGCGCATAATAGATCGGTGCGGGCATCAGCTCCGGGGTTTCACGACAGGCATAGCCAAACATGATGCCCTGGTCGCCAGCGCCTTCATCCTTGTTGCCGGCGGAATCGACGCCGACTGCTATGTCAGCGGACTGAGCATGCAGGAGGACGTCAATATCCGCCTTCTCCCAGTGAAAGCCGTCTTGCTCGTAGCCGATGTCGCGGATGGCAAGTCGCGCCAGATGGGCGAGGTATTCCTGCGTCAGGCTTTCAGGCCCGCGCACCTCGCCGGCGATAACAACGCGATTGGTGGTAGCGAGCGTCTCGCATGCCACGCGCGCTTCCGGCAGGGCCGCCAGGTAGGCATCGACGATGGTGTCGGAAATGCGATCGCAGACTTTGTCCGGATGGCCTTCGGAAACGGATTCGCTCGTGAAAAGATAATTCTGGCGAGGCACAGTCGACCCTCTCTCGGCGCGAGCCGTTGCGCTGCTCGCAGATGCGGGAGTTGTGACAGCCCGGCCGCGTTGGGTCAAGGTGAAAGACAGGAATCGTTCGATAAAAAGAACGGAACGATATGCCTTATTCCAGCTCCGATTCTTCACCCGCGAGCGCCGTGACGAGATCCACTATGCGTCTGCGCACTTTCGGATCGCGGATGCGGACGAAGGCTTTCGTAAGTTGGACGCCCTCGCTGGTCGATAAAAAGTCCGCGACATAGGCCGTGGACGGCGCTTCCGAGAAGCCCCCGTCACCATTCCCAGGGACGGGCGCATCTGTGAAAAAGAAGTCAACCGGTACACCCAGCACTTGCGATATCTGCTGAAGGCGACTGGCACCAATGCGGTTGGTGCCCTTCTCATATTTTTGAACCTGTTGAAAAGTGAGGCTTAGCGCCTCTCCCAGCTTTTCCTGGCTCATCCCTACCAGCATGCGCTGCATGCGCACGCGGCTACCGACATGCTTGTCGATGGGATTGGGAGTTTTCTTCACGCTCTAATCTCCATCACCCCGATGGGCCACCCACCACAATCCAAGCCGCGACCTTGGACGTCGCGGGGGCTAACACTAGATCATCTCCCGAAAGAGAGGGAACAGCTTTTTCCAGGAATTGATCGTTAAATATTTGATTTTGAGCAGCTTGTTGCTCGGCGGCCTGCTTGTCGAGGGTTATATACCCTGCGAAAACCGGCGGCGCCGCAGCGAGAGGATCAAAATCGCTGCGCACCATATAAGCGGAAACGCGACAAATACATTGCTGAATTGCGCATAAGGTGTCGAGGCGAGTGCGACGGGCAAGCGGGCATCGACGACGCCCTCCTGTCCCAACCCGAGCGACGCGGTGACCCGACCATAGGGATCGATCACGGCGGAAATCCCGGTATTGGCTGCCCGGATCAGGGGCAGGCCTTGCTCGATAGCCCTGAGGCGCGCCTGCGCAAAATGCTGGTGGGGACCGGCCGTCATCCCGAACCATGCGTCATTGGTCAGGTTCAGGAGCAGGGCGGGCCGCGTTCCGGCGGGAATGACGTCCTCGGGAAATATCGCCTCGTAGCAGATGAGCGGTGCTGTCTCAGGCAAGCCTGGAACGGCGAGCGGCGCGCTCTTTGCGCCGGCCGCGAAGGTGCCGGGCACCTCGACGAACTGGCGAAGGCCGAACCGCTCCAGCAATCCGCCGAACGGCAGATATTCACCAAAGGGAACGAGATGCACCTTGTCATAGGTGGCGCGCAACGTTCCCTGTCCGTCGACCACTTGGATGCTGTTGTAGATGCGATAGTTTTCGCCGGGCAGGCGATCGTCCGCACGCGCCGCGCCGGTGATCAGGATGCGGTCTGCACCGAGCACTGCCCCGATTTGCGCAAGCGCCGCGGGTTCCCGCTCCAGCAGGAACGGAAAGGCGGATTCCGGCCAGATCACATGGGTCGGCTCGCCGAGCGCCGTGTTGGTCGGCCGCCGGGTGACGGAAAAATAGTGGTCGAGGATTGCCTGAGCGCGGTCCCGTCGGAATTTCTCGTCCTGAGGCACGTTGGGCTGCATGATCCGCAGCACGACGCCGGGGACGGTCGCTACGTCTTGCAGGGGAACGCGCGCGAACCCGTAGGCGCCCATGCCGGCGAGCGCGATGAGCGCGACAAGCGGCGGCCCGATACGGCGCTGAACGGAGCCGCGATCGGCCAGGGTCGCAGGGCTCGCAAGGCAGGCAATCGCGACGAAGGTCAAACCCCAGAGGCCAATGATCGAGGCGATCTGACCCATAATCGGCGTGGCGGCGATCTCCGGACCCTGAGCGAGCGCCATCCCCAGCACGTTCCACGGAAAGCCGGTGAGGATATGTCCGCGCAGCCATTCGGCAAGCGTCAGCGCCGCGGCGAGGGTGATGATCCGTGCCGGCCCCGGCGACCACAAGGCGCGCGCCAGCGCAAAGCCGAGGGCGAAGAAGATCGCCAGTCCGGCTGGAAGACCGAGCACACCGAGCGGCAGAGCCCAGAGAAACTCGTCAGCCTGAACGAAAAAAGCTGCGCCTAGCCACCACAGACCCGCCACGAAATAGCCGAAGCCGAACCACCAGCCATCCGAGGCGGCGCCCCGGATGGCGCGCCAGAAGGGTTCCTCACGGCCGGCGCGGCCATCGAGAAGCCAGACCGCAGTCGTGAGCGAGAGAACGAGGACGGGCCACAGGCCAACGGGTGGCATGGCAAGGGCGCCGATGGCGCCGGCAATCCAGGCAATCGCGCGGCGCGGCCAGACACGCGCGGTCGGCAGACGCTGGGCCACGCTTATGACAGCGGCTGAGATCACGCTGCAGTATCGGAGCGGGGCGGCTTAAAGGCGTCCGCTGGGGGTGCCTCTCCCAAAGGTGAGGTCTCGCCCGCGCTGGTCGCAGCGTCTGAGACCGCGCGCCGATGTATGCGCACGCGCTTGACGCGGCGCGGATCGGCATCCAGCACCTCGAAGGTCAATTGCTCCGGTCCGTCAACGGTTTCGCCCTGGGTCGGGACACGCCCCGCCATCGTCACGATCAGGCCCCCGATGGTATCGACGTCTTCGGCCGTGTCAGCGGCTTCGAGATCGATGCCTATGGCGGTAGAGACCTCCTCCAGCCCGGCACGGGCATCGACAATGAAGGTATCGCCTTCACTGGCTTCGATCTGCGGATCCTCGTCGTCGTCATGCTCGTCGGCGATATCGCCGACGATCATCTCGACGAGATCCTCCATCGAAACCAGGCCGTCGGTGCCACCATACTCGTCGATCACCAGCGCCATATGTGTGCGCGTGGCCTGCATCTTCACGAGCAGGTCCATGGCCGGCATGGATGGCGGGACAAAGAGGACGGGGCGCAGGATCTTTGCAGAAGCAAGCGGGGCCGACAGGTCGATGGCGAGGCGCGCCATGGCGATCTTGGCAAGGCTGGGCGCCTGCGCTTCTGTCCGGCTCGCGAGATAATCGACGAAATCGCGGATATGGACCATGCCGCGCGGGTCATCGAGCGTTTCGCCATAAACGGGAATGCGGGAATGGCCGGCGGTGCGGAACAGATTCAGCACTTCGGCGAGGCTCGCTTCAGCATGAATGGCGACGATATCGGATCGCGGCACCATCGCATCATCGACGCGCATTTCGCGGAGATCGAGGACGTTCTTGAGGAGCGAGCGCTCCTGGGCATTGAAGTCGCCACCCGGCCCGGTGGCTTCCAGGGCATCAGCGAGGCCCTCGCGAATGGACGGGGTGTTTCTCAGGCCGATACCGGCGAGAAGCCGGTCTATCCAGCGTTCACTGGGGGGCTCCCGGTGCGCCGGACCATCGTCCTGTCCCGTACTTCGGTCGTCACTCATGGCCTCTTTCATCGCTCCATCAAACATCAGGTGGTTCCGTATAAGGGTCGGCAATGCCGATCCTTGCAAGCGCGGCCACTTCCCGCGCTTCCATGGCCTCGGCTTCCGCCTCGTCCAGATGATCGTCACCCAGAAGGTGCAGTATACCGTGAATGACGAGATGACACAGATGGTCGCTCACCGTCTTGTCATCGGTCGCCGCCTCACGGGTTATCGTTTCCTCGGCCAGCACGATATCGCCGAGATGCGAACTCTCACCCACCGCATCAGGCTCGGCTGCCGGGAAGGACAGCACGTTGGTTGGCTTGTCGAAGCCGCGCCACTGGCGGTTGAGCTCACGGATGTGGGCATCGTCCGTCAAGACAAGGCTGACTTCGGCCCCCGCGGCCGGCTTCACCGGCGCTTCGGCTAGCGCGGCCGCCACGGCGCGCTGGATGAGCGACGCGACAGGCAGGGCTGACCAGTCCCCGGCCTCGATTGCGACATCGACCACGAGCCCATCCACGACAAGACTCTCGTCCAGGGTGTCGGCCCCATCGTCGATTTTGGCATCCGCCGCGACCAATGCGGGCGGGTTGCGCGGTTCAGGGCGAATGGTCAACGCCTGCGGTCCTCTTGCCCCGCTTCACGAAGCCGGGTTGTCTCTTCCTCATAGGCTTTGACGATGCGCTTCACCAGCTCATGACGAACGACATCGCCTTCCCGGAAGCGAATATGGCCCACGCCTTCGACTTTTGACAGGAGGCGCACAGCCTCTACCAAACCCGAGCTTTGGCCTGGCGGCAGGTCTATCTGCGTGGGATCACCGGTCACGATCATGCGTGAGCCTTCGCCAAGGCGCGTCAGGAACATCTTCATCTGCATGGTGGTGCAGTTCTGTGCCTCATCCAGAAGGATGGCAGCGTTCGTGAGTGTGCGCCCCCGCATGAAAGCGAGCGGCGCGATCTCGATGAGACCCGTCGACAGCCCCCGCTCCACCAGCCGCGCCTCCATGAAATCATAGAGCGCGTCATAGACCGGCCTCAGATAGGGGTCGACCTTCTCCCGCATGTCGCCCGGCAGGAAACCGAGGCGCTCGCCAGCCTCCACCGCCGGCCGCGACAGGATGATCCGCTCGACGAGGCCTTGCTCGAGCAAGGAGACCGCATGGCCCACCGCGAGCCAGGTCTTACCGGTTCCGGCGGGCCCCTCCGCGAACACCAGCTCATGCCGGCGCAAGGCTCTGAGATAGATGTCCTGCGCCGCGTTACGCGCCTTCACGGAGCCGCGCTTGCGGGTGACGATCTGCTCGAAGCCTCCGGGGCGGGGCTCGGTTTTGGTTTCTTCCTGCGGGAAAAGGAAGCCCTGCTGGGCGCTTTCTTCGATCGCGCCGTCGACGTCGCCAAGGGTGATCTGAGCTCCCGCCTTTACGCGCTGTGCCAGGCTTTCCAGCACATGGCGGACCCGCTCGGTGAGATCAGGCGGGCCTTTGATGACAACGTGGTTGCCGTTGGCAGTCGCGCGGACATCGAGCCGGCGCTCGATGTGAGCGAGATTCTGGTCATAGTGGCCGAAGACCAGGCTTGCGGTGCGATTGTCGTCCAGGGTTACGAGAATTTCGTCGGCCTCGCCGCTACTGGCGTCAGGTCCGCCGCCAGGGCGGCCGAGGACAAGTGGATCACCGACTGCACGTCCCCGCGACACGCGTTGCGACACGTCGTCCCCTCCCTTGAATGCCTTCTCCGGCACCTGTCTGACGTCACGGCTCACAATGCGCCTGCCCTCTCCCTGGCGGAGGTGGCCACCGCACCGACCGGGCGGCCGAACAGGCTGTTCGGACCGGTCTCGGTGATCTCGACGGTGACGATATCGCCGATAGCGACATTCTCCGCCTCGAATTGCACGGCCTGTAAATAGGGCGACTTGCCGGCCACCTGGCCAGGATGGCGCCCCTGGCGTTCGACAAGGATGTCTGTGATGAGCCCGACGGTTGCGCGGTTGAAGGCCCGGCGGCTGTCATCGAGTTCTGTCTGAAGGATGGCGAGGCGCTCGGATTTCACCGCTTCCGGCAGCTGGCCGTCGCGAACGGCGGCGGGGGTGCCGGGGCGTGGGCTGTATTTGAAGGAATAGGCGCTGGCGAAGCCGATGTCGCGGACGAGCCGCATCGTCTCCTCGAAGTCGGCATCGGTTTCGCCGGGGAAGCCGACGATGAAATCCGAGGATAGGGCGATGTCCGGCCGTGCCTGACGGACGCGGTCGATGATGCGGCGGTATTCGTCGCCATCATGCTGGCGGTTCATTGCCGCCAGAATGCGGTCGGAGCCGGATTGCACGGGCAGATGGAGGTAGGGCATCAGCGCCGGCAGGTCACGATGGGCCGCGATCAGGGACGCGTCCATGTCGCGTGGATGGCTGGTCGTATAGCGCAGGCGCGCTACGCCGGGCATCTCCGCGAGGCGCTCCAGCAGCATGCCGAGCGTCCATGCGCGGCCGTCCGGTCCTTCGCCGTGATAGGCGTTGACGTTCTGGCCGATCAGCGTCAGCTCGCGCACGCCCGCGTCCACGAGCTGCTCGGCCTCGGCCAGGATCTTGAGGACGGGGCGCGACATCTCGGCGCCGCGCGTATAGGGCACCACGCAGAAGGTGCAGAACTTGTCGCAGCCTTCCTGCACCGTCAGGAAGGCAGAGACGCCGCGGGCGCGGGTAACCGCGCGCGGGGCGGCGGGCAGGTGGTCGAACTTGTCTTCCGCCGGAAATTCGGTCTCCACCACCTTTTCACCGTTGCGGCTGCGGGCGATGAGGCCCGGCAGGTGATGGTAGCTCTGCGGACCGACGACGAGATCGACAACGGGCGCGCGGCGCGTGATTTCCGCGCCTTCCGCCTGGGCAACGCATCCGGCGACGACGATCGAGGTATCCTGACCCCGGGTCGCGCGCTCGCCCTTGAGCTCACGCAGGCGGCCGAGCTCGGAATAAACCTTTTCAGCCGCCTTCTCGCGGATGTGGCAGGTGTTGAGGACCACGAGATCGGCATCTTCCGCCGTCTCGACCTCGACATAGCCCTCCGGGCGCAGAACGTCCGCCATGCGCTTGGCGTCATAGACGTTCATCTGGCAGCCGTAGGATTTGATGAAGACTTTCTTTACGTCGCTCATTCGTTCAGATGCTAGCACGCGGTTGGCCGATCGGTCAGGAGAAAGTAGGGGACCGCGTTTCTGTCGCAGCCCCGGTCGAGCCACCTCGGCGCCCGATCTCGCGACGGATCTCACTCCGCCCCTCGATCCGGCAGCCTGGCCGGCGAGCTCGCCGTGCCGGTTGTCGGCCGTCGCGTTGCCTTCTCCTTATGCCACTCAGCCCCTGTTTAAGCCGCCAGGCGGCCCGAGGAAATAGGCCGCGCATGACAATTGCGCCAATAGGCGCGGATCACGCAAGGCCACGCGCAGCCCGGGCCGCCCGCATTGCGGCGCGAACCTGCGCCTCCGCGAGTCGTGTCACGGACTTGCGGTCCGTCCTTGCATCGACAGTAATGGGGTCGCCCCATGTCAGTATCACGTCGATTGGCGCGCCTTTGAGGATTGCGCCGAGGTGTGGTGCCAGGTCCATATCGCCGTACCAGGCGATCTCGGCTTGGTCCGCGTCGCTGAGGGGCAAACCGCCTCGCCTGGCATAGGTGATCGTGAGGGGCTGGAGACTGACGGGCGCTTCGCCATCGCCCGTCAGCGTGTCGCGCACGGCGCCGACCAAGGAGGATCGGAACGGCAGTATGCGGATGCCGTCGCCGGTCGTTCCTTCTGGAAAGAGGACGACCGCGTCCCCGCGGCCGAGCCGGGACGCCACCATGGTGTTCGTGGCGGCTGTCGCCGTGCGTCGCGTGCGATCGATGAACACCGTGCGCTGCAGCCGGGCCAGAAGGCCGACCACAGGCCAGGTCCCGACCTCCGCCTTGGCGATGAAGGAAACGGGCGCGGCCGCGGAGATCACGGGAATGTCGAGCCATGACACATGGTTGGCGACGATGAGGGCAGCGCGGTTCTTCACGCGCTCGCCCCGAACCACCAAGCGCACGCCCAGAATGCGGCAAAGCATGCGGTGATAGATCTGGGGGATGACCTTGGCGGCGCGCGAGCTCGTCCGCACGGCCGCCCATTGTAGCGGAATGCCAACGAGAGTGATCGGCGCGATCATCGCCAGCCGCAGGATCTGCTTGGGATGGGGAACCTTCATCGACGAGGGGGTCTCCGTCAGGACGACGAGCGCCGCATCAGCTGCGCCGCGACACGCCGTCCGTCCGGCTTCACATAGTAGCTTTCGCGTCGTCCCGTGTGGAGGAAATCGAAGGCCTCGTAGAGGGCGATTGCCGGCCTGTTGCCTTCTTCAACCTCAAGGAAGATGTCGGTAACGCCGCGGGCCATGACCCGGCCGAGATGGGTTGCGAGGAGGGTCTTGCCGAAACCCTTCCCATGGTGTCGTCGGGCGATCACGACCGTCAGAAGTTCCGCCTCGTCGAGGACGGCGCGGGACAAAGCAAAGCCGCTCGGCTGGCGATCACGCCCCAGAAAGAGGCCATCGCCGACGATCATCGGGTCGATGATCATGGCTTCGAGGTCGGCGGCACTCCACGGTCGCGCGAAAGCCTCTGCGTGCAGGGCGGCCATGGCACGGGCGTGGTCCGGTCGCAGGGTAAGGACGTGGGCGTCGGCTGGAGGCCTCCGCAAGCGGTCGAAGATCATTGCGGAGCGGGCTGCCTCGGGATCTGTGCCGCAGTCTGAGGTTTGGCGTCCGCCGGACGCAGATAGAAAGGCTTGGGCAGGGCGGTTGCCGGATCGGCGGTGAGGCCGAGGCGCGCTATCCAGGAGATGTCGGGGGCCATGCTCACCCCTTCCGTCGAGACTTCTACGCCGAGCGCCCGCGCGTCCGCGGCGACAAGGCCTGCCCCGGAGCCGACCAGGGCGGCCGGACCAGCGCCGAGGGCGCGGGCCGCATCCCGGATCGAGATATGGCGGGCATTCACGACGCTGCGCCCACCGGGCGCAACAGCCTGGAAGAACACATGCCCGTGCCGGGCATCGATGGCGGCGCCGACCAGGCGCTGCTGGCCGCTCGCTACCAAGGGGGCGGCGAAAGCCGTCAGCGTCGTGACGCCGACAACCGGAATCTTCGCGGCGAGACCAATGGCGCGCGCCGCCGCGATACCGACGCGGATGCCGGTGAAGCTGCCCGGCCCGATGCTCACGGCGACCCGGTCGAGGCTCTTGAAGCCACCATCGACCCGCGCCATGACCCGTTCCACCAGCGGTAACAAGGCTTCCGCGTGGCCGCGCTCCATGACGAGGGACTCGGCCGATAAGGGCGTCGCCGCATTGTCCTGCTGGACGCAGGCGGCGCACACGCCGAGCGCGGTGTCGATGGCTAGAATACGCAAACCTGGCAGCCTTTCCGCCCTTTAATGCGGGCACCCTCCATGGCAGCGCCCGCTTGTATCAATTCTGTGTCGCCTGAAACAGCATCACCGTCAAACGGCCTGGACCTCGCGCACATCCGGCAGGAAGTGACGTAACAGGTTCTGGATGCCGTGGCGCAAGGTGGCGGTGGATGAGGGGCAACCGGAGCACGATCCCTTCATGGCGAGGTAGACCACGCCGTCGCGGAAGCCGCGAAATGTAATGTCGCCCCCGTCGCCCGCAACCGCCGGCCGCACGCGCGTTTCCAGGAGCTCCTTGATCGTCTCGACGGTGTCCGCATCTTCCTCCGCGAAGAATTCTTCGTCGGTGTCGAGCTCGTCGGCCGCGTCGGACCGCAGCAGCGGTTCGCCGGACATGAAATGTTCCATGATGGCGCCGAGAATGGCGGGCTTCAGGTGCTGCCACTCGCCGTCGCTCTTGGTCACCGTGACGAAATCGGAGCCAAAGAACACGCCGGATACGCCGTCAATGGCAAACAGCCGCTCCGCCAATGGGGAACGGTCCGCTCCCGCGCGGTCGGGCAGGTCCAGCGGCTCGCCCGACTTGACCTCTCGGCCTGGAAGGAACTTGAGGGTCGCCGGATTGGGCGTCGCCTCGGTCTGGATGAACATGCGTCTCTCCTCACGCAGCCGGTTCAAGGCCGGCGGTGTCGGTCATGCCGACTTGTCGCGTCGGCATACGGCCGATGGCATTATGCCATATCCGTCCGTGTTCGAATTAGACGAAATTGGCTCTGTCGGCGAGTGTGATGTGGCGACGCGGGCTCAATCAATCAATGCGAGCCCACGCTGTCCGCGCGGCTTGATCATATCCTTCATGAAGCGCCATCAGACCGAGGTCCCGCGAGATCGAGCATCATCAGCTCCTCGTCGCGATAGTCGCCGGGCCCCAGCTTGAGCGCATGGCGCTCCAGCCCATAGGGCGTGAAGCCGCGCGACAGGTAAAGCGCGCGAGCCGACGGATTATCCGTGGCCACCGACAGCTGCAGGATTTCAACCCCGCCATGGGCTTTCGCATGAGCAATCAGCGCGTCGATCACAGCGGCGGCAAGACCTTGCCGGCGCCAGCCGTTGCGGACATAGACGCCCCAGACGAGGCCCTTGTGAAGCTGTTTGAGGGACCCCGCGACCATCAGCCCGGCAACGGCGACAAGATGCTCAGTCCCAGGATCGGGATCATGCACAAACGCGCCAAAAATCACGCTCGGCGGATGGTGGGGAATACGCGCCTCGACCGCCTCATCCGACAGCTCCGCCCAATCCGCGGCCAACGCCCCGAACGAGCCGGGATGAAGGGTCAGCGCTTCCAGCCGGATCGCGCGGAAGGCGGGCGCGTCGCTCCGCATGAGTGGGCGAATGGTCGGCATCCGTTGCGTGGGCTTCATCGCAGCAGGTCTCGCTGGAGCGGCAGGGGTCCACCAGGCGAGAATCCGCCGGGCTGGCGTTCGTCAGGCGAGCGCATCGATTTCTTCCGTGCTGAGGTGCCCCGGCACGATGGCGACCGGCACGGGAAAGCTCGCCGCAGTGCGGGAGGCGAGTGCCGACACAAGCGGGCCCGGACCGTCGCTGCCGGTGCCGGCCGCCAGAACCAGCAAGGCGATGTCCTCGTCATCATCGATGAATTTGACAAGCTCATCTGCCAGCACGCCGATCCGCGTGGCGCATTCGGGCTCCAGCCCGACCATGCCGCGCACATAGGCCGCGGCCCGTTCCAGCGCGGCGGCCGCGTCGTCCTCGGCTTCCGCGCGCATGACATCGCCGACACCCAGCCAGTCCTGCATGTCGGCTTCTGGCTTGATACAGAGCAGGACGAGCGAAACGCCGGTGCGCACGGCGCGCCGAGCGGCAAAATGGATCGCGCGCTCGCATTCCGGCGAATCATCGACGATGGCGAGGAACTTCGCGTGATGGCCGGCTTCATAGGCGCGTCGCGGTTTACCCATGGATCTCTCCGAGGAACGCTTCAGGGCGATGATGCTGGCAGGCTGAATCAATGCGGGCAAGAGGCCTTGATAAGCGTTGCTGCCGCGAGGCAAAATTCAGGCACCAACTTCCGTAGGCGCCTTCTCGGCGCCGCAGCGCCTCTCGAATCGGCTACAGTGCCTACTGGATCTCTCATCCAGGCGACTGCACAGGATGGTCAGAGGGGCTTACTCGTCCTCGCCGAAGCGGGAGGTCACGAGGTTGGTGATGGCGTCGAGGCAGGCTTCCGCATCGTCGCCTTTGGCGGTCACAAAAATCGTCGTGCCCTGCGCGGCGGCGAGGATGAGCAGTCCCATGATGGAACGCCCGCCTACGGTTTCGCCGCAGCGTGTCACCGTTACGTCGGATTCGAACGCATCAACCGTCTGAACGAATTTGGCGGAGGCGCGGGCATGCAGTCCCTTGCGATTGATGATCGCCAGTTCACGTACCAAAGCTCCGGGCGGCGGCACGAACGGCTCACAGTCCTCGACGTCGTCGGTCGTGCTCATATCGCGCTCTTGGCTTTCATCCCGGTGGCGCTCACTTGCCAGCCAGGACGTGGCTTGCCACGTTGATGTACTTTCTGCCGGCATCCTGCGCCTGGAGAACCGCATCCTGAAGCGGCAGCTCGTCCCGAACGCTGACGAGCTTGATCAACATCGGCAGATTGATGCCGGCGACCACTTCCACCTGGCGTCCACCCATGACCGAAATGGCGAGATTGGATGGGGTTCCGCCGAACATGTCGGTTAGAACCACCACACCGTCTCCCGTGTCGACATGGTCGACGGCGGCGACAATGTCACGCCGACGCCCTTCCATGTCGTCATCGGGACCGATCGTGACGGTCTCGACTTGCGTTTGCGGGCCGACGACATGCTCCAACGCCGCACGGAATTCCGTGGCGAGGCAGCCGTGCGTCACGAGCACTAAACCGATCATTCAGCAACCTTGCGGCACCCCCATATTGGGGAGCGCTCATTTTGTGCATTGCGGCGGCAAGCGCAAGTGCAATACGTCTAAGTCTTCATCATTTCGTCATCAACAAACCCTGAAAAGGCGTGCTGGGTCATCAAAAAGTCCAATATATCGAGGGCTATTGCTGCACTGCCACATAAGCTCAGCCTCGGCAGCAGAACCCCACGAATGTCAGTTCGTTGGGCTGCCGGCGCCGGCATCCGCGCAGGGTACGTCTTCTCACAGTCCACAACCAGTCGCACGATGCAGGCCGGCTCGAAGTCGACCTTCACGATCCCGATGCTGCGGACTTCCAACATCCCGGCGATGGGGGCTGGAACTTCGGCGATGAGGCGCCCGCCAGCCGGGGTCAGCCGCACGCGATCGTCCGCGACCAGTGCGGCAAAACGTCCGTCCCTGCGCGCATCCACCACGAGGCGGCGTGCGAGCTTCGATTTCCCCGACCCAGTAGACCCGCGAATGAGGACCCCGGCCTCACCCACGACAACACAGGACGCGTGGATCGTGCCTTGGTCCGAGCGGCTGCATGCAGGGCTATGAGCCGCCCGTGAAGCGCCCCCTGCCATCGCTCACGACGAGGGTGTTGCTGCCGCTGCCGGCAGGCGGACAATGAAGCGCGCACCGAGGCGGGGACGATCGCAATCGGCAGGCTGTCCGGCATCCTCGCCCGCCGGGACTTCCGCGAAGCGGTTCTCCGCCCAGATGCGACCGCGGTGCGCCTCTACGATCTGGCGTGAAATGGAAAGACCGAGACCGGAATTCTGACCAAAGCCCTGGTCCGGCCGGTCCGTGTAGAAGCGTTCGAAGATTCGTTCGAGTGCATGGGGAGGAATGCCTGGCCCGTCGTCCTCGACGATGATCTCGACCTCCTGAGGCAACCGCTGCAACTCGACACGGATCTCCGCATCCGGTGGCGAGAAGGACGCGGCGTTGTCGATGAGGTTGCGCACGACTTGTCCAAGGCGGCCGTCATTCCCTACGACAAAGAAAGCGCTGTTTCCGAGCGAACTCTTGTTAACTGTGACCTTGATGGGCACCGATCCCGTAGGCTTCAGCTCGTTGGCGACGCCCGCGACGGTCTGCACGAGGCGTTCGAGGTCCACTGGCTCGGCCTCCGCGCGCGCGAGTTCCGCATCAAGGCGGGACGCGTCGGAAATGTCGCTGATCAGCCGGTCGAGCCGCCGCACATCCTGCTGAATGACCTCGAGCAGCCGGTTTCGTGCGTCCGCCCGCTTGGCGAGGGGGAGGGTTTCGACCGCGCTGCGCAGGGAGGTGAGCGGGTTCTTCAGCTCATGGGCGACGTCCGCCGCGAAGCTCTCGATGGCGTCGATGCGGTTATAGAGTGCCCGCGTCATATCCCGAAGGGCCCCGGAAAGATGGCCAATCTCGTCCGAGCGATCGGTGAAATCGGGGATTTCCTGGCGCGATTTGATGCCGCGCCGCACCCGCTCGGCAGCATCAGCAAGCCGGCGCACGGGAC
Organism: Chelatococcus sp. YT9; assembly: GCF_018398315.1. Lineage (NCBI taxonomy): Bacteria > Pseudomonadati > Pseudomonadota > Alphaproteobacteria > Hyphomicrobiales > Chelatococcaceae > Chelatococcus > Chelatococcus sp. YT9. The sequence goes on from NZ_JAHBRW010000001.1 coordinate 1,541,461, forward strand.
CGGCGATCGTGCCGGCAAGGAGCACCGAGAGGATCGTCATCACACCCGCGGACACGGCAAAGACACGCAGGATAGCCCAGCGTTCCGCCGAGATGATCGCGTCGATATCGCCGCCCTGCGTCGAGAGCAGCAAGGCCCCCCTGACTGTGCGGAATCTCTGGATCGGCACAGCCACAGAGACGATCGTCTGGCCACGGTTGTTGACGCGGACCACCGTTCCCGGCGTTCCGATGAGAGCCTGCTGGACCTCGGGCAGTGAACGCCCGTTGATGGGCGCGAGCTCGTCGATGAGGGGAGACGACCCCTTGCCGAGCAGCTTCCAGAATCCTTGCCAGACGCGTTCGAGCAGGGGCGGTTTGTTTTCCACAAGGGGCGGCAGGTCGTAACGGAGAATATCGCCGCGCGAGTAGAGCGAGCGGGAATCAAGAAGCAGCAGGCCGTCACGATCATAGATGCGCGCCCGCGTGCGTGTCGGGGTGACTAGGCGCCGCAGCACCGGGGCCACCCGTTCGGGATTGATGGAAAACTCCAGCGGCGACAGCTCGTCGTTCATGCCGAAGCTTTCGCCGGCCTGCAATTGCAGGAGCTTGTCGGGATCGAGCGTCAGGGTATCCGTCTCGACGGTGGCCGAGGCGGCAACCGCTGCGGCGATGATCTCACCCTGGGTGAGGAGGCTCTGAACGCGCGCATCGATGAGGCCGGCGCGGAACTGGTTGAGATAGAGGAAGCCGAGCAGGAGGGCGACGAGCCCGGCCAGGTTGAGCACGACGATGCGCCGCGTCAGGCTGGAGGCGCTGCGCGAGGCAAGACCGGCCGCGCCGCGCCGGAGGGCCCGGGCAACGCCGCTGAGGAAACGCCGCGCTCCGCTGGAATGCATGCGTTCCGAACGATCAATCGGCTCGACAGCCATTGTCCTCGTCTAAGCCTTTCCGTGGAGCCGCCAACTCCGATACCAGCCCTGCGGCCGGATGTGCATGGCTATTGGCGCTGAAGCGTGCTGCGATGCCTTTCGCAGGAAGGGTGCTCCACCTCTCCAGGATCGATCACCTCCTCATCTTCTGGATGAGTCGGTCCAGAAAGCAGCGTGATCTGGAGCAAATCCACGTCAATGAATGTGCTCGTCTATTCGCAAGCGAATTGTCCGCAACAGGCGGACGTGCCCTATGCCTCCTTGAAGCGATAGCCAACGCCGTAAAGCGTTTCGATCATGTCGAAGCTGTCGTCCACCGCCTTGAACTTCTTGCGCAGCCGCTTGATGTGGCTGTCGATGGTCCGGTCATCGACATAGACCTGGTCATCATAGGCAGCGTCCATCAAGGCGTTGCGGCTCTTCACCACGCCCGGGCGTTGGGCGAGCGCCTGCAGGATCAGGAACTCCGTCACCGTCAGGGTCACCGGGTCGTTGTGCCAGGTGCAGGTGTGACGCTCGGGATCCATCTTCAGCAGTCCGCGCTCCAGAGCCTTGGCGTCGTTTTCGCGCGAGGCGGTCTGATCACGCGGGCTGACACGACGCAGCACGGCCTTGACGCGCTCCACGAGCAAACGCTGTGAAAACGGCTTCCGGATAAAATCGTCGGCGCCCATCTTGAGGCCGAACAATTCATCGATCTCCTCGTCCTTGGAGGTGAGAAAGATCACAGGCAGGTCGGTTTTCTGGCGCAAGCGGCGGAGAAGCTCCATGCCGTCCATGCGTGGCATCTTGATGTCGAGGATTGCAAGGTCCGGCGGGTTGGTTTTCAGCCCGTCAAGCGCGGAGGCGCCGTCGGTATAGGTTTGAATGCGGTAACCCTCTGCCTCCAGTGCAATGGAGACCGAGGTGAGGATGTTTCGATCGTCGTCGACGAGGGCGATGGTCGGCATGCGTCTCGCTCATCATTCCGTTTCGCGCGGCCCCAAGAGCCATAAGTGCGGCCGCAGAGGCGTCACGTGCAGTGTCACCTCGCGTCCTACGGCGGCCGAAATAAGGCAGCGCGGCCCACTATCTTAGCCTGATTGGCGTCTTCGCACCATCGCGCAGGCCAAAAAGCACCCACCCCCGGCCAAGCGATCCTCAATTTTTGAGCTCCGATGGGGCAGTCTGTGGGCATTGTCCGAATGAAGATAAGTTCAAGAACATTTCCGTTTGGCACAAGACCCGCTTCCGCTTCCCGCACTTGTCGATAATGCAATTGTGCCGGCGCAGGCGGGCCTATAGCGAAGAGGCGAGAAGCGGCGTGGAGATGGACGTGACAAGCGGCCAGCGCTCCTGGCACGTCATGCAAGACCGCCGCGTCATGCAGGTGCCCGACTTCAGCCTGTGGCGCCTGACGGACACTGCTGCCCGTTTCGGAACGGGCGTGTCGATCGCTGAGGCGAGCTCTTCAGGATGCCCAATACAAACCACCGGGCTGACATGGCACGTGTCGCCACTCTTCTGGCGGGCGCTCCCGATGGACCATGGGCGTGACAGGCATCGATCCCGATGGACTCGACCTGAGCTCGCCGACAGCGACCGCGAATCTCATTTCCGCATGGGGTCGACGCGCCGGAAGTCGTCGCGCCGCTTGCTGCTGTACTTGCTTACCAAGGTGCCGAAGATCGTGATCAAGCGTTACAAATGCGCGGAATTGTCAATTAAATGCCGCAAATCCGCTTGCAAAGCTGACGCTCCTGACGAAAAACGCCACTGAAGTCGTCGGCGGTCGGGCAATAGTGCGGCCGGACGGGCATTCAGCCGGGCTCAAGGTGAGAGCTGGCAGCGTGATCTTGGGAGATATGATATGTCCGAACCAGAGCGCCACCTACCACCCACGGGAGATGCCGGTGCGAAGACCGCCATGAAGGCGGCCGCCGCGAGCGCCGCCTCCTTCGACCAGATCGGCGCCGCCAAGACGCTCCTGCGGAGTACGCGTTACGGCGCGCTCGGCTCGCTCGATACCGAGCATGCGCCCTACACATCTCTCGTCAATGTCGCGACGGATGTCGATGGCGCGCCTGTCATTCTGATTTCGCGCCTGGCTCTCCACACCAAGAACATCCTCCGCGACTCCCGCGTCTCGCTGATGCTGTCGCATGTCGGTGGCGGCGATCCTTCAGCTCATCCGCGCATCAGCATCAAGGGCCGCGCGTCGCTCACCACGGATGAAAACTCGCGCCGGCGCTTCCTGGCGCGGCATCCTGCATCCGCCGGCTACGCCAGCTTCGCGGATTTCGGCTTCTACCGCATCGAGCCGGAAAGCGCCCACCTCGTCGCAGGCTTCGGGCGTATATACAGCCTCAAGGCCGAAGAGTTCATGACGGATCTCACCGGCGCCGAGGCCATCGTCGCAGGCGAGGCGGGCGCCGTCGCCCACATGAACGAGGACCATGCAGACGCGCTGGAACTCTACGCGGTGAAGCTTCTGGGGCAGGAGCCAGGTTCGTGGGTTGCGACCGGCATCGATCCTGATGGTCTCGATCTGATGCTCGGAGACAAGACGGCACGCCTGCCTTTCCCCAAACCGGCGGAAGGCACGAGCCTCTCCCTGCGAGGCGTCCTGAAGGACCTGGCGCAGGAAGCCCGCCGGGTTGCCTGATATACGAACTCATTCAAGCGCCCGTCCTGATGAGATCAGGGCGGGCGCTGTCTATCTGTCGTCCGCTTGGCTTTTAGTCTAACGTCCGAGTGTACGTCGTCCTGGCGAGAGGTTTTGGGGGGTTCTCGTCACCATTGTGAGAGGCATGGCAAAAACGCGCATGGCAAGGGAGACAAACGTGGCGAACGCCGGACTGTTCAACGAAGCACATGGCGCCGAAACATTCGGCTTCCGTAAGCTCCAGGGTGTGAACTGGAACTTTCAGGCACCGCGCCTCTATGAGGAGTCTTTGAAGCGCGGTGAGGCGAAGATCGCCGCCGGCGGCGCTTTGACCGCCGACACAGGCGTCCATACCGGGCGCAGCCCGAAGGACAAGTTCGTCGTGAAGGACGACGTTACCGCCGACGCCGTCTGGTGGGACAACAACGGCGCGATCACCCCCGCGCAGTTTGATGTGCTCCTCGAGGATTTTCTCAAGCATGCCGAGGGTAAGGAGCTTTTCGCCCAGGATCTCTTCGGCGGAGCTGATCCGGCCTATCGTGTGAAGACGCGGGTCTTCACGGAATATGCGTGGCACTCGCTGTTCATCCGTAACCTTCTGGTGCGGCCGGAACTCGGCGATCTGCGCAATTTCGTGCCCGAACTCACCATCGTCGACCTGCCGTCGTTCAAGGCAGATCCCGCACGCCACGGCGTCAGGAGCGAGACGGTGATCGCCTGCGATTTCACGCGCAAGATCGTGCTCATCGGGGGCACCTCCTACGCGGGTGAGATGAAGAAGTCGGTCTTTACCTACTTCAACTACATCCTGCCGGCCGAGAACGTCATGCCGATGCATTGCTCCTCGAACGTTGGTGCGCGTGGTGATGTGGCGATTTTCTTCGGCCTCTCCGGCACGGGCAAGACGACCTTGTCGTCGGATCCGGAGCGCACGTTGATCGGCGATGACGAGCATGGCTGGAGCGAGCGCGGCGTCTTCAACTTCGAAGGCGGCTGCTATGCAAAGACCATCCGCCTGTCGCGCGAGGCCGAGCCGGACATCTACGCGGCGACCGAGCGCTTCGGAGCGGTTCTCGAAAATGTTGTGCTCGATCCCTTCACCAGCGAGCCGGACTTCGACGACGATTCCAAGACCGAGAATACGCGTTGCGCCTATCCTCTGGACTTCATCGCCAATGCGAGCCCCACGGGCCGTGCCGGTATTCCCAAGAACGTCGTGATGCTGACCTGTGATGCTTTCGGCGTCCTGCCGCCGATCGCCAAGCTGACGCCGGCGCAGGCGATGTATCATTTCCTGTCGGGCTACACCGCCAAGGTGGCCGGCACCGAGAAGGGCGTCACCGAGCCTGAGGCAACGTTCTCGACATGCTTCGGGTCGCCGTTCCTGCCGCGCCACCCCTCCGTCTACGGCAATCTGCTACGTGATCTCATCGGAAAGCACGGCGTGGATTGCTGGCTGGTGAATACCGGCTGGACGGGCGGCAAATACGGGATCGGGCGGCGCATGCCGATCCGCGTCACGCGCCGTCTTCTCACGGCGGCGCTCGACGGCTCGCTGAATCGTGCCGATTTCCGGCAGGATCCGTATTTCGGCTTCGCGGTGCCAACGTCGGTGCCTGGTGTCGAACCGCATATCCTGTACCCAGTCAAGACCTGGGCCAACAAGGCGGATTTCGCAGAGACGGCGAAGACGCTGATCGGTATGTTCCAGAAGAACTTCGGCAAGTTCGAGGGCCACGTCGATGCCGACGTACGCCAAGCCGGGCCGCATAGCTCGCTGGCGGCCTGAAGCAGGCCGATAACCGACACGCAGACAGTGAAGGCCGGGGGGCCCCGGCCTTTTTGTTGTGTTATCAGACGGAGCGTGTCGCGCCGCCGTCCACACGCACCTTCGTGCCCGTTACGTAGGATGCCCGCGTGCTTGCTAGGAAGGCGACCACATCGGCGAATTCCTGCGGATCGCCGAGGCGTCCGGCGGGAATGGTCGCGATGGAGCTCTTGGCGACCTCTTCGACGCTCTTGCCGCTCTGCTTGGCATTGGCCGAATCGAGTTCGGCTATGCGCTCGGTCGCGATCCGGCCGGGCAGCACGACGTTGACGGTCACGCCGTTGGCGGCCACTTCGCTCGAGAGTGTCTTCGACCAGCCGATCAAGGCCGAACGAATGCCGTTCGAGAGCGCCAGCCGCGGGATGGGCTGCTCGACGCCGGAGGAGGCCACGGTGATGATCCGCCCCCAACCCCTTTCCTGCATGGGTGGCAGAAGGAGCTGGGTCAGATGGATGAGATTGGCCGCCATGGCCTCGAACTGCTTAAGCCAGCTCTCTCGGGGTGCTTCCTGAGCGGTCGCGGGCGGCGGTCCGCCGGAATTATTGACGAGAATATCGACGCCACCGTTTGCCGTCATGGCCGTGGCGAGCGCTTCCACGCTGGCAAGATCGAAGAGATCGACCGTGGCCGGTGTCACCCGGGCGCGGACGTCGGGGGGCAGATCCGCCGTCCAGCTCGCGATCTTGTCGAGGTTGCGCGAGGCGGCAACGACATCTGCGCCCTCGACCGCCAGCGTTCGGGCAATGGCAGCACCAAGGCCACGGCTCGCACCCAGAACCAGAGCGCGTTTTCCGGACAATCCTAGATCCATCGTTCCATCTCCATCTCATCGCGACCCATGTTTAACACGGTCTTAGGCCGATTGGCGCAGGATGGGAATGTCGGTCCTTCGAGAGTCCGACAAACGGGGGGATGGGGACGAGCCTGCGGGTTGTGGATGACGAAGCTGGATATGTGGAGGAAACACGTTTCGCAATGCCCGGCGCGTGATTTGCATTTCGGTTGGATGAAGTATCGGATTTTATAGATATTAATAAGAAGCAGAATAAAAAATATAAGTGATGTATTTTTCCTAAATCTCGCGAATTGGCCAATGTTGGTGGTTCGTGAAAAGTACTGGCAACTATTATTGTGTGGTCGATTGCTATGTCTTTGTCGTCTTATTTTGGGGCAGGGGCTGCCCAAGATGTTATTGCTTCGCGTTTGCGGTCCGGTATCGGCACGCTCTGGCAACATGTTCCGGCAAACGTCCGCAAGACAGTGCGGCTCCGAGTGGTCGGCACGCCAAGGCGCAGTGGAGCACGTCCCTCGGCGCCGGGAGGCTCGGTCTATATTGCGGGGGTTCTGGAGGGAGCTTCTCAGGCTGGCTGGTCGGCCCGGCTCATGCAGACGCTCGCCGTGGAAGCGGGGCTGCCGGTCGGGAAGATCGATATCGCCCATGCCTTTCGGACGGTCAGGGGGCGACGTGAGAAAACCCGAGCGACGGGTGCGGGAACCCTTTTTGTCCATCTGGGACCGGATCAACTCGCCTACGGCCTCTCCTATATCGAGGAAGAGGCCCTCGCGGATAAATTCGTCATCGGCTATTGCCCATGGGATCTGGAGCAGCTACCGCCCGAAACAGCGGCGCAACTCTCTCTGCTGGACGAGGTGTGGGTGCCGAGCCATTTCACCCGTCGTGCCTTTCAGGCGGCGGGTGTCCGCCGTCCGATCCGCGTCATTCCCTATATCCTCGATGTACCTCCAGCGGTTCATGCGGATCGCAAGCGCTTCGGGCTCGACGAGGACAGCTTCATCGTCGCCTCCGTCGCCAATCTCAATTCAGGATTTGCTCGCAAGAATCCGCTGGCAACCATCTCCGCTTTTCAAAGGGCGTTCTCCCGTCATGAACAAGTCACGCTCGCCTTGAAGATCAATAAGGCCGACCAGGCCTCGGCCGGCTACGCCAAGTTGCGGAAGATTGCGGAGCAGGATTCAAGGATCAAGCTGATCAGTCGTGATCTCGCGGACGACGACATGTGGCGCTTTCTCGCCAGCGCCGATGTCGTGCTGTCACTGCATCGGGCGGAGAGTTTTGGAGTGACCCTCGCCCAGGGCATGCTCCTTGGCCGTCCGACCGTCGCCACGGCCTGGTCCGGAAACCTCGATTTCATGCCGCAAAGTGGCAGCTGCCTTGTGCCTAGCCGCCTCGTTCCGGTGGAAGGCGCTGACAAGCTGGAGGGTTGCCAGGGGCAGGTCTGGGCCTCACCGGATGTGCCGGCCGCGGCGGATATTCTTCGGCGTCTGTATGGCGACCCCAATTTGCGGCTCATCCTGGGGGAGGCCGGCCGCCAAGCGGCGCGGCGCTTCATGCAGCATCACCGCTTGCGCCTTGTCGGCGAGTTACGCAGCTGGGCCAATCCACAGCGGATATCTGCCGCCGCTGTTGCTGGTATGGCGTCGAATTTCGGCCAGGGCAACGGCGACCGTCTGGTCGGTTGAAGACAATCGAGCCGCGAGATCTGCGCGGCACGATTGCCTGTTCCGTCGAGTCGTGCTCAGGAGGCGGGCGGAGCCGAGGGAGCGGCGACAGGCTGGGCGGCGAGGGCTTCGCGGAGAGCCTGCTCCTTGCTATGATCGAGCGAGGTCTTGATGACAGTTCCGCCGGTCCCACGCAGGTCTTCGAGCACCTTGTCGCCTGTGACGTTCTGCACGAGAACGAACAGGGCGGCGTTGCCCGGCTGGAGCGTCTCGCTGAGCTCCTTCATGAACTTGTCATTGATGCCGTAGTCGGTGAGGGCGCCGCCAAGTGCCCCCGAGGCCGCGCCGATGGCTGCGCCAACGAGCGGCATCAGGAAGATGGCACCGATTAGCAGGCCCCAGATACTACCGGAAGCAGCCCCGACAGCTGTCGTGTTCATGAGCTGGTTAAGCTTCACGTGGCCGCTTTCGTTTTTTGTGGCGATAACGGCATCGCCGATCTGGATCAGATACTCCTTCTGCAAGTTGAAGAGGCGCTGGCGAACTTCTTCTGCCTTTTGTTCGGAGGGGTATACAACGACGACGAGATCGGACATGGGACACTCCACAGGGTGAGCGTCTGATAAGACGCGGGCGGAGCCTATCACCAAGCCAGAAGGCCCGCCAATGCTTCACTTTGCTTGGATATGCCAGCGATCACGCTGCTCGGCATATCGGCCTGCAACATTTCGCCGTTCCATGCATTATCGAATGAGGTAGCCCAGGAGGACTCGAACCTACGCTGATCGGCATGGCCGTGAGCACGGCCGGTGAGACGATGCCCATGTCATACGGGCTTAATTATGGACCCGGTGCGTCATGCTGGCGGCTCTCGTTACGAGTTTAAACCGAAAATTCAACGCGATCAGTTAGCGTGTATTTGGGTTAAGCGATTGATGTCTGCTCATCAATAAGAATTGAATGTCGTGGGAGAACCTAAATGAAACATCTCATTATTATCGGGTTGCTTGCCGTAGGCTTGGCTGCGTGTAATCCGAACGATCGGACCGATCGGACCATCGGTGGTGCGGCTATCGGTGCCGGGGCTGGTGCCTTGGTTGGTGGTCTCGCGACGGGACGCGCCGGTGGCGCACTCGCAGGCGCAGCCATTGGCGGTGTCGGCGGCGCGATCGTTGGTAATGCGACAACTCCCACCTGCCGTACCTACGTCTACCGCGGTCGTCGCTATCAGGAATGCTAAGGAAGCGCCGGGCGGACCAGTCGCCCGGCTTTTTCAAGGCGTCTGAGATGAATCACATTGAGGTGGATGCGTCGGCTATCCCCGGCGAACTATGGTTCGCTGGGTCCGCAGCACATTGCCGTTGGCAGCTACGGGAGTTCGTCATAGCTCCGACAAAGATGCATCAGGCCATTGGAGGGCTCTCCGCGGATAAGGAGGGCAACGGTGTGCGTAGTCTCAGTTCCGGATGCTCTTCAAATCGCTGGAGCGGTGTCATCCAGCGCCGGAGGGTCTGCGCGGCGGTAAAACGCGCCGTGAACGGGTCTTTGCCGTAGACAACCCAGGATATTGTTTCGCCTAGCTCCAGCAGCGCGAAGGCGCCGGCTGGTTCGGGTCCCGTTGTGAAGCTTTCTGTCAGCGATTGCAGCGTCAGATGGGGAATGCCATCCACGGTCGTCAGCGTGTTCCAGTGGACGTGGCCTGACAGGCATACGACGGGAACCCGCGCCCGCGACAGCACCGCCCGCGCGCGCTCGGCGCCAGGATAGGTCGAAGACGCGGGGTTGCGTTCGAAGTAATAGTTGCCGATCTGACTATGACCCGAAACCGGGACATGGCTCATGATGGCAAGCGGACGGTCAGCGGCATCCACTGTCGCGGCGAGCCAGAGCAGGTCCGCTTCCCTCAGCACGAAGCCGCCCGGCCGATAGATCTTTGAATCCGCGGCCCAGAAGACGAGGCGCCATTCTCCAAGATCGACCACGCGATGTCCGAGGGGCTGTCCCAGGATCGCCTCGTTCTCCGCAACGGAGAGATGATCGCGATCATGATTGCCGCAAAGGTGGAAGCGTGGCGCCATTATCGGCGCGAAGGCGTCCGCCACCTCCTGCTCGAGCCTGAGGTCCGTCTCATGGTCGCGGTCGGAGATGCGGTCGCCGAGATCGATCACAGCATCCGGCCGCGCGTCGCCGACGAAGCGGCGGAATTCCTCCATCAGCGGCAGCGCCTCGACGCCAACCTTGGTGAAACTATTGTCGCCATGGTGGATGTCGGCGACGAAGGCGAGACGAAGGGCTTGGCTCATGACAGGCTCTCAAGAATGGCACAACAGCCGGTACTTCAGTGATCGGGAAGGGAGCCGGCGCCAGCCGGCTCCATAGATATCACCGGGACGCGAAGTTCACGCGGCCGGCCCGGAAATCGAGCACATAGGGGATGTGGCCGGGCAGCGGCCGCCAAGCGAGCGACCGCTTCATGCCGTAGGACTCGTAGGGTTGGTAGAGCGGCAGGACTGGCGGGTCATTCTTGATCGCCTGCATCAGGTCGGCATAGGCTTGCTTGCGTTCCGCGAGATCCGTCGAGAAGCGGAATTTGTCCCACAAAGCGATATAGGCCTCGTCAGCCTTGAAGCGTCCTTCTGAGGCGGAATTGCCAGTTGGTGCCCACATGATGCCGAACGCACCGGCGGGATCGGGGAAATACATCGGGTTCGACCAGCCACGCGCCATCATGGTCGGGTCGGCGCCGGTCCATTGTTCGGTGACGTTGAGCTGGGTCTTGACGCCGACAGCGCCCCACATTTCCTGAATCGCCTGCGCGGCGAGCAAGCCGTTGGTGTAATAGGCCGCCTGAATATCGTAGCGGATCGGGAAACCGTCATAGCCGGCCTCCTTGAGGAGCCCCCTTGCCTTTTCCGGATCATACTCGAAGGTGTTGAGCTCAGGCATATACAGAGGCCCAAACTGCTCAAAGCTATGCGACGTCGGCACCTTGGCCTTGCCGAACCAGAGCGCCTCATTCAGCGTCTTGCGGTCGATCGCATAGGACAGCGCTTGCCTCAGCTTCGGATTGGCCATCTTCGGGTTTTGCGTGTTGAAGATGACGACGTGGAAGAGCGGCGTCTGCATGCCTTCGACCTTGAGCTTCTGATCGGAGGCGATCGGGTCGAGCTGGTCCGGCGGAACGTTCGTGATAAGGTCGACTTCGCCGTTCTTGAGGGCGGTCAGGCGGCCCGAAAGTTCCGGAATGCGGGTGATGGTAACCTTCTCGAAGGGGGCCTTCTCACCCCAGAACCCATCATGGCGTTCATAGACAAGGCGCTGGTTGGGCACAAATTCGGTGATCTTGTAGGGGCCGGTGCCGACCGGCTTCAGCGCGAAGGCCTCGAAATCGGCAGCCTCGGCGATGTTCGGGTCGCCGGTCAGGCCCATGATGTATTTCTTCGGGACGATCATGCCCTGTTGCACGTTGAGCAGCGTTTCGAACAGCGGCTCGGGCTTCGTTGCGGTGAGACGGATCGTTTCGGCGTCCAGGACCTCGACCTTGGCCATATTCGGCAGGGTATCGCGCTTGCGGACCGTGTAAGGCGCGAAGGTCGAGTTGATGATGCGGTCGAAGGAGAAGACCACGTCTTCCGCCGTCATAGGATCGCCGTTGTGGAAGGTCACGCCCGGGCGAAGCTTGAGCTCGATCTCTGTCGGCGAGACCTGCTTCCAGCTCAGCGCGATGCCGGGCTGCCATACGCTCTCGGCCCGCGTGGCGTCCTTGCCGATCAGCGGGTCGAACGCGTTGAAATAGAACTGTGAGCCGACGTTGGAGAAATCGCGGCCCGGATCGAGCCAGGGCGCCATGTTCTGGACGCCGACTTTAAGTTCCTGTGCCGCGGCAACGCCGCTGAGCGCCGTAGTCGCCAGGGCGGCGAGCGCTATCGTCTTCAGGGTCTTCAGCATGACGGGGAGGTCCCTTTGCGGATGAGCGGAATGAGGCCTTGAGATCGGTTCGTGCGGACAGACTTTGGTGATGCGTGAAAGAGGCGGCGCACGGGTCTGGCGCTTGGGCGAATGGCGCGTCACCATCCACGCAGGCGTGGATCGAGTCGGTCACGCAGCGCATCGCCGAGCAGCATGGCGACGAGGCTCACGATGACGATGAGCAGAGCCGGCACGGCCACGATCCAGGGCGCCGAAGCCATGTAGTCGCGGCCCTGTCCGACCATGGAGCCGAGCGTCGCCGTCGGCGGCTGAACGCCGAGCCCGAGGAAGGACAGCGCCGATTCGAGCAGGATGAGGTTCGAGAAGTTCAGGCTCGCCATTACCACGACCGGCGAGATGAGGTTCGGGAGCATATGCACGGTGGCGATGCGCCAGCCGCTGGCGCCGACTGAGCGGGCGGCCTCGACGAACGGCATCTCCCTGAGGCTCAGCACCTGCGCCCGGATCAACCGCGCGAAATGCGCCCAATAGGCGATGCCGAGCACACAGATCAGCACCGTGACATCAGTGCCGGCGATCGCCACCACGAAAAGGGCGACCAGCGTGAAAGGCAATGACATCATGATGTCGACGAGGCCCATGACCAGCGCGTCGACCCAGCCGCGCACCAGTCCGGCGAGGAGACCGAGCGCCGCGCCGAGGGCAAGGCCGAGAAGCGTGCCGAACAGGGCCAAAAGCAGCGTCAGCCGCAGGCCATGGAGGCAGCGGGAGAGGAGGTCCCGGCCGAGTTGGTCGGTCCCGAGCCAGTAGGCGGGATTGGCGCCCGCGAAGCCGACCGGAGGCTTCAACCGCGCCAGGAGTTTCTGTTGATCGGGATCGAACGGCGAAATGACAGGCGCTAGAATGGCGAGGCTGACGAACAGGAGCGCGAGCAGCCCGGCGATCGCGATGAAGGAATTGGGGCCGTTGGGCCAAGCCAGCTTGAGCCGCGGCAGGCGGCGCGTCGGAGCGGCGAGCTTGGAAGCCGTGATCTCGGTCATGGCGGCTCAGGCTCCTGCGATGCGAACGCGCGGATCAGCCGCCGCATAGGCGAGGTCGATCGCGAAATTGACGAGGATCACGGTGCCGGCGACGACGAGGACGCCGAATTGCAGCACGGGGTAGTCACGCCGCAGCGTCGCGCCGACAAGGAGGTCGCCGATGCCGTTCCAGGCGAAGACGGTCTCCACCACCACCGTGCCGGAAACGAGCGTTGTGATCTGCAGCCCGAGCACGGTGATGACCGGGATCAGCGCGTTGCGCAGCCCGTGCTGCAGGATGACCACGCGCTCGGACAGGCCCTTGGCGCGGGCGGTGCGCATGTAGTCCTCGGAGAGGACATCGAGCATGGCGTTGCGGGTGTAGCGCGTCAGCGCCGCGATGAAATAGGCCGAAAGCGCGGCTGTCGGCATCAGATAGTGCCAGAGGGTGGCCGAGCCTGCGCTGGGGAGCCAATGCAGCGTGTAGGAAAAGATGAGGAGCAGCAGGATCGCGAGCACGAAATTCGGGATCGCGTAGCCGAGGAAGGCGATGAAGAGCACGCTTTGGCCGCGGGCCTGACCGCGCCAGAGCGCCGCCAGAATGCCGAGCGGAACGCCGACCGCGATGGTGAGCACCAGTGTCGCCACCAAAAGCGATGCGCTCTGCCAGAGCCGTTCGCCGAAAATGACCGCGACCGGCCGCCGTTCCATCAGGCCCAGTCCAAAATCGCCGGAGGCGAGGGATTTCCAAAAGAGCGCGTATTGCTCGATCACCGGCCGGTCAAGGCCCCAATAGGCAATCATCTCGCCACGGGATGCCGCGTCGAGGCCTTCGGGCATCAGGAAATCGATCGGGTTGCCGGTCAGCCGCGTCGCGAGGAACACGGCCGTAACGATCGCCCAGAGCGTGATCGCCATCCGAACGAGGCGACCGCCCAGGAATGCGAACATCACGCCCTCCATCTCAGTCGGGATCAGGTCGGCATGCGGCTTCAGCCCATGCGACCGCCTCGTTCTCGCAGTCTTCCATGACAGGATAATGAACATTGCTCAGCTAATGATGCATTTGACACTGAGATAATATTAGTCCATGCAAGCCTTGCTCGAAGTTGGGATGCATGCCTTGCGCGCATTGGAAGATATCAGCGGCTGCCTCGTCGATCTTGATGGAACGCTGGTGAGTGGCGGGCTGCCGCTGCCAGGTGCCGCAGATTTTCTGGACGCCTTCGCAAACCGCTGTGTCATCGTCTCGAACGATGCCGAGCACACGCCTGTGGAATTGGCGCGCAGCCTGAGGCGGCTTCGGTTGAACGTCCCCGCTGAACGCATCCTGCTGGCAGGAGCGAGCGCGCTCGATGGTGTCGCGGCCGAGCGCCCGGGCGCACGGGTTCTCATGCTGGCGAGCCGCAGTCTGATGCGCTACGCGCGCGGCAGGGGGCTAGCGCCCGTGGCCGAGCGGCCGGATTTCGTATTTCTCGGGCGGGACCGTCAATTCACGTACGAGCGGCTGGCAATTGCGGCCAATGCGGTGCGGAGCGGTGCCAAGCTCGTCGTCGCCAATCCCGATCTTGTGCATCCCGGCGTGGGTGGCCGCGTTGTTCCTGAGACTGGAGCGCTGCTTGCGGCGTTGCTGGCCTGCACAGGTCCGGTTCCCTATCGCCTCGTTGGCAAGCCGCAGCCAGCCCTCTTCGAGGCCGGTCTTGCCCTCCTCGACCTGCCGCGCCACCTCGTGGCTATGGTTGGCGACAATCCTGCGACGGATGGGGAGGGCGCGCGCCGTGCCGGCTTGCGTTATGTGGAGATGACAGGCGGGTTTTTTCCTGACGCTGCTCGGGAGGGCGTGTGGCTCCAAGCAGAAGATGGCCTCGCCATTCCCGCAGGGGTCCCCTGAACAGCGAAAGGCGCCAGCGTGAGTGGGATTGAGGTCGGAGACAAAACGCGAGTGCCCGCCGTCGTCGGGCTGGATGGTGTTCTTGAACGCCTGACAGCTTTGCGGGCTAGCTTGCCGCCGACTGCGGCGCGCATTGCCGATTTTTTCCTCGCCCATGCGGCGGAGGTCGTCCATATGTCGGTCACGGAGGTGGCTGAGCGTGCCGGAGCGAGCGAAGGCAGCGTCATCTCGCTATGCCAGCAACTGGGCGCGCGTGGATTTCAGCAAGTCAAGATCGCCCTGGCGCGTGATCTCGTGCAACCCGTCCAGTTCATCCACGAGGATCTGTCGCCGACCGACGCGACCGGCACGGTGATCGAGAAGATCTTCCGCAGCGACCTGCAGGCTCTGCACGACACGATGAAGGTGCTCGATACCGGGGCGATGGAAGCGGCCGCGCACGCGATTCGCAAGGCGCGTCGGGTAGAGCTTTATGGCATCGGCAGCGCGGCGCCGATCGCCGAGGAT
Organism: Chelatococcus sp. YT9; assembly: GCF_018398315.1. Classification (NCBI taxonomy): domain Bacteria; kingdom Pseudomonadati; phylum Pseudomonadota; class Alphaproteobacteria; order Hyphomicrobiales; family Chelatococcaceae; genus Chelatococcus; species Chelatococcus sp. YT9. Next base: position 1,556,650 of record NZ_JAHBRW010000001.1, read on the forward strand.
GCCAACTACCGGCTTTTGCGCATCGGCGTCGAGGCCAAGGTGGTGGTCGATTCGCATGTGCAGGCGATCAGCGCGTCACTGACCGGGCCTGGCGTTGCGACGATCACCATTTCCCATTCCGGCTCGACCCACGAGACCGTGACCGCGACGAAACTCGCGCGGGAAGCCGGCGCGACGACGATCTGCATAACCAATTTCGGCAAATCGCCGTTGCTGGCGTATGCCGATATCGTGCTGCATACCATGGCGCGCGAGACGCAGTTCCGAACGGAAGCAATGACCAGCCGCATCGCTCAGCTCGCCGTCATCGACGCTCTCATCGCCTGCCTGTCCCTTGCCGATTATGACAAAGCATTGACGACGATCAGCAAGACTTTCGATGTGCTTTCGACGAAGCGCTTCTAGAATTAGATCAACAATTGAATGATTGGCGAGGCTGAGGCTCCGAAACCTCAGGTCATCCCGGAAGCCGCAAATCGTCCGGGATGACCGCTGTATACCATCCTCAATGCCGGGCTGGCCCAAGATCCTGAGCTGCCTAGGTTGTCTTCTTTGTCACGAGCGTCAATGTGCCGTCTTGGCTCAAGCTGGCCACGATGACTTGCGCTGACGTGCGCCCTTTTGATGTCAAGGCCGACTTGATTGCAGGCGTCGCTTCGATCGACGCGCGGAGCTGCTGAAGTTCGGTGGGGCTTCGTTGCGCCGCGGCGTTATTGACTTCCGTCCTCGTGGCCTCCGGCAGTTCTTCGATGTCGAAGACCCTGACACTTCGTATCTGTGGCGCTTCCTGGGGAACCTGTTGAGAAGTGGTTGGAGGCTTTGCAGCAGGAGCTTGTGCATAAGCGACGGGGGAAAACGCGAGGGTTGTGCTCGTCGCGAGTACCATCATGAGTCGCATCGATCATTCCTCATTAGCCGTTTCAGAAGCCATCTAGGCTGCAGGCGCAATGCGAGCGCAATCTGTCAGGCGGAGGATAACTCCGTGGTGATTATGTGTTCGTTATGTGAGCGTCACAGTAAGTAATGGCAAAAATCTGTATTCAGGATTGAATTGTTCCATGCCGCGCAAAAAAATAAAGGGATGCATATGGCCTTAGGAACAAAGGATGGACGTTGTAGGTCGTGCCTGGGTCTCACCATTGGTAACTAATATAAATTGCGCGAGGTGGTTGGGCGCATGTTCTCCTCCTTTGCCAAGCCTGCGCTGCAGCCGAGTCTGCACTATTCGCCTCGCGGAGCTTGTTTTGAAATACTATTTATAGGTCGAGACCGTGAGTAAATGCTACGTTCGCATCGTGTCTTCGTGCGGACGATGGGGTAGAGGTCTCGGCAAACAGTTTGGATATCTTTGATATCGAGGAGTACTGCTATGACCAATGGCTTCGAAAAAGTCGCCAAGTTGTTCAAGGATGCGCGTTACCAAGAGCGAAAGCATGGCGATGATGGCTACAATCTTTATCAGGACATGACGACAAAAAAATTCTGGATCGGGACGGAAGACAACCCGCGACAGGTCTGGTTGGTCGATCCAGCCAAGATCGAGGAGGCTCAGACGAGTTCGAGTTTCAAGCACTTCATTCCATCTTACCTTCAGCCTGCCAACGAACCGCTTGTTTCTAAGGCAAGCCACCGCAGCGTGCGAGATGTTAGCGCGTCGGACCTTGCGGAACATAGCGCGGGTTTTCACGCGCCAGATGCACCAGCAAAGGATGTCGAGGTTACCGGCGTTGATCCCAACGTTGAGATCCAGGCACTCCTGATGGCCGGCTTATGAGATGCGCAAGGCGGCATCTGAAATCCGCGTCCTCGAGATGACCATTCTAGGCGGCGCTATGATTTGCCGCACCACCAATCTAGACCCGCGGTGTGGCCCGTTCTGAAACTCCCGCCCCAATCTTGTGCGGGGATGAAAAAATGAAGACGAAAGCGACAGTTGCTCGACATCATGTCCTTTGCTCTAAGAGCGGGCATGACAACGATCGCTGTTCCGGGACTACTCTCTTTCACTATCGCCATCCTGGTGTACTTCACCGGAGCGGGGCTCAATCGCTTGATCGCGCCGCTGCGCCGCTGGAACATTCCCGAGGCCGTTACCGGCGGTCTCGTCGCAGCGGTCGCGACGCTTGCTGCCTACCACGTTTTAGGCACTACGATTGGCTTCGATCTCGAGGCGCGCGACATGCTGCTCCTCTATTTCTTCACGGGGATCGGGCTGAATGCCCGCCTGTCAGACCTTATGACAGGCGGGCGTCGGCTGGCTGTCCTGCTGGCGGTCACCATCGTTTTCCTCGTCCTGCAGAACGTGATCGCGGTCGGCAGCGTTGCCCTGCTCGGCCTGCCGGAGGGACTTGCCCCGTTCCTCGGCTCGGCTTCGTTGATCGGCGGCCATGGCACGACGATCGCCTGGGCCCCGATCATCGAGCAGCGTCTGGGAGTCTCTCAGGCCCTGGAGGTCGGCATTGCCAGCGCCACGCTCGGCCTTGTCATCGCGAGCCTGGTGGGGGGCCCAGTCGCGCGCTTGCTCATCGCGCGCTATGGCTTGAGTGGCCCTGTTGAGAAGGCCCCGATCGTCGGTCTGCCGGATGATCCGGAAGGTGGCTCACGAAGTGAGGTGAGCGCGGTAAGTCTGCTGCGGACGGTCCTGGTGCTCAACATCGCCATTCTGATCGGCTTCGCCCTGGATGAGCTGGTGGACGAATTCGGCATCAATCTGCCGCTGTTCGTCGCTTGCCTCATGGTCGCGATCGTGATGACGAACACCATCCCCTATGTCTTCCGGGGCCTGCTCTGGCCGACACGGACCAAGGCGCTGTCGCTCGTCTCTGACCTGTCGCTGAGCGTTTTTCTCGCCATGTCCTTGATGAGCATGCAGCTCTGGACGCTGGGGGATCTAGGCCCTGCCCTGCTCGTGGTGCTTGGCGTCCAGACAGTTGCGGCGGTCGCTTATATCCTGTTCGTGGTGTTTCCCGCCATGGGCCGCGACTACGACGCGGCGGTGGTTTCGGCCGGGTTCAGCGGCATTTCCCTTGGCGCAACGCCTACCGCCATCGCCAATATGACCGCTGTGACGAAGGTGCATGGCGCCGCTCCTGTCGCCTTCATCATCCTGCCGCTCGTCTCCGCCTTCTTCATCGACATCGTCAATGCGGTGGCGATCGGGTTCATGGTGCGGTGAAGGTGGCGCCGGTCACCGAAAGGCGTTCTGGCGCAGCCATTCAGTAAAGGCGGCCGCGCGGCAATCGGATCGAGGGCCGGCCTTCTCGCGAAAATAAAAAAGCGGCGGTCCTGCCTGAGGCAGATGCTTCGCCGCTTGTCACAATGGTGCCCAGGAAAGGACTCGAACCTTCACGCCTTGCGGCACAGGTACCTGAAACCTGCGTGTCTACCAATTCCACCACCTGGGCAGGTGGCCTTCCCATCAGGGCCGGCAGGCGCTCTTTAGAGGGTCGCCGCATCACCTGTCAACGGCATTCGTCATGCCGCGGTCATATCCAACTTACTGTCACGGGAAAACGCCCGGTGTGTGGGGAACGGCGGTGCTCTGCGGTCTCACCATGGCATTCGCCTCCAGGAGAGGCGCGCCGCGAGACGTCTTTGCCTGACGGGCGGAGAATCCCGCCGCATCTACGCCGTTCCGTCTTCGTGGCCGCGCGAGAGCGGATATTGGTGCAGCGGTTGCATACGCATGACGGAGCCGTCGGCAGTACCGCTGCGAGGGGAAGGGCACCGTCTGTCTGAAGCGGCCTTGGGTCACGCATCGTTCGGTTGAGGGCGAAGCCTCGCAGCGACGCAATGGCACGTGTGATTTGATGGATTCTTCACTGCCGCATGGTTCCCTCCTGCGGCAAAGCGCTCTATGGAACACGTGTCGAGATCAATTCCAAACAGGCGGAGGCTTTCGATGACAGCGGGAGTAGTGGGGACGTCCTCACAGCTCATCACCGTCTTCGGCGGATCGGGCTTCATCGGTCGTCATGTGGTGCGTGCGCTCGCCCAGCGCGGCTATCGTATCCGTGTCGCCGTGCGGCGGCCGGACCTCGCCGGCTTCCTGCAGCCGCTCGGCCGTGTCGGACAGATCCACGCGGTACAGGCCAATCTGCGCTACAAGCAATCCGTCCAGAATGCGGCACGCGGCTCGGACGTCGTCATCAATCTGGTTGGTGTGCTCAAGGAAGCCGGCCGTCAGAATTTCGCGGCGGTTCACAGCTTCGGTGCCCGCTCGGTGGCCGAGGCAGCCGCGACGGCGGGCGCCCGTCTTATTCATGTGTCCGCGCTCGGCGCCGATGCGCAGTCGGAATCGCTCTACGCCCGCACGAAGGCAGCCGGAGAGGCTTCGGCGTTCAGCCATGTTCCCACGGCAACCATCTTTCGTCCGTCGGTCGTGTTCGGCCCGGAGGACGGGTTCTTCAACCGCTTCGCGGCGCTCGGCAGCCGCATGCCGGTCGTGCCGATCACTGGCGGTGCCACGCGTTTCCAGCCGGTCTATGTCGGCGACGTCGCTGAAGCCATTGCCCGCGCTGTCGACGGTGCCGTTGCGGAAGGCCATGTCTACGAGCTCGGCGGGCCTGAGGTGAAGACACTTCGCGAAATCGTCGACTACACGCTTGGCGTCATCGGCCGTCGCCGGCTTGTCGTGGATCTGCCGAAGGCCGGCGCCTCACTTCTGGCGGGCGTCGTTGAGTTCGCCGACAAGCTTACCTTCGGTATCCTGCCGGACTATCTCGTGCTCACGCGCGATCAGGTCGCGTTGCTGGGCCATGACAATGTCGTATCGGCGACGGCCATCGATACCGGCCGCACGCTCACCGATATCGGGATCACGCCAACGCCCTATGAGGCGACCGTCCCGGGCTATCTCTGGCGTTTCCGCCGCGCTGGCCAGTTTGCCGACATTCGGGCTATCTGATCGGAACGTGCTAGTACGTCTGCGAGCGTTCGGGAACCCGGCCGCGCGCCGCCAGCCCCTTATGGATATGAACCATGAGGGCGACGCCGAAAAGCGGCGTGAATAGGTTGACGATGGGAATGGCCACCATCACCGCGAGCATGAGCCCGGCGATCAGGACCGTGCCGCGATTGGCGACGCGCATGGCCGCTGCTTCCGGCATGGGACGGAAGCGGCCGGCGGCGAGTTCGAAATACTCCCGTCCGAGCAGGTAGCCATTGGCCAAGAAGAAGGCCACGATATTCACGACGGGCACGAAGAACAGGATCAGCGCCACGCCGTTGACGAGCAGGGCGAGGCCGGCGAAGCGCAGGCCGTAAAGTAGCGAGCGTCCGAAGGACAATGGCTCGCCGGGTCGGTCGCCCGGATAGTGACGCTCCTCCACCAGAGCCGCCGCATCATCAAGGAAATAGCCGGCGACGACAGCCGTCACGGGTGCGATGATATAGGCAAGCCCAATGAAGATGCCCACTCCCGCGAAGAAGAAGGCCAAGCTGTCGATGAGCGGGTAGTTCGACAGGATGTCACTGCCGTCCATGAAATGGGCGATGACCCGCGTCAGGGCGAACCAAACGATCGCAAGCAGCAGGATCGTCAACCCCAGCGAACGCCACAGGAGGCGGCGGAAGCCTGGCGACAGGACTTGTGAGGCCGCCTTGATTGCAGCCTGCAGGACGAGGGAAAAGGATGCGAACAGGGGCAATGCGATCACAACATGCTGGGCAGGATACGGTTCGGCGGCTTGTGCCCATCGAGAAAGGCACGAATATTGACCATGACCTTGTCGCCCATGTCGATACGCCCTTCAAGCGTGGCCGACCCCATATGCGGCAGCAGCACCACCTTGTTGGCCTTGGCGAGGCGCAGCAGCCGCGGGTTGACCGCCGGATGATGCTGAAACACGTCGAGACCAGCGCCATGCAGCTCATTGGCTTCGAGCATGGCGATGAGGGCGGCCTCATCGATGATCTCACCACGCGCCGTGTTGATGATGACCGCGTCAGGCTTCATCAGCTTCAGGCGGCGCGCTGACAATAGATGGTAGGTCGCCGGCGTATGAGGACAGTGGATCGAGACAATGTCCATCCGCGCCAGCATACGGTCGAGGCTCGACCAATAGGTTGCGTCCAGCGCCGTCTCGGTATCTCCCGGCAGCCGGCGCCTGTTGTGATAGTTGATCGAAAGCCCGAAGGCGCGGGCTCGGGCAGCAAGGGCCTGGCCGATCCGCCCCATGCCAACGATGCCGAGGCGCTTGCCGGTGATGCGCCGCCCGAGCATCCAGGTCGGAGACCACCCAGCCCAAGGCTCTTCGTTCGGGATGATCCGGGCGCCCTCCGGCAATCGGCGGACCACCGCGAGCATGAGGGCCATGGTCATGTCGGCGGTGTCCGCCGTGAGAACACCGGGGGTATTGGTCACGGTGATGCCGCGCGCCGTCGCCGCTTCGACATCGATGTGGTCCACGCCGTTGCCGAAATTGGCAATGAGACGCAATTGCTCGCCGGCTTCGGCGAGAACGCCCTCATCGATCCGGTCGGTGATCGTGGGTACGAGAACTTCGGCCGTCTTCATCGCGGTGATCAGGTCGGTGCGCGAGAATGGCTGGTCGGTACCATTGAGCTGGACCGAAAACAGCTCGCGCATTCGCGCTTCGACCGGCTCCGGCAGACGGCGTGTAACGACGACGAGAGGCTGTGGCTTGCTCATCTTCTGGATCTCGGCCTCAGAGCGAATCCAACTTGGACTGAATCGCCCGATACAATGAAAGTCAGGCAATTGCTCGTATTTTTAGGCGGCGCAAGTCCGCAGCAGACGGATTTGCTCTAGCGGAACGGCAACCAGGTCGCAAGAGAGCGAAGCTGCGGGCGGCCGTCAAGTCGCGGCTGTGGCGCAGCGGCCTGCGCGGTTGCGCGGGCTGGTTCTGTGGAAATTGACACGGCGTGCCGGTGGGTGATGATGCATCGCAGACCCATTAGGCTGCCGTTAACGCATAACGCCACAGATTGGCGGGGCTCGTGCGTTTGCCGCATGTCTCGACCATCCCGATGTTACCTGCACCGATTTCAGACTGAGAAGACGATGCTGATCCAATCTGCGAACGTGATACGCCTCGCCTGCCTTCTGATGGTTGCCGCAGTACCGATTGTTGCCATTGTGACTCACGGGACCCAGGACGCCCGGGCGGCCAGCAGCGTGCCGGCCGGAAAACCCGCCGCCAGCGCATCAGAGAGTGTCAAAGCCGAGAGCATGCAGGTGGCCGCTGCTCCCGCGCAGCCAGCGACGCCTGTCGGCACGGTGAGCGGCCTGCCCGTTCCCCGTTACGTCAGCCTGAAATCTGATCGGGTAAATCTACGGGAAGGTCCCTCCAAGGATCATCGCGTCACCTGGGTTTTCCAGCGCGCCGGATTGCCGGTGGAAGTGACGGCCGAGTTCGAGACATGGCGTCGCATCCGTGATTCAGAAGGTGCTGAGGGTTGGGTCCTGCATAGCCTGTTGTCCGGACGCCGGACCGCGCTCGTCGCACCTTGGGAAAAGGGTCAGACCTTCGACATGCGCGATCAAACCGATGCAAATTCGCCGGTCACCGCGAGGCTCCAGGCGGGGGTCATCGCCAACGTACGCTCCTGCGACGGCACGTGGTGCAGTGTGATGGTGCGCGACGTCGCGGGCTATATGAAGCAGGACCGCCTATGGGGCGTTTATCCGCACGAACAGGTCAAGTGACGGGAAGCACCCGACGCCGAGGTGGTGCGCCGCAGAAAGCCTTGACGCACCGGATATTCTGAAGATCCGAACCTTTCGCCTCAATCCATTGACCGGTACGCTTCCCTACCAGGATGGGCGTCGGCGATGGGCAACATGTTCCAGCGCGCTCAGAAAACTCGGGGCCCAGCCCGCGATGTCTGTGGTCTCGAGCCGATCCCACATCGATTGCCAACGTTGCCGCCGCTCTTCCAGCGGCATCGCGAGAGCCTGGCTCAACGCGTTGGCGGTGCCGTCCATATCATAAGGATTGACCACCAACGCACCGTCGAGAACGCTGGCGGCGCCGGCGAAGCGCGAGATCACGAGGACGCCGGGATCCTCCGGGTCCTGTGCCGCGACATATTCCTTGGCGACGAGATTCATGCCATCGCGAAGAGGCGTGACCACCCCGACCTTGGCGACGCGATAGAGACCGGCGAGCTCAAGCCGCGTATGCGACCTGTTGACGTAACGTATGGGCGTCCAGTTGGCTTCGCCGTAACGCCCGTTGATGCGCCCGGCGGTTTCACCGAGAGCACGCTGCATGGCCGCGTATTCCGGGATGTCGCCCCGGCTCCTGGGCGTGATCTGCAGGAAGGTGACATGACCACGCCACTCCGGTGCTGTTTCCAGCATCCGCTCGAAGGCATCAAGCCGCTGCGTCAGTCCTTTGGAGTAGTCGAGACGGTCGACGCCCATCAGCATGGGCCGGCCATTCAGGCTCTCCGCAACCTCGGTGACAAAGCGCGAACGGCTGGCGCGCTTCGCCATTTTGGCAAAGCCGAGCCTGTCGATGCCGACGGGATAGACCCCTGTCCGCAGCTCGCGTCCGGCGACTGAAAACACATGGTCCTTGCGCGCGAAGGCTCCGAGTTCCTCGACAAGGTAACGGCCGAAATTGACCGCGTCACGCTCCGTCTGAAAACCGACGAGGTCGCAGGCTGTGAGCGCATGGCCGATCTCGATGTGGTTCGGCAGTGCGAGGAAGATATCGGGCGAGGGCCACGGAATATGCTGGAAATAGCCGATGCGGTTGTTGACGCCACGCGCTCGTAAAGCCTCCGCGAGCGGGATGAGATGATAGTCGTGGATCCAGATGAGATCGTCCGGATCGATGTGCTTGATCAGGAGATCGGCGAAATAGCTGTTCACCCGCCGGTAGCCCGCAAGGTCTCGCCGCGCGAATTCAGTTAGGTCCAGCCGGTAATGCAGCAGCGGCCATAAGGTACGGTTCGCGAAGCCGTTGTAATATTCGCCGAAATCCTCGCTGGAGAGATCGCAGAGGGCATAGGTGATCTTGCCATGCTCCACGAGCGTCGCGTCGGATTGCGGCGCTCCGATCTTGCCACTCCAGCCGAACCACAGGCCTCCTCTGTCGGCGAGGACATCGTTGAGCGCCACGGCCAGTCCACCTGCGGCGACCCCGCTTTTCTTCGTGGGAACACCGACACGGTTGGAAACGACCACCAGCTTGCTCAAAAGGCCTCCTCCCAGGATCGCGACAGTGACAAGGCGGCGTGGATCAGCCCCACCATGGAATAAGTCTGGGGGAAGTTACCCCAAAGCTCACCCGTCTCGACATGAATGCCTTCGGAGAGAAGGCCGAGACTATTACGGCGGCCGAGCACGTGCTTGAACAATTCCCGCGCTTCCGCCCCACGGCCAATCTTGGCCAAAGCTTCAATATACCACAGCGTACAGATCGTGAAGGCCGTCTCAGGCTTTCCGAAATCATCCTCTCCGGCATAACGGAAGAGATGATTGCCGCGCTTGAGGCGCTTACCGATCAATTCCACTGTTGAACGGAAACGCGGATCATCCGCCCGTACCAAGCCGATGTCCGCCAGGAGTAGCAAGGCTGCATCAACATCCGTGCCACCGAATGACGAAACGAAGCTTTGCAGTTCCTCGTTCCATGCTTCCGCAAAAATTCTTGAGCGCAGCCGGTCGGCATGCTCGCGCCAATACGTTGCGCGATCGGTGAGTTCGAGCTTCAGTGCGATACGCGCAAGGCGGTCACAGGCGGCCCAGCACATGGCGGCCGAATGGGTATGGACGCTCGACAGCGTTCGGTATTCCCACAAGCCGGCATCGGGTTCGTTCCAGAGAATAGCCGCGCGTTCGCCCAGGGCCTCGAGACGATAGAACAGATCAAGATCACCCCGCACATCCAGCCGTTCGTCGAAGAAGCACTGGGATATCGCCAGGATCACGGAACCATAGCCGTCGTTCTGCCGCTGCAGATAGGCAGCGTTGCCGCGGCGGACAGGCCCGTATCCGCGGTACCCCGGCAGCGCTTCGAGCGTATATTCGTCGATTTTGGCTTCGAACTGCAGTCCGAACAGAGGCTGCAGCTCCCGATCCGCGCTGCGGGCCACCACATTGGCGACATAGCTAATGAAGTCTTCCATCGTCTTGGTCACGCCGAGACGATTGAGCGCGCGAACCGTGAAGAATGAGTCGCGAAGCCAGCAGTAACGGTAATCCCAGGTACGGCCACTCGTGCCGTATTCCGGGATAGAGGTGGTGAGGGCCGCAACGATGCCCCCGGTTTCCTCGTAGGCGCAAAGCTTCAGCGTGATCGCCGCGCGAATGACCACGTCCTGCCATTCGTAGGGAATCGCGAGATAGCGTACCCATTCCCGCCAGTATTGCGTCGTTTCCTCGAGGAAATGACGAAAGACCGCGCTGGGGGCTTCGTTCAGCGTTTCATCGGAGCCGAGCACGAAAGTGAGAGGCCTGTCGAGGACGAAAGCCACCTCGTCCAGGATGAGGCCTGGCGAGGCATCCGTCGTCAGCCGCAGCGTCTGCTCCCCAAGGCGGTAGCGGATGTGGTTCGAACCCCGCGTGATTTCCGGAGCGACCTGGCCAAAATCCGCGCGCGGTTTGATGCGGATCGTCACCTGTGGCGTACCGACCACCGGCTCGATCTGGCGCATGAGCATGGCAGGCCTGAAGATACGCCCGCTGAATTTAAAGCGGGGCGCGAAATCGATCACGCGAACACGCGCACCGTCGGCTGTCTCGATGAGTGTTTCAAGAATCGCGGTATTCGGAAGATAGCGTCGCTCAGTCTTGACGACATTCTCGATGTCGATCGCAAAGGCGCCATCGCCTTTATCGATACTGCCGAGCAGGGCGTGAAAGACGGGATCACCGTCAAGCCGGGGGTAGCAGCACCATACGATGCTTGCCTTGTCATCGATCAGTGCCGCGAGTGCGCTGTTGCCGATCACGCCAAGATCAAGATTCCCAGCCACAGGTTCGGTGCCCGCAGCCACATGGGCAGGCTCGCTCAGTTCCTCTGATATCATGCAATCGCTCCGACCGGCTCCAGATTCTCGGCGCCGGCCAGAGCGATGAATTTCCGAACGCTAGCGGGGTTGGGAAGGGACAGGTTCGCGCCCGCCTCCTCCGCTGGCCGGCCAATAACAACCGCGACGCCACCCTTCTCGCGCGCGGCCGCAAAGGCGTCCTCATCCGTTCGGTCATCGCCGAAGAACACAGGCAGGCGACCGGCAAAAGGCTCCTCACGCATGAAGGCCATCAGCGCGGAGCCTTTGTGGGCACCTGTCGTGCGCAGCTCGACGACAGCCTTGCCCGGCAACACGTCGAGCATTCCATCGCTTCCCTCAGCAAGACGGGTCAATAGCCGCTTCACTGGAAGGCGCTGCTCGGGCGCAGCGCGATAGTGCAAAGCGATGGAGAGATCCTTATCCTCGACGAGGACGCCCGTCATGTCGTCGAGCGCCGCCATGATCGTCGCGCGCGCTGCTTCGAGCATCGGTGGCGCTCCGATCCGCTGCAGCACGCCACTGGCATCTCGCCGCTCGAGGCCGTGCAACCCCCCGATCGGAGTCACCGCATTCTCGAAGCGCCCGTCGAGCCATTCAATGGATCGCCCGCTCAAGAGGGCAAGCGCATCGCCGTACCGGTGAGATAGGCGACGCAGGCCATCCGGCAGGTCTCGGGGAACCTCGACGGCATCGGGTGACATGGCAATCTCGATCAGCGTGCCGTCGACATCGAAAAAGAGGGCGTAGTCCGCCGGACGCTCGACGATTGTCTTCAGCAGCGACGAGGCCGCAACAGAATCGTCGTCTGTTCTATTGACTCGAGACACCATACTCTTTCCAGCTCCATCCGGGCCGGCTCCGGCCTCAGAAGCGTGAAAAATCAAGCCTTCCGGCGCAAGCGAACGATGACGTCCACGCGCGCGACCTCCATGCCGGGAGGTGGCTCGGGAAGATCACTGACCGCGACTGCGGGCGCCGGGATATCCAAGAGCGTGTCATCCCCTTCGAGAAAGAAGTGGTGATGGTCGGACACGTTGGTATCGAAATATGTCTTCGATCCATCAACGGCAAGTTCCCGCAGGAGGCCAGCCTCGGTGAACTGGTGGAGAGTGTTATAGACGGTTGCCAGGGACACAGGCACACGCGCCAGCGTCGCCTCCTCATAGAGCATTTCGGCTGAAACATGCCGATCGCCCTTGGCGAAGAGGAGCCAGCCCAACGAGATGCGTTGGCGGGTGGGACGCAGGCCTGCCTTGCGCAAATGCTCACGCAGGTCGTGGACGGGGCAGCCGTGGCGCGGCGACGGTTCGGCGAAAGTCCCGTTGGCGCGCTGCGAAGTCTCTGTCGAATCGCGCGCTACGCGGACCTGTACGGTCTCCGTCATCGTTCCACTTTCCAGATCTCAAGGGCCAATTGTCTCTATCACCTTATAACAATAAGAACTTTAGGCTTTCGCCGCAACCCGCGCGCCCCGCGGCGGGCCGATCAAATGTCCGGCAGACGTTGGCCTTGCCGATGCTACATCGGCCTTGCCACGTCATTCGCGCACAATGACATTCTGCGCTGGACAGCCGGGGGGACGGCCCGTTGCGGGAGCGGTGATTGAGCATCCTGCGCTAAAACGCTGCAGCCCCGCTTTCGGCCATCAAGGCTGTATGTTACGACATCGTTGAATGAGCCGGCGCAGAACGAGCCAGCCAAACGTGACGAAATGATGAAGAGGTTGCCTGAAGGATATGGAGCGGCAGTCCAGTTTTAATTACGAAGAGCTTCTGGCTTGCGGCCGCGGCGAGATGTTCGGCCCTGGCAATGCCCAGTTGCCTCTGCCGCCGATGCTGATGTTCGATCGGATCTCGGAAATCGCCGAAACCGGCGGGGCTTCGGGGAAGGGCTTGGTGCGGGCTGAGCTGGACGTCAGGCCGGACCTCTGGTTTTTCCCATGCCATTTCAAGGGTGATCCTGTCATGCCGGGCTGCCTTGGGCTTGATGCTCTCTGGCAGCTCCTTGGCTTCTATCTCGGCTGGCTCGGAGCGCCGGGGCGGGGACGGGCGCTGGGTGTGGGCGAGGTGAAATTCGTCGACCAGGTCCTGCCGACCGTGAAAAAGGTCGTCTACGGAATCGACCTGAAGCGCGTTTTTCGTTCCAAGCTGGTTCTCGGCATCGCCGATGGCTGGCTGGAGGCGGACGGCAAGCGCATCTATCTCGCGCAGGATCTGCGTGTCGGATTGTTCCAGGTCCAGGCAGACGCACAGGGCGGCTGATCGTGTCACGCGCGCCGCGTCGTAGTCAGTCGAGAGAAGAGACTGGACTTGACGGCGCCGAGTGGCCATATCGCGGGGCAGAAATGGCCGCGAGGTCGAAGGCAAGGCAGAGGATATTGCGATGAAACGCGTTGTGGTGACGGGGATGGGCATCGTCTCGTCCATCGGCAACAACACGCAGGAGGTGCTTGCATCGCTGCGCGAGGCACGCTCCGGCATCGTCTTTGCAGACGACTACGCCAAACTGGGCTTCCGCTGCCAGGTCCATGGCGCCCCCACGATGGATCCCGCCGAGGTGGTGGATCGGCGCGCCATGCGCTTCCTTGGTGAAGGGGCGGCCTGGAACCACGTGGCCATGGAACAGGCGATCCACGATTCCGGACTGGAGCCGGATGAGGTCTCCAACATCCGCACTGGCATCATCATGGGCTCTGGCGGCCCGTCGACGCGCACGCTCGTGGAAGCAGCCGATACGGCCCGGAGCAAGGGTCCGAAGCGGATCGGCCCGTTCGCCGTGCCCAAGGCCATGTCCTCAACGGCTTCCGCGACGCTCGCGACCTGGTTCAAGATCAAGGGCGTCAACTATTCGATCTCGTCGGCCTGCGCCACCTCGAACCACTGCATCGGTAACGCCTACGAGACCATCCAGATGGGCAAGCAGGACGTGATCTTCGCGGGTGGCTGCGAGGAGCTCGACTGGAGCCTGTCGATGCTGTTCGACGCCATGGGCGCCATGTCGTCGAAGTACAATGATCGTCCACAGGTCGCGTCACGCGCCTACGACAAGAACCGCGACGGCTTCGTCATTGCCGGTGGGGCTGGGGTGCTGGTGCTCGAGGAGCTCGAGCATGCGAGGGCCCGCGGCGCCAAGATTTACAGCGAAATCGTTGGTTACGGCGCAACGTCCGATGGTTACGACATGGTCGCGCCCTCCGGTGAGGGCGCGGTGCGCTGCATGCGCATGGCCCTGGAAAACGTGAAGGTGCCGGTCGACTACATCAATCCGCACGCCACCTCGACGCCGGTCGGCGACGAGAAGGAGATCGAAGCGATTCGCGAGGTGTTCGGCGACAAATGCCCCCCTATCTCGGCGACCAAGTCCCTCACCGGTCACTCCCTCGGCGCGACGGGGGTCCAGGAGGCGATCTATTCGCTTCTCATGATGAACAACGGCTTCATCTGCGAAAGCGCCAATATCGAGGAAATCGACCCGCTCTTTGCCGACATGCCCATAGTCCGCAACCGGATCGACGATGCGAAGCTTGGCTGCGTACTGTCGAACTCGTTCGGTTTTGGGGGCACCAACGCGACGATCGTCATGAAGCATGTCGATCTCTGACGCTGAGTGACGCCGTGTATCGTTCTCAGCGTACGGCGTATGTGGATTTCGGAACTTTGCCGTGCGGTTTGCCTGGCGAGGGCACGGCACCTGTGGACATCGGTTTTCAGATCAAGATTAGAGAGCGGCAGGTGGCGTAATATCAGCGCGCCGCCGCACTTGTCATGCGTATCTGGGCTTAATTCCCGCCGTGGTCGCACGCGATGTGATCAGCTGCGGATAGCCATCATGAACTGGCTGCCTCAAGGCTGCCACGGATAACCCTACTCGGTAGCAAGGACGTCAGGAATGGTCACCACGGGACTGATGCAGGGGAAACGCGGTCTCGTGATGGGCGTTGCGAACGACCATTCCATTGCGTGGGGCATCGCCAAGGCCCTGAGCGACCATGGCGCTGAGCTAGCCTTCACCTATCAAGGCGATGCGCTCCGCAAACGCGTGGCTCCGCTCGCGGAATCGGTCGGGTCCTCGCTTGTGTTGCCCTGCGATGTCGAGGATCTTGCATCCGTGGACGGGTTGTTTGCGACCCTCCAGGAGAATTGGGGTGCGCTCGATTTTGTCGTTCACGCGATTGCCTTTTCCGACAAATCGGAGCTCAAGGGGCGTTATGCGGACACTTCGCGTGAGAATTTCTCGCGCACCATGCTGATTTCCTGTTTCTCCTTCACGGAGATCGCCAAGCGTGCCGCGGCGCTGATGCCGAAAGGCGGCTCACTGCTTACCTTGACCTACGGCGGGTCGACCCGCGTGATGCCGAATTACAACGTCATGGGTGTTGCAAAGGCAGCGCTCGAAGCGGGCGTGCGCTACCTCGCCGGGGATTTCGGGGCCGAGGGGATTCGCGTCAATGCCATATCGGCGGGGCCGGTGCGAACCTTGGCGGGCGCGGGCATCACCGACGCCCGGTTGATGTTCAACTATCAGCGGGCGCATGCGCCGCTTCGCCGCACTGTGACCATCGAAGAGATCGGAGGTGCGGCCGTATATCTCCTC
The DNA here is from genome assembly GCF_018398315.1 of Chelatococcus sp. YT9. Taxonomy (NCBI): domain Bacteria; kingdom Pseudomonadati; phylum Pseudomonadota; class Alphaproteobacteria; order Hyphomicrobiales; family Chelatococcaceae; genus Chelatococcus; species Chelatococcus sp. YT9. The sequence continues at coordinate 1,572,229 of NZ_JAHBRW010000001.1, forward strand.
TCAGACCTGTCGACCGGGGTGACCGGCGAGATCCATTATGTGGATTCCGGCTATAACATTATCTCCATGCCTCGGCCGGAAGTGCTTAAGGCGCAGGAGGTCGCGGAAACCGTGGCCGAGGCGGTGGCTGGCGAGACGATAAAGGCGGACTGAGCCTTCCACTATGGCACCAGCCATGCCACCAGAAACGAGGTGGTGATCACGGAGCCGAGCGTGGTGAGCAGGATCGCGCGGGAGGTCACGCCCGCGTCCAGCCTGTAATATTTGGCGAGCATGAAGGGGCCGGTGCCGATGGGCAGCGCACTCAGCAGAAGGGCCGTGCTCGCCCAGATATGCGGCAGCCCGAAGACGCTGAAAGCCAGAAAGCCGGTGATCGCTGGTTGAATGAACAGCTTGAGCAGGACGACGCTCCACACCCCTCCGTGAGGAACGGCCGTTTGTCTCTCCGCGAGAAAAAGGCCGATCGTGACGAGCGCGCAGGGGCTTGCCGAGGCACCGAGTAGTTCCAGGAAACGGTCGATCGCCACGGGCAAGCCTAATCCTGACGCGGAATAGGCAGCGCCCAGAACGGGCGAGAGCATCAACGGGTTCTTCAGGAGCCCCCATGCCACCTTGGCGAGGGTGTGGACGAGGTTTGGCGTCGCGGCGCGGTCCATCTCGATGAAGACGATCGCGATGCCGAAGATGATGCAGGTCGTCATCAGCATGGCCACAGCCGCCGCCGGAAGACTCGGCGCACCGAAAGCCATCAGGGCAAGCGGCAGACCCATATAGCCGGTATTGGGGTAGGAAGCGGCTAGCGCGTTGACGGCGCGGTCAGCAAGGCTGGCGTGGGACCGCATCGAAAACAGCATCATCAGGCCGAAGGTGGCGATCATACCCCCGCCGAATGAAAGGATATACGGCCCGTTGCCGAGCATTGCCCAGTCGGTTTGCACCATCGCGCGGAATAGCATGGCGGGCAGCGCGAGATAGATGACGTAGCGGTTGAGCACGTCGGTTGATTGTGGCGCCAGAACATTGAGCCGGGCCGCACCGAAACCGAGGGCGATCAACGCGAACACCGGAAAGACCGTGGCGAGAACCGTCTGCAAACGTGGGGCTCCACAACGAACGCAGCGGAGCAGCTCTCCGGCAGCAGCCCTTTCGGAGCCACCGCGCGTGATATCGGAGGAGCATCGTCTTGAACAAACCCCGGCCGCGAGGGCAACGCAACGTCTCTACGCGATCGCGCGGAAACCGGCCAGTGCAGCGTGCGCAAGGCGGTCGCGACATCCGCTCATGCGAGCCCATGCGATACGATCAAGTCGTCGAGCCTGTCGCCGCGGACGGGCCTGTCCCCGCCCGGCCCATCCCACTCCATGATGGCCAATGCTTGAACCGTCGGCATCCCGGCACAAGTCAAGATGAATACCGGGATATAGGGTTGAGATCAGCCCCGAACGTATAAGAGCTATCTCCGGCTAACCTTGCGAGGAATCGCGTCGCAGCGTCCTAATCCGCCATTGATTCAGGTCCGCAGACAGGCAAAGGGCCGGTCGAAGGACCGCAGGGTCTGAATCCATTGCGCGAAAGCGGCCTCAACGCCACTGACCATGGCGGCGACACTGAAATGATCCTCGTAGCGCTTGCGGCCAGCACGCCCCATGCGCTCGCGCTCATGCGGCGACAATGCGAGCTGGACCACCGCGTCGATGAAATCCTCCATATCGTCGGGATTAACGAGAAGGCCTGTCTCGCCGGGCAGCACGATATCCGCACCGCCCCCGCGCGCTCCGGCGATGACCGCTTTCCCGTGCATCATCGCCTCGACATAGACGAGCCCGAAGGACTCGTAGCGCGACGGCGCCAGAATGAAGTCCGCGCGTTCGTACCAGGCGCGCAGTTCGTCCGCTGGCACGTTTCCGCAGAAGGTGATGCGCGCCTGTGTTTCGGGATCCGCTTTTGCGAGAAAGCGCTGCCGCAGGGTGGCGCCGGTCTGGTCAATGGGCACGTCCTCTCCCACGAAGACGAGATCGAGGTTGGGGGCGGCATCCAGCAGATGCGGTGCCGCCGCCAATAGCGCGTCAACACCCTTGCGAGGTTCCAGCCGGCCTATGAAGACCGCCGTGACGCGGCCGTTGTCGTTCGACGGCAGCGGAGATTGGCGGCGGCGGTCGGGCACGCCGTGCGGCACGATGGTCGCCCGTTGCCCGAGCAGACCGGGGAGCTTGTACACACGCTCCAGGTCGCGAATGATCGGACCTGAATTGGACAGAAGGAACGGAGCGTTGGCGAGGATCCAGCGCTCGGCCGCGACCACCTCATCGAGCATCGTCTGCTGGATGACGTCGCCACCCTGCCAGTCAGGCTTGTGAGGCCTTGCCAGGCCGTAGGTCGTGTGGAGCGATACGGCGGTCGGCAGAAGGCCGCTCGTCAGACAGGCGAAGGGTTCGAGATCCCAGATCGGTCCGGAGACAAGATCGAGCCCGCGCAGGGAGTGGATGCGCATGGCCTCGTCGAAGCAGCGGACCGACCGTGCCTCGAGATGTCGCACCGCCGATGGCAATTTCAGCCGCGACGGAGTGATGGTGCGGCGGTGGGTCAGCCGATGCACGAAAACACCACGCTCGAAGTCCACGCTTTCACTGTGGCCCGGCGCGGCATCGGCGATCACCGAGATCTCATGCCCCTCGGCGGCGAGGCCTTCGGCGAGCGTTTGGGTCCAATTGCCGATCCCGCCCATGGGCCCAGACGTATATTGCTGCGAAAGCAGGCAAATTTTGAGCCTGTCGCCGTTGAAGCGGAGGCGGCTCGGTCTGAACACCATGGGAGCGGTCGCGGGGGGTGTCAGGGGGGTGAGCGGTGGTCGTGTCGCTGCGGCCCGGCCATCGGCCTCGCCCTGCGTGAGATCCGTGATGAGCGAAGCCTTGCGGGCGAGATCGATATGCCCCTCGCGGGCGAGCAGCGCGATGTCCCGGTTGCGGTCCCGCCGAAAGCGGAGGAGCCGCTTTTCGACCGTCGCGGCGTCGACATGATCCCGGCCGTGGCGCAGGGCGAAGTAATGGGTGCTGCGCGAAATGGCATAGAGGGACTGGGGTATGCGCGCGGCGTTGCGAATGTGGCTTGGTGCATATTTGTGATGCACCTCCGCCTGGGGAACCGCCACGTTGCGATAACCCGCATCCATGATGCGGAAGTTGAGATCGGTCTCCTCCAGGAGATAGCGATAATTCTCATCGAATCCGCCGAGTTCCACGACGAGGTCGCGCCTGAACGCGACGTTGGCGCCCGTTGCCGACAGCACCCGGTCCGCGCCCGGGCGCTGATCGAGATTGGCCGACTGCTCACTCATGAAGGTCTCAAGCCGACCCGTCCGGTCGCAGGTTACGACGCGCACCTGGAATCCGACGCCTGTGTGGTCGCGAATGAAGCCGCCGGCTGCCCCGACCTGAGGGTCCTCGAACGGCCGCACAAGCGCCTCAAGCCAAGTGGGCTCAGGAATAGCGTCGTCGTCGAGGAAAGCAACGATCTCGCCGCAGGAGAGGCTGACACCGATATTGCGGGACGCCGATAGGTTGGCTGTGTCGCAGCGGGCGACCCGGATGCTGTCACCATAGGCCGCGAGGATCGCGTCCGTGCCGTCTTCGGAGGGGCCGTTGACGACGATGACCTCGAAATTCGCATAACGCTGCAATTTGAGCGCGGCCAGGGTATTGGCCAGATAGGAGGCGCGATTCAAGGTGTTGATGATCACGCTGACGGTGGGAAGCTCATGCCTTTGCATCACGACTCTCGCATTTCAATGATGAGGTCGACGGTCGGCCAGGTGCCGGCTGTGCCGCGCCGCAGTCCAATAAGCCGGCAGCCCTGCTGCTCGAAGATCTCCAGCACCAGCTGGGGTGACAGCTGCCTTGCCTCGCTTCGCGTCGCCGTCTCCCGGGGGGCGGCAAGGAAGAGCGACAGGCGATCGAGAAGCCGCAGGCACAGCACAGCCCGATCGCGCATGGCGTTGCCGAGTGCTTGAGCAAGCGCGCGCACGGCTTCCGGGGTCTCGGTCCCTGACAGCGGGATGGTCGCGGCTGCCAGCGCTGCTGGCGCGCAGGCGGTGATCTGGGCCAACAGTGTGGAGCGATCCGTTGTGTTTAGATCGAGCGCGATCTGTTGGGGCGCGCTTGTCTCATCCAGCGCAAGAATGGCAGCCACGGGCGTTGCTGAGGCCTCGACCGGCCCTGCTTCCCGCACCAGGCGCGGCACGTCGTCCAGCTGCGCTGCTTTGACACCGGCGACTATGAGCGCGAGCTGATCGAGATCGGCGCGAAGCGCCTGTACGGACGCGCCCACGACATGCAGCTCATCGGCCAGTCCGTCGAAGCTGCGCGGCGCGGGCAGAAATATCGCCTTGCCGAGCCTGACGATCCCCGTGACGACAAGGCCAGCAAAGGGAATGCGGCGAAGAAGGCGGTAAAGCCTCTTCATGGTGTCGATGGCGGCACTCATGCGGGTAATACCCTGCTTGTCGCGCGGCGCGGCTCATCCCCGCACAGCAGGGCATCGACACTGGCGACCGAGGCCTCGTTCCAGGCGCTCATATAGGCGGTGAGCTTCGGGAAGAGTTCGTTTGTTGCCGCAAGGGCGTCCCGAATCTTGCCCGCCAGATGATGCGGCTGACCCGGCCGCTCGGCCACGTAGACGGCGCGCAAGTCCGGGTGGTCACGAAACAGGTGACAGGAAGGGCCGATCAGGCAGGGTACGCCCTCGGCTAAACTCTCGAGAGGTAACATGGGCAGGCATTCCGAGGTCGTGATGGAGAGGGTGATCGCCGTCTTACGAAGGGCCGCCTTGAGATCCTGTGGCGCCAACGGGTCGGGAGATATCTCGCCCGTGCTGAGACCAATCTCCTCGATCAGGGCCAGGGCACGGTTGTCGAAACCGGCACCGCTGACAGTCACGTGGCGGAGTTCGGAAAGTGCCAGCAGCGTGGCATAAGGGAGCTTCCGGTATTCCGACGATCCGGACAGCCAGATGCCGGCAGAGTCCCGTGCGCTGGTCGGACGGACGGTGGCTGGGTCGACGGCGATGCGGTTCTGCACGAAGGTTGCATTGAACCCGAGCGAGCGCAGAAAACCGTCGAGGCCTCGCTTCACGACCCCGATGCGGCGGATATGGCCCGCTTGGGCCGCGTCGAGCCACATTTGAAGCAGACCCCAATCCGCGGCCTCGCCCATTTGCAGAAAACTCGAATGCCACAGCAGATCGGTCTCGATAGGCCGCCGACGGCGAATGGCCTCGACCAGCTTGCGCATGGAGGGATCGCAACCTGACATCACAAGCTTATCGATAGGAAGATAGGCGATCCGCGCGGCGCAGGTCTCAATCTCAGCCGTCGAGAGATCTTCCGGATGGCTGTCGTCGACCGGAATTGGAAGTGAACGGTCAAACAGATTGACCGTCGAGGCTGCTGGTCCGCGCCACCGCGGCGTGTAGAGAGCGAGCGTGACGGCCTGGGCATCGGACTGAGCCGGTGCGGCCATCGCCGTCGCGATGTGGCGATCGAGGGCACTTTCCAATGCCCTTATGCGGAGATGACGCGCGCTTGTGCGGCGCTGGCTTGTCCGAGCCGTAGGCCGTGCCGCGCCTATGCTCACGGGGCGGGCTGTCGCGTCATCGAGCGTAGCGGTCAACGGCGGAGCATCGGCTGGCTCGATGCGGACAAGCCCCGCGTGAGGGTGGCTCAGCAGCTCGACCTCGCCGCCGGTGAAGGGCAGATGCAGCACATCGCCGGCCGCGAGGCGGATGGCGAGCGGCAGGCGAACACCATGGCCGACGCGCAGATTGCGGATGCGCTCGCCGCCGGTCGGCAGTGCCAGGGTGGCGAGATCGACAGGCCTGCCCAGGGCTGTGGTGGCCCCGGTGACGATGACGGGTTCGTCCGGCAGCCAGCGTGCCAGAAGTGAGGGCACCGGCATGACTAGGGTCTCGCCTCGCGCCGGGCGCATCGCGCGCGCCACCTTGAGGCTGGCCAGCGAAGCTGGATGCACTGCGCGTCCGGGGACACGCCGGATGAAGCGGCGGAGGAGGGAAAACTGTCCGATCATCGTCAGGCCGCCGGTGATATCAGGAGCTGGGAAATCGCTTCCGTCCGGGCCGGGTTCGCGTGCGGGGTCTGTACGATGCTGTCATGCAGCATTGCCCATTGCGCATGGTAGTTGCGCGCGAGCATACAAAGCATCGCACCGAGCTCGTCGGACTGTTCCCAATACGGTGACGACATGGTAGCGGCGACCGTTTCGGGCAGCGGGACGGCACCTGGCCCAACAAGGACGAGCCCGCCTTGATCCAGGACGACGAGCGCTTCCAGATCAATGGCGCCATCTGGGAAGGGGGCCACATAAACGACCGGCGTCCCGGCGAGCCGCGCGAGCGCGTCCTCGATCGCGAAATAGGGGAGAAGCCTTTTTCCAAGCCCGAAGGTTCTCAGCAGGGTCGCGAGATGGCTGAGTTCCTCGGGCACGAGAATGGCCCCCACGCGGTCACCGATCTCTGCAACAGCAATGGCGACTGCTGCCGCGATGTGACCATGGGTGGGTGTCTCTCCCGAGCCGCGCCCGATTAAAAGAGCGACGCGCCCCATGCGCGGCCGCCGGCGTGCCGGAGCCGGCGTGAGCCGGCACGGGATGGCCGAGCCGCCAAGCGCCGTGATGGTTCCCGTCAACGCTTCGTCGATGGCGAGGAGTTTGAAGCGGTCGCCGGCTTGACGCTGGCAGCCGACGAGATCGCGCAGAGCGTTCCAGTCGCCGGACCGCCAGCGGATCCCCGAACTGAGAACATAGAGGATATCGACGTGGGGGATGCGCCGGACCAGGATACCCGCGACCGCCCGCGCCAGAGGGCCGTCCATCAGCACGGCGCTGGACAGCTCGGCGCTGCGCAGACAGGCTTCGACGAGCCGTGCGCTCTCGTCCCCATCGGTCAACGTGCTGAGGTCGAGATGGATGCGTGCCGCCGGCACGGGAGGCGCCAGGTAGCGGCTCAGGGCGCGCCCACCAACACCTTCGACGATATGGCACGCAGAGCCGGCCCCTGCCGCCGTATTGCTGCTCGTTGGCACGGTCGTGACGTCCGGGGCTTGCCCCATCGCGGCGCTGGCCTGATCAGCGGCAGCTTCGGCCACCGCCAGACGGCGCCGGCTTGAGCGCGGCACTTTTTCCGTTTTTGTAGCATGCAGCTCAGATTGAGGCGTGCACGCTGAAGGCTCGCGAGCATCCACGGCGATCTCGTTATGGAAATGAATAAAAAATGAATAAATAAGACAATGATATATGCAATCGAGGTTAATATATTGCTAATAATAATAAAAAAATCAATATAGTTCTTCATGTAATTTACGCATATTCTCGTAATTTACGTTATAATAAATAGTAATTTGATAGAGACTGTACATGTCGGATCTAAATTGATGTCGCGCGTCATAGATGCGAAACGCGAAAAGCCGTATATCGATGGTATTCTCTGATCTTAGGCGTTTTATGGAACCCTTGCGCGTGGTGGGGAATTGCGAAATGCGCAGGCTGGATAGCGTGTTGTGCTGGTCGCGCGGAGCGTATGGCGCCTTGCGAACATCGCACGGCTGGCTTATGTCGCGCGCTGGTGTCGCTGGCGCCGTCGACGTCGGGTGCGATCTGCCGTCGAACGCATTCTTTGGCCGGGTGGAGAATCCTGGTGGAAAATGCCTGCGTTTCATGATGCCTTGCACGGGGGTTACGGCTTTTGCCCGGGATCCCGGCGTGGCCCACTTTGCGGGCCGGCACGGACGAGAAACTGAGGTTGTGAGATTGACCCGCGAAACGAACGGACCGAGCGCAGATCAGCAGCCTGCGAATACGGATGGCTCAAGTGGTGGCAACGCCATGTGGGGCGGGCGATTTTCCACCACGCCAAGCGCGCTGATGGAGGCGATCAACGTCTCGATCGGCTTCGACAAGCGTCTGGCGGGTGAGGATATCACGGGCTCCCTTGCCCACAGTGATATGCTCGCCGCGACCGGCATCATCACCGAGGCGGATCGCGACGCGATCCATGCGGGTCTCGAGGCCGTCCGTGAGGAGATCACCGAGGGGCATTTCGCCTTTTCCACGGCGCTCGAAGACATTCATATGAATGTCGAGGCTCGCTTGCGCGAGATCGCCGGTCCAGCGGCCGGCCGGCTGCATACCGCGCGCAGCCGCAATGACCAGGTTGCCACCGACATCCGCCTGTTCGTGCGTGACGCCCATGACCGCGCCGACGCCGGCTTCACCGCGCTGATGCGTGCCCTTCTCATCCAGGCCGAGCAGCATGTGGCGACGGTGATGCCTGGCTTCACGCATCTTCAAAGCGCGCAACCCGTGACTTTCGGTCATCATCTCATGGCCTATGTCGAGATGATCGGGCGCGATCGCAGTCGCATGCGCGATTCCCGCAAGCGTCTCAACGAATGCCCGCTTGGCGCCGCGGCTCTTGCCGGCACGTCCTTTCCCATCGACAGGCATATGACGGCCAAGGCGCTCGGCTTTGATGGACCGACGCGTAATTCGCTCGATTCAGTGTCGGACCGGGATTCGCTTCTGGAATACATGACGGTGGCCTCTATTGCGGCCGTCCACCTGTCGCGCCTCGCCGAGGAACTCGTGGTGTGGATGACGCCGCAGTTTGCCTTCGTGCGTCTTTCGGACCGCTGGACCACAGGCTCCAGCATCATGCCGCAGAAGAAGAACCCGGACGCGGCCGAGCTCGTGCGAGCAAAAACGGGACGGATCTTCGGTGCGCTGATGGGCCTCCTGACTGTCATGAAAGGTTTGCCGCTCGCCTATTCCAAGGACATGCAGGAAGATAAGGAGCGTCTGTTCGACGCAGTCGATACACTCGAACTCGCGCTGGCCGCGACGGCTGGGATGATCGAGGATCTCACCGTCGATGAGGGCCGCATGGCAGCCGCTGCCGGCGCCGGTTTCTCCACCGCCACCGATCTCGCCGACTGGCTGGTGCGCGCTCTCGACATGCCCTTCCGCGACGCCCACCACGTCACAGGCCGGCTGGTCGCGGAGGCCGAACGGCAGGGCGTTGATCTGGAAGATTTGCCTCTCGAGGCATTCACTTCGGTCGAGCCGCGCATCACCGCGGCGGTTTACGATGTGCTCGGCGTCGACAATTCGGTGAAATCGCGTACCAGTTTCGGCGGCACGGCACCTGCGCGTGTGGCGGAGCAGATCGCCTGGTGGAAGAGCAAAATCTGAGCAAGGCCCGAACCAGCCCCTCCATGTCGAAACGTGTTGCGATTATCGGTGCCGGCCCTGGCGGGTTGATGGCGGCGGAGCGCTTGGCCCGGAAGGGTCATTCCGTCACCGTCTTCGAGCGTATGCCAAGCCCGGCTCGCAAGTTCCTGATGGCGGGACGGGGGGGACTCAACATCACCCACAGCGAACCGCTGGCGCTTTTTCTAAAGCGATACGGCCGCTCCGAAGCTTGGTTGAAACCCGCACTGGAGCAGTTCTCGCCCCCAGATCTGCGCAGTTGGGCAGCCGATCTTGGTATCGAGACCTTCGTAGGTTCGAGCGGGCGCGTTTTCCCACGGGCCATGAAGGCTTCGCCGCTGCTGCGCGCCTGGCTCGCGCGGCTCAACGGCTTGGGCGTCGAGATCAGGTTGCGCCACAGCTGGCGCGGCTTCGACGAGGCGCGCCGGCCGGTGATCGAAGGGCCAACTGGTGAGACGGCAGCGTTCGAGACGGACGCGACGCTTCTCGCATTAGGAGGAGCGAGCTGGCCGCGCCTTGGCAGTGATGGCAGCTGGCGCCGCCCGCTCGTTGATGCCGGTGTCGCCGTGGCATCGTTTCAGCCTGCCAATTGCGGATTCGCCGTTTCCTGGTCGAGCCACATGAGCGAGCGCTTTTCGGGCGCGCCCGTCAAGCGGATCGCTCTGATGACGGGAAGCCGGCGCGTGCGAGGCGAGGCGGTCATCACCCGTCTCGGTATCGAGGGCGGGGCTGTCTATGCCCTCGCTGATGTCCTGCGCGATGAAATCGCGCGCTTCGGCAAGGCGATGCTGGTGGTCGACCTGCGGCCCGACCTGACGGTTGATGAGCTCGCCCGTCGGCTCAGCCGCTCGCGCGGCAGTCAGTCTCTGTCTAATCATCTGCGCAAGGCGGCGGCCCTTTCGCCTGTGGCGACGGCGCTCCTCAGGGAACCCAAGGGACCCTTCCCGCAGACCCCGGATGCCCTGGCGCGGCATATCAAGGCGTTGCCGCTCGTGCTCAACGCCGCACATCCCCTCGAGCGCGCGATCTCGACCGCTGGCGGGATCGCGCTCTCGGAACTCGACCAGCGCTTCATGCTGCGCCGCCTTCCAGGCGTCTTCGCCGTTGGCGAAATGCTGGATTGGGAGGCGCCGACAGGCGGCTACCTGCTTCAGGCGACGTTCTCGACCGCTGTCGCGGCGGCCGAGGGCGTCGATGCCTATCTCACGACCTGATCAATGCGGATGCGGTTTCCGTGTCCCGAGCCGCGAAAACGCTCCTTCTCGCCTTTGATGACTCTTCGCCGGAAGGCCGTTTCAGGCCTTCGCCGGATTAGCCTTTGGTGGCGTCAGGCCAAATCTCTCCCCTGCCTCTGCGAAGACCTTGAATGTGGCGGGATCGATCGGGATGCCGTTGAGCTTGCGCTCTTCCTCGATACGCCATTCGCGGTCGCCGGGCGCCATCGGCGGTTCGGCGCCTTCCGCCGGCTCCATGCCGCGTAGCGACGCCAGATAGCCGGTCATGATTCCATCATACACAGCGCGTGGCACAAAGGCGTCGGGATCGATGGCGAGGACGAACTGGCCGAGTTCGCGTGGCTTCCCGACACTATCCCAAGCAGGAATGTCCACACTCGCACGCATCCCGGTCAGCGCCGCGGAGAGGACTTCGGCAAGGCCCCCGAGACCGGCGCCCTTGAAGCCGAACAGGGCGCCGCCGAGAGGCAGCAGGCCGGTCGCGCGCTGAGAATCCGTCGTTGGCTTGCCCTCGCTGTCGACGGCCGTGTCCGGGGGCACCCCGATGCCCAGCGAGCGATAGAGCATGACCCGGTTGACGGGAATGGAACTGGTAGCGAAATCGAGCAGCCACGGCCGCTGTCCTGCGACCGGCGCGCCAATCGCGAACGGATTTGTTCCGTGGAACGGCAGTTTGCTCCCGTGCAGATGGACGAAGGCGTCGGTATTGCAGGTTGCCAGGCCGATCAGCCCTGCGTCGACCGCCTGCATCGGGTATGCGCCCGCGGCTCCGAAATGGTTGGAGCGCTGGATTGCGACCGCGCCGATACCTGCTTCCCGGGCAAGCGCTATCGCGTGATCCATCGCCACCGTCGCGACGAACCCGCCGTGGCCATTGTCACCATCCAGGACGCCCGCGCCCGGCCGTGTCCTCGTGAACTTCGGCCTGGGCTGCTTGTTGATGCAGTTGCCGTCGATTTCCTTGATGTAATGGGCCAGGAGGCGAACGCCGTGGCTGTCTACGCCGAGCCGGCTGCCGTGCATCATCACGCGCGTCACGGCCTTCGAACTGGGTTCATCCATGCCGATCCGCAGGAAGACGTTTTCGACAAACGCTGCCAATTCGTCAGGCCGCACGCGCGGTTCCGCGTTGATGGCGCTGTAGCCCTTCGCCGGATTGAGATGGGACTGGTCGTTCTGGTCCATAGTGCCGCCTATCCTCGACCTTGTATTGTGTCGAACTTCACCCCTGTCGCTGATAGCCCGCAGGCCGCCTCGGCGGCAAGCGCGTTTTGGATGAGTGACATGTCAGCGCGAGGCATGTCTTGACGCTTGTTCTTGCCAGCGTTGATTATGCGCCCCCTTGCTCATCCCGGCGCGGGATGTCCCGTGTCTCTCCATGCCGCGAAAGGCCTGTCCCGTGACAGTCGATCCTGATCTCGTTCCGATTCTTGCGCGCATCAAGGCGGCCCCCGCCGTCGATTATCGCACCATGCCGATGGACGAAGCGCGGGCGATCTTCACCGCCGGACACGAGCCGTTCAATCGCGCGCCACCGCCGCTCGCCGCCGTCACGGACTTGGAATTGCCCGGCCAGCACGGCTCGCTTCGCGCCAGGCTTTATCAGCCGACAACCGCCGATGACGCGCCGGTGGTGGTCTACGCGCATGGCGGCGGCTGGACGTTCGGCTCGGTCGATACCCATGACGGCACCATGCGCAGGCTCGCCTTGCGATCGGGCGCTACGGTACTCGGCGTCGACTATCGTCTTGCACCGGAGCACCCCTTCCCGATGCCCCTGGAGGATGTGCTCGCCGCCATCCGTTTCGTCGAGGAGGGTGGGCTCGGCCGGGTTGTTGGCGCATCACGGATCGCTGTCGCGGGCGATTCCGCCGGCGCCAATCTCGCGCTTGCGGCCCTGCTGGCACGGCGGGACGCGGGGCTGCCACAGCTTGGCACCGCGGCCCTGTTCTACGGCTGCTACGCGCCGGACCATGGCACGGCGAGCCACGCACGCCTCGGGGATGGTACCTATCTCCTCTCGACGGCCAGCATGCAGTGGTACTGGAGCAACTTCCTCGGATCACTGCCTCAGAACACCGATTCGCTCGCAGCGCCGCTGCGCGCCAAGCTCGATGGTCTGCCGCCGCTTTATCTCAACGCCGCCGGGCTGGACCCCTTGCTCGACGACACCTTGACCCTCAGCGCCGCGCTGGCGGAAGCTGGCGTGAGCTTCCGTCTCGATGTGATTCCCGGTGTCGTGCACGGCTTTCTGCGCATGGCTGCGGAGCTTCCAGCGGCCGACAAGGCCTTGGCTGACGCGGGAGCGTATCTCGCTGCGCGGTGGGCCGCTTGATATCGGAGACAGTTTGCGTTGCGACGGAAAAAGGCTATTCCACCCCCGCACAGAACAGGCGAGGGGCGCAGCAAGCTGTGCATTTTCTGCATGTTTGTACCCAAACCCCAAAAGGGAAGGCTGGGATAGCGATATGACCCTATTGCATGACGACCGCCTGTTTCCGGCCGACGAGGCCACACGCGCTGTCGCGCGCCGGCTCTATGCCGAGGTCAAGGACCTGCCGCTCATCTGCCCACACGGCCACACGGATCCGCGCTGGTACGCGGAGAATTCAGCATTTCCCGATCCGGCGCGCCTTTTCGTGGTGCCGGACCACTATATCTTCCGCATGCTCTACAGCCAGGGGATCCGCCTTGAGGATCTCGGCATTCCAGCGGTCGACGGCTCGGCTGTTGAGGAGGACCCCCGCAAGATCTGGCGGCTGTTCGCCAGCAACTATCATCTCTTCCGCGGCACGCCCACGCGCATGTGGCTCGATCATGCTTTCGCGACGCTGTTCGGCCTAACGGAGCGCCTGTCGGCCGACAATGCGGACGCGATCTACGACACGATCGCAGCCAAGCTGGAGAGCGATGCGTTTCGCCCGCGTGCGCTCTTCGAGCAGTTCAACATCGAGGTCATCGCGACGACCGAGAGCCCGCTTGACGATCTCGCGCACCATGCCGCGATCCGCGACAGCGGATGGAAAGGCCGCGTCGTCACGGCCTACAGGCCGGATCCGGTTGTCGATCCGGAATTTGACGGCTTCCGTGACAATGTCCGCCGCTTTGGCGAGATCACGGAGACCGATGTTTCCACCTTCGCCGGCTATCGCGAGGCGCATCGCAAGCGGCGCCAGGTCTTCAAGAGCTTCGGCGCGACCTCGACGGACCATGGGCACCCCACCGCCCGCACCGCGGACCTCTCCCCCGTCGAGGTCGAGGCGCTCTATGCCCGCGTCATGGCTCAGGGGCAGGCGACGCCGGAGGACGCGGAGCTGTTTCGCGCGCAGATGCTGACCGAGATGGCAGCGCTCAGCGTGGAGGATGGACTGGTGATGCAGATCCATCCGGGTTCCCAGCGCAACCACAACCCCGGGCTCTTCGCGCGGTTCGGCCGCGACAAGGGCGCTGATATTCCGAGCGCCACCAACTACGTGCGCGATCTCAAGCCATTGCTCGACCGCTTCGGCAACGAGCGTGACCTGACGATCATTCTCTTCACCCTCGACGAGACGGCCTATTCGCGTGAGCTCGCGCCGCTGGCCGGGCATTACCCCTGCCTGAGGCTTGGCCCCGCCTGGTGGTTCTATGACAGTCCGGAGGGCATGCGCCGCTACCGCGAACTGGTGACGGAAACGGCAGGTTTCTACAACACCGTCGGCTTCAACGACGACACCCGCGCCTTCCCGTCCATTCCCGCGCGCCATGACGTCGCGCGGCGCGTCGATTGCGGCTATCTCGCCGAGCTCGTGGTGACCCACCGCCTGGACGAGGATGAAGCCGCCGAAGTCGCCCACGATCTCGCCTACCGGTTGGCCAAGGAGGCCTACAAGCTGTGACGCATCCGCCCCGTCTCAACGCCGCCCGCCTTGGTGGCTTGCCTGCCGCGATCGAACGTCCGACCTATGATCGCGCGCAGGTCCGCAGCGGTATCGTCCATCTCGGCATCGGAGCCTTCCACCGGGCGCATCAGGCCGTCTACACCGAGGACGTCCTGAAATCCGGTGATCTCGCCTGGGGCATCGTCGGCGCGAGCCTCCGCAGCCCCGACACGCGCGACGCCTTGGTGCCGCAGGACAGCCTTTACACCATCGCGGTCCGCGAGACCTCAGGCGAAAGGCTGCGTGTGGTCGGCAGCATCCTCGACGTGGTGGTCGCCCCGGAGGATCCTGAGGCCTTGATCGCCCGCATGAGCGATCCTGACGTGGCCATCATCAGTCTCACGGTTACCGAGAAGGGTTACTGCCATGACCCGGCGACCGGTCGGCTGGACGAGGCGCATCCCGACGTGGTCCATGACCTCGCCAATCCGCAGCGTCCGCGTTCGGCGCTAGGCTTCATCACGGCCGCCATTGCCCGGAGGCGGGCTGCCGGCACGCGGCCTTTCACCGTGATGTCCTGCGACAACCTTCCGGCCAACGGACAGACTCTCAAGGGCATCCTGACCCGTTTCGCCGATCTGGTCTCGCCCGAACTCGGCCACCACGTGCGGGAGGCGATCAGCTTTCCCGACACGATGATCGACCGCATCGTGCCGGCGACGACCGATGCGGACCGCAGCCACATCGCTGGCGTGCTCGGCCTGACCGACGCTTGGCCGATCATGACCGAGCCTTTCACTCAGTGGGTGATCGAGGACCATTTTGTCTCCGGCCGGCCGGCTTGGGAGGAGTTTGGCGCCACGCTGGTGAAGGATGTCGCGCCCTACGAGGCGATGAAGCTCAGGCTGCTCAATGGCAGCCACTCGGCGCTCTCCTATCTGGGCTATCTCGCCGGATACCAGACCGTAGCCGAAGCCATTGCGGATGAGGCGATTGCGGCTTATGTCGCCGCGCTCATGGAGGATTCCACCGTCACGCTGACATTGCCCGCGGGTGCCGATGTCGCTGGCTATAAGCATTCGCTCATCGAACGCTTCCGCAATACGGCGCTGAAGCACCGCACCTGGCAGATCGCCATGGACGGCTCGCAGAAGCTGCCGCAACGGCTGCTAGGCACGATCCGCGACCGTCTGGCGCGCGGGCTGCCGGTCGCCCGACATGCGCTCGCTGTCGCGGCCTGGATGCGGTATGTCACGGGCGTAGACGAAGCCGGTGAACCGATTGACGTGCGCGATCCGTTGGCGGCCGAGTTCAAGGCGCTTGTTGACGCCGCAGGGCGCGATGCTGACAAGCTCGCCGTTGCGCTCCTCGGCGTACGCGCGGTGTTCGGTGAAGATCTCGCTTCCAATGCCACGTTCGTCAAGGCCGTGACCGAGGCGCTGGCGAGCCTGTTCGACAAAGGCGCGAGGGCGACTGTGGCCGCCTACGGGTGAGGCCGCTCCGCAAGCGAGTGTCGTCTTACATGTCCTCGCCCCCCCGGCGAGGACATGATTGATCAGGTCCCGGTCTGCAGCATGGGATAAACGAACAGGAAAAAATGCGCCGCATTCAGCCCGAAATGGGCGATGATGGCCGCCGGGAGGCCTCCGAAGCGGAAGGCGCAGCCGTAGGCAAGCCCAGCCAGACCCGCGAGGAGCATCCAGACCGACCCCCCGGAAAAATGAGCAAGGCCGAATACGGCCGACGAGAGTAACAGCGCAATCCAGTCGCCGTGCCGCCGGCCTTGAAGACAACGACTGAGGCCGCCTTGCAAATAGCCGCGGAATACCACCTCTTCCATGGCAGTGACGATGAGAAGATTGTTCGCAAGCCATAGCCCGCTTGATGCCGGCCATTTGGGCGACCACGCTGTCATCCCGGCTGCAAGAGCGATCGGCAGCGTCAGCATGATCGCCAGCGCCGCCCCCGCGAGCCCGATCGGCAGTTGGCGGAGCGCGTAGCGCGGCCTGAGCCAAGGCAGGACCAGCAGCAGCCATGCGCCGCTGAGGGGCTTGTCCAGATTGAAGTACATCGTGAAAGGCACGGCGTCGGGGGTCAGCCGTTCCGGCCCGATGATGCGCCAGTTGTTGAAGCCCGGCATCCAATGCAGGCTCAAGGCGATGGTAAGGGCAACAAACAGGCCGTGGCCGAGATAGCGTGCAAGCCTGGGGTGGCCATCGGTGACCGCATAGGCGGCTGCGATCAGAAGTATAAGGGCTATAAGGCTCGGACTGCTCAATTGGCCGGTCACCAACGCCAGGCCGTAGCTGGCGATCAGGAGACCAAACCCTGCCCCGCGGTGTATTGGCGCCAGCAGGGCAGCAATCGCGGAGAACAGAAGTATCGGCTGCAAGAGTTGCATAGGCAACATGTCCGGTGACGATCTGTTGGCGAGGATTCGGACAGCCCAGTGCATGCCATCGAAAATGGGTGGCCACGGCTTCAGCATGCGGGCGAGCCCCAGGCGCGGAAAACGAGCTATCTGGATGCTTCGACCAGATAGGGTTCTAGGAGCGCGAGAGACATCGCCGTTGTCGTTGTGATTTCGGCTGATCGTGTCGTGCGATGGGGATTCTTTTTGTTATTTCCAAGCAGGCCAAGCCCTGTTGGCCGCAACTGAACGCCGGCTTGTGCGACAATGGAGCCGGTCAATCGACCGGCTTTGCCGTCACGAAGTCGATGGTGAATTGTCCGCAATCGCCAAAATCGATCACGGCCTTGTCGCCGGCCGTCACCGTATGGATTCCTGTCACCATGCCTGTCGAAACGACGTCCCCCGCCCGTAGCGTGAAGCCCAGACGCGAGAGCCTGTTCGCCAGGAAGACCACGGCGGCGAGCGGCGTGCCCGGCACGCTGGCCGCGGTGCCTTCGCCCACGGCGGCGCCATTGACCGTGGATTTCGCGGTGAGGCTCTCCCAAGAACGGGATTGCCAACCGGCGATCTCTGGTCCCAGCACGACACCGGCATTGCAGCCGAAATCGCTGATGATTGAGCCTGGCCCGAGATCATTGAGGTTGACGAGCGGACTGCCGGCGATTTCCGCGCCCACATGAATGCCACCGATCGCCGCCGCCACTTCCGCTGTTTCAAAGGGCTTTGCGCGCGGTGGCAGATCTTGAGCCATGACCGCGACGAACTCCGCTTCCGCTGCCGTGTAACCGTCGGTGATGGATGGCATGGTCGCGGTGCCGCCGTCCGGCACGTCGATGACGTGGTAAATCGGGCCGATCAACCGCTCCTCGGGAAAGGTTGTTCGCCAGTCCGGCTTGACCATGGCCACCTTCCAGCCGCGCAGATTCGCGGGATGGGCCTCCATGGCCGCCTTCTGAACGGCATAGGCAGTCTCGAAGCTGTCGGGCACCGCACCAGGAAAATTCGGCAAGGCGCGGGCTTCGGCGCGGGCTTTGGCGAAAGCCAGCGCGATGGCCGCCACGGCGGATGGCTCGCTCATCGATCGTTCCTCCGGATCAGGAATGTTGTCAGCCAAAACGATGCAGGGTGGAGCCATGCCGTTTGAGCCAGGCTTCTGCCTCGTCTGTGCGGGGGCAGAGCCGGCGCGTCAAGCGCCAGAATCGCTCCGAGTGGTTCATTTCCTTCAGGTGCGCCACTTCATGGGCCGCGAGATAATCGAGCACATACGGCGGCGCCAGGATAAGCCGCCAGGAAAAGTTGAGCCGGCCCTGTGCCGAGCAGGATCCCCAGCGGCTTTTCGTGTCGCGGATGCTGATGCTGCGGGCGGGAATGCCAAGTGTCTTGGTGTGGCGTGCCACCGCCTCCGTCAAATCGCGGGTGGCCTCGCGCCGGAGGAAGTCCAGGACCCGGCGCGGCACATGCGGTGTTTCGCCGGTGACGGCGAGGATAGGCGCGCCGGCCGCGTCGACGGTCGCTTCCGGCACGCCGCGTGTCTTGGACCAGTGGACGATGCGGTGTGGCGTGCCGCGCAAAGGAACGAACGCGCCCATCTCGAAAGGTGTCCTGTCTGGAACTCGCTTCAGGCGGGCCGCCAGCCATCCGCTCTGGGCTTCGGCGAAGCGTCTTGCCGCGGCGAAGTCGCCGCGCTCCGGCAAGGTCAGGACGGCTTCTCCGGTTGCGTTCGACACACGCAGCGTGAATCGACGCGCCGCCGCGCGCCGGCGTATAGCAACCCGGAACGTCTCCGCGCCGTGGCGCACGGCAATATGGTCCGGGTCAGGAGCCGACCGTTTGAACAGACTGATGCGCATGCCGATTCAGGACCGTAGCAGGTCGGCCATCAATAGCACATCAGCATGACGCTATGGATGCGACAATCGGGGGCGTCACGAGGAACAAAGAAAGCCTCAGGCGGCCTCTCCCTTCACTTTGGCGCGCCGCACCGGACGAACTTCGGTTGCCCGACCATTGAACTTCTCGGTGAAAGCGGTGATCTTCGGCGCGATTTCCTGGCGGAAGCGGCGGCCGTTGAACACGCCATAGTGGCCAACACCCGGCTGCAGATGTTGAAGCTTCATCGAAGCGGGAAGATTCTTGCAGAGCTCATGGGCGGCCTGCGTCTGCCCGACACCCGAAATGTCGTCACGCTCGCCTTCCACGGTCATCAATGCCACCCGCCGGATGGCAGCAAGGTCAACAGGTTTGCCCCGGTGCTGCATCTCGCCCTTTGGCAGGCTATGCTTGACGAAAACCTCGTCGATGGTCTGCAAGTAGAATTCAGCCGTCATGTCCATTACGGCGAGATACTCGTCGTAGAACTCGCGCTGCTTGTCGGCCGAATCGCCGTCCCCGTCGACGAGGTGCTGGAACATCTCCCAGTGAGCAGTCAGGTGCCGGTCGATGTTCATCGCCATGAAGCCTGACAGCTGCAGGAAGCCCGGATAGACCTCGCGCATGAAGCCCGGCTGCGTGAAGGGCACCTTCACGATGCAATTGCGGCGGAACCAATCGGTCCCGCGCTCCTGCGCCAGGAGATTGACGGCCGTCGGCGAACGGCGGGTGTCGATGGGCCCACCCATGTGGATCATCGACGCCGGCACGTCCGGATCGTTCTCCGCCTCCATCAGCGCGACCGCCGCGATGACCGGTACCGATGGCTGGCACACGGCCAGCACGTGGAGGTTCGTCGCGAGTTCGTGCATCATCTCGATGACGTAGTCGATATAGTCGTCGAGATCGAAGCTGCCTTCGGATAACGGCACGAGCCGGGCATCGACCCAATCGGTGATATAGACGTCGTGGGTGGGGAGGAACGCTTCGACCGTGCCGCGTAGAAGCGTGGCGTAGTGGCCGGAGACCGGCGCGACGATCAGGAGCTTCGGCTGGTTCAGCCGCTTGGCCTTGCCGCCCCGATCAAAATGGAGCAGCCGGCAGAACGGCTTTTGCCAGATGATCTCCTCGCGAACCCGGCAGGTCATGCCTTCGACGACGGTTTCCTTCAGCCCGAAGGCCGGTTTGCCATAACGGCGCGTCGTGCGCTCGAAGAGTTCGCAGGCGGCAGCGACTGTGCGACCGTAGGCGGTGTAGGTGAGCGGATTGATCGGGTTGTTGAACGTCAATCTCGCCGCATCGGTGACGGCGCGGGCCGGGCTGACAAGAGCGTGCGCGGCCTCATACCAGAAATAGGCAAAATTCATTCTCTACCCTCGTTGGGAGAGGTTACAGAGGAAGGCGCAACAGGGCTCGCTGCGATGCTGCGTCGCAAAATCAAGGCGCGATCTTAACCTTATTCCTGTAATCGTTCAAACCTCGTCCACAGTGATGCAACGCACAATCGGGGCAGAGCGTTCCTCTGTGCCCGCGGCTGTAGGTTTGCCGGAACCCTCGGTGAGCTCGTGCTTCCGCGAGAGCCGGATCATGTCGTGTCGGCTTCGCGATCCCGACAGACTTTCCAAAAACCCAGCCTGAAGCTGTGCTTAGCGCTTGCGCGACGCGCCGGTAAGCGTTAGCCCGACATGCAGTCGGGCGTGCCCGGCCGGAATGGATTCATGGCCGTTAACGACACAGCAACCATACGGCGCACTGCCCAGCATCTGAGGGTCGATACCCTCGTTCGGCTGCGCTCTTTGGCTGTTGTTGGCCAAAGCGCTGCCGTGGTCGGCGTGCATTTTGGGCTCGGTTTTCCCTTTCCCTTCGCGTTCTGCTTCGTCGCCATCGCGGTGTCGGCCTGGCTGAACTTCGCGCTTCGTATCCGCTATCCGATCAGCCACAGGTTGAGCGAAAACGCGGGCTCTCTGCTGCTTGGCTACGATATCCTGCAGCTGTCTGCCTTGCTCTACCTCACGGGGGGCCTGGAAAACCCCTTTGCGATGCTTCTGCTGGCGCCCGTGATGATCTCGGCGACGGCCCTGCAACCCTGGCGGACACTGGCGCTTGGCTTCATGGCCATGGTCTGCGTCACGATCCTGGCCTTCTTCCACCTGCCGTTGCCCTGGTACCCCGGCGAGACCCTGCATCTGCCGTTCCTGTATGTGGCCGGTATCTGGTGCGCCATTCTGCTCGGCTTGGCCTTCACTGGTGTCTACGCATGGCGCGTCGCGGAGGAGGCGCGGCAGCTTGCTGACGCGCTGGCGGCGACGGAGTTCGTGCTCGCCCGCGAGCAGCACCTGTCGCAGCTCGATGGCCTCGCCGCGGCCGCCGCTCACGAACTCGGCACGCCACTCGCCACCATCGCGCTGGTGGCCAAGGAGCTCGATAAGCTCGCGCCGAAGGACGGCCCTATGGCCGAAGACATCACTCTGCTGCGGGAGCAGGTCGAGCGCTGTCGCAAGATTCTGGGCACCCTGACGTCTCTCGGCACCGGCGAGGCGGGACCGCTCGAGCGCCTGACGCTTCGCGATCTCATCGAGGAAGTGGCGAACCCCCAGCGCTCCTTCAGCACGCCGCTCACCCTGAATGCTAGCGGCGAAGGTGCACAACCCGTCTGCCGTCGCAGCCCGGGTCTCCTCTATGGGCTTGGTAATCTTGTCGACAACGCGGTCGATTTCGCAGCCTCGGGCGTTGTGATCGACGCATCCTGGACGAAAGACACAGTGAGCGTGGTCGTTCGTGACGACGGCCCGGGATTCGCTCCGGAGGTTCTGCTTCGTCTGGGAGACCCCTATGTCACCACACGGGGATCCGACCGTCGGGGCGGTGGCGAGCCCGGCGAAGGCCTCGGCCTTGGCCTTTTCATAGCAAAGACCTTGATCGAACGTTCCGGGGCGACGATCGAGTTCAGCAATGCGGCCGCACCGGACAGCGGCGCCGTCGTCACCGTGACATGGCCGCGGGATGTGTTTGAGCGCGATATCGATCCGCTTCCCGACGTCGGCCAATGGCGATGAAGCAGAAAAATTGCACAATTGATGCGATTTCGGAGGCTCTGATCCTTTAGAAAAATGTCACAAATGCCTATTTCGTGATCGATCAGCATTGATCGACGTCAAAGGGGCGGCTAGGGAAAGAGATCATCGCGGCGAGGGACGCGATAAGAGAGAAGTGACAGAGCGCAGATTACGTCTAAGGCGGATCTTCCTCTTGAGCAGCATGCTCCAGCCTGGGATTGCTCTGTGGTTGAGGGCCCCAAGGTTTCGCGTGGCCCACCTGCGTGAGGTGACCGGATGGTAGACTCCGAGCAGCAAACTGAGATCGAAGGCGACAACAGCCTTCTGATCGTCGACGATGACAGGCCGTTCCTGACCAGATTGGCGCGGGCGATGGAAACCCGTGGCTATGGCGTGCGCGTTGCGGAAAGTGTCGCCGAAGGCATGGCGGCCATCGATGAAACGGCACCGGCTTTCGCAGTCATCGATATGCGCCTTGGTGACGGAAATGGCCTCGATGTCGTCACCCGCCTGAAGGAACGCCGCCCCGATGCGCGCTGCATCGTGCTCACCGGCTATGGCAATATTGCGACGGCGGTCACGGCGGTGAAGCTTGGGGCCTTCGACTACCTCGCGAAGCCGGCTGACGCCGACGAGATCCATGCCGCCCTCATGGCGCAGCAGGGCGAGCGCGCCCAATTGCCCGAAAATCCCATGTCAGCGGACCGGGTTCGCTGGGAGCATATCCAGCGCGTGTATGAACTCTGCAGCCGCAACGTGTCGGAAACCGCGCGGCGGTTGAACATGCATCGCCGCACCCTTCAGCGGATTCTCGCCAAGCGCGCTCCGCGCTAGACATTTTCAGCAATTTGAAGCGCCTGCCGCCGTCGGCCTCATCCCTGCCTTGCATCGGGGAGCGGAAGGTGGCGCGTCGCACTGATCGGAATGGCCGAGACAAAGCCCGGCCATGACGACTGAGGCTCAGCGGTTTTCTCAGTTGGCAACGTAGCAGCAGGACGCTTGGTCAAAGCAAGGCGCTTGGCGCGCCATCCGGGTCGGTCAGGCTGTGCAGGCGTGCCGCAGCCGCCTGCGCGAAGCGGATGGTGAGCGCCTTGCGCCGTGCCGCGGCGAGTGGCACTCGCTCCGGCGAGCGGAGGATGGCAGCGCCATAGGCATCCGCAACGATGAGCCCGGCTTCCTCCGGCAGCACCTCGATCGGAAAATCCTCCGCGACCGCGAAGAACAGGTAGTCGCTGAAGGCGTGGTAGTCCCGCCATTTGTTGTCCGCCCGGAAATCGGCGAGACTCGACTTCACCTCGATGATGGTGATTTCACCCGCGGGGCTGAGTGCGATCACGTCGGCGCGCCGTCCGGAGGCCAAGGTCAATTCGGTCACCGAAACCTGGCCGAGACCTGCCATCAGCCGGCAAACACCGCGTTGGATCTTCAGGGCGGTCGGGGATTGACGACCGTCGGTCAGACGCAGGGCCAGCGTTTCGATGCGCCAGTGGTGGATGCTGACGGTATCGTCACCCATTTCGGAGCCCCAGGCTCGTAGGACCTATGGCCATACTCCGTACCATTGCCGCGTCATCTCTCTCATCGTGCATCTAATCACGGCCGCCAAGTCACGATCCATCCTCAGGTCACGATCGCCATGTCACTGTCGCAATTCCGGCACCCACGAGGAGGCCACCGCCGGTGCGGTTCACGGCCTTCAGCACCTTGGGGCGGCTGACGAGGCGGCGGGCCGAGGAGGCGAGCATCGCATAGCCGGCCGCGTTGAAGAACGCCAGCGTGACGAAGGTCGCGGCCAGAATGATCATCTGTGGCAGGAGCGGACGGCCCTGGTCGAGGAACTGCGGAAGAAATGCCACGAAAAAGACGATGCTCTTCGGGTTCAAGGCTGTGACCAGCGCCGCATGCGAGAACATGGCCATTGGGCGTGCCGTTGTGGGAGAGGCGGCGCTCTGCAGTGATGGATCTGCCCGCCACAGCTTGATGCCGAGATACACGAGATAGGCGGCCCCGAGCCATTTCACGATCGTGAAGACAAGAGCGGATGCGGCGAGGATGGCTCCCAGACCCATGAGGGAGGCAACGACGGCGATCGTATCGCCGACAGTGACCCCGAGCACGAGCGGCATCGCGGCCTGCCGACCCTGGCCAAGGGCATAGGACACCACGAGCAGGATCGTCGGACCGGGGATCAACAACACCACAGCCGACGCGGCCACGAACGCCATCCAGGCCTTCAAGCTGATCCAGCTTTGCGTATCGAGGAGGAAATCTCCGAGAAAACCGATCTCCATCATTATCCTCTGAATGATCTTCGGCAAATCGACCGCTATTGCCGGCCAGTTTCCGGTTTGAACCGCTTGTTGCGCATCGCACGCGCACCACCGACGATGAGGAGACAGAGGCCGACGGTCAAGCTCAGAGCCCCGGACAGCGAGGTTGCATCGGCGACGAAGCCGAGCATCACCGGTCCGATGAGAACGCCGCCGTAGCCCAGCGTCGCCACCGCCGCCACCGCCTGCGCCGGATTCTCGGCGCTGCCGGCGCTCGCCGTGCTGAAGCCGACCGGTGCCACATTGGCAAGGCCGAGGCCCGCGACGCCGAACGCCAGAACCGCGACCAGCGGATGATTCAGGGCGATGCCGAGACCGAGGCTCCCGGCGGCGAGAAGCGCGCCGCCAGCCACCAGCATGACGGGTCCGACGCGCCTGCGGATGCTGTCGCCGAGAAAGCGCGAGATCGCCATTGCGCCAGAGAAGACAGCGAAACCGAGTCCTGCCGAGCTCGCCGGCACATCAAGGGTTTCACGGAGATAGACGGCACTCCAGTCAAGCAGAGCGCCTTCCGCCATGAAGGCGAACATGACCACGGCGCCGATTGCCAGGGTCGCACGGTCCGGCATAGCCAGCTTCGGGTCGTCACTGGTCGTGGCGGCCGTCTGCGGTTGGATGTACCGGACGGCGACCAGAACAACGGCAGCGAAGACGATCGCAAGAGCCGCCGCTTCGATAGCGGCCGGGAGGAGGGCCAGGCTGAGACCCCCCAGCCCTGCGCCCACCAGACCGCCGAGGCTCCACATGCCGTGGAGAGAAGACAGAATGGGACGGCCGAACTGATGTTCAACGGCGGTGCCATGGGCGTTCATGGCAACGTCCATCGCACCGCCGGACGCTCCGAAGAGAAAGAGCACCGCGAAAAGCGCCGCCGTCTGAGGCATGACCGGCAGAAGCGCGAGGAGAATGCTGAAAGTAAGGCCCGTGGCGCCAAGCACCCGCCTCGCGCCGAAGCGCGCCAGGCCGACGCCGCAGGCGGGCATGGCGATGAGCGCGCCGGCCGCCAGGGCCAGAAGCGCGAGACCGAGCAGGGAGGGAGACAGATCGTGAACCGTCTTGATGACTGGGATATGGGCCGCCCAGGCACCGAACACGGCACCATTGACCAGGAACAATACCGCGGTGGCCATGCGGTCCCGGCGCAAGCCAGGCGATTCGACGCGCAACATGGCGAGGCTCTACATCTTGCAAGGCTCGACGTCTTGATGGTTTGTGAGGGAGCCCTATTTTTCCGCCCGCCGCAAGGGTGCATGCCGTCGGCGCTGCATTGCGAACCACGCAGTTGACATTCCCAAGGATCCGATCGGCCCCTTGCGATCAGCCGCTTTGTCTGCGAGGGAACGGCTCTCGCTACGATTTTTGCGAGGTCTCGTGCGTGGAGCCGACAAGCAATGACGACTGACAATGACGCGGTGGTGCCGCGCCGGCGAGGCTATACAGGCACCTCCCGCGATCCCGACCGCACGAGCCAGGCGATTCTCATGGCTGCCACGCGAGAGTTCGCGGATAAGGGAATCGGCGGGGCGCGGGTCGATGCGGTCGCAGAGCGAGCCGGCGTCAACAAGCGCATGATCTATCATTACTTCGGGGACAAGCAGCGCCTCTACATGGCGGTGCTGGAGGAGGCCTATGCGGGAATTCGTTCCGCCGAGGCCGCGCTCAAGCTAGAAACGGCAGATCCGGAAGATGGCATCCGCCGGCTCACCGCCTTCACGTGGCAATATTTCCTGGATAACCCGGAATTCTTGAGCCTGCTCGCCACGGAAAACCTGCATAAGGCCGAGAATCTCAAGGAATCGGCCAAGGTGCTGAGCCTGCATTCGCCATTCATCGAAAAGCTGCGCGAGCTTCTCGACAAAGGCGCGGCACAGGGCCGTTTTCTGCCGGGCCTCGACCCGGTCGATGTCTATATCAGTATCGCCTCGCTGGCGGCATTCTACCTCTCCAACCGCCACACACTCTCGACGATTTTCGCCCGCGACCTCGCAGCGCCGGAGCGCCTTGCCCATTGGGGCGAGCATATCGTGCACGTGGTCCTCTCATCACTTCGTGTCGGGAAATGATGAGAGGACCTTTAATGTAGATTTTAAATTCGATTATGAAATGCATTGGTTATTGCAATTTCTATATTTTGAAAATCACACCAACGCTCGAATTTCGGTATAAAGATTATATGTCAGTAACGCTCGGCATTTGTTTCCGAACGTATAAGTGTGAAGCTGGAGCTATAGAATCGACCAGCGTCTCCTCGGGGGCCAAGCGGGTCTTTCAAATCTGGTGTCTTCCTCCGTTCGACATTTTTTTGGCATCCTTGCGTTAAGCGGGTGCGCCTGATTTTTTGCCGTGTCCAGACGCCGCTTTGTTATCGGCCCAGATTAGATCGCTAAGTAATGCCCGCGTGCCGCAGCTTTTCAAAGGAAAGAAATAGAGGAGATATATGGATCTCTGCTCATAGCTCACCTCGATGAAAGTGTATCATCAAGATAAACGAATTGATGTCAATTTTGTGAATATGAAATTATATCAGATAAATAATAATTGTCTAATATATCTACTGTACATTGCTTATCGAGCGAGCTTGCTCGGAACATTCAATGTGCGGGAGGCTGTTTCTGTTAGCGCCATGATCGGGTCGATCTGACTGCTTCGTTCGCCGGTGTCATCTGCGGCTCGTTCCAGCGGGTCGGAAAGGCGCCGGATCTCGGCAGCCCTTGGTGCGTGGCAAGCCGCAGGGCCCAGGGTTAGGAGCCCCTGGTATTGTCCGTCAAGCCCTGAGCGAGGCGAGGATCAAGTCGGCGACATGGGCGCGTCGCGCCCCGATCTCCATCTTGCCAGGGAAGTTGCGGTCGAGGATCACCGAAAGGGTGTGTATGTTGGAGAAGTAGAAATAGGAAAGCCCGGCAATCGAGATCCACAATTGGGCGGGGTCTACCCCCGTGCGAAAAAGGCCCGCTGCAACGCCCCGGTCCAGGATCTCGCTGATCATTCCGATCAGCGGTGAATGCATCTCCTTCACACGCGATGACGTCTTGAGATGCCGGGCCTGGTGCAGGTTTTCGCTGTTGAGCAGATTGATGAAGACGCGATCGCCGACAAAGGCGTCAAAGGTGAAAGTGACGAGGCGCCGCATGGCCTCTTCCGGCGCAAGACGGCCCAGATCGAGCTTGACCTCGGCCACGCGCGCGCGCTCGTAAGCCGCTTCGAGAACAGCGAGCCACAGGCCGCGCTTCGAACCGAAATAGTGATAGATCATTCGCCGGTTGGCCTGGGAGCGGCTCGCGATCGCGTCGATGGATGCGCCGGAGAAGCCGCTGGCCGCGAATTCGACCGTCGCGGCCGCGAGGATCTTGGCGCGAGTGGCCTCAGGATCACGCGTGCGCGGCGGTTGCCCAGTCTCAACCTTCGCAGTCTCAACCTTCGCAGTCTCGACCTTTGCAGGTTTGGCCTTCGCGGGCTTGGTCGATGTGGTTCTTGATTGCACCGCCTCGGCCGCGGTCTTTGTGTGCTCCGCCCATTCAAGCGACATTCGTATGGCCCTCCACCTGCGTGAGGCTCGCCCAGTCTGGCGTCGCCCCACTGGCGAAGCCCGGCGTAAAGAGCGGGGCAGTGGGGAGTTCCCCCGCGCCTACGGCCAGCACGAAAGCATCGCCCTGACGTTCGTAGAGGCCAGGCATCGCCGCGGCGAACCTGGCGGCCTCGGCGGTCGGCGCCGTGCCAAAGCCGCGGACGTAATGGTGGCCGTTGCGTTCCACATGGCTGATTCCGAGGCAGGCGACCAGCGCTGTATCCTGCTGTACGCCGAGCCCGGCCTGGCAGGTGAGGTCTTCGCCGGAGACGAACCAGTGCCCGGCCGCGCCGTCGCGACGGTTCCAGGCCGCCGCCCGCGCGGCGTTGATCAACGACTTGTAAAGGCCTTTGCAGGTCTTTGATGAAACACCGCGATAGCCGAGCGCCGCCGCTTTGGGGAAGGCGTCATAGCCGCCGTCGGCTTCGTCGATGATGAAAGGAATGTCGCCCGCGTCCTCGATTGGGGTTAAAAAGGTGGCGGCGCGGTCAAGGGGCTGCTCAATATAAAGAAGCCTGGACTTAAGCCGGCTGAGGAACGGCTCTTTCCGCAGGGCGGTGGTCAGTTCAGCCAGGCGGGATCTGTCATATTGCTCGTTTGCATCGAGGCTTGCCAGGAAGTCAGGCACGAGCGCCTCGAGAACCGGCGCCAACGCGCGGAGCCGCGCGCAATCCGCTGCCACATCGCCGCTCAGCTTGATCTTGAAATAACGAGGCCGCGCATCGCCAAGTTCGTCCGCCAGCGCATCAGGCGCATCCACAAAGCCGATCGTGTGGCGAAGACTGACACGAGGCTGAGGGGTGATACCCTGGAGGAATGTATCGATATCCTCCTGCGCCACGTCATTGGTGAGCCGGCTATCGAGTCCGATGGCATTGGTGCGGAGACCTGTGGCGAGATCGAGTCCGCCGAGCTTCAGGACACCATCGACAATGGCCTTGTCGATCAGCGCCGGGCCGTAAGCACCTGCGAGGGAGGGAAGGCCAAGCTCGCCGGTCGCCCTGATCTGCTGCTGATAAACCCTGGCATGATGACCGAAGGCGCTCTCCGGGGTGTTCGCAGCCCTGCGATAGAGACCTGCCGCGGTCGTAAGGCTCAATCGAAGGTCGGCGATGGTGTCTGCCGGGGTCTTGGCCGGGTCCTTGTCGAACCATTTCGGCATCATCATCTCGGCTGCGACACCGACAGCGCTGCTTCCGTCTCCACTGCTCAGACGCACCCGGACAAAGGCTTGCGGAGCTTCCGTCACCGTCACGGCGCCGAAGCGAAATGGCAGGCGGAACGCCATGGGGCGTTCGAAAAGCGCAATGTCGTCGATGGTAACGCGAAGGCTCATAATGCTCTCAGTCGAGATGCCCGCGCGCGTAGAAATGCCCGCGAATGGTCTGGGTCAGCGAACTGAACAGGGGATTGCCCATGTCTTCGAGGCGGCGCGGGCGCGGCAGCTCAACGTCGTAAATAGCGGCGATCGTCCCGGGCCGCTCCGACATGACGACGACGCGATCGGCAAGGAAGACGGCTTCCGGGATGGAATGCGTGATGAGCAGGATCGTCTTGCGCGTTTCCTGATGGATGCGCTGCAGCTCGAGGTTCATGCGCTCGCGCGTCAAGGCATCAAGCGCGCCGAAAGGTTCGTCCATCAGCACGATCTTCGGATCATGCACCAGCGCGCGGCAGATGGACGTGCGCTGCTGCATGCCACCCGACAATTGCCAGGGGTATTTGTTTTCAAAACCCTCCAGGCCGGCGGTCTTGAGGAGCTTGCGCGCCCGCTCAAGATGGGAGGCGCGGTCGAGCTTCCGCACCTCGACAGGCATCATCACATTGCGCAGCACAGAACGCCAAGCGAGCAGAACCGGGCTCTGGAACACGATGCCAACGTCATCTGGCGGCTCTGTGACGGCCTTGCCTTCTATAAGGATCTCGCCGGCAGTCGGCGGGATCAGGCCGGCGACAAGCTTGAGCAAAGTGGACTTGCCGCAGCCGGAGGGGCCCACGACGGCGACGAACTCGCCGTCGTGGATGTCGAGATCGATTGGCTTCAACGAGGGTACGTCGCCATCGC
The DNA here is from genome assembly GCF_018398315.1 of Chelatococcus sp. YT9. Classification (NCBI taxonomy): domain Bacteria; kingdom Pseudomonadati; phylum Pseudomonadota; class Alphaproteobacteria; order Hyphomicrobiales; family Chelatococcaceae; genus Chelatococcus; species Chelatococcus sp. YT9. Next base: position 1,601,894 of record NZ_JAHBRW010000001.1, read on the forward strand.
GAGTGCGGTAAGTCTTCTGCAGACCTCTGACCTCGATAAGCCGCCGTTTGGCCTTTGGCTCATCCATTCCGTTCACCACTCTCAACGACAGCGACATACGTCCTCCCCCGGCGAGCCTGTTGATCTCAATCCATGGTCTGTACTTCGTGAGACCTTGGGCGATTTACTCAGCCGCCAGCGGCCTTTGGCAAGTAATCGCGGCTATAGAAGCTCTTTACGTCGTTCTTGGCAGAAGCCTCGAGGCCACCATACTCAACAAGCAGATTGACGGAATCGATCATGTTCTGGTCGGTGACGTGGAAAGGTGGCAGGTTCTTGGTCTCCGCCGTGCGATAGAGCGGGATGGTGAGCTCGAACCCTTCCTTGAGCGTCCCCGGCTGGCCGGCCTTGGGCAGGGCCTTGAGGATAGCCTGGACGGCCCCGTCCGGATCCTTTTCCGCGGCGAGAATGGCCTTGGTGGTGGCGGCCATGAAGCGTCGCGTCAGGTCCTCGTTCTTCTTGAGGAAGTCGCGATTGGCAATAATGCCGGAGGACACCAGGTGAATGCCGTAATCTGCGAACATGATGGGAAAGACGTCCTTGCCGGTCGCATCCTTGATTTTCATGCTCTGGTCCATCGAATAGCCGAGAAGGGCATCCGCCTGGCCACTGATGACAGCGTTAAGCTTGGTCTGTGCGTCGCCGGAGAGGATTTTCATCTCGTTCTCCTTCAGACCGGCGCTCTTGAGAAAGAGCGGCCAGATCTGCGACATGGAATCGCCCGGCGTGGTTGCGATGGTCTTGCCTTTCAGGTCTTCCGGCTTGCGCATGTTCTTGTCAGAAAAGCCCATGACCGACATGGGGCTTGTCTGCAGCAGCACACCCGGCGACGTGACCGGCGCGCCCTTGGCCGCGGCGCGGATCATGGTGGCCACGTCGGCATAGCCGAAGGTTGCCGTATTGGCCGCTACCGCCTGGATGGTGACGGCGGAGCCGCGACCTTCCTGGATGTCGAGGTCGATGCCCTCGGCGGCATAGAAGCCCTTCTCCTTGCCATAGTAGAACGGCGCGTGCTCACCGTAGACATACCAATTGAGCATCAGCGTGACCTTGTCGGCCGCTGCTGCGGGAAGAACGAACGAGGGAGCCGCCAATGCAGCGGCGCCTGCGAGTATCGATTTAAGAACAGATCGTCTCAACATAACTCATTCCTCCGGTAATGGCGGTCCGCCTTCTCTGTGGCGGTTACGCAAGTGGACTTAATGGGCGTCAAGCAGTTGCGAAGAATTCCTGCCGCTGGCTGGCATGCCAGGGGATAGCGAAGCGCTCGATCAGATCGACGACCCAGAACAGGATGACGCCGATCGCTGCGAGCAGCACGAGCGCCGCGAACATCGTCGGCAGTTCGAAATTGCCGATCGAGCGCTGCAGCACGAAGCCAAGTCCCGAATTGGCGCCGACGAACTCGCCGACCACCGCGCCGACAACGGCAAGCGTCACGGAAACCTTGAGGCCGGCAAATATCGCCGGCATGGCGTGGGGAAGCTTCACCATCACGAAGGATTGCAACCACGAGGCTTTCATGGCGCGGGCGAGATCCCGCATGTCCGGATCGAGAGACTTGAAGCCCTGCACGCCGGAGACGATGACGGGAAACACCCCGAGCAGAAAGGCCGAAATGACCTTCGGCGTCATGCCAAAGCCGAACCACACCACGAAAAGCGGCGCGATGGCGACCTTCGGGATTGATTGAGAGAAAACCAGCAACGGATAGAGATAGGACTCGATCGTGCGCGATCCCGCGATGAGCATCGCAAGCGGTATGCCGATGGCCGCCGACAGCAGGAAGCCCCCGATTGTCGCGAGCGTGGTCGGCACGCTTTCGGCCAAAAGCATCGGCCCCTCAGCGCGGAAAGCCTTGATGACGTCAATCGGCGCCGGGATCAGGTAGGGCGGAATATTGAGCAGCCTGACCGTGACGTCCCAGAGCACGATCAAGAGAACGAGCAAGCCAAGCGGCCTGACCCAGGGCGAATCCACAATGCGAGCGAGCGTACGGACCGACGTGGTCGCCATCCAGTAACCTCCACCAGAGCGTTTCCCAGACTGCGCTTTCCGCGCATGTTGTAACTAACTGGTGATTTACTCAGGCGGACGCACGGGTGTCAAGCGAACGAGCGAGGACCTCGACCAAAGTCGTAGGTGACGCCCTCTGCCGCTAACGCTGGAGCCGCGTTCTCGGCGCGACGGCACATGGTGCGCGTCCGTCGCTCTTCCCTCTGGATCTCGTTCCCGTCGCTGCGCGACGCCGGCAATGACGCGCTGCGGATGAAAAAAGGGGAACCGCCGCCCGCTGAGCCCTCCCTCCAGCGGAGAGCGGCCTCGCGCCAGCGAGGTCGGGTGGGGCACCCCGGCCGGAAAAGGTAAGCGTGTTGCCCGTCCGGCCTGGTCAAGCACCAGAGCCACCACCGGGCGCCCGAGGCGCACCTCCCCACAGCGGGATCAGCGCGTCGCCAATGCAGCGTGCCATACCCGGCGGGCCGCGCTGCAGGCCGGGAAGGGGATCCATGGAAATGGGAACTCAGAGAACGAGGCCGACCGCTCGCCGATCCGCTTACATATCGTCGAGCGGATACAGCGGACGCGTCACATTCATGAGCTTGAGGCGGCGCAGGTTGCAGGCGCTGGCGCCCGGGGTGTCGCCGGCGAGGATGCGCGCGGCGAAGGGGGCATAGGATACGCGGAAATGCGAGGGCGACTTGGCGAAAGCCAGCGCCGGATAGCGCAGGTCGAGACCGAAGGCCGTATAGACGCCGGTGTCCCATTCAAAACCGCCGAGGCTGCGCAGCACGAGCCTGATCGCGCCGATGTGGACCACTGCGGTTGGCCCCTGGTGCGTCTCCAGCCCCGCCGCACCCGCATCGCGCATGACATAGGTCCCGTCAGAGAGGCTGCGCACGATGCCGGTGATCTCGACCGGCTCGCCCGCTGACAGGGAATGGCCGACCGAGAGCGTCACCTTGGCACCGGGGCCGGCGGCGAAGGCTTTCTGCACGGCGGGCGCATCGCGCAGCGTGATATAAGTCATGCGCTCGGCCTTGTCGGCGCCGAGGGCCAGCAGCCGTTTCAGGATGGTGGGATCGTCGGCGGGGGCCCCGCTGGTCGGCGCGTCGCCACCATCGCCTACGACGGTAAGCCCGGGCGAACCCAGCCCGATGCGAATGACTTCGTCGATCGGTATGAGATCCGGCTCGAAGTCGCCGCGCGCCGCCCAGGCGAGATCGGCGAGGTGGTTGGCCGCGCCGGCCGCCGCCCCGCTGTCGCCATCGGCGCAGACGAGGGCCGCGAAGCCGAGATCCGGGACGTCGAGCCAAGGCTGAACGGGGAACAGCGAGGCGTGCAGCACATTGGCGTCCCGCTCCTCCGCTCGGCGGGCTTCGGCGACGATGGCTGTCAGCGGGCCGTCGTCGGTCCGGCAGCGCACCGGGCTCAGCAGGAGAGGACGTTTTGCGAAGGCCATGACCGGGCGGCGGCGCCCCGCGAGCACCTCCATCATGAGGTCAGCGACCCGCACCCCCGTGTCGAACATGTCGATATGGGGATACTCCCGATAACCGATGAGGAAGACGTTCGGCTGCAGCATGCGTTCGGTGATATGGCCGTGCAGGTCGAGCGACACCCCGATGGGCAGGTCTGGATGCGCCGCGCGCACGCGCTCCAGGATTTCGCCTTCGGCATCGCCATTGTCCTCGACGGCCATGGAGCCGTGCAGCGCCAGGAGGATTCCGTCGAGAGGACCGGCGTCACGAAGGCGCTGCAACAATTCCCCGAGGATAGCCTCGAAGGTGTCGCGGGTCAGTGCCCCGCTCGATGCTGCATGGGTGGCGAGCAGGGGGACCGGCGTCGCACCCGCCGCCGCGAGCACGCTGAGAAAACCCGGCACCTCGACGCGGGCGGTGCCGTAGCCCGTGAGAACATCTGCGCCGCGTCTGAGATAGTGCGCCTCGAAATCGGCCACTGTCGTGGGGGTTGGCGAGAAGGTGTTGGTCTCCTGCATGAAGCAGCCGACCGCTATTCTTTTGCCCGCGCCATTCCCCGCCATCGGCCTCTCCCCTCTCATCGTTCAGTGTGCCGTTACAGGCTCATCTCGCTCTTGACCTCACGCGCGGCGCCGGCGACGGCAGCGAGTGTTTCGTCAATGACGGCATCGTCATGCTCGCTCGAGAGGAACCACGCCCCGCGTTCCAGCGCACGCACGCCCCGTTTCAGCAGTGCCGTGGTGAAAGCCACATAGGCCTGACGATTGACGCGGGTGAGATCGCGATAGTCGCGTGCGGGCTCGCTCAGCCCGAGGGCCACGTGGAACACCTGCGGATAACCAGCCACCGAGGCCGGTATGCCGGCTTCGGCGAGAGCATCGCGCATGCCGTTCATCAGACGGGTGCCGCGGGTTTCCAACGTGGCGAACAGCTCCGGTGTCAGCGCCTTGAGCGTCGCGACGGTAGCCGCCATCGAGAGGCACTGCGCATTATAGGTGCCGCCATGGACGACGCCGCCCGTCGCGAAGAGGTCGAGCAGGTCGGCACGGCCGGCCAGTGCGGCCACGGGGAAGCCGTTGGCGATGGCCTTGCCGAAGGTGGCGAGATCCGGGGTTACGCCGAAGCGCTTCTGGGCGCCGCCTGGCGAGAGGCGGAAACCTGTGATCACCTCGTCAAAGATCAGAATGGTGCCTGTCCGGGTGCAGGCTTCGCGCACGCCTTCGAGATAACCTGATGCGGGGTGAATGGCGCCGGCGTTGCACATGGCCGCTTCCATGATGACGCCGGCCACGTCGCCCTTGGCGAGCCGCGCTTCGAGCCGCTCCAGATTATTCCACGCCATCACCTCGATACCGCCGGCGGCCTCAGCCTCCTGGCCGACGCTGCCTGCGACCGGCACAGGCGCATCCTCGGGTCCCGCGGCGTTGAGGGCCGGCGCTGTCGACCACAGAATATTGTCGAACCAGCCGTGATAGTGGCCCTCGAACTTGAGAATGATGCGGCGGCCGGTTGCGGCCCGCGCCAGCCTGAGCGCGCCTTGCACGGCTTCTGATCCGGAGGAGCCGAAGCGCACGCGCTCGGCACAGGGCACCATTTCGCAGACCCGCCGCGCGGCCTCTGTTTCCACCGCGCTCTGCCCGGCGAAGAGGATGCCCCTGTCGGCTTGTGCCTTCACCGCATCGCGCACGCCGGCGGGGCTGTGGCCGAGGATCATCGGCCCCATGCCGAGGTAATAGTCGATCAGCCGGTTGCCATCGATATCGAACAGGTAAGGCCCCTCGCCGCGCTCGAAGACGAGCGGCGTCGGCGCGATGCCGAGGCGGAAGTTGCTGCTGACACCGCCGGGCAGCCATCGCATGTTGTCCTTGATCTGCCGGGCTGAACCATCGAACGAAAGGGGCGAACGGGAGATAGATGAGCTGGCGGACACGATCGGCGTTTCCCACGGTTGTGCATCGTAAGCCAAGCAGACCAAAGCTCCATTTTCTTGTAAAGGAACATTGGTTTCGTCCCGCGGAAAAATCTGGTATCGCAGATGTGCTCTGTCGGACAAGGACGAAGACGATGCCAACAACGCCCAACAATTACATCGTGCAGCCCGTCTTCAAGGCGCTGAGGGTGCTGGAGCTGGTCGCCGAGAAGGGGCACGACGTCTCGCTGACCGAGGTAGCCTCTGAACTCAAGATGCCCAAGACGACCGTCTTCCGTTACCTTCAAACGCTGACGGCCGCCTCCTTCCTGCGCCATGATGCGCAGAAGGATCGCTATGGCGTGGGCGGCCGTTTCCGCAGTCTCGCTCGGATCGACAAGAGCCTGCATGGCTTGAGGACGTTGGCTTTGCCGGAAATGCAGCGGCTGCTCGACATCTTCAACGAGACGATCAATCTCGCCATCGTCTCGGAGGGACACGTGGTTTATGTCGAGATGCTGGAGGCCAAGCGTGCTCTGCGGATGCAAGCTCGCTTGGGAGATCGCCATCCCATGCACTCGACCTCTCTCGGCAAGGCAATCCTCGCCTTTCTGCCCGAAGACGAGCGCAAGAGCTTTCTGGCGACGCCGCTGGATTTGAAGACGATCAATACCGTCACGGACCGCATGGCCCTGTCGAGGCAGCTCGCCGACATCAGGCGCCGTGGCTATGCGATCGAGACCGGCGAGAACGAGGATGGCTCCATGTGCATCGGGGTGCCGATCTTCGATGAGGATGCTTACCCCGTCGCGGCGCTCAGCCTCTCGGCGCCAGAGCGCCGCATGAGCACCGAGATCACGGTGGAGGCGGTGGCCATGCTGCGCAAGGCCGCGGCAGCGGTTTCCACGGCGCTCGGCTATGCTCCGGAAGCGAGGCCGGCACCGTCCTCAGCTGCGGCGGGTTGAAACCGAAGGTTTTCGGTTTGCGTTTCGCGTGAAGAAACACCGCGTTCTTGACACGAACCGGAGCCAGTCCCTAGCTTCGGGGCAATGCGTCCATCCGCGCATGCTCAAAAACCGCGGCGTCCTGGATGGTCCGAGCAGCAGAGGGAACCTTGGATCATGGAAACGTTACGACGTTCTTCGACGACGCGGCGCGGGTTTCTGCAGTCCGTGGGAGGTGCGGCGACCTTGGCGGCCGCGGGTGGATATCCTGAGTGGGTGTTCGCGCAGACACGCAGCGGCGTGTTGAATGCCATGCTCAATGTGGAGCCGGCGACCCTCAACTACGCTCTGCTCAATACCAGCGTCATCCAGTCCGTATGTGGATCAATCAACGAGTCGCTTCTTCTGTTCGACTGGCAACTGAAGCCACAGCCTAACCTTGCGCGTAGCTTCGATATTTCGCCCGATGGTCTCGTCTATACTTTCGAGCTGGAGCCGGATGTCAAATGGCATGACGGCAAACCCTTCACATCACGAGACGTGGTGTTCACCTGCGCGAAGATGCTGCGTGAACTCAATCCACGCAGCCGGGCGGCGATGGATCGTTGTGAATCCATTACGGCAGAGGGTGACCACAAAGTCGTATTCAAGCTGAAGGAACCCTTTAACGCCTTTATTCTGGCCTTCATGGCGTCGACTGGGCCGATGATGCCGGCTCATATCTATGAAGGCACGGATTATCGCAACAACCCCGCGAATACAGCGCCGATCGGCACTGGGCCCTTCAAGTTCGCCCAATGGTCTAAGGGCAATTTCATCAAGCTCGTGCGCAATGATAACTACTGGCGCAAAGGCCAGCCCGGACTCGACGAAGTGAACTTCCGCATCATCGCCTCGGCTGAGCAGCGTGCCGTTGCGTTAGAGACAGGCGCGGTCGACATGGCCTTCGGCGATGATCTCGACCCGATCGACGTGCCGCGCTTCCGCGAGAATCCCGGCCTCGTGATGGTGCAGAATGCCTATGACGCGGTCGGCGAGATCACGCTGATGGAGATCAATCAGCGGACGGCGCCATTCAACGACCGTCGCTTCCGGGCAGCGATCATGCATGCCATGGATCGCAACTTCCTGGTGGATCAGCTGAATTTCGGCCTCGGCCGCGTTGCGGACAGCCCGATCTTCTCCACCGTTCCTTACTACGATCCCAAAGTTCTGACCCAATACGAATATTCCCCTGACAAGGCCAAGGCGTTGCTCGACGACATGGGGCTGAAGCCCGGCGCGGGCGGTGTCCGCCACAAGTTCTCGGTTCTGATGCTTCCGAACCAGGATGGTCCGTGGCGTCGGGCCGGCGAATATTCGAAACAGGCCCTCGCGGATGTCGGCCTCGACGTGGAGCTGCAGTCGACGGACGTCGCCACATTTTACAAGCGAAACGGCGATTGGGACTACGACGTGATGTGGAACAGCTACGGGCAGTTCGGCGATCCCGCCATCGGCATGTCGCGCTTCTTCCTCTCGAACAATATCCGCAAGGGCGTTCCGCAGACGAATACCCAAGGCTATTCGAATCCGAAGGTCGATGAGCTTCTCCAGAAAGGTGCCACGGCCGTCAAGCGTGAGGACGCGCAGGCCGCCTATAGCGAACTGCAGAAGATCCTGACCGAGGACGTCGCGATGTTGTGGATGTATGAACGCCGCAAGCCGCTCTTCCACGCCAAGAAATTCAAGGATGTGGTGGTGGGGCCGAACGGCCCTTGCGACGGCTTCGGCGCCGCCAAGCCCGCATAGTCTCGCCGGTCATTTTCTCGAGCAGGTCCGCTTGGTGCGGACTTGCTTCATTCATGAACAGACGAGCAAGCGATCGGCTTGGATGTCACCAGATGTTCGGTCAAGCTGGCTCCCATCCAGGCCGGATTGGCTCCCGACGGGATAGTCTCGTGACGATTCCCGCTGCCATCGTCTCTGCAGGCAGCCTGTCGGCCGCGCCTGCTTTTCCCATTTGTGTTTCGCATAAGGAGAAAGAATGTCCACGAAAGCGGCCTTTCTCGCGCGTCGTGTTGTTCAAGCCGCGATGGTTGTCGTTGGCGTGGTGTTTCTCTCGTTCTTCCTCGTTCGGCTCGCCCCTGGCGACGCGGCGATGGCGATCGCCGGTGAGACCGGTTACAGCGACCCGCAATATGTCGCTGATCTCCGAAAGGAGTTTGGCCTCGACAAGCCGGTCCTCACCCAGTTCGGCATCTACCTCGCCAAGGTCAGTGTCGGCGATCTCGGCTTTTCCTATCAGAAGCGGCAACCCGTCTACGATCTCATCATGGAGCGTCTGCCTGCGACGCTCCTTCTGGCGGGTGTCGTCATCGTCGTCTCGCTCGTCATCGGCATCTTCGTCGGCGCGGTATCCGCAAAATATGCCGGGCGACTTGTCGACGGCATCCTGCGGGTCTTTCTCATGGCCTTCTATGCCATGCCCTCCTATTGGCTCGGCCTCGTCCTCGTTCTGATGTTCTCGGTCCATCTCGGCTGGCTGCCGGCCTTCGGCATCGAGACCATGGGCGGGGACCCGGCGCCGATGGCGCGGGCGCTGGATATCAGCCGGCATCTCGTGCTGCCGGCCCTGACGCTTGGCCTCTTCTTCGCCGCCATCTATGCACGGCTGACGCGCGCTGCGATGCTCGAGGTCGTCAATCTCGACTTTGTCCGCACAGCGCGCGCCAAGGGGATTTCCGAGACGCGCCTGTTCATGCGCCACGTGCTGCGCAACGCGCTTATTCCCGTCGTGACCTATGCGGGCTTGCAAACGAGCGCGCTGGTTGGCGGGACGGTTCTGGTGGAAACGGTGTTTTCATGGCCCGGGATCGGGCGGCTCGCCTATGACGCGCTCATCGCTCGGGACAACAATCTGCTCATCGGCATCTTCATCTTCACGTCGGTTCTCGTGGTGTTGTTCAATCTCCTGACCGATCTTCTTTATGTGGTGCTCGACCCGCGCATGGAGCTCGGCAAATGAGCGCTCTTCGCCGCTTTCTGCGCAATGGCACGGCTGTCATCGGCCTCTTCGCTTTTCTTGCCATCGTGGCCTTCGCCCTGCTGGCTCCGGTGATCTATCCCGGCAACCCGCTGTCCATAGCAGGAGCACCACTCAGGCCGCCCGGCTCGCCGAACCTCATAGCGGGCAGCGACATGCTGGGTCGCAATGTTGCGGCGGGTCTTGCCTATGGCGCGCGCGTCTCGCTGATCATTGGGCTTCTCTCGGCCTTGCTGGCCATCGTCATCGGCGCGGTGCTGGGTGCGCTCGCCGGTTACTTCGGGCGCTGGATCGATGATGCGATCATGCGCTTCACGGAGTTCTTCCAGATCATCCCGAGCTTCATCCTGCTCATGGTGCTGATCGCTTTGATGCGTCCTAGCGTCACGGCCACGATCTGCGGCATCGCGCTCATCAGCTGGCCGCAGGTGGCGCGCATTGTCCGGGCGGAGTTTCTCGTGCTGCGAAGGGCCGAATTCGTTGAGGCGGCGCGGGTGCAGGGCTTTTCGACGACCCATATCATCACCCGTGAAATTGCCCCAAACGCCCTGTCGCCAGTCATTGTTATCGGCTCGATCCTCGTTGCCAATGCCATCCTGACGGAATCGGCCTTGAGCTTCCTCGGCCTCGGCGATCCCAACCTCATCAGCTGGGGCTACATGATCGCAGCATCGCGCTCGGCCATGCGGCTTGCCTGGTGGACCACCGTGATGCCGGGCCTCTGCATTGCGCTGACGGTTCTTGCGCTAAACCTCGTCGGCGACGGTCTCAACGATGCGTTCAATCGTCGCCTGGGCGAGGGCGGGCGGGCTTAACGGCGGCGCGCAGATGCCCCCATCCCCCTTTCCCCATTAAGGGAAGGGCGGCGCCGCAGGCGCCGGGTGGGGACATCTTGAGGTGATAGTCTGGCGTTTGGGGTGAGCTCCACCCGACCTCGCTAGCGCGAGGCCGCCCTCCCTTCGAGGGAGGGATCGGGGTGGGGCGCAGCCCGCGGCTCCCATATTGAACCGTCAGGTTCAAGCGTCCGGCAAGTCTCACCCGCCGAACAGCTGCTCCAGCAGACCGCGCTGGCGTGGAGCCTGGCGCGGCTGCGGCTGGGCCGCCAGGCGGTCGCCGCCCACTGAGCCGGGCGGCACCAGCGTCACTTCATCCTCGGCCGTCACGCCCTGGTTCGCGGCGATCTCCCCGCCCATGGACTGGTAATTCGGCGTGGCAGGCTGATAGCGGATGCCCGGCAGCGGCACGGGCTTCTCACCCTGAATGGCCACCTTCATGTAGCGACTCCAGACTTCGACAGGCAGGTTGCCGCCGGAGGCGCGTCTGGTCGGCGAGTTGTCGTCGTTGCCGATCCACACACCGGTAACGCCCTTGCCCGTGAAGCCGATGAACCAGGCGTCGCGGTAATCCTGTGACGTGCCTGTCTTGCCGGCGACTTCCCAGCCCGGGAGCTGGGCGCCCTTGGCGGTGCCAATGGTGACGGCCTCCCGCAGCATGCCGTTCATCATGCCGAGCTGCGCGGGCTCGATGACCCGGCCGAGATCGACGGCGGTCCGCTTGTACAGCACCTTGCCGTCTGCGGATTTCACGGTCTTCACCGCGTACGGGATGACTCCGATGCCGCCGTTGGCGAAGGCATCGAAGGCCGCGACGAGCTCGATCGGCGTGACTTCCGAGGTGCCAAGCGCGATCGATGGATTGGCCTGGAGCGATGAGGTGATGCCCAGGCGCTGGGCGGTGCGGACGACGGCCCGCGGTCCCATTTCCACCGCGAGCTTCACAGCAACCGTGTTGATGGAATAGGCGAGCGCCGTGGCGAGCGTGATCGGTCCATTGTAGCGCCGGTTTGCGTTCGCCGGTTGCCAGCCGCGTATATTGATAGGGGAGTCCTCCCGCACGGTGTCCGGCGTGAGGCCGTTTTCTAGCGCGGCGAGATAGACGAAAGCCTTGAACGAGGAGCCCGGCTGCCGCTTCGCCGTGGTCGCGCGGTTGAACTGGCTGTCGGAATAATTCCGTCCGCCGATCAGCGCACGGATGGCGCCATCCGTGGCGAGCGACACGAGAGCGCCCTGACTCGCCTTGTATTTGGCACCCTTCTGGTCAAGCTCCTCGACCAGCGCGCGCTCGGCAGCCGCCTGCAGGCGATTATCGATCGTCGTCTCCACGACGATATCCATGTCGACCTTGCCGACATAGTCGTCGAGCACGTCCATCACATAGTCGGCGGCATAATTGGCCGAGCCAGCGCCCTTCGCCTTCACGGCCGTGGCGGGGGCGAGCACGGCCGCCTTGGCCGCCTTATCCGTGATGAAGCCCGCGTCGACCATGGCACCCAGCACGACTTCCGCCCGGGCGCGGGCAGCCTGCGGGTTGCGGCTCGGTGCAAGGCGCGATGGCGCCTGAACGAGGCCCGCCAGCATGGCGGCTTCGGCGAGGGAGACCTCGCTCGCGTGCTTGCCGAAATAGCGCAGGGCGGCCGCCTCGACGCCGTAGGCTCCGGCACCGAAATAGACGCGGTTGAGATAGAGCTCGAGAATTTGGTCCTTGGTGTAGGTCTGCTCCAGCCAAAGCGCGAGGATCGCCTCTTGGATCTTGCGCGAAAGGGTGCGTTCCTGCGTCAGGAACATGTTCTTGGCGAGCTGCTGCGTGAGGGTGGAACCGCCCTGCGCCACACCGCGGCTGGTGACATTGCGAAAGGCCGCGCGGGCAATGCCGACCGGATCGACGCCGAAATGGCTGTAGAAGCGCCTGTCCTCGATGGCAAGGAAGGCCATCGGCAGGTACGGCGGCAAGTCGTGGATGGCGATCGTCTGGCCGCCGGTGTCGCCGCGGTTGGCGAGCAGCGAGCCGTCCGCCGCCATGATCGCAACATTGGGAGGGCGCTTCGGAACGGTGAGTTCCGACATGGGTGGCAACTGCGCGAAGTGATAGGCCACGACGCCGGCAAGTCCAACGACGCACCATACCGCAAGTACGATGAAGAGGCCGAAGACGCGTCCGAGGAATGAACGCTTGCGCCGCTTCCTCCCTTTTCCAGCACCGCTGCCGCCACGGCCGCCCCGGCCGTTGCCGCCACCAGATCCACCCTTCTTACGCGGGGACGCTGCCATCATACTATCCTCGGTGCGGCTGTCGTTGCCGGGGTCGGCACCTCTGTCGTCGCTCGTCATGGTGACGTCGAAATCAGACTCCCCCGCGAAAGGAGATGCGGCTGCGAAGCCAGTATCAGACGTGAAAGAAGGCTCCCTGCGCTCGCCTGGCCTCGCCGCAGGCTCGCCCTTTCGACCCCGCGCACCCGACGCGCGGCCGCTGAAGCCATGTTCGCCGAATGATCCCCCCGCACGGTCGCGGGGCGAGAGCACGATGTCGGCGTCGCCGGCGAAAACACGCTCTTCGCGCGCTTGGCTAGGCTGGGCGCTCCCGCGCGGCCCCTGTCGGCGCCGCATCTCCGGCGCCCGTGAGCGTTGATCGTGGTAAAAGGCCGCCTCGTCATCCGGGTCATGCCCGCGGCGGTCGAAGTCCCGCATGTCCTGTCCTCGAGCATTGATACCGGCGCTTCCGGGCCGCGGCACGGTCGCTGCCATTGTCCCCGCCGTTGACCAGGCGCATGGCTCCTATCGGCTCGTCCGCCGGCGCATGCAAGGAGTCCCCGCGCATAGCGCATGAATTCCACCTCGCATTTCCGACAATCCACGAAAGGCATCGTAAATGTGGCAGATTAAGGGGCTGTTACCCTGAATGACGGGTGATGATGAAGTTTCTTGGCGCGGTGTGACCTTGCTGCTTGCACGAGGCCTTTCGGTGCCGCAGCATGTCACTCCCGAGTCGACATATGGCTGCATCCTAGTCCGTCCGGCCCGGAGTGCAGGGCCGAATGAACACGATCGTTTTCGTCAACTCGCTGCTCTTCGGCGGCGCCGGGCTTGTGGCCATCGGCATTCTGTCCAGCCTGATGGCCTCCCGTTTCGGCGCGCCCTTGCTCCTGGTGTTCATTCTGATCGGCATGGTGGCGGGCGAAGCAGGGCCGGGCGGCATCCTTTTCGACGACTACCGGGCCATGTATCTCATTGGCTCCCTGGCGCTGGCCATCATCCTCTTCGATGGTGGGCTCCGCACCCGGCTGGCCAGCGTCCGTGGCGGTGCTGCCCCGGCGGTGCTGCTTGCCACGGTTGGTGTCGTCATCACCGCCGGGCTCACCGGCCTCGTGGCCATGCCACTCCTCAACCTGGATTATCTGCAAGGATTTCTGACAGGCTCGATCGTTGCATCCACCGATGCCGCGGCCGTGTTCTTTCTCATGCGGGCGCGAGGTCTGCAGCTCAAGCGCCGGGTGAACGCCACCATCGAGGTCGAATCGGCGACCAACGATCCGGTCGCCGTCTTCCTGGTGGTACTGCTCGTTACCCTCATAGGCGCGCAGGGACATGCCGGGCTTGATTCGGAGATCGCCAACATCCCGCTGCATCTGATGCGCCAATGCTTGATCGGTGGTGGCCTTGGCATAGGCGGGGGGCTCGCCATCGCCTGGCTCATCAATCGGGTCACTCTGCCGGCTGGCCTCCATCCGCTGTTCGTCATCTCGCTCGCCGTGATGATCTACGGACTCGCTGGCATTCTCGATGGTTCGGGCTTCATCGCCGTCTATCTCGCCGGCCTCGTCGTCGGCAACCGTCCCGTGAGGGCCTTCGCCTCGATCCTGAGCTTCCATGATGCGGCGACGTGGCTCTGCCAAATCATCATGTTTCTCGTCCTCGGCCTGCTCGTCTCCCCCGAGAGGCTGATGGCGCATGCGTTGCCGGCCCTTGCCGTCGCAGCTTTTCTCATGCTGGTTGGTCGTCCCGTGGCGGTCTGGCTCTGCCTGACACCCTTCCGCTTCAGCCGCCAGGAAAAGACCTTCGTCTCATGGGTCGGTCTGCGTGGCGCCGTATCAATCTTCCTCGCTGCCATCCCCCAGCTGACGCAGGTGCCTGACGCCGAGCTCTATTTCAACGTGGCCTTCTTCGTGGTGCTGGTCTCGTTGCTGGTGCAGGGCTGGAGCGTGGCCTTCGTGGCGCGGCACACGGGGGTTGCCCTGGCCGATCCGGCTCCGGAGATCAGCCGCGTCGAGATTGATCTGCCGGGCAAGGTCGACTTGGAGATGGTTGGCTATCCGCTTCTCGCCGACAGTCCCGTTATCCAGCGTGGCACTCTGCCGTCCTGGGCGCGAGCGGTCTTGATCGTGCGCAACGATTCTGTGCTCACGCCGGAGGAGGCAGGCGTGCTCAGCGTCGGTGATTACGGCTATTTCCTGGTCCCACCAGATCGTATCCGCCGGCTGGACCGCCTGTTCGCCGCATTCGAGGGCCACCAGAGCCGTGCTTTGACGGCCGTGTTCACCTTCTCGCCGGACATCAAGTTCGCCGATCTCGCCAGCGCCTATGGCGTCGAGCCGGACGAGAGCTTGCAAGGTCTGACATTGGGCGCGATGTTCGCCGACACCTTCGAGGAAGGCGTGCGCGAAGGCGATCGGCTCGATATCGGCAATATCACCCTGATCGCCCGCAGCGTGCGGGATGGCGTCGTGACGGCGATCGCCCTCATCGTCGGCGACACTGCGGAGGACGCGCCCCTGGCCCAATCGCGTATTGTGGCGCCGGCTCTCGCGCGCATCCGTGCTGCCGCGCAACACACGGCCAACCGTATAGCAGAGGTTCTACACCGTCGGAGTTCAGGCCGCGTTAAGTGAAGGCGCACGTACCGAGAAGGGTGTGACCGTCGCCTCCCTGCCATGCTGCACGACGGCAATTGAGTGGGGAGGCAGGGCCTGCCAGCCGTCGCGGCGCATTTCCAGGGGTTCGGAGGCGAAAATGACCGCCCGTGGCCGGGTGAGCATATAAAGACTGGGGGGATAGTCATCGCATGCCGTGCGAACCGCCCACGTGGTCTCCCCGTTCGAAAGCGTGGCGGTAAAACGCAGCGGCGCTGTGATGCCAGCCGCGAGCATGGTGTTCTTCACGAGAGCGAGCATATCGGCGAGTGCGTCATCCGGCGCCATGCCAGCCTCGACACGCGCCAGCGTCAGCAGGAACAGAACCTCGGAATCGGTCGTTCCCTGGCGCATGTCATAGAGGCTGTCGGGAAGGACGGCCTCGAGCTGGCGCTTGATGCGGACATAGTCACCAATCTGGCCATTATGCATGAACAGCCATGGGCCATAGGAAAACGGGTGGCAGTTGGCCCGGCTCGTCGCTGTGCCGGTCGCTGCTCGCACATGCGCGAAGAAGAGAGGCGAGCGCACCTGCGCGCAGAGCGAGCGCAGGTTCTCGTCGGACCAGGCCGGTCGGAGATCGCGGAAGATACCGGGGATGGGCCGCTCGCCATACCAGCCCAGCCCGAAGCCATCGCCGTTGGTTTCCGTCTTGCATTCCAGGGCATGCAACGACTGGTGGATGAGGGAATGGTCGGAGGCGCAGATCAGATCCTCCAGCAGCACCGGTTCACCGTGGTAAGCAAGAAAGCGGCACATTCCAACGGACCCTCTCGCGCCTCGCGCGGCCGAACGAAAACGACGACAGGCGCGGGCCGCCACGTGCGGCACTGTCCTGCGGGCTCCCGTGATCGCGAATCACGCTGTCATTGCCAGCGTCTCACGAAAGCCTTAACCAGAGTAGCCGCCAAGCTTGCGGCAAGCCGGCATCCAACAGCAACCAGCACAAGGGGGCGCCTTGAAAAAGGGCAGTATCATCGCAGCGAGCGCCACCGCCTTCCTGGCCAGCGCGTTCCCAGCCGCGGCGGCTGAACTCGATGGCTCTTCTCTGGCGCTGCTTTGGGCCACGCCCTTTGTCGGGATCCTCTTGTCGATCGCGCTCGGACCGCTGTTTTTTGCCCATGTTTGGGAGCATCATTATGGCAAGATCGCCCTGATCTGGGGTATTTTAACGGCTCTCCCGCTCGCGCTCCTCGAGGGTGCGGATGTTGCCTTCGAGGCGCTCATGCATACGGCGCTTCTGGAATATGTGCCGTTCATCGCGCTTCTCTTCGCGCTCTTCACCTGCGCCGGCGGCATCCTGGTGCGCGGCAACCTGCGCGGCAGTCCCGCGACGAACACCGCCATCCTTGCCATCGGGGCGGGTCTCGCCAGCATCATCGGCACGACGGGCGCCGCCATGGTGCTCATCCGTCCGCTGCTGCGCGCCAACGACGATCGCCGGCACAATGCCCATGTGGTCGTGTTCTTCATCTTCCTCGTGGCGAATATCGGCGGTTCGCTGACGCCGCTTGGTGACCCGCCGCTGTTTCTGGGTTTTCTACGCGGCGTGGATTTTTTCTGGACCACGCAGCACCTCCTCCCTCAGACGCTGCTCGTCGTGGGGATCCTCCTGGGGGGCTTCTTCCTCCTGGATTGGCGCCTCTACAAACGGGAGGAAATCGGCCCCCGTCTGCGCGATCCGACCCCCGAGAGCCGTCTTGGGGTCGAAGGGTTGGCGAATTTCGTCCTGATCGGTGTGATCATCGCCGCCGTTCTCGTCAGCGCGACCTGGAAGCCGGGCATAGCCTTCGATCTCCCCGGTGCGCGGGTCGAGTTGCAGAACGTGCTGCGTGATATCGTGTTCGTGCTGGTGGCGCTGGCCTCGCTGGCCCTGACCCGGCAAGGTATCCGGCAAGCCAATGGATTCAGCTGGGGCCCGATCCTTGAGGTCGCCAAGCTCTTCGCCGCGATTTTCACCTGCATGATCCCGGTTATGGCCATGCTCAGGGCGGGCTCCTCCGGCGCATTTGCGCCGCTGGTCAACCTCGTGACCGGCCCTGCGGGAGAACCTGTGCCGGTCGCCTATTTCTGGCTGACCGGCATTCTGTCCTCCTTCCTCGATAACGCGCCTACCTATCTCGTCTTCTTCGAGCTGGCGGGCGGGGATGCCCAGCACCTCATGCGCGAGGGGGCGCTGATCTTGACAGCGATCTCGGCCGGCGCCGTTTTCATGGGGGCCAACAGCTATATCGGCAACGCGCCGAATTTCATGGTCTATGCCATCGCTCGCCACCGCGGCGTCAAGATGCCGAGCTTCTTTGGCTATATGCTGTGGTCGGGCGGCATTCTCATTCCGGTATTTCTGCTGGTGACGTTGTTGTTCTACCTGTGAGGCGTTCCGATATGCTTCGACGGCCAGGGGCGAAATCCCGCATGCTGCTCCAGGCGATGGCTGCCGCGGGACATGTTGCGAAGAAGACCGCGAAGGTAACGGCCAAATGCGCCGTCAAGGGCTCCTTTGAGACCGCAGTCAAAGTGACAGCCGTCGGCAGCGCCGTAGGAGCTGGTGTCGCTCTCGTTCTCGCGGCCGGTCCAGTTCAGGCCGATAGTGCCCCACCGCCACGCCTGTTCGCCTGGCAGGATGATTTCGTTGGCCGCCTGGAGGCGCTGGCGCTGCTGCAGACCCTCAACGCCGAACTCCTTAGCAACCCAAGCGCTACCCTCACCTTGGAGCGCTGGTGCGCGCGGCACCAGCTCGCCTCACCGGTACGCGTGGTGGCGCGGCTGGTGCGCGGTGCCGACAAGGCGCCGACGGCGGCAATCAGACAGACGCTCGCGGTGGCGGAAGAAGAACCCGTGCGCTATCGGCGCGTTCAGCTTGTCTGCGGCGACTTCGTACTATCGGAAGCGGACAATTGGTATGTGCCAGCCCGGCTCACGCCGGAGATGAACCGGCTGTTGGACGAAACCGACACAGCTTTCGGACGTGCGGTGCAAGCGCTTCAGTTCCGGCGGCGGACGCTTTCAGCACGCTTGTTATGGACGCCGCTCCCGGACGGGTGGGAAATGTCGAGCCGACAGGTTCGGACGCCGGCCACGGGCCCTCTCGCCGTTCCCACCGAGGTCATACGGCATGAAGCAGTGCTGAGCGTACCTGACGGCACGCCCTTCAGCGTTGTGGTCGAAACTTATACTGACAAGGTGCTCGCCTTCCGGCGGCCGAGTGACCGCTAGAACGGAGCGCCCTTCAAGGCTTTCGGTTTGCGGCGATACGCGGCGCTATCAAGTCAGCCGCGACGCGTCCATCCGTCGCCTCCGGAGAGGGCGCCGCCGCAGGCGCCGGGTGGGGTTCACCTCACGCTGATCCGACCAAATAGCCAACAGATGCTGGCCAGAAGAGCATCGTCTCTTCCTCGTGCCCCACCCCCTCGCTGGTGCGAGGCCACCCTTTCATAAAGGGGGGCAGCGCGGGCTTTCAGACATGTCAGCCTGGAAGCCGCGAAGCGACGGCCCGGGATCTGGAAGCGTCGCCTCGCTCTCGCTCGGCCGGATGCCGGTATGCGGCTGCCGATGCCGATCGCGCTTGGGGAACGGCCTCAGACGTCGAGGTTCGCCACGTTCAGGGCGTTCGCCTGGATGAACTCACGGCGCGGCTCCACCGTATCTCCCATCAGCTTGACGAAGATATCGTCCGCGTCGGTGACTTCCTTGATCTTCACCTGCAGCAGGGAGCGCACATCGCGGTCGAGCGTGGTGGACCAGAGCTGGTCCGGATTCATCTCGCCGAGCCCCTTGTAGCGCTGCAGCTGAATGCCCTTGCGGCCCGTGGTCGCCACCGCGTTGAACAGGCTGACCGGCCCGTCCACGGCGATTTCCTCGTTGCGGCGGATGAGCTTCGAGGGGCGCGCGTAGGTCTGCAGGCTGGCTGCATGCTCGTCGAGCTTCCGGGCCTCGGACGAGGCGAGCAGCGCGGCATCGAGGCTCGCCACCTGCTTGACGCCGCGAACGACCCGGCTGAAGACGAAGCCGCCCGCTTCGGCGCGGCCTTCCCAGCCACGTTCCGTTTCCTCTGCAAGAGCGTCGAGACGGCGCGCGATGTAAGCGGCGGCCTCATTCGCGGTCTCAGGCTCTTCAGCCACCTGCGGGCGCAGCGCACCGGCGATGGCAGCTTGCTCCACGACGGCGCGGTCATAGCGGGTGTGGAGGTTGCTGAGGACATGCCGCACGAGCCGCGACTCATCGACGAGAGCCCTCAGGTCGAGCCCTGCTCGCTCCTCGCCGTTGGCGAAACGCAGCAGGGCTCCGTCGAGCCCACCCTCAAGGAGATAGTCTTCCAGCGCACGCTCGTCCTTGAGATACTGCTGCGACTTGCCGCGGGTGACCTTATAGAGGGGCGGCTGGGCGATGAAGATATGCCCGCGCTCGATCAGCTCCGGCATCTGCCGGAAGAAGAAGGTGAGCAGCAACGTGCGGATGTGGCTGCCGTCCACGTCCGCGTCCGTCATGATGATGATCTTGTGGTAGCGCAGCTTGTCGGCATTGAAATCCTCGCGGCCGATGCCGGTCCCGAGGGCGGTGATCAGCGTGCCGATCTGCTCCGAGGACAGCATCTTGTCGAAGCGCGCGCGCTCGACATTGAGGATCTTGCCACGCAGCGGCAGCACGGCCTGATATTCCCGGTTGCGGCCCTGTTTGGCGGATCCACCGGCCGAGTCACCCTCGACGATGAAGAGTTCCGCCTTGGCCGGATCGCGCTCCTGACAGTCGGCAAGCTTGCCGGGGAGCGAGGCAATATCGAGCGCGCCCTTGCGCCGGGTCAACTCACGCGCCTTGCGGGCGGCTTCGCGCGCGGCCGCCGCTTCCACCACCTTACCGACCACGGTCTTGGCATCGGAGGGGTTCTCCTCGAGCCAGATCGCGAGCGCCTCGTTGACGACGCCCTCGACCGCCGGCCGGACCTCCGACGACACGAGCTTGTCCTTGGTCTGGGACGAGAACTTCGGGTCCGGTACCTTCACGGAAACAACGGCTGTCAGACCCTCGCGGCAATCGTCACCGGTCAGGCCGACCTTCTCTTTCTTGGAGAGGCCCGAGCTTTCGGCATAGCCGGTGATCTGGCGCGTGAGGGCGCCTCGGAAGCCGGCAAGATGGGTTCCGCCGTCCCGCTGGGGGATATTGTTCGTGAAGACGAGCACATTCTCGTGGTAGCTGTCGTTCCACCAGAGAGCCACCTCGACGCCGACGCCGTCGCGCTCCCCGCGAATCACGATTGGCTTGTCGAGAAGGGACGATTTGGTGCGGTCTAGATAGTGGACGAAGGCCTCGACGCCCCCCTCGTAGAACAGCTCCTCGACCTTGCGCTCGGCATGGCGATTGTCCGTCAGGATAATGCGCACGCCGGAGTTCAGGAACGCCAGTTCACGCAGGCGATGCTCCAGGGTGGCGTAGTCGTATTCCACCATGCTGAAGGTTTCGGGCGAGGCGAGGAAGGAGACTTCCGTGCCGCGCTTGTCCACCGGGGCTTCACCGACGACGGCGAGCGGCGCTACCACGTTGCCATGCCGAAACTCGACGAAATGCTCCTTGCCGCCGCGCCAGATGCGCACCTTCAGCCAGGTCGACAGTGCGTTGACCACGGATACGCCAACGCCATGCAGGCCGCCGGAGACCTTGTAGGAATTCTGGTCGAACTTCCCGCCCGCATGCAGCTGGGTCATGATGACCTCGGCCGCTGAAATGCCCTCGCCGGGGTGAATGTCAGTCGGGATCCCGCGGCCGTTATCGGATACGGTGACGGAGCCGTCGGCATTCAGCGTCACGGTGACCTGCGTCGCATGACCGGCGAGCGCCTCGT
Organism: Chelatococcus sp. YT9; assembly: GCF_018398315.1. Classification (NCBI taxonomy): domain Bacteria; kingdom Pseudomonadati; phylum Pseudomonadota; class Alphaproteobacteria; order Hyphomicrobiales; family Chelatococcaceae; genus Chelatococcus; species Chelatococcus sp. YT9. Next base: position 1,622,869 of record NZ_JAHBRW010000001.1, read on the forward strand.
CGATCGCGTTGTCCACGACCTCGTACACCATGTGGTGGAGGCCGGAGCCATCGTCGGTATCGCCGATATACATGCCCGGGCGCTTGCGGACGGCATCGAGGCCCTTGAGCACCTTGATGGAATCGGCGCCATAGGACTCTTCGTTCACGTCGCGGGCGGGTTCAGCCATGGATGGGTCCAATCCGATATCGGTAAGGATTGCTGCGATCGAGCCGCAGCCTTTGATTCGACAGCATAAATCTAATCATTCGGGCGTGAGATTTCACGCCCGCGCGGGCACTTTTCCCTTGAGAATGCGGCTTTATCGCGTTGCCACCGCAACGGCTGCGCCGGCCATCACGGTCCCACTGCCCCGATTGAGCCAACGCATGGCGCGCGGGGAGGTGAAGAGCCGGCGAACGCGCGTCGCCAGAAGCACATAGCCGGTGAACACGCCGGTCAATACAGCGACGATGACGCCGGCAAGCTCGACGAAGGCCAGAAGGCGAACATCCGCCAGATTGATGATGTTGGGCAGCAGCGCGAGGTAGAACATCATGGTTTTCGGGTTGCCCAGCGTGAGCATGAGACCGCCGATGAAAGCGCGCACGCCCCGCTCACCGCGACCCGCTTCAGCGCTGGTTCCAGGAACGGCCGAAACCGGTGCGAACCAGAGCTTCCACGCCAACCAAAGCAGGTAGGCCGCGCCGAGATATCGGATCATGAGGAAGAGCCCATGGAATGTCTGGGCGACCACGGCGAGACCGAGCACCGCGGCCGCCAGCCAGATGACGTCCCCGACAATAAGGCCGGCTAGAAAGGGAGCGACGCCTGCCGCTCCGCGCGCAAGCACGCGCGCCAGAATGGCGGCGACCGCCGGCCCGGGCGATGCGCCCGCCGCGGCGAGCACGCTGGCGAAGACGGCGAGGCTTATCAGGTCAAGGCCGGACATTGTCTCAGCTTCTCATGATAGGGCGTTGAACAGCGAAAACGTTGTTGTTGCTCATATCAGAAATGGCGCGCTGCGCGAAGATAGCGATCCACGCGCCCAGCCGCCGGCGGGCGATCAAATTGGGCTTGTGCCATAAGGTGTTACCGCACCCCCTGTTACCAGGAAGCGTGCTGAGCCCTCCGGCAGGTCAGTGAAGAGCGCAGGATCGGCGCCCGTCATCCAGACTTGAGATCCCAACGTCCGGAGTTCCTCGTAGAGTGCGGCGCGTCGGCGTGGATCGAGATGGGCCGCGACCTCATCCATCAGCACCAGTGGTGCGATCCCGCTCATGGTCGCGACAAGCCGGGCATGGGCGAGCACGAGCCCGATCAGCAGCGCCTTTTGCTCGCCGGTCGAGCATTGGCTGGCGGGCATCCCCTTGCCCCGATGATGAACGACGAGTTCGCTTGTCTGCGGCCCCGTGAGCGTGCGGCCGGCCGCCTTGTCACGCCCTCGGCCGTCATGCAGCAGACGGCGATAGTAATCCTCGACCTCGACGGCCGCTGTCGCGTTGACCATCGCCTCGATCTCACCGTCCAGCCGCAGCTCGGCCGAGGGAAACGGTGAGGCATCATTGCGGGTCGCTTCGATTAGCGCGGCGAGCCGTGCCACCGTTTCTGCCCGCGCCGCGGCAACGGCGACACCAAGCTCTGCCAACTCCCGTTCCACCGCGTCGAGCCAGGCACGATGGGGGGCATCCTCGGCTAGAAGCCGGTTGCGGCCGCGCATGGCCTTCTCGAATGCATTGACGCGTGTGCCGTGGCCGGCGTCGACAGCCAGAACGAGCCGATCCAGGAAACGACGGCGATCGCCGGCAGCACCGGAAAATAGTCCGTCGAAAGCCGGCGTCAGCCACACGACCCGGATATAGTCCGCGAAGGCCGATGCGGACGCCACGGCGGTTCCATCGACCCGGCACTTACGGCCGGAGCTGCCATCTGCGCTCGGTTCACTGCCGATCCCGAGGCGTATCTCATCAAAGGCTGATGCCAGGATCGCGGACACGGCGAAGCCCCCGCGCCCACCAAGGCGCGCGAGTTCGCCGAAGTCTGCCCTGCGCAACCCACGCCCCGGCGTGAATAGCGACAGCGCCTCGATAAGATTGGTCTTGCCCGCGCCGTTGTCGCCGACGAGCGCAACCAGCGGCGCCTCGCCAACGTCAAGATGGAGGTCTGCATAGCTGCGGAAATCCGCAAGCATGAGGCGCTTCACGCGCGGAGCTGTCGCGAGCTCCTGAATCGTCGCGTCCCCGCATTTTGCCTGGTTACTAGTAGCGGGGTTCGAGAGAACCACCGCTCCGCTGTGTCCACATGTCGCCAGCCAGCGGCCACATGTGTCAATCGCTTCGCGGCCGGCATCTCGCCGCCAGAATGTCTGATCCAGCTGAAAGCGCAACGCTCCGACTACAGGAACATCATTCGCGCAAGGCCGTTCCGACCCTTAAGGCAGTGTTGTGCCCTCGCCGGTCAGACCCGCATGGGCATCAGCACGTACAGTGCCGATGCGCCCTCGCGATCCTGCACGAGCGTGGGCGAGCCGGCGTCGGCCAGCTTGAACAGGGCCGTATCCCCGTCGAGCTGGCTCGTGATATCGAGGAGATAGCGGGCATTGAAGCCGATATCGAGGCCGCCCGCCTCATAGTCGACCTCCAGCTCCTCGGTTGCGCTGCCCGAATCCGGGTTGGTGACCGAAAGAACCATGCGGCCGTCGCTGAGGGCGAGCTTCACTGCACGCCCGCGTTCGGACGAAATGGTCGATACCCGATCCACCGCCGCGCTGAACACATCGCGATCGACGACGAGCTGCTTGTCATTGTTGGCCGGGATCACCCGCTGATAGTCCGGGAAAGTCCCGTCGATCAGCTTCGACGTCAGAACCACGGCGCCGATCGTCAGCCGCACCTTGGCGGGCGACAGCTCGACCGTAATCTCAGCTTCCAGGCCGTCGAGCAGCTTCTGAATCTCGGCAACGGCCTTGCGCGGCAGGATCACTCCGGGCATGCCGACTGATCCGGCGGGCGCTGGCACATCGACCCGCGCTAGCCGATGGCCGTCTGTCGCGACGGCGCGGAGCACGGTTGTTCCGGGCTCCGCCTCGATCGTGTGGATGAAGATGCCGTTGAGATAATAGCGCGTCTCCTCCGTCGAAATCGCGAACTGCGATTTGTCGATGAGGCGCTTCAATTCGATTCCTGGCAGGCTGAAGCGGTGGGGAAGGTCGCCCGCTGCGAGATCTGGAAAATCGCTTTCCGGCAGAGCCTGCAGGTTGAAACGCGAGCGCCCGGCTCGGATCAGCATCTGTGTCCCGTCGCCGGTCGTCTCGAGCGAAACTTGCGCGCCGTCCGGCAGCTTTCGCACGATGTCGTAGATCACGTGGGCCGGGACCGTAATGGCGCCTTCGATTTCGACATCGGCAGGAAGCGTTTCCGTCACCTCGAGGTCAAGATCGGTTGCCTTCAGGCTCAATTGACCGGCCACGCCCTTCAAAAGGACGTTGGACAGGATCGGAATCGTTGTGCGCCGCTCGACGACGCGATGGACATGACCGAGCGACTTCAAAAGCGTCGCCCGTTCGACGGTGACCTTCATCGAACGTTCCGTTTCTCTCTAACGCAATGTCCCGTGCAAAACAGGCTGGAAAGAAACCGGCCCGCCCAACGGGTGGGCAGGCACAATGCCGTCTCGCCAGCGCTTTCGCAAGGGCACTTGTTGAGCAAGCCACGGTTCCCGATGGCAGCCGCCCGGGAGCGGCCGCTTTCCGGGAGACTTACTCCTGCAGCATGCGCTTCAGGAGCTCGACCTCTTCGTTCAATGAGCTGTCGTCGCCGACGGCCTTTTCGATCTTCCGCACCGCATGGAGCACGGTGGTGTGGTCCCGTCCGCCGAAGCGCCGGCCGATTTCCGGCAGCGAACGCAAGGTCAGGATCTTGGACAGATACATTGCGATCTGGCGGGGCTTGACCACGGCCGCCGTTCGGCGCTCGGACAGAATGTCGGCACGCGAGACATTGTACCGGCTGGCTACCAGCTTCTGGATGTCCTCAATCTTGACGCGCTTGGGGTCCTTGGTACGCACGAGGTCGCGGATAGCAGCCTCGGCTGTCTCCAAAGACATCTCCGACCCCGACAGGGTGGAATGCGCCAGGAGGCGGTTAACGGCACCGTCGAGATCACGGCCATTGGTCGTGATCACGCGCGCGACGTAGGACACCACGGGTGCCGGCACAGAGAAGGCCGGATGGACGGATTGCACCGCCGCGATCCGCGCCATCAGGATGCGATTGCGCAGTTCCTCGTCCAGCGAGGCCATCTCGACCACGAGCCCACCGGCAAGGCGTGAGCAAACGCGCTCGTCCAGCGCCTCGAGATCAGCGGGCGGACGATCCGCGGCGACGACGATCTGCCGGCCGGCATCGAGCAAAGCGTTGATGGTATGGCCGAACTCCTGCTGGATCGACTTGCCTTGCAGGAACTGCACGTCATCGATGACGAGAAGATCGATGCCGCGAAGCTTTTCCTTGAAGGCGAGTGCGGTTTGCGCCTTGAGCGCCGCCACGAAGCCATACATGAAGCGATCGGCGGTGAGATAGATGACCCGCTTTCCGCAGCGTTGCGCTTCGTGGGCCACGGCCTGGATCAGATGCGTCTTGCCGAGGCCAACGCCTGCGTGGAGATAAAGTGGGTTATAGAGGGGCGTCGCGCCATCATCTCGCGCCACCCGCTCAGCGGCAGCATGCGCGAGCGCATTGGAGCGGCCAACGATGAAGGACTCGAACGTCAGGCGGCTGTCGAGCGGGTTGCCCGTGAGGTCAGAGCCTTCGCTCCGCTGTGCCACCGCCGCTGCAACCGGTTTCTCGAAAACCGGCTGTGTGACGCTCGCCTCCGCAAACCCCTCGCGTGCGACGGCTGGACGCGGCGCGGGGGGCTCCGCCGGCCGCGCCGCTGCGACAGCGTCACGGTTCACCGAGCCACGGACGGATAAGGCGAGACGGGTCACTTCCGCGCATTCGGCGCGGAACAGGTTCAGCACGCGGTCAGCATAGTGGGACTCGATCCAGCTCTTGAGAAAACGCGTGGGCACGGTCAGGCGCGCGACGCCCTCGGTCACGCCATCCAGCTCGAGACGTCCGAACCAGCTGGTAAAAACATCTTCCCCCAGCTCGACGCGCAGCCGGCGCCGCACCCGCGTCCAAGGCTCACCGAATACCGGCTGATCGCCAACGGCGCTCGTGCTCACCACCGCAGCCCCCATGCCACCCTTCGCCAAGTCACCCTTCCCCAAAACACCGCTTCCCAACGCACCATTTCCCAAGATACTCGACCCCAAACCATGCGTGACCTTGGCGCTTCCCTTGAGGACATCGCCAAGGTTGCCCGGACTGATACCGGGACCACGCGCCGCTGTTGCTAAGGCTTCGGAAGGCCGTAAACCCTGGCCGGACAAAGGGCCCTTTTCAGGGCTTCCACGTTCTCCGGCGAGTTTCGTCCCTTCGTTCACCTTATACATCGACCGCAGCTCCTTTTTTTGTTTTAACGCCCGACCTCTGAGCGCAAACCATCTCCACGGCACAATCGACGATTGTGCCGCTGTTGGATCTCCAACGAACAAACCTTAAGCCGCGCCTGCCCTTAAAAAGGTACGCAACAAGAGGCGTGCGGAGACTGTTTCGAAATTACGCAGAGTCAACGGGACCAGGTGCGCAGCAACCAAGAACTTTACAGATCAGGAAGCCGCATAACACCGGCATAATCTGTGACGATGCTTTCCACACTGCTCGATAAGCAGAGGTCGCAGGATGTATATAGAGCGACCTGACAGCTGTTGAACAGACAAAAAATCACCGCCCCCTCCTGAAAAAGAGGTTGAATTCTTCCAACTTTCCCGCTGAAGGCCTCAAGGCGAAAGCCTCAAGTTCCCTAACACTACGACACCCTCTTGGGCGGGCGCAACACATCAAACGGTTGTGGAGGCGCCAAAGCTCACCTGCCGGCGAGTTGCGGCGACCGCAGGGCAGCTTGCAAACAGTGTAAATTGTTGTTGATGCTCGGTTTTCGTAATGGCTCAGCTCAAGCTGAATCGCCAGCCTAGGGAAATGATTTGCGACACGATAGGTCGTCCGTCCTCACATCCCCGGGGGCAGATTCGCCCCTCGCCACACCCTTTGCCCGCTAAGGATCTGTTCTGACGGCGTTTTATCTGCGCAGTTGGGTTTGCGAGATGCCCGCGATTCAGCAATTGTTTGTCAAGAGTAAAAGCAGCGCATGTAGCGCCTGAAATGCGTATTCGACGGCGTGGAATAAAAAAAGTCCGGCAAAAGCCGGACTTTTCAAAGCAATCGAATAGTATCGATCGACAGTATCGATTAAGCGCTGAGCGCCTTGATGCGGCTCGCCAGGCGAGACACCTTCCGCGACGCCGTGTTCTTATGCACGACGCCCTTCTGAGCGGCGCGCATCAACTCGGGCTCAGCCGAGCGCAGGGCCACAACGGCGGCGGCCTTGTCGCCGCTGCCGATGGCTTCCTCGACACGGCGGAGGAAGGTGCGGACGCGGCTCTTACGCGCCTTATTCACGGCCGTGCGGCGTGCAATCTTGCGAGCCGCCTTCTTGGCCGACGCGGTATTAGCCATCTCTAACCTCTTGATCGTCCCCGATCTGTCCGCACAACCGGTAGCGGCGAGCGATCGGGATCGGCAGTTGTTAACAGTGAAAGAGGGCAGCGCCGAACGCCACCCATCCTGATGGGCGGCTTATACGGCCTCGCGGTCCAAGCGTCAACGCTCGTCTTGCATTCTTCTGCATGCCGGCCCGACAGAGGCGGACCTGATAGGACGGTGAAGGGGCGACGCCTGTGCTGGAAGCCATCACCGCTGGCAGCTAGCGCAGAAGAATGTCGAGCGCCCAGCCTGGGTCATCCGCGAGATCGTGCCGCGGCATCCCGGCGTGGGGCAGGGATCCTGCTCCCGGTCGTAGACCCGGAAGCCATGCTGAAAATAGCCGAGCGAGCCATTCGGCTGCGCATAGTCGCGCAGGCTGGAACCGCCGGCAGCGACTGCCTCGGACAAGACCTCGCGGATTGCGGTTGCCAGTCGCTTCGCACCCGCTGTTGGCCGGCCAGCCGCCGTAACGAGCGAGCCCGCCGCTCGAGCGGGTGAAAGTCCGG